>NZ_JBWKOV010000023.1:0-1285 GCF_059416265.1 Arcicella sp. GW821-FHT09D11 | reverse complement strand
ATTAAGATTCATAAAATAATCGTTCTTTTAAATTTGGGTAAAAATGATTAATTTTTGTCAAAAGACTCAAAGTCATGCAACAACTCATTGTTACTTTAAGCGATAGCCAAGAGCAAGAATTACAAGATTTAGTTGCTCATCATCCCAAAGCCTATATTCGAGAAAAAGCCTGTGCTATCTTGAAAATAGCACAGGGACACCCTGGTATCTGGGTTGCCCAAAATGGTCTTTTACGCAAACGTCGTAAAAACACTGTTTATGACTGGGTTCACTCTTATCAAACGGAGGGTATCACAGGCTTATTTGTCAAAAAAGGACGGGGTTTAAAACCGTCTTTTTTCCCCTGAGCAAGAGAGTGATGTTTGTCTACAAACCCAAATGATTGTTGGGCAAAGTCCTCAAATCTATGGTTTTGAGCAAAGCCGTTGGAGCTTAAACCATTTACTTTGTGTTTGTAGCCATTTAAAGATAAAAAGTAAATCTTGCTTATGGAATTGGCTCAAGAAATGGAAAATACACTATCAAAGAGGCAGGCTTTATGTGCATAGTCCAGATGCTGATTATCAAGCTAAACTTGCTTATATGAGAACAACTCTTGAAACAGCCCATATTGACAAGGCTGTCTTTATATGTATTGACCAACTCACCATTTATGCTCATCCTAGTGTGAGTTGTGCCTATGGAAAACAACAACCTTTGGCTAAACAAGGTTGGCACAGTAATAAAACTATGCGTATTATGGGTGCTTTAAACTTACTTACTGGGAAAGTGGACTACTTTATCCGAAACAAAATAAGTGTTGCTACTATCTATTGTTTTTATCAAGAATTGGTCAATATATATCCCAACAAGCAAATTTATATCATACTTGACAACTGGCCTATGCACTATCATCCCGACCTATTGGCAGCTTTACAAACACAAGATTGCCCATTTAAACATCGTGTCCCTGCTTCTTGGAAGCACTTAAAACCTACTAAAAAGTACGCCAATAAAAACTTACCAATCAAACTATTACCTTTGCCAACCTATGCCTCGTGGTTGAATGTTATTGAGAAACTTTGGAAAAAGCTTAAACAAGAACTCTTGCATATGCACCCTTATAAAGACCAATTCGAACAACTCAAACAACATGTAAAAACGTGGCTTGATAAATATACTACATATCACAATCATGATGACCTTCGAAAATATGTAGGCTTATTGAACCCAGATAACTTTCTTGGAACAATTTGTAAAAACATTAACCAAAATACAAAGGAACGGTTATTTCATGAAAGCTAAT
>NZ_JBWKOV010000022.1:0-1382 GCF_059416265.1 Arcicella sp. GW821-FHT09D11 | reverse complement strand
TGTCTTGTCCTAAAATAAGTTGACAGTTTCGGTTAAGTTATCGAAATTAGTTATAAACTTTAAAGTAATGGGACAAAGAAAATTAAAAAGCGAAAAAATTGTCAATGAGTCATTTAAACGCAAAGTTATCGAAGAGTACTTATCTGGAGGTGTAACAAAGAAGTTTTTATTAAAAAAGTACAATATTCGTTATCAAAGCGCAATCCAAGAATGGATGAAGAAATTAGGCTATGAAGACCCCTATCGTCATGTTCATATTCCAAGTACATTTGAAGAAATTAAATTAAATAGACAAAAGGAACTTGATAAAATTAATGAGTTAGAGCAAGCGCTACAAGCTGAGAAAGATAAAGTTTTATTATACCAACAAGTAATTGATTGGGCAGAGAGAGAATATAATTTACCTATTCTAAAAAAGGATGTTGCCAAGTAATTCATACTTTTCATCAATCTAAGGTAATGCCCTTATCTCGGATGTGTAAATTACTTGGCATAAGTCGTCAAAATTATTATCAGTATTGGCAAAGAGTAGAATGCGTAAGTATTGAAGAAAGTTTAGTTATTGATGAGGTAAAACGACTTCGAAGAATTCATCCTATTCTTGGTACAAAGAAGCTGTATATATTGCTTACGCCTTTTCTTTTAGAACATCAAATTAAAATAGGAAGAGATGCTTTATTTGAACTATTATCCCAATACAAACTTTTGGTTATCAGAAAAAAAAGGAAGTCAAGGACAACCTATTCTGAGCGATGGTTAAAATATGAAAATTTAACAATAGGTTGGAAGCCTGATGCAATAAATCAATTATGGGTAGCAGATATTACCTATGTTAGGTTAGAAGAAGGAGGTTTTGCTTATCTAAGTTTACTAACAGATGCTTATTCAAATAAAGTAGTGGGCTTTCAGGTAGGAGAAAGTTTGGAAGTAAAACATTGTTTGGTAGCATTACAAATGGCAATTGATAGAGAGCATGCATACATTAATAAAAACTTAATTCATCATTCTGACAGGGGTATTCAATATGGTTGTTCTGATTATACAGCATTACTTGAAGAGAATAACATTGCTATAAGTATGACAACAAATTCTGACCCATTAGAAAATCCTATCGCAGAACGAATAAATGGTATTATTAAGGATGAATATCTTTATCCTTTAAAATGTTGCAAAAACTTAGCAGATGTGAAAATAGAATTACCTCAAATCATTGAATTGTACAATAATCAAAGACCTCACATGAGTATAGGGATGAATACACCTAATGATATTCATTTAGGTATAGGATATAAAAAAAGACTATGGAAAACATACACAGAAATACAAAATCAGAAAAGAAGTCAAGGTCAAAAATGACTGTCAACTTATTTTAGGACAAGACA
>NZ_JBWKOV010000021.1:0-1423 GCF_059416265.1 Arcicella sp. GW821-FHT09D11 | reverse complement strand
CAAACATGAGTCATCCCGAATTTTGGGTATGACTTGACAAATAAAAACCTCCTTGTTTATTTTGTGAATTACGACAAACACAAAAAAACAGGAGGTTTTATTATGCCCAAGGCACATCTACAAAAAAACGATAGTTTTACAAAAAAAGCAAATGCTTCTTCTTTTCTTCTTGAAAAAATAGCTGTTTATCTTTCTGATTTACAGCTTACTTTAGATAATCTTCTTGACAAACGTCTTGTTGGGACTTTCTCTAATTTATTTGTGGCTATTCTTATGAATAGAAATCGCTCTATGGGATTGCTTCTGAGTGAGTTAGGAGGCTTTATTTGTGGATTCAATCATGCACCAGCAGGTACCAAACGTATTAGTAATCTTCTGCGTTCAAAGAAATGGACAGCTAATATTATTGATAATTTTCTATTTGGCCGCAGTAAAAAACGTATTGAACAACTAATCCAAATGGGGAGACACCCCTTGTTAATATGGGACGATAGTAAAATAGAGAAACATGAGAGCTGGTTTACCGAGGGTCTATGCAGTGTAGAAAGTAGTAAAGCAAAACGTCTGACAAAAGTCAAGAAAGGATTTTATCGTCCACCCGTAAGTCGTATCTGTGTACCAGGTTATCGCTGGACTGCTACATTGCTTTCAGCTTTGGGTGAAGCTCCAAGTGTTTGCCAAATGACTTGGTGGACTACTAGAGGAAAGTACAAAGAACACGGTAGTAATATTATTTTTAGGATGTTGGAAAAATTGCATAAATCTATTGGTAAAGGAGTTTTACATGTACTTGATAGAGGTTATGCTAATGCTTGGACGATTGAGTGGTTTATGCACTTTGAACAAGATTTTTTAGTTCGTTGGAAGAAAAATCACCTACTCGTTCATGCCGATAAAGGTAAAAAGAAGACACATTTAATTGCTCGTTCCTTCAAAGCTAAATACCGTAAAATTGTATTCGATAATCAACGTAAGATAGCCAAATGTATTTCTATCGCATGGTCACAAGTACAACACCCTGATTTTGAAGAAATTCCTTTGTCTTTAGTAATTGTTAGAGATAGGAAAAATCACCAATCTCCTTTGTATCTACTTACTTCAATTCAGATTAATAATGTCGAGCAGGCGTGGGAAATGTGCCATTCTTATATGCACAGATGGTCTATTGAACAGACGTTTAGATTTTGTAAAACAGAATTAGCCATTGAGTCTCCAAGACTATGGTTTTTTGAGAATACTTGTAAGCTACTAGGAATGGTAGCACTTATCTATGACTTTTTGATGAACTTAATTAACAACTGGGGAAATTGGATACAATTGGTATTAAAACAATGGTGTCATAGAACAGGAAATACAGGAAATCGGTACCGAAATGCTTCGATACCGATTTACAGAATAAGAATAGCCATTCACAATATCTTGT
>NZ_JBWKOV010000020.1:0-2912 GCF_059416265.1 Arcicella sp. GW821-FHT09D11 | reverse complement strand
TTTGTCCCATTACTTTAAAGTTTATAACTAATTTCGATAACTTAACCGAAACTGTCAACTTATTTTAGGACAAGACATTATTCTTTTCTATTAGTTGGTGACTTAAGTCACTAACTAATAGAAAACTTTATTCATCGCTTAAATTTTTCTTCATACCTACTAACCCATTCATCCACAGTCACCTTATTCGCCAGTTCTCCTATTAATTGATACGGGATTTGGTCTACCTTTTTGAAGCGTATACAGCTTTTGCCCATATCAAGTTTTGTTTTAGTATATTTAGGATATTCAGCTACAAACCATTCATGCAACGAAGGGTCTGAATAGACCATCATGTGATATACCGCCACAAAGTTTTTTTGTGAAGCAATATTCAGAAAAGGCAAAGGCAACGATGAGTCACAATGATAGCCATCTGGATAAAGCGAATGTGGCACCACATAGCCAATCATGCCGTAGCTCATTACTTCGGTAAAACCCTCTGGTAAATTTTGAAGGATTGCTTTTCGTAAAGCGTTGATAGCGAGTTTTCTATCTTCGGGTAACTGTTCAACGTATTCGTCGGGAGTTAAAGCATTGCTTTGCATAGATATCTAGTTTTGAGTCGTCATAAATGTACAAAAAAAAGAGGCTATTTGAAAACAAAAGCCTCTTGATTTTACTGTAAAATTCTCTTCTGAAACTCTGTCAGATGGTCGTCCGTAAAATCTAAATGAGTGACAAACCTTACTTGGTGTTTGCCAAAGGTGGTAGCACGAATACCTTTATCATTGAGCTGTTGAACATAGTCAGCTGCTAAAATTTTATGATTCAAATTCAGAATTACAATATTGGTATCTACAGGTAAAACGTTTTCTACCTCAGGTAACTTTTCCATCGTTTCGCCAATTATGCTGGCACGAGCATGGTCTTCTTTTAATCGATTAATATTATGGTCAAGGGCATAAATA
The DNA here is from genome assembly GCF_059416265.1 of Arcicella sp. GW821-FHT09D11. Lineage (NCBI taxonomy): Bacteria > Pseudomonadati > Bacteroidota > Cytophagia > Cytophagales > Flectobacillaceae > Arcicella > Arcicella sp. GW821-FHT09D11. Next base: position 1,962 of record NZ_JBWKOV010000020.1, on the reverse strand, counting down.
CCCGCAGCTGCCAGATAACCAGCTTGTCGCCAGCCACCACCTAAGCGTTTGCGTACTCTTTTTGCTTTTTTGATAAAGTCTTTCGTTCCCAAAAGCACTGAGCCAATGGGTGTTCCTAGTCCTTTAGATAAGCAAACCGACATAGAATCGAATACTTTGCCATATTCTAGGGGACTTTCCTCCGTCTCTACCAAGGCATTAAATATTCTTGCACCGTCTAGATGTAAAGGAATGTTATTGGCGATACAAAGTTGTTTTATCTCTTGAATATCAGCCAATTGATAATACGCCCCTCCGCCTTTGTTGACAGTATTTTCCAAAGAAACCAATGCCGAGATAGGATGATGGATATTATCAGGCTGAATTACTTCCTTGATTTGCCAAGCCCTCAACCGCCCTCTGTCGCCCTCAAGCAAATTGACAGACGCTAAGGAGTTGGCCGCAATGCCTCCGCCTTCATATAAGTAAATATGCGAAAGGGCATCACAAATTACCTCGTCACCCTGTTTTACATGGACGTTAATCGCTATTTGGTTAGTCATGGTGCCAGAAGTACAAAACAAAGCTGCTTCATAACCAAACATATTGGCGGCCTTTTGTTCAAGCGCAATAACCGTTGGGTCGTCTTCAAAAACATCATCGCCAACCTCCGCAGTAAACATTGCCTCTAACATGGCAGGTGTAGGTTTTGTAAAAGTATCGCTTCTTAATTCAATGGTCATGTTATAAATAGTTTTTTGATGAAATAAGGGCAAAGATAGATATTGCGTAACTTAGTAGTGAAGGGTTTTATGGTTTTTATTACCGCAGTCGCTCGTTTCAAACGAGTGACGATTATTATCAACCCTCTGGGCTAGTTTTTCTCAGTCCTTGGTGAAGCATTGCTTGTATCTAAACTATTTTTCTACATTTAGCAAGTCTTTTATTAACATCACTTCATAGAAAAAGGCGTAAAGCTTATTAAATTGCTACAAAACTTCATTATACACACAACATCCATCATGAGATTAATTATTACCATCCTCTTTATATGCTTTACCATTCAGGCATTCTCTCAAGCTGATAAAACTAATAATGCTAAACCATTTATATTAGGCGTGATTGATGAAGTTTATTCAAAGGAGTTAGGGGAGAAAAGGATTTTAAATATTTACCTACCAGAAGGTTATAGCAAGAATGACACAGTTACCTATCCCGTTACTTACCTGCTAGATGGCTCGGCTGATGAAGATTTTATTCATGTAGCTGGAATATTTCAGTTCAATAATTTTGAATGGGTAAACCGTGTTCCTAAATCTATTGTAGTGGGTATCGCTACAGTAGATAGGAGGAGGGATTTTACTTTTCTTACTTCCATTGAAGCAGATAAAAAGAAAAATCCTACTTCAGGGCACTCTGATAAATTTATAGGATTTATTGAAAAAGAGCTACAACCATTCATTCAAAAAAAATACAAGACGAATAACAATAAAACCATTATTGGACAATCGTTAGGAGGTCTATTGGCGACTGAAATTTTGCTAAAACAGCCAACGCTTTTTAATAAGTATATTATCGTGAGTCCGAGTATTTGGTGGGATAATGGTTCGTTACTTACTGTGCCATCCGCATTGTTGCAACCTACTTTTTTGCAGAAAACCGATGTTTATATTGGTGTAGGCAAAGAGGGACTTACACCCACAGTACCGCCACGTGTCATGGAAGTAGATGCTAATTTATTAGCAGAGAAAATTAAAAATACTCAAAGTAAAACAGTAAAGGTTTATCTGGACTATCTTCCGTTGGAAAACCACGCTACCATTGGTCATCAGGCAATGGTAAATGCCTTGCAGTGGATACATGGAGATGGGAAGCGATAACAAAATGATATTTTCTATTAGCGGGTGACTTATTAGCTTTCATGAAATAACCGTTCCTTTGTATTTTGGTTAATGTTTTTACAAATTGTTCCAAGAAAGTTAT
>NZ_JBWKOV010000019.1:0-2500 GCF_059416265.1 Arcicella sp. GW821-FHT09D11 | reverse complement strand
AAGCGGTCGGAGCAGAGCGATTCTGTGACGGCGTGCCTTTTGCATAATGACCCTACGAGTTACTCTTCCTGGCAAGATTAAGGTTTACAGAACTGGAGTCGGAGCGAAAGCGAGTCTGAATAGGGCGTTTAGTCAGGGGGAGTAGACGCGAAACCTTGTGATCTACCCATGGCCAGGTTGAAGGTGTGGTAACACACACTGGAGGACCGAACGAGTTTACGTTGAAAAGTATTTCGATGAGCTGTGGGTAGGGGTGAAAGGCTAATCAAACTGGGAAATAGCTCGTACTCCCCGAAATGTTTTTAGGAACAGCGTCGTGGTTATTTTCATGCAGGTAAAGCTACCAATAGGACTAGGGGGAGTCACATCCTACCAAATCCTGATGAACTCTGAATGGCATGAAATTTACACGGCAGTGAGGGCAGGGGTGCTAAGGTCACTGTCCGAGAGGGAAAGAACCCAGACCAACAGCTAAGGTCCCTAAATCTATACTAAGTTGAACAAAGGAGGTCTGATTGCAGAGACAGCCAGGATGTTAGCTTGGAAGCAGCTATTCATTTAAAGAGTGCGTAACAGCTCACTGGTCGAGCGAGGCGGGCATCGATAATAAACGGGCATCAAGTATAGTACCGAAGCTTTGGATTATGTACTATGTACATACTGGTAGGGGAGCATTCTGACATCAGCGAAGGTAAATCGACAAGGTTTATTGGAGAGGTCAGAAAAGCAAATGTAGGGATGAGTAACGATAATGCGGGCGAGAAACCCGCACGCCGAAAAGTCAAGGTTTCCTCAGCTATGCTAATCAACTGAGGGTTAGTCGGGGGCTAAGGGTTTAGCGAAGGCGAAGACTTAATGCACATCAGGTTAATATTCCTGAACTTACTAATAGGGAAACACAATGACGGAGATTCGTGGTTTGCAGGTACTGACGGAATAGTGCCTTTGAGGAGAAGCCGCAAGGCAGACCCGAGTAAGCGAAGAGACTTCCAAGAAAAGTTGTGAATCTATACTTATTAGTAACCCGTACCGTAAACCGACACAGGTGACTGGGAAGAATATTCTAAGGCGCTCGAGTGAATCACGGCTAAGGAACTCGGCAAATTAACCCTGTAACTTCGGGATAAAGGGAGCCTACTCAGCGATGAGAGGCCGCAGAGAATTGGTCCAGGCGACTGTTTAACAAAAACACATGGCTTTGCAAAAACGAAAGTTGACGTATAAGGCCTGACACCTGCCCGGTGCTGGAAGGTTAAGAGGGGATGTTAGCGCAAGCGACGCATTGAATCGAAGCCCCAGTAAACGGCGGCCGTAACTATAACGGTCCTAAGGTAGCGAAATTCCTTGTCGGGTAAGTTCCGACCTGCACGAATGGTGTAACGATCTGGACACTGTCTCAGCCGTGAGCTCGGTGAAATTGTAGTAACGGTGAAGATGCCGTTTACCCGCAACGGGACGGAAAGACCCCATGAACCTTTACTATAGCTTAGCATTGAGTTCTGGTACTGGATGTGTAGGATAGGTGGGAGACTGTGAAATTGTGTCGCTAGGCATGATGGAGTCAACGTTGAAATACCACCCTTCTTGTACTGGAATTCTAACCTAAATAGGGACATTGCTTGGTGGGTAGTTTGACTGGGGTGGTCGCCTCCAAAAGAGTAACGGAGGCTTTCAAAGGTACCCTCAGCACGCTTGGTAACCGTGCGTAGAGTGCAATAGCAAAAGGGTGCTTGACTGTGAGACATACAAGTCGATCAGGTACGAAAGTAGGATATAGTGATCCGGTGGTTTAGTATGGAACAGCCATCGCTCAAAGGATAAAAGGTACTCTGGGGATAACAGGCTGATCTCCCCCAAGAGCTCACATCGACGGGGAGGTTTGGCACCTCGATGTCGGCTCGTCACATCCTGGGGCTGGAGAAGGTCCCAAGGGTTCGGCTGTTCGCCGATTAAAGTGGCACGCGAGCTGGGTTCAGAACGTCGTGAGACAGTTCGGTCCCTATCTGTTGTGGGCGTAGGATTATTGACAGGTTCTGACTTTAGTACGAGAGGACCGAGTTGGACTGACCGCTGGTGTATCAGTTGTTCTGCCAAGAGCATAGCTGAGTAGCTACGTCGGGACCAGATAAGCGCTGAAAGCATCTAAGTGCGAAACTGACCTGAAGATGAGTAATCCATATAAGGGCGGTCGTAGATGACGACCTTGATAGGTTGCAGATGTAAAGGTAGAAATACCAAAGTCGAGCAATACTAATTACCCAACAGCTTTATTAACATAACCGTATGATATATAATCTTTATAGTTCTTACTCTTCAACATCTTTCACAATATTATATGAATTACTCATAAAGAAATAGAGCTTAATAGCTCAAAGAATTTATGGGGTTGATAGGACTGGTGTTCACCTCTTCCCATCTCGAACAGAGAAGTTAAGCCCAGTTCCGTTGATGATACTGCAATCACATGCGGGAAAGTAAATAAACCCCAAAAATATTAGAA
>NZ_JBWKOV010000018.1:0-16375 GCF_059416265.1 Arcicella sp. GW821-FHT09D11 | reverse complement strand
TCTAAATAGGTAATGGTAGACTGCATCAAGTTGGGATTGGAAATACTGCCAGAACCAGACTTGTAAATTGTCTCCCGTACAAAATTCTTATCAGAACTTTGAGCAGATAATTTTTGGATTGTGCTTATTGAGGTAAGCAATAAACACAATCCAAAAAAATAGAATTTATTTGAAAAAATCATATTTCAAATGTTTTAGAAACAAATAGATGGAACCAGAAATTAATACGTAACACAACTAAAATATATATTCCAAGCAGTATTTGGATTATCCTGACAAGTATATTTATCTGTACAAGTAGGATAGACTTCTACTTTTATAGTGTCTCCATTATTAACATTTAGACTATAATTAGCAAGGTCTACTTTTAACGCTGTAGGGTTAGTTAATTGAGTAACTCCCGACCCCATGCAGACACCATCTAATACCTTTGTACCATTGATAGAAATCACTAATCTATCTGGGACACAAAATGTTTCAAAACGAACATTTATAGCTCCGTTTGCTCCACTATAATTAATGGTTTGTGTATAATAAGCTGTACTACCCGATGGACTTTGAATAGAGAAACCACAAATTGTAGGAGAAGGAGGACAAATTGATATTGTTGTTTCTTCCCAATCACTAGTACATGCTCCGACTACACATTTAACCTTATAAGTAGTTGATGCAGTTGGCTTAACAGTAATTATTGTGCTCGTTCCTAAGTTATTATCCCACTGTGGTGTTGAGCCTGACGGACAGTTGGCAGTTAAAGAAACACCTGTGACAGAACCACTATTATAACAGCTACTTGTTCTACTAATTGTTGGTTTAGCAGGCTTATTAGTTACTGTTATGTACTTCTCTGCTGACTGTTTACATCCATTGCTTGCAGTAACTTCAACTTTGTAGTTTCCTGAAGAAGTAGCTGTGTATTGTAAAGTATTAGATATACCTAACTGACTACCTTCTTTAAACCATTTGTATTGGTAGGGTGAAGATGCGATGGTCGTATTTCCTAGGGTAACATTCAGTTTGGTGCTATCACAATAATCAGTATTGGTAAGAGATACTGCTGGGTATCCACTTATTGGTAAACTTAAAGTATGAGCAATTGATTTATAACAACTAGTACCTCTTCTAGTAATTATTACAGCATAAGTCCCGCCAGTTGAAATATTATCTAAATAAGGAGTTGTAATAGGAAGAGTTACATCTGATCGCTTCCATTCATAAGTATAAGCATCAACATCCGAAGGAGTTACATCATATCTATTAAAATCACAATTAGGTGTTATGGAAACATTTCCAAAATCTATTTGAGTTTCAATAGATGCTTTTGCACTTTCACAAGTACTACTACCCGTTTGTGTACAAGTAGCCCATATGGTAGATGCACTAGTTGTATATGTTTCCCCTGTTGCTATTGACGTAGTAGCGGCATCAGCGCTATACCATTTTATAGTTCCATTGTTAGAACAAGTTGCTTTAATTGTAATACTAGTCCCAGTACAAACTTTACTAGTAGGACTGAGATACTCCAAAGTTGGAGGAGTAGAGGTACAATTGATTGTTACAGTAACAGTGTTGCTGACATTACTCTCACAAATAGCATTATTGCCTGTTTTTTGACACTTGACTGTATAAGAGGTCGTTTTACTTGGACTCACAGAATAGAGTGTTCCAATCGTTCCATCAGACCAAACATAACTTGTTCCTGCAGGACAGCCACTTGCCGAAAGATTAGTGGCTGTTCCTTTATCAATTGTGATTGTTCCAGATGCTACAGGCGTTTGACTAATACTTGTCATTACCGTATCAGAAACCCATGATGAAGAAGCAATACAATTATTCTCACTAATTTCAACCTTATAATCTCCTGTTTGTACTGTATTATGATTGCTCATACTAGTAGTTAATAAAACGGGCGTAGAAGTGCTAGTAGCCCTATAATACCATTTATATTGAACTCCAGCATATTGAGTCCCATTCTTTAAAGCTGTTGCTTTAAAATCAGTAGAGCCACATATTTTAGTTTTCGATAGTGTAACAGATAAAGCACATGGCGTCTCATTGACAGTTACTGCAATATTTTTTGAGGAAATACAAGCACCTATTGTACAAGTTGCAGTATAATTATAAACCCCTACAATATTAGAGTTCGCAGTGAGATTCAAAGGCTGAGTTGTTGAGCCACTTTGCTTAATACCATTCAAATACCATTCTACAAGTCCACTTGTACAACCAGAAGCGCTAAGAGTTTGAGTTGCCCCTTTAATAATAGATACGTTTCCGGAAGGCGAAATCGCAAAGCTATTACTAGCTACCGTAATAATAGTAATAGGTACCCAAGATGAGTTTGCTATAAAACTTGTATTGCTATTATCAATTACTTTTACTTTGTACTCACCATCTTGTAAGGCGGTTATTGTATTAGTATTTCCAATCTGATAGCCATCAGAAGTAGTATTTTTAGGGCGATAATACCAAATATATTGAACATTTGAGTATGTAGTTCCGTTTTTTGTAACGCTTGTTTGAATACCTGTCGATCCGCATACCGCATTAATTGTACTGGCAACAGCCGTTAAATTACATGAAGTAGGGGGGACTGTTACAGCTATAACTTTGGTAAATGTACAACTTCCTACTGTACAGACAGAAGTATAGTTATATGACCCCTCAGTACTTGTGTTTACAGTAACATCAACTGTAGTTCCATTATTGGTTGAAGTTTTCTCTACATCTCCCAAATACCATTTAATAGTACCACTGGTACAACCAGAAGCGCTAAGAGTTTGGGTTGCATTTTGTGCAACTGAAATTGAACCTGAAGGTGTTATGCTCCATGTACTTGGAGTAGTACATACCACATCAGTCTCTACATTAATAATAATAGATGTAGGGTCGCTTGAACATTGTCCTACACAAGTAGCTTGAGCAGTAATTTGTCCAACGGCTGTTGGAGTAATATTAATAGTTTGAGAAGTACTACTATTTGGTGAATAACCTGTTAATGACCAGGAAACAGTACTACCAGCAGGACAATTATTAGCCGTTAATGAAATAGGAGCATTTACTTTAATATTAAGTTTGTTTGTATTTTCAACATTGCTAGGGATTGAAGTAATAGAAGGAGAGTTCAACTTAGCCCCTATATTGACAGGCACACTAATCATATCACTAACACAATATACAGAGGATTCACATCTTGCTCGGAAGGTTGCATTTCCTGTTACATAGGCTTTCACAGTATTACCTGTTAATGTAAAGCTAGGGTCTCCCTCTTTATACCAAACTACATTTCCTATGTTACATGCACCATCTAATGTGACTAATCCCCCACTTGCACTACAAGTAGGCACATCCATTGCTTTAGCATAAGATGGGTTTACAACATTACAAGAAACTACTATTTTGACTTTACTTGAAGCTGGACTCTCACCACAATCTGTAATACATTTTGCTGTAACTTCTACATAATCGCCAACTTTAAAACCAAGTGAAGGTATCCATGTAGAGCTACCTGTCATTCCATTCGACCATTTGATAATGCCATCAGAACATCCTGATGCAAATAAAACAGTTCCATCTTCTCCAGGAGCTTTTTGAATGGTTGACTGAGGTGTAATCTTTGGTGCAGCAGGCGTTTCTACAGCATGAACAAATAAATCATTAGACTTATTACTGATACCACACTCTGTTTGGCATTGTGCAAAAAATGAAGTTCCTGTTTTTATTGCAGCAGTTAGAACCGTTGAAATAGTTGTAACTACCCCATTAGATGGATTAGTATAAGTTTGCGGAGTACTTGTTTGTCCATCAGACCATCTCACTACACTACCTAATGGACAACCAATTGCATTTAATGAAGCTTTCTGGTTCATATTAATACAAACTCTTGCATAAGGAGAATTGATTATTGGAGCAGGGCATGTTAGTGAAGAACAAGCAATATCTACATCAATAGTTTCTGTTACTGGACATCCATTTTGACTAGCTGTCAGTTTATATACTCCTGTATGTTTCCCTTTTACAATATTAACAACAGGATTAGCAGTACTTGCTCCTATCAAATCATTTTGAGCTTCTGTTGTTGGGGCAATCCAAGAATATGAAATTGGTGAATTAGAGGTTGTCCCTTGCAAGTTTGGTTTTACAGAAATATCATCAATAGCAAAAATCTTATTATTAAAGTTTGAATTCACAAACGTGATAGTTAGTTTAACAGGACCAAACTTTTCCCCAGAATTCCAGATACCACTAATCTTTTGCCATGTACATCCAGTTGTTGAAATAGTACCTTGTACATTTGTAGGAACACCATCAACATCAAAAATTAGTTGAACAGGTACATTATCATAATTCCCTAATTGTACCGCTTTTACTGAAATTTTATAGTCAGTATTTGGGTCTACTAATATCGTTTGAGACCAGAATTTTTCTTTTTGTCTCCACGATGCTGCAACGGCCATTTGTTTGCCAGAGCCCCTAGCCTCATTTCCTATGATTCCAACAAGTGTACAACCTGTTAATTCTAATCCTACGAAATTACTTTCGCCTACTGCAGATCCATGCCATAGATTATTTTCTAATCCATCCATTGCATTCGCTAAGACATTACTTCCATTAATAGCTGTTGAGCCAAAAATTTGCCCTGAGAGTTTAGTTGTTCCACTATAAAATTCTATTTCGCGTAGCTCTCCATAACCTGTTGAACTGGAAACAAACCTAACATACATGTATTTTGTAGTATTATTAATGCTTATATCTTGCCAAGCACCTGTTGCATTTCCGAATGTATGCAGAGTCGTCCAAGTATTTTTATCATTAGATACTTGAATCTTAGCACCATTTAGTCTATCAAAACAACATTCACTTCTAAATAATACTCTAACTCTGTTGACTGCTTTACAAGCAGATTCACTTTCTTGGATTCCAGTAAGAGTACAACCCTCTAATTCTAATCCTACGAAATTACTTTCACCTACTGCAGACCCATGCCATAAATTATTTTCTAGTCCATCCATTGCATTCGCAAGGACGTTACTTCCATTAATACCTGTTGAGCCAAAGATTAGGCCTGATAGTTTAGTTGTTCCATTATAAAATTCTATTTCGCGTAGTTCTCCATAACCTGTTGAACTGGAAACAAACCTAACGTACATGTATTTTGTAGTATTACTAAAGCTTACATCTTGCCAAGCACCTGTTGCATTTCCGAATGTATGCAGAGTCGTCCAAGTATTTTTATCGTTAGATACTTGAATCTTAGCACCATTTAGTCTATCAAAACAACATTCACTTCTAAATAATAATCTAACCCTGTTGACTACATTGCAGGTAGAATTTGTATTTTCACCTGGACACTCCATATTAATAAATCCCATTCCTGTAGAGCCATTTTCAGTTTTTGGATTTGCCGAAACAACATAAGCTAGTGTTCCTCCAATTTGAGGGTCATAATAATGGAAAGCCTCAGGAGAAAAATCAATATTCCCCTTTTCGAAGTTTCCGTTACTAATTAGTTCTTTATTAGTAGAAGGTATTAAATTGGCAAATAATTGTAAAGGATTGTTACAAAATGGGTTATTACTACTTAAATCAATTGTTGGGCAATCTTCTTTACCTGATTGCTTAATTTTTACAATGTTGATCAGACCACAACCAGCATCTATCGTTAAAGTACCAAATCTTGTTTTAGCATTAATATTGTTAGCTAGTGTTACCTTTATAGTACTCAACCCATTTGTTCCTGTTGTTTTATCAATATTTATCCATGAATCACTTACTGTTGCAGTCCAAGTTGAGTTAACAGATGTTACATCTACGTCATTAATACTTGCATTATATGATCCTCTTATTTGATAAGTTGATACACTGATAGAATTAGCACCAGCATTAAAAGTCACCAGTGCTCTATCATCTTCTCCATTATCATATCCATTACCTGGTTCAGAATCCTTATCCCTCATACTTTGTGCTTGTGTAGTTTCTACCACAGATATTTGTCCTTTTACTACAATTGACCCTGCTTTTAGCGCTTTTACACCGAAGCACATATATTTAGATTGGTTAGCACCTATTGGAGTACCCCAATATTTCCAAGTATCTGTTCCTCTTCGTGCTTGAGTCGTTAAATTACTAACTTCACGTGTAATAGGATTATACCAAATATCTTCATAAAAAGAATTAGCGTTTTCTTCGTGTGCTCCAGTGGGAAGCCCCCAAGTTGGTCCTGTAAATTCAAGGCATTCAGGAAGTAGAATACTTGCTCTTACACTTCCAACGTTATTGGTAGAGCTTTGGTTAATCAATTCTCCACATATCCCAAACTGCTGTCCTACTGTTACGGTGGTTACTCCTGCATCCCCATAGACGTTCATTGCAATATCTGCATCACCATCCTGAATACATTTTACTTCGACAGGTGTGGTATATGAGGCAGTACAGCCATCTTTATATGCAGTTACCATATAACCATATCTATTTGTTCCAGCAATAGAAGGAGCCGTTATCGTTGGATTCTGCTTGTTTTTTTCCGCCTCTGGTAGAAGAGCATCTGTCCCATCAGAATTAAGTTTGTACCAAGTATAGCTTACATTCCTTTTATTTGCAGAAGCGAAAAGAGTAATTGGCGAACCGCAAGATACAGGAGAATTAGAGTTAGCATAAACAGTAAGTGGGCTAGAATCTAAACAAGGTTGACAATTAACAGTTACATTTACCTCTGATATTTTAGTACAACCATTACTAACAACTTTTAGTTGATATGTTCCTCCATTCTTTAAACCTACATTTCTGATGATTGCATTATTAGTAGAGGCAAAGAAATTATCTGGCCCTGTCCATTCAAATTTAGCTGCTGGCAAAACACTAGTCATTGATATATCGTCTAGAACAAACCAGTTATGCCCAAATGTATTTTGTTTACGAATTGCAATTGTTACTGAGGTTTGATTGCCAGAAACCCAAACAGATTTTAATTGTTGCCATAGTCCACCAACTTTATTGGCCATATCTACGACTTCGGTTAGTGGAGTACCATCTACTTCCCAATTTACCTTTGTAGCATTATTATTATAAGCACCAGAAATCCATGCTGATAGAACATATCTTGTATTTGGCTGTACCGTTATTGTTTGATACCAGACTCTCTCGCTATTATTTGTAGAATGACCTATTAAGAGCATATTGCCTCCAACGTTAGAAGAATGATTTCCAAAGTTGTTGAATGAGCCATTAATTGATTGAGGAGTAGTAGTAAAATATGTTGAACAGTCACTACTGAAACCGGCAGTAGAAGAATTATCAAACTTTCCATTAGTAACATACGTTTCTGTACCAGCTACAAGTTCTCCTGTAGAACAACCTGTACAATTACCAACTAATGATATTGAGCTTTGACAAGCAAGCGGCCCGACCGTTGTACCTGTAGTATTTATTGTATATGGACATATGCAATCTAATACGACCTTTGTCGATACTGTCTCACTTACTTGGCAGGTAGAATTACTTTTTGTTACAACCAACGTATAGACTCCTCCAGCTTTTGTAAGATCTCCAGTAATAATAGGGCTCTTTAAAGATGAAGTATAATTATTTGGTCCAGACCAAGAGTATGTAACATCAGTATCAGTACTTGACCCATTACCATTTAAGGTAATTTGCCCACTTGAACAATTTACTATTGGGCTATTGCTACTAGCTTGAGCTTCGACAGAACAGCACATTTTACATGGCTGAAGTGTATCTGCAACTCCTATCGCAGTAGAAATTAATGTATAATCAGCAGCCTGTGATCCATAATGATATACATATTCTTTAAGAATTCCTCCATCGTCAGCAATAGATTTTAGCCTGCCAAAATCATCATAACTATAGGTTGTAATTTTACCGTTAGGATCTGTGATATTCTTTAATCCTACTAAAGGATAATAGCTATACAATGTAGTTGTTTTATCTTTTAGATTCACCCCATCTGTACCACCTCCTACTTGTTTCTGAGAAGGTAAATGTAAAAAACCTTTATGAAGACTGAGGTCAGTAAAATAACTTAAAGAGGTAGTTAATCCATTTTTCTCTTTATATTTAAGCAAGTTTCCATAATTATCATATTCAAGAAAATAGATTTCAGGAGTAAGAGGACTTGTACTTTTTAATTGTGTAAATAAAGTTTCTGGAGCATAAAATGCAGGATAAGTAACCGAATTAATAGTTCTTGCATCTTTCTGCTTTATGTATGAAGTTTTTTTAAGGAAGACTTGATTAAATACTTTATTACTTCCATTTATAGTTTCTAGATTTGTCTGTTCTGTAATAACAGGTGAATAATTATGTTGGCCTATCATTCCTGCGTAAGCATTTCCTGTTACCGCAAAATCAGATGGATATTTATATAATGTTTGTAGCCTTTGAGGCGATCCATCAGACAATAGTTTACTTGTATTCGTAATTTTTTCTGTTAATAAAAAATGTAGGTTTTCATCATAAGTGTATGTCTCTTTATTTTCTAATACTTTGTTTACATTAGCTAAATCTGTAGGATCAAAAGTTTTTTCTACTTTCTCTTTCAAAAAAGTAAATGTAGATTTTATTGCAGGATAAAAGAAAAATTCATCATCAAGGGTAACTACAGCTCCAGCTCTATAATATTGATGAGATCTTTTATCTAAACCCCAAATTATTAATGGCTTTACTGTTCCTTGGGAATAGGTATACTGCGTTTCTTTTAATTTTTTATTTTGACTATTGTAGACTTCTTCAGTTAATAAATTACCATTTTGTTCATAGGGGACACTTGCATTTTGAGGTGTTCTGAAATAGTCATAATTATTTACAACATCTGGTTTATTGTCATAATAATAAATAGTTTTTCCTTGGTTTTCATTATTTGCTTCTTTTTCAACTGTAACAACGCTATAACCGACAACACTACCACTTGCAGACCCATTTAATGGGAAAATACTATTTGAAGTTCTTCTCAATACATCAATATAGTCAGCACACGGTTCAAAACCCCCATTAGGATTATAAGTAAGAATTTTTTCCCAATATGAGTATTGAGGAGCAGCCATTCTAATCCCAGAGCTTCTTCCAACAATTGAATTATCCGCTAACGTATATTTATAGTTAGTTGTTTCAATTTTTAATCCATCATTGTTTTTAATTGTCTTTATACGTAGTCCACCTGTATAGCCCTTTGCACCAATTGTTTTTGCTTTAGGAGCAAAATATCTTAATGTAAATGTCATATCCACTACATTATAATTAGTGTTGTTTGTTACAAAGGCTCTAATTTTATATTTTCCTGGTTTTAAATTAAAAGTATTATCATAATTTACTCCTTGCGTTTTTGGCGGTAACATTGGTCCTTGATCAATACATTTCTTATCAATACATCCCTCTAATTGATTAGGAGCACATGTATATGAGCTAAACATATCTATATTTGTAACAGAGGCATTTGTTGTCATATTTGTAATTTCAAAATAAACTTGCCCACTCGAATTAATACTACCACATTCTATGGAACTGCCAAATCTACAGTATGCATTGACTCCAACAGATGTCGTCTCTCCACCAGTTTGAGAAACACCATCACTAATATCTATTTCAAATTCTTGAATTTGATTTTTATTACTCATATTGTAGTAAATATTTACTTGCTTTTGTTCAATATCCAACATTCCATTTTTCCCAAAGGTTGAGAAATCTCTTGCTTGTGAATTTAGAAGGTCATACTCATTAGATTCGTAGATGAACTCTGTTTCCCCTCCTGTTGGATATTTGATAGTTTTAAGTGTAAAAGCCTGTGCATAATCAGGATTAGAATTTCTTTCTATCCCTGTTTGGATACCTGTGTAAAAAGCCATTTGATTATTTGATGGCATAACAGAAAAGGTTGGTATCAAACTTGTATTACCATATTTGCCATTAAAATAACCCCAATGGTCAATAGCAAAAGATGTTTTTGCAGGAAGATTCGTATAATTTCCTCCCTCATTATAAGTAAACTCATGAGCAGGAAGACTTTTTGTTCCTACTTTTTCAGTAATAGATTTTAACTTTAACCTTTTTGATACAGAACCAGAACCTATACCATCTATACCTGGATAATCTTCATCCATACCTCCATCAAAATAGTCATAATTAAAAAAGAACTCTTTTAATAATACTGGCGTAGTACTTGAGATGTCATTTTTATATATTGAAATTGTATTTATTTTTTTATCTCCACTAACATCGAGTCTTTTATCTGTATCTGTATTATATGTAAAAACAACTTTTCCATTAGCAAAGACAATACTAGAAATATATACTAGAGAATAAGTATTTGAGCCAGCTCTACTAGGAGGAAATGATTGAGGTGCACCGCCAGGATTAGACGGACAAATTGATCCTAAAATATTATAAGTTTTATTCTCTGAAATTGAACCTTGAGAATATACTCTAACATCTGACTCAATTGTATAATTAAAAGTTATTTCACTTCCATCAACAGATTTTATTTTTGTTAAATACCAAGAGTTTACATGAAACTTGCTATTTTGATCAAGGCTGGTCTCTTTTTCATTAAAAAAATATGATGTACCATTGTCTGTTGTTATTTTCCAAGAAATATTGGCCCCATAACTACCTGTTGAAGGACCTTCAATCATTTCGATTTTTATTTTCTTCTTATCTTGAACAATTACTTCCTTACTTTTTGTTATCAAAAATTTTCCTGAAATACCTCCTATATTGAAATTATAAATATCTGGCTCAAATTCAGGGGAAGTTTTGTTATATAATTCATTAAATAAATTAACATTTTGAAAATTTAATCCTCCAAATTTGGCAATAAATTCTGAACCAAGCTGATAATTATTAATTGGGGTATAATCTACTCCTCTTGGTAATTCTGCACCACCAAAATAATTTGTTCCTTCAAAATCATCTCCTCCTATAATATTTCTTGAAATGACTCCTCCCGCATTTAAAGCCCATCCTAAACCTACTCGACTGGCTTCTTCTGCAACTTTAATTCCCGAAGCATGATAACTAATTGAGATACTATGAGAGCCTGCTTTGTCTTGTATGTCATAAATAGGAATAGATATGTTCGGAAGTCCTGTATAATAACTAACAGGAATTTCTCCATATTTTCCTAATGATGCAGCATTAGGTGACGGCGGTATAATTTTTGGTGTATAATTTCCCCCTTGTCCCAAACCTATATTAATTGTTAAAAAGAACATGAATATTCCTTTTAAGATGTAGTTATTCTTCATCTTTCCTGTGGTTAAATATTGTAAATTAGTAGTATTAATTTTTAAAAAATTTCTTAGTTATGGTTTCTTCTTTTCCCTTTATTGAAATAATATAGGTACCTGATGTAAGTTCTGAAACCTCAAATGATGTTTCATACTTATCAGCAACTTTTCGCACTTGCTTATTTTGTAATATCCTCCCTTGAATATCTACTAGATCTATAGAAATATCACCAAATCCTTTTTCATGATAAGTAACATGTATCGTAGAACTTGTAGGATTTGGGTAGACTACCAGGATTTCTGGTTCTTTTTCTGAAGACTCTGTAGCTAACACCTTTTGATAACAATCTTTATTATCGACGGTATTGATTACAAAATCTGTAAAGCAGTTTTGATTAAAAAGCCTGACAGTATATTCGCTAGGAGTATAAAGATTTATTTTATCTGAGAATATAGAGCCATTGTCTGGAATTAACTTTGCTGCAAAATAATCTACATCTTTTTCGTAGCTATTCCCTTGAACAACATCAAAGCGATCATTTGGATTAAATCCTTTAATTGTTATTTTGGCATCTTTTGAATCTGAAGATCCCGAACAATTTATAGTAATATTTCCTTGTGGTTTGTCAATGCATTTGAAGCCAAAATCTAAGCTATAATTATTCTGTCCAGCACCAGTAAGTTTTACTTTAATGATAGCATTTGTCCCTTCAACGATTGCATCATTATCTATTTCTCTATTTGATCCAGAGTTTACATTTGTTAGTTGCAAACCTTTATACTTAGATTGACTTAATGGTATTTTTACTTCATAATCATATCCTATTTCCAAGCCATAAGGAATATTTACATTATTGTCATTAAAAATATATTCTCCTGAAGAACTTGTGATGGTACTACTCACTTGTTTCCCATTTTGATACAATTCTACTACAACATCTTTAATAGGCTGTTCATCTGGCTCTTGTATGCCATTTTCATTACAGTCAAACCACACTCTATTTCCTATTTCTGTTCCAGGTGCATCTGTTACTAATTCAACATCGCCTGCACCATTTGATTTTTGAAAACCTTTAGAAGGCAATATCATCGAGCGAGTATATGTCCCTTTTTGGTTATTATAATATCTTATTCCTTGCAATTGTGTTCCCCAATTATATTGAAGAGGTTCCCTATGGCTAGCTAATAATTCGCCTGTAGATGGTAGTATTGCCAATCCACCTGATGCTGATTCTTCAGAGATTATTTTTCCTTCGTAAGGGGCAAAATAATCTTCAAAATAATACTCTCCGCCCCCTGGCCCTTGGTTATTACCAGCTCCTTTGGTCGTTATATTACCCGCTTTTCCATTATTTTCTAATTGGTATTTACCATTTACCAAAGCCACTCTAATAATATCCCCCCCACATTCTACTAACGAATACAAACTAGGGTCGTTTGTCTGTGCCATTGTTGCGCCTTGGTGTCCAAATCTATCCATAAACCCTAAAATCATAGAACCATCAGTATCAAATTCAATGTCGGATAAAATGGGCTGTGGATATATTGCCCAGTTCCCGCTACTTTCAGGCACAACTCCTTTTTTAAAATCATCTGTCCATGGGTACCACCCTCTTCGACTATCATAACCAACTTCTGGATACCCTTTTGGATAGTCTAATGCCATACTAAAGGTTTCCTTCATCTCCTTTGTGGACAAGTTTACTTCGTAAACAATTGCTTTTAAATCACTTACTTTTTGAGATTTAAAAGCATCATGTACAACTCCAGCATATACTTTATTTCCTAATACTTTTATGGCAAAAGGTCGTGCTTCTCCTCCCACAGCATTACTAGGAAAATCATAAGTAGTAATATCTGTTGTTTTTATAGGCGTATCTCCTCTAGGAATAGCTATTCTCAATAGCTGTCTTGTATTCAGGTTCATAACGAATAGAAAATTACCATCCTCTGAAACATCCAAACCTCCATAACTTGTTTTTCCCACTTCGTCAAAGAAGACAGAATCAATATTATTATATCGATTACCCTCATTAAATACCCCTCCTAAACCTGTATGTTTATCTTCTCCGGGATAGATTTGTAATCCAGTCCCTGCTTGTAAAAAAGGTGAAATTATACCTGATGAAAAATTCATCACATATATACCACCAGTACCTAACTTACCATAGCCTACATGACGTTTCGCAAAAGATGACATATACAACCGCTCACGGTTTTTGTCATAAGCTAATCCCCAAATACAGCCCACCTGAGGTTTAGTAGCAATAGTATAGCGACGACTTGGATTAGCTGCATTAAATAAACTAACTACGGTAGCAGTATCACCCCATGAGTCTTTTCCATTACCAACAGTATACGAAACTGCTACTGCTCTAGCAGAGCCATTATCGTACATTGAAGGGAAATAAACACCAACGTTATTAGATGTCTTTGTAGGACTAGTGATAAATTGAGTCAATGTTCCATTTTGGAAATTAGTAGGAGTTGTATATGCTCCATCTGGTAGGTTACTAAATTCCACCCTAACTCTTCTTCCAGCTGGAATATCCAGTAAATAATTCCCTGCTGTGTCTGTGGTGGTTTCACTTATTATTTTTCCTTTGGAATCAAATGCTTTTATAGTGGCATTTGCTAAGCCTTTTTCATTGCTATCTTTATTGGTGTTAGCATTACTATCAAAATATACATTTCCCTTTATTTGCCCTTGAAGTGTAAAGGAAAATAAAATAAGTAGATAGCATAATAGAACTTTTGTGTAGAGATGTTGTCTCATGGTTAAATGTGTTTAAGATATTTTTGTATGCAAAATTCTAATAACTTATTTTGGGGGCAATCGTAGGGCTAGACTGTTATAGTTTTCTCTCATTCTTAGCTATATTCAAAAGTGTATAAAGGTGAATCAAACTATTGCGAATACCTTCATCTTTTTGGATATCATAAGCCTTTTCAAAATACTTAATGCTTTCTTTAAATTTTTCAAAAGCCTTCTTTTCTATTGCTATACCTTCTCGCTGATAAGTATTATAGTCCATTCTATCAGAGTTTTTTTTAATTTCAACAGCTTGATTATAATAATATGCTGCCAACTGGTAATTCGTGTCAAAACTTTGTAAATTTTGCTTTTGAAGTGTATTAAAATATTTGTCGCCTCCTTGTACTGTTTGGTTGTAATTACGATAAAGTATGGATAAGATTTGAAGTATTTCTGTTTTGTTCGGCTTTTCTGCTTCTAAGGCATATTCATACTCTTTAATAAGCCCCTTAATTGGTTTTGTTTGTAATAAAATAGCTGTTTTGTCTGCGATTAGTACGGGATTATTAGGATATAATAACAATCCTTTATCCAAAATAGAAATTGCTTCTGTATAAAGTTTTTTTGCTTCATATATTTGGGCTAATTTCTTGAATGTTTTTATATTTTTTGCACCACTACTCAATGCTCTTTGGTAATAAACTATACTCTTTAGGGTATCTCTATTACTTGCTATTTCCGCTACTTTAAGAGCGATAGTAGTATCGGATGTTTGTAAGTCAGATGCTTCAGATAAATACTTAAGTGCTTTATCAAACTCTTTTTTTTGTATAGCCACATTACCTTGTTGAGTCAACAAGCTTATTTTTTTTATTTGTTGGGCAGTACTTACTTTACTTAGAAATAGTATTCCAAAAAGAGTAATAATTTTTATTTTCATGGTAAATATTCTATTCATATTTTTGTAAACTTTGTTATTGATTATACATTTTATACCTTTCATAATCATCTGTACTGTAGCTTCTATTCAATTATCTTAGGTATAGATATGCTCCACTTCAAACTCACATTTATGCTTCGGATGTTGTGAAGGGGATCTCGAAGAGCTTGTTTACTTATACTCAAAGATTGGTTTATAAATTTAAAAAAGAAGACAATTCAAAAGACCATAAATTGTTTGTATCAAGAACAACTTCCATTTTTTCTAATATTTGTTTTAAAGCAAATGGTAATTCTTCAAATTTTAAGAATTTATCTGGATTTGTAACTAAATGATACTTTGTGTCAATTGGTTTTATTAAATCTGTTTTATCAAATGAAAACAGCCCTTTATCAGACCATATTGAATTATACTTTATATATCTCTCGATTTCATTTTTAGTCAATGGTCTAAAATTATTTAAAAAAGGATTTACTTTTGAAACAGATGTGTTAGATAAATTCTTGAAAAAAGAATTGAGTGTTTCTAAATCTGCTAAATTTTCTAAAATTATTTTGGGAATTTTTCCCCCTCCTGAAGAAAAATGACATATTTCTCCTTGATGGGTAACTATATACCAATCAATATCATAAGCATCATAATATTTCACTAAATCTTCTTTATTCATTACTTTATTTTTAGAATGTCTTGACAATTTGTACAAGTTGGCACAATTGACATATCTCTGGGTCTGATAGCTGGGCTAAATAACAAGTTTTCTACTTTGGCTGAGGGATTTGCACTTAAAATTTCACTACCTACACGCTGTTCAGCACAACACCCTACTGTATTACCAGATGCAGTTTTTGTCCCAGTTCCACCAAGTTTGGAAACCCCGTCCTCCATTTGCTTTGCTACATTGGAAATAGGTGGACCTGACGAACCTCCATGAATTTTGCCATTCCAAGTTTTACCAGCTACAACAGCAGCTTTACCTGCATATTGAGGGTCTTTTGCTAGAGCATTTACAGCCATATTTAGTCTAACTTTTTGAACAACATGAGCGATAGCTTTTCCCCCAACCCCTGCAACTGCTCCTAGAACCGCATCTTTCGCAATAGTTCCTGCATTGATAGACTTACCTTGTATAGCATTGCTTGCAGCTCCTCCAACAACATTAGCCCCTGCAGCAGCCCCTGCAGTTGCTAAATAACTTATTCCACCTGTTGCAGCAGCAGCTCCGCCAGTAATTACACCTTGAACAGCAGCTCCACCAACAGCTCCCCAATCGTTAACTTTACCATTATTCCATAGCTGTCTGCCAGCTTCAATTGCTCCGCCTATTAATCCACCAGCTATTGCACCCGCAACTACGTGAGGAAGTCTACCATCAGGGTCAGTATATTTAATTGGATTATTAAACACATAACCATAAGGCGTAAATGATTCTTGTCCTCCATCTTC
>NZ_JBWKOV010000017.1:0-47045 GCF_059416265.1 Arcicella sp. GW821-FHT09D11 | reverse complement strand
TACAAACTATCCTAGATATTCCCATTCTGGCCAGTTATTACGAACAGAAAAGAGAAAAAGCCCCTAACGTATATAAATTCCAGTTTAAGGAAGAAGTGTATATAGAACACAATGGAAAGATACCTAGTTTCTATAAAGAAACTATGAAAGTAGTCCTGATAGAAGACTATTCTGACGATAATTATTTGCAAGCCGTATGATAGAAAAAGAAAATCAACCGTTGAAATTCAAAATTCAAGGAATAAAAACCGAGCAGTTTGCTATATTTGATGAGTATTACATTGAAAAAGAATCTACTGAATTAAAAACTGAATTACAGTTTAAGATAGATCCCAATGTAATGACTATTGGTGTTTTTATAGGAGTGGAATTCCTTCACGACCAAAAAGTTTTTTTAAAAATTCAAATTAGCTGTCATTTCAAAGTAGAAGATGCTTCTTGGCAATCATTTAAGAAAAATTCTGAGCAAGAGTCTGTAATTCCAAGGGGCTTTCTTGTTCATTTAGCCATGATAACTACTGGGACAACACGTGGAATACTTTTTGCTAAAACAGAGTCAACCGTTTACTCAAAATATATCATCCCGACATTAAACGTAGATAAGATGATTACAGATGATATATCTGTTCAGTAAGAGGAGTGTACAATGAACATAGAATATACCCCATCAATACTCATATCTACTCTCCTAAGATATAAGAGAGGCTTGCTGTAAATGAAAAAGTTTGGAGGTTCAATTCACAAGATTAAAAATCTTCTTTATAAAAACCTGGGCCAAAGGTAACTCTGTTTTAGTCTTTAAGTACAGAAATCTATTATCTCATAAAACGACCGTTTGACGAGATATTTTTATGAGGATTTTTTGATAAGAATTTTTGGCTTTATATTGTATCAAATTGTTATCTTGTAAAACAAAGTATCAAAAAACAATACTGATACTCTAAATGATACAAAGGTGAAGATAGGATATGCTCGGGTATCAACCCAGGACCAAAATTTAGATTTACAAACAGACGAGCTAAAAAAGGTTGGTTGTGAGAAAATTTATCAGGAGAAAGTGTCCTCAGGAAAGGAACGCTATCAATTAGTAAGACTACTGGATAATTTGAGAGCAGGGGATACTCTTATTGTCTGGAAGCTAGATCGTTTAGGTAGGTCATTGAGAGAATTAATACAGCTGATTGAAACACTAGATAATAAAAAAGTACATTTTGTGTCAATGAAAGATGCCATTGATACTTCGACAGCTCAAGGACGATTGTTCTTAAACATCTTTGCTTCGTTAGCAGAATTTGAGCGAGATATCATCCGTGAAAGAACGAGAGCTGGCCTAGCTTCAGCTAGAGCAAGAGGTCGTACAGGCGGAAGGAAAAAAGGATTAAGTCCAGAGGCTATAAAAAAAGCAGAAACAGCAGTAATACTGTACCAACAAAAGAAATCTGTGGATGAAATATCCAGTGTAATAAATGTTGGAAGGGCTACTGTTTATCGGTATTTGGAAGCGATGGGTCAGAAAAGAAATATATGAATAATACATATTAGCTTTAAATCATAATTTTTCATTGATAATTAGTTTGTAACATTGCTTGTGAAGAAAAACTGTTTTTAAATACCTATAGGATAATCTATATCTAATTTTAATTGATAAAAAGGTTTTCTAATTGCGAATGGTTCTATTGATAATTGCGAACTGATTTTAATAAATATTTTGGCTTTATATTAAATGGAATTAGTTGATTTTTTGTATATCATGCGCACACACGTACATGCATGATAGTAAGTTTTAACTAATTGAGTTTATTAAAGTTTGAAAATTTATTGAACAGTTAGTTAGATTAAAAATCTTTATTAATGTATTTATTTCACAATAAAAAACATATGCTAACACAGTGTGAAAATTTTACATTTGGTAACTAACATAAGCTATTAGGTGAGCGGCTGGAATTAATAAAAATTGTGCTAATATAGTTCCTAATAGTCTTGATATCATAATGAAAACTATATTGAAGCGAAAAGTCGTTTCATTTATCTCTTTTGACATATATTGATCTGTAAGTATAGACAAATATGGGTCAATAAAAACAAACATAACTATTGTAGAAAAACCATTTATTAATGCTGATAAATTACTAGCTGTACTTCTATATTGAGGATTTAAATACCCAGCATATACTGATGCAATTACTCCAACAGAAAGTATAGCAGTTGCAAAAGTATTAAGAATGAAAATTTTCCAAGGATAATTTTCTTGTTTAAATAGTAATGTAATGTTTGAATATCTTGGGGCGGTAAAATACCCTATTGCTTTTTTTAATAGAGACCCCTTGGAAATAAAATATATAAACATTTTACCAAAGGTTTTAACTTTATAGAATTCTATTATTGCTCTAAAAAATATTCTCTGTGTCGTTGGAGTTAAAAATATTCCTAATAAGGTTGCAAAAGTAAAAGATAATAGAATTAGTCTAAAAGTAAAAGTTGTACTCCCTAAATCACTATTTATAGTTTTTTCAACATAATTTGCTAACAAAGGTGCTTGAAAGCCGTTTGCAGTTCTTGAAATAACATTCAAAATGTTAAATAATGAAAAAGCAAGTGCAATTTTTCCTGTTCTAATACCTGCAATCCTTGCAGAAAAGGAGAGGGTCGCTATAAGGTTTATTATAAGGTTTAAAACTAGTAAAATTATTATAATTCTCATTTCCCTTTTTGAAAATTCAAGGAAGTCCCTACTCAATATATTGTAGAGACTTCCTGGCTTATTTTTTAATTTGTTTTATTAACAAATAGAATAATAAATTGCGTCTTGACAATTTGCAATATCCTTGAGCATTGCATCGATATCAGCATTATCCATATCCATTGTTGCATCTCCCTCGCCACACTCCCAAGATGATCTAAGTAAATATTCCATATATTCCCAAAATGTACACACACCATCTCTTTGGCTTTTTTTATTAATAGCTCGTTCTTTTGAAAGACTTTCCAAATTAGGGTATTTTTTTGAAAGTTGTCGAGTAATATCTTTCATCTCACGAAAGTTTTCCATTGATTTCATTATGATTCTGATATCTCTCGAGTTTTTATCCTGAGACTTTACGATACCATAATTTACTTTGAAATCTTGGGCAACAATTTTGAGCCTTTCTACAAGAGGGTCAGCTTCAATCGTTTTCATCTGAACTTCTTTACTTTGAGATTCATCTAAACTTTCTATTTCTTTCTCATTCATGCAAGCAAATGCAAAAAAAGCCATAGAAATAATAGCCACAAATGTAACAATTTTCTTGTTCATAATTTTTTGTTTTAGGTATTTAAAAATAATTTAAATGGAAATGTTTTTTTTCTTCAAAGTTCATCGTTATATATTATATTTGATAGAGCAAAAAGTTGTATGTACGCATGTTCTAATTACATCTAAAAACTAAAATCAGTTGTTAAACTACACTCACATGAAAATTGGAGAAAAACTCAGAATGATTCGTGAAATCAAAGGGATTTCACAAGAAGCCGTTGCTACCCATTTAAATATTTCACCACAAGCCTATGGAAAAATAGAACGAGAAGAGACTAAATTAGATACCCAAAGAATTAAAATAATTGCCGAATATTTGGGCGTAACATTTGAGACTGTTATTAATTTTGATGCTAGTATTATTTTTAAACAAAGTTCAACTAGTACCTTTAATAAGGTAGAGCCAAATGAGGTTTTTAAAATAGTAGAAAGGTTATTGACGACAATAGAAGGCAGGTTTGATAAATACGACACTCTATTAGAAAAAAACTTAACAATTATTGAAAAATTTGGTGAGTTAATCAAAACCTAGACATTTTAGTAAGGTCATCAACAAATAGTTGATGACCTTTTTGTATTCAACACACTACTAAAATTATTGACGTGAGCCTTCATCTTAATTTGATTAGGATTTATTAGATACGGTTTATTACAGTCCTAGACAAATTTGGAGCAATGACAAACACTGAATGCAAGAGGTGAAGCTTTCTGTGATTTGCCAGCATTTCGCAAATCAAGTAACAGGCGATGCTTAGTTCTTGTTGACGGATTCTATTAGTGGCAACACAATTTCTCTGGTAAATTAAAACATCTTGTTAAGCTAAGTGATGATGAACCTTTTGCGCTTGGGGGCATTTGGTCGATTTGGCACAACCCATTAAAGCCTAATTCTGTTGTTCGAACTTTTGCTATTATAACAACAGAAGCAAATTCATTGATGGGAATCATTCACAATACAAAAAAAAGAATGCCTTTGATTATAGCAAAAGAAGATTATCATGTATAGCTAAGTCAAGGACCAATAAACTTAGAACATATAATAAAACCCTTTAATGAAGAACAGATGAGAGCTGGAATTGTAGTGTAGTTATTTTCTAAGTTCAGATTAGAGATAACATTTCTCTCTAATTCCCTGAAAAGAAAATAGCTCAAACGAAAATCGCTTGAGCTATTTGATTAAATAGTTCTACACCTATTACTCAAATTTACTACTTAAAATTTGAAGTATCAAAGATGTAGGAGTATATAAGTTGTAATACCTTGCAATGTAGAATTGCATGTAACATATAGAAAACCATTTTAAGTGCAAATCTTGTCAATATAATCAGCCCAATCTTGCATCATTTGTGTTCTTTGAGGCATAAACTGGGCACGGTCATAGGCTTGGTCAACCTTGTTTGGGGGAAGGTGAGCAAGCTGTCTATCAATTACCTCATGCCTGTAATCGAAGTTTTCTTTGATAGTACTCATAGCTAAGGCTCTAAAACCATGGCCAGTCATACGGCCTTTGTAGCCCATAGATTCCAGTGCTTTCAGAATAGTATTGTTGCTTATTGGCTTTTTAGAATGTATGATGCTTGGAAGAACATATTGTGCTGTGAGAAACATTTGCTTTAATTCTTGCAAAATCTCAATAACCTGTCTGGAAAGCGGAACTTCATGTGGTCGTCTCATCTTCATCCTTTCAGGTGGAATGATCCAGATTTTACGGTCAAAATCAAATTCATCCCAAGTCGCTTCAATAAGTTCTTTTGTCCTGACAAAAGTTAACATTAGCAAACGTATTGCAAGGATTGTTTGACGGTATAATCGAGCATTATTTGAATTCAATGCTTTTAGAAAATCTGGAATTTCTTCTGGCTGTATGCATGCATAATGACCAGATTTATACCCTTTCAAAGACCCACGAAGGTCAGGCGTAACATCTCTCTCAGCCCTACCTGTAACAACAGCATATCGCAATATCTGACCGATAATTTGCAACATTCGCTTTGTTAAATTATGGGCATTTCGGTCTTCAATTTTATGCAAGCAATGGATAATATCTTGTACTGTTATCGTCGAAATGCGCTTATTCCCAAAACAAGGGAAAGCATTCATCTGCAACCTGTACAAAATGGTTCTGCCATACGCTTTTGTCCAAGTATCAAGTTTACGATTGTGCCATTCTTCGGCAACAACCTGAAATGTCTGAGCATTATGAAAGATGGCTAAACGCTTTTGCTGAGCCTTTATCTCGGAAGGATTCTTACCTTCTGCAATGACTGATTTTAACTCATCTCGCTTTTCACGAGCTTTGACCAAGTTAATGCTTGGATAGTGACCAATTGTGTAAAGGCGTTCATTCCCGAGAAAATAGTATTTAAGCCTCCATATTTTCTTTCCTGTAGGTCTGACGTCGAGGAATAGTCCCTCAGTGTCCGATAGTTTGAATGGTTTTTGTTTAGGGGTGGCGTGGCGAATGGCTAAGTCCGAAAGGGACATGTGTTACTCCTTGGCAGCTTGGCTACCAGGGTAAGATTATTATGGGTAATAAAATCTTACCCTAAATCTTACCCTAGAACCAATAATTGGCGGTAAGACCAATGTATCAATAAGGAGAGAAAAACATTTATTTTCATTAGCTTGATTAAGATTGGGTAATACCCGTAAATCAAGTAGTGGCGTCCCCAAGGGGATTCAAAACCAACCCCTAAGCCTTTGCCACGAAATGAAAAGATAAAACCTTTTCTCTCTACTTACCCTTGATTTTATCTTTTACTTTTCAAGGGAAAAAATCCATATCTATACATTAGCCTGTATTATTATAGATAAATGTCTCTTGAAAGTCCACTGATTGATTTGGCAGAGCTGGCAATAAAAAAGGGGTTGATTCGTCAAAACCCTTTTGAAAATGATGGGGTATAAAAATATTTCTACTACACAGATTTATGCTAAGGTCACGAGTCAGAAAATCAGTAAAGAATGGATTTAGTATCGCATAAATTCAAGTCAATAGAGGATGCTTTTGTCTCGTAACAAATTGTCATCCCCTTTTGAGAAATGTGTGTCATTTTGTCATTAAACACATGGTGGTATGCTGTTTGTCAAGTAGTTACGTACATATACATAAAAAAATTATCGTATGAATATAATTATACATACAGAAAATGGGGATGCTTTATATAATAGCATCAATGCCAAAATCAAAAAAGGAGAATTACATACCTGGGAGATTAAAACAAGTACCCAAGGTGAGATTCTCTACAACCATTTCCCAGAACAATGGTCTGGAAAAGTTTTTTTGCAGCCTAAAGATCACACTAACGGTATTGAGATAGTAATGCTATGGCATAAAAATACGGTACCCGATGAAGCTACCAAAGGCTATATTATCGGAAGATTTATAGAAATCCTGATGGTACATTTCAGGGGTTATTTTTCAAAATTGGAAGTAAGTTAGAGCCAGTTCAGATTTATTTTACAAGCAGGATTATTTCCTGCTTTTTTTATGTCCGTACTTAATCCTCAAAGCATATTTTTTTTTCCTCTACTGCACTTCCCTTTGTCAGGATATCCTAAGAAACCACACTTAAAAACCTTTCCTAATTTCCCTTAGCATTTTTAGTGTCGTTTATGTGTCTGCTAAACCATATTGATTTAAGATACCGGAAACGCCTATTTAGAAATTCTGCTACCTGAAAATACAGGTTTTGTCATTATAGTTGCCCATTTCCTAAATGCTTTTTGCATTGGCTTCCACATAGGCTTTTATCCAAGAGCCAGATGCTGTTTTGTCCCATTTCAAGAGCAAAGGTATGAACGTGTTCTTAACCCAGGAACAAGGTCAAGCCTTGGGTTTACCAAAAAATCTCCACCCATTCGGATTGTATTTATTTGGTAAAACCTTGTTCCTGCTAAACACTAACCTTTTATGCTCATGAAACGAAACAAAGCATACTCCGACTCTTTACACGAATAAAAAAAATGTCAGACATGAAAAAATACAGCATTGAAATTGGTAATAAAGTGAAACGAAACAGCACCACCTCTCATTGCCGAATAAATCTAGAAAAATCAAATCACATCAAACTTAATAACACAACCTATGGCAAACTGGTGCAGTAATACGGTTGTCTTCGAGGGAAGTCTCGAAGCAATCAAGCAAGTACAACAGCTTTTCCAAACGATGAATGAAAGACAAGACGAAACGTATAAAGGGCAACTGCCTGACTTTGCAGACCATACTAACGGAAGTTATTTTTTCGATATTTATTGGAATGAGGGAGACGAGGGCATATTTCAATATGAGACAAAATGGGTTCCCAATACCGAAATATTAAGGACGATAGCAGAACGGTATCTATTGAACTTCATTCATGACTATGAAGAAATGGGTAACTGTATATACGGTAGAGCAAGTTACCAAAATGGAATACTGGACGATGTATGTTTAAGCAATGAAGAATTGGAAATGTATTCTTTTGAGGAAGAAACTGACACCTATCACTTTGAAGGAGAAGTCTACACCATTGAGTACGAGATATTGGAAATACTTTTGGAACGAAAACTATCTTTCTGACAGTAAGAGATTTAAAGGTTTGTTGCCTTAATGGAACAAACCTTTAAAAGCTATTATAATAGCAAAACTGTATAGACCAGTTTTGTTACTAAAATTATTTAGCACTAGTCTAAGCTGTATTGGTCTCTGCTGATAAAAGTTTTTTGGTTCTAACGCTACCATAATTTTTGGTAGCTCGTTCTAATTTCTTCACATCAAAGAACTGTTTCTTTGATGTGATATTTTCTAAAACTTGTTCCTTATCCTCTGCCAAATTTTCTAAATTATTAACAAGGTCCACAAGTAAAAATTCCTTGGTTACTTTCTTCGGAAAGTGAGGCTTTATAAAAAAAGAAAAGGTTCTCTTGCCAAGCATAAACTCTCCATGACGTTTATGATTATACACAACACGCTTGTTATAGAGCTGGGTAGTGCCCACGCCTAAGGTATTATAGAGATTAGGGGACATCACTAAAAATCGGTCATCTTTCAGAAACTGATGCACCAAGATTTCTTCGTCTGGCGGTGTTTGTCCAAAAACTGTTTTACTTGGATAGTAATAGAGGCCCTGTGACAATTTATGAAGCACCTTGCTTTTTACAAGTTCTTGGATATGACGATCTACAGACTTAGACCATTGTTCTAAATCTGCTCTACGATAAACCTCTCCAGGCTTTAAATGTGCTTTAAGTTCATCAAGTTTCATAACTATTCCTTTTTAATATAGTGTATATGAATTTATGTCTTTATGCACGAAATTTCATTTAAAATTCATGCATAAATATCATTTAATTATCAATAATACAAATGATTGAGATTACTTGTATTTATATTGTGTTGGGATAATGGGGCAAGCGAAGCACATAAATGCGTTACAGATTTATATAACGAGTGCCGAAAACTAGACTATTTAAGGAGTTTGGGTAGAAATGGTAGTAGTAATGGCAGTATTTACAAGTTTGTAGCAATTTTATATGTGTATAAATGTCCAGTTTTTTATATAAAAAACTGGACATTTTGTATTATTTGTGTTATCTTTGAAGCATGAAAACAAAATCACCCATACAGAATAAGCTACTAAAAATCCCTAATGGGGAGGTGTTTAGCTATCTAGATTTGTTGGATGACTCAAGTTCAAAAGAGGCCATTATCAAAGCTCTTAATCGCATGGCTTCTAGTGGCCAACTCAAAAAGCTATCAAAGGGAAAATTCTATAAGCCGGAAATAACGGTTTTTGGTACATTGCAACCAGAACAACAACAAATCGTAAAAGACTTACTAGAAGATGATGGACGCATTATTGGATATTTAACAGGGGTGGGCGTTTTTCGAGAATTAGGATTAACGACACAAGTAAGCAACCTTATTCAAATTGGACGAAACGACTTTCGACCTCCTTTGAAGCGAGGGAATTATACGATATCCTTCATCTTACAAAAAAATGTAATCACAAAAAAAAATATTCCATTATTACAAATTTTAGATGCTATCAGGAATATTAAAAAAATCCCTGATACTTCTTCGTATATGATTATTAAGCGATTGCGAAGTATCATGAAAGATATGGTAGATAGTGAACTGTCAAGTCTCATGGATTTAGCTTTAAAGTATCCACCATCAACAATCGCGTTGCTAGGAGCTATTATGGATGATTTGGATCTCGTGAAAGATGATTGGCTCAACAATTTGCGTAAGCATCTCAATCCTGTGACTATATATAAGCTCAAATCTGCTAACCAAGTTCTTTACACCGCTTCAGATTGGAATATCAAATGAAACTACACGAGAACAAAGAACTTTTTGAACAGGCTGTGCGTGCGACAGCAGACCAGAAAAATATTCCAGCAATCTATGTAGAAAAAGACTACTGGGTAACCTATGCACTTTACAAAATATTTTCCAGTGCAATAGGCTCAGAAACTATTTTTAAGGGAGGGACTTCTTTATTGAAATGCTTCCAAAAAATTGAACGCTTTTCTGAGGATATCGATTTAGTAGTATTACGCAGAGAGGGAGAAACAGATTCTAAACTTAAAGGAAAACTAAAGACTATTGGACAAGTTGTTTCGGAGGAGTTACCAGAAGTAGAGGTAGATGGCATTACCCACAAAATGGGTATGAACCGAAAGACAGCCCATAGCTACACAAAACTCTTTACTGGTCATTATGGACAGGTAAGGGATGTAATTATCTTGGAAGCAACTTGGCTGGGATACTATGAACCTTATACAACACGGCAAATCAATAGTTTTATCTATGATATGATGGTCAATGCTGGGCAGAATGAATTAGCAGAACAATATGGCCTAATGCCATTTGCTGTACAGGTGCTCGAACCAAGAAGAACGATTTGTGAGAAAATAATGAGCCTTGTAAGATTCTCTTATGGAGACAACCCGATTGAAGATTTGAAAAAGAAAATACGTCATACTTACGATTTAAACCAGTTGCTAAAAGATGAAGAAAATATAGCCTTCTTTAAATCGAAAGAGTTTGATGAAATGCTCCTAAAGGTAGCAAAAGATGATGTAGTTAGTTTTAGAAATAATAATCAATGGCTAGTAAATCACCCTAATGATGCCTTATTGTTTGCTGATACAGAGGGTGTATGGGAAGAACTAAAAGGCGTGTACAGGGGAGATTTTAAAGCATTAGTGTTCGGATCTTCATTTCCTGATGAAAAAGATATTTTAGAGATGCTCAAAGCCATCAGAAATAGAATGACTGATATTGAATGGGGTATTGAAATTCCCTAAACTGTCCGCTTATTAACGACATAAAATGCGTCTTGCGAATAGTCGAGTAGATTGCTATAAACTTTGTCTAAAATTAAAGTAATTGAAATTAACGGTTTTCTTTGCTCTTATCTGGTCATTGGATGTATGCACAAGGAGGTATCACAATGTCTCAAGGTTCTTTCTCAACGTACCGGAATTATTTCTTCAGCCTGTTACTAGCGACCAGTAGCCTATTGACCAGTTGTAAAGAAAAGGAAGTTACCCCCTTTACACCAACTAATCCGCCTGTCGCCGTTGAGCCGACCAAAACGTTTCCACCCATCCCCGAACCACCAGCCCCTAAACCTGCTGGTGATACTTTGAGTGGCTATCAGCAAATCGCCATCTATATCGATGGAGCTTTGTTCACCGTTGCAGCCGACAGTAACAAGGTGATTAGTTTTACTTCATCCAATGGCCAGACTCAGCAAGGCCTTCGGACAAGAAACAGAAACGAAAATGTAAAAATCAGTTTTGTTAATCCTGCCAACGGAAACATCAAAGTAAATTCGAGTGGTTTTCAGGAATGGACGTTTAAAGGCAATCAACAAGACATGGGAGAGAACCCCAGTGTCTCAGATGCTAAAAGACCGTCAGCCTCTTATGTGCTGGTAAAGGATGATGTCAATAAAAGGATTTTCTATTTATTCGCCCATAATGCCCAAACCCAGTTCACTATCTTTTCGACGGAGAAAACCTATTCAAAGCCCTACAGCTCGGAAGAATATAGAAAAGCATGCCAAAGCAACGACCAGGCTATCATTGACTTTAGATACTGAGATACAAGGCTTTCCTCAAAAGGCTCTCACTTATCCGTGAGAGCCTTTTGATTGCTTACTCCCTTTCATAGCCCCTGCATAACGCTTCTAGTCCGGTATTATTGAGGACAGACGCATCGCTATAAATAGCTCCTAATCCAAAATGGTCGATACAGAACTGCTTTCCTGCGGTAGCATTCAAAGAATTGTCTTCGGCGCCAATAAATCGTTTCATCTTATTGCCTTTATCGACTAAATCAAAATCGTTAATGAATAAATCGCCCTGAGGACAGCTATTCAGTACGGGCGATAATGGATTGAAACCTACCACCAGTAGCTTTGCATTCGCATTCTTGGCAATACGTGCAGTCAACGCATTACCAGTCCCACAGAGGGCATCGGTCACGGTATCCCTATCCGTTGAAACCCCATCGGTCATGACGATAAACCTGACCTTCTTTTGTTCAGCCATGTCTATCTGAATTTCAGGCGTATTCAACGTCTCGTCAATGGTACGAAACAAGGGGGTGTTTCCTCCATAATCTGCTCCCTGAACAACTTGGTTCATTGGGGCAGGGGAGGAGTCAGCATCATTTGCTTTACTGCGGACTTTACGGGTCAACGCTACCTGAATTTGACGGCCACTATAAAAATCAGAAGGACGATAATCGAGTATTGTTGGAAGGGTACTGGTCTTGCAGTCAACGGAGGCTTTTCCATTGAACAGGTTTTGAGCCGTATAACAGGCCTCAACCGAGATACTCCCTGAGGTATTATGTGGACGGCATCTATCAAGACAGGCCAATAATTCCTCATTATCTATACTGCCATCACGATAAATGTATTGAGTACAATTAGACACTTCGTCACAATACACCTTGCAATCAGGCATCGATCCAGAGGGTAAAGGGTCATTCGGCAAGCGACACACTTTGATTAGTTGCCCAGCCGTATCTTTCAATCGACGATTGGTGCAATAGGTATCGTATCCATCCCCACCGTAATAAGTGGTGGTTTCCGTGACATGCCCCTGATACCATGAATGGTCTTTATAAATAGCCAATTGCTGAGCACGATTAGCCTGACATTCTCTTGCCCCTCTACACTCTGGCGTATTATAAGCAGAAGGAGCATTCCCCCCGACATACTCACATTGTCCTTCCTCTCCACCACAATCATCTATGTTGAAACATTCGCCAAAATCGTATTTGTTTTGTTCATCTTGCTCTGTATGTTGCTGTTTGGCTTCTTCAAAGGTTTCCCAAAAACCAAATCCACCTTTTGAAATTTGATAAGGCGTAAATTTCTCTGTAGGTATGATGTAGGTTTGTTTAATGTCACGAACATATACCTCTGTATTATTCCGACGGATAAACAAACTGCTTAGGCTTTCTTGTTCGCTTTTATTGTCACAAAACCCGTTTCCTTGATACTCAAAAGGACAATATACCATCGAACGAACGCTTGGCACATCATTGACAAAAGAGCCGAATGTAATGCGTGTGCCAGGCTTAATGCGCATACGGGATAACTTCTCAAGAATCATCTGTGCAGCTTCAATGCGTTTAACTTGTAAATCTTTAGGTAAGAAAAAGATTTGCTTTTGTTCACATTGTCCAGCACAGGTATAACAGTTATTGGGTCCGTCGCAACTACCAAACATATTGTAAGGAAATTCTTCTCCATTCCGGCCCGCACAAGTCCAGCCAGTGGCCAAAGCCCTTTGCAAATAAGGACGGTATTTTTCTCGATTGATTAGAGCATCTTCAATTTGATGGTATAAATCCATTTGCTTTCCACTCGGCGCACTTTGTCCAGCCCACGGTGTTTTCAGATAGTCCACTAACTCAGCACTACCTTGGATAGTCTGTTGTCTGCTAAACTCTTTAACCATCTTACAAGTCTCGCTGGCAATGCTTGAACGAAACAGGTTTTTTAAGCCGGCACGACACTCATAGGCAGAGGCCATTGCAGGGGTTGCCGTCACTGTATCGATTGAAGAACCCATGCTGGCTGACTGGTCGAGAATAACAACAATATGGTCGGGGGCGTCTGGGGTCATACAGTTACTGCCTTGGATATTACAGGCAAAATCTTCCAGCTCCATGTTCTCTTTTCCCATGGCTCGAATAAGGGCATTGGCAAACTGGTTATTATCTGAATAACCTTTTAGACTATCATCTTCCGTAAAGAAAACCTTATTAACCTTCATCGCAGATTTAATGCCTTCAATATCCTTGTTAACCTCATCAATCCCTACACGCTGGCGGTAATCAGGAGGAGCAATAGCACTGTACATGTTGTCATCGGTTCTTTCGGTAGTTTCCATGGCGATGGGTGTTTTCATACTGGCACGGCCGTAACTGGCATAAAATGTACCATCCCGATAATCACTCCCAGCAGGACATTGATTGAAGACATTTTGAATATTTTCTCGGCTACATTTTGCACCCACATAATAAACGGAATGAATAGTAGCAGGTTCGATTTGCTTGCCACCTTTCATGATGGTACAGCTCTTAGACTTGATACGAGCAACCAACTGACCTATCCAGCCATATCCACAGGATTTATCTGTTCCGCTCGTGAACTTCTCTGCGGATGGGGTATAGACAGGATTAACCACGTAATCCTGTAAATCCTTTTTTTCGGTGCATTTTAGCACCTCGCCTTTATCAATGGTAGATAGTGGAACGCAAGGATTATTGATATTTTCTTTATGGCGAACGATGCATTTAAAAGGCTCTGTCGCATTGATATCCCCAGCCAAGCGTTTTTTCCAGTTGGGTATCAAGGCGGTGGCAATGCCTAAATCAAGTTTATTGATTTGTGCAATTGCCTGACCACAATGTCTTTCTGTGGTGGATTTGCCATCTTTGGAAGTTTTACGAACGATAATGCCAGGCACTTTCTGTCCGTTTACATCTTCACAAGAACGTACCTGAATCTTTAGCAGGTTACTTTCTTGCTGATTAGCTTGTTGTTCGGCAAAGGATTCCGTCATAAGTACAGGAGCATTTAATGCCACCATATCCCTTGTTATGCCACATTCAGCAAGCACAGTATTCATGTCTTGAGCCATTCCTACAGCCTGTGAACCGAAATCGCTTTTTAATTGTTCTATCATTCTTAAACCAAGTGAGGCTGGTAATTTACCCTCACGAGCCAGTTTTGACGTTGCAGGAATGTAAGCAATGACCTTTTGTGAGGTATTTTCCCCCGTTGAAGCACAGAGGACGGTTTTTAAATCAGGATTGTTTGAAAGTATTTTCGTTGAAGCAGTAGTAAGAACGGTATTCGTTAAATCTGTAGCTATTTTATAAGCATATACTTCCTTCGTGTTAGCCATTGCTTTTTCTATGACTGCATTTTGTTGCTTTTCTCCGGGAAGACATCCTGACAGCATCAATGTAACAAGAAATAAGCAAAGAAAAGTATTTTCTCTCATGATGCACCTATTTAAAAAAATGTATTGACTAATCGTGTAGTGTAAAATGTTGTTAATGCCTTCTATACTTGGCATCTGACTTAAAATTTATGGATCTTCTTTATTGTATTGTTCATCACTTCGTGGCTGTACGCCACAAGGCTCTTGGTCTTTCACCCTATCTTTTTCGTTAGAGAGTTTCTTTGATGGTGTGTGCTCAGTGTAACTAGCACAAACTATTAGTGCGTATGCTAAAGGGGTAATATATATTTGTTTCTCCATTTCTAACACCTCGTCTAGATGATCGGGAAGTTAGAAAAACCTTATGAGAGGTCGCGCACATCTTTAGCCAATTAAGGCTTGGACATACACATGCGCCTTCCCGACCACAGACCGAGAAGTGTTCATACGGCAACACAAAAGCCGCTCATAAAGAGGTTTCTAAACCCTAGCAAAATTGCTAATTACTACGATAGATTAAATACAGGCAGTAAGCAATAGACTTAATAAATCTGATGATAGACAAGGGTATGATTTTAGATTGATTAAAAACCCAAATATTCTGAGAAAAAGACTGGAACCCACCGTTTTCATGATAATTGATGGAAGAAAGCAAATATTTGAAGGGCAAGTTTTAGTCCCGAACATTTACCGAGTTTATCCTTCGTTAATCAATCTCTGGTTGTATTGACCCCGCCCAATAAAATCCTTTATCAATCTTTCTGACTAAGAAATTCATAGAAATTTCTGGTGGTGAATACTCATTAAAAGGAATTGCCAATGCCAGACAATAAAAATGTTTTAGAGCCTTTGCTCGACCGTAAAGCCGCAGCCAAGTATCTACGTGTTACCGTCGGAACTTTAGCCGTTTGGGATTGTACCAAACGGTATGACCTTCAACCCCTAAAAGTAGGAAGGTCTGTCAGGTATCGTTTATCAGCTTTGAATAAATTCATAGAACGACAGCTCTGCCGGTAAAGGGCAGGGAAGAAAAGTTCTACGAAAACTCTTCTTCCCCTAGCTCGCAATATCACCGCTTTCTTGAGGGAACACAATAATATGGAACATCCTACAGATATACCTATTTCCGAAATATTGAGCAAGCCTAATATTTCACTGGTCCTAAAATCAAAAAAAAACATTAAACATATTGGACTTATTCGGTTCCTCGAAAGTCGAGGTATCCCTTTAAATCTGGCCAAACAATATTTCAAAGAACTTCATGTGCAGGAAAAAGAAACAGGTAAAAGTTTTTTAGCCTTAGGCTTTCCCAGTGAAGAAGGAGGCTTTGAGCTGATAAATCCATTCTTCAATGGCCATGTAGGAGCTGAGGGTATTTCTTTTATTAGGGGAGCTGTACCAAAGCCAGAAGTCATTCATGTGTACAAGAATGCATTGGATTTCCTTTCAGTCATCACTCAGCTCAATGGTAAGCGACCCAAAGGCGATAGCATCATTTTGCATTCATTCTCACGCATGAAAAAGACTTTGCCTTACATCCAACATTACGGATACCGGCATTGCTTTACATGGTTTGAAAATAATGAAGCTGGACTGAAAGCAGGTGGAATGCTTTCAGAATTATTTAGCACGGAACCATCCCTTAAACAGGTCAACATGAATAAGGTTTACCAACCTTATCAGGATGTAAATACCTGGCACATGAAAATAATGGGATTGATAGGAGCCATTAAATGAGCAAGAGCAATAAACTCACTCGACTATTCAAAGTGGCCGAAATCGAATTGGTATATCGCAGTAATATTAAAGCCCAAGATAGACCCTTGATAACGAATTCATTTGAGGCTTACGAAATCTTGAGAGATACTTGGGATTACAACAAAATAGAATTGTTGGAGCAGTTCAAAATAATGCTACTTGATAGGAAAAACTCCTGTTTGGGTATTACCGAAATTGCCAATGGGGGGTTAGATGCCTGTCCTATCGACCCACGGCTGATTTACGTTACTGCTTTAAAGGCAAATGCTTGTGCGATTGTCCTGGCGCATAACCATCCTTCTGGGAACTTAAGAGAAAGCAAAGCCGATATTGAGTTAACTCACAGAATTATGCAGGCAGGGGACTTGCTTGGTATTAGAGTCCTCGACCACTTAATTATCACGGCTGATGGATATACCTCTCTCTCGGATAAATCACTCATTCCGGTGTGATTCAGTGTTTTCCAGTCTCATTTCGCTTAGGTAAGTCTTCTTCTTTTTTTCTGTTTGGTTTTGATATTCATCATCAATGCTCCATTAGAAAAGTTAGGATTTAAGGACGGAGATTTACCTGAAGCGCTCATTCCACCAACAATAATTTTCGCCTGCTTTGCATTCCCCGCCCAACCAAAATTCTTGCTGGCTCATTCGCTTTAACTTCAGGTCTATCAATCCCCGTAATCCTAACTTACGGAGCATTGAAAATGAAAACTTCTACTAAAAAACCAAACAGAAAACCTTCAAAACGCCTAACAAAGGAGGCTAAATTGACGAATGAAACCACCTCTCAACAGGATATTTATGCACGAGTGACCAATAAAATCCTTGCAGATTTAGAAAAAGGTAATCTCACATGGCGTAAGCCGTGGAACTCAGAACATCTAGCAGGACAAATTACCCGCCCCTTGCGCTGGAATAATATTCCCTATACAGGCATCAATACCCTCATGCTTTGGGGAACTTCCGCAGAAAAAGGCTATGTTTATCCGCACTGGATGACTTTCAAACAAGCCATTGAGTTGAAAGCGACAGTACGCAAAGGCGAGAAGGGAACTCAGGTGGTCTATGCTGATAATATCTTCAAAGAAGATGAAACAGATGGTGAAACCAAAGTCACTAAAATCCCATTCTTAAAATCCTACACTGTCTTCAATGTCGCACAGATTGATGGCTTGCCGGAAGTATTCTATCAAATTCCAGAACCTGTCATCACTAATCCACAACAACGCATAGAAGCGCTTGAGCAATTCTTTGCACAAACGAAAGCCGATATTTATACCGGTACAAAGGCTTCTTACAATCAGGGATTAGATAACATTCAAATGCCACCCTTTGAGAGCTTTGTTGATGCTCCCAGCTATTATGCGACCTTGGCCCATGAGCTTACCCATTGGACCAAACATACAACACGCTTAAATCGTGATTTGGGACGCAAATATCACTCAGATGAAGGCTATGCGAAAGAAGAACTGGTGGCAGAATTAGGCGCTTGTTTCTTAGCAGCAGATTTAGGTTTCGAGCCTATGCCAGAAGAAGGACATGCAGCTTACATTCAGTCATGGCTGAAAGTCCTCCAAGACGATAAGCGATTCATCTTCTCAGCGGCATCCCATGCACAAAAAGCAGTTGAATACATTCACGGTTTGCAATCTCAGGAAAAGTTTACTCCTTCGTGAGGGAGCAATTGAGGGGTTTGCATTGGTTAGTCATTATCAATCACCAATTTCTTTTGTTCGTTGAATGATTGATAGAAGCCTAGCTTCAACGGTTGTGATGGCGCTTATCCCTCCTTTTACTACATAAAAGGCTCTAACGACTTCGGAAAAAAATAGATAGCGCACTACGATTTTTTTCCTTCGGGGAGCTTTCACCACCTTATTCGCTTTGTACGCTTCTATCATCAACAACAAAGAAAGGAGATTTGATGATGTCTAACCAAAAAGAAAACACCCCTAAAATGCCAACCCACACAGTGTACTTCGTAAAACACAACGGAGATAATACAAAACCTGAATGGATTAAAGCTGGTGTTGCCTGGGAACATACCGACGGTGAAGGGCTTAATCTATCGCTCGACAGTCTGGGACAAAAAGTGGCCCTGACAGTTCGTAAGAACAAAGCCTAATACCTTAAATCTAATCTGGTCAAGGTTTCCCTTGACCAGATTTTTGCGTACCAAAATTGAATATAAAATATATAAAGGAAAGCGCTATTTATTTTGTATAATAAACATTATTTTTAAGTCATGAACATTCTATTTTTATACTTTAAAATAACCCTCTCTCTTAAATATTTATCATGGACAAGAAGGACAATTTCGAGCGTTATAAATGGACAGCAACATGGTTATTGATTGGTACAGCCTTGGGACTAATCTCAGTGATTTTGTTTTCTGCTACTTCAGGCATGAGTATAGGTCTGTTACTATTGTGGTCATTTGCTTATTTGGTTATGGGTGGATTATTAGGGTTTATTTTTAGTGTCCCTAAGCCTATTACTGATATAAACCCACAAGCGGTGAACCCACCTATTTTATCCGAAAATGATAAAGAAAAAGTTCGTGTTGCTGCACTTAAAATCAACCTTCAGGAAAATAATAACCTCACACAAATTTCTGATTGGTTAGCGAAAATAATCATCGGTGCAACATTAGTCGAAATTAAGGAGATTCCTAAATTTGCCCTTAAGGTAGCATCGATAATGGGCAAAGGTTTAGTGCTTACAAATAATACTGCCCAAAACGAATACCAAGCAACTATGCTGTGTGTAGGTATCATCCTTTTCTTTTCTACTTGGGGCTTTATTTGTGGCTACTTAATAATGAAATTGGTTCTTACCGAACAATTTGCAGATATTGGTCAGTAAAATGTATAAGATTTACTGATAGGAGAAACTATAAGCATACCTATCGTAAAAAGTTTGAATTTGGTCAAATAGTCAGAGCCACAAAGTTCGTAATAGCAAAGCTCGATAAATGTAAAATCTGGTCAAAGGAAACCTTGACCAGATTTTTTATTCTTCTTTGACCTCGCTTTGGGTGTTTCGGAACTCTTGCTCTCTTAAATACATCGCCTCAACCTCTTCATCATATCTTCCGGCCACTCTTGCCAAGCCCAACATAAAAAGCATCAAAAAAGCGAGTATTGCAAATAACAGAAACCACCACATAGAAAACCTCCTGACAATATCACCGAGAAGGATTTCCTGGTGATCGGGGAGTTGATAAACCTACTTTATAAGAGGTCGTATTGGTCTTTAGTTCCGAAGAACCTGAACATAGCACCAATACCTCCCCGACCATATGTCGAGGAGTGAGGTCACGGTCACAAACCGTATAAAGTAAGGGTTATCATGCCCTGAAGTCGTATGTTAGAACA
The DNA here is from genome assembly GCF_059416265.1 of Arcicella sp. GW821-FHT09D11. NCBI lineage: Bacteria > Pseudomonadati > Bacteroidota > Cytophagia > Cytophagales > Flectobacillaceae > Arcicella > Arcicella sp. GW821-FHT09D11. The sequence goes on along the minus strand of NZ_JBWKOV010000017.1, from coordinate 27,153 downwards.
AATCTACCCTTTCAACAATATTCTTAATTGCAAATACTTATAATGACTTAACCGTAAAATAATCAAAACGAGGGTATTGAAGGGACTTCTCGAATGACCTGAATGGGAGGACTTTCCTCTGGTTGGGGCGTGACCCGAAGGGTCGGGCTTTTACTGCAATCTTTTCTCGTTCCTCAAAAAGGATTTCCGCGACAATCCCTCACGCGAATGAGTGGTGCCGAGCAAACCAGCTCAGGCTCTTTTCAACGGTAATCTCATTACTGTAGATGTCATGTCCATGCACTTTCAGGTGAAGGACCGAAAGTTGCTTCTGGAACATTTCAATCTTTTCTGTGCTTTCTTTGGGATTGAGTTCGTTGGAAAACAATTCTAAAAATCCTCCGGCAATGATGACCTTTTTGTTCGTATCGCCAACTTCGACATGGAAATAGGTCTTGGGGTCTATATCCAGACAGTCCTGAATATGCTCGTATTGCTTATCGCCCTTTGTGAAAACCACCTTATCGACGATTAAGGGACCAACGCCGTTATTGGCGATGCGCACGAACATTTCACCGTCGCGATCTCTCAGATTGATTTCTGCCAATGGCTTGACCGATTTTTGGTTGTGAACACGTTGCAGGTGCGCCTGATAAAAGGTCGCCAGCAATGCAAGGAAGGAAATAATCAGGGAAAGGGCAAGAGACATTGATACCATCCACGGTTAAAATTTTCACAGCGATTTGTTTATAAGTAAACCATCGTTAACCCATAAACAAAAAACCCTATTTTTCCCCTTTGATGAAATTTAAAAGCACTGATTTTCAATTATTTAATTTTTCCCCTTAAGTGGATTTTAAGCTGTTTATGTTCAAATATAGACGATGGTTTACCCATGAACAAAAGGGAAGTCTATGAAACAGGCAATTGCTTATTATCGAGTATCAACAGGCAGGCAGGGCAAAAGCGGCCTGGGACTGGAAGCACAGCAAGATTCAGTTAAACACTTTTGCATGGCCAACGATTTTCAGTTGTTGACAGAGGTGGTAGAAGTAAGATCCACCCGTAAATACTGCGCAGGGTTGTTCAGTGTGCTTGCCCTGTGCAAGCAGAACAAGGCAACCCTTGTCGTGTCAAGGCTGGACCGATTGGGGCGGGATGTGGAACTGATTGCGAGGTTATTCAACTTCCGGTCAAAAATCGAGATTAAGGTGGTGGATACTCCCAATGCTAACCGTTTTACCATCCATATTTTGGCAGCAGTCGCCGAAGACCAGCGACAGCGAATTAGCGAAGCGACAAAGGATGCACTCAGGGCTGCAAAGAACCGAGGTGTTGAACTTGGTAGAAACGGTAAACTGTTTTTATCGGTTGCCAACAAACAGGCTGCCGAGGATTTTGCCCGTAAAATGTCGCCAGTCATACAACGATTAAAAAAACGCGGTATCGTGACTTGCCGAGCCGTTTGCGAAGCGTTGAATAAAAAGGGAGTTTCGACTTACCAAACTGGTGGCAAATGGCATCCCAGCTCAGTATATAACTTACTAACCCGTATCAGCAGACAGGAAAAGGAACAACCAGCATAGACTAAAACAATTAAAACAACATATCATGCTCACAACAAACAACAACGACATTCTCTTTGACGATTTGGCATTGCTCAGTCAATCTGGTCATTCAGGCCCATCCATAACCTTTCCCATCACCTATGGTGACTGCGATAACAGGTTTGAGACGGAAACGCCAGAAACCCTTGAACCGGATGATATAACGGTTTCAGTTACCCCCTCAATTGATGAGTAAAACTTAACCGAAAGATGAAACATTTAATCCCTCAACTATCGCCAGACCTGTTGCTTAAACAGTCTGGCGATAGCCATGCCTATGCGGTGAACTGTTCTTATCCAAACTCATTCCGGTTGTTAAACGAGGCACAGTATCACCTGTTGCAATCGGTCAATGGCCAGGACAATATCGAAACCATCGCAAACAATTGGGGAATAGAGCCAGCGCAGCTCTATCGGTTTTTTACCATGCTGGAAAAAACGGAGATTATTCGTTTTAATAAGGGTTTTAGCCAACCTAAAAAACCTGAGAAAACCAAGTCTCTCAATTTTTGGATTCACACCACCGATACCTGTAATCTGGGGTGTAGCTATTGCTATATCTCTACCCTCAATACCACCAAAGGCATGACCGATGCCGTAAAAGAGCAGTTATTGTATAAACTGGTAGAAACAGTAAAAAGGCAAAAGCTGAAATCAATCAAGTTTCGCTTGGCTGGGGGCGAACCTCTTAGCCAATTCAAAAGCTGGAAACAATTTATTCCCTACGCAAAACAGGCATTGCAGGAGGTGGGCTGTGGTTTAGAAGTATCTTTCTTAACTAACCTGACCTTGCTAAATGATGAGATTATCGACTTTTCTAAAGAATATTGTCTTGGCTTTGGCGTATCTTTGGATGGTGTCGGTGAAACGCACGATTTGACCAGAAGATATTTATCGGGGAAGGGGTCTTTCAACGTGGTTGATAGTAATTTGAGAAAGCTACTATCTCAAAAGATTCCTGTTTCGGTGAATACTGTAATCACAAATCAAAATTTGGCAGGATTGCCAGCCTTAACCCAGTACCTCATCGCCCTGGATGTGCCTTTTCGATATTCTATCGTCAAAGGAGAGGACATTGATGCTATTCAGTTAGAAAAATACCTGAATGCTTCTTTGTCTATCATGCGAGAAGCCATTCAAAGCGGTTGGAGCTTTTCAAAACGCTTTCAATTCTGTGACCTCAAACCCAATGATTTAGGGTTTCAGACCTGTGCTTCTGGTTTTTCAGGAGGGGCGATTTACGTGGATGGCACGCTGAAATATTGCCATGTGGAATTTGGGCAGGAAACACCTTCGTCTTTCACCATCTTCGATGAACGACTGGACCTTGTGGAAATGATAGCGCTGGGCAAACACGACGAAGATAAGAAATCTGAAGATTGCAAAAAATGTCGGTACAAACATATTTGTACCAGTGGATGCCCTGTGTACCGCAAAGATAATAAAGACCCTCAGTGTAGCCTTTACCATCAATTTATCCCTTTGTATTTTGAGCTTCAGGCATTGGAGCGATTAAAATTGCTGTATCGATTCACTAGTCATTGAAAAAATAACTGTTTAAAAGAATAATCTAAAGTTCAATCAATCTTAGTTGTACTATATTTTCAGTGTTAATACCTATTGGGCTGGAATCACCATTTGGGCCTAAAATAAAATAAGGACTGTAATTAATTGATTATCAATACTTTGTAAATTTCGTTCTTGCCACATTTCTTCCAAATATCGGTAAACTGTGGCTCTACCTACTCCAATAATTCCTGCAATTTCAACTGCGGATTTCTTTTGTTTGTATAACATTACTGCCGTTTCTGCCTTTTTCTTCGCTTCTGGACTTAATCCCTTCTTTTTGCCACCCATTCTACCCCTTGCCTTGGCTGCCGAAAGTCCCGCTTTGGTGCGTTCACGGATAGTATCTCGCTCAAATTCGGCTAATGAACCAAAAATGTTCAATAATAATCGTCCTTGAACGGTAGATGTATCAATGGAATCTTTAATTGAGGTAAAATTTACTTTTTTTACTCTAAAAGTTTCTACCAGATTTATTAGCTCTTTTAATGATCGTGCCAATCGGTCTAACTTCCAAACCATCACCGAATCACCTTCTCGAAGACTCTCAATCATTTTGATTAATTGAGGGCGTTCTTTTCCCGAAAACACTTTTTCTTGGTAAATTTTCTGACATCCCAATTTCGTTAATTCATCGGGTTGTAAATCTAAATTTTGGTCCTGGGTCGAAACCCTTGCGTATATTCATATCGTTATCGAAGTTTAAAGTATGAAGAACTGAGAAACTTATATTTGTTTCTAATTGGTGGAATGTAGATTAGCTTTTGCATTACTGAATTTTTATTATGATATAGTTGCTTATAAATCCCCTAAACTACCCACTACTTTATACTGTACTTCCTCGGTCGAAAACACGGCAAAGTGTTTTACCTCATTCTTTCTTTAAAATACTGTTCAACCTTTTTATTCGTAAAATATACAAAACAACCCTTCATTCCTCTTGTCATCAAAGTACGATATGTATTCTTAATAATTTTATCTAAGGTATCTGAAGACATATCATTTTCTAATAAAAGCTTCTTATAACCTTTAATAGACATATCTGACTTAGCCCTTTTTTCTGGTCTTGTCCATAATTCATCACCTTCAATATCAAGATCATCTCCTATCACAACACCAATATAGTCTACCTCTAAACCTTGACAAGTATGTATACAACCAATCTCATTAACTGACTCTGGTGAAATAATCCAAAGGCTACCATCCTTCGTTAAATTCCAGCGCATTGCAAAGTTGTGTTCCGGAATAACTACATCATAATCATTAGGGTTTTTCTTACTCGCCCACTCCCAACAATACCCCGCAACCATTCTCGCCTTGTTATTAATTTTGTTGAGCTTTTCAATTTCGGATCTCATCTCATTGGGGTCGTCGAATATTCTAAAATCATAACCCAAATCAGATACATTTATATTAGCCGTTTCTCTTATTTGAAGTATATTGTCCAACCAAGCCAAATATCCATCTGAACCACTACAACGGAACTGTGAACTTAGCTGATTATAGTATACGTTTGCTCCAGCTTCTTTTGCCCATTTCTCAATCTCTTCTTTATCTCCTATATCTTTTAAATGAATTTTTTGATTTTCATCTACAAAAAATACTGAAAATTTTGATGCATTAATAATCTCCTTTATCTGATTTATTCCATCAACACCATATAGACCTGACTTTTCATTTAAACGATGTGCTTCGTCAACAATTAAAGCATCAAACGTATTCATTGGAGTATCAATGAATGCACCTGAGCCTTTGAATAAATTAGAAATCTGACTTTTCTTTAATGTTCCTGTTAGTTTATTCTCATATACTGCTCTTGGTGCTGCATTTTTAGATACATACATTGAAAGCATTTCTCTGTTTGTTAATTTAACCAATAAATTAATTGCTACTACTGATTTTCCTGTGCCTGGTCCTCCTTCAACAATTAAGACGTTTTTATTTCTACCGTTGGATTGCTTAGCCAAAGCCATTGCTTGCTCAAAAACCAATTTCTGGTCATCTATCATCACAAACTCCTCATTACCTTTAATCATTGACACCATGCTATCTGCAAGTCCCTTTGAAGGCTTTATTTTTCCACTATCAATACGAAACATGATTTTGCTCTCATCTCCATACTTCATGAAATGAGAAATAAACTGACGAAGTTTAAGAGCGTCATCTTTCAAGAATATGGGGGCTTTATCAATATATTCCTTATAAAAGGAATTATTAATAACTGTATCATTTACATAGTTATGTAAATATGCACAAGGTCTTAATTGAATGTTTTCCTTCTGAACTGTCTCATTAAAGTTTTCGAGAAGCGTAGCGTATGACCACGCTTGATAGGAGGGGTGACTGGTTTCAGCATTACCATGTTGAAATCTGGTTTTAACTATTCCGTCTTTTTCTGTAAGTTCAGCAGACTGCCATTGTTTAAGTTCAATCAGGATTGCACTGTCTTTTCCTGTATGGTCTTGACCTGTTAGTATAAAATCAACCCTTTTTGAGGTCATCGGGATTTGAAATTCAATTACAACACCGCAATTATCAGGGATATCACTTGTGCATAATATCCTATCCATAAATGACATAGATTCTTTCCATGACCTTTGTTCTGAAAGAGATGTGCTTTTTTGAAGTTTTTTTTCGAACTCATTTAAAATAATATTATCAATATTATTTGTCAAAACATCATTATTGAATTGTGCTTTAGTGGCTTGATAAACAATCATGTTTAAAGTATTAGGTTAAAACTCTGTATATTTTTTCGTTGTGCCCTTTGATTTATCAACGGGATATTTTTTATTGTTGAGGTCTATTTTACGATTTACTATCTCATATACATCAAATCCATACTTTTCTGCCATCAAAAAAGCATATGAAAATACATCTGCTAACTCTTCTTCAATTTTTTCTCTCGCAACATCATCATGATTTTTCCAAAGAAAAGCTTCCAATAGTTCATTTGCCTCAATTGAAATTGCTAATGCTAAATCTTTCGGATTATGAAATTGTTCCCAATCCCTATCATCCCTAAATTCAATTAGACGGTTAGTAATAAGTTCTATTTCTTTCATTTTTTGGATTGTAATTGATAAAACTGCAAAGCTAATTCATACTCTTTATCAAATGGTAATCCCAGCTTTTTATGCATTTCAGGATTATATAATTTCCACGTTATATAGTAATATGCTAAAAGTTGATATCCTGTAAAATTAGCTTTTGGGAAAAATGAAACTTTATAATTTTTACCTTCGGGTGAAATACCTGTTATACCAATTTGAGCAATTTCAAAAGCAACTGGTTGAATTTCAGAAGGGCTTTTTGAGTAATATTTTTCTAATGCTCCAACCATATACATGGTAACAGCCATATTTATTTCTTGATTAGAGTGATTTTCAATGAATTGCTTCATCTGGGACTCTCTATATGGATCATATCGTAAATTATAAGGATCTGATTCAATTTCATCTAATCTACCCAAAACATCTTTACTTCTTCTCCTGTAATCATCTTCATCAACTATTTCAAAATATGGTGACATTTTTAAATCATTTCCCCAATTCTGGACAAGTTCATATTCTTCCCCTGCTCCTCGATCATTACGATATTCTAAGTATTCTTCATACATACCTTTTGCCTGATCGAGCTCAATCTGAGTAGCTTTTAATTCTTTTACAAAATCAATCGAAAATAATGTTTGAAAATGTAATGAGTTAATGATATTATATATCTTGCTTATTTTTAATATTTGCGATGGCACAAGCTCTAAGCCTTTGGTTGTTGTTACAGCTTCAGCTCCTTCTCTATTAATTAAATATAATGAAATTAATTGAAATGGCCTTAGTTGAGGAAACTCATTATAAAGAAAATCTTCAATAAATAAATCGATTGGGGTATTAAATACCTGTCTATTCAATCCATCAAACATCTCTGACATAAAATTGGCAATATTTCCCTCACTAATTCCCTTCTTAGAAAGTTTCTCTATATCTTTCTCATAAGCTTTTAAGAATTTTCTTTTTGACTCTTGTGTGCTTGTGTATAATTTATTTACTTTCTCCGCTCTTGCTTTTAAAACCAAATCTAAATGCACTAATTCATGCATTATAAGGTGTTGGAAACCTGATTTTCCTGGTTTATATTTAATTACATGTTTATCACTATTATAATTTTCCGCAATTTCTAATTTCGCTGAAGTTGGAATTGTTTCATCAAGTTGTATTTCAATTTCTGTATTTCCTTCCGCTTCTAATTTTGCAGCATAACCTTTAACGATTGGATCAATATCAGTTACCTTGATTTGTTCTTGAGATAGAGTTAGTACCTGAGATAGTGCATTATTATATAACTGTGTTCCATTACTACTGTATTTCAAAGAAAGTATTGCTTCTTGAAGTGCCTGTTTCAAGTCCCCTTCTTCTTGAAAAATAAGACTTAGTCCAAAATAAGTATTAGGGTATGTTGAATCAATCTGAAGTGCTTTATTAAAATACTTTTTTGCCTCAGTAAATTCACGCTTTTCCATCAATATTGCACCAATATTATTGATTGCTATACTATTATTGGGATCAACTTTTATTGCTTGATCATAATATTTAATTGCTGTTTGGATATCATTTTTATTCCTTGCAAAAATATTTGCCATCATAATCAATGCCCATTTGTTATTGGGATCCCAACATAATGCATCAATTAATTGATTAATTGCTTCTTCAACATTCCCTTCATCCGACAAAATTTGACCATAAATTCTATAATATTCAGAATTAGTAGGATTCTTTTTGATTAATTGAACGACTAATGGTTTAGCTTCAGCAAATTTCCCTCTGTCACACAAATTTGTGAGTCTCCTAAAATCATTTTCTTGTGCTGAAATCTTAGGGATATCGATAGTTATGGTTACAAAGGTGTCAGTAATAGATACTTCTGGTTTAATACCGGCTTGAGTATAATATGACTCAAGAAATATTTTTAACTGGTCTTTATCCAACGTGCCATTTTTTTGAGCTTGTGGAAAAAGCTCAAGAAGAAAGTCATCTATAAAGTGTGTAATTATCATAAATCTTTTTAATTGGTAAAATAAAATTTCTTCAAAGGTAGTTAGTTTTTAATAATCTTTTACATAGATATTTGCAAGGCTCAATTCCTTAAATAATAGCCTTTATACGTAGTATAGAACTATTTCAATTACCTTGATTGTTGAAGAACGAATTTTTTGTATATCTGCATAAAACCCTCAATCCCATAAACCCATATTCCTGTATTTGTGGTTTTACGGAATTATGGGTTTCTTAAATCAACTCACAATGTATGTAAGGTTTCGCTTAATTCTTCGATTTTTTGAGTATATTTTTTACTAATCTCAAGGGTCGCATGCATGGCTTCCTTTCTGCTGATCTTGTTTTCGCTAACCTGCAAATTAAGGTCTTGTTTCTCTTGAGTTTGTTGCTCTTTTAATTCCAACAATTCTACTTTCAATTGCTGACCCTCCCCTGCTCCTGCTCAAATAGTGGGCGAACCTTATTGATAAAATCACTTTGTATCTCGCTTGGCTCTTGCTTGGGTGGTTTTCAATCCCGATACCCCAACGCTTGCAACTCTCCCCTACTCTAAGCATATTACTATTTCGTTTTTCTTTTGATATATACTACTTACCACTAATAAGCCCATTTCCAATGATACAAAAAAATTTAATTGCGTTTTATAATTAAACTTGTCTTATAAGTAAGTGCAACTTGGACAAATCATATCAATAGAGCAAAACTATTTTACTTTTCTTATTTTACGGTTATTCTACTTAACATTATCAATGGTTTGATGGGCTTGATAACCTTGACCATACATCTTCATTCTTCTTGCAATTAAATTTCTATTTTCAAGGCTACTCATTCTTTTTCTCAACACTAATGCCTGTTACTACCATCTCAGAGTAATCTACTACATATCTTTCATCGGTCATTGCGATTATTTTAGGAGTATAGTCAAGAATACTCATAAAAACAGATTCTAAGCCGTACCCTTGCAGTTGAACGGTATAAGAAGAAAAATGAAGCAGGATAACATTCTTTGCTCCATTTGCTGAAAACTCCCCAGATACCAGATAAGCGTAATTGAAAAACATTCGCTTGCCATCAAGCCATACTAGACACAGGTTACGAGCATGGCTTGGTGTATGATAAACCTCCATTGATTCATCTCTCTTTGATGGGGCAGGGGTGTTGGATTTTGTCGGGTCTCCTTCCCGTATTTGGTCGTAACGTAGTTTATAATCTTGGCTCATAATCTTCGTAATTTGATTTTATTAGTGACTCTTTTTCTGCTTGCTTTATTTTATGAGGCTCTGGAGAAGTGCGGTTCAAATCATCTCGTATTTGATGGTGAATCATTTCATCGGTTAGGCTTTTCTTACTGACAAGCTCAATGGCTGATTGTCTTTCACCAAGCTCTGAGGCATGGTAAAGCAATTGCTCTTTATCATCCGTGTAAATGTGTGCACGGTTTCTGGCACGGGATACAGAAACATAAAATTGCTTGGCATCCGTCGCTGGAAAAGTTGATGCTGGCTGAGAAATAAAGATTTCATCTACTGTTTTCCCTTGTGAGGCATGGGAAGTAACACAATGAGCATGGGCGATATGACCGTAATCTTGTTTAAGTTTATACGTTCCTTTGCTGATAGCATTGCGTAGTATAAAATCTCCTTTTTTACTAACCGAAACCACTTCAAGAATTTGTCCATTATTGAGCCTGTTTTTCTCTTGGTCAAAACCATTACGGGTTATTCTGACCTTATCGCCTTTGGCAATAGCCATTTCGCCTTTTGAGAAAATATCGTAATCACTACTTTTTTGAGTAGGAAGCGGAACAGCGTGACCTTTTTCATTACTAATCATGACTTCATTTTCAGCACTGGATTGCACAGTCCAAAGGCTACCCCTTTTAATGCCAGCATTGTTTTGATTGAACTGAATGATTTGTCCTTTTTCAAAGTTTCTCCAATCACTTTTTTGAGCTTCTGTCAGATTAAGACTATTGAGTTTTGTCGCTTTGATTTCCTTTTTGCCAATGAGTCCTTCGGATTTTAGTTTCTTTCGGATGGCATCAGTGACTTCATCTCCCTGTTGATGCGTTGGCGAAACTACCAAGGCAGATTTCCCTTTTTTAATGGCTTCCACATAGTCACTGACTAATGCTTCATTGGGCTTTAGCGGTGAAACACTTTTTACCGAACCCATGCTATCGAGTTTTTGAAAGGCATCTTTTACATTGCCTTTGGATAAGTCTTCTACGGCTGAACGATAATATTCATCTTTCTGGCGATAGATTTTACTTACCTCTGCGGTTTTAATACCACCGACGGTATTCAGAATACGCAAAGCATCCCCCCTGACAACACTTGAATGTTGTCTGGTATCGCCACCCAGAATAAGCCTGGCATTCTGTTTTTTGGCTATCTCCAATAATGAAGTCATATCTTTTGTGCCAAGTAATCCAGCTTCATCAACCCATAAAACTTGATTGGCTAATTGCTTCTGCATATTCTGGTCGGTCAAAAGCTTGGCAACCGTTTCTGCCTTTTCAAATCCTTCCTCTCTCAAGACACCACGAGAAGCCTGTGCGGTCGGGGCAACCACTATTACTTTTTTGCCAGCTTTTTCCATTAAGCCTACAGCTTCTTGCATCAAGGTTGTTTTGCCTGTTCCTGCTGCGCCACGAATGATGGATACCCGATTGGTGGTTGTAAGCACATGGTTAACGGCTTGTGCTTGTTGTCCATTTAATTTAAGTTCAGGCACTTTTGTATAAAGGGGTTTAAGTTTCCCTTTTCCTTCCTTTGCCAGCTTGACCATCCACTTTTCTTCATTGAGCGTATCATGGGTCGTGCATAGAATTTTAGACTGTTCTTTCACACGAAGAATCCGATTATCTTCCTTAAAATGCTTGTCGATTTCATCCATAGAAATGGATTCATCACCAATGCTATGGCGATAAGCTGATTCCAGTAAACGGCGGTCATGCAAAACAGAAGCTCTTTCAAAGCCATGTTCAACGGCATAATCAACACATTGCTTAGACGTAATTGCTGTTTTTTCTTTTTCAGGAGCAAAGCGAATATTTCCTTGTTCGCCTTCCTCTTGTCCATTCTTATCCAATTCTTTGATTTGTCGTTTCCATTCAGCTTTTAATTCAGACATACTTAAACCCGTCTGCTTTTTTGAACGAGTTTTTGCACCAAGGGCACTGAGTTCATCAACGTCTGTAATGCCTTTCTCTTTGGCAATACGACCTATTTCATCCGTGCGTTTTGAAAATAGGGAGATAACATTTTTAGGAACACCTTCCACTTCAAAGGACTTTTCTGTTCTTCGGATTTGATAACCCTGTTTAATCAGTTTATTTGAAAGGCGTTTATGAAACATCGTCTGGTAATAGGGCATATCCCGTTTAATATCTCTAAACTGAGTAGCCTTGATTTGTTTTTCTTGCTCATCCCATGTAGCGTTAAAGACAAAGCAGTGTGCGTGTAAATGAGGGTCTGGAGCATGACCTTCTACAGGTCTAGCGGTCTGATGGATAAAATCAGCCCAGACTAATTCTTGGGTCTCTCTGTCATCGTAAACATTGTTTTTTCGGATGCGGGTTTTGCTATCCTTTTCAATATCTTGCATGGTTTCCTTTACGCTTTCGTGAAAAGCATCGAGGATATGACTGTCTTTGGACAGGGAGTGCAAGATGGAAACGGATTTGGAGCAATGGAAATTAATGTCATAGCCTGTCGTCCGTTCCTCTCTTTTCCTGGGGGTCAGCGGAGTACCATCCGCTGGGTTCACGTTCTCACAGAGGGCAAAAAACGCCTCCTTGGTGGCAATACCGCTAATCCCTAAACGTTCAGCCAATTTTCCCTGAATATGCCCATTGAGTTCTTGGTCGTTGATATAATAATCCGACTTAGATAGAGACTCAGAGAAGTAGGCTTTCGCATGAGCAGCCGAGGTGCTTTGAATCATTCTTATCATGCTCAGGGATTTTAAGGATACTCTACAACGCTCAGGGAATGTTTCTGTTGATGTTATTGCCTGTTCATCTTGGATAAATCAGATAGTCGTAAAAAGCTGTGCCGAGGAATAAGACTGTATTAAGTAAATAAATTTCATCAGACGTCTTCCCTAAGCACAGCTTAGGAGCTTTAATATACCTGCACAGGCTCATCTTCGTCTTCAAAAAAGCTATCTGCGACTTTGCGCCTAAAATCTGTATTTTCAGGTTTTTTACCGTAGGTTTCAAAACCACGGGTTTCCTCTGGTCTTCGTCCATTGACGAATGAATCAACCAGCTCTTCACTAGAAATCAGTTCATCAATCTTGTCCATGACAAATTGGTCTCCTTTGTAATAAGCACCCTTCCAACTCAAAGAGTAACAAATACTAGAAAATATGAGTAAATAGCCTACACTCTGTTGAAGGATAGCCAATACAATACCAATGCCTAAGAAAATGCCGGGCTCTAGCAAGATAGAAACTTGTCTATGGGTAGGTTTTTCACCATTGATTTTAAACTCATAAAAAACGGGATTGATTACCCCAGCAGATAGACTGAAACGAGCAAAATCAAAAACGGAAGGTTCTTTTTTTATTTCTTCTCTACGCTTAATACATTGATACATAAATAATCCTAGGTAACCATACCAAGTGAAATGCTTAAGAAAAGCTGTTCCAAAACCAGTCTCTGCTCTCCTAAAAGAATAAGCATTATAACTTGGTATGTTAGAGGCGATAACTGGAATGAATGCTAATGCTACTGTCAGAACGATAGCTGTTGAAAATGAAAAATAGCGTTCTCCAAATTTAGTTCTGGTAAATACTTCCAATAATAATCTTGGAGCAGAAGCCATGTCTAAAAAAGTGTTTAAAATAATTTCTTTAATCCAATTCTTTCTGCGGAATACGGTGTGGTAATACAGGTTTCTTTTCATTGTGTGGGGTGGTTTAAGTTAAAAAAATCTTTGCCTATGGTCTAAATAATTGGTCAAAGTCCATTTTAATAAAATTCTTTTTCCCAGATAAACTGTCACCTTGTCGATGAAAATAGCCTTCCACTCTATAATTATTTCTTTCTCCTCCTGTCCTAAGACTAATAAATTTTTCTGGTCTTACTTGCCTGTCAATTTTAAGTGATAGACTATCGCTTTGTGAAAATTCTGTTGAAGTAGTGATGGTTCTTGATGGGTCAAAGAAGGTCGCATCTCCAATTAACTCGGAAGCATATTTATTCGTTTCTATATCTGCATTGGCGTGAAATATCTTGGTACCTAACGTCCCCAAAAAACTTTTAACACGGTATTCACCTTTCTGACCACCCATTGACGCATAGTAATTGGGTAGGTTTTGGCTGATATACACCGTAGAAATGCGACTACTTCTTGCCGTAGCCTGATATTCAGCATCATGCTCATGCAAGAAGTTTTGAGCCTCATCTGCCCATAGGAATAAAGGTCTTTTGTTAAGTTTTATATTCCGCTTTTCCATTGCTCTCTGCCAAATGTATTTGAAGAGTATCTGACAGTCACGCCCCACCTTGTGATAGACTTTTACGGGTAGATTAACGATAATGATTTTTCCATTCAAACAATCCTCAGGCGTAATATTGGATTTATGCCGACAGAACATGGAATACACAGGTTCTCGAAGTAATCTAAATAAAAAGCCAGAGAACGTGAATTCTATAATTGAGCGTGTTTTTGAGCTAAGGTTCTTAAAACTGTCAAAAAAGAATTCGCTTAGAAATTTCATCAAACGAGTTTCCGTTACATTTTCCAAAACAGCTTGATTATATAATTCTGGGTCAGTATCATTAAATAGGTTTTGTTGTTGCATAGAGAGAGACTCATACCATGCTTTTACTTTTTTAAAAACAATGTTCCTAGCTAATAGGTATGCCTTTTCAAATGCTTTAACTTCTTTTTTTGGGTTTTGTTGTTTTTCACTTTCTGATTCATCTTCCAAATTAATTGTCTCATTTGCTTTTGGTAAGGTCTGAACAATATCATACATCAATTGCACTGAAACAGAACCGTAAGCAATTTTACAAAGGTCAATCACATTGAAAATAAGCATATCTAAAGCAGATTCCCAAAAAGGGTCATCTCCTTTTCCACTATCTTTTTCTTCACCAGCACGAATAACCGTTTTTAATACTTGTACGATATTTTCGGTGATGGCTTCATTAGAATCCGTATGCGTAGATTCATACTCTAGAAAATTAAAATTGTATTTTCCGTTGGGTTCGATGATAACCAAATCTTGCGTTCGGTTAGTTTCTGCACAGTATTGTTGCCACAACTCTTTTTCGTCTGGTTTGGCGGTTAAAACCAATCCACCAAATCCAGCCTTTAGGTATTTAAGAGCAAGCATCCTGCCAGAACCAGAAGTTTTACCAGATCCAATGCCACCAAATATCTGCACACCTTCAACAGCGTGTCGTATTGTCCATGTTGATTGTTCATGGGCAGAAGAGGGGAATTGTAAAATTGGAAAGTCTAGGTCGTGAATGTCCATTATACCAAGATGTATATGGGTAAAACATATAGTAAAACTATATTAAAATAGGATAATTACAAATATTTTTTGCAATAATTTTAAAAAATGTAACAAGTTGTTTGTTAGGCTATTATATTTTGCTCAGTTTTTTACTCTTCAACAAATAATAGCATAAATCAACCGCTATCAAAGCAGAGTCATCCGCTTTTGCCTTACCGAATTTAAATAAAGCCTCTCGATATTTAATAATGGTTATCCCCTGTATATCCGTTGAAGAAAGTATGCCTTCTTGAAGATGGAACTTATCATCTAAAAAGCATTCTCTTAGTAAGGTCTCTGGAATGACGGAGTGTTCTAACTGAGTTTCATAACCCAGAAACAGGGTAAGCCTTTCTCTGACGATTTCTTTGAATTCGGGCAAATAGTCAAAATACCGTTGATAGACTTCTCTGGAATAGTACAGACTGCTATGGGTCTCCATATCTTTATTGCGGATAAGCTTGATATACTCTTCTGCTTGTTCAAGCATTTCATCCTGTGAAATACCGCCACTATGATAACGATGCACGATAGCTCTTATAAAGTTTTCGTATGGAATAGTAAGATAATCAGGAGGAAGATAGCCTAATAATCTTTTTATGAGGTTACGGGCATCTAAGGCATATTCAGGAAAGACTTTTTCAGTCGCAACAAGGTCATTCCATTTAAGTGTTTTTCGCTTGGAATTGATATGGGCAGCAATAAAAGCTTCGGCATCTCCCCCAAAGCAATTGTCGATTAAATCCTGTTCTGATTCAGTGAACATTTTATACCCTCAAACGCAAGGAACAACTTGGCTAGTTTAGCATATTCTATGGTTAATTCAATGATTTTTTAATCGAATAGAAGCAAAAAAACAAAAGGATTCATTTTTTTCTTAATTTAGAATGTCCTATTTAAAATTGATAAATTCTCAGGGTATGGAAACCAAAAAAGAAGAAGAAAGAATATTTCCAGAAGAGTTAAATCATCTTGAAGAACCTTTTAAAGAGGCTAAGGCTCGAATAGAGGCAATTGACCAAGAAATACAGAACACAAGACCTGATAGAGGCCCTCAGCTAACTTTTCGTCCTCCAAACTATAGCAACCCTAATTACGGTGAAAATAACGCTCAGAAAGTCGCACGGTTAAATCAGGAAAAATACGAAATACAAAAGGGGTTTAATGAAAGTATGGAGAAGGGGCTAGTCAATTCAGAACCTAAACAAGCACAGAAAATACGAGAAACTGTAGATTACCAATTCAGTAATAATGAATTCAAGAATCTTGATAATCAACAGATGAAAGACATCAAAGGGAATGAAAAAGATGTGAAATCATCCTTTAATTACATGGAGAGTCTTCATTATAGACAATTTTCGCCTGACAAAACAAAAGAAGCTGAACCAGCCCATAACGAACCAGAAAAATCAGACGCACCCTCTAAAAACTCCCCTGAAAGCTTTATGGCTCAATACGATTATCCACAAGAGAAAGACTTTGATGAAAATACAAAAGATATGATAGAGCCTGATAAAGATATGGACTAAATCTTCATGAAATAGTGCATATATCATGTTCAATATCGATTTTCTTGTACACAATTTTATTATTTCTTTTTCAATCTATCCTGACTTTATTGCTCTAAAATTTCCACAATAAGTAACTAAGATGCAGAAAAAAGTAACCTAGAAAAGCTAGAAAGTAACCTAGATATAAAAATATCCAAGAATAGACAATCAATAAACCAGCCTCATAAATATCCTTTAAAATGTGTTTGAAGTCACGATATAAAGCTAAAGTTTTTTATCGTTTCGTTACTTTTCTTTTTATTTGCTCCCTCCTACTTGATCACATTTTTCTAAACTCTAGTTTATTCAACTACGAGAAAAACCCCGTCACGGATTATTTCATTTGTTTACATTTTTTAAAATATATAAAATCTAACTAATTTTAGTAGTTATACTATTATTACTACTATTATACTATTGTATAAATAAATGTCCGTAAGATATTTATAATCAATCAATTGTGAAATTGAACTACGAGAAAAACCCCGTCTAGATACGAGAAAAACCCCGTTAATTACGAGAAAAACCCCGTCTAGATACGAGAAAAACCCCGTTAATTGCGAGAAAAACCCCGTGAACTACGAGAAAAACCCCGTGAACTACGAGAAAAACCCCGTCAGTCTTGAAATACCTCAATATCAAGTGCGGTTGATGAATGTTCAGGGTGCTTAGATTGATTTTTGCCCGTATGAACTACGAGGAAAACCCCGTCAATTAAATTTATATTTTTTTATTGCGAGACGATTGATATTTTCTCGCAATAAAATATTATTTTTGAATCTATGAGACAGCAAAAGAAAACTACAATTCTAGAATCAGATATAACGGTCGCACAACACAATGAATTAGTAAAAGCAAGATTCAATATGTCGTTGATGGAAACTCGCCTTTTCATTGCTTTATTAGGTCGTATAAATAAAGGGGACACCGATTTTTCATTATGCAGAATTCCTATCTCAGAGGTTTCCTCGAATGTTGATGGAGGGAAAGCATATCAAGATGTCAAAGAAGCTGTTATCAAATTATCCAGCAAAGTTATTACAGTTGAGACCGTTGACAACAATGGTAAACGTGAAATTATCAGTGACCCGTTGATGGCTACTTGCCGTTATAAAGACGGCTCTGGTTTTATTGTTGCCCAGTTAAATAGCTTTGTTAAGCCCTATCTTTTACAATTGAAGGGAAACTTTACTGTTGCAGAAATTAAAGTACTTCTTCAATTGCGTAGCTATTATTCGTATCGAATTTATTGGTTATTGAAGTCGTTTGCTTATAATTCAAATACCTTCAGCTTAAAGGTTGATGATTTAAAAACGATGATGGGCATTGAAGGGCAGTACCCAAATTTTTATGATTTTAAAAAATGGGTATTACTAGTTTCTCAGCGTGAGTTGACACAAACAGATATGGCTTTTTCTTTTAATGAAATCAAGGAAGGGCGTTCTGTGAAACAGGTGGAGTTTGTTATCAACAGGCAGCTTTCGTTACCTATGGAAGAAGAGCTGAACTTGCCGAATAATCTTCAGAGTTTGTTATCTGAGATAGGCGTAAGCCTAAATTCTATGCAAGAAATTAGCGAAATGCTCAATAGTGGAAAAATAGACCAAGATTATATTCACTATGTTATTAAGGAACTAAAAGAAAAAAAATCCAAAGGGAGTATAAAGTCTCTGCCCGGCGCTATCTACTCTGCTATTACGAAACAGCATTTAATGGAAGCATATATGAATCAGAAAAATGATAAAATTTATAAGCAACCAATTTCTATAAAAAGTAAAGAAGCCAGCCAACCAGCAGTTAAATTAAAAGTAAAAGAGCAGGAAGAAGGATTTACCGCAATGCTAAAAAGGGGGGTAGCATCCGCAGAAGATTTTGATAGTTATGTTGCTTCTCTATTAGCTGAGGGATTTAGGTTACAGCTTATCAATGGAGAAGAATATTTAATTAAAGACTAGTATAAAAATTATATGAAAGTATTTTCAATTACCAATAATAAGGGAGGCACAGGTAAGACAACTACTACGCTGAATTTAGGAGCAGCATTGGCTCATAAAGGATTTAAGGTATTGCTTATTGACCTCGATGCCCAATGTAACCTGAGCATAGCTTTAGGAGTAAAGAATAACATTCATCATATTGGGGAATTATTAGTAGGAGAATCAACGTTTGAACAAACATTGATTAAGAAAGAGACGTTGGATATTTTACCATCCAGTAGATTACTTTTGAGTTTTGAGTATAGAATTAACATGGAACCAGACTCAGGATATTTCTTACAAGAACAACTTGAGGGAAAGGATTATGATTACGTTTTAATTGACTGTCCACCAAGTTTGGGTTCTTTGACAGTAAATGCACTTGTGGCAAGCGATTATTTTATTGTACCTATTCAAGGTGAAAATTTTGCTTATGTTGGCTTAGATGAGATTTTGCAACTATGTGCTAAAATCAGAAAACGAATGAATCCTCATATACAATTAGGCGGAATTCTGTTGAATAAATTTGATATGCGAACAAAATTCAGTCAGATGATTTATACAAAACTGTCGGAAAATTCCGACATCAAACTCTATAAATCTAATATTCGCCAAGATGTATCTTTGATGGAATGTACAGCATTTGCTCAAAGTATTTTTGAATATGCACCAGAGTCAAGAGGTGCCAGTGATTATATGGTCCTTTGTGAAGAGGTGCTCAGTCAATAGAAGATAAACTTTTGGAAAAAGTAATAGTAGGAGAGGAATTATTGTTGTTTAATTTAGCATAAAATGGCAAAGAAAAATTTTAGTAATGATTTGTTAAGGGACTTGCATAGCGAGTCTCTTGTAATGGATATTGTGCCTCAGATTGAAGAGGAAACATCTATTTCAGCGTTGAATACAATAGAAGTAGATAGATTGTTATTGTGCGAGTCTGTCATCGAAAAAGGTTTAAATACTTTTGTTGAAGTTGGAAATGCACTTTTTGAAATTAGGAATAATAAACTATATAGAGAAAAATTCACAACATTTGAAAGCTATTGTCGAGATAGATGGAATCTAAAAAGACAAAGAGCCTATGAATTGATGGATGCAGCGGCTGTGGTAAATACTTTGTCGGAAATTTCCGACAAAAATGAGATAGAGGACCAACCTCAAATTATAATTCCTACAAAGGAATCTCATGCTGCTGCTCTGAGCAAAATTCCAGAAGACTTTAGAAATCAAGTCTGGGAAAAAGCATTAGAAAAAAATCAGTCATCTGGGAAAGTAATCACAGCAAAGATGATTGATGGTATTGCAAAAGAACTAGATAATAGTGTGATAGAAGTATCCCCTGAAATAGAACAAAGAAATGTTCTAGTAAAACAAATAAGAGAGAAAATAAAGAAAGCTAAGCTAGACCAAATTTTGATTGAAATTAAAGGTGCTTTTTTAATTGAAAATGATTTAGTTTCAGTTTGGCAATCACTGAATCAAGACACTTCTGAAATTACCGAAACATACAAAGCATATATTTCTTTAGTGCAAGCTGAGGAATTGGGGTTAATTCGTAAAGCTTGAAAAAAGGAGGGAGGGTCAATAACAGGTGTCTTTGACGCTTGAATTAGAAGACTAGTCAATGAACGGCAACAAAAAAAGGATACTCAATTAACCTGTGTCGTAGTTGTTTTACAACCGTATATCAATTGTCAGAAAAATGGCTAATGTCCAAGGATATAATAGTTTATTAAAATAGTTAAATTTCAAAAGCCATACAAAAATAGTATTTAAACAAAATATATGAGAGAAGACAATTATGGATATATATATTCAAGTAAGTTTGAAGATAGTTTATGGGAGGAGGCAGTTATAATTTTCGATACATCAGCTTTAATAGAGTTATACTATTACACAGAGACGACAGTTCAAGAAATTAAAGATAATATCTTCAAAAATTTACAAAAAAGACTTTGGATTCCTTCACAAGTTGAATTTGAATTTCTAAAACATAGAGGCGAAAAGAGGCTTGCCCCAATTTTATCATACAAAGACTTACTTGACCAAAGACAAGGTAATAAAGAAAGTGGTTATCTTAGTAATACAAAAAAAATTTTATCAGATTTTGAAACACAATTAAAAGAGTTAAATAGTAAAACTAAAAAGGATAGAAAACATCCGTATCTCTCAGAAAATATAATAGATGAGTTTACCGAAAAATCATTTAAAAAATTTCATGAAGAATATTTACTTTTCTACCAGAATTTTCAAAATAAAGTAAATCAAATAATTGGCGAATTTAATGAACGCAAAGACGATGAGATTTGGAATATAATAAATCAATATTTTGAAATTGGAAATGGTTTTACATTCTTAGAGCAAATTGAGTTTGTTCAAGAGGGTTGTTTTAGATATAGTAATAAAATTCCTCCAGGATATGAGGATGAAAAGAAAGAGGGACTTTCTAAATATGGTGATTTAATAATTTGGAAAGAAATATTAAAGTATGCAAAAGAGAATAATAAAAATGTAATTTATGTAACGAAAGATACAAAAATAGATTGGTGCTATCGTCTCAACAGTAGGGCAGATAAAATTGAAAAACCAAGAGAAGAGTTAATTTTAGAGTTTAATAGCACAACTCATAAGAACTTTTGGATGTATTCTATCTCTGATTTTTTTCATGTAGCGAGTAAATTCTGTAAACCAGTAGATGAAGTAGCTCTCAGGGACATCGAAAATGTTTCAACTTTTCATTTAACTAAAGTAGAAATTGCAATTGAAAAATGGTTAAGAGAATCTTTCAGAGATTCTGAAATTCTATTTGAACATGGCTTGACTTTGAATAATCAATCCTTTCGTGTTGACTTCTTACTACGTAGCAAATTTGAAGATATCGGAATTGAAATTAGAGGTTTAAAATTATCAAGTTACCATATTTTAAATATTATTGAAAGAATTGAGTCTATATTGACACATTCTCCTATCAATAAATATATTCTTATTTTTACGATAGAAAAATTAGAAGACCTTTCCTATTATCTTGATAAATTACCCCAAACCAATCCATTAATTGAGTATGTATTTGGTTTTATTGATTTAGAAAATGAAGCATTCCACAGAATAAAATCATAATTATGTCATCATTTAAAGAACAAGATTTCGAAGAAATTTTTAAGTCCTATTTGAAAATTGAAACCTATTCTACCTCAATTGATAGTTTGTTTAGCGAGAGGATGCTAAACAAAATAAATTATAAACCATACTATCAAAGAAACTATGTTTGGGACCATCACAAAGCTACTTACTTTATAGAAAGTATCCTTTTAGGGACAGAAATACCACCATTAATTTTTTTTAATAGTGGGGATAAAATTGAAGTCATAGATGGAAGACAGCGTTTTGAAACTATTTATCGATTTAGAAAAAATCAAATTACTTTAACAAGTAAAGGGCTTCTAAATTTGAGAGATTTAGCAAGGAAATCGTACAATCAATTAGGAACAGAACCATTAATGATTAAAGACCTATTCGATGAGGCTAATATTAGGGTTTTTGAGTTTAAAGTAGTGAAGGAGGGAATTAGTGTAGAATTAGAAGATGAAATCAAAAAAGAAATTTTTAGGAGATATAACTCAGGTATTACTCCATTAAAAAATGTTGAAATTGACAATGCTAAATATGATGATGATGATTTATCAACTTTTTTAAAAGAAAAAATAAAGAAAGACCATAATTTAAAAGCTAATATAATAGACATTTTCTTCCCAAAAGCGAGAAAAGAAGTAAAGGATGAAGATATATTAAATTTTATAAGAAAAATTCTCGCATTATCAATTTATCCTATTAAATATTATGCAAGAAGCAGTGAAAGAACTCTTTTGACTGAAAAAGCATATGAATATTATGTTAATAATGAAATTGAGAATTCAACACTTTTTTATCAAAAACTAATCACAAAGATTAATCTCATAAATGAGTTAAAAAAGTATTTAACTCAATCTAATCTACAATTTAACTGGTTAATTTTTGAAACATTATTATGGCAGCTTTTCATACTTGAAAAAGAAGAATCATTCGATTTTGTTGAACTAAAAACGCAA
Organism: Arcicella sp. GW821-FHT09D11; assembly: GCF_059416265.1. Lineage (NCBI taxonomy): Bacteria > Pseudomonadati > Bacteroidota > Cytophagia > Cytophagales > Flectobacillaceae > Arcicella > Arcicella sp. GW821-FHT09D11. The sequence goes on along the minus strand of NZ_JBWKOV010000017.1, from coordinate 4,823 downwards.
AATTTTTATAAAAATTTTGGTGAGTATGTATCGAAAAATATTGACAAATATAATGAGAGCGAATATCATTATTATAAAGATACTATGGAGAGATATGCTTGCACATGTGATTATTTTAGAGTCAATTATGATTTGGGAGGAATTAATATTAGGGTTCTTGGTGACTTGGAGTCAACCCAGCAAATTAAAGAATTAAAAAAATCAGGTGAAACCAAAAATCAGCTCAGTGAACTTGAAAACTTAAGAATAACAAAACCTCAGCCATCAAGAAAATCCATTGATGATATTATAAGGCTCATGGGTAAAAGTAGATTTGTAGTTAGACCCTCTTATCAACGAGCAGAAGTAATTAATTCAACAAAAGCATCGGGAATAATTGAAAGTATTTTGCTTGGAATCCCGTTGCCAGCAATTTTTATTTTCAAAAAGAACGATAACATTTCAGAGGTAATTGATGGACAACAAAGACTATTAACAATTTTAGGTTTTTTAGGTACTGATTATATGTCAGAAACTGGAAAATCCGTTACACCCAAAAATCATAATTTTAGTTTAAGAAAATTACGAATATTGAATGAACTAAATTCAAGTACATTTGATGCTCTTGATGTTAAACTAAAAGATAAAATTTTGGATTTTGGACTATCTGTTGTTGAAATCGAGGAAAAACTCAATCCTAATTTCAATCCTGTTGATTTATTTATCAGATTAAATGACAAGCCATACCCTATTTTAGAAAATTCTTTCGAAATGTGGAATTCATGGGTTGATTTTGAAGTAATTAAAAAAATTAAATCAAATGTTAGCTCTCATGAAAAATGGTTTTACATCAGATATCTTCTTCTTGATGATACTGGCGACCGAATGGAAAATGAAGAGCTATATACATCTCTTGTATTTCTTGAATATAATAAACTATATCCTACTAAAGAAAGAAAAGTAATAGAAAAGTATCAAAGGAATGAAAAAACAAGCATAAGAATTCCAAAGGCGGCTATAACTTACCTATTGAAGGAAGTTTCAGAAAACGAAGAAACGAAAAATAAACTTTATGAGGCTATTAGACATACAGAAATATTCATTTCAAATTTTCAAGAATTACTCGAAATGGATAGCGAGGAAAATAGTTTAAGTGATTTGGATAAAAAGAAAGCATTTGATGAATTTTTCAATCCAATCAAAAAGAGATACTTTAGAAGAACACTTCAAGATTTTTACACATTATGGCTTATTTTAAATGAATTTGATATAGAAGTAATTAGGAAAAACAAAAAAGATTTAAAGAACGATACCATAAATATTTTCAAATTAATAAAACAAGGAAAAAGTTCGATAGAAAGTTTTGACTCTTTAATTAATGATTTAAAACAAAAGTATATTTCGTAGCTATTATTCGGGGTTTAAAATTAATTTATTTTTGTTATACTCAGAGTTTACAAATATAAATGCAATTATTTACCAGTAATAGTATTTGTTTACATCCTTTTTAAAAGCCTATAAACAGCTTTCCCATCAAATGTTTTTTGCCTTCGTGTTTGATAGTGAGGGCTGTTTAATTTTTCTGCTATTACTGCATAAGTCATGCCAATATTTCTATATTGGGTTCCAAGTTCCGTTGCTTGAATATTTGCTTTATTATTTTGTGCATTTTTTATTCTAATATATTTTCCTATTTTCAATAGGATTTTTTGTTAAACAGCACTTAATAAATTTTTTTGGCTCTAAAACTTTAAGCTCAAATTTCTTTGCACCAATCACACCAACGTACCACTTTTGCAATCCGCAATTCTAACCGTACAAGCCTAAGATTACAACAGAGGTACTTTACTCCCATTTACAGACCCTTGCCAAGCGGTAACGGCACATTGATTTCCTGCCCACGCACTCTGTCCCAGCCCAGCAATAAGCCTTTGAGTTTATGTTTAATTTTATTTGGCGAAATAAAAAACGTTTCTTTCTCATTGCTTTTTATCTTAGTTCGGATATAAACGTGGGTATATATCTGAACAAAGTAGTAATTTTCTGAAAATTTTGAGCATAGAATGGGAAAAGTAATTGCATATTACAGAGTATCAACCGACCGACAAGGGAAAAGCGGTTTAGGCTTAGAAGCTCAGAACGATAAGGTTCAACAATTTACAAATTTTAAGGAATGGAATTTAATTGGAGAATTTACAGAAATTGAAAGGGCCAAAAAAACAATCGCCCACAGTTGCAAGAAGCAATAAAACAGTGCCTGAAACAAAAGGCGGTTTTAGTAATTGCCAAACTTGACCGCTTAGGCAGAAATGTAGCTTTTATTTCAAGCCTGATGGAAAGTAAGGTTGAATTCGTAGCCGTTGATAACTCCCACACAAACCCCCTGATGCTTCATTTACTCGCAGCTTTTGCCGAACATGAACAGGAGCAGATAAGAACGAGAACTAAAGAGGCTTTAAAAGTGGCAAAGCACCGAGGAGTAATTTTAGGCAAACGTGGTAAAAATGTTTTATCAAAGCAAAATTAAAAATCTGCAGATGATTTTGCTAAAACCATGCAGCCAGTAATTGAGCAATTAAAGAGCGAAAGCTTTACTACAATCAGAGCCTTAAAAGCGGAGTTAAATAACCGTTCAATTCCCACTTATCGAGAAGGCTCAAATTGGCATTTAGATACAGTTCATAATTTGATAATGAGGGTGTATGAGCAAAAGCAGTAAAAAACAATAAAACAGGTACTAACTATTGTCTCATGAAATGACCAATTAGATATATTTTTGAAATAGTGGATTGGTAAGTAGAATACTCTTCAAGTCAAAATTTGATTTTCTAGAAAATAGTAAGCTGTGTTCCTAAATTTGGTCGTGTTTGCTTATTAGATTCTTTCTGGATTATAGGATCTACTACTTCTTGTTTAGGCAGATTAGTAACGAATTCCATTAAATCTCTCTCCTTTTTACTCCTTTCTATTTTTTGTTTCCAAAAACCGAGAATATGGGCAGGTGTGTGCCATTGACTATATCTTTTTAAGGTCAGTGTGTCGCCATGAATAAGTGTTGCTGGGATATGAAGCAAAGAAAACTGGACGTAAGCGGCATGAATACAAGTGGCATCTAAATCAATGGCTGTGACATGCATACTTTGCTGATAATTGACCTCCTGGGCATGTAATTCTACTGCTGCTGCTATCACCATTGCGCCAGTACCGCAACAAGGCTCAGAGAGGGTTATAAAGCCTTTATTGTCAATGATGCTTTGAACATTGTCCCCAATAATCATTTTTGCCATCATTTGACAAATGGGAAATGGCGTAAAGAATTGTCCTTTGCGTTCATTATGTAGTTCTAACTCATGAAAAATCTCACCCAGCACATCTTGGGGAGTATCATGTAAGTGCTTTACGAGCATTCCTAATAGTTGAGTAAATGTACTAAAGTCTTCTTTTTTATATTGCTTTACAATGTCCAAATAGCGTTTTTCTCTTTCTTCAAAATGTGTTTTATCTACGGCATTGCTCAAGGCAATTGCCGACACTTCAACGAAATCAGCAAATATTTTTGATGTACTGTGCCGATATGAAAGTTGACTAATCGATTTAACCATGTCCTGCATAATAATGCTCTTATTTTATACCTATGATTGTAGTATATCATAAGTACTGGAATAAATAAAACCCCAATTATAAGTGAGTTATTGGATAGATTTATTAGTACATAACATCTTGTGAATAATGACTATCCCAAAGAGTAGTTTTTATAAATTTTGGAATAGTATTTGGGGTGCATAGGGTTAAAATTTAATAATTTAAAGAAAAAATATATATAAATAATAATATAATTAACCTACAGGTTGTTTGTATTAAATATATTTGTACCTTTGATTAGAAATTAACCCATTTAGGATTCGTTAAACTATATTAAATAATTTATGCAAAAATTAACAACAAAAATGCCATGTTTAATTAGACATGCAATTGAACACCAGACGGGTGGAACCTCTGGATAATTTTATGAGAATAGTTGATTTAGTAGAAGGCAAATTATTTGTATTCCATGATAAGAATAAGGAATATGATGAATTCGAAAATTTAATGAATTTATGGAGTGATATTGGATATCTTCATCAATTCGCAGAACAAAATCAAATACAAAATACTAGAGGATTTATAGAAAGAATCTTAGAAAATGCAGAGCAAATTCAAGATCTTCTAGAAGATTTAAAACAAGGGAATGGTTCTTATGGACAATATTTTCAGCCGTTAGAAGGTTCGGAGTATGGTAAGACTCTTTCCTTACAAAAAGGTAAAATAAGAAACAATCTACTACGGTTATATGCCGTTAGAATAGATCATGATTGTTATTTAATTACAGGGGGCGCTATCAAAATGAGTCAAACAATGCAGGAGCACCCTGGTACTGCACAAGAACTAATAAAACTTAAAAATGCAAAATCGTATTTACAGCAAAATGGTGTATTTGACGATAGCTCATTTTATGAGCTTGTTTATTTATAAACATGACTAATAAAGAAAAATTTTTAGCTCTGATTTCTGATGAAAAAACTAATACGCTCGATAAAAATAGAGAGCGTATTAGAAACCGAGCTATGCTTAGGGAATCTCAACAAATTGCCTTGAAAGTGTTGGAAAGACTTGACCAACTTAATTGGACGCAAAAGGAACTAGCCATAAAAATGGAAGTAACCCCCCAACAAATTTCCAAAATAGTCAGTGGTAAAGAGAATCTTACAATTGATACGCAAATCAAACTACAAACTATCCTAGATATTCCCATTCTGGCCAGTTATTACGAACAGAAAAGAGAAAAAGCCCCTAACGTATATAAA
>NZ_JBWKOV010000016.1:0-49548 GCF_059416265.1 Arcicella sp. GW821-FHT09D11 | reverse complement strand
CATGACTTTGAGTCTTTTGACAAAAATTAATCATTTTTACCCAAATTTAAAAGAACGATTATTTTATGAATCTTAATTAGATAGCTACGAAAGTCCTTGGGGAAATGTTAGTAATACGCCTTTTAGGCTGTTTAAGAAAAATACCCATGAAGGAGGAATCGCTTCGCCATTTATTGCCTATTTCCCTCATCATATCAAAGCTGGTAGCAAAAGTACTCGACCTAGCCATTTAATTGATATTTTTCCCACTTGCCTAGATTTGGCAGGCGTTAAATACCCAACTACTTTTCAAGAGAAAAGCTTAATTCCTTTAGAAGGCACAAGTCTCAAAGCTATTTTCGAAGGTAAAACCATCCCACAAAAAACGCTATTTTGGGAACATGAAGGCAGTAAAGCCATCAGAAAAGAGAATTGGAAAGCTGTAGCCGAAAATAACCAACCTTGGGAATTATACAACCTTGCCAACGATAGAACTGAAACAAAGAATAAGGCAAAAGACAACCCAATTGTACTTCAAAAACTAATTGCAGAACATGAAAAGTGGTCTAAAAAAGTAGGTGTACAAGATTGGAATAAAATCAAATGAGTATGAACCGTAGAAATTTTATCAAAAATAGCTCCTTGTTCGGAGCTTCTCTGGCTTTGCATCCTTTCTTAAAAGGATTAGCGAAAGAGCGAAAATTAAATATTATCGTTTTATTATCAGACGACCAACGCCACGATACCATTGGTGCTTTGGGGAATAAAGATATTATTACTCCAAATTTAGATGCTTTGGTCAAGAATGGAACAGCTTTTACACAAGCTCACGTTTTTGGCGGTTTATCTGGAGCAATATGTCAGCCTAGCAGAGCCATGTTGTTGACGGGGAGAACCCTGTTCAGCATTGACCGTCAGGCAAGAGATAACCAAGAATTTAGCTTTGATATTTTCAACAACTATGTGACATTCCCCGAGTTGTTGAGAAAAAATAATTATAACACAGTTGGAATCGGTAAGCAACACAATGGTACTACCATATATAATCGTGCTTTTTCTGATGGTGCAAAAGTATTTTTTGGTGGCATGGGCGACCAGTATAATCTTCCTGTACAAGACTATAAGGCAGATAACAGCTACGGAGGACCAAAAGATAATAATTACTCCCCAAATAAAGTAAATCAAGTCAAAGGTAAACATAGCTCAGAATTGTTCGCAGACGAAACGATTCATTTTATAGAGAAGTATAAAAAAGAGCCTTTTATGATTTATACGGCTTTTACCACGCCTCATGATCCAAGACTGGCTCCAGACGAATATAATCAATGGTATGCGGGTAAAAAAGTAAGCCTACCACCTAACTTTTTACCACAACATCCTTTTGATAACGGAGAGCTAAAGGTGAGAGATGAATTATTAGCACCATTTCCAAGGACAGAAGATGATACTATACGTCAGATAAAAGAATATTATGCAACTATCTCTCATTTAGACGCACAGATTGGACGTATTGTGAAAGCCGTTCAAGAGAATAGTTTAGCTGAAAACACGCTTATTGTGTTTGCTGGTGATAATGGCTTGGCTGTGGGGCAACATGGTTTATTTGGCAAACAAAGTATTTACGAACACAGTAACCGAGTACCTTTAATTTTCTCAGGACCAGGTATCCCTAAAAACCAAAAGGTTGATGGTTATTGCTATCTTTCAGACATTTATGCTACTTTGGCGGAAAAATCTGGTGTTAAAATTCCGTCTTCAGTCCAAGGTATTAGTTTAGTAAAAGCATTTAAAGACCCAAAAGCATCATTAAGACCTGCTTTGTACTTTGCTTTCAAACACTTTCAAAGAGGGGTGAAAAAAGACGGTTTCAAATTATTAGAATATAATGTAAATGGCAACAGACATACGCAATTATTTAACCTTAAAGAAGACCCTTGGGAAATACACAATTTAGCAGATAAGCCTGAATTCAATGCTAAAAAGCAAGCATTAAAAGCGGAGTTATTGAAATTGAAGGTTGAGTTCGCTGATACCTTTAGTTCCTTTTGGAATGGCTATAGTTAATTTTTTATACATCAGTCTTTCTTAGTTTTATCATCAAAAGAGCAGTTAGAAATTAATTTTCTGACTGCTCTTTTGATTGAGTCTCCCTTATAGATAGAAGCTCAAATTGATAAAGTCCTTGTTTCAGCAAGGACTTTATCAAAAAGTTAGAAATTAAAATTAAGTCTTCCGTAATAAAATGCTCCATTAAAACCGAATTGCTGTCCGCCCGAAGTACCCCAAGGCACTGTTCCAGTTTGGTTATTCGCAATGCTCAGTTGGTCTGGATATACATCAAAAATGTTATTTGACCCTAAGGTAATTCCCACAGATTTATTTAATTGATAATTCAATGAAACATCTGTGGTGGTCTTCGGACTAAAAAGTTGGTCTCTTCCACCTGTTGTACTATTCAAATTGCTTTGAGTTGTATAAAAGGTATATTCCCCGAAACGAGTTACTACAACATTAGGTGTCAAACGCCCTATGGTATAGCCAGCCAATAAAACTATTTTGCTTTGTGGCGTACCTCTTTCATAACGTCCTCTTTGTTGGCGGTCAAAGAAAATACGTTCTGATAGATACTGTCTAACATCCTCAGTTCCCGACGACGTTAAGCCACTTGGTACATGCACATTCGTTACTTCGGTATGAGTGAAATTACCAGCTAATGATAAATTAAGAGCCCCTGCTCCTACTTTATTTCGATACGCTAATACCACATCGATACCACGTGTACGGGTATCAATAGCATTCGCAAAAAATTGAGCTGCATTTACATCTGGATAATTAGCCAGTAAGTTTTTAACTAACTGTGCCGCACCTTTAATCGTAGCATCGCTATTAGTGATTGAGCTAAAATCAAAAGTACCTGTGAGCGTAATTCGGTCTTTGATATTAATTTGGTAAGCATCAACCGTGGCCGTAAAATGGCTAGCGATGCGACTAGTAAGACCAAGACTAAAGTTATTAGAAGTCTCGGCCTTTAAGTTAGGGATGCCAAAAGACCTCGTAACGTTATTATCATTGTTTGATACCAAAGATAGGATCAAACTACCATCGGCTTGTGGAATAGATGTAGTAGCGGAATAATACTTTTGCTGTAATGACGGAGCTCTAAAACCAGTACTTACTGCTCCCCTCAATGAAAGACTTTCAAGAATACTATTTCTATCATCAATCAATTTTATTGACGTAGATGTTTTCCAAGTTAGTTGGTCGCCAAAATCGCTGTATTTTTCATAGCGTAAAGCTCCCGTCAACAAAAATCTATCTGAAATTTCAGCTTCTACGTCCCCATACAACCCTATGCTATGGCGATACTGGTTTTGTGCATCAGCAGGTTGATACCCCGGAAATACCTGTGCTCCTGCTGGTCTTACGCCTTTGGTTTTACCTCCAACCGAACTGATGTAAGTAGTATCTCCATAGTTTTTGTAAGATTTTTCTTCCCCCGCAATAATTTGGTAGTTTTCTAAACGATATTCTGCTCCAAAAGCCACGTTAAATGCTTTAATAGCCGAGTTATCAAAACGTTGAGTAAGACCAATATTGGTAGTATTCTGATTGAAAACCAATGCTCCACTATTAAATTTCGTAGGGCTTGATGTACCGATAGAGGCATTAATCGTATTCTGAACAGTATAATCTATTCGGTTGTGCCCAGAAGTATTGCTAAAGTCAATATTCCAACCATTGGCTTTGCCTTTGATTCCAGCCGTAAAAGAGCCATCTACTAAACGTGCGGCATTTTCTCCTAAAAAGCCTGTTGGATAAATCGTTGGAAAATAACGGCTCGAAACACTGTTAATAGTAGTAGTTCCATTTGGAAAACGGTAAGCATTATTCGCACTAATACTGTATTTTGATGAAATACCACCAAAAGCATATAGCTCTACATCATTCCCCAAAGGCAAAGATGAATTAATAAATAAGCTAGCATTTTCTTGTTTACCATTCCCACTTTTGGCAGAACTATACCTATCAACAGATTTTTCTTTGGCATCTACTATCTCAGAACTCGTACCAACGGCATAAGGAAACCAATACAATTTTGCCCCCGTTAAGCGGTTACTATATTCAAACAATCCAGAGCGATCGGTTGCCTCCCGATTATTAATTTGTCCCGAAATATTAATGAATCCTTTTTCACCCAAACGAAAACCATAATTTACGCCTGTCAATAAAGTAAAGCCATCTTTTTTATTACGATAACTAGTATTGTATTCACCAGCAGTAATGGTTACTTGACCTTGGTCTACACTCGATTTCAGTACAATATTAATTACCCCTGCAATCGCATCTGAACCATATTGTGCAGCGGCTCCATCACGCAACACTTCTATTCTTTCAATAGCAGAAACAGGAATGGCATCTAAATCAGCAGAAGATGCTCCTTGTGCCGGCGTACCTAGTACGTTCACTAAAGCACTAGTATGACGACGCTTACCATTCACTAAAATCAAGGTTTGGTCTGGTGCTACTCCTCTTAAAGCTAGTGGATTGATATGAGCTGAACCATCGCCACCCGTTTGTCTATTCGAGTTGACAGAAGGCGCAATAAAGCTTAGTATTTGTGATAAATCTGTTCTACCTGTAGCAACAATTTCTTTGCTAGTAATTACATCCACAGGAACAGGCGTTTCGATATTAGTTCGGGCTTGGTTTGAACGAGAACCAATCACAACTACTTCACTAAGTCCTTGCTGGTCAACATTTAGCTTAATGGTCAACTGATTTTGATTGCCCACTTTAATATGCTGAGTAATAAATCCTACGAAAGAGACAACGATAATATCTCCCGCTTTTGCTGATAGATTAAAATTTCCATCAAAATTGGAAGTAGTACCCGATTGCGTCCCTTTTATCAGAATAGAAGCTCCTGTTAAGGGACTATTATCTTTTGCATCAATTATTTTACCTGTGATATTATTACGTTGTTGCGCTACAACTGAGCCATATACGAAGATTAGGCTGAATAAAATAAGTATTTTTTGTTTCATTAGGGGAGGGATTAAGATGGAAAGGTTAAAACAGCCGTAATACTCATGGCAAGGTATTACGAACTGTCTTGGGGTATGTTAGTTAATTGATGAAACTTATTTCAAACTGGCAGTAGTAACATTTGCCTTTTCATAAGGATTAGGCTCTGCTATTAATCCGTCTAATACTTTATTGAATTTTTTAGTATAATCTTTAAAGTATTTACCCGTTACTTCACCCGTGTAACCTGTATAAATCTCGCGAACATCTCCTTTTCTATCAATAATGATAGTGGTAGGAAAAGCCGCCATTCTATTCAATGCTGCGAGTTTCTCAGTAGCTACTTTTTTGTCAGCAATACCTCCGAAAAGGATATCATATTCGATTCCAAAGAAATCTCGAAGTTTGCCTAATGTATATTTGGCATATTCTAAATCATCTTTTTGCTCAAATCCAATGGCTATTGCTTCTACACCTCGTTGTTTGTTGGCTTTAAACCAAGGTGCTAAAAAGCGAGTTTGGTCAGTACAATTAGGACACCATGTTCCTATAATTTCTACGATTACTACCTTGCCTTTATACTTGTCATCACTCAGAGATACTTGTTTGCCTGTTAAATCAGGGAACGTGAAGTCTAGTTTTTTATAGCCTTCTTTCAAGAAAGTAAGTTTATAAGGGTCTGGTAATGAAGCATTTTTATCTTTTGTTGCTTCAAATTTTTGGGTGATATAAATCCCAAAACTGATTTCACCATCGCTGATGGTGGTTAAATCATCATTGATTTTACCTTTGATAGCTACTGGACTTGGCCCTGTAAATCCTGAAAGATGGAATTCATTACCTTGAATAGTTCCTTCAAGTTCACGGGTATCACCCACTACCGTCATCAAAACACCTGTTAGTTTATTGCCTTTTTGTTCTAATTGAGCAATAGAATTGGCAGCATTAGGGTCTTTACTAATGATTTTTACATTCCATTTCCCTGTAACATTCGTTACGGGTTTTAAATCTTTGCCAGGTTCTACAAAACGGTAAGTTTTACCAAACTCGGCCACGAAAGGCAATGAGTTCCCTCTGAAATTAGGGACAAGGCTCTTATAAACGCCTCTGAAAGTACCTTTCTCGTCAATTTTACCAATCAAAGCAGCATCGTAAGTATTCATTTTTACAAAAATACTATCGCCCGATATAGCCTTTACTTTGAAGTCATCTCGTCGACTTCCGTTCAATAAAGTCAGCGTTGAGGATTCTATGGTCTTTCCTTTTATTTCAAAATTAAAAGGGACTCTTGTTTCATTTACCTGAAACTCTCCTCGCCATTTGCCTTCTTTTAAAGTAGGTTTTTCAACAGCAAAGGACGTGCTTGTCAATGAGAGTGTTAACAATGAAACATTGCACACTCCTTTTATAAAATTATTTTTCATGATTTTTTGAGTTAATCGTCCATCAAGATGTTGATGGACGAAGCTTTGTTGAAGATGATTAACTAAAATAAATTGATAAGCATCGGTCATGATAGACCAAATGAAACTTGACGAGCCTCACCATAGTATTAGGTTTAAATTGTTAAAGGATATAAAAAATGGAGCAATAAAAGGTATATGTTTGGTTTAAGATAATTAGCTGTAATGCCGTCTATTTCTTTAAGAATCGGTCATCGGTCAGTGCTTTTAGAAAAGCCTCTAACTCCATTATTTCTGTTTTACTTAGTCCCAAGGGAGCACTAAGGGATAAATCTCTATTGATGCCATCTTTCACAAAAGCATCAGGCTGATTATAGTATTCTATTACTTCTTTTAAAGTCTTGAATACGCCATTATGCATATACGGAGGTGTAATGGCTACATTTCGTAGACCTGGGACTTTAAAATGCCCTAAATGACTTGAATCTTTTGTAATTTTATACCGTCCTACATCATTGAGTTTTCGTCCATCAAATAACCCTATATTTTTAAATCTATCCGCAGTAAAGTCTTCTCCTGCATGGCAATTGGCACAATTAGCTTTACCAATAAACAGTAGCCGTCCTCTGATTGCCTCTGGACTCATGGCATTATCATCCCCATTGATATAACGGTCGTAGGGAGTATTAGCAGTTTCTAAGGTTTTTTGATACGCCGCCAAAGCATCTCCCAAGAGCTTTTCGGTGGCTTGTGATTTATAAATTTTCTTGAACGCTCTACTATATACTTTATCTTCATTTAATCTTGTTACGGCCTGCATAATCGGAAGATTCATTTCTGTTGTTGATATAATCGGCTGAATAGCTTGCTCTTCTAAGGAATTGGAACGACCATCCCAAAACAAATGTATTCTACCTGCCAAGTTCATTGCAGAAGGTGTATTTCTATCAGTCAAAATGCCGTCAACACCTACACTAAATTGTGTTGTATCAGCAAAAGCAAGTTCGGGTTTGTGGCATGAGGCACAGCTTAATGTTTTTTTAGAAGATAAGATTGGGTCAAAAAAAAGTTTTTCTCCGAGTGCTATTTTACTAGTAGGTTCATTTTCTTGCATCTGATACTGAAAACTCATCAATACAATACAAGCTACCGAGAGTATGCAGAAGCATTTTTTCATGATGGTAATTTATAGAAGAAATATAAAGTCAGGAGAATTTAGAGGTGTTTTCTTATTTAATTAAATATGTCTACACCTCTAAATTTTTCTAAAAGCATTTTATTACGCTATTTATCTGCCCACATCTAGCGTACAAACACTTATTTTCCAGTAGCTTTAGCTGCTACATTGCTTGCTTGAGCCACCAAATTAACGTCTAACTCAAAGTCATTTTCAATAGCTTTGTCACCTAAGTTTTCAAAGAAGTTTTTTGAACGAAACTTAATATCATACTTAGTACGGTCTACCAAAATTTTGGCTTGAGCAGTCGTTTTGTTCTTGTCTACCTTTACAGTAGCTGGAAACTTCACATCATTCGTAATACCTTTGATGGTAAGTTTGCCTGATATTTCATAGTTTTCACCTCCTTTCGACGTGACAGCCGTTGTCACGAATTTAGCTTTAGGGAATTTTTCAACGCTAAAAAAATCATCTGCTTTCAGATGTCCCACTAATTTGGCATTATAGTCTTTATCTGTTAAATCCGTTACCGTCAACGACGTTAAGTCTATATCAAATGAGCCACTTTTCAGTTTATTATTTGAAACGACCAAATTACCAGTACTCAATGAAACGTTTCCAGTATGTGCTCCCGTTACCTTCTTGCCAGTCCATACCAACTTACTAGCCTGATTATCAACGGTGTATACTACGTCACTGCCTTTATTATCATTTGTTGCTTTTGCACTGATTGCGAAAGTCAAAACACTTGTCAGAATTAGAATGATTTTTTTCATGTGAATAATTGAATTTGAGATTATATTATTTGATTAAATATCTGAGTTTATTATTTGTATTATTTATTTAAAGCTACTTCTGAGGCAGGAACAGGTTCTGCAATAAGTTTATCTAATTCTTTATTCCATTTTTTCACATACTGTTTAAAGTATTTTCCTGTTACTTCACCCGTATATCCTGTATGGATTTGTTTCACTTTGCCATCTCTACCAATGATAATGGTAGTAGGAAAAGCTATCATTTTATTCAAGGCTGCAAATTTTTCTGAAGCAACTTTTTTATCAGCAATCCCTCCAAACAAAATATCATATTGGATATCGTACTTATCTCTTAGTTTTCCTAAAGTATATTTTGCATAAGCTAAATCATCTTTCTGCTCAAACCCTACTGCGATAGCCTCAACACCACGATTTTTATTAGCCTTGAACCATGGAGAAAGGAATTGGGTTTGGTCGGTACAATTCGGGCACCAAGTACCAATAATTTCTACAATGACCACTTTACCTTTATATTTTTCATCACTCAGTGATACTTGTTTCCCATTCAAGTCAGGTAATGTGAAATCTAGTTTTTCATATCCTTCTTTTAAGTGCGTTAACGTATATGCATCTGGCAATTCAGCATTTTTATCTTTTACGCCTTCAAATTTCACGTTGTTATAAATACCCAAGCCTACTTCGCCAGAAATACTTTTATCAGGATTAATTTTCCCACGAATTAACCAAGGGCTTGGTCCTGAAAAACCTGTCAGTGTAAATTCATCTCCTTGTACGATACCTTCTAGTTCACGCGTATCGCCAGTTACTTTCAGAAATACACCTTTTAGTTTATTCCCTTTTTGTTCAAAAACTGCTACTTGCTCAGCTACAGGCTCTTTGCTGATAATTTTAATAGCCCATTTCCCTGACAAATTATGGTTTGCCTGAATCTCTTTAGCAGGTTCTACAAAACGATATGTTTTACCAGATTCTGCCGTAAAGGGAAGGAAATTTCCTTTAAAATTGGGTACAAGGCTTTTATAAACTCCTGACAAGGTGCCATCATCATTTATTTTTGCTACTAAGGCAGCATCATAAGTATTCATTTTGATAAATACTGAATCATTCGCAATTTGTTTTACATGAAAATCATCTCTACGTGAGCCATTTAATAATGTGAACGTAGCGTGTTCAGCATCTTTTCCTTTTACTTCAAAATTAAAGGGTACTTGTACCTCGTTCACTTTAAATTCACCACGCCATTGGCCTTCTTTAAGAAACTTGGTTTGTGCTTCGGCAACATTGAATGCCAGTGAACCTATCACTAAATAAGTGAGTGATAGAAATTGCTTCGTAGTTTTCATCTGTTTTAATTTATTTATTATTCTATTAAATATATAGACTTAGTATATTATATATTCAAACAATTACTTATCTGATGAAAAAGAATTCATCAAATACTAAACATTTTGGATTGATGATAACAATGAGGCAAACTCATATTCACATCAATGAATCAATGAATGTTAACTCATGATAAAAAACTGATTGTATGTACGATTTATCGTTAGAATTAGGATGGGGCACCTTGTTGGTGGCTAACAGGTTGCCAGAAGATCATCGAGCCTACTCTCTCCCTTCGTTCATTATAAATCTATTTATTCTATGGACAAAGTTAATTAATTTAATTTGAGAAAAACAAATCTTTATTTAAAAAAATGCAAAAAAGTATTTTTTATCATTTCAAAAGCGCTGAAAATACTTATAGAACGACAAAAATCATTGCTAATTATAGCATTAAAATACCTAATGAATGGGTAATTAATAACCAAAATATACCGAATCATTACTTTTTGAGAAAAGTGCAAAAATGATATAATAGTTAAAATAAAACTCCTTTAATTTAGTAGACTAATGTATAAATACCTTAAAAATCCACTCTATTTATTCAATAAAATATTTGAATTGCACAATTAGAATTGAATTATTAAAGTTTTTTAAAAAGTATTTGCCAAAAAAATTCTCAGATTATACATTTGTCCCATAAGTTTTATAGAGTAATTATAAATGTGTCATAATTACACTTAAGAGTTAATATTTCCTTACTTAAAACAATTCGAATAAAACATTAGCATCTAACCGTGCTAAAACACAGATTTTTTGACGATTACTAGCAACATCAGAAAAATGATGGATAGAAAAGTATTTGCCAAAATTATCAAATTAAACAAAAAAATTATGGACAAACACAATCAATGGAAACAACATTTACGAAACTTTCAAAGTCTTTTTTCCATCATTATCGTCTTAGGAATTACTTCTTTTCAAAGTATTGCTAATAAGTCTATTAAATCTAGCGAACAAATAATTAATGGAATTATTAAAGATGAAAAAGGAGAAGCTTTACCAGGGGTAAATGTTGTCATTAAGGGCACTCAAAAAGGGGCTTCATCTAATCAAGATGGTAAATATTCGATTACAGTCAATCAAAAAGATGCTACCCTAATTTATTCTTTTGTAGGTTATATCTCTCAAGAAGTTAAAATTAGCAATCAAACTATTATTAATATTACCCTTCAACCTGCGGCTAAATCTTTGGATGAGGTAGTCGTAATTGGTTATGGTACACAAAAAGCCAGTGACATTACGGGCTCTGTGGCATCTTTTGATGCCAAGCATTTAGAAGAAAAGCCCATTTCAAGAATCGAGCAAGCTTTGGTGGGACAAATGGCGGGTGTACAAGTAAAACAGCAATCTGGCTTACCGGGTGCTGGACTAAGTATTTTAGTACGTGGAACGGGTTCAATCAATGCTGGTTCTGAACCTCTTTATGTAATCGATGGATTTCCATTGGATGTAGCTGGACAAAGCTCTGATGGGAGTATTGGCACAAGTCCATTAGCTAACTTAAGCGCTAATGATATTGAAAGCATCCAAGTATTGAAAGATGCAGCAGCAGGTGCTATTTATGGGTCACGGGCCGCGAATGGAGTGGTATTAATTACGACAAAAAAAGGTAAGTCGGGCAAGTTAAAAATCAATTTGAATGCTAATAGCGGTATTAGTAGTATTGCTAAAAAATTAGATATCTTAAGTGCTGACGAATGGGTAAATGTTGCCACTGAAGTAGCCAATATTAACTGGGTTCGCTCTGGAACGGGTAGAACAGCCGACCAAACGAATGACCAACGTAGGGCAATTTTAGGGTTGAAAGCAGGAGAATACAATACCTCTTATATGCCCGACGAACGTTGGTCAATAGCAGGACATCCTGGTTTGGAGTATGTAGATTGGCAAGACGCTATTTACAGGAAAGCTTCTTTTCAAAACTATCAATTATCTGCTACTGGCGGTACTGAAAACGTAAGTTATTTCTTTTCAGGAAATTATCTGAATCAGCAATCAACCTTAGTAGGTACTGACTACAAAAGTTATGGCGTTCGTGCCAATATTGAGGCAAAAGCCAATAAAAAGCTCAAATTTGGAATTAACCTCGCTCCTACGTATTCTGAAAACAATACGCCTCAAGGCGACGGGAAAGACAGCCCTATCATGAATATAGCCTCCATTGCTCCTGTAGTAGAAGCAAATGCTGGCTTAAACAGTGGTGCTGGCGAGTTCGCTACATATACATGGAGTAGCCCACGTCTGGTAAGTCCTTATGCTATTTTGAATAATTCGATTGGCTTAACAAAAAATACACGTCTTTTGACATCAATTTATGCTGAGTACTATATTTTACCAACCCTTTTTGCCAAGACTACCATCAACTATGACGACGTAAATCAGCAAACTAAAAAATATGTATCCGACTATGTGGCAGTTGGTGGTGCTGCCGAGCGTCTTACCAATCCTGGCAAAAATGCTAGTGGCTCTTATGGTGGTTATAGAAAGCAAAATTTTGTGAATGAAAACACGCTTAACTTCATCAAAACTTTCGATAAAGTTCACAATGTGGCGGCCGTAGCAGGGGTATCATTTAATAGCGTACATAGCGAAGCTTTCAACATTAGTACAGCAGGTGGTTTTGCCAACAACATCGTAAATACTATCAGTAATGCCATTCCTAACTCGGCCGGGGTGACTGTAACAGGTACTACTACTGAAAATAATAACACACTTTTTTCATACTATGGTAGAATTCAATACGATTACGAAGGTAGATATTTAATCACAGGAAGTATTCGCCGTGATGCTTCTTCAAAATTTGGAGCTAATAACCAATGGGGAACATTTCCATCGGCTTCTATCGGTTGGAGAATTTCACAAGAATCTTTCTTGAAAGATAGTAAAGCAATTAGTGATTTAAAACTTCGCTTTAGCTGGGGTAAGTCAGGTAATAACAACATTGGTAATTATAATGCTATTCCAACATTGGCAGGTACATCTTATAATTTTGGCGGTAATACTCCTATAGTAGCGAGCGGACAAGTAGCAGCAGGATTGGCTAATCCGAACTTGAAATGGGAAACATCAAATACCTATGATATTGGTTTTGATGCTGCCCTATGGAACAATAGAATCAATGTTTCATTTGATGCTTATACCAAGAAAAGTACCGATTTATTATTGAATCTACCTGTGTTAGGAGCTAGTGGCTTCTCTACAAGTTTACAAAATATTGGGTCTGTTAAAAACCAAGGATTAGAATTAGGCATTACTACAAGAAATATTGTAACGCCTGATTTCCAATGGACTACCAATGCCAATATCTCTTTTAACCGCAATGAAGTAATTTCTCTGAATGCCGACGGTTCGCCAATTTATATTCCTTCAGCTTATAGCGGTAGCAATGCCCCTTATATTTTACAGCCAGGTTTGCCAATGTTTACTTATTATGTTACCAAGTCAATAGGTATTTTGACACAAGCCGATATAGATGACCCTAAAGTTGCTAAAATCAAAAACCAGACTGTTGGCGATACTAAATATTTTGATGCCAACAACGATGGCGTAATCAATGCAAGCGACCGCGTAGTGTATGGTCAGCCTAATCCTAAATATACATGGGGTATTACCAACAATTTCAAATACAAAAACTTTGATTTAAGTATTCAGGCATACGGTCAAGTGGGAGGTTCTATCCTTTCATACTTCGGACGCGCTATTGACTTTGGTGGTAGTACAACAGCCAACATTTCAGGTATCTGGCGTGAACGTTGGACAGCAGAAAACCAAAATTATGATGCTCCTCGTGGTAAATTAGCATCAACGTATACAGTACCACAAGTAACTTCTGATTGGGTTTATTCAACAGATTTTATCCGTATCCAGAACGTTACTTTAGGATATAATTTGCGAGATTTAGCAAAAACAGGCGTGTTTTCTTCTGCTCGTGTGTATGTGTCTTTACAAAACTGGTTCAACCATGATAATTATAGAGGTGGTGTAAACCCAGAAGCGCAAAATACTAATGTAAGTGGTAATGGTAGTTACCCGATTCCAGGAGATTATGGTGCAATGCCATTAAGTAAAACGGCTTCTGTGGGTATTAACCTTACTTTTTAATTTACAAAAATTACATTTTACAGTCATGAAAAAAATAATTTATATAGCACTTAGTGTAGCCGTATTAGGGCTTTCCTCTTGCGAAGACCAACTCAGTCAACAACCCGTTTCTAGTACAACAGCAGAAAGCTTTTATACTAATACCAACGACTTTACACAGGCAGTAAATGGCGTTTATAGCAAACTGACATCCTACCCAAGTCAAGTACTTTGGCTGGGAGAAATGCGAAGCGATAACTTGAATGTATTGCACGATGGTAACCGTGACTGGCAGGGAATTAATGATTTTTCGCCAAATATTACCACAACAGGTTTTATCGCGACTGCTTGGAGCGATAATTTCAATGGCATATTTAATGCCAATTCGGTTTTGCAAGCACTTGAAAGCAAGGGAAGTATCGTTACTGATGCTACTTTAAGAGCAAGATTTACTGCTGAAACACGCTTTTTAAGAGCATTTTATTACTTCCAGTTAGTACGTATTTTCGGAAAAGTTCCTTTGGTTGAAAAACCGTTGACGGCTGCCGAGGTAGAGTCTGTACCAAGAAGTGCAGTGGCGGATATTTATAAACTGATTATTGCTGATTTAGAATTTGCTTCGCAAAACCTTCCTGCTACGTATACTGGTGCTAATATGGGTAGAGCCACGGCCAATGCGGCAAAAGGATTATTAGGCTTAGTATACTTAACTCGCTCTGGACCAACGTATAATATTGAGGGTGCAGGCATCAATAGTAATGAATACGACAAAGCATTGACATTGTTCAACGAAGTAATAGCGAGTAATCAATATCAATTGTTATCCACCTATCCATCCGTTTTTGCTTATGACAATGAGAATAACAAAGAGGTAATTTTTGATGTACAATTCATGAGTTCATCAAATGGTGCGGGCTTTCCAAGTCATCTAGCTCCCGTGGCATTCTGGACTGGTCAGGGAATTTCAAATTCATATGGTAATGGTTATGGCTCAAGTAATTTTAATATCTCGAAGGAATTAAAAGCCTCTTACTTGACAAACGCTGCTGATGTTAGGAATGCTTTCAATATTCAATTATCATATTCTCAGCCTTT
This sequence comes from Arcicella sp. GW821-FHT09D11, assembly GCF_059416265.1. Taxonomy (NCBI): domain Bacteria; kingdom Pseudomonadati; phylum Bacteroidota; class Cytophagia; order Cytophagales; family Flectobacillaceae; genus Arcicella; species Arcicella sp. GW821-FHT09D11. The sequence continues at coordinate 34,627 of NZ_JBWKOV010000016.1, read as the reverse complement.
CATTAAAAAATATATTGACATCGCTAAAAAGGGAACGAGTGGAAGAGATTGGCCTATCAATTTTATCGTACTGCGTTATGCCGATATTCTGTTACTTAAAGCGGAAGCGATTTTGAAAGGCGCTAAAGGTACTCAAACAGAAGTAGATGCCTTGGTGAATCAGGTAAGAAATCGTGCAGGTCTACTAAGTATCAGCAATGTTAATTTTGATACCTTGCTAGAAGAAAGAAGAAAAGAGTTTTTAGGAGAGGGTATCCGTTGGAACGATTTAGTTCGTTCTGGGAATGCTGTTACTAAAATGAACTCATGGATAAAAAATGATGCTATCACAACCATCAATACGGTAACATCAGACTTTTTGATTTATCCCGTTCCTGCTACGGAAATTGGTACAAAAGCAGGATTATACTTACAAAATCCTGGGTATAATTAATCATTAAATGTCTTTAGCAAGCATAGGTAATAAGTTAATTTATTATCTATGCTTTTTTGTTTTATAATCTCTATCGTAATTAATTATATCATCATAATATGCAAAAAATAATTCTGAGCATTGCTTTTATACTCTTCTTTATTAAAAGCTCGACAGCTCAAGTAAACAAAAAAAATACAGCCCCTCGTCCTAATATTATCTTTATTTTAGCGGATGATTTAGGCTATGGCGACATTGGCGTGAATGGACAAAAACTTATCAAGACCCCCAATATTGATAAACTTGCCAAACAGGGCGTACGCTTTACACAATTTTATGCTGGTACTAGTGTTTGTGCACCATCACGTTTTTCTTTGCTAACAGGTCAGCATACGGGGCATACTTATATCAGAGGTAATAAAGGCATTGACCCAGAAGGGCAAGAGCCTATCGCAGATTCAGTTTTAACAGTGGCAGAAGTTCTCCAAAAAGCGGGTTATCAAACGGCTGCTTTTGGTAAATGGGGCTTAGGACCAGTAGGTTCTGTAGGCGACCCAAACAAACAAGGGTTCGACCAGTTTTTTGGTTATAATTGTCAGACTTTGGCACATCGCTACTATCCTAATCATTTATGGGAAAATGGGAAGAAGATAATATTAGAAGCAAATCAAAACCTCCGTGAGAATAAAGAATATGCCCCAGATATTATCCAAAAAAAGGCATTAGATTTTGTTGATCATCGAGAAAAGGATAAGCCTTTCTTTTTATTCTTACCTTATATTCTGCCACACGCTGAACTACTTGTGCCTAACGATAGTATTTTTGAATATTATAAAGGCAAATTTGCTGAAAAGCCTTACAAAGGAAATGATTATGGGGTGAAGGCTACAAAAGGAGGTTATACTTCTCAGGAATATCCACATGCGGCTTTTGCAGCAATGGTTAGTAGACTTGATTTATATGTTGGGCAGATTTTAGATAAGCTAAAGCAAGAAGGCTTAGATAAAAATACGTTGGTTATTTTTACGAGTGATAATGGTCCACACAAAGAAGGTGGAGCAGACCCTGATTTTTTCAATAGTGGCGGTGGTTTTAAAGGCTATAAGCGTGATTTATATGAGGGTGGTATTAGAGAACCGTTTATTGCTCGTTGGACAAACGTTATTAAACCTAATTCTCAAAATAATCATATTGGTGCTTTCTGGGATTTACTCCCTACTTTCAGTGAATTAGCAGGTGTAAAAGTAGCTAAAAATATTGATGGACTGTCGTTCGCTCCTACCTTAAAAGGTAATAAAGCCCAGCAAAAGCATGCTTATCTTTATTGGGAGTTTCATGAAAATGGCGGAGTACAGGCGGTAAGACAAGGAAACTGGAAAGCTGTAAAATTGAATGCCTCTGTCAATCCTGATGCTACAATAGAGCTGTATGATTTAGCAAAAGACCCTTCTGAGAAGAACAACCTTGTTAAACAATATCCAGAGAAGGTAAAAGAATTGAGTAAACTAATCAATGAGTCGCATGTGGAATCTACTTTATTTCCTTTTTTAAAACAAAATAAGTAGATTTGTATAAAACATTTAAGCGACAGCTCGCCAAAATTAAAAGAGAGCCAACCACCGACTTTCTAATAAATATTTGACAAAGCTGTCGCTTAAATTTATATTTTTACTCTATTTATTCGATAGACAAAGATACTATTTATTTTGTAAAAAACCGCTTAAATACAATTTTTTAAGCAAAAATTAATTGAGGATTTTTTTGTTGTTCTGTCTTTTTAACAAAAATATCTTGCTCGTAAATATCTACGATGGTCTTGATAATTAAATCTATTTCTTTGGGCGTATTAGATTTACTAAAAGAAAAACGAACGCTATCTTTATCAAGGTTACGATTCAATGTTTTCAACACATGCGAACCATTATTGGTTAAGTTAGAGCAAGCACTACCTCCTGAAACTGCGATGCCCAGTGCATCCAAACGATTTACTAATACTCCTCCCTTTTTCAGATGAGGAAAAGCCACATTGAGGATATTCGGCAAACTGTTTGTTGGTGAATCGCTTTCTCCATTAAACGAAATTTCCTCCCCAAACAATTCATATAATGTTGTACTCATTTTTGATTTCAAGAAAGCAACATAGTTATGATATTCCTCCAAATCTCTATAGGCTATTTCTAAGGCTTTGGCCATGCCCACAATACCTGCTACATTCTCTGTTCCACCTCTGGTTCCTCTTTCCTGAGCACCTCCATAAATATGAGGCTGTATTTTGCGGTACTTATTGATGTAGATAAATCCAACTCCTTTAGGCCCATGAAATTTATGTGATGACCCAACAATATAGTCTACATTCAGCTTTTTAATATCAAACCTATATTTACCTATGGTTTGTGTAGTATCACTATGAAAAATGGCATCATATTTCTTACAGATTTCTCCAATTTTTACAATATCGTTAAAATTTCCAATTTCATTATTAGCGTGCATTAGGCTTACTAACGTCTGATGGTTATTCTTCAAAAGCCATTCAAATTGATTCAAATCAATATTACCGCGACTATCAATTTTCACAAAATCGATTTCCAATTCATTATTCTGGCTATATTGCCCTAAGGTTTGTAAAACTGCTTTGTGCTCTAGTCTACTTGTTATAACATGCTTAATTTCATAGGTTTTAATTGCTCCAGAAAGGGCTAAATTATTGGCTTCTGTAGCACCAGAAGTAAAGAAAATATCATTTTCTGAGGCATTTAAAAGTCCAGCTATTTTCTGTCTAGACTCTTCTACCGCTTCTCTAGCTTTTCTTCCTATCGCATGACTAGAAGAAGGATTCCCGAAATGATTGGTTAGATATGGAATCATGGTATCTAATACCTCCAAATCTAGGGCTGTAGTAGCGGCGTTATCACAATAAATCTCCATGGTGTTTAGTTTTTTAGAATGTTGTCTGATTAATTTTCAAGCTAATAGGTTTAAGAGGTCATTTCACTTCACTGTATTGTTGATGAATTGTATTTAATTTTTTGAAAGAGGTTTCTAAATATTTTCTAAAATTGAAATTTTTGTTCAAATGGGATGCAAACGCCCTTTTTATCATTGCAGAGTTGCCCTTTTATTCCTCCAAAAATGTCTAATGAATGTTCTACAATTCTGACTTTTGTTCTGAATTCCGCTTTTTCTTTGAAATAAGACACTTCAAATCCCCAATTCTTATCCACCTTTTTTAAAGGACTAACTGGTACAATCTTTCCGTCATATTCAAAAGAACCGTTCTCGGCAAACCAAAAAGTAGTAGGTTGTGGCCCAACATCGGCTTTAAAGTCACTTGAATACAAAGACCACCCTTTTTCCAGATTAGCAGTAAAAACTAATTCTACCTCATCTCCTACTTTAAAACTAGGATTGGCATAGCTATATTTCCAGCTAACTATCTGATTGATTTGCTGTGCTTTAATAGCTATAGAAGCAAAAATTAAGCACACGATTATAACTATACGTCTCATGATGTATTAGGTTGAGTAAAACACAAGACTATTTTGTATTGCGTATTACAATATTTTTTTGTGTGATTTTTTATGATTTATCATTAGAATAAGGTTGGGGCACCTTGATGGTGGTTTACAGGTTGCCAGAAGATCATAGAGCCTTATCTCTCCCTTCGTTCTTTATAAATCTACTTATTCGATAGACAAAGTTCTATTTTAAATATTACAATTCCAAATTTTATCCTGAAAATTTATGTCTTTTTTTGAAAAAATTATTCAATGAAAATTAAATCCCCATTTCAGTTAATGCCGCTTGTGCTTTATTATCTATAGAGTTTTTGTATTCGTGTTTTTTATAAGCAATTGCTCTTTCAAACGAAAGTCTGGCTTTTGGTTTATCATTTCTTTGCTGATAAATATAGCCTAATTGCAAGGAAGAACTTGCCCCAAAATGGCAGTTTTGTCCTGCACAAAGTGCCATTGCACGCTCGAAAAAAGGAATTGCTTGAGACTGTGCATTCATTTTTTGCAAAATGCTTGCCTTTCTAAAATTAAAATTAGCTTTATCAATCTGCGAAGTAAATGAATCTTCTTCGAGGTTATCCAAAAATGCTAGGGCTTCTGTATAATGTCCTCCTTCGAAAGCATAACAAGCCTTTACAAGATTCTTATTGGGAAAAACTTTTGTTTTCTGAAATTGTTCATAAAAATTTTGGGCAATGATATCTGTTTCAGAGAATTTTTTGCCCACATTCGGAATTTTAGCTAAATAATTTAATGCTTTATCAGGATTGTTTGTTAGCCAGTTGGCCAGAAACAATTTAAAATTTACATCTTTCAAAAAGCTATTCCCACGAAAGTTTTTTAGATAGTTTTGATAATACTGAATAGCTGGCGAATAGTTTCCTTTGTTAAATAAGATTTCAGCTTGATATAAATCAAAAATAGGCATGGCCATATAAGCAGTACCGTTAGGTCTGTTCTGTAATATTTTCTGCGCCATCTCACTTTTATTATTTCTTAGCAATATCGATACACCCAAGAAACTAATCGCCAAATTATCAGGATTATTAGTCACAAATTGACTTAAATCTTGTCTCTCATTATCATCCAACGTCAAAACATTCGACTGAATAAATAGCTGATAAAACTTTGCTTCTTTTCCTACAATTTTATCGTTAACAGCGATATTCAATTCTTTTAATCCTTGCTGAATACCTCCTTTCAATCCTAATAGTTTTGTAACCCATTTATAGTTTTCAGGAACAGAACCTATCATGACATGAAAAACGCCTAAATTTTTATAATTAGCAGTAAAATTTGGAAATCGTTTACGATTTTCTTCTAGTAATTTATAGGCTGAAATGGCATTAAAACCACCTTTGGTTTCATGGCCTAATTTCATTTTTACCAATGCCCAGTGTAATTTGATTTCTGCTTGAATAAACTTATTATAAGGTGAATCTTCATCTAAATCTTTGATTAAATCCAGCCTTTTATCTTCATTATCAGATAACCTTTCATACTCTTTTTCATCTTCGCTAGCAAAAAGCACAATCATGTCGGCAAAATCTTCCAACCAGATTCTGATACCATTATTGGCAGGTTCTTTGGCTAAAAGTTGCTTAGCAGATTGCACCTTTAATTTACAAAGTTCGCTATATGCATTTTGTAAATTTGGGGTAAATTCAAAATCATTTGCAAATGAACTCCCTGAGAACAAGAGAAATATGACAAGTATAAGGTTCCATCTTTTCATACATGTAGCATTTACCAGTGGGAAATAACTGTTGAAATAAACAGGTATAGGTCTGGCAAAACTTTCCATAACGTTTTGAAGCTTAGGAAGATTACTACAGAGCCTACGATAAACATCAGAGGTCTTCTAGGGACTTTATTAATCAAAATAGCGCCAAAAGGTGCAGCAATAATTCCACCCAGTACCAATCCTAAAATGATTTGCCAAGAATTTACCCCTTCAAAAAACAAGAAAGTAAGTCCGCTAGAAAGTGTAATCAAAAACTCTGCGGCATTGACCGAACCAATCGCATAACGAGGGTTACGTCCCTGACCTAACAAAGAAGACGTAACGATTGGACCCCAACCACCACCGCCAATGGCATCCATGAATCCACCGAAAATGGCTAATAATCCCACTCGCTTTGTTTTACGTTTAGCGATATTTTTTTGAAACGCTTTTTTCAAAATAACCACACCAAGTATTAGCATGTATAGCGAGATATAGGGTTTTATAAAATTACCATCAATGATTTCTGACAATAAATATGCCCCTGCCACTGAACCTACCACACCCCAAAGCAAGGCTCTGAACAATTTTTTATTAATATTTTTAAACTGATAATGCGAAATAGCAGATGCTCCAGTAGTGAACATTTCAGAAACGTGAACACTTGTACTACTCAAAGCAGGAGGAACGCCTATTCCTAATAAAAAAGAAGTAGAAGTAATGCCATAAGCCATTCCTAAAGAGCCATCTACTAATTGAGCCAACAAACCTACGCCTAAGTATAAATAGAAATCTGGTCCTAGCCACTCTTTGGCTTGATAAGCCGCATCAAGCAAAGGGGCTTTGCCAATGAAAACACTAAAAGCGATAACATAAATAGCAATGGCAACAACCCACATCAATGAGCGTTCAAACTGGTTATTGAGTTTCAGACGAACTGATATTTTATTTAAGAACTGATTGTTTTCCATAATTGATGTAATTAAGAATTATTATACAAATCTGGTTTAGGTTTAATGGAGACCGTAAATCAATCGCAAATACTGGCGATTTAATGTTTTGAAATAAAGCGTAACGATTAAAACGATGCTAAACAAAACATAGGGATTAAGGGCATTTTCAAAATGGATATAGCCTACCCACAAAATCAGAAAACATCGTGTGTATTCTAGGTAAAAAATCCATCTTCTTTGCTCTAAAATAGCCCCACAATTCACTAGCGTAACCAATATAATCAGCGTAGTAGCTATTTGAGTTGACAAATCAATCTGCCCTTCTAAAAGCAAAAAGGTAAACAACGTGATTAAAATTAAAGTCATTTGCAAAACCACATAATTTCTAAACCGTGTGGTATAAAGCTTATCTGTTTTATGAATCACAAACTTTTGCTCTAATACTCGTCTGTAAGTAGGGTTAATATATTCTGGCTTCCCAAAAAGCATTCTTAGTTTATTTCTCCAACCAGTAGCATATTTAAAAGCATAGGCCATTTCAAGCATAAAATGAAAATGTTGCCATAAAAAACTATTACTATTCAATGGTTTTGTCAAACCATAAGTTGGTTCTTCTATTTCTTCTGCAAAAGTGCCAAACAACTTATCCCAAATGATAAACACATCGCTGTAGTTTTTATCTAAATATTGGTCGTTGTTAGCATGGTGCACGCGGTGGTGCGATGGCGTTACAAAAATATATTCCAATACGCCTAGTTTGCCAACAGTACGGGTATGGATAAAAAATGGATACAACCCGTGTACTAACAAAATAGTAGTAATCATTTCAGCCGAAAAACCTACAATTGGTAAAAGTGACCAAAAGAAAGTACGGGCTACTGCTTGAAATAAAGTAATACGAGCAGACACCGTAAAATTAAATTCCTCACTTTGGTGATGTACCACGTGTACGCTCCAAAGTATGTTTACTTCATGTCCTAATCTATGATACCAATACCACAGAAAATCGGTTATTAACAAAAGACCAATCCATGATAAAACACTTGGCTGAATATGAAAAATAGCAAAATGCTTGTACAGATAATCATATACAAAATAGAATAGTCCGAGTGTCAGACCATCCAAAAGTCTTTCAGCGATACCTACACTAAGGTTTGAAATGGTATCATTGAAATTATAAAAATGTTTCCCTTTCTTTTTTGATACCCAGAATTCCAACCCAATCAAAAACAAGAAGAAAGGAACTGCGAAGGCTAAATAATTGAAATTCATTATTATTTATTTTTTATATATTAACTACTGAATTGATAGATTACATAGATTAAAAAAGCATAAAAAGAGATCCGTTAATGAACCTCAGATAAAATAGGTTTCTCTTGGAATACCTCATTTTTAGAAGTAATCCTAAGTTGATGGGTATTAAATACCTGCGAATTGGGTTCAACACTTTTGGTCAGAAAAACACTTCCGCCAATAATGCTATTTTCTCCGATTACGGTTTTACCGCCAAGAATGGTAGTACGTGCATAAATTACTACGTTATCTTCAACGGTTGGATGCCTTTTTGTATCCGAAAGCTCTTTGGCTACTTGCAAAGCACCTAAAGTAACTCCTTGGTATATCGAAACATTATTGCCAATGATACTGGTTGCACCAATTACAATGCCTGTTCCGTGGTCAATCATAAAAGGTACACCAATACTTGCATTGGGGTGAATATCAACGCCTGTTTTACCATGCGCATATTCACTTATAATTCGAGGTAAGACTGAAACATCTAATTGTGTCAATTTATTGGCAATCCTATACACCGTAATGGCATAAAAGCCTGGATATGACACGATTACTTCATTAACACTGGTTGCGGCTGGGTCGCATTCATAAATTTTTGAGGCATCATGACGTAAATCTTGATAGAGGTCTCCAAGCGAAACATAAAAAGCCTCTACCACACCTTCAATATCTATTTGTTTAACATCAAGATAGCTTAATAATATATTCTCTAAGTCAATCTGGTTCTTCTTTAAGATTCCTTCGTAAGAAGATTGCTTAGGTAAATGGTTGCTTGGAAATAAAAAATGAACAAGATCATTCAACCAACTAATCGCTTCTTGTGCAGACGGAGTAGCTTCCCATTCTGCATGATGAGTTTTACGAAGAAGATCAATTAAAGGTTGAGTATGATGATTTTTCATGTATAATTTTTAATTTCAATCGTGGTGGTTTTAATTGAAAAGACAAAATCGCCTCTCTAAAACAAAACAGTTATTAAACATATCCCTAGCGAGGGACTTAAGTCCCTCGCTAGGGATATAAACTCAGAGCTATCTTACAGCTTGTTTGTGTCCTGCACGTAATTTATAAAGTGTTTCTACTAATAAATCAACATCTGATTGCGTATTATAAAAAGCCAAAGATGGACGCACAGTTGATTCTAAGCCAAATCGTCTCAAAATCGGTTGCGCACAGTGGTGACCAGTTCTTACAGCTATTCCTTCTTTGTTCAGTGCTTGACCTACTTCGTTATTACTATAGCCATCAAAAATGAAAGACAGTACGCTCGCTTTTTCTTTGGCAGTACCAATCAAACGAAGTCCCGGAATTTCTTTTAATAGCTTGGTAGCGTACACTAATAAATAATGCTCGTATTGATGAATAACATCTATTCCGATTTTATTAACATAGTCTATTGCTGCACCCAACCCAACTGCATCTGCTATATTGCCCGTTCCTGCTTCAAAACGTGAGGGTGCATCATGGTATTGAATCTGTTCAAAAGTAACATCAACAATCATGTTTCCCCCACCTTGCCACGGCTGAGTTTCGTTCAATAATTCTTCTTTACCATATAGTACACCAATACCCGTAGGCCCGAATACTTTATGTCCTGAAAAAACAAACCAATCACAATCTAAGCCAACGACATCAGAACGCAAATGTGACACTGATTGAGCACCATCTACTAATACTTTTGCTCCTGCTGAATGAGCCAAGTCGATAATTTGTTTAGCAGGTGTAACAGTTCCTAAAGCATTTGAAACTTGTGTAAATGATACTAATCGAGTTTTAGCATTTAGCAATTTAGCATATTCGTCTAGTAAAATCTGACCATCATCATCTACAGGAATTACCCTGATTTTCAAGCCTTTTTTGTCTGCCAATTGTTTCCAAGGCACAATATTGGCATGATGTTCAAGATGGCTGACAATGATTTCATCACCAGCTTTTAGGTTTTGTTCACCCCAACTTTTGGCTACTAAGTTGATAGCCTCAGTTGCTCCACGTACAAAAACGATTTCATTGGTAGAACGTGCATTCAAGAAAGCCCTGACTTTCTCACGAGCACCCTCATAAGCATCAGTAGCACGAGCTGCTAATTCATGGGCTGCACGGTGAATGTTTGAGTTTTCGTGTTCATAAAAATACGTAATTCTATCAATTACTTGCTTTGGCTTTTGTGTCGTAGCGGCGTTATCTAACCAAACTAATGGACGTCCATTTACTCTTTCTTGTAAAATAGGAAAATCTTTTTTTATCAGATTGGCATCAAACGCTGAACTAGTTGCCCCAAAAGAATCATAATTTGATGCTTTTTCGGGAAACTGAGGCGTTTTATCATAAGTTCTATAAGGATTTTGACTTTGTCCTGATAGAAAATAATAAGACGCATCATTGACACCAATCGGTGCTTTTGTTTGAACAGACGGGATATAACCGAAAGTACTGAGCGATGGTAAAATATTATTTGAATCTAATTCAAAAAGGGAAGTAGCAGCCAATGGTGATTTCGTATCAACGGTACCGATATTTGGCAAAGCTGATGCTGAACCCCCAAATCCAGAAAATGAAGGCTGACTAGCTGGATTAGCAAAATGTGGGTCTGGCAAACTAGTTTGCGGTTGAACACCAGCATTTCCTATAGGTTGAAACACACTCCCATGTTGAAAAGCCGAAGGCGATACACCTACTCCTGTATTTGAAGTGGGTATACCTTGAAGCGTTTCGTAAAATCTTTCAGCAAAGTGATTCGCCTTGGGGTGTTCCTGTGGATTCAATGAAATTTCCTTAGGCACTTCATTAGGAAGTGCCTTGAAAATATCATTTGCTAGTTGCTGTAAATCTTCTACAGAAGGTATGCCCTGCAATATATTTCCCTGTTGATTAGTATTTATATTCATAGTAATTTCCTATTTCTACGTCTTCCAATACAGCAATAGCATCATCTACTAATACCGCTAATGAGCAATACAATGATACTAAGTAAGAAGCAATCGCTTTATCATTGATTCCCATAAATCTTACTGCTAACCCTGGAGACTGTTCGCCTGGTAAACCTGGTTGATAAAGTCCTACTACACCCTGACGGTTTTCACCAGTACGCAATAATAAGATTTTTGTTTTACCATTTTCGATAGGTAATTTATCTGATGGAATCAAAGGAATACCTCTCCAAGTGATAAATTGTGAACCAAACAATGACACTGTTGGCGGTGGAACACCACGACGAGTACACTCGCGACCAAAAGCAGCAATGGCTAATGGATGTAACAAAAAGAAGCCCGGTTCTTTCCAAACTTTTGTCAATAATTCGTCAAAATCATCTGGTGTCGGCGGACCTACACGCGTTTTGATTTTTTGTTTAGGGGCAATGCTATTCAATAAGCCGTATTCTTTATTATTAATCAATTCGCTTTCCTGACGCTCTTTGATGCTTTCAATCGTCAAACGTAGCTGTTCACTAATTTGGTTATAAGGCTTACTGTATAAATCTGAAACACGTGTATGAACATCCAACACGGTATTTACCGCACTAAGGTTATATTCACGTGGGTTTTCAACGTAATCGATAAAAGTGTGAGGAAGGTTTCTTTCATCACGACCCGAGCAGTCAACTTCGGCAATACTTCCCTCCTTTACTTTGTTCAATCGATAAACGCCTGATTCTACAGGAATCCAATTGAGTAAATGTGTTAACCAGCGAGGAGTAATTGATTCAAATTGTGGTACTGTGCGGGTTGCAATGGCTAACTGCCTAGCTGCAACATCACCAAGTGCTGTTTGTTTGTACTTGTTCAATTCTGACATATTATAGGTAATTAAAAGGGATTGATAATCTCAGACAATTATGCCACAGCACGATATTTAATAGAATAAGGAATATTACGGGCAGCACTAAATACTGCTCCTAACATTTCCGAAGGTGAAAACGGTTTACTAAAGTCTTCATCAATGGCGTCATAAACGATTCTTCCTTGTTGACTAATTACGTAGGTAGCAGGAACGGGTACATCTTCTGAAATACCAGCAATACGATCCCAAACGGCGAACTCCTGTGAATAAATACCAAATTGTTTAGCGATTTGGTTTGCCGAATCGGCTATTACATTAAAAGGTAAATTAAAGTATTCTACCAATTCTTTTGTTTCTTCTTTAGATGCTTGAACAACTACAAGTAAGTCTCCACCAAGTGCCAAAATCTCTTGATATGAAGCTTTCAAGGTATTGAAATGTTTCAAGCCGTATTCATTCCAACCACCAGATAAAAAACTAATTACTAATGGTTTATTTTGTTGAACTTGTTGTAATGTTAGTTTCTGCGGATTTACTTCTTCAGAAAAGTGTTTCCAAAATCCACATACTGATGAAATAGGCAATAAAGGTAAACGTGACCCAATTTTTAAAGGTGATAACTTGGCTGTGTTGCCTTTGAATATATTTATGGGGAATGTACTATCCCAAATGATGGCGTTTGATTGATTATATGCTTGCATTATTAATATGTGGACTAAATGTGAGCTTTCCTTAATTTCTTGAAACAAAGTTATAATACAAAAACTATATATCCTATAAGATTTGTAGATTAATTGAAAAAATATTTTTCATATCTTAAGTAGTCAGATTATTTATTACGATAAAGTTTGATGAATGCTTCCATTTCTTTTATCGAAAAAATGCTTTCAAAATCATCGTCAACGAAACTATAAATAATCAGTAGGTTGGGAACAATAATAAAGGTAGCTGGCAAGGGTACTTCTTTAGAAATTCCTGTTATTCTTTGCCAAATCGGGTAGTCTTTCGAATAAACGCCTAATAATTCTGCTATTTCATTATTTCTATCATGACAAATATTAAAACTTAATTTGTATTCATTGGCTAAAGTATCCAATTTGTCAGGTAATACATCTGTCATTACTAGGATTTCTGCTCCAATGTTTTTCAGTCGCTTATGGGCCTTCTGTAGTAATTCTAAGTGTATTTCTCCATAATTATTCCAAGAGGGTGAAAAAAAACTCAGCACCAATGGACGAAAAAGCATTAATTCGCTGAGCGTGAAATTGGGTTGATTTTCAATATTTTTGGGGAGGTTACTCCATCGCCCCATCTCCTTAATCAGCCAAAAATTTGGTGCAAAATTGCTGGCTTGTAAGGCTTTAGGGCGTTTTTTATCGATAGGTTCTTGCATGTTGATGAACTGTAAAATTATAATGAAGTGTTAAAAATTGAATTGATGATGCCTTTGCCTACTTGCCAATCTGCAAGGTTAGAATCAGCATTAATATGTCCTACCGAACCAATATTTACAAATTGGCTTCCCCAATTCCCTGCCCATTCCTTGGCTCTATCGATAGTAGCATATTCATCATTTATACTAGCAATCAATACACTTTTATAAGGAAGTTCTTCTGAAGGAATAGGCGAAAATCCTGAAATTTGTTTAGGAAAATCTTTTCTTTCTGAATCTGGTGGTGCTACAAACAAAATGCCTTCTATTTTATCAGAAGTGTATTTTTTAGCCCACAAAACTACGGCTAGACACCCCAAGCTATGTGCAATTAATACAGTAGGTTCTTGTAAATTACTAATAGATTTTTGCAAAGTTTCAACCCATTTTTCGACAACTGGCAAATCCCAATCTTCCTGTTCTACTCTGTTAAATACTGCTGGGTATTGCTGTTCCCAAATTGTTTGCCAGTGCTTTGGCCCTGAACTCCCTAAACCTGGAACCGTTAAAAAATGTACTGCCATGATTAATTACAAAAATTACGCTTATAAATATACGTCTAACAAGGTTAAACGAGACCTTTATTAGACTATAAAACCGATAGACAAAGATTATTAATCAAAGTTGTATTTGCAAATATTATTTAAAATTTCTTAATAATACAGTATCATAAATGCTCTGATTTTGCACTATTTTGCATCATATCAGGGCACCTACAGGTCTTATTTACTTATAATGATTTTAATGCTTCATACACCTTATTGAATTTTCTAAAATTTTCTTGGTACACACTTTCATGTGTGGGGTTGGGTGTAAATATTTTCTCATCTATATCCAGACAATGTGTGGTCATGCCAAAAGCATCTAGTCCAAGCATTACTGCTCCCCAAGCAGAGCCTTCAATGGTTTGTGAAACCACTACTTTCATTTGAAAAATATCAGCAGCAATTTGTAACCAGACATCACTCTTTGCAAAACCACCACTTGCCATAATAGTCAAATTTTTTCTGGCAGATTTTTCGGGTAACAAAATATCAGTAATACTTAACAAGCCAAACAGAATCCCCTCTAGCGTCGCTCGAATAAAATGTGCTTTTGTATGGTTGATTGTAATGCCTAATAAAGTTCCTTGAGCAGATGCATCCCAAATTGGCGCTCTTTCCCCTAATAAGTAAGGGACGAATATTAACCCATTCGAGCCTGCTTCAATCGTATTTGCTTGCTCAAACAGCGATTCAAATGATTCTTGGGTTTCTAAAATTGCTTCTTTTAACCATTGCAAAATGACGGCTCCATTATTTACTGCTCCTAACACAAGATACTGACTATCAACCAAATGATAGCATTGTGTGCGCATTTTAGCATCAATAAATGGTTCATCAATCGGTAACCTTACGGCACCACTTGTGCCAATCGTCAGAGACATTCTACCTTTTTCCATTGCCCCTGTACCCAGATTGGCTAAAGCTCCATCCCCCGCTCCTATTACCAACGTTTTATTACCAATGAGGGTTTGTGCAGTATGCTTAGGACTTACAATCGTGGAAAGTTTGCTTTCATTAATCTCTAGGTAAGCTAATATGTCCGTATTCCAAGTAAGGTCTGAGATATTCATTAACCCTGTGCCTGATGCCATTGAAGAATCTACCACAAATTCTCCTGTCAAATGATGCCAAACGTATTCTTTGATACTAATAAATTTATGCGTTTTGGTAAAAATATCAGGCTGATTTTCTCTTAACCAAAGTATTTTGGTCATCGGACAAAAGGTATGAATAGGAATACCCGTTTTGCCATAAAATTGTTTCCCGAGCTCACTCTCTTTCAATTCAGATGCTTCGGCACTCGCTCGGTTGTCTGCCCAAAGAATTACATCTGTTAATGGGTTTCCGTTTTCATCCACCGCAATCAAGCTTTGCATGGCGGAACTAAAACTGATAAAATACGGATTAATATGCTCAGTAAGTTTCTCAATACATTCAAGCACAGCCTCTAAAATATCAGAGGGCTGTTGGATACTCCAATCTGGTTCAGGATGATACATCTCATATTCTTTTGAATATTGCTGTATTATTTTCCCTTCATTTGTAAAAACAATTGCTTTGGTGGCAGTTGTTCCAATATCAATTCCTATATAAAAATGGCTCATTATCTTTCAATCGATAAATTCTGACGGAGTTCATCGATGTTAGGGTATCTAAAATCCTTTTCCTTTTTGTTTCTTTTGAGAGTGACTGTATCATCTCAAGCGTCTGAATTTTTATGGGATTCAGACGCTTAGATATCTTATTTTTTTTCTACAGCATGACCACCAAACTCATTTCTCAAAGCGGCTACTACTTTCCCTGAAAAAGTATCTTCCATTTGTGAACGATAACGCATCATTACCGACAAAGCAATTACGGGTGTAGGCACGCCCAAATCTAAAGCGGTTTCCAAAGTCCATTTCCCTTCTCCTGACGAGTGCATAATTCCTTTAATAGTATCTAAATTAGGGTCTTTTGAAAATGCCTTTTCTGTCAACTCCATCAGCCAACCACGCACTACCGAGCCATGGTTTAACATTTTAGCCGTTTTCTGGAAATCAATATCAAATTCTGAATGCTCAAAAACCTCGAAACCTTCAGCTATCGCTTGCATCATGCCGTATTCGATGCCATTATGAACCATCTTAGTAAAATGTCCACTTCCTGCTGCTCCAGTGTGTAAATATCCGTTTTCTACTGAAATATCTTTGAATACCTTTTCAACATAAGCAAATACTTCATCATCTCCTCCAATCATGGTACAAGCACCATTCAATGCGCCAGAAGTACCTCCAGAAGTACCACAATCTAAAAAATCAATTCCTTTTGTTTTTAGGTAATTATAACGCTTTTTTGATTCTTTATAATTTGAATTTCCTCCGTCGATAACAATATCAGAAGCCTTCAAAAAAGGTATTAATGTTTCTATTACTTGATCGACAATCTCACCTGCTGGCACCATCAACCAAATCACTTTTCTTCCGCTCAATTTTTGGGTTAATTCTTCAATAGAATTTGCAGGTTGTATTCCTTGTTCAGCAATTTTTTGAACAAACTCAGCATTCACGTCATTGGCAACTACTTCATAGCCGTTCCTATTTAAGTTAAGGGCTAAATTAAACCCCATTTTGCCTAAGCCTATAATTCCGATTTGCATAATGTTTTAAGTTTACTTTGTTGGATAAATATTAAAAAATGGTTTGAAAAGCTAAAATAAATAAAATGTAGGACGATTCGATGAATTATTTTTATCAATCTTTCTAGGATAAAATAAAGACTCCATGAAAACATGGAGTCTTGGGTGTTTATTAAGATTGGATAATAGTTGTAAGCATTGTCTGATATTACTTATCCCACCAAACTTTAGTATCAAGATTATCAGCCCCTTGACGAGCTACTGCCGCATCAAGATTTGTTTTATTGACTGATATTTCATCTACTGGATATGATAAGCGATTGATAAAATTTCCTTTAATTTCTTTTCCCGGATAAGGATTTGGTGCTAATGCTGGAAAGCCACTTCTACGGAAATTAGCAAAACCTTCAGGAGAATTCATAAATGATGACACCCAATATTGCGTGTTAATCTGCTCCAAGGCTTTTGTTGCAACAAATGGATTCGCCGTAAAATAAGCGTCAATAGTAGCATCAGATACATTAGAATTTGCATCATATTCTGTAAACTGCTGCATGTGTCCTTTTACACCTGCTTTGTAATAGTCTGATACATTCCCAGTTATCCAACCTCGCTGAGCAGCCTCAGCCAATAAAAGTTGTGACTGGCTATAGGTTACGAAGAAACACGGAGCATCAAATCTAGCTACTTTGGTTCTGTCTACTTGCGAATACAATTCTATGGCTCCTGGATAGTTAGGAGAATTAGCAATACTACTTTGGTCGTAGCCAGCAGGTATTCCAATCTGAGCAGCAGGGTCTTTTGTGAAATTGTTTACGTCCTGTAGTTTAGTATTATACTTCAAAGCGATAATGCCTAAACGAGGGTCATTTGTACTTTTCAAGAAGTTGACAAAAGCTCCGTGCAAATAAAAGTTGGCTCTTTCACTTCCGTTCAATTGGCTACCAATTTCATTGGTATAAGCGGCCGAATGGCGTAAAATACAATTATCAGCATTAGATAACATTACACCCCCTGCAAATGCTTTTTTCACATATGTTTGTGCGGTATTAGCATCAACTTTAGTTAAACGCATAGCGGCACGCAATAATAAAGAATAGCCTAAACGTTTCCATTTTGTTATATCCCCTGCATAAATAATATCACTTACTTCCTTGGTTTTGTTAGCATCTAAGGCCGCCGATGCTTCGTCTAATTCTTTCAAAATATCTGTATAGATAGCTTGTTGGGCATCATATTTAGGGAAAACTGTTCCTTGCAAATAACCTAAGCCTGCTTCACTATAGGGAACATCCCCATAACTATCTGTCAAAATCATGAAAGTATATGCCTTCCAAATACGAGCCATATTGTATAAGTTACTGCGAGTAGCATCACCTTTGGTTTTAGCAATAACATCTACCAAATGTTTATTTACTTCCCTGTAATATCTTTGCCAATTTACTCCTGTAACAGAGGTGTTATTTTGATTTACGTTTCCTCCTGCATTTACCCCAAGGTATGGACTAACGATTTGTTGCACAATCGCCGCTTCGTAAATAACAGATTGCCAAGTAAATGACGTTCTGAGGGTAGCATTGTTTAATTCATAAACAGGGTTAAGTGCTGTAGGGTTTACTTTGTTGGTATTTAACTCGTCAAAGCCCTTGTCACAACTGCTTAGAAAGCTGGAAGCGATTAGTAAGCTGAATATATATAAAGTTATTTTTTTCATTTTCTTAGTATTAACAATTGAGTACTTGTGAATTAATCCGATTAGAAGTACAAAAGAAGGTACTTAATAGCCTAAGGCTTATCACCAATAGCTTTTTTAGAATTTAACATTTAAGTTGAACCCAATACTTCTACTAGTTGGTAAACCTGTTGATTCCAACCCTACAAGGTTGTCAGACGAGAAGCCAAATTGCTCAGGGTCAAGGTTTGGCACCCATTTTTTAATCATCAACACATTATTAGCCACTGCATTAAGCTTGATGCCTTTGATAAACCAGTTTTTAGGTAATTTTTTAGTAAAGTCATACCCTATTGTAATTTGGCGTAACTTCCAGAAACCAGCCTCAGATACAAACTCTTCAGCAATGTTGTTAGCACGGATAGTTTCATAATACGACTGCAATGGTGTTTTAATAGCATTAGGTTCTCCTTTGCTGTTTACTCCTTCACCGATTACATAGTTTTGCTCACGTCCTACTAATGTTCCTTTGTGTAATCCTTCACGCCAAGCATTATAGTTTGTACCTGAAATCATTTTTCCTCCTAACTTAAAGTCAATCAAGAATGAAAATAGAATGTCGTTGTAACGGAAATTATTGGTAATACCTCCGACCCATTTTGGTAAAGCACTTCCAAAGCTCACTAAATCATTTGTTCTTTCTGGGCGACCACTTTGGTCGTTAAACACTTTACGTCCTTGTTCATCACGCTTGTAAGCAAAGCCATACAACTGTCCGAGGGGTAACCCTACTACCTGACGTAATACTCCTGTATAAATACCGCTTCCAACAGTGATATTTGTTTGATTTCCAGCTAATTCTAATACTTTAGAGGTATTATATGAGCCATTAATATTTACATCCCAAGAAAACTTATTGCTCTTTACTGGCGAGAAAGTAAGCATTGCTTCAATCCCTTCGTTCTGGCTTTTACCGCTGTTCAGCAAGGTAGTTTGGTAACCAGATGCATCGGATACTTGCGCAGACAGGATTTGGTCTGAGGTAATTTTCTTATAGTAAGAGAAATCTAAACCTATTTTATTTTGGAACAATTTTAATTCTACACCAAATTCTGTTTCATTCACACGCATTGGACGAAGTGATGCATTAGGAACTGTAGTCGTATTGATAGAACCAATTGGCTGATTCTGTAAAAGATTACTACCCACGGTATAAAATAAGTTGTTAGCATAAGGCTGTACGTCGGTATCACTACCTACTTCTGCATAAGCTGCTCTTAATTTACCAAATGATAGCCAGTCAGGCATCGTATTGAAAGCCTGAGTGAACACAAAACTTCCTGTTACCGAAGGATATTGAACTACGCGCGAACCAGGGGCAAGTGTTGAGAACCAGTCGTTACGGCTAGTTACATTTACAAACAAAAAGTTTTTATAAGAAATCTCAGCGGCGGCGTATAATGAATTTACCTGACGTTCACTAAGGGCATACAATGGGTCCTTTAATTGTCCATTCATTACCGTATAAAGTCCACGTACTACAAAGTTTTGAACGTATACACTATTATAGTCGCTACGACGATACATTTGGTTTCCACCTAATGTTAAATCGAAACTGAAATCACCAAAGGTCTTTTTAGCTCCAATCAAAAAGTCTGCGTTGGTTTCTCGGAAACGACGATTTTCTTGAGTATACTGACCATTTACAAAACCAGCAGGTGCCACACCTAAAGAAGCCTCGCCTGTTGGGTAGTTATAATCTTGGTCACGAGAATAAAAATCTTGTCCAATTCTACCTTGCAAATACAACCAATCTGTAAGATTATAACGGAGGGTAATATTTCCTAAAATACGGTCACGACGTATATTTTCAAAGCGTTCATATACTGAATAATAAGGATTAGTACGGTTTCTGAAACGAGACCACACATATTCGTCACCATTGGCATCTAAACGTTTAGATTCTAATAAATCAAAAGGCATAGAATTTGAAAGCGTGTAAAGAACAGTAGGTGTACTTAAATCTTGGTTACCGATTTGCGGTGGATTACGATTATATTCATTAGAATAATTTACGTTCCCCATTAAAATAAGCTTAGGTGTTAGATTATAGTTAAACCCTAAATTTATCGTTTTTTTATTGTAATCAGAATTTGGAACGATACTGGTATTACTCAAATTAGAAAGCGATAAATTGAATCCACCCTTTTCTGAACCAGAAGAAAGAGATACCGTATTTGTCCACGAAGTTCCAGTACGATAAAACTTATTAATACGATTATAAACTGGTTCGTAAGGTACTTCTATGCCATCAAATAAAATCTGCTTCATACCGGGCTGAAACTTCTCTCCAAAACTCCAAACACCCGTTTGAGGATTAGGCGTAGTTGGTCGAACACCATTTTCTCCCTGACCATATTCGTACTGAAAATCAGTATAATCCAATGGTGTATCGACTGTATAATTGCTATTGTACTCAATGCCTATTCCTTTTCCAGTTCCTTTGGTTTTAGTGGTAATCATTACTACACCATCCTTTGCACGAGAACCGTACAAAGCTGCTGCTGTTGCACCTTTCAAAACGGTCATCGTCTCGATGTCATCGGGGTTAATACTTGTCAAACCATCACCACCATCAGACGTATTAAAACTTCTATTCGCTAACGAACCATCACTATTTCCATTGGGGTTTGCTCCAAAGTTGGTATTATCCATCGGCACACCATTCACAACAATTAATGGGTTGTTTTGTCCATTAAATGACGACTGTCCACGAATCCTGATTTTACTCGTACCAGCAGGACCTGTTCCTAATGAAGTGATATTTACCCCAGCCATTTTTCCTTGTAAGCCATTCATAAAGTTTACTTGGCGGTTGGTGGTTATTTGTTCGGCATTTACACTAGCGGTAGCATAGCCTAGTTTTTTGGCCTCCTTCTTAATCCCCAAAGCTGTTACGATTACTTCTTCAAGGTTTTTAGTTTCGTCTACCAGCGAAACATTAATAATGCTTTTTCCGCCAACTACAATTTCTTGGGTAACATAACCAATAGAAGAGAAAATTAAAGTAGCATTACTAGGGATTGAAATTTTATAATTCCCCGAAGCATCGGTATTTGTTCCTTGATTAGTTCCTTTTATTTGAACAGCAACACCCGGAACAGCACTATTAGTTTTATCAGTAACAGTTCCCTTCACAACTAAATCCTGAGTCATTGAAGTAAATGAGCAAAACATCAAAGCCAAATATATAATGGCTCTGGGAAGAATCTGTGTTTCAAAATGACAGAATAGTCTAAGTTTTTTCATAGTTGAGTTAAGTTTTTGAATAAATTATTATGAGTTATTATTAAGAAATTTTAGGGGGTTGTAAACGATTAATTGATTACAAATAATTATTGTATTTAACGGGTTTTTGATTTTTTTTCCTTCTTAGTATAGTCCTTCGACATTTACTATTCACTTAGTTTCAACTTAAACGGCTGTAGATAACTATCTTTTTTGGTGAAATTATTGACATTAACTTCTCTTGTTAGGCTATTTCTAAATGATATAATTGAAGTATTAAGCACAAATTTTCATGGTTATTTCAAGAAAAACTTTCATTTTTTTACAGCGGTGATTTTTGTAATATTTTTATAAAAAATTGACCTAATTTTGTTTGAAATCTCACTCACTAAAACTTTCAATTATTCCATAACCTGATGAGTCAATTTATACTGTACCAAGGAAAGGCGAAGGAATTATCGTATTTCCCGTACATTATTGAGTTTGCCAATTATAAAATCCAAAATATTCAGCTCAATTCCCAAGAAATAAAAACAAACGAAGGCATCAGAATTTGTTTGATTATAGATGGGAAATTTGATTGGATTATTGACGGCCAACCATTTTTACTGTATCCAAACGACGTCTCGCTGACTTGTCCGTGGCAGTCAAGTGGGAGTAGTAAAGGAGCTTATGACATTGGTGCATTAATGTGGATTACGATAAAACCTTCTCATTTTGAAGCCAATGGAGAATTGGTTTTGGGCGAATGGAGTAGTATTTCGGAAACAGACCAAAGAGTAATTGGGAAAATCCTTACCCTTAATAAAAAACCTGTTCTTACACGTTTAAAAGCCTGTCAACAAATCTTTCAAAACATTGAATCAGAGTTATTCTCTAAAGAACTAGGTTACAGAACGCGGGTTAATCATTTAATTGATGAGCTATTGATTACTGCGGTGCGACATTTGAGCAAACAGGATAACCTCAGGCGAGATTTCCCACAAACTTTTTTGAAATTGGAGCAAACTCTTAGAGAGAACTTATCACATTCGTGGTCGGTAGAAGAAATGGCTGGTTTGGTAGGACTAGGCACAACCGCCTTTAGTGAAAAAGTAAAGGCATTTTCGGGTTTCTCACCCTTAAATTATCTTATTAATATCCGAATATCTGAAGCCATTAAATTATTAAGTCGAAAAGATTTAAGTTTGACTGATATTGCACTAGAAACAGGTTTTTATTCATCACAACATTTTTCATCGACATTCAAAAAACTAACTGGCTATACGCCTCGGGAGTTTAGAAAAAATACTGATTAGCTTTTGAGCTATGAGTGATGAGCCTTGAGCTTTTTTGTTATTGTCCAACATAAAGCTCAAGGCTTATGACTCATAGCTTAAAGCTAAAATTTTACCCAATTTTATAAACTTAAAAAAAGCTCACAGCTGATAGCTTACGGCTCATAGCTTAAACATACTATGGATTGTCTTATTACCATCGACATTAATACTTCTGCTGTTAAAGTTCATGCTTTTGATATGAATGGGCGACTGCTTTGTTGGAAAAAAGGTTCTTACCCAACCTTTCATCCTCAGCCAGATTATAGCGAACAAGACCCCGAGCAAATTTTTATTACTACCCTTTATATTCTCAAAAATCTATTGAACGAATATGTTCATCCAAAAAAATATAAAGTAACGGCTATTTGTTTTAGCTCTTCGATGCACAGTGTATTGGCAGTTGATAAAAATGGAACGCCCCTCGGGAATGCTATTATTTGGGCAGACAATCGAGGAGTAAAAGAAGCCGAAGCCTTAAAGCAATATCCTAAAGGAGAAAGTATTTTTAACACAACGGGAACGCCCATTCACCCTATGTCGCCCATTGTAAAGATTACTTGGATAAAAAACCATGACAAAGAGCGCTTTGCACAAACACATAAATTTATTTCGTTAAAAGAATATGTTATTAAACAGCTTACGGGAGAATATGTAGTCGACCATAGTATTGCGTCATCAACGGGTTTGTTTGATATCCATCAGCTTAAGTGGAATCAAGATTCATTGGATTTTGCAGGCATTACTGCTGACCGACTTTCTGAACCGCTATCTGTATTCAATACTAATTTATTTCTGAAAAAGGAATACTGTTTTACCTTGGGTTTGCCTGCCAAAACTACCCTGATTGTTGGGGCAAGCGATGGCTGTTTAGCTACGTTGGGAGCAGGAATTGTTGGGTCGGGCAGAGCTACCATCACCATTGGTTCGAGTGGTGCTGTACGTGTGGCTGGTAAAGAGGTACTAAAAGATGATAAGAACCGCTTTTTTAATTATTTACTAGCAGATGGCTATTATGTTTCGGGTGGACCAACGAATAATGGTGGCGTAGTTTTTGAATGGTTTGCTCGACAATTCGGTGATTTCTCTGGTGACTTAGATTTTGAGGATGTCGTGAATGATTTATTCAAGGAAGCAGCCCAAGTAAAGGCAGGTGCTGATGGCTTATTGTTTTTACCTTATTTATTGGGCGAAAGAGCTCCTTTGTGGAATGCCAATGCTCGTGGGATGTATTTTGGGTTGAATATCAGTCATGAACGAAAACATTTTGTACGTGCCACATTGGAAGGTATTCTTTTTGAAATTTATAGCATTGGTAAAATTCTTGAAACGCATAGGAATTTTGATAGCCTTTACATCAACGGTGCTTATGCGTCTTTACCTCTATGGACTCAGATTTTGACAGATATGTATGGCAAAACTATCTATGTAAACGACCATCATGATAGCGTAGCGTTAGGAACAGCTTTGCTTGGGCTGACACAACTAGGGGCTTATAGAAATTTGGAAGCAGCGGCAGCTACAGTAAAATCAAGCGAGACTTATCAGCCAAATCTTAAAAATCATGAAACCTATATGAAGTACTTCGAGATTTTTGAAAATTTAAGTTATAAGCTAAAGAGTGAGTTTGAGCAAATAGTGACGTTACAACAAAGCCTTTAAGCTAGAATCTCTCGTTCTAATATACATTTATTAGAACGAGAGATTTACATTTTTATTCAGCTTTTGTCAAATACTTATTAGCGACAAGGTCTGCTAAGAAAGCACCATACGAAAGTGTACTAATTTTCGATCCATTTGATTTAAGATGTCTATTAGCAAAGCTAACCATAAATTCCAGCGTTGTTTGATTAGCTGGAAACTCTAATCCATTACGAAATCCAACAATTATGTCAGGATAAGTCTCCCCTTCAAGCACCTCTCCATTTTGTGTTACATACTTCATCATAGCCAATTATTAAATTATGTTTTAGATATTGTAGGACAAACATAAGATTCTAAAGTCAGTGTGTCAAGTAAGGATTTATAAAAATTTCAGCAATTACCTTATTAAATATTTAAAGACCACTATAAAGTAGCTTCAAATAGCTTGGGTTTTACTACCAACGATACCATTTAAAAACGTACTTTTACGTTTTTAATGCATATTTTTCAATTCAAATTTTTAAAGACAAAACTATGAAATCAGTTAAACTGTTAATGTCCCTAATATTTACTTTAGGTGCTATGAATTTTGCCCAAGCTCAAACATCAGTTGATGAAATTGTAAAAGAGTGGGAAAGAGCCAAAACGTATACAAAAGAATACCTAGATGCGATGCCCGAAACTGGCTATGCCTTGAAACCAACGCCTGAAATGCGTTCATTCGCTGAACAAATGCTCCATTTAACTGATGCTAACTATGGTTTTACCGCAGCGGCAACGGGCGAAAAAAGTCCAGTAGGGATGGGAGAATCAGAAAAGAGTACTGACAAATCAAAAGCAAACGTTACGAAATTGGTAATGGCAGGTTATGATTTTGTAATAAGCAGTGTAAAGAAAATGACTCCTGCTCAATTGAACGAAAATATAAAATTGTTCGGAAGATTTGACATGACCAAAGGAATGGCATTAGCTAAGTGTTTTGAGCACCAAACTCACCACAGAGGACAAACTACTGTTTATATCCGCTTGGCAGGTGCAAAACCACCACAAGAGAAATTGTTCTAACGATAAAGTATTAAAACAGTAAAAGCCAACTCAATGAGTTGGCTTTTACTGTTTTTAATCAAAATTACTATTTCAAAAGCTTGATTTTAATATCTTTAAAGTAGGCAACACTTTTAGGATCATGTCCTTGTAAAGCGATTGTGCCAGAACTAAGTTTTTTCAAGCCACGGTCTGCTGGAAGTGTTTCTGACTCAGTGTAATCAACAGCTACTTTATCATCAATTTTGATGATAATCCTCTTACCCTGCACAATGATATGATACTCATACCATTCATTATCTTTCGCCAGATTTTCTTTCACATCATTGATACCGTACAAACTACCTGTTTTACGCCAGTCGCCATGCGTTTGGTTTACTTGCACTTCATAGCCTTTTTGTGGCCAGTCTGATGCTTGGTAAGCCGTATGGATAAAAATACCAGAGTTTGAGCCGGGTAAAGTTTTTGCTTTTAATTTCAGTTCAAAATTCTTGAAATCATGGTTTCCAACAGCCCCTTCATAAAATAAGTGAGCACGTTCGCCTGCTACTTTTATCGTTCCATCTTCAATTGTAAACGTAGAAGGGTGTTCTTCATTTACATGCCAACCTGCAAAAGTTTTACCATCAAACAGAGAAACCCAGCCTTTTTCTTTTTTCTGAGAGAAAGCTAAATTAATTGATAATAAAAAACATAGTAATAATGATAGTTTTTTCATGATTGAATTAAGTTGAATCCCTTTTTAAGGAATGAATTTTATTTATAATCGCTAATTTACGAATTCATTTGGTCAGTAAACATCTAAAGTTGTTGTATAGGTTCCTGTAGGGTAATTCTATCTATATACATGGAATAAACTTTTGTATTATTCTCTATCCTCTGGTCGCCATCTAAACACTAATATTCCTATATTTTCTTGGGTCTGTCAAACTTAATTTGCCATGCTAAAATCAGAGAGAAATTAGGTAAAAAAATACTTATATTTTTATTCATTTTAAGCTAGAAATGATTGTTTAGGTCTTACTTTTGAGGAATCTTTTAATACACACAGCTTATGGAAAATGTAGAAATATTATCTCGGATTCAGTTCGCTTTCACCATCGCCTTTCATTATATATATCCCCCTTTAAGTATTGGACTAGCCCTCGTGATGGTTTGTATGGAAGGCTTGTATTTAAAAACAGGTGATAAAGTTTATGAACAACTAACACGTTTTTGGATTAAGATTTTTGCCTTAATTTTTGGCATTGGAGTAGCCACAGGTATTGTAATGGAGTTTGAGTTTGGTACAAACTGGGCTTCTTATTCACGCTATGTAGGCGATATTTTTGGTTCAGCTTTGGCCGCAGAAGGTATTTTTGCTTTTGCCTTAGAATCGGGTTTTTTAGGCATTTTAATTTTTGGGTGGAATAGAGTAAGTCGAGGGGTACATTTTTTTGCTACTATTATGGTCACACTAGGCTCTATGTTTTCAGCCGTTTGGATTGTAGTTGCTAACTCTTGGCAACAAACTCCAGCGGGTTATCACATTGTGGGTGAAGGGCTAAAAGCAAGAGCAGAAATTACAGATTTCTGGGCAATGGTTTTTAACCCGTCTTCAGTAGATAGACTATCGCACGTTTGGATAGGTTCTTTCTTAGCAGGCTCGTTTTTAGTACTCAGTGTTCATGCATATTATATTTATAAAGAACGCCATGTTGCCCTTTCTAAAAAGGCCTTTAAAATTGCCCTTACAGTAGCCACCATTTCAGCATTAGCCCAATTATTTACAGGGCATCGCTCAGCAGATGGCGTATCTATAAATCAACCTGCTAAACTAGCCGCTTTTGAAGGTCATTATGATAGTTCAGCCGTAGCGGATATGTATTTATTCGGTTATGTAAATACCAAAACGGAGCAAGTAACTGGACTGAAAATACCCAAAGGTTTAACATTTATATTACACCAAGACTTCACCACACCTGTAACTGGTCTCCGAGCATTTCCTAAACAAGACCGACCATCAGCAGTAAATTTTGTGTTCCAGACGTATCATTTAATGGTTTCAATAGGAATGGCTCTGATTGCTCTTACTTTATTAGCCTCTTTCTTTTGGTACAAGGGTACTTTATTTAAGCAAAAATGGTTGATGCTTGTCTTTTCTTTTTCAGTACTGTTACCACAAATTGCCAATCAAGTAGGTTGGTATTCCGCTGAAGTAGGTCGGCAACCATGGGTAGTATATGGATTACTAAGAACCTCTGATGCCTTATCAAAATCTGTCAAAGCCAATCAGGTATGGTTTTCATTGATTATGTTTACTATCATTTACGTTTTACTATTTTGCTTGTTTATCTATCTTTTGAACAAAAAGATAAAGCACGGCCCTGTTGAACATCATCACACTGACGAGATAATCCATTCGTCTAAGCGTAACAACCCTATTTTAGATTAAGAGATTTCTACAACTCTTTTAAACTCAACAACTTTAAACTCAAAAAGCTTATGGCTACTTTTTTAGGAATAGATTTGCCCACTTGGTGGTTTGCCGTCATTGGGGCAGTTTTTACTGGATATGCTATTTTAGATGGCTTTGATTTAGGGGCTGGTGCTATTCATTTACTCTTTAAAAAAGAAGAAAGTAGAAGAATTGCCCTCAATGCCATTGGCCCTGTTTGGGATGGCAACGAAGTCTGGCTAGTCATTGGTGGTGGTGCCTTGTTTGCAGGTTTTCCTGAAGTATATGCTACCTTATTTTCTGCCTTTTATATTCCCTTTATGTTATTTCTGATGGTCTTGATTCTAAGAGCCATTGCCATTGAATTTAGGAGTAAAGAAACGATGCTTTGGTGGCGACAAATGTGGGATATTGTTTATTCGCTTGCCAGTACGCTGATTGCGTTTTTATTAGGTGTTGTATTGGGTAACCTTATTCAAGGTATTCCGATTGATGAAAATTTTGAATATCAAGGAGATTTTCTACAACTGCTAAATCCTTATGCTTTACTGACGGGTCTTACTACTTTGGCATCTTGTACGATGCACGGTTCTATTTATTTAGTGATGAAAACCGAAAGCAGGCTTTATACAAAGTTATCTATTATGGTGCGTGATACCAGTCGCTTTTTTGTGATTTGTTACATTATGCAAACGATGGTGACTTTGGTGTATTTTCCAAGTATGGCTGCTAAATTTAAGGCTCATCCTACGCTTTTTGCAGTACCGATGCTTACGGTTTTAATTATTATTAATACCCGTAGATTGTTAGAAAAAGGGAAATATATGTTGGCTTTTTTATCGTCTGCCTTTACAATGGCGTCGCTTTTAGTAACAGTAGCCATCAATCTATTCCCTAAAATTATCCATTCTACGCTAGACCCTAAAAATTCTATTACCATTTATAATGGAGCTTCTTCTGAAAAATCCTTGTCGATTATCTTACTCTTTGCTGCGATTGGTGTCCCTATTGTAGCAACCTATACCTTTTTTGTATTCTGGACTTTTAAAGGGAAGGTGAAGCTAGATGAAAGTTCTTATTGAGGATTGAGTGATTTGTGAATTAGTGATTTAGTGAATGTTTTATAAAAAGTAGGTATTACTCATGGCATGACTGACAGAGATTTGTATATTCTCAAAATAGCTTTCAAGTCATGCCATGAGGTATCTTTTAATATTTACACAAACAACAAACGGTAACCGCAAGGGTTTACCGCTACATATTTGACCATTTTAATCATAGAAATAATTAAAATAATTCCCTACATCGAAATTAAACTATTAGCAGAAATGCCTAAATTTTGATGCAAATTTTTAATCATTTTAAGGCTTAGCTGTCTTTTTCCATTTAACACTTCTGATACTCTATTTTCCCCTCCAAAATATTTAGCCACATCTTTTTGACTAAGCTGTAATTCAGCCATTCTATATCTTATCGCTTCAATAGGATTTGGCTTGGGCAATGAATAATTCTTCTTTTCATATTCGCTTGCCAAAATAGTAACAGCCTCTAATATTTTTTCTTCCTCAGAACCTTCTGGACATTCTAATAACAATTCAATAAGCTCATTTGCTTCAGCAAATTCTTTATCATTAGTAATTGGCTTGATTTGAATTTTCGTTTCCATTATTTTAAATATTTGAAATGTCTTTTATCTTGTCATATTCCTTATGAGTACCCAAAAATCTTACATAAACCGCAAAAAATTTATACCTGACATACACTATTAATCTGTATTTGTTAAGAGCAATGTTAAAAACAATTCTCCCATTACCCACAATATCAGCTCCTTTAAAATCTTCTATCATTTGATTAGGATTTTCATAGGTATTCTCCTCCATTTTCTCATACCAGATTTCCAATGAGGTTCTTGCATCAGGATATTTATCCCAAAACTCTTTTAAGGTTTTATGTGAGTATATTCTCATAAGTACAAATATAACTAAATAGTTCCACAATTTGGGAAGTTTAAAGGTTTTTATGGCATGAAAAATTACATATCACCCCATAAAAGTCTTCGTTAATTTCCTCACTTTATCATCGCTCGAATTTGTACTTCTATTTCTTGTGCTTTGGCTTGTGCTTCTTCCAAAGGTAAACCTTTATTCATTTCTGGGCGACGGTGTCCAATTCTTGTAAGCCATGCATCTTTCATAATATTCTGTCGTTGTGTAACTAACTTCAAAAAAGCATCTGGATCAGCAATATTAGTGAGCGTTGCTTGAACTGTTGGAGCTTTGGCTACGTCTAAAGCTCCAAAGTGCATTAAAATACTTTTTGCCATAATCCAATGTCCTGCTTCACCTGGATGTATGCCATCATTTGCCAAAGTAAAATAGCTTTCAATGCCTAACCTCTGGTCTAATCTACGA
This sequence comes from Arcicella sp. GW821-FHT09D11, assembly GCF_059416265.1. Lineage (NCBI taxonomy): Bacteria > Pseudomonadati > Bacteroidota > Cytophagia > Cytophagales > Flectobacillaceae > Arcicella > Arcicella sp. GW821-FHT09D11. The sequence continues at coordinate 4,551 of NZ_JBWKOV010000016.1, read as the reverse complement.
TGGGCATCTACTACTCTTTGCATAGGGTAATGTACGTCTATCACTTCCCATTTTTCTTTTTTTCCTTGACTTAACAACCAGTCGGAATAGGCATCCAATACGTCAGCATAACCAATCTTTTTACCTCTTGTTTCATCATACATAGGTGGTGTAAGGTGAATAATTTTGGCACCAGAAGCTATCACTTTATCATGCAACCATTGAATACCTTCTTTGAATTTTTGAAAACGAACTAAATCCAGCGGTAAGTAAATACCATCATTCATGCCATAAGAAGCAAATACTAAATCTGGCTTGGTCTGTGCTAATACCCTCGACAAACGTTCATGCAAGTCAGGACGAGGAAATCGACCATCTGCATGTCCATCTTCCGAAAGACCAGAAACTGTTTCACTGGGTAAACCCACATTGATAAACTCTATTTTCTGGTTAGGAAAATGTGCAATACAATAGGCTTCAATATCATTTACATAAGAACCTGCATAGGTAATACTATTCCCTAAAAACAACACTTTTTTAACTTCTGGTTTGAACAATTGTACTTGTGTAAAAGCTGTTGAACCTAATAAAATAAGGAATAAGAATAAAACACTTTTTTTCATAACTGAAATTATTTACTGAATCTCGAACTGATAAGTTCCTGCTGTTAGTGTATTAATTTTTAATTGCTTATGGGTATCCGACACTACTTTTTCTTCAACCGTATATTGTTTTTGAATGTGCTGAGCTTTTTTTACAGTAAGTAAAACCGTTGCTGTGGCATTTGCGGGAATTATAATATCATATAAAATTTTTGTGCCTACTCTTTTCCATGAAGAGATGATTTTCCCTTGTGGTGCATCATGTGAAGCTTCAAATTGCTCAAGGTTTTCGACAAAATTGGGGGCTAAGATAATATTCTTAAATCCTGCTTGCGAGGCATCAGGTTTAATCCCTCCAATACCTTTATACAACCATGCCCCGATTTCCCCAAACATAATATGGTTCATTGAAATATCACTTTTAGCATCAATCGGCCAGTTTTCATAAAGGGTGGTCGCTCCATTGGCAATCCACCAACCCCATGAAGGGAAAGTTTCTTGCGAGGCTACTTTATAGGCTACATCAGCATATCCGTTTTCACTTAAAGCATTCAAAATGGCTTTTGTACCCAATAAGCCTACATCTAAATGATTATTGTCGGCTTCTACTCGCTTGGCTAAATTGGCGGCTACTTTAGCTTTCAATTCCTCAGGCACTAATCCCCAATATAGCGGAACACTTAATTCTGTTTGGACGCCATTACCATAAATACCCGTTGCTTTGTTTAAATATTTGTCGTTAAATGCTGTTTTAATCTTATCCGCCAAAGCTGAATATCTTTCATAATCAGCGGTTTTCCCGAATAATTTTGCAGTTTTTGCTAAGATAGTAACATCTACAAAATAGTAAGCAGACGACGTTAACTCTACTGGCGTTTTAGATTTAACAGGCACCCAATCGCCCAATCCCCAAGTGGTTAATCCAGTCGGACTGATAGATTCTATGTGATTGACATAGCGTTTAAGATTTTCATAATTATCAGCCAAAATCTTCGTATCGCCATAAAACAAATAAATATTCCAAGGAATAATCGCAATGGTACTCGTCCAGTCTGGTCCATTTCCCCATTCATAACCCCAACCATCTGTAGGAATGATAGACGGTAAAACACCATTGGCTTGTTGCTCATCGCGGTGGTCGGCAAGCCATTTTTCATAAATTGTGATACCGTCAAAATTATACAATCCTGTTTCGCTTGCAATGTGGGCATCGCCCGTCCATCCGTTTTTTTCTCTTTGTGGACAGTCAGTTGGATAACCAAATAGATTTGATAAATAAGCATTATTGGTAGCAGACCAAATTTTGTTAATCGTCGGGTTCGATGAATTAACTTTTCCAACAATAGGCACATCGCTATGCATAAAATAACCTACTAAACTTTCTTTTTTCAGCGTTATTGGTTCGGTGCTTGTTACCTCTACATATTGAAATCCTTTGTAATTAAAATGAGGCATAAAGCTTTCTTCGCCTTTGCCTGATAACGTAATAATATCTACCTGAAAAGGGTCTTTATTATCAGTAGGGCGATAATGTACATCAATATTCGACAAGTCGGCACGTCCCTCAGGGTACAGTCTTTCAGCATGTTTTAAGCGTAAAACTGTTCCTATTTTTCCCGAAACCTTAATTTTACTTACTCCCGAGATATTTCTGCCTAAATCAAAAACATAGGTAGTATCATTGATTTTATTCAAGCTTTTGGTCGTAATTTCTTCTACATTTCTAATCGGCTGCAAAGCCTGAGCGACGATATTATTAGAAGGAGCTGTTCTGAAAATAACATCTTTCCATTGTTTATCATCAAAATTGGCTTTGTTCCAATCTGGTTGTTCTAGTCGAGCATCGTAATGTTCTGCGGTGTAAATACTATTGAAAATAATGGGACTCAAAGATGTTTTCCAATCTTTGCCCGAAGCAATTACTTCGCTGGTTCCATCATCATATTTCACCCGAATATCCATACAAAACGTTGGTCGCCCACGCCAAGGGGCTTCGTGAAAATACCACACAGCTGTAGATTGATGATTGTACCAACCATTGCCCAAGAGTACACCAATAGCATTTTTACCCGACTGTAATTGTTTTGTCACATCATGCGTAACATACAAAGTACGTCTATCAAAACGCGTGTACATGGGGTCTAGTCGGTGATTACTAATTTTTTCGCCATTGATATATAACTCGTACAAACCAGCTACGGCAATGTAGGCACGTGCCGAAACGATTTTCTTATTAGCATGAAAGGTCTTTCTAAAATAGGGAGCAGGCTTAGTATTTACATCCCTTGAATCGCTAATCCAAGCACCTTGCCAGTTGCTCATATTCATCATGCCAGTTTCAAAACTAGCGATTTCCGAACTGGTTTGCTGACCGTCCTTATCCCAAGCAATTACTCGCCAATAGTATTTTGTAAAGGCTTGTAAAGGTTTGCCCTGATAACTTACTAAAGTCTGTTGATTACCCTTTTTGCCAGTATTCCAATCTTTGCCAATGCCTTTTGTTAAAGACAATGAATCAGTATTCACCAAAATTTGATAAGCCGTCTGCTTTGCTCCTTGTCGGGCATCAGTCAACTGCCAAGTAAAACGTGGCGAAGGTGCATCTATCCCCAAAGGATTAACCAGATACTCGCATTGCAGTGCTGTGACTTTACAAGGGGTACTAGCAAAAATGGATTGACCCAACAATAAGAAATTCAAGATAAGGAATAGACGAAAAAGAATGAATTTGTGCCTCATGGTTTTGTTTAAGAATGCGTCTGAATTAAAGAGCGGAAATTACGGAGTAAATCTGGATAAACTATTCTCGGTTGTGGGTTAATATTTTCACGCATTTGTAGAACATAATTGACTAATAATAAATTATTACCCATAAGCTAATTTTGGTTTTTATCTTAAAAATTAATGTGTTACATTAGGTTTATAAATTAATTCTTAGAAAAAGTTTAAAGTACTCAAAACTTTTGAATATAAGAGTCATGTATAAACAGAATATACCTTCTCATCATGAAACATTGCATTTGGTGCAGAAAAACAGAGCAAGAAACACCTTTTAATAAATTAGCACATACTATTCCAAAGACTTTAGGTGGACAAGACATCTGTATAAACGTATGTGACAATTGTAACCTTTATTTTGGTTCACATTTTCAAGGAAGCCCTTCAATTGAAACAATTATTAAAGAGACTTTTAATATCTCAAGAATTCGATTACTTGGTCCAAAACAGAGTGTTGGGAAGAACAGAGAAATAGCTAGATTTTCTTCTGTATATTTTAAAGTAGATCTTAAAAAACATAAAGTAGAGCTTAAACCAGCCTATAGATTAAAGAAGGGTTTCCAAGAAAAAATAGGTAGACAAATAAAGAAAGGATTGTATAAAATATTTTTAGAGGAGATAGAAAGACAAAAGTCTGATGGACACAACCCAAATTATGATTTTATTCGTGAATTTGCTCGTTATGATTTGGGGGATTATCCTGTTTTCTATTTTGAAAGACTATATGGAATAATTGCAATGGGTGAAAACTGGGCAGTTCGACCTGAATTTTTTTTAGACCAAGACCAACAATTCAGTTACTTAGTACGAGAGCCAAGCTTTTTTGAATTTGAGTTGTTAGGACATGTTTTTGGAATAGTAACTTCTAGATATTGGGAACTTACAATAGATAATTATATAAAAAAAACCACAGAAGCAAAGAGACAGTTTTTTCTTCGATGGAGGTTAATAACCAGTTTCAATGACATTGATTTATCACTTAGTATTTTGGATGACTTTCACCGACCATAGAATTTTCATATCCAATATTATCATCGTTTTCCCCATTGTTGGAGTTTGTTCTCCAACAACACGAGCGCAACTCACGCTGTTTCAAGTCTTATTTGACTTGGAACTGTCTTGTCCTAAAATAAGTTGACAGTCATTTTTGACCTTGACTTCTTTTCTGATTTTGTATTTCTGTGTATGTTTT
>NZ_JBWKOV010000015.1:0-76701 GCF_059416265.1 Arcicella sp. GW821-FHT09D11 | reverse complement strand
AGGAAATACAGGAAATCGGTACCGAAATGCTTCGATACCGATTTACAGAATAAGAATAGCCATTCACAATATCTTGTGGACAAATTTTGCCCAAAATTCGGGATGACTCATGTTTATGATATAACGAGGACTAACTTAATCTATCTTTAAAGCTTTCGTAACCAAAGGTTTTTACTAAATCAAATGTGTCATTTTCTCTCCAGATACCAATAGAAGGTAAATTAACACCATTGAAAGTAGTTGTTTTTACCATGGTATAATGAATCATATCATCAAAAACGATAGAATCTCCAATTTCCAAAGGTTTGTCAAAAGAATAATCTCCATAAAAGTCACCTGCTAAGCAAGTCATCCCCCCGAAACGATAAGTATGTTTGCCTGCTATAGGCTCTTGGTGTGCTCCCAGAATTTTTGGTTTATAAGGCATCTCTAAAGTATCTGGCATGTGTGCGGCAAAGCTTACATCAAGAATAGCCACATTAATTCCTTGAGAATCGATGATGTCTAATACGGTAGACGTTAAATATCCAGTTCTCCAACCTACAGCCGAACCCGGTTCTAAGATAATTTTTAGGTTTGGGAATCTGCTTTTCAAACCTTTCAATACACTAATTAAATGCTCAGGCTCGTAATCGGCACGCGTTATTAAATGTCCTCCGCCTAAATTCAACCATTTAGCTTGTTTTAATAAATCTCCGAAATGTTCTTCAATAGCCTTTAAAGTACGCTCAAGCGTATAAGAATCATTCTCGCACAAAGTATGCGAGTGTAAGCCTTCAATGCCTTCAGGCAAAGTATCACCTAATTGATTGCGAGTAATACCCAAGCGCGAACCTGCAATACATGGATTATACATATCTGTTTCAACTTCAGAATATTGCGGATTAATACGTAGCCCACAACTAATGCCATGCTGGATAGTTCTTTCTTTGAATTTATCAAACTGAGCCAATGAATTAAAAGAAATATGTGAAGAATAAGACATCAGTTCGTCAAATTCTTTATCTAAGTAAGCAGGAGAATAAACGTGTGCTTTTGAGCCCATTTCTTCAAAAGCTAAGCGTGCTTCATGCAATGAACTTGCCGTCGCTCCAGCCAAATATTGGCGAACCATCGGAAAAGTAGAGAACATCGAAAAGCCCTTTAATGCACAAATGATTTCGATGCCAGCTTGTTGTTGAACGTATTGAAGGAGTTCTAAATTTTTACGTAATAACCTATCTTCCAATACATAACATGGAGAAGGTATTTGAGAAAAATCAATCATTTTTTGTTGTATGAATGGTTTATTTATTCACAAAATTGCCCGTACTTTTCAATACGGGCAAAAATAATTTTATTGTTTTTGATGTAATGCTTATAACTTTTTTTTAAGCTTTTCCACTCTTTTCAAAGGCACATTTAAGGTTTCAGCAATTTGTTGGGCTGTCAACAAATTTGATTGAAGTAATAAAACGATATTATTATCAAGAGTTTTTTCTTTCCCTTTTTCTTCACCCATTGTCATACCTTGTACGTAACGGATGTCTGTTTCTAAGTCATATACAATGGGCATAATGGCAGTCTGTTTTACGGTTTCATCTTGTAAATTACGAAGTTTAGCTAACACTTCCAATTGCTTTAGATACTTACCAAAACGGTGTTCACCTTTTAATAGTTCCTGCAATTTATCCAAAATACTATGGATAACTTTATGAGGAGGTGTCTGATTGAAATTTGATAAAATAGCGAGTAATACTTCTTCAGGAATCGATGAATTAATAAATAATTCATAGTCAAAAGAACGAATATCTATTAGCTCATAAGCAAAAGACAAATTGTTCATTGACAAACTTTTCGTCATTTTACGCAAAGGAGCTTGTCCGATATAAAGTACTACTTGTCTTATTTCAGTATGATATTTTCGTAGAAGAATAGCCCTGTATTCTAACATGCGATAAATCATCTCTGAATCATCAACCGACTGAAATTCTATTTGTAAAATGTAACTATTAGAATCATTGTCTTCTTTTACTCTTTTCAGAAAATCAGGCTTTCTTTCAATCGTAACATGTATGTCATCTTTAATAGCTGTGAACTTTGCTCGTTCTAAACCCAAAAGTTTCTGAGCAAATGGAAGGAGAACAGGTTCAATGTTCTCCTTTAAAATTCTATCGTATTCGTTAATACTCATGCGGAAGTGCTCCGTTTACTTCTTCGTTCCAAGGTAAACCATGAATATTCAACATTGCCATGAATGGATCTGGATTCATTTCTTCACAGTTCCAAACGCCTGGTTTCATCCATTCACCAGTAATCATCATCATCGCACCAATCATCGCTGGTACACCTGTGGTATAACTTACACCTTGCGCTTGTACTTCTCTCCAGCAATCTTGGTGTTTACAGTTGTTCCAAACATAATATGTTTTTTCTACACCGTCTTTAATCCCTTTGATCTGACAACCAATTGAAGTTTCGCCAGTATAATTTTCGCCTAATGAACCTGGCTCAGGAAGTACAGCTTTCAAAAATTCTAATGGCACAATATCAATTCCTTGGAATTTGATAGGAGCGATAGATGTCATTCCTACGTTTTCCAACACTTGTAAGTGTGTAATATATTGTTGCCCGAAAGTCATCCAGAATCTTGCACGTTTCAACGTTGGAAAGTTTTTAACCAACGATTCCAATTCTTCGTGATACAATACATAAGATTCTTTCGGTCCGATTCCCGGATATTCGATAGGTTTATGAATTGACATTGCATCAATTTCTACCCATTCTCCATTTTCCCAATAACGTCCCTTTTGAGTAATCTCGCGGATATTAATTTCAGGGTTGAAGTTGGTAGCAAAAGCCTTTCCATGGTCGCCCGCATTACAGTCGATGATGTCTAAATAGTGCATTTCATCGAAGTGGTGTTTATTCGCATAAGCAGTATAAACTTGAGTAACACCTGGGTCAAAACCACAACCTAAAAGTGCCATCAAACCAGCTTCTTTAAAACGCTCTTGATATGCCCATTGCCAAGAATATTCAAATTTGGCAACATCTTTTGGTTCATAATTCGCAGTATCCATATAATGAACGCCAGTTTCCAAACAAGCATCCATAATTGTTAAGTCTTGATACGGAAGAGCTACATTGATAACCATAAATGGTTTCACCTGATTAATCAAGGCTACTAATTCTGGTACATTATCAGCATCTACTTGCGCAGTTTCTACTTTGGTTGGTAGTCCTATTTTAGCACATTCCTCAGCAATGGCATCACATTTACGCTTTGTACGGCTTGCTAAAACTACTTCAGAAAATACTTCTGGATTCATGGCACATTTCTTTACAACTACGTTTCCTACGCCTCCTGCACCAATAATTAAAACTTTCTTACCCATTATTTTTTGATGTTATCTGTTAGATGCTGCCCACAAATACATTACATATTTACGACATACATGAATATAGTTGCAAAATTAGTTAAAGCTTAGAAATTATAGGAGTTATGAAGATTAAATTTGTTGAGGATTATCATAATACTATTAGAGATATATAAAATTTACTCTTCTGATGGTTTAAAATGGTTCAAAACACCTATTTTTGTTTTTATAGCCTGCTGTTGATTAGTAATTTTTTAAGCGTATGTTTTTCTAATATCAAGATTTTTTACTTAAAAACTCTGCAATATGCTTCCAAACATAAGTCTTCTCTTTACCAATTTCAATACTTTGCTTATCAAATATTGGCAAAATAAATACTGGTGTATTAGTATCAGTATATTCGTTTTTCTGGTTTTTTCTTTGATATATTTCCCAGAAGTAATTAGGAAAAGAGTACATGACGATTGGACGGGAAATGATATGTTGGTTCAACAATTTGTCAACAATAAGATTGCCAATCCCTTTAAACCAACTGAAAATCTTTTACCCCACGACCATTTTAGTAAAAGAGACCTAAGGATTACGCCTTATATCCTCGCAAATGCCTTTGGATTAAACTCTCTTCGTTTATTCTATCTACAGATTTTATTACTTCCTCTTTTTATATGGCTATCCGTCAAGGTGATCTATAAAGCCACCAACAATTATGTAATGGGTTTTTGGGGAACTATCGCTCTGCTATTTTCGTATGTGGGCAATTCCTTTAATTTTGACACCCTTTTTTACGATTCTTACGCTTATTTTGGGTTGCTACTTTCCTTATATTTTTATAAAAATCCGCTGTGTATTTTGTTTTTAGTAGCTAGCTATTTTGTAGATGAAAGGAGCGTGGTACCATCCTTAATTATTCCATTGTTTGCAGGGCTAACGCTGTATCCTTTACAAGACACAAATAAAGATTTTATCACTACTTTCCAGAAAATCATTGTTCAGAACAAATCATTCTGGCTTGTTTTTATTAGTTTAGCCATTTATGCCTCCATCAGAATCATTTTTTACTTCCTTTATCATCTGCAAACACCAGTAGGCGCACATAGTGGTGTTACCTTGGGTTTGGGTTTTATTCATGGAGCAAAGATTCCCTATGCTATTTTTTCATCTTTGAAACTAAACTTGCTTTTAATCATCTTTGCTTGCTTTTACCTCTTTAAAAAGAATTATTATATAGTTGCCTTATGGTTTACGGGCGTTTTCATTCTTTCTTTTCTGGTAGGTACTGCCGTTGAAGACGTCACCAGAAGCTTGGCTTATTCCTTCTTGCTAGTGTATGTAGTGTATTTATTGGTGGCACAAATCGGGGAAAAAGCAAGTAAGTTTATATACCTGATAGCTTTTGTCAATATTCTGACGCCAACTTATTCTTTGCTTTTAAACTTATACAAAGTAGAGGCTTTTAGCTGGCTCATTCATTTTTCCCAACATTTCTAAAGTTTAGAAAACGCTTTGTTTTTCTTTAAGTATTTTCATGAATCAAACCAATACCGTTTTTATCACTGCTTTGAGTATTATTTTAGTAGGGTATTTTTTAAAACGCCAAAACGTTGTATCTGAAACAGAAGGCAAAGTTGTTTCTAAGTTATTGATGCACACTACTTTCCCTGCTTTAATGTTCTTGACAATGAGGCGTGTGCATTTTGAGTTCAATCTACTATTACTTCCTGTTATTTCTTTTTGTTTTTCATTACTGACGATGTTTACGGCGGCTTGGTTATTCAAAAACCAAACCCAGAAAATGAGGGCAATTTTGATTATGGGGAGTGGAGGATTTAACCTCGGGCTTTTTGCTTACCCTTTGATTGAAGGTATTTGGGGACAGGCGGGTATGGTGTATGCCGCAATGTTTGACTTTGGTAATTCCTTTGCCATTTTTGGGTTAGTTTATGGAACGGGGGTATTTTTATCGGATAAAAATGAAGGCGCAACAATCAGTCAAAATGCGAAAAAAGCCATTTTGAAAATCTTTACTTTAGTGCCTTTTCAGGCTATTCTGTTGGGTGTTTTTGTTAATTTGGCTAAGATAGAACTCCCTACGATTGTCATAGATGTACTAGACGTAATGGCAAGGGGAAACAAAGTGATTGTATTATTAATCATGGGAATTTACTTGAATCTTTCCATTTCTGGCGAAATATTCAAGAAAGTTTCAAAGGTGCTGATGATTCGTTATTTCTGGGGATTTTTATTGGGTTTTGCTTTCTTTTATTTCCTACCTGTAGAGCAACTGTACAGAAATGTATTGTTGATTGTGCTGATAATTCCTGTTGGAATGACACTTTTACCTTTCTCTGACGAACTCAATTATGATACTAAAATTGCAGGAATGTTAGTCAATGTTTCGATGCTGATTAGCTTTGCGATGATGTGGGCTTTGGTAATAGGGCTACATCTAGCTTAAAATGGCCTACTAGCCTTAGCAAAACAACTCATCCAGAAATTGGTGAAAAGATTATCTTCTCTGATACCTTTTGAGGAAGAGGCATGGATAAACATTACTTCTTTATTACTTCTCCGCTCCGTAATCATGCCAGCGTGATTGATATTGCTTACGTTGCCTTTGTTGGTTACAAAAAATACCCAGTCGCCAGGGCGGAGGTCGTCAAGGGAAATTTCTTTTCCAAAGTCTGATTGCTGGTACGAGATTCTTGGAATTTTATAGCCCAACTGCGAATAAACACAAAATAATAAACCAGAACAATCCATACCATTTTTATCGGCTCCACCTGCTCGATAAGGCACACCCGTATAGCTTCTTGCTGTTGAAACAATGTTATTGATGGTTTTATTATTATAAACCTTATTGTTATTTGCTGGTCTGGTGACAGGCTTAGGACGAGCAACGACAACATTATTATCCTCCTCTTTTCTACGGAATAATTTACATGAATCTAAAAAGACAGCTAAGCTTATCAGTAAAAAAAAACGATAAAAAATATTCAAGTGGTTTTGTCTCATAAAAATCAATAAAATATGTTTATAGCTAAATAAGATTGTTTTTGGCACTCTTCAATACTTTCACGGTGACATAAAGCTGTCCCGTATGGCGTTGCGTATGTTCGGCCGAATGAAACAACAATCCAAGTACATTGCTAGGGATTTTCTTCCTGCCAATGCCCCGTGGTTCCAGCAACGTTTTTTCACTCGTATTTTTTAATTGTGTAAGTACTTTGTTTACTTGATTGTTAAAACGTGTAAGTAGTGTCTTTACGTTTATATTGGGTTGATTTTTTACAGATTCTAGTTGTAAAAGCTCTAATTGGTCTTCATTTAGGGCTTGGTCGTTGGCATAAGTAAACAGTCTATCTAATACGCCCGATAGATGTTGCAAATGAAAAGCTACTGATGCACAGCCTGCAGGAGACTCCCAAAGTAATTCTTCGGGGAAGTCAATCATCATGAGATTTACTTCTTCACGAGCCTGTAAGATTGCATGAGCCACTGGTTGTAATAATGGAGCCAACCCCGCAATGGGCCCACGCATCCATACTTCTAGGTTGTTAGTTTGTTGATTCATTTTTTTTGTGGATTTTGTAGACTTTAAGAACTATGGACTTAGGATTGGAAGACTTTATGACTTTAGGATTGAAGTAGCACTTTTAAGTTCTAATTCTTTTCTATTAGCGGGTGACTTAAGTCACCCGCTAATAGAAATTTTGAGGATTATCTTATTAGAATAGTCATCCCAAAAGCTACTTATGTAATTCACTTATGACTTTTATCCTAAACCTAAAGTCCTCCAATCCAAAAGTTCCCAAAATCCTAAAGTCATAAAGTCCAAACGTCCTTTAGTCCCCAAATCTAAACCGCCTTCATACTCAACGCAATTCTTTTACGAGCGATATCTACTTCCATTACCCTTACCTGTACTTGCTGTTGTAGTTTCACCACTTGGTTAGGGTCAGAAACGTATTGGTTAGCTAGCTGAGAAATATGTACTAAGCCATCCTGTTTTACGCCCACATCCACAAAACAGCCAAAAGCTGTAATATTCGTGACGATACCCGGAAGCACCATGCCCTCATATAAATCCTCCATCTTCTTCACATTCGCATCAAATTCAAAAGCTGTCAGTTGTTCGCGTGGGTCACGCGAAGGCTTTTCTAGTTCTTTCAGAATATCTTGAAGCGTTAGCAACCCGATTTTATCGTTGGCATAAGCATTCAAATTTAATTGCTTTCTTAATTCCGCCGAACTCATCAAGTCTTTTACAGAGCATTTTAAATCCTTTGCCATTTTTTCGACAATAGGGTAGGTTTCTGGGTGAACCGCAGAATTATCCAACGGATTTTCAGCATTCTGAATCCTTAAGAATCCTGCACATTGTTCAAAAGCCTTGTCGCCTAAGCGAGCAACCTTTTTAATTTGTTGACGAGATTTAAAATCGCCATTTTCCTGACGATACTTCACAATATTGGCAGCCAAAGATGGCCCCAATCCCGCTACGTAGCTCAATAAATGTTTTGAAGCCGTATTCAAATTTACGCCTACCGCATTTACACAACTCTCGACAACAGTATCAAGCGTGCCTTTTAACATCGACTGGTCAACATCGTGCTGATATTGCCCCACACCAATAGATTTCGGGTCGATTTTTACCAACTCTGCCAGAGGGTCCATCAATCTTCGACCGATAGAAACGGCTCCACGCACAGTAACATCTTTATCTGGAAATTCTTCGCGGGCAATAGGAGAGGCCGAATAAATGGAAGCACCTTGTTCAGATACTACAAAAATTTGTGGTGCTTTCTTAAAAGGCAATTTCTTGACAAAATCTTCTGTTTCTCTGCCAGCAGTCCCGTTTCCGATAGCCACAGCCTCTATTTGGTATTTTTCCGAAAGTGTTAATACAACGTTTTTCGCTTCCTGTACTTTATCGAATGGATAAATAACGGTATCGTGCAGTAAATTTCCTTGACCATCTAACACCACTGTCTTACATCCAGTACGATAACCTGGGTCGATGGCCAATACTTTTTTCTGACCAAGCGGCGATGCCAATAATAATTGACGAAGGTTCTGTGCAAAAATTTTGATGGCGTCAGTGTCAGCTTTTTCTTTTGAAAACCCTGCAAACTCATTTTCAATCGAAGGCTTCATCAACCTTTTATAACAGTCGGTGATGGAATCTTCCACAATCTTTTTCGCATCAGGCAAACCCTTCAAGAAAATTCTATCCAATGCCCCCAACGCATTATCCTCATCTGGCGAAATACTTACACTCAGGAATCCTTCTTCTTCGCCACGACGCAAGGCTAACAACCTATGCGAAGGCACTTTTTTCAAAGGTTCATAGAAATCAAAATAGTCTTTATATTTGATTCCATCTTCTTCTTTCCCTTTTTTTACTTTGGCATATACCATCGCTTCACGCTCAAATACCTTTCTTACGGCATTTCGGGCATCTACGCTCTCGTTAATCCATTCAGCAATAATGTCCCTCGACCCTTGCAGGGCTTCTTCTACATTACTTACTTTATCATTCAAATATGATTCGGCTTTTTTAAGGATGTTGGCTTCCTTTTGCTCAAAAATAAGTTTTGCTAAAGGCTCTAACCCCTTTTCAATCGCAATGCTTGCTCTTGTCTTACGCTTTTGTTTATAAGGCAGATAAAGGTCTTCTAATTCTTGTAAGTAATAGGCATTGTTGAGCTTCTCTAACAACTCGGGCGTCATTTTCCCTTGCTCTTCAATAGATTTAATAATGCCTTCACGACGTTTATCGGCTTCTTTTAGTTTCCCCAAAAGCTCTTTAATATCCAGAATCTGTACTTCATCCAAGCTCCCCGTGGCTTCCTTCCTATACCTCGCTATGAACGGAACTGTTCCTCCTTCTTCTAATAAATTGATTGTATTCTGTACTTGGGTAATGTTTACGCCAACGGTTTTGGCAATAATTGAAAGCTGTGTTTTATTCATGAATTTATATAAAAAATAATCTTGGTGATAGTAGCACGAGTCGCTAAACCTACCATGTTTAATGCTTGTTTTTTGTCAATTGATGTTGAGTAATAAATGATGATTTGGCGTTTTTTGTTCGCTAAAATACGGATTTGTTTTATTCAATCCTTAACATTTCTATGTGTTCGATGTCGTCTTCTAAATATATTTCACTAACTTGTTGAAAGCCAAAAGATTCATAAAATTGCTTGAGATATAATTGTGCTCCGATTCTGATGGGGCTTCCTGCAAAGATTTTTTCCATCATTTCAATAGATTTTATCATCAAGGATTTGCCGAAGCCTCCACCACGTGCCAGTGGTGAGGTAACTACTCTGCCGATAGACGCTTCTTCATAAGAAATGCCCGGGGCTATTAGGCGAGTATAAGCAACAATCTTTTGGGTCTCGGTATCAAAACCCATAAAATGAAATGAGACAAGGTCTTTATTATCCAAATCTTGAAAAGGACAATGCTGCTCAACAATAAAAACTTCATTACGGAGTTGTAGAATTTGGTATAATTCGATTGTAGTTAAGTCTCTAAAATGCTTGAGGTACCAGTGAATGTTCATTATGAAATTAGTTTTGATGAGTAATTGATACAATCGTGAATATACAAAGTTTATTATCTTTGTAAAACTCAAATTTTCAAATATGCTAAATAGATTCATCTGGATTTTAATCATACTGTTTACTTTTCAAGTAGGGAAGGCTCAGAATACGGTTTCTGAATATGAGCAAGCTTATAAAAAAGCATTAGAATTATACAAAAATCATGAGTATGAAAAAGCTAAAACAGCCTTCACTCATCTTGCTAATAATCGTGTAGCAACGGCCCTCGTACCCAACACTTTTTACTTTGCTGCCTTGAGTGCCATCCAATTAAAAGAATTTACTGGAGCAAAAGCTACCCTGAAAAATTTGATGATAGCATTCCCAAGCTGGGCTAGTAAAGCTGAAATTAACTTTTTGTTAAGTGTCTTGGCTTTTGAAGAAAAAAAATATACGGAGGGTTTTACAATTGCTCAAAAAATTCCTTCTGATTCTCTTCAAAATGAATTAACGGAGATGAAAATATTTTACACCCGTAGGATAGATTCACCAAAAGTAATTCAAGAGCTATCAAAGAAATTTCCGAATGAAACGGTTTTGTCTGATAAAGTGGAACAAAATTTAACCATTAGTGCTACTTCCGCGGGCGTTACAAAGTCGAGAACCTCTAAAGGATATTTTAATTTTGCTTTATTAGTGCCAGTTGAAATTAGGAATATGGGTATCGACAGGGCCAGAAAAAATCAATATGCATTGGATTTGTATCAGGGTATGAAATTGGCGAAAGCACAACTCCTGAAAGAAGGAGTGACGGTAAATTGCTTTGTGTATGACATGGCAAACGAACCCGACGAAATGCTTGAGCTAGTCAATAATCGTTCGTTTCAAATGATGGATTTACTCGTTGGTCCACTTTATACAGAGACTAACAAAATAGCTTCTATTTATAGCGAAACCAATCAGATTCCCATCGTGAACCCGATGTCGAATAATCAAAAAATTCTGGAAGATTATAACTTATCGTTCTTGGCTCAGCCTTCGGCAGCCATGCAGGCGATGAAGGCCGTTGAGTTTGTTAGTCGACAAGCTTTTATGGGTAGAGATGTAGCTATCTATTATTCTGATGCTACGAATGATTCTGTCACAGCGGAGGTTTATCGCAAGCAAATGGAAAAAATTGGTTATGATATTATTAAGTTTGAAAAGATAAAGACTAGTTCCGAAGACATTATTGCTAAACTTCCAGAGAAAAGGGTAAGCCATATTTTTATGGCTACGTCTGAAAAGAAAGCTGGACTTTCGATGATTACGGCTTTGAACAAAAAGGAAATAATGGCTCCGTTAATTACAACGGCAGAGGCTTTCAATAGCTATAATCTAAGTAACGGAACATTGGCGGGCAGGGAAATCTATTGTATTAATCCAGAGTTCGTTGACAATGATAAACCAGAAGTAGATAGTTTCCGAAAAGAATACTTAGCTAAGTATGGCATCATTCCTTCTTATTATGCTTTTCATGGCTATGACCTAACCCTTTTCTGGGGGCGACTCTTTGGAAAAAATGGCTATAACATTCGTAAAGGATTAGATACTCCTGCTACTTACAATAATTCATATACTTTATTAGGCTTTAATTATTTCAGATCACAAGACAACCAAATTTGCCCCATTACGACTTTGCAAAATTATAAGTTTGTATTGGCGAAGTAGGGTTTTGGAGACTTTAGGATTAGAGGACTAGAGGAGTTTAGGATTTTATGACTTTAGGAATTATGACTTTAGGATTTATGACTTTAAGATTTTTGGACTAGAAGACTTTAGGGCTAGGAGATTCTAAAATTGATGTCTTTAAGATTATGATTTTGAAGAACGAAGTATTTTAAGTTTCACTTAACTTAAAGTCTTTCAGTCTCAAAATCATAAAGTCTTCAATCCCAAAGTCTAAAACTCCTAAAGTCTTCTAGTCCAAAAATCTTAAAGTCCTAATTCCTAAAGTCCTCTAGTCTCAAAATCCTAAAGTCCTTTTAAAAAAAACAACAATGACACAATCAGAACAACTTTTTCAGAAAGCTAAAAATTTTATTCCTGGAGGCGTGAATTCGCCAGTGAGAGCATTTCGTGCAGTAGGGGGAAATCCGATATTTATAAAATCAGCAAAAGGAGCCTATTTATATGATGAAGACGGTAATGCTTATATTGAACTAATCAATTCATGGGGTCCAATGATATTAGGTCATGCCAATGAATTAGTAGAAAAAGCCGTTTCAGATGCCATTCAAAGTGGTTTTTCGTTTGGAGCGCCCACACGCCGAGAAGTAGAAATGGCAGAATTGATTTGCTCAATGATTCCATCGGTTGAAAAAGTGCGCATGGTAAACTCAGGTACAGAAGCCACGATGTCAGCAGTAAGAGTTGCCAGAGGATATACAGGCAGAGATAAAATGATTAAGTTTGAAGGCAACTATCACGGCCATGGCGACTCGTTTCTTATCGCAGCAGGTTCTGGCGTGATGACATTCGGAAGCCCAGATTCACCAGGCGTAACCAAAGGCGTAGCCAACGATACCCTGACCGCACCCTATAATAATTTAGAAGCAGTACAGACCCTAGTAGATGCCAACAAAGGCAATATCGCCTGTATCATCCTTGAGCCAGTAGTCGGGAATATGGGTTTGGTAAAACCAGCCGAAGGTTTCTTAGAAGGGTTAAGAGCCATTTGTGACAAAGAAGGTATCGTCTTAATTTTTGATGAGGTAATGACAGGCTTCCGTTTAGCCAAAGGAGGCTTCCAAGAGCGTTGTGGTGTAGTACCAGATATGACGACGATGGGGAAAATCATCGGAGGGGGAATGCCCGTAGGTGCTTATGGAGGTAAGAAAGAAATCATGGATATTGTTTCACCCGCAGGCCCAGTCTATCAAGCAGGAACATTGTCAGGAAATCCAATAGCAATGGCCGCAGGGTTAGCGATGTTGAATTATCTAAATGAAACGCCATCGGTTTATACCCGTTTGGAAGAAGTAGGGACAAGATTAACCGACGGTATGAAAGCCAACATGGACAAATTAGGGTTAAATTATACCTTAAATCATGTAGGTTCTATGTTCACGCTTTTCTTTACCGATAAGGCAGTAAACAATTTTGAAGATGCCAAAACATCTGATACAGAAGCTTTTGGTAAATACTTCCAAGCGATGTTAAAAAGAGGCATATATTTGGCACCATCACAATATGAAGCCATGTTCCTTTCAACAGCCTTGACAGACGAACACATAGCAACTATTTTACAAGCTAATTACGAAAGCTTACAAGAAATTCAGTAGGTCGAGTTTTCAACTCGACTTATAAGAATATGAGTCGAGTTGAAAACTCGACCTACAAATGATAGATTCAAATTGGAAACTCGACCTACAGATTTTATGGAAAACAGAAAAAAAATATTACTCATAGAAGACGATAAGAGGGTTTCGGATAGTGTAAGAAATGGGCTAGAAAAGAAAGACTTTATCGTTGAACCTGCCTATGATGGTTTTATGGGAGCTAGTTTGGCTACAAATAATACCTACGATTTGATTTTGTTGGATGTGAACTTACCGCTAATGAATGGTTTTGAAGTTTGTAAAATTATCCGACAAAATAATATTCTAACGCCCATCCTGATGCTGACGGCGATGGGAGAGGTGGATGATAAAGTAAAGGGCTTAGAACAAGGTGCGGATGATTATTTGGTAAAACCTTTTGAATTCAGGGAGCTGATGGCTAGGATTCAGGCATTAATTAGGCGAGCTAATCAACAACAGGATGTCAGTACAGAAATATTGCGAGAAGCCAATCTGTCCTTGAATCTGAGGAGTAAGACCGTCACTCGTGATGAACAAAGCATTGAGCTAACAGCCAGAGAGTTTGAACTACTGGAATATATGCTTAGAAATAAAGGACGAGTTTTATCAAAAATGGACATCGTAGAAAACGTGTGGGACTTAAATTTTGATACCAGTACCAATATCGTAGAAGTATACATTAATTACCTCCGCAAAAAAATTGATAGGGAGTTTGAACCCAAACTTATTCATACCAAAACGGGCTTAGGATATGTATTAAAAACCTTGTAATACATGCAAATCAGGTATAAAATAGCCATTCAGTTTACCATCATCGTAGCGATTATCTTGCTAATTTTTTCTGCTATTGTCTATCTAAGGGCTGAAAATCAACAACAAAAAAATTTCTATGACCGCCTACAGGCTCGTTCAAATACTACGGCTCGTTTGCTAGTAGATGTACAGGAATTTACCCCAAGATTATTGAAATTGATTGATAGAAATTCTTCATTGCGACTAGCAGATGAAGAGGTGTTTGTCTTTAATTTTAAAAATGAATTGCTGTATTCAAACGTAGAACATCGGGCTAACTATATCTCCAATAGTTTATTAGAAAAGATAAGACAGGAAGGCAAGGTGACTTTTAAAAGTGAAGAGCGACAAGTAGTAGGGGTGTTGTTTGCGGGCAAATTTGATAGATTTGTAGTAGTAGCTTCGGCTACGGATAAAATTGGTATTTCGCAGAAGGAAAATCTGATTAAAACCTTGGCGATTGGTTTATTATCGGGTATTTTGATTACGATAGTGTTAGGGATATTTTTTGCCAGTCAGGCACTAAAGCCTATTCAATCGATTAATGAAGAGATTTCAAGAATTACAGCACATAACCTAAAAAAACGATTGGACGAAGGGAATGGAAAGGATGAAATCGCCGAGCTTTCTGTCAATTTTAACGATATGCTTCAAAGACTTGAAATGGCTTTTATCCAACAAAAACAGTTTGTTTCACAGGCTTCGCACGAACTCAGAACGCCATTGGCCGCCTTGAAAACGGAAGTACAAGTTGGTCTGGAAGAGGAACATTCTATGGAAGAATACCAGCAGATGCTAAGGAATATTTTGAATGATACCGAAAGGTTGATTCAATTATCCAACGGACTTTTGCAGTTAGCCAAAACCATTGATGAAGGCGAAAAGTTTGTATTTGAAGTGTTGAGAACAGAGGAAATATTATTAAATGCCCAAAAGGCTGTGCAAAACAGTCATCATAATTATAAAATTATTTTCGGCTTTGAGATGATTCCCGAGGAAGATAACCTTACTTTAATCAATGGAAATGAAGTATTGTTAGAAAACCTCTTTGTGAATCTACTAGAAAATGCCTGTAAATATTCTTCCAATCAGCAAGCTAATATTTTGTTGAGTTTTGATAAAAAGTATTGCATCATCAAAATAAAAGACAAAGGTATTGGCATTTCAACAAGCGATTTACCCTACATTTTTAATCCTTTTTACAGAGCTAGAAACACTAGCAATATTAAGGGCTTTGGCATTGGTTTGTCGGTAGCCAAACACATCATTGAACTTCACAAGGGCATCATTCAAGTAAAAAGTAAACTAAACTTAGGCACAGAGTTTATTGTGAAGATTCCGCACTGTTAAATTTTACCTTTCTAAGGGAATTCTAATATTAGATTAAGCTATTCTTAAGGTTAAAACAAGACCTTTGTCATGTAAGAGCAGCATACTAGACCATTGATACATTAATGAAATGATAGCTCAGGAGAAATTAAAGTGTCGATGAAAGGATTACTGTTATAACGTAGTAGAATAATTTGATCTGTTAGCGAATCACCGTTAGTCATGCTGGCGGTGATTTTTGTTTGTTTATCATGGGGGAATAGGATTCTTTAAACTCATACCATGCCTTCTGTTTTCTTGGCAACTATGATAAAATTACTTCTCTGAAGCTAATTTTTGTTTTAATGCTGCAAAATTTCCACCCACTGCTACTGCTTCCACTTTAATCATAATTTTAGCGATGACCGCATCATTTTCTTCTGTCAATGTAAAAGATGCCTTGTCTTGGAAATTTAAAAAAAGCCTTTTTTGCAGATTCTTCATTCCCACGCCTTCGTCACTGGTTTTGTTAATGAGTTTCCCTGTATTAATCACTTTTAGCGTGAAAATATTTTGTTTGTAATCAGATACAATCATCAGTTTACCCCCCAACTTATTTTTACCAATGCCATGCTTAATGGCGTTTTCTACCAATAACTGCACCGACATAGGAGGAACACTTAGGCTAAGTGTTTCGGGTTTAATATCGAAAGAATATTCTAGTCTTTTTTCGTACCTTATTTTTTCCAGAAAGAGATAATCTCTGACCAACATCAATTCCATCTCAAGCGATACCAATTGCTGATTGCCCATCGTCAGGGATGTTCTGAGCAATTGTGATAATTCAGTCAAGGCTTGTCGGGCAAGTTCTGGGTCAAAAATAGTGAGGGCCTTAATGCTATTGATGGCATTAAAAAGAAAATGAGGATTGAGTTGATTTTTAAGGTTTTCAAGTTCAGCAGTTTTCAACGACATTTCAGCATTCGCCAACTGCAATTCTTTTCTTTGCGCATTCCGATTGCTTAAGAAAAGATGAAAAAATAAAAACCAGATAATTACATAACGGATAGATTCTAGGTAAAACTGATAATAATCATAAGCTTCAAGGTCGATGCCCAAACTCGGTTTCCGATACCGTTGAAAACCAAAAAAATAATCAATCAAAAAAAAGCATAGGCCTAATAGCAAAGTGGCTACCAACGGAAAAACAATCATTTGTCCGTTTTCTCTTTCTCTTTTTAAATAAATTTTTGAATAAAAGTGCGTAAAAAGAATTCCTACGATGAAATTAACGCTCAAGTAGGAACCCAGGTGCATGGGTTGTTCAAAGTATTTAGTTAAAGGTTGTCTGAGAACAAGTGTTGTAAAAAGCCACCAAGAAATTTGCATTACCCAGTAGACTCTATAAGAGAAAAAACTCATGTTAAGATGTACATCGTTGAACAAACTGATAATCAATCAAACATAAAGAGTTTTTTGTTAAAAACCAATATCAATTACTAAAGGTTGAAAGATAAATTGTCCTTTATTAGGAAGATAAATTCCACGGCAACCAGCTTCAAATTGCTGAGAGAAACGCAAGACGTGGAATTGTGCAGTGAAATCAAAACCAATAGAGGTGAAGTTACCAGTATCCGCACCTTTATAAGTAACTGTCCGCCCATTTTGTGTTTCAGTCCAATTATAACTAGTTTCACCTTTTCCTAAATCCATAAACAGATTAGCTTTCAATCTTTTTAGGTAAACCAATCTCCCTAAATTCCAGTCAGGGTCAAATAAAGGTAGTCTGTATTCTACCGAGCCAGTCGTTAAATCTTCAAAAGCTCTGTAGCTATAACCACGTGGGAAAAAGGTAGGACTTGAGAAAATATATAGATTACTATTTGGAGCGCCAATGGCATTTTTAAACCCAGCTTGATTTTGGAACGCTGCTCTCAAACGAAAGCTATGATGTGGAAAAAATCCCGGTATATATATACTTCCTTGTACAACGGTAATGCCCCCTTGTAAGCTACCACCAAAGGGTAAATTCCTTGTATAAAAGCTAATGCTTTGTCCCCAACGTGGTGCTACATCTCTAACCGCTCTTTTCAATTGTCTGCTATAAGCAAACGTATAAATCATCGAACTTAATGTTCCATTAAAGCTTTCTGAAAGATAACGGTCTTTTAAATCATAGCCCGATACCTGCGTGATGGCGGTATTTACGCCAACTTCTAACGATTGATAATATTTTGAACGAGTAAAGTTAAACGGCAAAGTCACGCCAACGATGATTTGCTGTTGATTCCACTTGTCCGACCGTAGGCTATCCAAAGGATTGGCCCTATCAATATAAATATTGGTTTGTCGCTGCCCATTGGTATAGTTGACATTTATTTTCGGATACCATGCTTCAAAGCTCAAATCAGCAAAGAACTGTCCTGTTTTCTCGTTAGCATTGTATGAATACCCTGTACTGATGGCAGTAGTACTTAATAAATCTTGTGAGGTAATTCCCACATTCAGTTTGTTATTATTCGAGCTAAAGACCGCTCCCCAACTATAAATATTAAAGATGTTGGCTTTGCTATATGGTTTAGTTTCAAAAGACTCGTTTCCTCCACTTTTAAGCAAATTTTCTCCTGCTTCTTGTCTCAATAATTCTCCAAAAAGCTTGACGGGCTTGTTGAGGGTTTCATCAAAGGCTAAAAATTGATTGGGACTAAAAGGCATTTCTACAATTCTATTGCCATTTTCAGTAAAATCATTGAAATACAATAGCTTTCCATCAGCCGAAAAAGCAGGGTTGAAAGCCCCAAATTTGCGATTAGTTACTTGATAACGCTTTTTAGTTGTAAGGTCAAAAGCAAAAATATTATCAATCCCCGTTACGCCAGAATTGAACAACACATAGGCTCCCGACTTGACAGGATGCGCTATGTTTTCATTAATAGGACTAAACAATTCTTTTTCAGCATAGCTTTCAGCGTTGATGCTAACAATATTTTTCTTGCCATTCAGTAGCTTTACTGCCAATATTTCATTGTTCTCCGTCCAACGTGGGTGGATATAAAAAGCATTGTTTGGATTAGGAATCCTTGCTATTTCTCTACCACTTTCAGTTTCCAATACGACTAAGCTATACTTGTTTTCAGGAGTACTTTCCACGACGACTATCTTGCTGGCATCATTTGATAGGGCTGGGGCTGCAAATTTGGTTTTATGGGTTATCTTTTTGGTGGTTTCCGTATTAAAGTCATACACTTTGATAACCGAGTAATCTCGCTGTCCCCAACGAACATCAAAATTAAATTCCGCCCACGCCACTTTAGGCCCAGCCACTGACAGCATACCCGCATTATTAAAAATACCCAGTTCAATTACTTTTTCTTCCGTATTTTGTTTATCCAGAATAACAAACTGCTGAATATCTGAAAGTCCCGATTTTAAGGCTAATACCCTGCCATCTGGTAGTATCTGCGGAAACTCATAATTGGTAAAAAACTTGTTTTTACTGGTTTGAAGACTAGTAACGGGCGTTTCCTCCATGTCTTTCAACTGTGTTTGCCATCGCTGTTTGGCATCCTCAAAGGCATTTGTATACAACTGTTCTGTTGTTAAACCTGTTACTTTTTTAATATTATTAGAGAAAGAAAAGGGGTAAAAAGGCATTCTATAAGTTCTCTCCAAAATTTTATCCCAAGCATCGGCACCATATTTGGTCTTCATGTAAGAAGTCATCAAATAACCATTAACATAATGATTTGGAATAAAATTTTTATACGAACCGCCCACTGCTTTTGAATAACTATAAGCTCCTTTGGTCAACAATTGTGTTCGCAAAGCCATGTCAAAAGTGGGGATTTTTCCTCTGCCCGAAGTCGTTAAAGCTGATTCTGTTCCCACGGCATCGCCCTCTGCAAACCAGTTTGGCACGGCCAATGAATTGATGATTCCTAAGCCATTACTTCCAAAAATGGTATAAACTAGCTTGGTAATACCTGTAAGGGCTTTATCGTACTGCACTACGTGTCTGAATTCGTGTACTGCCAATAAATCTAGCCAATTGTTTGTGCCAAGCAGGGTATAGTCTTGCGGAGGAGTAGTATAAAACTCTGAACGACGTGGAAATAACGAAACAAAACCATTGGAAACAGTCGTTTGATTTTGAAGTAGGATAGAAATCGGACGCGGATTATGCCCTAAGCTGTTACTGACGGGCTGATAAACGGTTTCTAACACATTAGCCGTTCGTTGTCCTAGCGACTGAATATTGGTCGGGAAAATTAAGCGAAAGTGCGGTGTTTTTATCTGCGACCATTTTAAGGAGGCAGGATTTTGAGATAGATTAACTGAGTTTTCTTGAGCAAAAATTTGGCATCCACCCAATAGGGTAAATAAAAAAATGAGTACTCTTTTCATAGATTTTACACAGTAAAATGGATTAGGAATGTTGGAATTTATCACGACTTCAAGACATGCCATGAGTATTTTTAGGAAACGTATTGCTGATGCCTAGCTTGTTAGATATAACTTCAACATCGACACCATATTCATTACTATTAGCGGGTGACTTAAGTCACCCGCTAATAGTAATGAATATATAATAGTCTGTTTGTTAATTATTTAAATGATATTGCGAACTTCTCAAAACTCACAACTCATCATTCACACCTACAAATACTCCTCAAACCTTTCATATAAATTTATAATATAAGCTTTGTTCCCGTTAGGATTTTTCAAGCTCTTTGTAAATTCATACCAGAAGCCATCACCAATCGAAAGAAACTTTCCTGCCGTTTTAGGTTCAGCTTTACTTGCCTTATCGGTAATAAAATCCCCGATAAAAATATGCTGTAGCAAATCGCTGGCTTCTTCCCACGAAATCTTTTTATGGTCTACCACGTCCGCAACGCTTGTTGTCGCCTCTACGGTTCTGTTGGTATAATGTAAGTTCAATTCAAAAGCCGAAGTACTTTTATCTTTTTCTATCTTTTTGAACATCAATTTAAAAGGCGCTTCTTTGCCGTAGGTTTCATATACCGCCTGCGTAAGCTCTTGTAATAAATATTCCCAAGCATCGTGATTAATAGGATTACCCTTTGCCTTTTGATTGATGGTAATTTCCAGAAAATTCTGTTCTTCCTCCAACGCCTTGGTGTTGAATTTTTCAGGAGTTTTGCTAAGGAGGTTTAAAATAGGCGCTTCCCATGCTTTAGATAACTCGCCAGCCCATGCCAAATCTTCATTGCCTGTAAATCCTTCTTCCAAAATCTCCTCGTCGCTCAATTCGTCTCGATAAGTATAGGCAATTTCAAATTTGGTATCAATAAAGTTTTCCTTAAAATCTAAAGTCAGGAGAATCTGATGAGAGAAAGGAGGAGGCAAAATATCTGCCGTCTCGAATTTGATTTCTAATTGTGATAATTTATCTACTTTCATGCTTTTTATTAAGTAATTGAGTGATTTAATGAATGAGTGATTAAGCGATTAATATATTTAAAATAAATACACTCCTCTTTTTATTAGGTCGTTTACTATTGCCTCATTACTTCGTCATCAATGTTTTTTACAAATTTAATCTTTTTATGGTGGCTTTTTTATCAATTTTTCCCGTAGGTGTTTCCGAAAAACTAAAAATCGTAAAAATATTTTTAGGAACCTGATAAGTATCTAAATCATTTTTCACTTTTTCAAGCAACGTCCGTTTAATATCGTCGCTCAAGTCATCAGTTTCAACGACTAGAATTAGCTTTTGCCCAAGTCTATCGTCAGGAATACCAAAAGCAAAAAGGCGGTTGATATGCAAGGGCTTTAAATAAGGCTCAAAGATATTTTCTACTTTTTCTAATTGAATTTTTACGCCACCGCTATTAATAATATTATCGTATCTCCCCGTCAGTTTAAACTGATTATCGGGTAAGATTTCCACCAAATCGTTGGTTTGTATCAATTCAAAATTAGTAGCTGCCGCCATGATGTTCAAACAGCTTCGCTCATCGGTACCAATCTTTACACCTTCTAATACACAAAAATGTGCATCCCTATTGCTTCCATTCAGCTTTTTAATGGCAATGTGCGAGACCGTCTCCGTCATGCCATAGGTACTATACACAGGAACTGATAATTGTTGAATTTGTTCAGCCAATTGATTATTCGTAGCGGCTCCGCCCACGATGATAGCCTTCATGTTGTTCAATGTATCTATCTGCTTTTGATGTTGGCTTTCCAAAATGCTTTGTAATTGCAAAGGCACAAAAGCAACAAAATCAATAGCCTCCTTTGGGACAGTACCAAGGGGATTATTACTAGGCGGAACAATAATCAGTTTTAAGCCCAATACCATGCCTCGCACCAACATCATCGTACCTGCAATATAATCGATATTCAAACAAACCAAGGCTACATCGCCTTTTGTTAAACCAAAAGTTTTTCCAGTGAGCACCGCACTCGCCTCCATTTGTGCTCTAGTAAGGGTAATGGGCTTGGGTTCGCCTGTTGAGCCAGATGTCTTTAACATAAATGTTTGCTCTTGGCTCAACCATTTTTTACAAAACGCTATTACTTTTTTGTCATATTCCGAATCGGCGTTCGGTAAATGATTATAATTTTCAATGATCATGGGATGGAAAATAGAAACACTCCTAAAAACGCTAAAGATAGCATTTTTGAGGAGTGTTCTAAGTAAAAACACAATTGATTTTCTAAGAAACCTTTATCGTGTTTTTGGCACTATCAAATACGGCGGCGAATTGTGAGAGAGGGCTGACGGCTGGCCCATTTATTACTTTTCCTGTCAAATCAAAGTTTGATCCATGATTCGGACAATTAAAACGGTTGTTATCTGGTTCAAAACTTACTGTCGTTCCTTCATGCGTACATGCCTTAGCTACAGCAATATACGTGCCAGTTTTTGTACGTGCTACAATTACATCACCGCTCACTAACGCTTTGCCATTTGTCTTTAAATCAGCAAAGTTTGCATTTGTTAAATCTATCGTAAAATCGATTGTTCCATTGGCTTTTAAGTTGTTGCCTGTTATGCCAGTAGTAGTTCCTCCGCCATTATTCCCTCCATTATTAGCAGGAGTAGGGGTCGACTCGTTTTTGCAACTTGTCAAACAGTTTTGTAAAATTATAGCACCGACACTCACTCCGACGAGCGATAAAAATTCTTTACGTTCCATAAGATGATGATTTTTAAAATTAAATTGAGTAAGATTTGGTTATTGCCAATACGCCAAAAACTTTGATAGAGTTGCGTTGGTTATATTAATTAACAAAGTGCATGATTCAGAAAAATCATCCTTTAGTATTCATTATTAGGCTTAATATGTCTTTATTTTGTAGGAAAAATGTCTTTTTGACAATCGTTTTTGTAAAACATTTAATTGAATAATCTGTATTTTTTATATTTTATAGATTTATTATCTGTATTAATAATATACAATAATTATATTATCCATATTTATTAGTTTTGCTAGATAATTTGACAATTTCTTTGATGTAGTAACATTATCAAATTTTATTAAAACAAGTAGAACCGCTTGTTCTGAACAATTATCATTCAATAAATTAATACAAAGTCATGGCAGAATCTGAAGATAAATTTTTAAACCCTATCAATAAAGATAAAGTAGCTGAAAACCCTGGGTTACTTCCTTATGCACACACCACAGGAAGTGCCGTTATCAAACCTGAGGATTTGGGTAAAACTAAAGGGCGGTCGGTGCTGGCGATGCGTCAACAGACTGATAGACAGATGAATCAGTTGTACGAACAGATGGAGACACTGGCACGTCAGGCAAAGCTATTGGCACAACGTAAGGAAATATCCGAACGAATTTATGATGCTGCTATCGGCTTTGAACCAATTATTAACGAAACCTATTATATGTACGAGAAAGAGAATGGAACAGATTTACTATCGTTGATAGCACCCAACGAATGGGGGCGTTCTTTTAAATATAGTCGGTACTTGGCAAAGTGCTTATTACTCGCCGACCATACGTGGGATGTGCATTATAACGAAGAGCTTAACAAAGAATAATTGGAGCTTTGTAAAGGAGTGATTAATTTTGGGTTCATTTACTTTCCAATAGATTAAACATTTTAATATTATAATAATATGCAGTGGGAAACCCTTAAAGAATACAAAGAGATTTTATTTACTTTTCATGAAGGAATCGCCAAAATCTCAATCAATCGTCCGCAAGTGCACAATGCTTTTACGCCCTTAACGGTAAAAGAAATGATTGATGCCATGAACATTTGTCGTGATACAGAAGAAATTGGCGTAATTATTTTGACAGGTGAGGGTGGAAAAGCATTTTGTTCTGGTGGTGACCAATCTGTACGTGGACACGGAGGATATATCGGTGACGATACCGTACCAAGACTAAATGTATTAGATTTACAAAGACAGATTCGTTCTATTCCTAAGCCTGTAGTGGCGATGGTAGCGGGTTGGGCTATCGGTGGCGGACACGTTTTGCACGTAGTATGCGATTTGTCGATTGCCGCTGAGAACGCTCGTTTCGGACAAACAGGGCCTAATGTAGGTTCGTTTGATGGTGGCTTCGGGGCATCTTATTTAGCTAGAGTAGTAGGTCAAAAGAAAGCACGTGAAATTTGGTTTTTGTGCGACCAATACAATGCCCAAGAAGCATTGGATATGGGTCTTGTCAACAAGGTTGTACCATTGGAACAACTAGAAGAAACAACGGTAGCGTGGTGTAAGAAGATTTTAGAAAAAAGTCCATTAGCACTAAGAATGCTGAAATCATCATTCAATGCTGAATTAGACGGACAAGCAGGTATTCAAGAATTAGCAGGCAATGCCACGCTACTTTATTACCTATCGGATGAGGCGAAGGAAGGTAAAAATGCTTTCTTAGAAAAACGCAAACCAGACTTTAGTAAGTTTCCAAAGTTCCCATGATAATAAATTCCGAAAGCCCCTAAGCTTTCGGAATTTTTATTTTAATTTAAAACTTAATTTATAAATTCTTTAGATTAGAGAGGCGTCAGCATTTTCTGAAATTCCGCTGTTTGAGCGGAGCGAGTTTCGGAATTTCTTGATTTTCTTTTGTTACTTTTCTTTCATCAAGGAAAGAAAAGTAAGGTCTTAAATGAAGAAGGTGACATTGTTTTGAGGGGAATAATCTAAATGAATTTATATATATACAGCATAGTAATAATTATTTTAAAAAAGAGTAATTTCAATCAACACAAAAAACCAAAAAAATACCATACAATTATGAATTATTGGCTCGTAAAATCAGAACCTTTCAAATATTCTTGGGATGATTTCGTTAAACAAGGCACAGGGATGTGGGATGGCGTCCGAAATTTTCAAGCACGCAATAATTTAAGAGCGATGCAAGTAAATGACCTCGTGCTTTTCTATCATTCAAATGAAGGAATGGAAGTAGTCGGTATTGCCAAAGTAGTAAAAGAGGCTTATCAAGACCCTACGACCGAAGATAAAAACTGGGTGGTAGTTGACCTTGTCCCTGTTGAAAAACTGCCTAAAACAGTTACATTAAAACAAATGAAATCTGATGAACGACTCAAGGATTTATCACTAATCAAACAATCAAGGCTTTCAGTTACGCATATTAAGCCCGAAGAATTTGACATCATTCTTGGCCTTGCTCATGAGTAAACAAGCTCAAATAATTAATTTAAAAATATGAAAACCGTCTTTTTTAAAAGTGTTGCTTTTTTTGTATTGATGATTACCACTATTCAATTCGCTCAGGCGCAGAGCTTAAAAAGAGTTGAAATTCCGTTACCATCAAGCAATTCTGAGCTTTTTACCATTCCCATCAACGAACAAGGGGTTTTGGTACTATCTCAGGTGAATAAAACTAATTTTGTGCTTTCTAGGTTCGACACCAACTTGGATCAGGTATGGTCTATTAACGGAACAATTGACGGGAACTTAGATTATGTAAAACATTGCTATGACGGCAAAAGCCTATACTTACTTTTTAGCCGCTATAGAAGTAATGTGTACGAGGTAGTAAAAGTAAATATTGGTCCGGGCTTTATCGAAAAGTACCAGATAATGTCGGTAGATAGGATGGAAGTGTCAGATTTTCAGGCTGTAAACTCTTCAATTTTTATTGCAGGAATGGTTAATAACCAACCTGTTATTCTATTCACCAATCTGGTAGAACGCAAAACAAAGGTATTGCCAAGTGCCTTGAAAAGTCAGGCAGAGATACAATCGATGGAATTGGATACTAGCACCGCTATCGTCAATGTAACGTATGCTGTGGGTACTCGTGGAAAAAACTATCAGTTGGTCGTGAAATCATTTGACGAAGACGGCAAGCAAATATCACAAGTAGTGATGAACCCAGATAACGAATTTGCCATGATGAATGGCAAGCTAAACCTTGTCTCTGATTCAACAGAAGTAATGTTCGGAACGTATGGACATAAAAGCTCGATAGGCTCGTCGCGTGGGCCAACCTCGCAAGGTATTTATTTCTCAAAATTGACCGACAGTGAAATCACCGATTTGAAATTCCACAGCTTTACTGAATTTAAAAACTTCTTTAACTTCATGGGCGACCGCCAAAAGGAAAAGCAAGAGAAAAAGATTCAGGACAAGAAAAACAAAGGAGAAGATTTACGCTTAGACTACCGTTTGTTGGTACATGATATTATCAAACAGGATGATAAATACATCATGGTAGCCGAAGCATTTTATGCCGACTATCGTTATAATAATTACAACCCTTTCGGGATGTATAATGGTATGGGTAGCCCGTATAGCTCTTTTTATAACCCTTATCGTTGGGGATATGGCTATTATGGTTTGTATTCACCTTTCAGCTCGTATTATAGCCCGTGGGGATGGGGAAATAGGTATTATGGCAATCAACAAACATTTGATGGCTGGATTTATACCCATGCTATCGTAGCGGCGTTTGATGAAAAAGGTAATTTGCTATGGGATAACAGCATCGAAATGAAAGATGTGAAAGAGCAAAAACTAAGCGAAAAAGTAAAAGCTTCGATAAAAGGAGACGAAATTACGCTTTCGTACAGCAATAAAGGACAAATTTTTACTAAAATCATCAAAGGCGATACCATTCTTGAAGATACCCAAAGCTCGAAAATAGGTACGCAAATGGAAGGAGATAAAGTAAAACAGACTACTTCTGATGCAATCGACTATTGGTATAAAAACTACTTCATTGCCTCTGGTTATCAGCGTATTACGAATGATAGCGAAGGCGGACGAAGAAATGTATTTTATATGAATAAGATTTCATTTTAGTTCAAATAAAGGCTTTTGATTAACTTGCAGCGGTATTTCAAAATAAGAGTCCGCTAGACATTATTAACCTCACCCCCAACCCCTCTCCTTCAGAGAGGGGAGCTTTAAGCACTAAGGTCTGCTCCCCTTCTCTGTAGGAGAAGGGTGGCCCGCACAGGGGCTGGGGGATGAGGTTTTACAGAATAATATCTAGCGACATTCTTATTTGGGATACCGCTTTTTTTGTTGATGACAAAATCAATATAGATTCCATAGACAGCACAATTTATGCAACAAGAGATTATTAAACTTGAAACGCCCCAAAACTGGAAAGAATATCAACTGATTGATTCTGGTGGTTTCGAGAAATTAGAAAAATTTGGGAAATATATCCTTCGTCGACCAGAGCCACAAGCCGCTTGGGATAAGTCTATGCCCGATTCAGAATGGGAGAGGAGCGCACACGCCACTTTTAAAAAAGATAAAGGTTCGCAGGAAAAAGGAGAGTGGATTGTAAAAAAAGGCGTAGAAGAACGTTGGTTTATGCCTTATAAAACCAATGCCTTGGATTTGAATTTTAAATTAGCCCTTTCGTCATTCAAACACGTCGGGATTTTTCCAGAACAAGCCTCCAATTGGGAATTTATCGTGGATAAAGTAAAAAAACTTCCTGTCAAAAATCCTAAAGTATTGAACCTGTTCGCTTATACGGGCGGAGCATCTATTGCTGCCAAACAGGCTGGTGCGGATATCACCCACGTTGATTCTATCAAACAGGTAATTTCATGGTCGAGGGAGAATATGGAAGCGAGCAATCTTGAAAATATTCGTTGGGTAGTAGAAGATGCTTTGAAGTTTGTAAAACGCGAAGCCAAGCGTGGCAACGTTTACCAAGGGATAATACTAGACCCCCCAGCGTATGGCCGTGGCCCCGATGGTGAAAAATGGATTCTGGAAGAGCAAATAAATGAACTACTCAAAACGGTAGCACAAATCCTAGACAAAGAAAATTACTTCTTAATCTTGAATATGTACTCAATGGGCTTCTCTTCGTTAATCGTTGAAAATTTAGTAAAATGTTCTTTCAGCCAAACCCAAAATCATGAGTTCGGAGAGCTTTATTTACTAGATGACTTCAAAAAGAAACTACCTCTTGGAGTATTTTACAGATTTGCGAGTGTTTAGTGGGCCAACACTTCAATAGCTTTTAAGAAAACTAAAAAAAGCACGAAATAGTACACTTTTTTCATGGGTATGTATAAATTATTAGTGGTTAATTGTTTGGTACAAAAGTAGTTACATTATTATCGTTTTTCAAAATTTAATTTGCAGAAAAAACAATAATTTATGAAAAAATAATATTGTACAAACAACTAACCACCAATGATTATGCAAGCCCTGTTATTTATTACGATAGACTCTTTCGTAAAACAGTGGGAAAATGAATAATGTCAGTACCGTAGCACCAACCAACCCACCGATTACGACAATCGCCAATGGTTTTTGTGACTCCGAGCCAATGCCTGACGAAACTGCCGCTGGCAACATCCCGAATATACCCATCAATGCCGTCATCATTACAGGACGCACCCGCGACTGAACTCCCTGTAAAACAGACTCATGCAAGGATAGCTTTCGATGGAGGTTATCTTTGAATACCTCAATCATAATTACTCCATTCTGAATACAAATCCCGAACAATGCAATAAACCCAATACCTGCCGAAATACTAAAGTTCGTCCCCGTTACCAACAGTGCCAACGACCCCCCAATAATGGCAAAAGGCACATTGGTAAACACCAAGCCAGCATCTTTCAAGCTACCAAACATCAGATACAAGATAAAGAAAATGGTAATCATCGAAATCGGCACTACCTGCGCCAAGCGTTTAGACGCTCTTTGTTGGTTTTCAAAATCACCCTTCCATTTCATTTCGTAGCCCTTCGGCAACGCATGAATCACCTTGTTTACCTCTGTTTGAGCTTCTTCAATGGTGCTACCCATGTCACGACCACGTACCGAGAATTTAACGGCGATAAAACGCTTGGTGTCTTCTCTGAAAATCAAACTTGGACCTGTCAAGGTACGAATCACGGCGATTTCCTTGATAGGAATTTTTGTGCCGTTCATCGTCGGAACCATCAAATCTCCAATTTCAGCTTCTGACTTGCGGTATTCTGATTGGAAACGGATACGAATATCAAACTTACGCTCACCTTCAAACAACTGGCTAGCCGTTTGCCCACCAATCGCCATGGATACCACGGCCTCAGCATCTGCCGCCTGTACACCGTATAAGTCCATTTTTTGTTGGTCAAGCTCAATACGAAGCTCTGGCTGTCCCAAGTTTTTGATGATGCCCAAATCTTCTATACCATCAATCTTCTTCAATACATCATTTACTTTCTCAGCTTGTTTTTCTAGAAACTCAAAGTCTTGCCCGTAAATTTTTACTGCAATAGAACCTTTCACCCCCGATACGGCCTCCTCAACGTTATCCATAATGGGTTGTGAGAAACCAAGGCTTACTCCTTGAAACACATCCAATTTCTTTTGCATTTGCTCAATCAATTGTGCCTTGGTTAAATGACTCTTCCATTCTTTTTGCGGATAAATATCAACGTGAAATTCTACGTTATAAAAACCCGTAGGGTCAGTACCATCATTTGGTCGCCCAGCTTGTGACATTACCTGACGCACCTCTGGGAAGCTCTCAAATACCTTTCGCATATCATTGGCATACCGTACCGACTCGTTCAAACTAATACTCCGTGGCATCGTCGCCCTTACATAAATTGAGCCTTCGTTGAGTTGAGGAAGGAATTCTGTACCATGAATTGTCAATGTCCATAATCCAACAACGGTAATGATAGCAGTAGTGATAAAAGTACCTTTCTTATGCGAAAAGCAATAGTTGAACAACATCATCGAATATTTCAAGACACCATCTACAAAGAAATTTGATTTTTCCTTAACGTTCTTATCCATCAAAATACTCACCATCACGGGCACAAGCGTCAGCGTAAATATCAATGCTCCTAACAGGGCTGCACCTAACGTCCAAGCCAAAGGCGTAAACATTTTACCTTCTACTTTCTGGAAAGCGAAAATCGGTAAAAGGGCTACCAAAATGATTACTTTAGACGTAAAGATGGC
This sequence comes from Arcicella sp. GW821-FHT09D11, assembly GCF_059416265.1. Taxonomy (NCBI): domain Bacteria; kingdom Pseudomonadati; phylum Bacteroidota; class Cytophagia; order Cytophagales; family Flectobacillaceae; genus Arcicella; species Arcicella sp. GW821-FHT09D11. The sequence goes on along the minus strand of NZ_JBWKOV010000015.1, from coordinate 46,940 downwards.
TTTCCCCATCGACGTACCTGTACGTTTTATCAAAGAAAGCTTGGCTAACTTATTAAAACGCTCCATGCCCACTTCGTGTGCTTTGTGGGAAAGTACCACAATCAACCCTTCGACGACGACCACCGTACCATCAATGATAATCCCGAAATCGACTGCCCCTAATGAAAGCAAGTTTACCGACATACCCATCAACTTCAGACAGGTAAAAGCAAAGAGCAGCGCCAGCGGAATAATCATCGCTACAATCAAAGACGCACGCCAATCGGCTAAGAAAATCAATACCATCAAGGTAACCAATACAATACCTTCTAATAAGTTATGCGAAACCGTTTCGATACAAAAATCTAACAACGTTTGGCGATTATAAAACGCCTTGATATTAATATCAACAGGAAGAATTTTGGTATTCAACTCTTCTACTTTTTCGTTCAAACTCTTGATTACTGCCGAAGGGTCTTCGCCTTTACGCATTACCACGATACCCTCAACGGCGTCGTTGTTGTTGCCTCGACCTACTTGCCCAAGTTTCGGCAAAGCCGATTCGCTAACGGTAGCCACCGTTTTTACATATACGGGAACGCCGTCAATGTTTTCAACCAAGATATTTTCAATGTCTGAAATATTGGCTAATAAACCAATCCCACGCACTACATAAGCCTGATTGTTTTTCGTGATTACATCACCTCCAACGTTGATATTACTTTTCTGTACCGCCTGAAATACATCCAACGGTGTGATATTATACGCCTGTAAAAGATTTGGGTTTACACTGATTTCATACGTTTTTACTTCACCCCCAAAGCTTACAATATCCGCCACACCTGGCACAGACCTCAAGTTTCTATCAACTACCCAATCTTGAATTTCCTTTAATTTTCTGGCACTCAGCGACTTTGAATCAAGCGTGTACCTGAAAATCTCACCCGTTGGGCCATACGGTGGTTGAATTTCTGGTTCAACGTCATCGGGCAAACTTAGTCCCTGCAAGGCATTGTTGATTTGAATACGGGCAAAATTGTTATCTACACCATCATCAAACATCACCACAACCACCGATAAACCAAAGAGGGTAGTAGACCGCACAGTGGTTTTTTTCTGCACCCCATTCATCGAAATCTCAAGCGGGGCAGTCACAAACTTTTCTATTTCTTCCGCACTTCGTCCCGGCCATTGCGTAATAATCGTTACTTGCGTATTGGTAACATCGGGAAAGGCATCAATTGGGGTATTCAAAAAACTAAAAATACCACCAACCACAATGACAGCCGTGAAAAAAAACACGGCAAATTTGAATTTAAGCGATAAAGCCAATAATGTTTTCATGGTATCGTATCCTTAGTTATTTAAGGCGTTATAGATCATTAATTGATTTTTTATAATTACTCTTTCTCCTTCTTTCAATCCGTTGAATACAAAAGTCTTGTTGCCTAATACTTTGGCTACTTGTATCCTACGCGCTTCTACCTCTTTTGAGTTTTTATAAACAATTACAAAATTTCTGTCTTTGTCAAAAATGATTGACTCAGACGGAATCGATACTATTTTCTGATTATCGGCATAACTAATGGTTACTTTCGCAAACATTTCTGGCTTCAACAATTTCTGTGGGTTCGCCAGATTGATGCGCACTTGCATCGTCCTAGTTTGTGGGTCTAGTACGTTATTGATTTTATCTACTTTTCCTTCAAATACTCTTTCAGGATACGCTACTAGTCTGATTGACGCCTTATATCCGTCTTTGATTTTCGCAATATCCGACTCATACACGTTTGCAATTACCTGTACTGTCGAAAGGTCGGCTACTGAAAAGAACGGACCAATGTCGCCTTCGCGATAAGCCATTTTTTCAGAAATGTTTCTGTTTACATCCACGATATAGCCATCTATAGGGGCTTTTACGGTATAGAATGAGTTCTTTACGCCATAAATACCCGAAATCTCGTTGGCTCTTCTTAGTGTTCCTTCTGCTTTCAACAGTTCATTTTGAGCAATGGTGATGTCTTTTTCAGACGCCAAACCCGACTTATACAAGTCTTGTTGTACCTGTAGGTTCTTCTGTGCCGTCAACAAATCAGACTTAGCGCCTACAATCTGGTTTTCTACATCGGCTACTTCCGAACTATGGATAATCGCCATTGTTTGTCCTTTCTTCACGTAATCACCGAGGGTAACCGATATTTTTTCGATGACGCCATCTACCAAAGGCGACACCTTTACTTGTTTTTCTTCAAAGGGCGCTAGTTTACCCGTCAATTGTAATTCACTTGAGATATTTTCAAGCACCGCAGGAGCCAGCACTAATTCCTTACGGACTTTGTCTGATAGCTCAAATTCCTCCGAGCTTTCCTTGTTTGCTTCTTCTTTCTTTGATTGGCAAGCCATGCACGTGGCAACTATCATTAAGCCTGCAATAATGTTATTAGTTTTCATTTTCTTCTTGAATTTTTTAGCAAAAAATAGTGGTTTCTAAAGTACTTTTTTCCCGACAACAAAATTGAGTTCTTCTACTGAGCGCATCCTGTCACTTTTTAAAGAGTTAAGCTCTACAACTGAATTTTTGTAAGATTCTACAAAATCCACAAATTCAATCAATGAAATATTTCTTTTCTGATAGCTCGATACTACTCCTTCAATCAACGTATCGAAACTGCTGATAAATTTGCTGTCAATGCTTTGTTCCAAACGGTTGTTCTCTTGCACTTTCAAGTAAGCGCGTAACACATCGTTTTGTAGGCTAGTTTGTCCTTGTTCAAAGGTCTTTCTAGCCGCCTCTATTCTCGATTCCGAGCTTTTGATGTTCCCTTGGTTTTTATTAAACACAGGTAAATCTATCTGTAAAGTCAGAGCGTGATAATTCGGAATATAGCTACCGTTGCGGTCATAAGAATACCCCAATCGAAGGTCGGGCGTAGCCAAGGCCTTTTGTAAAAGCAGGTTTTCTTGTTCATATCTCATCGAAGCATCCTGCATTTTTAAATCATAGCGATTCTCAAAAGCCGTGGCTGTCAGTTGGTCTAGCTTTAAATTATTGATACCCAAGCTGTCAAGCGTTTTCTCGTTGATGATAGGTGATATAAAGGCTACGTCTCTTGTATTGAGCAACGTTCTTAAGATAGCCTGTTTCTCGATAAGCTGCTGACGCAACTCGTTTTGTTCTTTTTTCAGGGTTAATAAAAATGCTTTTAGCCTGATTACCTCCTTTAGCGGAATATTACCTTTAGCATATTGTTCGTCATAAGCACCTACTAATTTCTGGAAGGTCAGCATTTCTTCGTCATACATCGCAACAGATTTTGTGATAAAGAAGATATCATAAAAATTTGTGCGGAGGTCAACAGCCAACGTTCTGAGCAAATCGTAATAATTGTATTCGCTTGCTTCAGCATTAATTTTTGCCAACTCAATTTGTTTATTACGTTTGCCTGCTAGTAAAAACAGTTGTTGAATCTGAAAAGCCCTTTGTCCCATATTTCCTAGCGGAACAGGCACTTTCGTTTCTTGATTATAGAGTTGTTGTTCCCCGGAAAATGTTGGATTATCCCACAGTTTGGCTTGAATAATTTGGGCTTTAGAGGCCTCAATATTAAACTTTTGGGCTAATAGCAGGGCATTGTTTTTTAGAAAAGTGGCTTCTACATCTGCTAGGGTGAGTCTTAAGGAATCCTGTGAAAAGGAGTTGTAATACACCAAGCACAGCAGGATTAAACATAAACGTTTCATGTTATTGAAGTTTATTATGAGAATTAAAGAAATAATTAAGCAATATGATGATGAACAAGAAACGTGGTATTTCTTGACACAAAGGTATAATAATCAGCATTTTTTATAGCTTTAATCAGCTATTTAAAGTACCGAGTTTTTACGATTTTTTAAAACGAGAAATAAAGGAAGGAAATCACAGGCGCAATACCCTGATTTTTAGATATATTTTTGGAAGGTAATTAAGTACTAATTGATGACTGAATACATAACTTACACTGCTGTGATTGATGTAAACATGGTGTGCATCTTTACTTGTTTTCGAGAACCAAAGGGTGAAAAAATCATCATCATCGCTATCATCAGATTCTTCTGAATTGATATGGCTAGTAACAACGAAATCATCAACGGCATCTGGTGAATCTGAATGCGTACTTCTGGTAGGAAGTTTAAATTTGGTGACTTTTGAATTGTCAATTTGTTTGTACCCCTCAGCACACAAAATTCCCTTTATTCCTAATGTTAGGAAAATAAAGGGAATTAAATATTTGATTAATCTGAGTTTCACAAGATATAAGCAATGCTACGATTAAATAGAGCAAATACGAGACCAAAATTAAGTGAAATCATTAAAATGATTAATTTGTTACTAATAAAAACTATTAATCACTAAATCACCATTCACTAAATCACTCAATTGTTCCAACGTCAATATTATTTTTTCTTTTCTTTCGGAGAAAACATAATTGACATTCTTTTTCCTTCCAAACGTGGAAGTTCGTCTGCTTTACCTACTTCTTCCAAACCTTTTGCAAAGTTTAGTAACAAGATTTCGCCTCTTTCTTTAAATACGATAGAACGTCCCACGAAGTGAACATAGGCTTTCACTTTTGCACCTTCTTTCAAGAAATTAATAGCATGCTTCAATTTGAAATTAAAATCGTGGTCATCCGTATTAGGCGAGAAACGAATCTCTTTTAATACCGTCTTGGCAGCGTTTGCTTTAATTTCTTTTTGTTTTTTCTTTTGTTCGTATTTGAACTTGGCGTAATCGGTAACACGACAAACTGGAGGATCGGCTTTTGGAGAGATTTCTACCAAATCAAGCCCTTGTTGAACAGCGATGGCCATGGCCTGCTTGATGTCCATAATGCCTTGTTCAACGTTTTCACCAACTAAACGTACATTTTGTACTCCTTTGATGAGGCCGTTTATTCTATAAGGCTCTTCTTCTCTACGATTATTTCTAAAATTGTTATTCGGGCGTAACGCCATATTATCTAAATTATTTGTTTTAAAATGATATCAAAAGCAGGTTTGAGAACTCAAAAATTAACTGCTAGTGCTAATTTAACGGAAAATCCGCATAAAAGGTTACAAATTAACGCTTTAATTGCGAATCTTCCGAAAGCTAATTCAAAAAATAAAAATATGCAAGTTTAATTTTTAGTTATTATTCTTTAAATCGTACAACATTTTTATTTATTTCTGTCTGCATTATGCTAATAAACTGGTCGATTGGCATCATTCCTAAATCGCCTTCGCCTTTTTTGCGGACTGAAACCATCCCTTGTTCGGATTCTTTTTCACCCACAATCAGCATGAATGGCAGTTTGTTTACTTCTGCATCACGAATTTTGCGACCAATTTTTTCGTCTCTATGGTCGATGTATCCACGCAAATCACTTTCTTGTAAACGCAAGAAAATCTCGTTGGCATAGTCTTCGTATTTCTCTGAAATCGGCAATACTGCCAATTGTTCTGGCGATAACCAAAGTGGGAAATTACCTGCGGTGTTTTCAATCAGGATAGCCACAAAACGCTCTAACGACCCAAATGGCGCACGGTGAATCATCACAGGGCGGTGTTTTTGGTTATCTGAACCTGTATATTCTAATTCAAAACGCTGTGGCAATTGATAATCTACCTGAATAGTTCCTAACTGCCATTTACGTCCCAAGGCATCTCTCACCATGAAATCTAGCTTAGGACCATAAAATGCCGCTTCGCCTAGTTCCACAACGGTTGGTAAACCTTTCGCTGCCGCCGACTTGATGATGGCTGCTTCGGCTTTGTCCCAATCTTCGTCTTTACCAATGTATTTCTCTTTATTCTCAGGGTCACGTAGGGAGATTTGAGCAGAGTAATTATCAAAGCCTAAGGCCTTGAACACATACAATACCAAATCAATTACTTTCATAAATTCGTCCTCTACTTGGTCTGGGCGACAGAAAATATGGGCATCATCCTGCGTAAAGCCACGTACACGTGTCAATCCGTGCAATTCACCCGACTGTTCGTAGCGATATACCGTTCCGAATTCTGCCAAACGCAAAGGTAAGTCTCTGTAACTACGAGGCTTAGTCTTATAAATTTCGCAGTGGTGCGGGCAGTTCATCGGTTTCAACAAGAACTCCTCATCCTCATCTGGCGTATGGATTGGTTGGAACGAATCTGCACCATATTTCGCATAGTGACCAGACGTTACGTATAATTGCTTTGAGCCAATGTGTGGTGTAATCACAGGAGAATATCCTGCACGCACCTGCGCTCTACGCAAGAAATTCTCAAGGCGTTCACGCAACATGGTGCCTTTCGGTAACCATAAAGGCAAGCCCATGCCTACTTTCTCAGAGAAAGCAAACAATTCTAATTCTTTTCCTAATTTACGGTGGTCACGACGTTTAGCTTCCTCCAACAAAGTTAGGTATTCGTCTAACTCCTTTTGTTTCGGGAAAGTAACGGCATACACACGAGTCATTTGCTTGCGAGAAGTATCTCCACGCCAGTAAGCCCCTGCCACAGACATTAGCTTTACCGCTTTGATAAAACCAGTGTTGGGTATATGTGGCCCACGGCACAAATCTGTAAAGTTTCCTTGTTGATAGAACGTAATAGAACCGTCTTCTAAACCTTCTAATAGTTCAAGTTTATATTCGTCGCCTTTTTCGGTAAAATATTCGATAGCATCAGCCTTCGAAACCTCCGAACGTTGGTATTGGTTTTTCTGGCGAGCCAGTTCCAACATTTTCTCCTCAATCTTCTTAAACTCGTCTGCACTAAGGGTTTTTTCACCCATATCGATATCGTAGTAAAAGCCCGTTTCTATGGCTGGTCCGATACCAAATTTTGTTCCTGGGTGCAATGCCTCGATTGCCTCCGCTAATAAGTGGGCTGAAGAGTGCCAGAAAGTAGCTTTACCGTCGGTATCATTCCATGTTAGCAACTGGAAGTTGCAGTCATCATTGATTGGCAGAGAAGCATCTACTACTTTCCCATTTACTTTAGCCGCTAATACATTTCTGGCTAGGCCTTCTGAAATGCTGAGGGCAATGTCCATCCCAGTTGTTCCCTGAGCATACTCTCTGACATTACCGTCGGGTAATTTAATTTTAATCATGAGGATTTTGTTTGTTTTGAGCCTTGTTTTGGAAGAAAATGTTCTACAAATAACATTTCTTATCAAAACGGAATCTCAAAAAGCTTGTTTTGTTTGTGTTGAGTAATATCTTAAAAAATATTGGGGCAAAAGTATCTGTTTTTATTCAAAATACAAGGTAATGTTTGCTTAGTTGTTCAGAATTCCCTTGGGTTTCAAAGGGCGAATACTTGTAGTATCTACTTTTCGGGCAGGAGCTTCAAAGTTTTGATACGACGTAGTATCGAATTTTGCATCTATACCCGCTGAATAAGCCCCATATTTTTGTTTGTTTTGAGTACGGTATACACCATTCAATGCCCTGTAATCCTGACTATTAGCCGCCAATAGTTCGCTGTAATAAGTCTCAGCCAATTCAAAGTTGCCCGTATATTCCAAGCACTGTGCCACAAAGAATTTGGCTTCTGGATATTGCGGATTGTGCTTGAAGGTACGTTCAAAAAAAGGCAGTGCCAAGCGATACGCCCGCGACTTGAAATATATCAGCCCCGTATTGAAACTGGCTTCTACCAACGAACTATCCAATTGGATGGCTCTATTAAAACACAAAATAGCACTATCTAGTTTCCATGATTTTTGGTAGGTATTGCCTTTTTGCAGATACAAATTGCTGTTTTTAGGATGAAAACTCAGTCCTCTGTTGGCATATAGCAAGGCTACATCATACTCGCGGAGGTTGGTATGAATTTGGGCGAGCTTTAAATAGACAGGCAAAAAGCTAGGTTTTAGGCTCAACGTTTGCTGATAATAACCCAAGGCGGTGGCAGTATCCGCCATTTTGGCTGATATTTCACCTTGCACAAAATAGGTTTCACCATTGTTGGGTGAAATTTGAAGTGCCTTTCTCAGGTACGCCTTGGCTTTGTCATACATATTGAGTTGCTGGTACAAATCCCCCAAGAGGGTGTACAACTCTGGCGACTCGGCATTGAGTACTTCCGCCTTAGAGGCCGCCTCAAGGGCTAGTCGGGGTTGGTTTGAAGCTCTCAGAATCAAAGCCTTTGCTTGAAAATAAGTACCGACGTTGGGTTTGATACTAATAGCGGTATTGACGTCCTCAAGGGCCTCCGTTATTTTCTCGTTTTCTAAATATAATAGCGAACGTTTATAATAGTTTTCTGAACTATTGGGCGATGCATCAATGGCATCCGTCAAAAAAGCGATGGCTGCGTCTCTACGTGCCTTTTCTGTTACCTCTGGCACCGCAGGAATATTGATTCCTTTTTTAGATTCAGAAATACAGGCACTTACCAAACACCCTATTAATAGAAGATAGAGAGATATGTTCCGATTTTTTTTCATTACTCAAAATTACAAACTTAGGGGCTGAAATGATACCTTGAAACCAAAAATCTTTCAAATAAAATAGGCAGACAAAGCATTTTATTTGAATTCGAGGTATTGTCTATCATATTTTTTCGTATCTTTGCAACCTATTTTACAAAATTTATATTTTTCATTTAAAACGTTTAATAAAATGCCAAAAATTAAAACCAAATCTGGAGCGAAAAAACGCTTTAAGGTTACAGGATCAGGCAAAATCAAGCGTAAACACGCTTTTCATAGCCACATTCTTACAAAAAAATCTACTAAACGTAAGCGTAACTTAGTTCACGATACATTAGTAAGTTCAGCTGATATGGACAGAGTAACGTTGATGTTAGTAATGTAATACTCGTTTCTTTAGGATTATCCATTGAAACACATTAAAATTTAGTTATTGTTCAACCAGAAAATTGGCTCAATAAGTGTTAATCATTAACCGCCATTTTTCAAAAAACAACCAAGATTATGCCACGTAGCGTCAATCACGTAGCGTCTAGAGCAAGACGTAAAAAGGTGCTCAAATTAGCTAAAGGTTTTTACGGAAGAGGTAAAAACGTTTGGACGGTAGCGAAGAACAAAATTGAAAAAGGTCTTCAATATGCTTACCGTGACCGTAAGGTTAAGAAAAGAGATTTCCGTGCTTTATGGATTCAGCGTATCAATGCTGCTGCACGTCAAGAAGGTTTATCTTACTCAGCTTTGATGGGTAAATTAAACAAACAAGGTATCGAGTTAAACAGAAAAGTATTAGCTGACTTAGCAATGAACCACCCAGAGGCGTTCAAGGCGGTAGTAGCGAAAGTAAAATAGAAAGATTAGAGCGATTCACTGAATCGCTCTTTTTTTATGCCTAAGTAAGGGAGCAAAATTAATTTTATTCGCTATAAGCTCTAGGCTCTAGGCTATAAGCAATGAGCAAAACACCGATATGTTTTATTGTGAAAAATAAGCCTACAGCCTATTGCCTAAAGCCTAATAGTTTACGTTTCTATAATAATTGTCTTTACACCCGCCCATTTATTTTCTTCATAAATTCCGAATAAATATACGCCAATTTTTACTTCGCCTACTTTTAATACCTGTATGTCTTTTAGGTGCTTGGTCAATAGGGCTTGTAGTTTTAAGGCATCGTCTACATATTTCTTTTCTTCTTCACCAAACCAGTCTTCCACTTTAGTCAATGGTGCAAAGAAATCCTCAACCGTTATGCTATCAATAGATTTGTCGGGTACAATGCCATTAAATAGCTTAAAGTCTTGGATACCAATACTTTCGGAAGTAGTGTACTCCATCTCGAAATACTCAACTGCCTCGTCCGACTCACTAGGGTAGCGTAAATCATCAATTAAAGGCAGTATCTGTTCTTTCAGCGTATTCACTGTGTTATTATCTGAGGTTGTTTCAAGCATTGCTTTGTTTCTTTTAGTATTTAGAAATCTTCCATAATAATGGTTGAAATTAGAAAAATCTGTCTATAATTGCACTCAAAATTATTAAAACTGATAAAAACAATTCCCTATGTTAGAACAATTGATGGGTCTTATCAAAGATCATTCCCAGGAAGCTATCGTTAAAAATCCTGCTATACCTAACGAAAAAAACCAAGATGCCATGCAAACTATCATGACCTCGGTGACGAATGGCTTGAAAAACCAAGCCCTAAGTGGGCAGGGAGGCATGGGTGCTTTAACTAGCCTATTAGGCGGACAAACGGGCTTGAATGCAGGTAGCTTGATGGCTAACCCTATCGTGGCAAATATCGCACAACAAGCCATTGGTAGCTTGATGCAAAAATTTGGCTTAGACAAAACTGCGGCTGCTGGCATTGTTTCGCAGGTATTGCCAAAGGTAATGAATAGTCTGATTACTAAAACAAACGACCCTAATGATACTTCGTTTAACATGAATGATATCACAGGTGCTTTGGCCGACGGCAATTTGGATATGAATGATGTAAAGAATATTGCTGGAAAATTCATGAGCGGGCAATCGGGTAGTGATGCTGGAGGTGGCGGAATTGGTGGAATGCTTGGTGGGCTTTTTGGGAAATAGGGCTATGCCCTTTCTATTAGCAGGTGACTTAAGTCCCTCGCTAGAGATGAGGGTTTCAACGCTCGGTTTGAAAGGCTATTTAAGCCCATTTCAATCAATTTAATCAATAATAACATTTACATTTCAACTTTTTAAAAGATGAGGTTAATCAGTATGACTTAAGTCTCCAGCTAATAGAAAACAATATTGAGGATACAGTTTAAATATTACTCATGGCATGACTTGGTTAGTCTTTAGATAGTCACCAATAAATCGGAAGTCATGCCAGGAGTGACATTTGTTTACCAAACAACTAGTAGGGACGTATGGCATACGTCTGCCCCCTAGGTTAACACGTTGCTGTTGCCTAAAAATCCTTATACATGAAAATAACAAAAATATTTAAAGACTTCTCTGAAAGTGAAAAGTCGGGAGGTTTAACACTTATTGCTTGTACTATTATTTCAATAACGTTAGCCAATACAGCTTTTGGAAATACGTATTCACATTTCTGGCATTCAATGTTAGCTGGACAAAGTGTTGAATTTTGGATTAACGATGGCTTAATGACCATTTTCTTTTTCCTAATAGGTTTAGAATTAAAAAGAGAAATTTATATTGGGGAATTATCAAATATAAAAGATGCCCTATTGCCTATTTTTGGAGCACTAGGAGGAATGATAGTGCCTGCTGGAATATTCCTACTATTTAATTTTGGTACGGCTACTCAATCTGGAGCAGGGATTCCAATGGCTACAGATATTGCTTTTGCCTTGGGTGTTCTATCTTTGTTGGGCAACAAAGTGCCTAATTCTTTAAAAGTATTTCTTACCGCATTAGCTGTCATTGATGATTTAGGCGCAATTATCGTAATTGCTATTTTCTATACAAGCACTATTGTTTGGTTAAATTTATTGATTGCAATGGGTATTTTAGGGGGCTTGTTTATACTGAACCGTTTGCAGGTTAAAAGTTTATTTCCCTACCTAATTGGTGGTATCGTGATGTGGTATTTTATGTTACACTCAGGTGTTCATGCCACCATCACAGGCGTGCTTTTAGCATTTGCCATACCCTTTGAAAATGGCAGTAAAACATCACCATCTTATACCTTACAGCATTTCCTCCATAAACCAGTAGCATTTATCATTCTCCCTTTATTTGCTTTAGCTAATACGGCTATCATGGTAGATACTAACTTGACAGAAATTATTACGCAAAACTATAGTCTGGGAATTTCTTTAGGGCTAGTCTTAGGCAAGCCCATAGGCATCTTTTTAGTGAGTTTCTTAACAGCCATGTTGGGTATTTGTAAGTTACCAAATGACTTGAATTGGAGACTTATCATGAGTGTTGGTTTTCTAGGAGGAATCGGATTTACGATGTCTATTTTTGTTACTTTACTCGCCTTTAATGATGTTCACCTTCAAAACGGTTCAAAAATTACGATTCTTATGGCTTCTCTTATGGCAGCCTTTATTGGTTTTATTGCCATTTATAGTGCTTTGAATACTAAGATAAAGAAAAACTAAGGTTGTGCTACAGACCAAGGATTGATAATATTTTCTTTTTTAGGGAGTCTGCTTTTTGTTATGAAAATATTTAGATAGTTTTATAGTAATCCTTTCATCTTCAACGACTTTACTATGAATAAGCCATTTTTATGCCTACTACTCATTTGTTCTTTTATAAGCCAAGCTCAACAGTTTTCGGTTACTTATGGCGAAAGCCTTAGTAAAACCCCCTTGGATGGCAGGCTGATGTTGTTTATTGCGAACAACGATAAAAAAGAACCCCGCAAACAAATTAGCGATGAAGCCGACAGTCAGTTAATGTTTGGAATAAACGTAGATAACTGGAAGCCCAACCAAGCACAATTGATAGATAGTAAAGCTTTCGGTTATCCTATCAGAAGCATCAAACAAATTCCAGATGGCGTATATTATGCACAGGTTTTGCTACACAAATACGAAACTTTTCACAGAGCCGACGGTCATACTGTAAAGCTACCGATGGAAAGGGGTGAAGGGCAGCAGTTTAATGAAGCCCCAGGGAATATCTATAGTACTCCTGTAAAAATTACCTTGAAAAAAGCCAGTAATCAGGTAATAAAACTAAAAATAGACAAAGAAATTCCGCCCATTCCTGCGCCACAAGACACCAAGTATATCAAGCATATTAAAATGAAAAGCGAACTGCTCAGTAAATTCTGGGGAAGAGATATTTATCTAGGAGCCAACATTTTAATTCCCGATGGCTTTGATACCCATCCCCAAGCACATTATCCTGTAGCCATTCTTCACGGACATTTCACTGCTGATTTCGGTGGTTTTAGCGAAACACCTCCACCTGCCGATATGAAAACGGATGATTATTCAGCCCGATTTAATATTTATGGATACAACAAAATTGTAAAAGAGGAGGAATATAATTTTTATAAGCAATGGACAAGCAAGGATTTTCCAAGAATGTTAATCATTGAAATTCAGCATGCCAATCAATTTTATGATGATTCGTATGCCGTAAATTCTGCCAACCTTGGGCCTTATGGCGATGCCATAACGTATGAGCTGATACCTTATATTGAAAAGCAGTTTCGGGGTATTGGGCAAGGTTGGGCTAGGTTTATGTATGGTGGCTCTACGGGTGGTTGGGAAGCCTTGGCGGCACAAATATTTTATCCTGACGAATACAACGGATGTTTTGCGGCTTGTCCAGACCCCATCTCTTTTGAGGCATACTCTTCGATAGATTTGTATAAGTATCCTAATGCTTATTATTATGAGAGTACTTGGAAAAGAACAGCTATTCCGGGTAAACGTGACTATTTGGGAAAAGTGAAATGCAGTGTCGAGGATATGAATTACCATGAATTAGCCATCGGCGATAAAACGCGTTCGGGTGGGCAATGGGATATTTGGGAAGCTGTTTATTCGCCTGTTGGGAGTGATGGCTATCCACAAAGGATTTTTGATAAGACAACTGGCGTCATTGATAAAAAGGTAGCAGAATACTGGAAAGAGCATTTCGATTTGCTCCATATTTTAAAAAGAGATTGGGGAACACTTGGCCCTAAGTTGCAAGGCAAAATCCATATTTACTGTGGGGACATGGATAACTATTATCTAAACAATGCCGTCTATCTGATGGAAGACTATCTGAAAGGAGTAAAAAATCCTACTTATGACGGTGAGGTAACCTATGGCGACCGTGCCGAACATTGCTGGAATGGTGACCCTAATCAGCCCAACTATATTTCGAGGTTACGGTATAATACCATGTATATTCCCAAAATATTAAAGCGTATCGAGCAATCAGCACCCAAAGGGGCGGATTTGACTAGTTGGAAGTATTGATGGGGAATTTTCACTTAGCTGGTGATTTAAGTCACCAGCTAAGTGAAAATGATATTTGTTTATCTAGTAGGGACGTATTGCATACGTCCACCATACATCGCTAGTTGTGTTCTGTGTGCTACAGACCACGGGTTTAGTTATAAATAATCAATCCAATTGAATTATTTATACTCTTTCTTATTTCTAGTTAGAAGATAATGCACTTTTGAAAACCATTATAATAACATTATTTTATTGTCTCATCATGCTCTACATCGACTTACGTCGATTACCAAATTAAATCATATAAAATTTTCTTGTATTCTTCTGTTGAATCTAAGTAAGGAACTAACAAATTTTAATTGATTTAGTACAATGTTAGTATTTATATGCAATATATTAAAATGAAATAAATTCATATAAATTCTGTGAATTAAACTTATATAGGTAATTAAACGACAATTGAGGAAGAATAAAAATTATAATTTAATTATTAAAAATTAAGGAATTTTTTTAAATTACATCTAAAAATAATATAAAAAATACTATGAAAATCAATATACCGTCTCATCTTTTAAAACAAATTCAACAAGGGAATTGTGTCTTATTCTTAGGTTCTGGAGCAAGTTTCGGTGCACTTGGATCGATTACAGACAAAATTCCACTCGGACAAGAGCTAGCTAACTTAATTGCAAATGAATATTTGGCTCCCGAGTATGTCGGAACACCTCTAACGTATGTCTCTGAAATTGCGATTTCTAATGTTGGGCTTACAGAATTTCAAAAATTTATAGCAACTATTTTCTCGCAATATACTCCCGCTGAATTTCACAATCTTATACCAACTTTTGCTTGGAAAGCAATTTTGACTACAAATTATGACAAAATAATTGAAAGTGTATATAATAAAAATCACCGTATTCAGGAGCTTTCAGTCGTTGTAAAAGACAGTAGACAACAAGATATCTTTACTAAGCCAAATAGCTTACCTTATTACAAATTACATGGTTGTATTAATTACATAGATGATGAAAATATCCCACTAATTTTTACAATAGATCAATATATTACTCATAGGAAGCATCGTGAACGTCTATTTGATAGGTTAAAAGAGTTAGCATTAGATTATACATTTCTTTTTGTCGGTTATGGAATGGCTGATTACAATATTCGTACGATTATAAATGAATTAGACCAGTATCTGGAAAAAAAGCCCAGATCGTATTTAATCTCACCGTTTATTAGAAATGAAGAGATAAATCTATGGGAACAAAGAAAAATAAGCGTCATTAAAACTAATTTTCAAGAATTTCTCGAAGAGCTAAATCAGTTAATTACTCCTCAAAACAGACTTTTGTCAAGTATTCGTGCTAAAGCAGATCATCCGCTTTTTGAGAAGTTTGCAGTTGATAGCTCTAAAGTAAATCCAACCCAAGAATTTTTGAGATTTCTCTATGAAGAAAACGATTATATTCACTCTAACTTTTCTACTGAAAGTACTAGACCCGAAGCATTTTATCGTGGTTATTTTGCTAATTGGGATCCAATTTCACGGAATCTTGATGTGAGAAGAAACCTTACGGATCCAATATTATCAGAAGTTTTTATTGACGATGCATTCCATACAAAATTCCCTCAAAATCTATTTTTAATTCAAGGGCATGCTGGATCTGGTAAAAGCGTATTTATTAAACGACTTGCATGGGATGCGTCTAATATGTTCGAAAAACTTTGTTTTTTTCTTAAACCAGGCTCAAAGCTTAATATTGAAGCAATTCTAGAATTATATAATTATGTTAAAGAAAGAATATTTATTCATATTGATGGAGTATCAGGAAGAGAAGACGATATAAGAATTGTCCTAGAAAAATGTAAAAAAGATTCAGTCGAAATAACTATTATTTGTACTGAGCGGACGAATGTTTGGAATACTGATTGCCAAATCTTAGAAAGTTACTTAACACATCAATACCAACTCAGGTATCTCGATAATCGTGAGATTGAGTCGCTTCTAGACCAATTAGGACGACATAACTCGCTTGGTCTTCTTGAAAAATTAAATAGAGAAGAACAGAGAAATTCTCTCTCTCAACAAGCTAATCGAGAATTGCTTGTAGCATTATATGAAGCCACCCAAGGTAAACCATTTGAAGAAATAATATTTGATGAGTATCAGAAAATCAATAGTGAGTCTGCAAAAGAGATATACCTCACTATTTGTATACTACATCGTCTTGGTGCTTCTGCTAGAGCGAGCCTAGTAGCGAGGGTTCACGGAATTAATTTTGAAGAATTTAAAGAAAGATTATTTAAACCACTGGAATTTATTGTCTTTGATAAACGTGACTACAATATTAACGACTATATTTATCTGTCTCGTCATAAACAAATTGCAGACATGGTTTTTCAAACCGTTCTTACAACTGATCAGGATAGATATGATCAATATGCTAAAATACTAGGATATTTAAATACTGATTTTGAAAGTGATAAAATAGCATGCCTAGCGATGGTGAATGCACGAAAATTAATAAATATATTTAGCGATCCTTTGCTAGTGCGCAATATATATAAATTAGCCGAGTCACGTAATTCTGATAATCCTAAAATTAAGCAACAACGAGCGATTTATGAGATGCAAATTGCTGGAGGTAGTTTGTTCACCGCAGAAAAATTATTAAATAAAGCATTAGAATTATCAATAAATGACCCTGTTCTTCTGCATAGTAAAGCAGAACTAAGTTTAAAAAAGGCTGAGAAGACTGACTATATTGTTGAGCAAAATAAATATTTAAATGAAGGAATTGAAATTTGCAATAAACTAACAAAAAAAGTTACAGATTCCCCATATGCTTACCATACACTTTTAAAGATAATTTTATTTAAGATACGACGTGAACTTACCATAGAAAATAGTGTGATAGAGTTACTTGTTAAAGAATTTGAAAAAAACTTAAGTATTTCGAAACAAAAGTTTCCACTTGATGAGACTCTATTAGCACTTGAAGCAACGCTAAACCAGCTATTTAATGATGTTCCAGCAGCACAAAGCATATTAAAAAAAGCATATCAGTTAAATCCAGGTAGCCCGTTTATTAGTATACGTCTATCTGATATATTTAAAAAAGAGGGAGATATCGAAAAAGCGAGAGAAACTTTAGAAAAAACAGTAAAATTAGTTCCAGGGGATAAGGACTTAAACTTCAAAATCGGGTTGCTTCTCATAGAAAGTGGAACAGAAAATTATTTAGATATTAAGCAGTATTTAAAGCGGTCATTTACACAAGGAGATAATCGATATACTGCACGATTCTGGTTTGCTAGAAACTTATATTTACTTAATGACATTCCCGAATCAATGGAACGATTTTCTGAGCTATATGAAAATAATAAAATAAATTATAAATTAAAGAACTGTGTACAAGGTATTGTGCTATCAAATGGTATTCCGAAGCGTTATAAAGGTACGATTCGTCGAGTAGAAACTAGCTTTGGATTTATCAATAGAGAAGATAACTCAAATAGTATATATTTTAATCCAGAAGAAAACTGGGAAAAATGGCATCTTTTAAAAAAAGATGAGAAAGTAAGCTTTGAAGTTGGATTCACTTACCGTGGTCCGATTGCTATCAATATAGGACCATATCGTTAAATAAATATACTAGTAGTGCTAAATTTGGTAGTTACAAACAAGATATTAAATAATAAAAAGATTGATCTTGAGCTAATTCCTTTCACTTGAAAAAAGAAAATATTCCAGAGATATACTTGTAAATAATTATAGTTAGCACAGAGGTATTTTTTTTAAATACCTCTGTGCTAACAAAGCGTTAATTGTCTTTCACAGTAGTATACCTCCCCAATCTACGGCTTTGATGCCACCTTCTCAGCCAATTTACGGGCATTAGGAATAATAATAAACGCCGCCACATAAGCCACAGGAAGCATGACGCTCCAAGCCTTCAAAAACTTCATAAACCAGTCTTCGCCAAAGCCATAGTTACGCATCAGGCCAACGAATGCCATAATCAAAGTCATAGGAATTACTACAAAAAGGGTATTAATATACTTAAAATGTTTTTGTTTCATGGGTTGAATCGTTTGGATAATAAATAAGGCTCTACGCCCGAATATAATGTTAGGAACTAATTCCCGATAATTCTTTTTCTATGTTCAAGTCCCCAATTAGCAATAACGCTAGTTACCTGTTTTAAGGTAGCGCCATATTCTGTGATTTCATAGACTACGCTGATAGGCTGGGAGTCTATCACTGTGCGGGTAATTAATTGATTTACTTCTAGTTCCTTTAGCTCTCGGCTAAGCATTTTGCCTGAAATACCATTTATTTCCCTTAATAAATCGGTATATCGCTTCTTTTCAAAGCAAAGGCATGCTATGATTGAGACTTTCCATTTGCCACTCAGAATATCCATTACGTCATGAATTGCCATGATTGTCTTGGTGCATTCTTTGATGGTGGGTCTCTCTGCTATTTCCATCATTTGTCAGTTGGTTACTTTTTTGTCACTGTTACTTTTGGTAACAAAGTTACTATTGTTTGTGTTCATAATTAAGTGTTATAACATTGAATTTTTAAAAAGACAAAAAATGGAATTATTAAAAGCTTTAGAGTGGCGTTATGCAACTAAGAAAATGAACGGCAATGTCGTTCCTCAAGAGAAAATAGATTATATCCTTGAAGCTACAAGGTTGGCTCCTTCATCCTCAGGACTACAGCCTTATGAGGTATTCGTAATTACCAACAAAGAGCTTTTAGAGAAAATAAAACAAATAGGGTTCAACCAAACCCAAATAACGGATGCTTCGCACCTATTGGTTTTTGCTGCTTGGGACGGTTATTCATTAGAGAAAATCGACAAGGTTTTTGCCAGAACCATCGCCGAAAGAGGATTGCCTGCTACGCAAATGGATGATTACAAAAAAATGTTGTGGGGAATGTATGAGCCACTAGGTCAGGAATGGCACGCTACACACGCAGCAAAACAAGCTTATATTGCCTTTGGTTTGGCGATTGCGGCGGCCGCAGAACAGCAAGTAGATGCTACACCAATGGAAGGTTTTATCCCTGCCGAACTAGATAAATTATTAGGATTAGAAGCACTAGGCCTTAAAAGTACTGTGATTTTGCCATTAGGTTATCGCGATGAAGCGAACGACTGGCTAACAAATATGAAAAAAGTAAGAACGCCAAAAGAAGCTTTTATTACTGAGATTAAGTAATAGATTACTATTAGATTAGTAAACCTTTAAGTTAGATTGGTCAACTTTTTAAAAGTTGACCAATCTGAAATGCCATAGAATTGCCTCCTTGTTTGATAAAATGAGGAGGCAGTTTTGTTTTGTACGGGGACGAATGCAATTCGTCCCTACTTGTTTTGTTGGGAGTTGAGTTAGATTAGTCAACTTTTAAAAAGTTGACCAATCTTAAACTTATAGACCTAATCTAAATCATTAGAATCAAAACCCCAGTTTCTTAGATGCAGATTAACGGAGGAGGAAATTATATTTTTATGTCCCGAATAATATGTGCTAGTTTTTGTGGGTCGTTTTTAAAGGCTTCTATTTCCCCAATATGCGATGCTGTAAATGCTAACATGGCAGGATTAGATGCTACCATATCATTATATTTTTGAGCTTTCAAGTTTTTATAGATAGCGATAGGTGTTTTGAAAACTCCCGCAGGGATGCCCCACCAACCTAATAATAGCGATGAAAAAATGGCATTATTATTTGTTTTGTCTAAACAACTAGGACAAGCAATAACTGGTTCCGCAGTAGTATAAGTTAAAATAATCATGCTTTTTACTTTATGAGCAAGTGTCCCATTGAGCTTTTCTGTGGTAGAGCCACAAATTGGGCAAGGTAAGCTTCTTAAAATATTTGAATACTTTTCTATCTCTTCTATTGAAAACTGCTGATTCTGAGCTTTGGCAGCAATTAATAAATCAGGGTTAAGATTTCTTTTCTTTATTTCCTTCTCTATGATTTCGTAGACTTCTGGTCTTAATCCGTATGCATCTTTTGAGGCAATCTGCTCAATTTTTTCATCAGACATACTAGCATAGTTTTCTTCAATTCTTTTAAGGTCAATTCCTGACATATATTCTTCGCGTTAAGTTTTGATAGGGAATTTAAAGCAAGTCTTTGCAGATACATAAAAACGTTGCATTAAATCTTTGTCGTACTGATCATCCAGCCCATACAACGTATTTGGATATTTTGCTACAGTATTTTTATCAAAATCCCTTAGCAACGAAATATTAAGTTGATAGGATTTACCCGCAATTTTAGATGGAAATGTATAAACCGTATTGTTATACAATCCGCCTTCCGACTGCTTTTGAGCAACAGCAACACTTGATAAAGTGAGCAAGGATGAAAACAGGAAAATGATAGTAGCGATATAATTTTTCATTGTTTGAAGGTGTGTAGTTGGATTTATTTAACTGTCTGTCCAGATTTTTTAAATATTGATTTTTAGAAAAAACAAGAGGGGCACTAGGTGCGTAAAACTTTCATAAAAGTAGCGATTTTTTTTTGAAAAACAAAATATTACCACCAAATTTTTGGGCCAGCCCCTAGCGTTTATTTCAGCATATATTTTTTAAAAAATCATCTAAGTAAAATATTTTTAACAGCAACAACTTCTTTATTATTGTTGTTGTTATTGTTTTTACTGTTTTAATAGTTTTCTATTGTTTTATTATACTAGCATTGCTTTGGCACTGCTTTAGTAAGCGCTTTGGTATTGCTTTGGTAAAATTTACCAAAGCACGAAGAGGGCAAATTGAGTAAATAAAGTACCTTTTAAACAACATTTCCGTAACCTCAAAAGACGAAATATAAACAAATTTATCCAACAAAATAGTTCTCCAATCTGAGCTTTTTATTAATAAAAAAACACTAAAATTACTACCTATAAAATATTGTTGAAGTGTCTAACGATTATATTATACGTTATTGAATTGAGAGATACTTTTAATCATAATTCTCAAAAAGACTTACCCAAAAACTTTCATAATAGCTAAAAAATGTGTAATTTAGTACCACAGTTACACCTTAATACACCCTCTATAATGAATCCACAATCAGGCTCATCGGCTATAAGTAGAACGAGTTTCCAACTCGTCAAAATCCAACAATGTTTTATCGTATTATTCCACGCCAAACATGGTGTTACTTATCTCTATTAAAACAAGAATAACTTTACACAATCATGAAATCTACCTATACAAAAATCCTATTTTTCTACTTGCCTGTTTTGATACTGCTAATCGCCTGTAATGAAGAAATTACAGTATCATTAAGTCCCAACAAAATCATTACAAAATTTAGCTTTTCGGGCTTAACACCTGCCGTCAATGCCACGATTGATGAAGCCAATAAAAAAATCACTGCTGTGGTTCCTGCTACCGTAGATATTACAAAATTGACTCCTTCAATTATCGTATCGGAGGGAGCGAGGGTGACCCCAAATTCAGGAAAAACTCAAGACTTTTCTAAGGAAGTGGCTTACACGGTTACTGCCGAAGACGGTTCAACGACTACTTACAAAGTACTGATAAGTCGCACTAAATTCACAGGGAAAGATATCCTAAGTTTTTCCTTCAATGATTTGTCGCCAGTAATAACCGCTAGTATTGACCCTATCACCAAAATAATCACTGCAACCGTTCCAGCCACTGCAGACATAACAAAGCTGAAGGTCACCACTACTTTTTCGGAACGAGCCAGCATCGTTCCTACCTCTGGGACAATCTTAGATTTTTCCAAGCCCGTTAGTTTTACCGTTACTGCCGAAGATGGCACAACACAGGTTTATACGGCCAAGATTACGAAGGAAACTCCAGTATCAACCAGTACTTTACCCACCTCTATTACATATATACCTAATGCTTTAAGAGCAAGTGTTAAATCGACGATAAAACTTACATGGGATAAGGGTGTTCTCATAAAAATGGTAGAAAACAATGGCACACTCACTACAGAGCGAACCTTTAAACGTAATAAGGATGGTTTGATTACAGCAATTGAAATCAGTTATAGTGATGGAACAGTGGTATCAGAAACGTATTCTTATAGTGAAGACAAAATGACAATAACCGCTTGGAAAACCAAATGGGCTTACAACGATAATGGTTTATTAACCCAAAAGTTTACTCCTGAAGCAAATTTTGGTTCAGATGCCTTTGTAAATATAAAATGGAATGTTCAAAATAATGCTGCAAAAGAGACATACGATGGGTCTTTAGTGAATATAATTTCTTCTTGGACCAAGATAAAAAATCCACTTTGGGAAATCACTAAACAAACACAGTTTTTATTAATACAAGAATCTAATCCTAATACTACAATATTGTACTTAGGAGAAATATTGCCCGTTGGTTGGTTTTTAAAATACGATTTCTCTTCGACTACCCACCAAGCAGATATTACCCCAACATTGGATTCACAAGGTAGAATTACTAGAATTGTAGTAAATCAAGGACTCGCCCTTGCTCAGGATATGTCTATTAGTTACGAATAAAACAAGTAGGGACGAATTGCATTCGTCCTTTGTATCGTACGGCATTTATCTCTATACAGCATCATATTGTTGTAACTGTATATCAATCATGAATAAAAAACTAATCATTATATTACTAAACATTGTATGTTTTATTGTAATTCGGTATTTAAACTTCTTTCTAATCTTTTTGATGGGAGGCTATGCTAGTAATATGTATAAGGATTCTTATTGTTATTTTTTCCCTTTATATTTATTGCAGGTGCTTATTTTAATATATTTTGCCAATAAAACCCAGCAAAAATTATACTATGTTGTTATCATTATTATTAGTCTTTTATATGTAGGTTCTTACTTGCGACTTATTCCAAGTGTTATTTTGCCATATTAAAAGATTAGTATTAGCGTTTGAACAATGTAAAGCCACTGCTTGACGAATGCTTTGATGTGAGCAACAGTTTCGAGGGACAAACAAACAAATTAAAACGCATGAAAATACTTATCTCTGTAGCCAAAATAATAACTATCTTATTATTAATCTTGGATTTACTTTTTGGATTAATGGCACATGCTAGCGGTCATAAAATTCCATCAGAAACAGATTGGACAATTGGGATTAGTAGTTTGATATTATTAGGGATATTTTTTTTATTAAATTTTATCAGTAAAAAAAATAAACATTAATAATCATTCGAGATAGGAGTCTATGTCAGCTTGATTTTTAGGTTTACTAAGGTAGGTTTAATCGTCTAACAATAGTTGTTCAGACGAATAGGCATAAAAATAGGGAAGATATCGCTAGACATACTTCCCTAAATTCATTGTACAGAGGTTTAGTTGTATTACCATAGTCATTAATGTTTTAAGATTAACGACTAGCTACAACTACGTCACGGTTTGTGATAAGATTTGTTTTGATCTCAAAAGATTTTGATTCAATCACGTTCACATTTTGGCTAATTACTTCGATAGTATATTTACCGTCAGCTAAGCTAGAGAAATCGAAAGTTTTTGCGAATTTACCACCTTTAGTATCAACATATTCACGGTGAATTTCGTTTTTGTCAGCATCAGTAACTACTACTATTACTTTTTTGCTAGCTACGTTATCAACCCAAACGTTGAAGTTTAAAGAGTTATTTACTTGAGATATTTTGCTTCTTACAAGGCTAGCAGATTCATCAAGATTTGAAGCGAATGTATTTACGTTTGATAAGCAAACCATAGTAACTGCTACGATAAATGCTTTAATTGTGTTCTTGTTCATGACTTTATATTTTATTGTTATTAACGATAAATTTATTAAAAGGATAATTTGTATTTATCTAAGATTTTGTTTTCAATATTCAAAAGTATTTTCTATCTGGACGTCACTCAATAAAAGATACTAATTTTAATTTTCAACTCAATTCTTAGAACTTTATTCGTGTCATTTGTTTGACGATGTAAACTTATAAAAGGAATTTGATAACTCAATCATACAATGATAATTATTTTCACTTTTTCAAGAAAGTTCCTATTAAAAAAATCATATTTATTGAAATAATACAATTATTGGAAATGCTAGTCTATAAAATATTAAAATAGTGATATAAAGTTTTTGCTTATAATACACCTTTGATTTTCAGTATATTAAGTGTTAATGGTTGTTATGACACACTAACTATTTATCTAGTGGGCTTATTTTAAAAAAAATATGAATCACGAAAGATTACTCACTGCTTAAAATAAGTCAAATTGATGAAATCGTTTCTCGGACACTTTACAAAGTATTCTTTGTATCATCTAAAACAGTGAGCATTCGAGCAATGAAGATAGGAGTGAGGTAACAAAAACAAAAGTAAGTCAAGTCTGAAATAGTTTGCGAAAGCGGTATTGTAGTATTTGTGAGGGAATTGTACTAAACTAATATTTCTTTTGAGTAGTAGGTAGATGAAAAATCTAATATCCCAGCCGTTTACCTGCAGGGATATTAAAACTATAGGAAGCTATTGTTATTTTCATTTTTAATAGTTTTCCAAAACTGTCTTATTATAATAGATTTTGGATTGTTAATATTTATTAATGCTTTTTTAACAGGACTTCCTTCGTGATCGGATTCAGTTTTAGAAAATTTTGTTATTTCTTTTTCAAGAGTTAATTCACTATTAACAGAGCCAATGAATTTAATCATTTTATTTAAACTTTTATCATTTACATCTGCACAAATAGGTAATTTAACTTGAGATATAAAATCAAAATCTGGATAAACAAAATCTTTAGTTTCTTGAGCAATTAATATTACTATAACACCAATTGATCGTAATTCTCTTAACATATCTTCAATAATTGGTCTGGCAGTTTTTTTTTGAAGAAAATTTTGAGCCTCATCAATTATAATGATATGTCTTAGAGATTTAATATTTTTTTCAATACTAGAATTTCCTGCAGCTTTAAACATAGTAAATAAATATTTTAGTATATTAAAAGTAACAAACTGTTTTATTTGTTTACTTACATCACTAGGCATTGAAATATAAGTACTTTGATTAAAAAAACTATAATTCTGTTTTTCATCATATATTCCTGAACTGATTATTTGTTGTAGAACACTAGTTGTTGTGTTATCTCTATCATTATTATTTTCCAAGATAGAAGACATTAATTCTTCTAATTGAGGAGGTCTATCATTATCAAAAATAAACTCTTGTATAGCTCTTATTAAACTGGCAGATTGAACTTGTTTTATTTCTGGAAAGAATGTTTGAAAATCATTAGCAAAAGATAAAATATTGTTAGGATTTCTAAAATCAATATTTAATAAGGGACTAAAAGGGAATCCTTTAT
The DNA here is from genome assembly GCF_059416265.1 of Arcicella sp. GW821-FHT09D11. Classification (NCBI taxonomy): domain Bacteria; kingdom Pseudomonadati; phylum Bacteroidota; class Cytophagia; order Cytophagales; family Flectobacillaceae; genus Arcicella; species Arcicella sp. GW821-FHT09D11. The sequence goes on along the minus strand of NZ_JBWKOV010000015.1, from coordinate 21,757 downwards.
TATGTTCAACTTTTAAAAACACAGATTTAGTTGAATTTAAAAAAGAATTAAGACTTTGTTTACTATCGGTTCCTTTAAAATCAAAAAATGTGAAGGGTAAATTATTATCTGAAGATCTAGATATTTGATAAAGAATGTCAAGAATCAATTGAGATTTGCCTGAGCCATTTTGACCCGCAATCGCAATATTTCTACTACTCCATTGAGTCTCATCATTAATATCAACTATTATATCTTCTTTATTTTCATTTAATCCCAGGGAAAATGAAATGAGTCTCTTATATTCTTTAATTTCATTATTAAAAATAAATGAATTTTCTGACTTTTCAGAAGATAAATGAGGTTGGTTTACTCTTAATACCAATCCTTTTTTTATAGATTTTAATAAAATAAAAATATGCTCTCCTTTTGTAATATCAATTTTATCTAATTCGCTATTCCAAATATCTAACCCATCCTTTAAATGTAGCTTATAAAGTTTTATAAATTCAATTTCAGTTAATTCCTTTTTATAAAATTGATCAAAGATTGATTTATAAATAGGGAAATTATCAATATCACTAATTAAACGCCCAAAAATATTACTTGTTGGAGTATATTCTCTACCATTTTGCGGTAAATGATTATCACTATCATTAAATAATGATCCTTTTTGAATACTTAAAGCTAATGCTATTCGACCAGTTATGGTATCTCTTCTAAAATTATAGATAGATGTTATACGATCGAGTATCTCGGTACTTTCAATATCTAATTTAAATCTAATCATTACTTATATTGTTAAAATAACCATTTTTTAGATTGGTATTTGAGCCATCATTTACTAAAATATATGATTTTGAGATATTCTCTGAAATGTCTTTAAATCGTTTTGGGGTAATTTCACTATTAGTAGAAAATAAAATGACTTGTTCAGATAAGGCTGGATAATATTTTTTTGTAATATTATCTCGATGTTCTTCATCAAGTCTACCCAGAGGAGTATCAATAAATATTGGAAGGCTTATTATTGATTCTTTAATAATAGCTTTAATTAAACAAGAAATATAGATTTGTTTTTCTCCAGAAGAAAGACTCTCTTTTCTGATTTCATTATCATCTTGGTCAGAAAGAGTAATTTTCATGCCTTGGCCTGCTGCTAAAATAGAAACTTTTACATCTTCAATGAATTTACTTTTATTTTCTTCACTATTAAGTTTATGCATTAAAGCTTTTAATTCATTCAATATTGTAAATTCAATACTTTTTTTGTGTTGGTTTTTTTGTTCGTCTAAAAACAAATTTAATGCTTCAATACATTCATTGCTTTTTCTTATTTTGAGTTTATTCTTTTCATTTATATCAACTTTCTTTACTAATGTTATTAACTGTTGATTTAGGCGAACAATATCAGTCTTAAATTTTGAAATTTTCTGATTGTTTTCTCCAATTTTTCTATTTTTTTCAGCTATTTCATAATCAGCAGTTTCTTTTTTTGATGAGTATTCTAAAATTAAATCATCGGCTAAGTCTGAATCGACTTTGGTCAAATCTTTTTGAAGCTTAGAAAGGATAATTTTTGTTTCATTAAATTCTTTAATTGTAGATTCAAATAATTCTTTTGATTGAAAATTAACAACATTAATTGCATCTGAAATTAACTTTTTTTCAGAATTGTTTAAATCATAGTCAAATTCCAAATCGATGTAATCATTTCCATCTTGAAATAACTCGTTACTCAATGAATGAGCTTTGTTATAATAAAACATTTTATCTTTTAAAGACATTGTTGAATCTTCAGGTTCTGGAGGTTTATTGAAAAGTAATTCAATGAAACTTTCGATTTTTCTTAAATTCTCTTTTGAAGAATTTATTATAATATCATTTTTATCTTGAATTTTAAGATGCTCATTAACTTCTTCAAGTTTACTGGTAAGGATAACTAGAGGAATTATTTCACTTAACTCATTAAATTTAATATTTAATTCATTTTCTTTTTGTTCAAATTGTTCAATTTGAAGAATAAGTGCATCGCGATCAAAAAAAGAGCTACCTTGTTTGCTATTTTGAGATATTAAATTATCATATGATCTAATATCTTTTTTTAAATGGTCAATTTTCTTAAGTGCTTCAGCATTTTCTTCTTCTAATTTTTCTATATCAATATTTGATATTTTAATAGCTTTTTCCTGATTAACAATTTGCTCTTGAAGATTTATTGTAGCATTCTCTTTTGTTAAATTAGAAATATATTCGTTAAAATCTTCAATCAAAGTTTCGTAGGTCTCTAATCCTAAAATTTTACTTAAAGCATCATTTATAAAACTTCCTTCGTCTTTGATGGATAAATTTGCAATTTCAGAGATTTTTTCAGCGTCAAAAAAAACAAATTTTGCGGCCTCTACTGGTATAACATAATCGTTAATAAAATCTATTTTATCCGTTTCATCTTCAAATATTTCTTTTCTAGATGAGAAATCTTTGATTGTGAATGTCTCACTCATTGAAGATATATTATATGTTCTCTTCAATATTAGACTATTTGAATTTGAGGAAAATCCATTAAATTTTGGCAACTCAATTTCGGTAACAATTATGCTAACAGAAAAACTGTTTTTATTTTCACGTTTAGCACTCCAGTTTAAAGATTGCTGTAGAAATGAAGGATAATTCTTTTCCTTTTGTATTTCTTTTTTGAAATGATCATCTATTAAGGGTGTTTTATCACCGTATAAACACCAAACAATTGATAATAAAAGATTAGTCTTTCCAAAACCATTTTTCCCTCCAATTACAACGATATTTCTATCTGAGCTTGTTGAAAGATCGATATTTATGGAACCATAATATTGTCTAAAGTTATTTACTTCAATATTTGAAAACTTCATTTTATTGCTTTTTCGATTAAATCATTAATTTTTTGTTGGTGATAATTATTTCTTTTTAATAATTTTTTTGTTTTAACAGATTCAAGTAAGTTATTTAGTAACATATAGTCAATGCCTTGTTTCATACAAATATTCTTAAGATGTTGTGCTTGTAAATGTTTAATTTCTATTATTTTCATATTTGAATATTTAAATTGTTTAGAATATTTAAGGATTCATTATTAGTTAATTGAAAATTATTTTCCAAAAAAATAAGTAGTTCAGTTAACGTATTAACCTTCCTTTGTTTTACAATTTTAATTATTTTTTTTCCTAATTGTATAGGAATATTTTCATATTTTTCTAGATAATAATAAGACCTTTTTTTCTTTAATCCTATAAAATTTTGAGAAAAAAAAATAAATTGATCATTGGGATCTAATTTCAAATTTGTTATTAGGCTTTTTCCATTTGTTTCTTCTCGATATTTCTGTATTTCCTTCAGAATAGCATTAAGATGAAGAGGGTTTTCTGAGTTTTCTAAGAGTTCGATTACAATTCCTTTAATAGTTCCTCCCTTAATATTATTCATTGTACTCTCCCATTTTTTTAAACCATAAGTACTACTTCGTCCAAAATAAATTAAACCATTGTTAGGTTTGTGTAGAATGCCTCTAAGAGCAGAATTACTTTTTAAAATTAGTGGATAATGCTGTTTTATCCATTGAGAAATCTTATCTATTTTAGATGGTTCACCAATATCTTCTAATGCTTCAATTGCGTATTCATGAAGATGCTTAAGCGTATTTCTTTGAAATATAAGATTATCATCAACATCAATAAAAATTTCAAATTCTTTGTTTATAAGATTTTCTGATAAATCACTTATGATATTTAGAACATTAAGGTCATCATTTTTTAATAAAAATTTAGATAAATAACTTTTAAAATTAAAGTGATATGTTTCTTCTATCCTATTATTTATACGATTACTAATATCATTTGCAAAAGAAGTAAAATCAAATACATTAACTATTTCAGTTTTTATCAAATAAAAATTTTGCCAATTATGTCTATTCTTTGATTTGAAATTCTTAGGGAATAAAATGTCTTCATATTCTCCCACAAGTGAAAATGTATTAGAAAAATAAGTATAAAGAATGTAAATTATAAACTCTCTTGAGAATGAAGTATTATTAGATTTATTAATAAGTGATATTAAATTTTCAGCAACATCTAAAATGTTTTGACTATCATCTATATTATATTTTTGAAGAAGGTCATCTTTAAAATTTTTTATAAAAAGTAGTTTATTGAATAATTCACCAAAACAATTTATTCTTATTTGTCTAACTCTTTCACGAGTTAAATTTACATCTATTGCTATTTCATCAAGTGATAAATCGGGTATATCTTGATAAATCTTTAATCCTTTAATGAAAATATTTGTTTGATTTTTATCAAATAGTAAATTTTGTTTAATTAAAAAGTTTGTTAACTTGAAAATAGATTCGGATTCTAGAATGTCATTAGGAATTTTATTTAAAGAAAAAGTTTTTTGTATTAAAAAATTATTCTTTAAAGAGATTAAATATTTTTCATCATTATTTTCGCTAACTTCTTTAATAAAATCTTTAATTATTAGTATGTAGATGTCTAATTCTGGTATTGACTTTGCACCGATATTTTTCAATTTACTTGAATTGAAAGTAAGGTCAAACAATATTTTCTCTGAAAACTTTTTTATTTTCAAGTTACCCTCCAAATACTCGTTTATAACATTCTTACTTCTTACAGAAAGGCTATCGGTGTTTGCTTGAATAAAACTATTAATTACATCTCTTTGAGTTCTTGTTAATTTTAATAAAAAATCAAAATCTTCAAGCTTTTTTGTTGAATAAGTTTGAGATTCAATATTATCATACTTGCTACAAATTTCAATTAACTCATCATTAGATTTGTTGCCACAATTTCTTAAATTAAAAAAAGATTCATTTTGTTGATAATATTTTTTCAAATCTAACACAGTATTGATGTCATTACATCTACAAATATTATAAGAACGAACACTGATTTTATTAAGCTTGTAGATTTCTTCTATACTCATTTATTAATTATTTTTAAATATACTTGTTGAAAAATCCTGAGCAAAACAATATTTTTTAAATATACAAATTAATTATTACTTAACTAACCTATACGTAATTCTCCCACAAAAAAAACACCTCCTTAAAAAGGAGGTGTCCATCAAACTCATTCAACAAAAATCCTACATCTTCCCATTCTCAACCACCTTCACAATCGGAACAACCTTCTTGTCAATTTTTGCCCCAACGCCCGTAGTATGTACAGCAATATAAGGTGCAATTACTAAGGATACGATAGACATTAACTTAATCAGAATGTTCATAGATGGGCCAGAGGTGTCTTTGAATGGGTCGCCAACGGTGTCTCCTGTTACGGATGCTTTGTGTGGCTCTGATTTTTTGTAGTACATTACGCCATCAATCAAGACGCCTTTTTCAAACGATTTTTTGGCATTGTCCCAAGCACCCCCTGCGTTCGACTGGAAGATTCCCATCAATACGCCCGATACTGTTACCCCTGCTAATAAACCGCCTAATACTTCTGGTCCCATAGTGAAGCCAATCAATACAGGTGTAATCAAGGCAATCGCCCCTGGCAAAATCATTTGCTTGATAGATGCTTCGGTAGAAATCGCTACGCATTTTTCATACTCTGGTTCAGCCTTGTATTCCATAATCCCCGGAATTTCACGGAACTGGCGACGTACCTCGTTTACCATCTCCATAGCCGCTTTACCTACTGCCGAGATACATAAGGCACTAAAAATAAATGGAATCATGCCACCCACAAACAAACCTGCTAATACGTCGGCTTTGTAAATATCAATAGCCTTGATGCCTGCGATTCCTACAAAGGCTGCAAACAATGCCAACGACGTAAGCGCTGCCGAAGCAATGGCAAAGCCTTTACCCGTTGCTGCTGTGGTGTTCCCTACGGCATCCAAATTATCGGTGCGTTCACGTACTTCTGGAGGTAATTGCGACATTTCGGCAATACCGCCTGCATTGTCGGCGATTGGTCCGAAGGCATCAATGGCTAATTGCATGGCCGTGGTTGCCATCATCCCTGCCGCCGCTATTGATACGCCGTATAATCCTGCAAATTTGTAAGAGAGAATAATACCCGCTGCCAATACGATAATAGGCAATACCGTTGATTCCATCCCTACTGCCAAACCGCCAATAATGTTGGTCGCATGACCAGTCCCCGATTTTTCGATGATGGATAATACTGGACGCTTGCCCATGGCTGTATAATATTCTGTAATCATCGACATCAATGCGCCTACTACTAAACCAACGACAATGGCATAAAAAACGCCGTTTGGCGTAAATTCAAAACCACGCAAATTAAGGGTTTCGGGCAAGATGTTTTTTACTAAGAAATACGAAGTAATGAAGGTAATGAGGATAGATACCCAGTTGCCTAAGTTAAGGGCATTCTGTACTGATGATGTTTCATTTTTAATTTTCACAAAGAAGGTAGACGCTAAGGATGCCAACAAACCTACGCCTGCAATCAGCATTGGTAATAATACGGGCGAGAAGCCTTCGTAGTTATCGGTTACCTCAATCTCTTGTCCGAGTACCATCGTCGCTAGAATAGTGGCTACATACGAGCCAAACAAATCGGCACCCATACCTGCTACGTCGCCTACGTTATCGCCCACGTTGTCGGCAATGGTGGCAGGGTTACGCACGTCGTCTTCTGGAATACCTGCTTCTACTTTTCCTACTAAATCCGCCCCTACGTCGGCTGCTTTGGTATAGATACCGCCACCTACACGGGCAAAAAGCGCGATTGATTCTGCTCCTAATGAAAATCCTGCTAATACTTCAATAGCGGTTTTCATTTCGTCAGAGGTCAATGCCTGACCTTGTGCAAAAATATTATAAAAGGCTATAAACAAGCCTCCAAGACCTAAAATGGCTAATCCTGCTACGCCCATGCCCATTACTGAACCTCCTGTGAAGGATACGTCGAGGGCTTTTGATAGCGACGTGCGGGCGGCTTCTGCCGTGCGAACGTTGGCTTTGGTAGCAATTTTCATCCCGATATATCCTGCCGTTGCCGATAGCAAAGCACCGATTAAAAACGCGACGGCTATCAAGGGTGACGAATGAATGGGATGTTCGGCTGTGCCTTTGTCAGACCCTAACCAAAATAATAATACTGCTGTTGGAATGGCAAAATAAGCTAACACTTTCCACTCAGCTTTTAAGAAGGCAATAGCCCCGTCTGCTATATAACCAGATAATTTTTGCATTTCGGCATTGCCAGCGGGCTGATTAGAAACCCAACTAAAACGCCAAGCAGTGTAGATTAATCCTACGATTCCAAAGGCTGGTACTAAGTAAATAATGTCATTCATAATGGTAATGGAAGGTTTTTAGTTTAAGATTTACGATTAAAATTCATAGCTACTATTACAAATATACATTTTTAAGTTTCTTATAAAAAAACTATTTCAAGAAAAAATTGGACTTAAAATATCTATCTGACAATAAAATAATGTTTAATTCTAATTAATTTTGTTTTTGAGAAGCGTTTTGGATGCTTTTTTACGACCAATAATTGATAATGGGCTAAAAACGCTATTTTTTGAACTTAATTCGTTAATACTTTATCTATAATTCTTCTCAAATTTGTATCATTGAAAGTATCATCAGAATTTTAATTATTAAATATAATATGCAACCAACAACATTATTCGACAAAGTATGGGATGCCCACGTTGTTCGTAAAATCGAAGACGGCCCAGATGTTTTCTTCATCGACCGTCATTTTATCCATGAAGTTACTAGTCCAGTTGCTTTTTTAGGCTTAGAAACAAGAGGTATCGGTGTGATGTTTTCAAACCGCACTTTTGCTACTGCTGACCATAATACTCCGACGATTAACCAACACCTTCCTGTAGCTGACCCTCTTTCTGCTAACCAGTTGAAAGCATTGGAAACCAACTCGGCGAAATATGGTATTTCTCACTGGGGCTTGAATAATCCTAAAAATGGTATTGTACACGTGGTTGGACCAGAAAATGGTATTACGCTTCCGGGGATGACTATCGTTTGTGGTGACTCGCATACTTCTACGCATGGTGCTTTTGGTGCAATTGCTTTTGGTATTGGTACTTCTGAAGTTGAAATGGTGCTTTCGTCGCAGTGTATTATGCAACCGAAGCCTAAGAAAATGCGTGTAAACGTAAATGGTAAATTGGGTAAGGGTGTTACACCGAAAGACGTTACTTTATACATCATTGCTAAGTTGACTACTGCTGGCGCAACGGGTTACTTTGTAGAATATGCTGGTGATGTATTTGAAAATATGTCGATGGAAGGTCGTATGACGGTTTGTAACATGAGTATCGAAATGGGTGCTCGTGGTGGTATGATTGCTCCAGACCAAACTACTTTCAATTACCTTGAAGGTCGCGAACAAACGCCAAAAGGCGAGGCTTGGGATAAAGCGTTAGCTTACTGGAAAACATTGAAAACGGATGCTGATGCTGTATTCGATAAAGAATACACTTTTGATGCTACCGACATCGAACCGATGATTACTTATGGTACTAACCCAGGTATGGGTATGGGTATCTCTAAAAATATTCCAACGGCTGAATCTGTAGAAGGCGGAAAGGCTACTTATGATAAATCATTAAACTACATGGGTTTTGGCGAGCAAGAAAGTATGCTGGGCAAACAAGTAGATTATGTGTTTATTGGAAGTTGTACAAACGGTCGTATCGAAGATTTCCGTGCTTTTGCTTCTATCGTAAAAGGACGCAAGAAGGCTGATAATATCACTGCTTGGATTGTTCCGGGTTCACACATTGTGGAGGCTCAAATCAGAGAAGAGGGTATTTATGATATCTTGACTGAGGCTGGTTTCCAATTGCGTCAGCCGGGTTGCTCTGCTTGTTTAGCGATGAACGACGACAAGATTCCTGCTGGAAAATATGCGGTAAGTACTTCAAACAGAAACTTTGAAGGTCGCCAAGGACCAGGTTCTCGTACGCTATTGGCTAGTCCATTAGTAGCTGCTGCTGCGGCAGTTACTGGGGTAGTTACTGATCCGAGAGAATTATTGTAGGGGCTGTCGGTCATCGGCTTTCAGCTTTCGGTTTTCAATTTTTAATTTAAGGACATTGGAAAGAATCTAACCAATTAATTGTTAATTTTAGTTTGATTCATACAGCCTTAAAATATCATTGAAACCATATAAACGAAAGCCAGTGGCTTATACCTATGAGAGATTTTCGAAAGTTGCGCGTTTGGGAACAGAGTCATGAATTGACATTATTGCTTTATTCTCAAACAAAAACATTCCCTAGTGACGAGAAATATGGACTTATTTCTCAGATAAGGAGAGCATCCGCTTCCATTCCTACTAACATTGCAGAGGGATGTGGAAAAATTGGAGATAGAGATTTTGCTAGATATTTAAATATTTCATTTGGTTCTGCTTCGGAACTGGAATATTTAATGATTTTGTCAAAAGATTTAGAATATCTTTCAAGTGATGTGTTTTTGTCTATTTCGTCTGAAATTATTGCTATCAAGAAACAATTATATCATCTGATTAAAAAATTAAACGCTGAAAGCTAAAGCCATTTCGCATAAAGGTAAAAAAGCCGAAGTCCGAAATCCGAAAGCTGAAAGCTCTAACAAATGGCATACGATAAATTCACTATATTAAAATCAACAGCCGTTCCAATGCCAATTGAGAACGTTGATACTGACCAAATTATCCCTGCTCGTTTCTTAAAAGCTACGAAACGTGAAGGATTTGGCGATAACTTATTCCGTGACTGGCGTTATAATACCGACGGTTCACCAAAACAAGATTTCGTATTAAACAATCCTACTTACACAGGGAAAATCCTAGTAGGAGGACATAACTTCGGAAGTGGGTCAAGCCGTGAACACGCCGCTTGGGCTATTTATGATTATGGTTTCCGTTGCGTAGTATCAAGCTTCTTTGCTGATATCTTCAAAGGAAATGCTATCAACGTAGGTATTCTGCCAGTACAAGTAAGCCCTGAATTTTTAGATAAAATCTTCTTGGCCATCGAAGCCGATTCAGCTGCCGAATTGGAGGTAGACCTTCCAGCACAAACCATCACCATCGTTGCTACAGGCGAACAAGAAAGCTTTGCTATCAACGGTTATAAGAAAAATAACCTTATCAATGGCTTTGACGATATAGATTATCTTCAAGCAATGAAAGCAGAAATAGGTGGTTTTGCTAGTAAAAGTATTTATTAAGCATTCGGCTATCAGCTATCGGGTGTCGGTTATCGGACTTCGGCGGTCGGATTTCGGATTTCAGCTTTCGATTTAGAAAAGTAAACACTTTTGTAAATCTGATGACTGATAGTCTAAAATCTGATAACCAATGACCGATGACCGACAGCCGACAGCTGAAAGCTGATAGCAAAGAAAATATGCGACACATAGAAATAATGGATACGACACTTCGCGATGGAGAACAAACCAGCGGAGTGTCTTTTTCGGCTACTGAGAAATTAGCAATCGCTCAATTATTATTAAAAGAAGTAAAAGTCGATCGCTTAGAAGTAGCTTCTGCAAGAGTATCCGACGGTGAATTTCAGGCGGTTAAAAAAATTACGAGCTGGGCAAGTGAAAACGGATTGATTGATAAAATCGAGGTGCTGACTTTCGTTGATGGCGAGACGTCGGTAAACTGGATGATTGAAGCAGGAGCGAAGGTGATGAATCTACTCACGAAAGGGTCGATGAATCATTTAGTGCATCAGCTTAAAAAAACGCCTGAGCAACATTTTGCTGAGATTGCGGAGGTATTTACGCTGGCTCGTTCTAAAGACATTAAATGTAATGTTTATTTAGAAGACTGGAGTAATGGCATGCGCAACTCGCCAGAATATGTATATCAGTTTCTGGATTTCCTAAGTACCCAACCCATCGAAAGAGTATTGTTGCCCGATACGCTAGGAGTGCTTACGCCACGTGAATGTTATGATTTCCTGTCGGCGATTGTAAAGCGTTATCCAACTCAACACTTTGATTTTCACGCACATAACGACTATGATTTAAGCATTGCCAACGTCATGGAAGCAGTGCGAGCAGGTGTACATGGGCTTCATCTAACGGTGAATGGTATGGGTGAAAGAGCAGGAAATGCTCCGCTAGCAAGTACTATTGCCGTACTGAAAGACTTTATGTGTGATGTGGAAACGACGGTAGTGGAAGAGTCACTTTATTCGGTTAGTAAACTGGTCGAAACTTTTTCTGGCTTTAGAATCCCTGTGAATAAGCCCGTAGTAGGTGAAAATGTTTTTACACAAACGGCTGGTATTCATGCGGATGGCGATAATAAAAACAACCTGTATTTCAACGATTTGATGCCCGAACGTTTTGGTAGAGAACGTAAATATGCGTTGGGAAAAACGTCTGGTAAAGCGAATATCGAGAAGAACCTTCAGAAGTTGGGTATCAAATTATCGCAAGCGGATTTAAAAAGAGTAACGCAGCGAATCATTGAACTTGGCGACCGCAAGGAGGTAGTTACGCAGGAAGATTTGCCTTATATTATCTCGGATGTGATTGATAGCAATACCATCGAAGAGAAAGTGGAGGTAGTAAATTATGTGTTGACGCATTCTAAAAATCTTCGCCCTTCGGCTACCATCAGGGTAAAAATTGAAGGACATATTTTTGAAGAAAATGCACAGGGTGACGGTCAGTACGATGCCTTTATGAATGCCTTGAAGAAGGTGTACCTAAAGAAAGAGGTAAACCTCCCGATGCTGACAGACTATGCCGTAAGGATTCCTCCAGGGGGAAATACCGATGCACTTTGTGAAACCATCATTACATGGGAACATAAAGGCAAAGAGTTTAAAACCAGAGGATTAGATTCTGACCAAACGGTATCAGCTATTAAGGCGACACAGAAAATGCTTAATCTTATTTAGTTTTGAATGAGTGAGTTTTGAATGAGTTGTGAGTTAGTGAATTGTGATTGAGTGATTAAATGTTTACTCTTCAAATCATCCCTAGCGAGGGACTTAAGTCCCTCGCTAGGGATGGAATAAGAAGAAAGAGGTATTTATTGTATCTTACAAATCACAAAATCCTAAAGTCCAGCGTCTAAAAATCTAATGTCCTAAAATCTTTTTAGTCATAAAGTCCAGCATCCAAAAGTCTTAAATCTAAAAATTTTATAACTTAAAAAAACCTTGAGTCCTCAAGTCCAAAGTCCTCAAGTCCAAAAAAATGAAATTAAATATTGCAGTTTTAGCCGGAGACGGTATCGGTCCAGAAGTAATTGAACAAGCATTAAAAGTAGTTAATGCAATCGGAAAAAAGTATAACCACGAAATTAATCTGACACATGCTTTAACAGGAGCAGTAGCGATTGATGCGACGGGTAATCCATATCCAGACGAAACACACAACATTTGTATGGAAGCAGATGCTGTATTGTTTGGTGCGATAGGTCACCCACGTTTTGACAACGACCCATCAGCCAAAGTTCGTCCAGAGCAAGGTTTGTTGGCGATGCGTAAAAAATTAGGATTATATGCCAACATTCGTCCTACATTAGTATTCCCTTCATTATTGCACAAATCTCCGTTAAGAAGAGAATTGATTGAAAATGCAGACTTCGTTTGTATCCGTGAACTAACAGGCGGTATTTATTTTGGCGACAAAGGAAGAAATGAAACACGCGACAAAGCTTGGGACGTATGTGAATATACGAAGCCAGAAGTAGATAGAATTGTACGTTTAGCGTATGAATATGCGATGAAGCGTCGTAAGAAAGTATGTATCGTTGACAAAGCGAACGTATTAGAAACTTCAAGACTTTGGAGAGAAGTAGCACAAGGTATCGAAAAAGAATATCCAGAAGTAGAAACAGAATATTTATTCGTTGATGCGGCAGCAATGCGTATTATCCAATGGCCAGAAGGATTTGACGTAATGGTTACAGAAAATATGTTCGGTGATATTTTAACAGACGAAGCTTCGGTAATTTCTGGTTCAATGGGCTTGATGCCTTCGGCTTCTATCGGTACACATACATCAGTATTCGAGCCAATCCATGGAAGTTACCCACAGGCGGCAGGCAAAAACATTGCTAACCCACTAGGAACAGTACTTTCGGCTGCGATGATGTTTGAATATGCGTTCAAATTGATGGACGAGGCAAACGAAATCAAAGACATAGTGAATAAATCTTTGGCAGAAGGCGTAGTAACCGTTGATATTGCTGATGGCGGAAAAGCATTCTCTACTTCAGAAGTAGGAGATTGGTTGGCTGCTCAGATTGGGTAAAATTTTTATGTTATTATAATTTCTTCATTCCTGTTTAGGGCGAGATTTATCTATCGCCCTAAACAGGAATGATTTTTTTGTGCCCTTTGGAATCTAAATCTAGTGCAGTATAATCAAAATACCTCAATCCTGAAAGGATGATATGATTATAGAAAATATAATTATCAATACGCACCTGACTCACAAAAGGGTGATACACTAGTAGGAAGAATCTGTCACTCCTTCGGAGTTTATATACCTGGCTTTATCTGATATTTCTATAATCATACCATCCCTTCGGGATTTAACGCTTATTCCCCCTCATTGTAATATCCTTTGACCATGCCGTATAATCAAAGTATCTAAATCCCGAAGGGATGGTATGATTATAGGGAAAAATAATTGTCAATACCCACTTAACCCCGAAGGGGTGATATAGCAGTAAGATGCCCTACGGAACATCTCAAAGAATGTTTGAAAAATATAAATTAAATAATATGAAGTATCATTTTAATAATTAAACCTTTTCATCCGTTCTTACTCTAAGAGGTATCTTATTTTAAACTCGATGATATTATGAATAAGGAAAAATCCATCCAGCACCTTATATGGCGAGCAGGCTTTGGCGAAAGGCCTGAAGTGATTACTCAGCTTGGCCATAAGTCTATCAAGAAGAATGTTAAACAGTTATTGAAAGACGCTGAAAGCTTTGAACCCATTTATACAGTTGATAAAATGGATATTTATTCAGAGCTACAGATGATAAAAAAAGATACTACCCTTACCACGCAAGAGCGTATAAAGCAGTTGAACAAGATGGTAAAGGAGGAGGAAGGACTACTGAATACTACTTGGATAGATAAAATGGCGAATTCAAAGGGCGTCTTGCGAGAAAAAATGGCGTTGTTTTGGCACGGACATTTTGCCTGTAGAACGCCCAATCCGCTATTTGCCCAAAGCTACTTAAATACCATCCGCCAACATTCATTAGGGAAGTTTAGCGACTTGCTAATGGCGGTCTCCAAAGAGGCGGCTATGCTCCAGTTTTTGAATAATCAGCAGAATAAGAAACGCAGCCCGAACGAAAACTTTGCCCGTGAAGTAATGGAATTGTTTACGCTCGGCAGGGGGAATTATACTGAACACGACGTGAAAGAAGCTGCCAGAGCGTTTACGGGCTGGGAATTTGATAGAAAAATAACGGGGTTTTATTTCAACACTAAACAACATGATGATGATACGAAGGTGGTCTTTGGAAAAACGGGCAACTTTACGGGGGAAGATATCATCAAAATGATTTTGGAACGAAAAGAAACCGCCAATTTTGTTGTTACCAAAATCTACAAAAACTTTGTGAATGAGCAGGTGGATACTAACCGTGTCAGTCAATTGGCGGAGGAGTTCTATAAAAACGAGTATAATATTGCCGATTTGATGGAGACTATCTTCAATAGTTCATGGTTCTACGAAGAGCGTAATGTTGGCACACACATTAAATCTCCTGTCGAGCTTATTGTGGGTTTACAGCGAACTACGGGCTCTAACTTGGTCGAAAAACAATCTTTACTTTTTGTGCAACGTGTATTGGGGCAAGTATTATTGTATCCGCCCAATGTGGCAGGCTGGGCTGGGGGCAAAAGTTGGATAGATAGCTCGAGTTTGTTATTTAGGATGCAGTTGCCCTATTTGATGTTTAATAATACGGTGATAAAAACCGTTGCGAAGTCGGACGGAGATGTAAATACAGATTTCCAAACTCGTAAGGGAAATAAGAATACCCTTGAAACCGATATGAACTGGGAAGTATTTTCAACATATTTTACCCAACAAAATCGTGAAATGTTGTTAGATACCCTCGAGGCATACATTTTGCAAGTGCCTATTAATGAGGATGTGAAAAAAGGATTAATCGCTAAAATGGGGAAAGAGAGTCAGGCAGAGACTATCAAGAAAATGATGATAGCCTTAATGACTCTCCCCGAATATCAGTTGTGTTAAAATGGCAATCAATCACGAGTCAAACAACGATATTGTCTATAAGGCTTAGTATTAAAGCCTTGAAGATTTAAATACTAAACTCACAATTCATCACTTACAATATTATGGTCAACCGCAGAGAATTTATCACACGTTCGGCATTGGCAACAGTAGGGGGCTTAATGATTCCGAATTTTCTAAAAGCTTTTGAACAGCAATCTTTAGGGAGTGTAAAGGGTGCTCCTGATAAAATATTAGTCATTATTCAGTTGTCTGGAGGGAACGATGGACTTAATACGATTGTGCCTTACCAAAATGATATTTACTATCGCGAACGTCCGACGATTGCGATTGAGCGAAATAAGGTACTGAACCTCAATGACGAAATAGGACTGAACCCTGCCTTGGAAAAGCTAAGACCTTGGTATGACGAAGGTTTTATGCGAATCATCAACAATGTAGGTTATCCAAATCCCGATAGGTCGCATTTCCGTTCGATGGATATTTGGCAAACGGCTTCTAATCCGAATGAATATTTACAAACGGGTTGGTTAGGGCGTTATTTAGATGCCAATTGTTCGGGCGATTGTGCCTCGTACAACGTCCTTGAAATAGATGATACCCTAAGTTTGTCTATGAAAGGCGAGAAATTAAAAGGTTTGGCGGTATTAGACCCTGAAAAACTATACCGACAAGTGCATGGTGATTTTATCGCTAAAATCGCTAAAACACAACCTGCCGACCATTCAGATAATGTAAGTTACCTCTATAAAACATTGGCAGAAACCTCCTCTTCGGCAGAATATCTTCATACCAAATCGAAAATCTATCAAACAAAAGCCAGTTTCCCGAATGGCGAATTGGGGCAACGGTTAAAGACTATCTCCGAACTGATACTCTCGGGGATGCCGACCAATATCTATTACGTCAGCATTTCAGGGTTTGATACCCACGTCAATCAGCTCAATCAGCAAGAACGTTTGTTAAGAAACTATGCCGAAACGATGGACGTGTTTTTAAATGAACTCAAACAAAACAACAAGCTAGACGATGTGGTGATGATGACGTTCTCTGAATTTGGGAGAAGGGTAAAACAAAATGCTAGCGGAGGCACAGACCACGGAACGGCGAATAATGTATTCTTGATGGGTGGAAAATTGAAAGCTGATAAAATACTCAACGAAGCGCCTAATCTAACGAATTTAGACGAAGGTGATTTGAAGTATTCTGTAGATTTTAGAAAGATTTATGCTACCCTGCTCCGTAATTGGTTATTAGTCAACGATGAAGAAATACTAGGAAAACGCTTTGATGTGCTGGATTTTGTTTAAAAGGAATCGTTGTCTGAGGAAAATGCTTGAATGTTTATAAGTGGTTAATTATTAATAATTTATGAAAAATTAATTAAAATCTAAATCTAAAAGATGGCCTCTAAAAACCTTGATAACACTACAACTGATAATTCATCAACTAAGAAAGTTCATAATTATCCTATTAAAGATGTGGTTTCGATTCCCCTTGAAGAAATTGTCAATACGCTTCAAGGGGATTTAACAAACGGACTGGCGGAGGGGAGTATCAATAAAAGAATAAAGACTTACGGGTTGAATCGCTATGAAGAGCAAAAACAAAAGAGTATTTTTTTACTCTTGCTAGAGCAATTCAAGAGTCCCATTATTTTGTTATTAGTCTTTGCCAGTGGGGCATCACTCTATTTTAAAGATTGGCTCGAAGGCTTTGCTATCATTGGCGTAATATTTATTACGGCGGCTTTGGGTTTCTTCATGGAACTTCAAGCTCGAAAATCAATGAATCAGCTTAAAAGCATGGATGTCAGTCTGTCGAAAGTCTGGCGAGATAATGCTTTAAATGAAGTCCCCTCTGAGAGGCTAGTGCCAGGAGATATTTTAGTGCTAGAAGCGGGCGATATGGTATTAGCAGATGCCCGATTAGTAGAAATCAACCAATTTGAAGTAGATGAATCACCCTTAACGGGGGAATCAATGCCCATCACCAAAACCCTTGAACCCCTCGATAAAGATACCAGTCTAGCCGACCAAACCAATATGATATTCAAAGGCACGTCGGTCATTAAAGGAAATGCCAAAGCTATCATTGTAGGAACAGCCTTGCATACAGAATTAGGGAAAATTACGGCATTGGTTGACAATGCCAAGCAAGTAACGACGCCACTCGAAAAAAAACTACAAGGGCTTACCACCAAATTGATGTGGCTCACCGCTATATTTGCCACCATATTTATCATCACAGGCTTTTTACAAGGCAAAGAGCTTTATTTGATTATTGAAACCGCCATTGCCTTAGCCGTGGCCGCCATTCCCGAAGGACTGCCCGTGGTGTCTACCATTGCCCTTACGTATGGTATGTTACGTATGGCAGAAAAAAAGGTATTGATTAAAAAATTAGCGTCTGTAGAGACCCTCGGGGGAATAAATACCATTTTTACTGATAAAACAGGGACACTGACAGAAAACAAAATTCAGGTAAATAATATCTCGTTTTTTGATAATACCTTCAAGGTAGAAAATAATACCGTTGACGAAGCAGACGCCAAAGCCAATCAAGCAAGTTTAGAGAAACTCTTGTTGGTTTCGCTCCTCTGTAATAATGCCGTAGTTGAAAAAAAGGAGAAGAAAAAAGACAAGCAACTCGGCGACCCAATCGAAATATCGCTATTAAATTTTGTTGGACTAAACAACGTAAATATCCCGCAAATACAACAAGAATATCCACGAATTGCCGAAGAAGCCTTTAGTTCGGAAACAAAGCTGATGGGGACATTGCATAAAAAAGGAGATACCAATTTTGTAGCAGTAAAGGGAGCGATAGAGGCCATTTTACAGCAATGTAAATCCTTTTATAAACAAGGTGAAATAGTACCTTTGACGGAAGAAGAGAAGAATCAATTCCTACAAAAAGCAGAAGAAATTCAGGCACAAGGTACACGTGTCTTGGGCTTTGCGTTTAATGAAGCCAACAATATTCCGAATGATAACATGGTGAAAGAGTTGACCTTTGTAGGTTTTATCGGATTTTTAGACCCACCACGTTTAGACATATCAGGAGCTTTGCAATCGTGCAGAAATGCAGGCATCAAGGTAATCATGATAACAGGCGACCACCCCGCCACAGCCTTGAATATTGCTCAGACAATACAACTTTCGGATACGGAGAACGTAGTCATTACGGGGAAAGACTTAGAAGGTAAGCCTGATAAAAAGCAGTTGTTTGCTGCCACGATATTTGCAAGGGTAACACCTCAGCAAAAATTGGATATGGTAACGCTTTATCAAAAAAGAGGCGACATTGTGGCGATGACGGGTGACGGCATCAACGATGCCCCTGCCTTAAAGAAAGCAGAAATAGGCATTGCGATGGGTAGGAGAGGAACGCAAGTAGCAATTGAAACGGCGGAGATGGTCTTGAAAAATGATTCTTTCAAATCGATTGTTGTTGCCATAGAACAAGGCAGGGTGATTTTCCAGAATATTAAACGCTTTTTGGTGTATTTACTTTCGTGTAATTTAAGCGAAATCGTTATTGTGTTTTTGTATGGCTTGCTTAACTTTCCGTTTTCAGTGTTGCCCCTACAAATCCTATTTCTTAATCTGGTGACCGATATTTTCCCTGCCTTGGCATTGGGCATGGGCAAAGGTAATAAGTTGATAATGAGCAATCCTCCGCGTAATCCGAAGGAACCTATTGCCGTTAAACAAGACTGGATAAATATCGTTGTATATGCCAGTTTGTTGGCACTTCCTATCATCACCGTTACGTGGTACTGTAGTGTTTACTTGCAGATGGATGCCAAAATTTGTAATAACATTACCTTCTTTAGCCTTGCCTTTTCACAGTTGTGGCACGTGTTCAATTTGTCGTCTCGCAAGATATCTTTTTTCAAAAATGAGATTACCGAGAACAAGTTTGTGTGGGCAGCCTTGGGAGTATGTATCGTCATTATGCTTACGTTTTACTGGGTAAGTCCCCTCAATAAAATCATTGGACTTCAAAAGCTGGATTTTACTATCTGGTCAATCATCCTCATTACTAGCTGGATGCCAGTAGTGCTTGTTCAATTGTTAAAACGGGTTTTTAAAGTGATTAGTTAAATTTGTGGGCGTATGCCATACGCCCACAAATTTACGATTGATAGGAGGGAATAGGACGAATACAATTCCTCCCTACATTTACCTGTGTTAGGTCTTATTTACACGAAAAATATTCATAGGTAGTAGTACTGATAGTTTTTGAGCCATCTAAAGTTTTTTCTGTAAGTAAATATCCTTTGCTATCAAAAGTGTATGAATAAGTATATTCAGATATTGTATCTCCCAAAGTATTATAGTTTGATCTTTTAACAGGATAATTTTTTTGGTAATCAGAATAACTAGTACCACCGAAGGTATATAAATAGACTCTTTTTGTTTTTCTTTGCTCGGTCGTCCAAGCGGTTATTGCAAACGAAAGATATCTTAAGGTATTACCAGTAGTAGGATAATACTTAACGAGATTGCCATTCAGGTATTCATATTCACTAAGGGAAAAGAAACTATATTTTACACCTGTATCACGGTCATAATAAAAAGTATTCGCTTTAGTATGATTATTATTACCATCATACTCTAGCGTGCCTATATAACTGGCGTATTTATCTGTAGGAAAGTCAAAGCCCTCTATACGATTTATTCTTCCATTTTTATCACAATAATAGTTAGCAGAAAATATATTGTTGGTAAATGCTTTTATGTAAGGTTTAGTATCTGACCCCAAATTTGATCTATCTTCTTCATACCTATAATTACTTCCTCCTATAAAATTGGTGATTAAATTGGTGTTCCTATAAGTGTATGCTATTATTTTGTTTTCGTCATTATATGTATATTCATATACTGTTTTATTGTCGCCCTCTAGGGTAGTAATTGTTTTTACCAAACAGCTAGGTGTTCCATTAGTACTCAGAATATCTTTTAATGATTTGTAGCTTTGGGTCCTATTATAATTGCTGACTGTATTACTGGTCGGTAAAAGCGCATTATAATCATCGATAATACTTTTTATGCCAGTTTCCGTTTCGGTGATGTCTAGCTGGTTATTCTTGATTGTAAAGTTTAAGGTAAATATCTTATTAGCTTTAGTGATGGTTATCGTATTATCTACAATTTTGTAGGTAAAGGCGACGCCATCTTGTGTACCTGTGCCATTTTCATTAAATATCCAAGCTACTGTTTTTTTGATAGTCTGGGCATTTCCAGTTTTATCGGTCAGTTCTAAATCACTTGTTAAATCTATTTTTTTGTTGGCAACGGTTGCGGTACCTATGGCACTCTGGAATTTCCACGTGCCTATAATTAACTGGCTAAGTGTGGGAGAAGGATTAGGGTCATCGATAGCTTGTGAGCAAGAAAGGGTTATCAGCAATGCGATAAATACTGAGGCGTTTATTAGTTTTGAGAACATGATAGATGGTTTGATATGATATGGTAAAACAATTAATTAGGCACAAAAATACAATAATAAAATGGAAAATAAAACGTAGGGGCGTATGGCATATACCCACTAGCATACGATTAATGGCAGGGAACAGGACGAATGCAATTCGTCCCTACCTAGGTTGCCTAATCCCTAGTCGTAGGTTATCCTACGACTCCAAACGATTAAGAGCGTCACGCTCGCATTTTTTTGTCTGCAATGTTTTCCAATCGTTTACTTCGTATCAAGGGAATTTTTACTAAAATGTTATTAACTTAGAAACCACAACCACATTTGATAATAATTGTTCAACATTAGATTTAGACGTTGCTGAAAGACTTAATTTAATAGCATGAAAATTAACACCAACCCTGATATTTTTAAAAGAACGAATATTATTGGTTCAGAAATAGACAAAGACAATTCTATTGCTGAAAGGTTACTTCTTTTTGAAGGTTTTATAAGAATATATGAAGTAAATGTTAAAATCAATGATATGCTTCATGAGGAAATATATTCATTGGGCACAATTAATTAGACTTATCCCCGAAGATATACTTGAAAAAAAAGTGAAATCATCTTTAATAATAATAAGGATAAAAATGCTTGGACTGGTGTATTAGGCTATTCATTTATAAATATGTATTTAACTTGGGAGATGTTTAGTGAAAATGATTTTTTAAGTGAGTTGTATCCCATGAATCCATACCATTTCTTCGTAAGAATCTTAGAACGAGGTATAGGAATAAATAGAGAACACGGTGGTACATTGAGGATGACTATTTTTAGCGGATTTAGTTTGGGCAAATTTCTATCAAAAGAAAATTATCAAGAAACACCTTATTTAGTATCAACAGATGACGAATATTTAGATAAAATAAATACTTTTTACGCTGAGCATAAGGTATTACCGCCTTGGCTTGAAGAAGATAATAAAAGAGGGTTTGTACTTTAAGTCAAGCTGTTCCTATCCTTAGCGAGGGACTTATTAAGATTCATAAAATAATCGTTCTTTTAAATTTGGGTAAAAATGATTAATTTTTGTCAAAAGACTCAAAG
>NZ_JBWKOV010000014.1:0-83284 GCF_059416265.1 Arcicella sp. GW821-FHT09D11 | reverse complement strand
GCCGTAATCTGCTCGATAAAAGTATCGTTTGCTTCTTTTCCTTCTTCGCCTATGATGGGAATTTTCACATTGTCCAACACGGCGTATCCCTGCGTAACAAAATAGATAGGTGAAAGAATGGGTAATCTGACAAATTCATTAGACGAAATATTTTGCTGACTTGCTCCCTCCTTGGATTTATATTCCTCGGGATAAGCCCACATAAGCGTAGGCAGAGGCCCACGTGCAGGCGTATAGTCAGCAGGTAAATAAAGTTCAGCAGTCAAATCTATACCGTCGGAACGTTTATATTTCAAGACCTTTTTTTGTACATTTTTAAGCTGTGGATATGGATGTTCAAAGTTGGTTAATGGTGTAATAAAAGATGAATCTGTCGACAAATCTCGGATGTAATAATTAGGGTTTTCAGTAAGGGATTCTCGTCTAGTAAGAAATTGCATTTTGTCTCTATTCAACACAGAAATGGCATATTCATAATGATTTTTATCGCATTGCCATAGTCTTTTGGTTTCACCAGTCGCTAAGTTTACCTGATCAATAAAAGGTCTGTTTCCTTCTGGCGTTGCTCCTGCTCCAAAAGTCAACATCTCATCCTTATCTGAAATAGCCATCGTAAATTTCCCAAATTTGTTTCTTAGCACTTCTGGATTACCAGGTTGATTATAAATATCTTCCGCAGAAATATCATACAAAAGACGAGGCTCTTTTTTAAGAGATGGGTCAATCACTCGACTAATGTATCGACGAGTAGCGTTCCAATATTCCGAGGTCATCGCAAATTTTTCGTTACCCCACGACATATAACTAACCCTGTATTTTGACGTCAACACTTCATCAGGATTACCCTCAAAAGGATAATTCCACGAATACATTTTATCCCTGACATCTGTTACTCTTTTAGGGTCTCCCCCATCCTGAGCTTCCAACCACCACAACGAAGCCTTCACGTCTGGTCGCCAAGCATGACCTCTGGGTAGCTCTGTTACAGCATCATACCCGATAGGAATATTTTCTTGCAAAGGAATATCTGCGATAGTTTTCAAAAAACTGCCGTCTTTCGTAAGCCATATATCTACTTTCTCAGGGAACCTATACATCGGTAGCGTATAAGAATACGGGCGTTGCACCTTTTTGGTCATTAGGCAAGTGCCATCGGGTGATACGCTGATGTTTTTATAAACAGCTACCCTTCCTATTTTCAATATCTTTCCCTTTACTAGGTCTGTCTTAACAATCTGAGATTCACCATAATAATCAAATACTGCTTGGTCGTATGGACTTTTTAGTAAATCTTGATAAGTACGCGAAGCATTTTTTTGTCCGTTGCTCTCTTGTACCACTGGCCCTTTCACGATGTTAAGTTTTGTCGGCGGGTCCATCCTTGAAGGAACTGTCAGAACCATAATATTTTTGCTGTCATTCAACCACTCATAAGGTGAATCAAATACAGAATTAACCGTGATTTTTTCAATCCTGTGAGCGTCTAATGTTTGCATATCCACATACCAAAGCTCTACTCCGTCGGGTCTGTTATGGGTAAATGCAAATTTTGTTTCATCAGGTGACCATTTGATATTAGCAATCAATGGATTTTTAGGTAAGTTTTTTACCTCAACTTCTACTTTAGTATCAATAAACAGGATTTTAATCGCCGTTGCAAAGCGAATCCTGCTTGGCGAATTACTTTTGGGATTAATCCTCATCCCAGCCACTCTGATTTCAGGCTCTGCCAATTCTGCAACTGTCGGCAAGGCGTTGTTTTCTAAAATAAGCAAAACGTTTCCCTTAGAGTTTGTTCTAACTGTTGGGGTAATCTTACCTAACAATAAATCTTCAATAGCTTGTGGGGGATGCTGATATACGCTCTCCTGCCCCATGCAAACCATTGTACTAATGATGGTGATAAATATTAAGGTTAACTTTTTCATTGTTCTAACAATTTAGTGATACAATTAGCTATTAATCAATACAGTATGTTGTTTTTTGCGAGCAATCTGAGATTTATAATACTTATCTAAATAATGATAAATTACTAGTTCGTGCAGGCGTTGTTTGGAAATAAACAAGCGATTCAAATACATGTGTATTAGGCTAGGCAACATCTCCTGAAAAGTCATAACACCCGTTTGTGTTGCTTGAATTTCCCTTATTTCTGCTACAATTTTTCTGTTTTCAACAGAGCGTTCTTTAAAAATGGCTACCGCATCGGCTACTCCTTCATCATATTCATTTCCATTCATCAACTGGTTGATTGCTGAAGTTTGAAGCCTATATTTATCGTTCAATTGAACATTTAAGGCATTGTTACCGTTAAATTCCTGAAAGAAACCTGCTTGTAGATTCTTTAGTAATTCAGCTTTTTGCGTAAGGCTAAATTCAAAATCATCTAACAGAGCATTCACACCGTATAACCCAAACAAATAGCGATATTTTTCTCCTTCATCACTCCCGTCAAGTAAATCTATAAAATTGACGATGGCTTGGCTATCATGATAGAAAAGCTGTTCACATTGTTCAATAGTCGTATCTCCATACCGTTCAATTTCACGCTTATACGTATCAATCTGAATACTGTTTACTATTTTTTGATCAATATACGGCGCTAGTTTTTCATGTAATAGCGTAAGAACATATTGCCAAAACTGGGCATTTTTACCGTTGTGAAATCTCAAACGAAGGTGTTCGTCAGTATCTTTAAATCTGAGGAAAAACCATTTGTCTATTACGCCATCATGCACCAATTCTTCACAAAGTGGTTTAACAATTTTTGTCAAAATTTTCTCTATTGACTTTGTTCCAGTATATATTTTAACATAAAACCATTCGCTTCCCGGCATAAAAACTCTTCGAACGCTACTATCTATACGCTTTGGAGTCATTTCTCTCTTTTTGACATGAAGTGTTTTGAAGGCGAGCAACATTTCGTTAGTATATCTTCCGTTTTTATCTTGGATAAAACAATTGTCAGGACTAGACAGAAACTCACTTAAGGTAGCCATTCCTTTCTTTAAAATCTTATGATGTAAAATTTGTAGTGACGTTTCACTCTCAAAATCTATCAAAAGCTCATTATCTCCTTCAGTCAAAACTACGTAGCGAGGAATGTTGAGGTCTTTTTGCAGATTGTTCCAAAAAGTTCTATCAGGCAGATTCTTTCCTGCTAATGCTGGATGTAATGCTGCATATAGTTTCCATTTAGCCTTGCTAACGATTATATTTTTATATTCTACACGTGGTAGAAATGTTTGTTCATTTAATATTCCCCAGTCCCAACTAACAGTACTATTTAGCCCATACCCTTGTAAATCACATAGAAACTTATAAATCCCTAAACCTCGTGAATAGTTATGTGCCGTAGTAAGGCGTGGAATTACTTCCTTATTCAATTTTTTTGAACGCAAAATTACTTTTCTGCCATAAGGCACTGACACCATCAAATCATCTAATGAAATTTGAAATGGTTTTTCTACAGATGCATTGCCCAAGAACGGAATTTCATATTTCCGAATAGCAGGCCTCATCAAAATATTTCCTATTCTAGCTTCTGGCAGGTGTACAACTTCCGCATAAATGGCATCTGGATTATGTTGTTCTTCGTATTCCAGACACTCTTTTACTTTTTGCGTGATTTTTTCATCCCCATGACAAAAACGAGCAAAAAGATTTCCAGCCGATGGCCCAGAAGCTACAGACATCAAAAACTTGAAATTTCCTGCATCAATTGCCTCTGCTGATGGAGCCAATACAGAGCCAAAAGCATAAAAGCTATCAGGTAGCTTTATACTATCTTTTAGGGGTAAAAAAGGCTCAAAATCCTTGTCAGTAAGCGTTATGGTATTGCTTCCCTCCTGCTTTGCTTGCAAAAATTTACTAAATTTTATTCTATCAATGTCTTCCCAATTAGTGGTTTGTTCCTTTGCTCTTCCCTGAATTCGTAAATCATCCACCAACGGTGCATTGTCGGCTTGTCCTCCAAAAACAGCACCATACCCTATCCCAGTTTCGCCATCTAGTGCCAATAACAAAGGGACTTCTTCTTCTTCATAACGGGCATAAAAACGTTTTTTGAAACTTTCTAAATCTGCTCCATTGTTTTTTCGAGTCCACAAAAACAACTTTTCAAGGGAACTTGATAGTTGATTTGTTACCGTCTTACCGATTGAATTATTGAGTGTTTCGTAAAACAAATCTGTCTGTATTAAATCCTTACTAGAGGTTTTTACAAAATTATCCGAAATAATTCTTTCTATTTCATGGTATTTCGTAACAGAATTATCTTGGACTAATAGTAATTTTTTTATTTCCTGAAGATGCTTCGATATTTCGGTGGTGCCTTGTAAGGTAGCGATACGGGTCATCAAAACATCGAAGAATTCATCTCCTGTAGTGGTAGGTTCCAATTCACTTACTAATATCTGAGCATCAATCATATCTTCTACAAAGGCAATTGCTTCATGATAATTTACTTCGCTTGAAACAATGCTTTGTGCTAATTCTGATAACCTAGCCCCATTTTTAGCTTTTGTAAGGATACTTTCAAGGTATTCCGAAAAAGCAACAGATGTTAGAAAACAAGAACGTTTTTTATGGTGAACCCGACATTCAGCATAACGATAGGCATCAGCCACTTGATAAATACTGCTATTGGTGAAGAACAAAAGTTGATGGCGAATCTCTTCACGATTAACAATCAACTTTGCTACTTCTTCCACATAATTCATATCTAATCTTGAGCTTTTCCTAAACTTAGCGTTTTCGGCAAACCGAATATCAGTCGAGTCTTGAATATCGCCAATCGTACACCCTGCAAATAAGCCATAGGGCGTACAACGGGTACTCATGCGCACATAATATTTGTAAAGTGACAACAGAATTTTACGAACGTCACTCGGATTTTGATTTACACCGTCAAACCATTTTTTGAATTCAGCATAAAAATCTGGCGAGGCAATATAGATGGCTTCTTGTAGAATAGCCTCCGAGAACAACTCACGTAGGTTTTCATCAAGGGCTTCCTTGCTCCCATGAATAATTTTATCATTGAATTCCATCAATTTATCTACCGACAATAGTGGAGTTCGGAGTAAATAAAAGTCGTGTGCTTCAAAATTCTGCATAATACTGCGCGTTTATAATTTGTTTTTATAAGAAAAATAGGTAACATTACGCTTGAATAATTAAAAGAAAGACGACTCCTGTTATTGGCATTGTCGAGATAGCCGATAACCAACATTCGTTATTCTAAGCCAGGCCTTCTCCAAAAGGTTTGGCTTTTTTATATTTAGAGGTTTTTATTTTAAATAGGTTCTTCTTGGTGATTTTATAATTTCATTGTTAAATAGGTTTTTCGGATAATGAATAAGGCTTAATTACAAGAACAGGCATCACAAGATTTGCTCTCGTTTATCTCTTCAAAAGCATCCTTTGGCTTTGGTGTATGAATACAAGTAGCAGTGTTTACACTTCCGCCTGCGATAGCGTCCATTTGCTGAGCATCTAATTTGCTTACGATTTGACGATCAAGTGATAATTTTTTGTCGAAGGTTATTTGTTTCTTTTTCATAGTGATTTTTTGTTTATAAAATTGAAGAATGATGTTTAAGTGGCTTTTGAGTAGCTACTATCCTGAATATTTACCGAATAGTAGCCATCAGACAGCGTAAATCTTTTTTAGTGATTACAAGAACAAGCATCACAAGATTTTGAACCCTCAGCTTCCAATGCTTCTTTTGGTGGGTGTCCGATACAAGTAGCAGTGTTTACACTTCCGCCTGCAATTGCATCCATTTGCTGAGCATCTAATTTGCCCACAATTTCTCTATCAAGAGATAATTTTTTATCAAAAGTTATTTGCTTCTTTTTCATGATTTTTTTGTTTGAAATAGTTAAATAGAATTTAGTCTACATGTACAGTAGTTGCATTATGGTTTTGGGCCATTACAAGAACAAGCCTTACAAGATTGTGCTGCCAACTCGTTGTCATCAGCAGTTTCTTTGTAAACACAAGTGGCAGTGTTTTCGCTACCACCCACAATCGCATCCATTTGTTGAATGTCTAGCTTGCCAATGATGCTTTTATCAAGCGATAATTTTTTATCGAAGGTTATTTGTTTCTTTTTCATGATTTTCAATGTTAAATGTTGTTAGAATCAATAAAAAAGTATCCAAACAGCGTTGGTTTAGACAGTTACCTAAGGTTGAAATCAGATGCACTGCATTGATTTTCAATGTTTTATTCTTAACAGCAAACGAATTTTGTTTAGATACTCAGGTATTTTTTAATATTTCGTAGGACTGTTACATGAACAAGCCTTACAAGATTTTGCTTCGAGTTCTTCAGCAACGGCATCCACACAGGTAGCAGTGTTTACACTTCCACCTACAAGGGCATCCATTTGCGTGGCATCAAGCTTACTAATAATGCTTTTGTCCAACGATAGCTTTCTCTCAAATGTGATTTGCTTCTTTTTCATGATGATTGAACGTTTTGGGGTGAAACATTAGCAGTATAAGCAATACCCTATAATCTGGATATTGCTTATACAATGCTTTAAACTATGCTTGGGCAGGTGCAGGAGTTCCGTTACAAGAACAAGCAAGACATGACATTTCATCATCATCTTGTTCAGACTTACCACAAGTTAAACTCCCGATAGTAACACCACCGTCGATTTTGTTCAATTGGTCATCACTCAATTTTGAAAGAGTTTCTTTGTCGAGGTTTAACTTCTTTCCTGTTGAAATTTGTTTCTTTTTCATGCTGTTTGAATAATTAAAAGATTAGAAATAAATAAGACGACTGTCGACATCGTTGAGTCAAAATTGAATACTTGAATGGGCTATCGAAAACTAATTCGACTAAAGCAGCATTTATTCCGACGAATCTTTTATAAATCAAGGCATTTTAGGCAATAGTCAGTTGCTAAAACATATTTCGTCTTGTTTCCTCCCTATAATCTCTTCTTCGTCTAAAGTCTTAGCCTAATTGGTCTAAAAAAATTCTTATACCGCTCTACTATTACTTGCTTTGATGTATCAAAATCAACAAAAGAAAAATTTATCTAACAGGTTGATAATTAGGAACTCTTAAATAAAACAGATTATGAAAAGGAACATCAGGTATTCAAAACGGCTAATCATTATAGCCCTCATGAGTTGTAATGAACTGTATTCTCAGACAGAAATTTCATATAATACTACAAAAGCAAACTTGGCTACTTCTGCCCCTATCGTTGGGGTTGGCAAAGCATCTGGGATTTTATTAGATGAAAAAAAACAACCTATCCCTTTTGCTACGATTAAAATTTGTAAAGCTAAAGACTCAACCTTTGTAAAAGGAGTAGTGACAGCTTCTGATGGTGTATTTAATGTAGAAAGCCTTCCATTGAACCAATATTTAGTTTCAATCTCTATGATTGGTTATCAACAAACAGCTGTAGCCTTCAATATTGATGAAAATAATTCAGATATAAAATTGACGCCTATTGAAATGAAGCTCGATAGCAAGCTGTTGAACGAAGTGGTAGTAAAATCTAAAAAACCACTAATCGAACAACAATCTGATAAAATGATATTCAATGTTGAAAATAGTGGTCTAACAGCTGGTAATAATACGCTTGAGTTGCTAGGAAAAGCACCGATGATTTTCTTGGACCCTGCCAACGAAAATATTTTACTCAAAGGTAGATCTGGCGTAAAAATTATGATTGACGGCAGAATGACGAATCTATCTCAGTCTGATGCTAACGCATTATTAAAAAGTATGCCCGCTGACGAGATTTCTAAGATTGAAATTATCACCAATCCCTCTGCTAAATATGATGCTGCGGGTACCTCAGGCATTATCAATATCATTACTAAAAAAGGGCAGACTTTAGGCACAAATGGCTCGTTCTCTATTGGTGGTGGATATAGCGGTTGGTATCATGAAAATGATTACGGACGAGGCAATACAAGCCTTGTATTGAATAATAGAACGGAGAAAGTCAATTTATATGGTTCATTAGCAGCCTCTACTAATCATTCATTTTCAGAAAATACTGGTTTTGACGAGTATTATGATAGTAGCGATAAAATCCTTAATTATCGCCATGAAAATCAGAATCGCCTGACGTATAAATCTAACAGTCAGAGTTTTAAATTGGGGATGGATTGGTTTTTGAATAAAAAAACCACGATAGGCTTTTTGACCAATGGCTTTATGTCGGCCCGTACAGATCATGACGATGCAAAAACCTTAATCTTAAAAGAAGGGAAAACATTGGAAGTTACTAATTTAAATAGTCAAGACGAAACTAGTAAGAATCATAGACTCAATTTTAACACCAACTTCAAGCATATCTTTGATGCCAAGACTGGTCAGGAAATTTCGGCAGATTTTGACTATTCTACTTTCGCGAGAGAGGCCAACAGTAGCATCAATAATTATCTAAAAAGCAATGAAGGCGAAATCTACAGCCCCCTACTCTTGCGTAATACATTACCTATTAATGTAGATATCATAGCGGGTAAAGTAGACTATATTCATCCTTTAAGTCAAACTGCTAAACTGGAAACTGGTATTAAAATTAGTGATGTAGTAACGGACAACAATGCCCAATTTGAGATTAATACTAACCAAACTTGGCAAAATGATGTTAGTCGTTCGAATCATTTTAAATACAGCGAACGCATCCATGCGGGCTATGTAAATTATTCAACATCTTTCAGTAAATATCAGCTTCAAGCAGGCCTAAGGGTAGAACAAACTATTTCTTCGGGTAATTCTATCACAACCAATACTGTGGTTAATAGAAATTATACCCAGTTTTTCCCTAGTTTTTCAATCATGGATGCCATCAACGATAACCATAGTCTATCGCTTTCTTACAGTCGCAGAATCGGTCGCCCAAGTTATGAAGATTTAAACCCTTTTATTTTTATTTCTGATCGTTATAGTTACCAACAAGGCAATCCATACTTGAAGCCCTCTTATACTACTGCTGTAGAATTAAGCCATACCTTCAAAGGGACTTATACTACTAGCATTACCTATGAAAATACCGTTGATTTACCCCTTGAGGTAATGAGAAGAGAAAATGCCGACAATAGAATTGTATTAAACAGGATGGAAAACATTGCTTCGGGAAACTTCTACGGTGTAAATTTTAGTGCCTCACAAAGTATCACAAGTTGGTGGACCATCGATACCTACGCAGGTGGATTCTATGGGTCATATAAAACCACGTTAGCAGGACAAGAAATTAGTAATGCAAAACCTTATTATATGGCTACTATCTACAATAGTTTTACTTTGCCTAATAACTGGACATTTAGATTATCAGGTAATTACCTGTCGGCTCTCGCTTACGGTGTAATGGTTCAGAACTCTCAATATCAAGCAGATATGGGATTAAGCAAAAGCTTTTTAGAGAAAAAAGCCATTTTGAAAATCGGCTTTGACGATATATTCAGAACTGCACGCGGATATTATACTTCCCGTCTACCTGGGCTTGCCTCAAGCAGTACTAACCACTGGCAAAGCCAAATTGTTAGGGCTTCCTTTACTTACAAGTTTGGTAGTAACAAAATAAAAGCTGCTCGCCAAAGAAGCACTGTAACACAAGAAGAACAAGGACGAGTGAATATAAAAGACTAAGCGATGGAACCAGTAAAAAGATATTCCGTAAAGCAAAAAATAGAAGATATCGCCTCATGTTTAGCCTTAGACGAAAATCAAATTAAAGGATTTGGTTATGGAAACGGAAGGCTTGGCATAGCACTCTTCTATCTTTATTATGGACACTTAACAGCCGACAATACTTATGCTGAAAAAGCCGAAGAGTTATTCTCAAAAGCCTTTGATGAGCTAAGGAACGAAAAATTTGAAGGTCATTTTTTTGAAAAGGATTTAGCTGAGTTTGGTATGTTTATAGAGTTTACTCAAAAGGCCAATTGGTTTGATTTTGAAGCAGAGGAAATCCTTGAAAGTATTGATGAGGTGCTTCTTAATCATCTTGAGCACGCTATAGAAAGAGAAGATTTTGATCCCTTTTCTGGGGCATTAGTGGCAGGAAACTATTATAGTTTTCGCTTAGAGAATACCGATAAAGTTGTACCCTATCTTGAAAAGTTGGTACATGGGCTTTATCAAAAAAAGAACATTGATACTGACGGAAACTGGTTTTGGAAATCTAAGTTAACAGACCCAAGCGGAGTAGTTTATACAGGCATTAGTCACGGAATGGGCGCTATTTTAGCACTTTTAGCCAATTTGTATGAACATGACATTTTGCCTTCTTTGTGTGCTGAAATGATGTTAAAAGGAAGTCATTTCCTACTGACACAAGCAAAAGAAGTTGAACAACATGGTTATTATTTCGACGATATTGTCGGACAATCAAATGGTGTTTCGAGACTGAGTTTATGCTATGGCGATTTAGGAGTATCTTACGGACTTCTGAGAGTTGGGCAAACATTAGACAACGATGTTATTTATACCAAAGCAATCGGCATTTTAAGAAACGCTGTCTTACGAAGTTCACTTGAACAAACAGGCGTTCGGGATGCTGGCTTATTGTATGGCGCATCTGGTAACGCGATGATTTATAACAAGATATTCAGGCTTACAGGGGATAACGTTTTTCTAGCGACTGCTCATTATTGGCAACAAAGAGCCATTGAATACGGACAGGACTCTGCAGATTCAACAGCAGGTTTTTTACCCCACTTGAATAGAATGTACCTTGCCACCAACGTTGGTTTTCTACAAGGAATAGCAGGCATTGGTTGTGCTTTTATTCAAACCGTCTGTGACGATGCCCCCAAAATGGATAAATTAATTTGGTTATTCTAAACACTCCACAAACATGAATACCTCATTTGAAATAGAGACAGATATTGACCTTATTGAACATCATTTAGAAGATATTTTGGGGCTTATTGAAGCAGACAAAAGTGATAAGTTTTCACTTTTCAGAGGCAATATCGGAAAAGCCCTTTTCTATTCTTATGCTTTTAAATATACTAATGATATCAATCATGGACAGAAAGCTATTAAGTTGATTGAAAAATCTGCTAATCATTTGTTGACAGGTCAAATAAGAGCTCAAAATATTCATTTATTATCGACAGGCTTTACAGGTTTTGGGTTAGTCGTTAATCAATTAAAGCGAGATGAAATCTTTGATTTAGAACTTGAAAAAGAACTTATCGCTTTCGACAACGTCTTGTATAATACTGCTTTGCAGGAAATACGACAAGGGAACGTCGGGTTTATGCTAGGACCAATGGCAGCCGTTTATTATCTTTCACAACGCACATTGATAAATCCTGCTATCGAAAAGTACCTTGAAGTCATCGTGGATGCCCTCTGGAAAGTGGCTATCCGAGACGATAAAGGTTTGCGTTATATCAATACTTTTAGTTCTACTGCCAAACCTCGTTTAGATGACACCGTGCTTAACCTTAATCATGGTTTTTGTGGCATTGCCCTAGTTTTATTAGAAATCTACCGTTTAGGAATATGTCAGGCAAAGATTTATACGCTCGTCAATGAAGGTATCCATTTCCTTTTGTCATGCAAAAGACCTATTGATTTTGCGAAAGGACATTATAGCTTTTTCCCAACTTGTATCGATGAAAAATCAGCAATTGATTCAGAAAAAAATCAGCAATACTATCATGCTATTTTGGGTTGGTGCAACGGTGATTTAAACCAAATATTATTGTTATACACCGCAGGCAAAGTATTTAAGAATCAAACTTATATCAATATTGCCGAAGAAGTTGGATTGGCATCCATGCTGAGAAAAACACCTGAGCAGACTAAATTAAAGAATCCTTATTTCTGTCACGGTACATCAGGAGTGGCTCATATCTATAAGCGAATAGCTGAACGCTCGGGTAATGATGCCTATTTAAGCGCCCACAACTATTGGATTCAGCAGACATTCGATTACATTACCGAAGCCCAAACCAATAATGATTATGTTGAAAGTGCTGGACATTTGATTGATGGTGCTATGGGAATTGCCCTTACCTTACTATCGCATAT
Organism: Arcicella sp. GW821-FHT09D11; assembly: GCF_059416265.1. Taxonomy (NCBI): domain Bacteria; kingdom Pseudomonadati; phylum Bacteroidota; class Cytophagia; order Cytophagales; family Flectobacillaceae; genus Arcicella; species Arcicella sp. GW821-FHT09D11. The sequence goes on along the minus strand of NZ_JBWKOV010000014.1, from coordinate 71,250 downwards.
TTCAGAAGAAGAATTGAAATGGGATAACCTTTTATTACTATGACCACTACAAAAAAAATATCATTTGGCGTGCTCGACTTCGGGTATAGAGCCAAGAATATCAACAGCCTTTCAATCATTGAAGATGTTATTGAATATGCCTCTTCAGCCGACGATTTGGGATTTTCTAGGTTCTGGATTTCTGAACATCACGACCCAAATGCATTGTTGGCGTGGAGCAATCCGCAACCCATGATACCCATTTTGGCAGGTATTACTAAAAATATTAAAATAGGCGCTGCAGGCGTATTAATTGGTATTCACAATCCTTATCATGTAGCTACGCAGTTTAAATTATTATCTAATCTTTTTCCTGGAAGAATAGATTTAGGCGTTGCCAGAAGCGTAGTCAACCCTTTTGCGATACAGTGTGTCGAACAACGCGAAGACGTTGATAATAATACGATGTTGGAAACGATTCCTGAGAAAATAAAAAATCTCTTTCATTACCTCGTTGATGAAGATGAAATTTTTAAGAACGGAACAGGCGTTGTTATTCCTCCTTACAAAGGAGCCATTCCCGATTTATGGATGCTAGGTTCGTCGTATAAAAGCCTTGATAAAGCGTTAGAATTAGGCGCAAATTTTTCTAGGTCCATCTTCCATCCGGGGTCTGATAAAGAATCTAGACTAGATGAATTACACATTTTCAGAGAGCAGTATTTAGCAAAACATGGCCGTTTACCCAAAATAAACCTCTCTATTTCTGGTTTTTGCTCAAAGACATCACACAAAGCGCAGAAAATCATCAAAGCACAAAATATGACACCAGAAAGGCACACAATAGGCTGTCCGAATAAGTTTTTTGATGAAATATCTAAGCAACACGAAATGTTTGGTATTGATGAAATTATTTTGATGAATCCCTCTCATAATCTTACTGATAGAATTGAATCGTTACAATTTATTAGTGAATTATTTCATTTGAATTAACCCCTCATCCGATGATAGATTTACTTGAATTACCCATAGAAAAAGAGCTAACGGTAGAAGAATCTTTACTTAATCGAGTTTCAGACGCCCTGTATGATACTACTTTTAGCAACCATTCCCTTTTATCGGGTTCGATAGGGAGCCTTTTGTATGCATCGTATCTATATAAATATCAATACGAAGAACGATGGGGAGATAGATTAATCGATATTTTAGAAACGATTATTACTGAAATCAATGATGTTGCAACGCCACACTTACTGACAGCACCATTGGCTTATGGTGCTTCAGGATTAGGGATGGTGATGAATATTTTGAAAAATAATGAGACCATTGAAATAGATTTTAATGAATATCTGTCGTTTTTTGATGAATTAGTCTGTAATGGTATCGTTAAACTACTCGATAATAAATCCACAGATTATTTGTATGGGTCAAGCGGAGCAGTTAATTATTTATGCCAAAGAACACATATCGACGCTGTAAAAATCTGCTTAGAAGATACGGTCGATAAAATAGAACGTCTTGTTGAAATTAGGGAAAAAGGGATAACCTTTCCTAATGCTCATTTGCAAGTCATGCATGCTGATAACTATGAAATTGACTTAAGTTTATCTCATGGGCAATGTGGCGTATTACTTTCTTTATTAAAAATTTATGAAAAGGGTATTGCTCAAGATAAAATTAAAGTGTTGGTAGAAGGTGGAATAGAATTTCTGTTGAGTACGATGAAGCCTATTGATTTTGAGCAAAAAAAATATTCCTACTTCCCTCTAAAATTTGATGATAGCCAACCTTCAGATGCTTTGGTCAATCAAGGTTTTTATGGCAACCGATTAGGCTGGTGTTATGGTGATTTGAATCAGGTAATCTTATTGTATGGAGCTGGACAATTGCTCAATAATCATGCATGGATAGATTTAGCGGATGAAATCGGACTGTCAATAAGTCAAAGACGGACGCAAGCAAGTTCAGATATGAAAGATTCTCATTTTTGTCATGGAACTTCTGGTTTGGTACAATCTTTTAAAGCGCTATATGCTATTACGGGATTGCCTGTTTACCAAGAGACTGCTCAATTTTGGTATGCCGAAATGCTAAAACATCTTGAAAAAGAGCTTTTGTATTACAATACCACTAAAGCTGGAGAGTTATTAGAAGGTTTTGGAGCAACAGCTTTAGTATTAATCGCAGCATTACACGCAGATAGTTCTCAGGAATGGGATGCTATATTTTTACTTTCTTAAACCTTTATCACGATGAAAAAAATAAAAATAGGTTTACTTGACTTTGGCATCAGGGAAAATAAAATGAATAGCCTTCTCAGAGTGCAAGACCTAATCGAATATGCTATTCATGCAGAAGCTTTAGATTATTCAAGAATATGGCTTGCCGAACACCATATTGGCGACCCGACCCTCACGTGGAATTGTCCTGATTCACTTGTACCTATTGTAGCAGGAATGACCGAAAAAATAAGGATTGGTGTTGCGGGTATTCTTATTGGCATTCATGACCCTTATCATGTGGCTTGTAGCTTCAAATTATACAATAATCTTTATGGAGATAGAATTGATTTAGGCATGGCAAATGGTGGCGTTAGCCAAGCAGTAGCCAATAATACGATTAAGGCAGACAAGAAAGAAGTGCATCTCTCTTTTGAGCGTAAATACAAAGAAGTGGTGCATTTATTACAAGAAGAAGATACTCTTTTTGAGAATGACCAAATTGTAATTCCTCCTTTCAAAGGAGTTGTACCTCAAATATGGTCTTTAGGAGTTGGCTATGGTAGCAGTATGACACGTGCCATTGAAACAGGTTCTAATCTTTCTCGTTCAATATTTCATTTTGGCTCTGACCTAAACTATCAAAAAGAGAAATTAAGCGAATTTAGAGAGCTTTTTTATCAAAAACATCATAGAAAACCACAAGTCAATATGGTATTTTCAGGGGCATGTCACGAAACTACTCAAAAAGCAAAAAGGGTAATCAAAGATCTAAAATTAGGGTATGATATCAATTTAGTAGGTTGTAAAAACCTCTTTCAAGAAACCATTTTGTCTTTCCAAGAAAACTATGGTATTGATGAAATGATTTTTATGAACGTTGCCATGAAACCATCTGATAGGCTAACTTCAATTGAGTTAATCAATAGAGCGCTCAATTAAAACATTGCCATTTTTATTTTTTATACATTCCAGGGTTATTTATTAGACTTTTTTAGCTAGTAAATAATCCTGAAATGTATAATTTAACCTGTTCGTTTGCCTTCAGCAATAGGGGAATGATTCTTATCGCTGGTTGAGTATTATTTCGCATCACGTTCTACGTCTTTATACTTTTCGTTCAGTCACCCCCCTTCTATTGAATGGTCATGATTTTTTACAGAACAATTTCCCCAAATCCGCTAGCATATCTTGCCATATAATCAAGCAAATGTACCCCTTCAAAGACTATCTCATTATTTTTTCGACTTTAATATTTCATTTTTTAGCAATGCTATTTCAGCATTTTGTGCTTCATTCGTTTTTTGCATTTGAATCATATAAAGAGTAAGTTCTTCTATTTTTCTTAGAAGTTTAGCATTGGTATCTCCTACGTCAATTCCTTTTTCTTCAATATCTTTTGCTGATGGAATACCGGGAAGATGAGCATTATTGGTAATATATTTTTCAACATCATTCAAAGAAGGTAGTTGATAAGAAGGGGCAAAAACATAATCTGGCCATACTGTTTTTAACTTCACTACTACTCTTTCAGCTATCATGTCTCCAGCAATAGCCAATTTATACGCACTTTGAATAGTACTGGTTCCAATGCTCACATTCCCATTTTCAGCACCAATTGTTACACTTGAAGAAAAAACACCGCTATTATTGATATTCCCTAATTCAAGATTTCTATTGTTTGCTGTCGTACTATTAGCACTAAACTTAATGGCTCCACCATAAGAGTAACCACCCAAGATGACAGATTTTTTACTAGATGCCAAATCATTATCAAATTTTATTCTGCCTGTTGTATCTATAGTAGGAACTTCAATCCAAGCTTGAGCAGGGTTATCGTTAACTTTTCTAAAATATAGTTTTTGGTCAAAAAATGAACCAGAAAACTGCATAGCGTAATTATTACCAGTACCTGTACTACGAACATCTAATAAATGCCACCAACTACTAGCATTTTTAGGATAATTAACAGGTGATTGTGTTATAAAAAATCCAGATTGAGCTCCTGCATCTCCTCTTAATCCTGCATTATCTCTTGTTTCGGTCCTTGAATCATTTGCACCATATTTTAATTTACCACTAAGCTTTAAACCTACTATATTTAAAGCTCCTGTAGTATCTAAGGTAGCAACTTCAGTCCATGGCTGAGCAGGGTTATCGTTAACTTTTCTAAAATATAGTTTCTGGTCAAAAAATGAACCAGCTAACTGCATAGCGTAATTATTACTAGTACCCGTACCACGAACATCTAATAAATGCCACCAACTATTAGCATTTTTGGGATAATTAACAGGACTTGATGTCATATAGAATCCGGATTGAGCTCCTGCATCCCCTCTTAATCCTGCATTATCTCTTGTTTCTGTTCTTGAGTCATTTGCACCATATTTTAATTTGCCATTTAGTTTTAGATTACCATTTATATCAAGCGTTTCTTGTGGACTTCCTGTATTTATCCCTACTCTATTAGTTGAGGCAACCGTTTTAAAAATAGGACTACTTAAATTCTTGTTTGGTTGTCCATTTCCCATGATATAAAAATCCATATTTTTAGAAGTACCAGTAGTTCCGTCTAAATCAGGATAATTAAATACTACCTTATAATCATCCATATAAAGATGATAAACATCATTAATAGCTCCATTCCAATCTTTACGTTTAAAGACAAATCTGTCAAGACCATCATCCGCTACTTGAAAAACAAAATTAGTTACATCTGCTGTTGGTTGATAAGCATAAATTGAAGCTTTGTCTGCACCATTCAAATCCCAAACAAGGCCACCTTGGGCTGTTGGATAAGTAGCAGTTTTGTCGTTAAAAGTAACCGTTTTGTCTGAGGGTAACCCTATATTTCCAGTTAGTGTTCCACCACTCGCTTTAAGATATTTTGCCATCTCTGTAGAAAAATCTGACAAATGTAAAGTTGTTAATGTTGTCCAGGCATTAGAAGTTCCACTAATATTCATTAAAACCTGTTTGTCAGTTCCTGTAATACCATTCGGCTTTAATAATTGTGAGTATTTAATATTTCCAACCACATCGAGTTTTTCTGAAGGAGAAGTTGTGTTAAGACCAACGTTGCCATTAACAAGTAATCCAGAATAATTGTTGGCTGGAAAATCAAGCCCAACCGCTAAGCCATTACTAAAAGAAAACCTACCCCAACCATTAGTTTTAAAGTATCCTGCTTGATTATTATCACTTCTTGAAGTCCTAATGATAACATCTGTAGTATCACTTACCTTATAAAAATAATTTCCAAAGACTTGCTTAATAATACCATTAACTTCTAGTTTTGTTGAGGGGCTAGTAGTTCCTATACCAACATTTCCTGTTGTAGGAAAAGTATTTTGACCAAATGATTGCTGCACTAATAGTATCAAAATAACCAAGGTGTATAATTTTTTCATTTGTGTATTTTGTTAAAATTTAATAGTATGATGTATTGTGTTCATTCGTTAGGGATTTATTAAAATTAATTTTGTCCACTCAATTTTGTCTTATATTCATTTTTTTGATTACTTGTTGTATTTTTTGTATCAAAACCAGGTTTCAATTCTATTTCTTCACAAGCTTCATCAAGAGTATTGCCTGTAAGTTCAAGCCTTCTTACTATTTTAAATGTTTTTTCACAATCATCAGGGTATTCTACATCTGTAGTAATCCATTTGGTAACAGAGCCATCAGACAAAACTCCTCGAATAGCATATCTATATTTAGTTAATTTATCAACACTTCTATCAATCGTTGCCAATTCATCTCCACTAAGAATATTCCAAGAAGTCAAGGCATTTGGATAAACAGAGCGATAGATTTGAAATTGGCTAATATTTTCACCTTTTACTTCCCAATTAATATCTATCGCTTTTTTAGACCTATTGGCTAATGCTTTAATTGATGTAATTTCTGTCATGTACGCCAATGAATTAGGGACATCAACAATCCTAGGAATACTTACAGATTTATTTCCACTTTTATCGGTGGCGACTACCATATATACGTATCTTTTACCTGCTAATACATTTTTATCAGTATATACTGTATCGGTCTTTTTAGTAAGATTTTCAGCTACCACAATCCATTCAGCATCGTTTGGAATTTGTTTTTTATAAACAGCATGATTAAGCGTCGAGTCTCTATCTTTTCCTCTTATCCATTTTAATTGAACTCCTGACTGAATAGTACTTGCACTTTTGATAACAGGTGCAGATGGAGGAATAACATCTGGACGTTGTACTACGATAGAATCTGATAATTTTGATCTATTCCCCCTTTTATCAACAGCTAAAGCCCTATAAAGGATTGTTTCATTTAATAGCGTTGTATTAATTGTATCTTTAAATGTCGTTGTACTTATTAACTTGTTACTAATCTGTACGGTCTCATTCCCTGCTCTATCGGATCGGAAAATATGAAATCCTACGACATCATTATCTCTAGCATCTGATTGATACGTTAATGTAATTTCACCATCTGATACATTAGTCAAGATTTTAGATTTAGCATCCGTTATTTTAGGAGGGTATGGAGCAATTGAATCAATTGGTTGAACAAGAATAGCACTTGAAACAAAATTTTTTGCTCCTAATAAATTAGGTACAGCAATTACCCTTAAATAATGAGCATCACTAGCATTAATAGTCCCTCCATTTGAGAAGGTAATTATTGCTGTGGTATCATTTGCAGAAATATTATCTTTTACAACAACGAATGTTGAGTCATTACTGCCTCTTTCAATAATATATTTCTTGATAGGTACTATATCATTCGTATCGGCAGTAGTTTGAGCAGAATCTATTGGTGCTTTAAATTCCCAGTTAATTCTTAGGTTGGTTGCATCTATCATGTCAGCAAACTTAACCGTTGGCACATAATCAGGGAGTGCAACTCCTGATATCGGTGCTGAATATGCCAATTCGTCAAATAATGTTTTTCCTACGATTCTGTAATAATATGTCTTTTTGTTTAAAATGGGATTATCACGATAGGCAAGTACTTCTGCTATGCCAGATATTCTTACAGAATCTTCTGTTCCACGATATGCTTTTACGAGTATTTGTTTATTTATTTTTTTAAATGGTTCTATACCTACCGCTCTTTCAATATGATACCCAATATAATTGTCTTTTAAAGATAATGTATCTATTCGCCAATCTAACTCAGCCTGATTTGGTGTAAATTTAAACCTTGGCTTAGGGATATTTGGCAGTTGATTTGTATTAGTTGTTGTTACAACTTTACTGATTTCACTTTGTATATTATCTGCTGGTATTGAGTTAACAAGTATTATACGATACTGATATTTTTCATTGGGTAATACTTGTGTATCAACGTAACCCAGTCCACTCATTTTAGCTGCTGAATAACTGAATGCAGCACCAAGCATAGCAAAATCATACCTTGCTCTTTTTTCATTACGATTAGTATCCGCTTCTAATGTTGACGAAAGTGGCGTACTTCTAGTTGTTTTATACATTGCTTGAGCTGCTATCAAAAGATAAACACTATCCGTAGTATATTTACCAAAATTCCTTGACGTTGGATCATTTACTATATATTTTGTTGGCTCTAACCAATTTTTAAAATCAGCTTCTAATATTGGTTTAATGGGTTGTCCACTATTCAATCTAATAAAGTTTTCATTAACCGAAACACCATTTCTTTCTACAGTCTTTCTTTCTACATAGTAGCCCCCATCAGTTAAACTAATTCCTTTTTCCCAAACAAACTCATTATTGGGTTGCCATCGTAATAACATTCTATCGGTTTTAGCACTAATAGTAATTTGAATAGAATCCTTTCTTTGAGCTTTTATGATGTAGCAACTCAAAAAGAAAATTATACTTAAAAATAATCTTAATTTCATCTTAATATGTGTGTGTAAAACTTTTTATCTATAATTATCTCTAGGGCATCCTATTACTTGTCCACTACAGCTATTGCATCTATCTCCAAATTTATATTCTACATCAAAGCTTCCTCTATATTTCCAGATTTTATACCAAACTATCAAGTTTGCACATCCCCCCATAGGCTTAGGGAAATTAGCATTGATGAGAGCTCCTACACCAGCATTAATAAGTTCAACCTCTGCACTAAATAACCATAAATCAACTCCTACCCCAACGCTCCCTTCTAAATAAGCATAAGCTTGAGCAGAACTTAACCAGCTTGATGTACTACCAGGATAAGTAGCAGCACAACTACCAGCGCCACAATCTCTAGTAATAAAATCAAATCCAAGGCCAAATTTTAAATTATAATATGCATAAACAATCCCTATTCCATATTCTCGTCTCTGCCTATACGACAACTCAGCACCAAAGGCTGTTCCAAAAGTTCCTTCTGAAAGATTTCCATAATCTGGCTTTTTATAACTACTAGCTTTATATCCAAGCGCTTTTTGATAAAATGCTGGCAATGCTGGTGCTGCTGGCAGACCAAAGCCAGTCATGACATAGAAACCTGTTTTAAAGGTATTCCCCAGTAGATTAGCACCTACAGTAATTCTATTATCAGGATTACCCATGTGGAAATACCACATTTTCTGACCAGGAAATTTAGGGTTGTTAGCTTGTGTTTCTACGTGTGCAGTAATTTTTCCTGCTAATCCATATGGTTGGTTCCCTTTTAGAGTAGTTCCTATATTTACGTAAAAGTCACACTCCCCATGATAAATCCCCTTTTCAAAGTCCCCATTTAACAATAGGCGAATTTTAAAATTTTCCTTTTGGGCATCAGGTTGATTAAAATCTGTATATGCTATTTCTCTCCAACCATTACCTGGAGATTTTGAATTAATTAATTTAGCTTTTTTAGTCCAATCAGTAAATTTTGTGGACATTTTATTAACATCTGCAGCGCCAGCAGGCTTAGAAAATGAAGCCGCTCCAATTAACCCAAATCTATTAAGTCCCCAATTTTCATTTAGTGCTAATTCCAACCCAGCTTCTGCATCCATTGAAGCTGTTCCCATTTTTACTAACCCTATAAAACCAATTGTACCTTTTTTAGGTGTTACATTAGCTCCATCATTTTCGTTTGTAATTGTCTTGTTGGGTGTGCAGTTGCTAAAAAGCGAAAACATCAAGTGTTGAAGACCAAGAACACCTACTTTTGGTCTGTTGGCGTCTGTCCATTGATTACTACTACCAAAACTTGCTCCTACATACCAATAACGGTAATCTTCATCCTGTTTATACCCAAAACTTGCTACTGCAGAGGCTACTTTGATTTCAGATGGCTTAGTTACATAAAAGGCTAAAGAACCACCCCAACCTTGCTCTGCTCTATCTTCTTTGATGTACGCCATTCCATCTAAAATAAATGGACCAATATCTACCTTTTCAAGTTTTATTCCTTCAATGCTAATAGCAGGAATTCCCGATATAATTTTTTTATCTGAAGTTATTACTCCGTTAAATTTTAAAGAAGTAGTAGCTGCTAAATTATCTTTCATTAAAGCTACTCTAACACCTAGGCGTAAATTGCAAGTTGTTGAGCTAGTACTTATTGCCAAGCTAGTGATACTTGCAGGGAAGCCAGATAATTTTATTTCCTTTTCGTAGCCAGCATAACCTAGGCTAATCCAAGGTAAGGCTGGGTCTCCAGTCAATACCAATCCTTGAACTTTAATACTTGGGATTTGTACAACGGCAGCTTTCTGTTCTGTTTCATTAACTGGTTTATCTCCTGTAGACACCTTTTTGGCATAAATGCCCATCTCACCATTAATGTTGGCAGTAGGTATAAACTTACCATTACGAGATTCTAATCTTATTGACGTACCATCTGTAAGTTTTATATAACCTTTAAAAGCATTAAAACTAATACCTGTCTTTAGTGTAACCGTAAGCGACATATCACCTACTGGTGTTATTTCTCCATTATATTGTAATTGCGTAGTAGTATCATTTGCAATAGGTAATTGAATAATTCCATCAAATGAACCACCAACCAACTTGTTGGTTTCAAAAACTACAGACAGCTTATCTACCGAAAAATTCCAACCAGAGGCATCTCCTTCACTTAGTGGAATTATGGGGATTTTGCTAAAACTACCACTTACCCCTCTTTCATCAATTAATAAATTTTGTGCAATAACCCTTTCTCGATTGGTTACGGTTTGGGTAGCTGAAATTTTTCGCCTAAATTCTCTAGGTAATAATACTTCTAAATTTTTAACAAATATTCCTCGCCAAGTATTAATGGCTAGAGAACCATCGGACTCTGGTGGGAAATAATCACTCGCATATTTTTCTGGGAATACTGTTTCTGGCGAATTAGTTCTTGTACTGAAATCAAAAACGGCTCCTTGCACCACAAAGCCCCATGTTGGTGCACTTGCTAAAGCAAAAGCAGGGAGACTTACCTCAAACCGTAAATCATTAATATCATAAAGAGAAGCACTTATTTCGCCAATTACATTCTTGCCTGTTTCTATTACGCCAGTTAAAGGGTCTATTTTTACTAGCACATTTGTCGGGAATTGTAAACTACCCGTTACTTTTAACTCTCTAAATCCTTCACAGTCAACTGAAATATAGGTACAATCGGCAAACTGACCTGTAGACTTATTCAAACCGCCACGCATGATAAAATCAAATTTACCAAAGGGTATTTTATAATCTCCTAGAAGGACTAATCGAGTATCACCGATAAAGCCCCCATCTTGGCTAATTTTAATATTATCGGACCCAAAAAATAAAATCTTTTTAGTTCCTTCTTTTGAATTTGGTGTCTCAATCTCTATTTTAACATACATTTTCAAGACCGTGTATTCTGGCTTGAAAGTGGCACTGGCTATACCAACAGTAATAGAGTTGCCTCCAGCAGAGTTCCCACTTTCATCTACATTACCCCAACGGATACCTTGTGGTAGCGATAATATGGCTCCGTTGTTGATTGATTTGATATAACTATTTGTTTTTGCAATCTCATCAAAAAGCGCTTGAGCTTCCACACGGTCATTAGTAGTGGTAGAATCTACAAATACATTAGCTCGCTCTGCTGGGAACTCGGAATAATCCATCAAACTCATTACATTACCCATTTGGGCAACAGCTTTGTCTAATGCACTACTCAGTTGAGCATTACGTAATATTTTTTTGTTATTGTAGTTTAAATGATTTAATCGTTCCCCTTCATCAATTTCATGACTTTTGCTAGTATTAGCAACGATATTTGTTTTATTAGGTTTTTCTTCATTGGAGTGTTTGTATCCTTTATCGGCAAAAGCCCAAAAGCTTTGTACCAAATAAAGGATTAACAAACAACTCCTCTTGTGTAGAACTATTTTCATATTTGTGTATGTTAATTATCTTTTGTTTTTTCAAAAATGTGTAGTGTCCCTAAACTATCTAATATATAGATATTATTACCATCTGACTGAGGAGCTTGATTGAGACCTCCAGCAATTTGTTTATCCCCCATAGTCATGATATTGATAGACCACTCTACTTCTAATGTTTTACGATTGAGTACTCCTAATATATATGGTTCATAACTTGCTAGACCTATATTCGCTGTAAAATATACATAATCTTCTGTAAAAGTATTAGTCATTCCAAAGTTCCAATCGGTATTAGGATTGCCTGTGTCAAAGCTTTTCAGTCTAAGAACACTTAAGGTAGCTAAATCAAATTCCATATAATAACGATATGACATAAATGAGACCATACCAACTTTTTCTTCAAAATGAGCAGAGGTAAAGCCTGCATACGTTAAAGTGTGGTGAGTTTCTTGTATGCTTATGTCATGAAGTACCTCCCCTGTTTCAAGTGATAAGCCTAACAATATACGAGCATCGGTATATACCCAAAGTTTATCCTGCCAAACACCCAATACTTGTCTTATCATACCTTGTGCAGGCTGATTACTTACACTTAATATTTTACAATATTCACTTAAATCTGTTTCCCACATGTAAGTCCCTGAGTTGAGATTGATAGACTTGAGATGGCTTTCATGATATAGAAATAATATTTTATAATTAACAAAACATAACTCCCAATCATAATTTTCAATGATTAAAAATATTTCATTTTTTGATATATCGAAATGATACAATTGGTTATTATGAGTAGTATCTACTAAAAGTACTAATGTTTCAACTTGACTTATAACGTTTTTATTTTTAAGAATGACCTTATCCTTATTTGAAATATTGAAAACTATACAGTTTTTCCCTTGATTAAAAAATATGTTATCCTTTACAGTAAAAAAATCATCTCTAATATTTATTTCAATTATTTCATCATCAACAATAAGTCCTGTTTTATTGCCAATTATTAGAAGTTCATTTTTAAACTTGTACTGAAACACTTCATATTTCAAATCCTTTAATATATATGTCATATTATCTTGATTTAATAAAACCATACAATGTACTATTAATATCGGGAACAAGTACTTCTATAAAATATGTTTCTGAAGTCGTTCTATTTCTATTATTAAAAATTCCTTGTCTTAAACCATTTGTGCCATTTGTACCTACATTCCCCCAAATAGTCTCGAATACCTTTGCGCCTTGTTGAGAAAGTATTTTAGTAGATGCATTTACATCATTGCAATTGGAGCAGAGTAATTTTTGAAATGCCTCTTTAATATCTTTTTCATTGGGTATCTTTTTCTTATCAAATACATATTCAAGTGTATTTCCCGTTAAATCAACTACTCCTGTTTGACGAAGATAAGATATAAATTGATCAAAATCTTTCCAATTTCCATTTCCTATTGCTTTAGCATCTTCAAGAACATAGTTTTCAGAATAACTTTTATATTCAATATATCCTTGATTATCTTTTTTTCTTAAATCATACTTTTTGATTGGCTCCCCTTGAGGGACATAAATGAAACTATTATCTAAATCCTCTATTTGAGATGAAGAAAAAGAATTATTTCTCATATCAGTAATCATGTGATTTGCTCCTGATTTTGCACTAAAAGACCAAACATTACCAATTATTGTAGGATAAAGAAATGTATTTGTATTTACTATTTTTTTTGCACTTGTTACTCCATTTGCATATAAGTTATTTATATATTTTGCATTCATCCAAACATTTAGAAGTGTAGGAATTCCGTAATTGCTAGAGTTGTTGCATATTTTGCAATCTACTATTTTATATCGTTGCAAAAAGGTGCTCAAATTTTCGTCAGATGTGCCTTTAAAACCTGTTGCTCCATCATTGCTATTTACAACTTCAATAAAAGTATTAAAAATTGTTCGTTCCTCATTCCGAATCATTTTAATTGTAGTCAATGTTTCCCAATCGCCCAACAATTTACTATCTGGAGTTTGAATTGCATCAAATTCCATTTTCCAAGCATCAATAAGACTCGTAGAAATTTGAGCGACGTTAGCATCATTACAAATATGTTCAATTCCACAGGTAGTGTTCGCTATATCCTCTAAAAAGTAAGTTGCAGAGGCATCAGATGTAGGTAAAGCTAAAAGTTTATCTACAACAGCTTCCAAAACAGTAGCATTGACAATATTCGCACATAATTTATTAACGGCTGTATTACCTGTTGTTGGTGTAAATGCTAAGCTAGCAAGCTTTTGAAGTTTTGTGCATAAACTAGTAGAAGGCTTTGGTACTCTTGCTGTACATATTTTACATTCATCAGGTTCAGTAGAGGTATCGTTCGGTTTTTTTATATATTCGACTATTAATCCTACTAAAGTGACGGCACTAATCCCAATTTCTTTTTTAATAGTTGCTACAATTTGGTTATTTTGTTTAATAATAAAATGTTCTCCTTTTGAAGCAAGATTATCGATTTGTAAAATCTTCAAATCTCCCTTTGGAAAAGATTTAACAATATTGTCTATTCCATTTTCAGTAATATCCAAAGTAATATCTTTCAACTCAGTAACAACTTTCCCTCCTGCATTCTCAGCTGTAGCTACTGCTGTTTCAATAGTATTATAAGGAATAGCTGAAGGTCCTCTTGCAACTAATTTAGTTTGTATAAAGTTAACTTCTGTTAACAAATTAGGGATTTGATTTAGTGCTTTTTTACCCCCTAATTCAACTACATTGAATCCAGCAAGTTGCAATACAAGCCCAGTAGTTACAGCAGTGTTTTGTAGCTTTTTTAAGGCAAATTGAGCTGTTTTACCAGCATTGGTAATAACTGTCTTTGCCATTAGTTTTCCACTAGCGGCAGCAAAAGAAGTCATATACTTAACTAAGCCACCACCTGTTACAGCTAGTTTAGACCCTACTTTTAAAGCTGCTGATATTTCACCTATACCTATAAAGCAACTTGCAACATCAAATACAAGTCTTCCTTGTCTATATGCACCACATTTATCGGTTTCTGTAATTTCATTCCACCAAGTTGATGCATCACTTTTCATAATACCCCAAGCCTTACCCGTCCCAGTTGAAATAGCTCCAAAGACACCTAATAATTCAGGTGAAAGATTGCCAGGATATGGAGGAGTTGCTAACTTAATTATATCCCAAGTAAGGTTAAAATAAGGTTTTGTTTGTTCCCTTACCTCCTTACAATTCTTGTTTTGTAATGATTCTACTCCAAGCCAGTAGGTAGGTTCTACCCAGCATGACGCAATTTCATTTAATTTGTAAAGTGTATAAACACTTGCTCCAGCAAGTTTTGTTGCCGCCCAGACAAAGTCAATGGCACCATCTATGATTCCAGAAGCAAATGCAACTTCATAAGGAGCATAGCCATTATTCCAAAAACATTGAGGAATAAAACTACCTTTCGTTGCTTGACAATTTGGATCTTCATTACTACAAGCCCTAAAAAAATCTATTATTTGCTTTATAAATATTGGTGTTACTGAACTATAAGTATTTTGACAAGCTTCTTTTAAATCTTTAAGAGCCTTTTCCATACTAATCAAATCTGCCTGCTTAATCTTATTTTCCCCTTGGGTTTTAGCTGTAATGGCTGGTTTGATATAATTTGCGTAAAGTGGGTCATCCATCATTTCTTCAATGAGTGCATTCACTTTTAAAACCTGTTCTTCAGTTACATCCGTATCAAACTTTAAGCGATACTCACCGTCAGGGGCATAAAAATCTTTATGCAAACGCCCTTTGGGAATAAACACTTTATCGCCAGTGAGTGAGTTATAAACTTGCGTTGCAAAGTTTTGTAGATGCTCTTGTACATCATCTGGTTTAGTACTTTTGGGGAATTGAGAGAAATCTTGAAAAACTAAGGCTCTAAAAGCATTAGAACCAACTCCAAGCGTACTTATTTTTCTCTATAATTACAGAACTGCCATTCTTGTACACTTGATACTTTTTTAATGTCATCTGTACTAAGTTTATCGGGGTCAACTTCGCCATTAATAGTATATTTTTTAAAGACTCCATAACCAATAATTATCATCCCATTTGGGTGATTGCTATCTAAATCAGGCAGGTTATTTCCTACTTTATCATAAATACTTTTATAAATATTATTGATAGTTTCAAAACTGGCAAAATCTTGTTTTTGAATCGTTATTTGTTCTAATTTGGCTGTAGTTTGAATACCTGAAACTTTAATTTTAGATAAAATATCGCCAAGTAAAGCATCAATACCAATATAAATCAGTGGTTTTCCTTGTGTTTTAAGTGCTGTATTGAGGGTTACAAGATGATTGTTTAAAGAGGTTGAGTCAGCTAATAATTGATTGTATTGAGTTAAATATTTGTTATTTATCAACACTTTATTAGGCTCAAAACCAAAGATATAATTATTTTTTTGTGATTCTCCATTCAAATCATTAATTGCATTCTTGGCAATTATTTGAGTCAACTCATTGTTCGCTACACGTACAAATTCATCTATGATTTCTTGATGTGTTGAGTTGCCAACACTATCAATATTGACTACTGCTTTTTGATGAGATTTATTAGAATATGCTAATGAAAAACTCAATAAATATACTAAAAAAGCAAAAGTAGATATAAAGGTTTTAGAATAAGTTTTCATCAATTCTGGGTGTAAACTAGTGTTTTAAAAATTTCTTTGATACGTTTTGTCAATGCTCTTTCTGTCGTTTTTATCATTGCTTGTTCGTTTGCATCTGGAGAAGTCGTGCAAGTTTTACACATAGCTTGATAGATATAATCGCTCAGCTTTAATACAGGATCAGCAATAGTAAAACTTGGATTTAGATTAGTGCTGTTATCTATCGTTTTTTCATATACTTTTATTTTTTGCTCTAAATCTTTAATTGCAGCTGGGTTTTCTTTGTGTATCTTAATAAAATATTTAAATGTTAATTTAAGATTAAGTTCTGCATCTGTTTTAAAACTATTAGCAATATTCGCTTTTTGAGTTTCAGTTAAAAAAGTTATTTGTGCAAGAGGTTGTGTGTCTTCAGTAGCTTGTGCTTCCTCATTTTCAATAATTGTAGTGGCCACAGGATCAGGAACAGATTGATATTGTGTCCACATCTTCTCTAAAGTTAATTGTACTATTCTCTGATAAAGCGTTAAATATTTGTCAGTATCAGCTTTTAGGGCAACTATCTCGGCTCTGGCTTCATCAAATTTAGCAGAAGCTTCTGCCATTGCTGTGGAGTTACCTGCGGCTTTGGCTTTTGCATAGTCATCTCTGGCCTCTTCTAGTTTTCTGGCAGCCTCAATGGCCTTTTTTTCTAATTCACTAGGTAAATCTTTACTCGCCTGTTCTCTTAATTGTTGAGCTATATTAGCAAGATCTTCCTGAGCCATATCTACCTTTATTCCGATAGCATTGGCAATGTCATCTATCACCTCTTTAGCTGATTCATAGATAGCTTTGGCAATCGCTTTCGCTTGGATAGGTTTATCCCAATTTACAGGATTATAAAGCGTAGTGATTGTACCACTCACCAATTCTTTACATTCGTTAAAGACCACAGGAACATCAGACTTTAGTCCTAAAAATACATTATCAAAGACAGGCACTTTAGAAATACCTTCAATATTCCAAGAATAACTACCAGCACTTACTTGATTTACTTTCGAGATAATTATTTTAAAATCATTGGCTTTAATGGTATCACCTACAATCAGTTGCTCTAATTTTATTTCATTATTCAAATTAATTGCAGTAGGAATTCCACAGCAATCTCCTGTAATACATGGTTGTAAATCTTTCTGACATTTTCGTTGACATCCAACCGTTACGTAAATTACTTCAGGGTTACAAGTTACAGTAGAACCTATCTCTGTATCACTTCTCTTTTCGTTTAATGTAATAGCATAAATACCATCAAGTATTTTATCTTTTAACGGAAGTTCTTCTGTTGTAGTAGCGACTCCTTGCCATTGATAATTTATTAAAACAGGTTCTGAAGATGCCAAAATGTTTCCATCAATGTCTTTTATTCTCTGTACTGTTATTGCTCCTTTCCAGCTTTTTGTTCTGTCTTTGACGGTTACTTTTAATTTTGCCCAACGTTTGTTAGTTTCTATATAACACGTTGGTTCTGCAACTGCTGTGATTTTACAAACAAAAGGTTTGATTTTTACTAAAAGCGAACCATAAGCTTTACATTTCTTTTGGGCATCATGCTCTACTACTATTGTATAAGTTCCTCCATGAGCTTCTAAAACGTTGGCTACCTTCAACGTTGTGTTTGTTCCTAATGCAACAGAATCTGTGTTAAATGTCCATTTATGTGAAATAGGAGTTATCACTGGGTTAGAAGTATAAGAAATATTTAGTGTGTCCCCTGTCGTCAATCCTTCTATTGGGCTATTACTGGTTACTGAGATTACAGGTGTTCCAATTACAGTGACAGAAAAAGTACTCGATTTCGTACAATTAGCAATACTTGTCCCAACTACAGTATAAGTACCAGTAGCGGCAACCGTCGCCATTGGAATACTAGGTGTTACACTTGTTGAGATAAAGTCATTAGGGCCGGTCCATGAATACGAATTAGCGCCCGTTGCAACTAAAGTAATTGTTTGTCCAGCACATACTTTTGATGAACCTGTAATAACAAGAGTGGGTGTTTGATTTACAACAACAGTTTTCCCATTAGTTACAGTGCTAGTATTAGAACAATTATTATTGTTAGTAACTTGTACAGTATAACTTCCTGAATTAGTGGCTGTATATGATTGACTATTTGCTCCAGCAATATTAACACCGTCTTTTTTCCACTGATAATTTACCATTCCTGCAATGGCACTTAATACCACACTACCCCCTTGACAAAATGTAGTAGCCGTTGCAGCAGAAACAGTAGCATCAGGAAGAGGATTCACTACGACATCTATAGTTGCTGAACCAATACAGTTCCTAACATCCGTTACTTCAACCTTATAAGTTCCTGCATCACTTGATTGAATATTAGCAATATTGGGGTTTTGAATACTAGATTTAAAAGTCGTTCCCTTTGTCCAATTATAATTAAGTACTCCCCCTCCCATTAGTGTTGTCGAGCTTTCTGAGGTATTAACAAAAGAAATCCAATTTTTATCCATGTCTGATGGTCTGGTTATTGTCCAAGTACCATTAACAGATGGAAGTGTTATTTCAAAGGTAGTAATGCCCCCTGCTGAAGTAAAATTGCTAATACCAGAGGTACTACCTTGGTCACAAGCTTTATCATTAGTACAATTATTAAAACCACTAAAATTGATACAGGTATTTAATATTGAATCGGGGAGTGTCTTGTTTTTTAATAAAGGTATCCAATCGGGATGCACCATTTCATTTAATTCATACCACCAAGCTTTAGCACATCCATTTTCAATCTTAATAATTGCTTTCTGATTTGGTTGATTTATACTACTGTAACCTATTATTTGACCATCTGTTAATACATTATTTTGACATTTAATACAAGTAGCATTTGTTTTCCCTTTTTGTGTAATAGTTATGGAAGCTGGGGTTGGATTCATAGAACCAGTAATGTTTAACTGAACACTTCTATCAATAGAGGTAAGATTTTCAGCCAGTTTTACTTGAATTGTAGCTTTCCCACTTCCAACATTAGCACTTGCACTAAGATTAAGTAATGTTCCTGCACACTGAATAATAGAACTATTAGTCACAGAAACTACTGGTAATGCATAGTTTGTTACAACAGTGCTTGCTGTTGTTGAACAGCCTTTATTATTAGTAAATTTCACATTATATGTTGTTGGTAATGAGTTAGTTGCTAATACAGCAATATTTTGTTGACTACCAATCACAGTATTATTAGTGTTGGTCCATTCAAATTTTGTTGTACCATTATTTATTGGAATGTTAGGAACATCAGTTCGTAGTAAAAACTGTGTTCCTACACAAGCAGGTGTGTTAGTAGCTGAAATAATAGGTATTGGATTTACCTTAAATTTAACGATTTGCTGATTTGTCCATATATAATCATTTGGGTTTTCACCTGTTCTACAAAAAATCTTTATATATCCACTTTCGGTGGCGTTATAATTGAGGACATATGTATTAATCCCGTCAATTGATTCCCATGACCCATCAATATCTTTGCCTGGTTTTCCATCTAAAAACTCTTGATATGCTGGTTGATAATTAGTATTACAACCTGTCATCATTAGTTTTAAGGTGCCTGAACCACAAAAATCAGTTTGTCCATTCGGAGTTAAATTAACTGCCGAAGGAATGTAACAATCTCCATTAGTGAATACTTCAAATGCTATTTCACTGTAAGAGCTTTCATAAGTAGGGTTTTCGCAAGTAACTTTATAAGTAGCAGATTGATTAATTACTTCATTATAAATAGCAGACTGCTTAACAAGAGTATTGTTTTTATACCATTTTGCTTTATTATTATCTGGACAACCATCAACTTCAAGGCTAACCCAACCTTTTTGACAAAACTTATTATATCCATGGGTTGTATTATTGATAATAGTTGGGTTATTAGGGTCACAACCTGAATTATCAACTTTAAAGGTAACTTCATTCCATCCGAATTCAGTATTATCGTTAGGATTAATACACTTTATCCAGACTTTGGTTGTATGTGTAATAGTCCCTTTAACAAAGGAACTTATTCCTGTATTGAGTTCTGTTCCGTCAGTATACCAATGTGCTAAATTATTATTGGGGCAGCCTGTAACAGCTAAATCAACCCAACCTTTTGTACAAAAAACAGTCTTTTTACCAGGAGTATTATTGATAATAGCTGGAGCGTAATTGCAAGAAGTGTATGAATTAACTGTAAATGTTATCGCTCGTTGTGGTCCTATCAAATCTCCTGTAACTGGACTAATACACTGAAATCTAGCTTCGGTAGTACTAGTTATATTTTCTGAATAATCAGACCCCTGTATTCTACTACCATTTCCAACCCACCACTTTACCCTATTGCCGTCTGGGCAACCACTAGCAGAAACTGAAAATTGCCCATTCCCACAAAATGTTGTTACATTTCCAGGTGTATTATTCACTATCTGTGGGTTTATTTCAAAACATTGATCGTAAGGAATAACCGTGAAATTAATTGTTTCCCAACCTAGTCTTTCGGAAGTGTTACACTGATTTTCACAAGATACAGCAAACGTCTGGTTTGAATTAATTGTATGACTATATGTACTTCCATTCGCTAAAAAATCACCATTTGTATTATACCATTTTGCTTTAGAATTGTCATAGCATCCACTTACAGTTAAACTCACTGTACCATTTGTACAAAAAGTCTTATTACTTACCTGTCCTGTAGAATTATTGGTAATAGTTGGCCAATAATTTGAAGTAGAACAAGGCAATTGACTATTAGTAATTATTATATTGTCAGAATTAGCTTCTGCTCTAATGCCATTTTCACAGTTATTAACACATTTTGCATAATATGACCCCGCTCCTATATCATATGTAAAGCCTGTTTTTTGTTCTACTCCATTATTATACCATATAACCGTATAAGCACAATTTGTAGCAGTAAGTGTTACAGTTGGGTTTGCTTCTGATACCGTAAGGCTAGTAGTAACGATTACGGGCTTGGTTACATCACAAGATTGACGAACTGTTATCGTAATATTTTCTGACCAATTTACACACCCATTTTTAGAACAACTTGCTTTATAATTTGTGGTTGCAAGTGGGTATACGGTATACGTTAATCCTGAACTAAGGCTAGTATTCATATTTTCACTATTATACCAGTTTATTACACCATCTGTACATCCACTTGCTATTAAATTAGTCCCTTTTCCTTTGTCAATAGTTGCTGTTCCAGAAACAATTGGAGCTGGAGTATTGCAGGGCGATTCTACAGTTATTTTTACTCCTTCAGACCAATCACTATTACAACTACCCATCAAACAGCGAGCTTTGTATATTGTAGTAATTGTTGGAGATACACTTATTATTTTCTCAGTACTAATAATAGCATTATCCCACATAATGACACCATTTTGACAACCATCTGCTTGAATAGTAGTTGTAGTACCCGATGTTATTGTTTTTTCTCCAGAAAGAATTGGAATAGGTACGTTACATATCTCTACTTCATTCGACCAATCGCTTTCACAACCATTAACTATACACTTAGCCTTATACTTTGTTGAAGAAGAGGGGGTAATATTTATAGTAGAACCTGTGCCAACAACCAAAGACGTATTTGCACTATTATACCATTGCACAGAACCTTCTTCACAGCCTGACGCTGAAAGAGAAGCAGGATTAGATAAAGTTTTTTGAGTAGCAGTAACCTGTATTTTAAATTTGGCTGCAGGCAAATTTATTCTTTTTCCACCAAGTCCACATTCTATACCGCTTGGGAAAGAACTATTTTGAAATACACCAGATATAGGGTTCTTTTTTAATGGTTTAAAAACTAAACCAAGTATTACTGAATTAAGATTACATAAAAAAGCTATTGGTACTTTCATCGTATATTCATGTGATGATGTACCTGGACCAACTGAATCTGTTATTGCTGTTCCAAAATAGTCCTTCAACAAACTATCCTTAGGTTTCCATCCTATGCCTTTATTAATGTATACAAGTGGAAGTGTCCTGTTAATAGGATCAGTAACAAGTTTATAATCACATGTATTATTAACTATTTTATATTTTATTGTGTAATAGTAATCATCAACACTTATTGATGTTAACTCAGGACTTATTGTTCCTTCTGGGAAAAGCCAATAATTAGTGTTTGAGGAATTATAATTTTCATCAATCCCATAATTGTTACATTCAGAAGACAAACGACTAGAAGAAGCATTAATATTTTTTTCTATTTTTATACTCTTCTCGCCCTTCCAAATAAACTCTCTTTTCTCATTAGCTCCTTCAAAACCTCTCAATATTTTAAACGTAGCGTCTTGGGATTCAAATTCAAAATAGCCTTTAATTGTAAAATTGGCTGTTTGGTTTTCTGAATTTACAGGTGCTGTACAGTAATCTTCATAATTGCCTCCTGTTTGTACAAATCCATTAGGCATTAATACTTTAAGTGTGTACTTATACCATTCAGGTAAAAAACGTACTCCATTGTTAATTCCAAAATCAACCCAACTTACCTGTACAGTGAGTTCAAACTCCTCTCCTATCGCTACGCTTTCTTTAGAAGAAACTATTGTAAACATAAAAGGATCTGGTCCTACTAGATGACCTAATTGAGTATTTAGTGGTTTAGGTGTAATTGTTTTTAGGGGTAATGAAGTAAGGAATGTATTTGGATAACCTCTTTTATCTTCGTTTTTAAAAGAGAGCTCTCTTTTTTTATTTTTATTACTCTTCCCCTTTGACTTATTATCTATTTCTACTTTATCTCTAGCTCCATCAATTGAACCTATACTAGATAAATACCTTGATTTTGCTTGAAAACCAAAAATAAGTAGAATTGTAAGGCATAAAAAACCAATGTAGAATTGTTTCATATTATTATTAGGCAGTAGTAAATTTTGAATGGTGTTAGCAAAATATCTAATAAAGACTTAAAATACTTTGATGTTTCAAATTGTATTTCATTCTCTAATTAAAAATCCTTTACAAAAGTATTTAGTTATTTTATTAAAAAAAATACTTCAAAAGTATGATTTTTTGAAGTATTTTCTAATATCAAAGTAGTATAACGCTATTCATTATACGTCAACATTGAATTCACAACTCTTGTTAATCTTCTTTTATTTTTAATTCCTATTTTTTCAGAAATATTATTTTTATGTGTTTTTACAGTATTTATGCTAATAATAAGTTTATCTGCTATTTCTCTTTCTGTCATTTCTTGAGCAAGAAGTTTCCAAATAACTTTTTCTCGTTCAGTTAATAAGTTGAAATTAAAGTGAGGTAAAGCTTGTGTTGCATACCTATGTAGTATTTCTTCATGTTGATTAATATTAGAAAAAATAACCCTCTTGCCTTCAGAAATATTTTTCAAACATCCTTTAAATTCAGATAAACTACATCCATTCTGAATATAGGCATTAGCCTTGGAAGAAAGGAAGCATTTGATGTAAGCAGGATTTTTGGAAAATGAATAAACAATTACTTTAGCGTTAATTTTAATTCTTTCCAATTTCTTAAAAAATCCTAACCCATTACAGTTTTCTAATTCAGAATCTATTAGTAAATAATCTGGATGAACTTCAAAAATTTTCTCAAATAATTCAGTGCCTTCTGTTATAATGCAAATTACCTCAAAAGGGATTTCGTTATTTATTGTTTTGATCAGTTCTGCCATAAGTAGATTTGAAGAAGCAATCATGAGTGTGGGAGTAATCTTTAACTCCATAGTTGTAGTGTATTGTGACATAGGTAGTATATTATTAAGAATAAGGTATATAGATTCATAAAAATACAAAAATTATACTTATTTGTAATATTTCTATATGATAATAATTAAATATTTTTTGACTTTTATCATCGCTATTACATGAGCACCTTAGCAAAATAGCTCTTTACTCTCCAAAATCATACTTAAAAATGACTGAAACAACGCTTAATATATATAATAGTATATATTTTATTTTTATTTATATATATATTATTATATATTTGATTTATATTTAAAAAGTTAACTATTGAAACATTAAATCGAATGATTACGACTGAAACTGTACGTAAATTTCTATTTTCTCGCCCCTCTATTAATAGAACTCAACTTGAAAAGGAAGCTCAAATCCCTGCCACTACCATCTACAAAGCTTTAGAAGGTATACAGGCATTTTCAACTAAACATTTAGAAAAATTAGAAGTAGCCATGCGAAATTATGGTTATACAGACTCTACTTTTTCAAAGGCTAGAAGTATTGCAATTATCAATCACAAAGGTGGAGTTGGCAAAACAACATCAACTATAAATTTAGGTAAAGCCCTTGCCTTACTCAAGTACCGCGTTTTATTAGTAGATATGGATTCTCAAGGCAATTTATCTCAATGCTTCGGTGTTCACTCTCCTGAAAAACAAGTAATCACTTCATTGATTTCTCGTGACCCCTTACCTATCCTCGAAATCGAGCCAAATTTGTTTTTAGCACCTTCTGATATTGAAATGGCTACTTATGAGGTAAAGTTAATTACTGAAGTAGGTTCTGAAATGCGATTAGCTAAAAAAATACAAGCATTAAATGATCAATTTGATTTTATTCTTTTTGACTGCCCTCCTTCGCTTAGTTTAATGACGATTTCAGCGTTAAATGCATCTACTGAATGTATTATTCCTATTCAACCTGAATCATCAGCTTTTAATGGGGTTAAAAACTTACTAGAAAAGATTTCTGCTGTCAGGGAATACACAAATGTTTCTTTAAAAGTAAGAGGTTTTCTATTCACGATGGTTCACTCTAATCAAACTATTCATCAAGTGATGATGGAAAGTGTTGAATCAACCTATCCTACTATCCCTGTATTCAAGAGTGTTATTGAAAATACAACTGTGTTAAAACAAAGCCAATATATGAATCAGGATATTTTCCAATATGACCCAAAGTCAAAAGCTGCAAATTCTTATATGGAACTTGCCCACGAAGTAATTTCAAACGAATAAGGCCATGGCATCTAAAAAAGAGATATTTAAAAAGAGGGCTGTTGAAGTAGCGACTATTCACAACATCCCAAAGCCTGCTCCTATTGGTGGTTTCAATGATGTCGAGCGCATTAAAGGTGCTATTGTAATTATTGATGAATTAAAAAACTTAATTCGTCCTCTTAGCCAAGAGCAGTTTACCCAACTTGAGCAAAATTTATTAACTCACGGTTGTCAAGATGCTTTAATTCTTTGGGAAACCACAACGACTGAGCTTCAGCAAGATGATTTAGATACAACCGTTTATGTTTTGGTAGATGGTCATAATAGATATGCCATTTGTCAAAAAAATAAAATAGAATTTAAAATCAATCTTAAAATATTTGATTCAATAGAGAAAGTCAAAGAGTTTATGATTGATTTGCAGTTAGGTCGTCGAAATATTACTCCTGAAGAAGAGTCGTATTTAAGAGGGTTAAAATACAATACTCAGAAAGCTAATAGGGGAGTAGTTTTACAAACACATGACGACAATAAGCCAATTAATGTTGCTGAAAAGCTTGCTGATGAATTTAACGTTAGTGTGCGCACAATAAAAAATGACGGAAAATTTGCAGAGGGCTTATCCAAGCTTAGTAAGCATCTACAGGAACAAGTATTAAGTGGTTCTTCGGTATTGAGTAAAAAGCAAATTCAAACGTTAGCCAATCGCAAAGATATTGGTGTTGAGTCTATTTTAGATTTAAGTACTCTTAATCTAACATTAGAAAAATCTAGTAGTGTGGCTTTTACTAGCCCTATTCCACAAGAAACGTTACGAAGTCAAATTATAATGCTCGCTAATAATCTAGCTAAAGAGGCTGATTGTGATTTATTAATAAAAAAAATCTATCAACTTAAATCAGTCCTCTAAACAATATTTCTAAAAGTGCAAGTGTTGCACTTTTAGAAATATTCACAAAAAGATACTATAACAAAAATCCCAAGAAATTTTATATTATACATTTTATAACATCTTTTTTGTTCTCTTATTAGCTTGAACTATAACAAAAATCCAAAAAGTGCAACACTTGCACTTTTAAGTTGCCAGAATTACTCATAGTATATAAACTATAACAAAATTACCATAAAACACTTTATTTACATTTTTATAGATATGCAGTATCATTAAACTATTGAACAACTTTAAAAAGCTATATATTACTTTATAAAACTAAAAGTGCAAGTGTTGCACTTTTCAAAAACCTTTTCAACTATAACACAAACACCATCAAAAATAACATTTAACGCATAGTGACTTTATGAGATTCAGATAATATCACATTCAATTTCTGGTAAAATTGTTATACTTGCTATTTGATTTTATATTATCGTATAAAAAATTATTACAAATTTTTCTTCTTTTAATTGTTCAAAAAAAGAAAAAAAGAAGCAACAATCATCTTTTTTTTTCCTCTTTGTTGTTTTTATTCTTTTTATTTTCTTTTTAATGTATTTTCGGACGTTGTAACCTATTGAATTACAGTTGATTATGCGCTTAAGTATAACAAATTTACCTAATACTATAACAAAATTACCGAGAACTATAACAAAATTACCTAGTTACTATAACAAAATTACCTAAAAATAGGTTATTATTGCCTCGTAATATAACAAATTTACCAAACCTGTATTTGGGAGATTTCTCTATGATATGAAAAAGGATAATAAGGATAAAAATAGCAGTAATACAAACAAAGAAACGAACGTAGTTAAGTTAATACGCAAGGCTAATCGACTAGTCGAAGGTAAATACCGTTTTGACATTTGGGAGATGAGAGTCTTTACCAAAATGTTAATGAAAATACATAGGGATGATGAAGACTTTAAGGTGTATCGAATTTACCTACATGAAGTAATTCAGGATTTTGATTTACAAGAAGATGGACATTCATACAAATATCTGAAACAAGGAGCAGAACGTTTGGGTAGAAGGGAAATTAGAGTATTGATGGATACTCCAGATGGCAAAATGGAGTTGTTTACCCACATTGCAACAGGCGTTAAGAGCTTTGTAGAAGAAAAATCAGCTAAATATTTAGATATTTCTTTTCATCCTGATATGAAGCCTTTTTTACTTCAATTACAAAGCCAGTTTTTGATGTATGATGTAAGAAACATACTTAAACTTCAAAGTTCTTTTTCAATCAGAATCTATGAATTATTGAAACAATATGAAACGATAGGGAAGAGGCAGATCAAAATTCATGAATTAAAAGAAATGTTGGATGTAGTAGAAAAGTATCCTCTTTATGGAAATTTTAAGCAAAGGGTTATTGTAAAAGCACAAGAAGATTTAGAAAAATATACAGACATCAAATTTACATTTGATGAAGTAAAAACGGGAAGAGCTGTTACAGCCATAACTTTTTGGATTACGCCGAATAAAAATAAACAAGATGTTGGAAAAATGTTATACTTCCCAGAGATTGCTGAAGAACTTAAAGGCAGTGGACAAACAGATGATTTATTAACACTGACGCAAAACTGGGAGGGAATGACTACGGCTCTTATTGAACAATGGGTAAATATCTATGGGATTGAAGAGGTCAGTAAAGAAATTATAAAAACTAATAAACTTATTTTAGAGGGTAAAAATGTTCATAATCCTGTAGGATTTGTTACTTGGGCTTTACAAAACCCTAATGTAATAAAAGGTGCTACGCCGCCGCCTTTGAAGGTACAAATCGTTCACCAAGAAGAGTTAAAATTGAGTAGCAAAGAAATTGATAACTATTGGAAAGGTGATTTTAATCAATGGTTTTTAGATTATCTTCAACAAATAGCAATTTCTTCTCCACATGAAGTTTTTCATAGTATTGTGGAAGAACTAAGGCATTTATATTCAGAAAAACTTTTTTCTACTTTATTCTTGTATAAAGACGGCTCCGTGAATGAAGAAGCCTTGAATAGCTCAGTAGGAGTGAAGCTCTTAGAAAAAGAAAATAAAACAAAAGAATCTGTTTTTGTAGATTGGTTTTTTGAAAGATTTCAGAAAAAAATAACGCTACAACGGAATGGAACATGGAGTTAAGGCGTTTTATTTTTAAAGTGATATACATCTCTAAATAATAGGATGGAGACATAAACCAAAGCAGAGATAATAGCGCTAAAACTGGAAATGGGTAGCGAAGCTTTTCGCTACCCATTTCCACAATAAGAATAGTTATTTTAAAAAATGACCAAAATAGAGATAATTTATGTTTAATAAACCCCTATTTGTTAAATAAAAAGTAAGCAATTAATAATGTAATAAACACATTAAATAATTGAGCTATTAAGAAAGCATAGAGTGGCTTTTTGCCCTCTTCATTAAACAAATCTGAGAACTTTGTTTCTAGTCCAATGCTTGTAA
This sequence comes from Arcicella sp. GW821-FHT09D11, assembly GCF_059416265.1. Classification (NCBI taxonomy): domain Bacteria; kingdom Pseudomonadati; phylum Bacteroidota; class Cytophagia; order Cytophagales; family Flectobacillaceae; genus Arcicella; species Arcicella sp. GW821-FHT09D11. Next base: position 42,746 of record NZ_JBWKOV010000014.1, on the reverse strand, counting down.
ATGCTAAGGCAAACCATAAGCCTTGCAAAGATTTGAATGTACCTTTTACTTGATCAAATGTTTCTGTTGAAATAAAAAATGAAAATAGCAACGAAGCAGCTATAAAGCCAATGACGAATTTTGGAAAACGTTCCCAAATAATTCCTATTGTAGGTTTGGATTCTTGGACTGTTTCAGATTGATTATTGGTATAAGTCCAATAAATAGAAATGGCAAAAGCTGCTAAACCTAATAATACATTTTGAGAAAACTTAACAATGGTACTAATTTTTAGGGCAGTTTCGCCCACTAATGTTCCCGAGGCGATAACGGCGCCTGTTGTATCAATGGTTCCTCCTAGCCAAGCACCTGTTACTTCTTCAGATAAATGAAGAGCTTTGGCAATAAATGGCAAAAAGATAATCATTGGTATGGCCGTAATCAGCACGATGGAAATAACATAAGAAAGTTTCTTGGCATCTCCTTTTATAGCGCCAGCAGTGGCAATGGCCGCTGAAACACCACAAATAGAAACAGCACTTGATATGATAATGGCTAGCTCTTCGTCAATGCCCATTTTCTTGGAAATCCAGAAGGCAAAGTACCATACAGAAATAACAACTACCAAAGCTTGAATTAGACCTAAAGAACCTGCCTTTAGAATATCAGAAAAGATAACACTTGTCCCCAAAAGAACTAAGCCGATTTTTACGTAAAGTTCAGTAGAAAGAGAATCTTTAAGCCAAGCAGGTACAGTAAAAAAATTACTGATAAGTAATCCAATAGATAAACTAAAGATTACAGCTTCTAAATTCCAATTTTTAAGAAAAGAGTTCCCTGCCAATATCAAAGCTAATGTAGTTAACACAAACACGATAGGAAAGCCTTTTATAGTGGCACTAACATTTTTTCCTAGGGTTAGTGTCGATAAGATAGCAATGACATAAACCAATACGAAGACAAACAGAATATTAACTATGTTTGTTGGTATAAGTACTTTGTCAAACAGTTCAGTAGTATCTTTCCAACCAAAGGTTGGAGTAGGAATTTTTAGCCCTAACAGGACTAAACCAATAATTAGAAAGCCGTAGAGAACGACTGTCCAGTCTTCGGTAAGTGAAAATTTTGATTCTTTAGTTGACATGATATATATAATTGGAGATTGATTTGTCCTTATTAATTTCTATTCTTTTTTTAAGAAAAAGAATCTGCGTAGTGATGGTGATTATTTCTCAAATATATCTTTCCAAGCCCTTTCAGAAGCATGAAAACCACACATCCCATGCACACCACCACCTGGAGGTGTTGAGGATGAACAGATATATAACCCTTTTTCTGATGTCCTATACGGAGAATATCTGAGAGCTGGTCGAGTAAATAATTGTGTGATATCAATAATTCCTCCATTGATGTCACCACCGATATAGTTAGGGTTATATTCCTCTAGCTGTGCGGTATTGAAAGTATGCCTTGCCAAAATTCTTTCTCTAAAACCTGGGGCAAATCGCTCAACCTGTTTTTCAATAGCTTCTGTCATGTCTTTCTTCGAACCGTTGGGTACATGACAATAACCCCATACAGCATGTTTTCCTGTTGGAGCACGCGAATCATCGAAAACACTTTGCTGAGCCAATAATACAAATGGTTTTTCAGGATGTTTGCCTTCAGATGTTGCTAGTTCGGCAGAGGCAATCTCTGCAAGGGTATTACCAAGATGCAACGTCCCTGCTTCTCTAGCTTTGCTTGATGTAAAAGGTACAACGCCATCTAATGCCCAATCTACCTTAAAAACGCCCATGCCATAGCGGTATCTTTCAAGTTGCCATTTGTAGATAGTTGAAAAACGATGTCCTGCAATTTGTAATAATTGTCTAGGAGTAATATCAAATAATATTGCTTTTGATGATGGTAATTGCTCAAGTGATTTTACGTGAAAACCTGTTTCAATTTTTCCTCCAATCGAAACAAAATAGGAAGCTAAAGCATTTGCCAAAGACTGCGAACCTCCTTTGGGAATTGGCCATCCTTTGGCATGTGCAGAGGCCATCAAGACTAAACCAATGGCTGAGGTGGTCAAGTTGTTTAGTGGCTGAATAGCGTGTGCAGCCATTCCTGCCCACAATGCTTTTGCTTCTAACGATTCAAATCTCTTTGCCAGTAATGTTGCAGGTAAAAATGCTTTTAGTCCAAATTGTGCAAAATTGATTGGGCGGTTCGGAAAATGTAAAGGTGCTAATAAATCATCAAGCAGACTTTCCCAATGTTTCGTAATAGGCTCAATGAGGTTTAAATAATTTTTTCTGTCGGCTCCTAAATATACTGCTGTTTCTAAAATAGAATTCGTCAGGATTGCTGACGTACCATCGTCTAATGGATGTGCTGCTACAAGGCGTGGATGAATATACGTTAAACCATGTTCTTGCAAAGGCAAAGTATTAAAAAATGGCGAAGCCGCAGCCAAAGGATGAATGGCTGAACAAATATCATGTTGAAAACCGGGTAAGGTAAGTTCAGCAGTACGCAGACCACCACCAATAGTGTTTTTTGCTTCTAGTATTAATACTGAAAGACCTTTTTGCTGTAAGTTTATGGCTGCTGCTAATCCGTTAGGGCCTGAGCCTATCACAATAGCATCAAAATCTGTTTTTGACATTATTTATCTAAATTTTCTTTTCCGACCTGAATGTCCCAATGGGCATCCAAAATCTCAAAACGTCTTGATTCTTCCTTTTTAAAGGTAGTTTGGTCTGGATACAGAGCCTTTTTATAAGGTTCCGTAAGGTTTGGATCAAATGCCGCTTGTACGTTCTTAAAAACTAATGTTACACGATAATCCCAACGACCATCTTCTGTGCCATGCTGCAAAGTTTTTTCGAGTTTTATACTTAATAAATCACCTTTTTCAATTGCTTTTTTAAGTAATGGGTAGTGATTTTTCTTGTACAATTCCAAAAACTCTTGTTGATGACCCCATTTTACTTTATAATAACCTTCGATGGTAAAAGACTCATCTTTTGAAGATGCAGATTGTGCAAAATTGGGAAAACTGGTTATTAGTAACAATACTAATAATGCCGTAATATTTATTTTTTTCATGATGATTCAAAGGATTTAAGATTTGATAGATTATTTTTAGCGGAATGATTCTGGTTTAAATAAAACTCTTCCATCTTTTTTAATTTGCCACGCTGTTATGGGATTCAAGTGGTAACCACCCATATCGCTTCCTCGTGCTTCTACCAATTGCTTCAAAGTGGGTTGCGTATAGCCTGTTTCGTCAGTAACTCTGCTTAATAACTCAGTTTCCTCGCCCTTCCATTGCCATAAGTGCCTGAACTGTACATGAGCTTTATCCAAAATAGGCTCATTTAGTTGGGCTATTTGCCAGTTTTTCCCTGCATCTGTACTTACTTCTACCTTTACTACTTTTCCTCTCCCTGACCATGCCAACCCTCGAATTTCAATCCAACCTTTTTCAACATGCTGTGGAAAAGAAGGGAAGGTAATAATAGAACGGGCGTCAATATCAAAACTGAACATTCTAATTTTTCCATCTTTAATCCCTTCAGTATACTTAGATGTTTCTTCCCGTGTCATGTAAGGTTGGTCAGATAATTCTAATCTTCTCAACCATTTTACACTGGTGTTTCCTTCCCAACCGGGAAGAAATAGCCTGATAGGAAAACCCTGTTCTGGTCGAATGGCTTCACCGTTCTGTGCATAAGCAATGATTGCATCGTCCCAACCTTTTTGTACGGGAATACTTCTAGTCATGACGGCGGCATCGCCACCTTCTGCTAAAAACCATGTTGCATTAGGTTTTACACCGACTTCTCTGAAAATGGTAGAAAGTTTTACGCCTGTCCATTCGCTCTGACTTGTTAAGCCACAAATTTCTTGTGGGCTCATTTCTTCTTTACCAGTTCTGAAATTACCTGAACATTCAATAAAAGCAATTCTTGACACAGCAGGAAAGCGCTTTAAATCAGCTACTTTTAAAATTAATGGTTTTTCAACTAAGCCATGTATCAATAATTCATGTGCATTGGGGTCAATGGCAGGAACACCTGCATGATGGCGTTCAAAATGTAAATCTGAAGGAGTAATAATGCCATAAAAATCTTGAAGAGGCGACCTTGATGAAATATCAGAAGGCTTTTTGATAGATTTTACAAAAGGTGACCTCGTTCCGATTTCTCCTGCTAAGTTACCTACCTGTTTGGTTGGATCTTCAACAATTGCCTTTTGAATGTTTTTACCACTGGCAGATTGAACGATAGCCACTGCAATGGTGGCAGCACCACCCAAAAGCGTTCTTCTTGATATTGTTTTGGGGCTATTTTGAGTAATCTCAATAATTTTTTCCATGTTTATTTTATTTCAGCTCCTCCTTTTCTATCATCTGGTACATACAATTTTTGTGCAGGCATAATCACTTTAGGTAATGTTTGCGCATTGATTACATACTTTTCATCAATGATTTCATTAGCATTCAGTAAGTAAGCTGTTAAATGATATACCTCTTCGTTTGTCAAAGAACCAGGGGCATTAAAAGGCATTGCTCTTCGTACATAGTCAAAAACTGTCGTAGCGTATGGCCAGTAATTTCCAATGGTTTTTTCTTTTTTCTTATCAGCAGGATTTTTATTTGTCACCAAAGAACCATTGATGCCCCCAATACCTCCAACACCATGACAAGCCACACATTTTGTTTCAAAAATCACTTTGCCTTTACTAGCTAATCCAGCACCAGCAGGTAATCCTTTTCCGTCTGGTCGAACGTCAATATCTAGTCGTTCTATTTCAGCTTTAGTGGGCGTTCGCCCCCAACCAAAATGCAGTGGCGTTTCACTAGAATCTTTTTTGCTTTGATATACTAAAGAGCTACTTTCTGTTGAATGATTAGAAGATTGAAAAGCACTTAGTGCAATACCAAAACCTATCAAAGTCAGTAGTTTATATCTGTAATAATGGATTGCCATTGTTGAAATTTATAATGATTTTGAAATGAGAAGTAATATGATTTAATTTAAAAAAGTCGCACTTTTTTATCAACCAAAGGATAGTGCTTTTCAATTTTTTGAAGGATTACAAAAAGCGAATCTCCACCTTCATTGATACCTTTTAAAATAAATTGTTTGTTATCAATATGCTTATATTTTAAAAGTATCTTTTTGCTAGTATCTGCTCTATTCCATAATGTAAGACTTTGTTTGAGCGAATCTATCTCATAGCCATAATACAATCGACCTACGTTGCCATAATACTCTGTCGTTCTGGCTTTATTGTCGGTATTTAGTTGTGTTTGACTACCCACTTTGATACTGAAAGTATTGAATTTTTCAAAAACTACATTTTGCCAGCGAGTAGTATCAGTGCTTGAATAAGGAATAATATTGTTATTAATTTTAAATGCTGAAACATCATAGAATCCTGCAAACTCCTTAGCGCCGTCAGTTAAAGGCAATTTAAAGGTCTTATCTGCCGCATAAACTCTGCCGTATTCAAAACCACGATACACCAAAAAGATTAGGATAAAGCCCCACTTCAGTACTAGTCGAATATTATTCTGCCATTTTTTTAAGAAATCAGGTGAAATAAAAGCAGGAATATTAGACGGTTTATGTAAAATGAGTAAGTCCCAGAAGGGCTTTACATCTTTAACCAATAATAGAATAGCCAATGTTAAAATATGCAAGCTCGTAAGTTCAACGCCTGCATCATAACCAATATTCACAAACCAAATTGGGAGAAGAATTGCCACCATCATTAAGGCTCCAAGGGTAGTAGTTCTTCTAAAAAGAATTAATATGGTTGCAGTTAACTCAAATACGCCTGCAAATACTTCAAAGAATGGCGAAACACCAGTAGTCAACCAATAAAGTTTTCCAGGTGTAAATTCGCCTAAATTGGTATTCAATTGACTAATTGTCGGGAAAGGCATTTGTACAGGAAATACTTTGGCAATAGCAAACCATGACATTCTTAAAGCTAAGCCATAGCGAACAATTACAAAAAACCAATAAGATAATTGGTCGTAATTCTTGCGTTTTTTATCAAAAAAGTACCAGATTGTCCCAAAGATGATACTTACTAACAAAGTGATGAGCCAACCTACATAATTTTTACCATCAGCATTATTGAAAAACCACGGATTATTCTGACTAACTACATCTATGATTCGAAATGGATGTGATTTTGTCTGAAAACTTTCGCTGTAGTCTTTTAAATAAAAGCTTGGATAAAATGGAATAGCAGTAATGATTACAAAAAGAAAGAAACCACGAAAAATGATGGATTCATAAGGCTTTTTGTAGATATTCTCTGTTTTCTGAGACATAACAATGAATTTTGGCTTTTCTGGTTAGGAATAAAAAGCGTATTGGTGATTAAATATCCAATACGCTTTAAGGTTATAAATAGCATTAATGATTTCCATATCGTTTTTCGCCTGCCGTAATGGCTACGGCCAACTTGTTTTCTTGGGTAGGTAAAGGACAAGTGGCATAAGGCGTAAATGCACATGGAGGATTATAAGATTTGTTGAAATCGATATGCGTATAGCCATCTGCATCTGGGCCAGGCACATCCAAGAATCTACCACCACCATAACTATCATGCTTATTGGTTAAATCTCCAAATACAAAATGTAAGCGCTCTTTTGTCCCTACGGCATCAAGGCTATATTCTTTTCCATCGACTGAAAAAACTAATTTTCCCGGAGATTCTTGCTCGTAAGTACGCCCAGTTATGTCCGTAATTTTAAGCTTTTTACCGACTGAAGGAATAAACTTAGCCTTGATACGCCAAGACTCCGTAATAGGAAAAGTCTCAATGCTTTTAAATCCTTTCAGATAAGGACTTTCTAAGTCCCTTAAGCGAATAGCATATTTATCTCCTCTTTGAATAATGAACCATCTTAAAGATCTATGCTTTAAAACAGTGGGTTTACCAGCATAAGGAAATAGTTCTACTTGATTGACTAATTGGTCTTCAAGATAAACAGCGCCATTTTTTGTTGATTCAAACGACACTTTTCCGTCCTTCAAAATAATTTTCCCAAGTGTTGCATCGCTATGATCAGCAGGAAAAACAATGGAGTTTTTGGCATCGCCACCAATAGTATTTACGCCTTCCTGCAACCAAATCAGGCCTGCAAGATTCAGCCAACCGTCTTCTTTTTTAAGGTCTTCAATACGTTTTTGATGCCAACTTTTAATATCCTCTTGATAAGGAGTATCTGCTTTAAAAGCAACTATCAGGATTGATAGTAACAGAAATACGAGAGATGTTACTGGTTTTTGCATGGTATTTAAGGTTTGATAATTTTTAGTTGATTGATTAATGCGATTCAAAAAAACGTATTGATGATGAGTATTTGTTGTTCTTAAAGTGGAAATAGCGATTTGTCTCCAAATTCTATTACCTCTGTTAGGCGTTTAGCATTTTCATTGGCTTTGGTGGTATCGCCTTTCTTAGTATAAACTTTGTATAATCCCCAATAGGCATTGGCACTATTAGGATGACGTTTTAATAATTCTTGATAAGCTTCAATGGCTTCATGAAAATTACCAGCTTTCAAATGTGCTTCGGCCAAACTGATTAATACTGGTCGGGCATAAGTAGGGGGTTCGCTATAGCCTAAATCCTCTTCCTTTTCTTGGGCTTTTTGTAAGATGGCAATTGCCTCTTTGTGTTTGTTTTCAGCACTTTTTATGACCCCTTGGAGTTCTAAAGACGCTACATTCAAATCTGCTAAGCGTTTGGTAGAAATAGCATCTTTAGTGCTGTGTTGATTGCTATTTCGCCAAAGCAATGCATCCAACGCATCGACATAATGTTTGGCATCGCTGATTTTATTGTTTTTAGCAGCATCCATTCCTAGTGCAAAAAAGGAAAGTCCTTCTTTATAGACAATTGCTTTTTGAGTAAAGAGACTATCTTTATCTACTTGTATGGTAGCAAGTCGGTCGGCTGCTTTTTTATAGAAACCAAAACAAAGCTCCATTTTAGCAGGTGCAATTACGCCTTGATAAAAGAAACGACCTTCATATTTACGTTTTCTTTCCTTCGTGGCAGGCATATTTTTTAGCTTTTCAGCATAGTATAAAGCCGTTGAATAGCGTCCATCTTCAGCACAGTTTGAAAGTAAGTAATTGATATTATGGATATAATTCCAAGTATCTACTTCTGGCATATTAAATCGTTTCATATAGGCAGAATCTACTTTTACGGCTGTTACAAAGGCACTAAAAGCCTTTTTATAGTCGCCCAATTTATAATATACGTGTCCTGGCATGTGTACCATGTGTCCAGAATTATTGGCCAATGTTGGTAATTTTTCAGTGCTTTCAAGTGCTTGTTCTGGACAGCAATTTTCTTTTAAATGAATCCAATAATGATGAGCTGCCGCATTGTCAGGATGAGTTCTTAAAATATCTTTAAGGAGGTATTCAGCATATAACTGTCCTTCGCGAGGCACCATTTTTGAATCATATCCGCCCATTTTACTCAAAGCCAAAAACAGTTTGGTATCCAAATCATCAGGATATTTATCAATGATGTATTCTAGTTTTTTCTGGTAGATGGCTTTGCCTCCATCCGCTTCCGAATCTCTTGCTAAAATTGCTTCTGCATAACTGCGTTCTCTTTCACTTGCTTTGTTTTTCAACTGTTTTAATTTTTGCAAAGCAAGTTTTTGATCGTATTTGAATTCATCTCCTTCAATGGCACCAATCGCACTGTACAAACCATAGTAAGGCATAATGGCCGTTGAATCATAGCGAATAGCTTCTTTAAAAGCTCGGTAGGCTTCAAAATCCCAAAAGCAATGCAAGAGGGCAATGCCTTGGTTAAAGAATTCCTGTGTTTTATTAGCTTGCGTCGTAATCTTGAAATCTACCTTCCCGATACCTTGCAAAAGCTGAGCAGGGGGTAGGTTGGGAACATAGGCCGTTTCTTTGCGGTAATCTAAAATATGTTCGAGGTGACTATGGCTATCGTGACTTTCGCCATCATGCACTTCATGTTGTGTACTATTATGCTGAGCATGTCCAGCAGTGTCCGACTGACGAACTCGCTGGGCGGTCATTTCAAAGCTTATCAAGCATAATAATAATGGAAAGTACTTCATTGATTTAGGATGTTATAAAGCTCAAGTAGTCAGGTAAAACTTGACTACTTGAGCCAGTAATAAGCTTATTCTAGTAATAATTTGTTCGATACAATTTCTACATTTGGCAATGGGAAAATGTAGTTGGCTTGTGACGGCTCAACAGCTGGAGCACTTAATGAACTGCTTGATTTAGCGGGTAATGGCAACAAATTGCGAAGCAAGTCGTTCGAGCGGAAACCTTCACCCAATAACTCAATACGTCTTTCTTTTAAAATAGTATTTACCAAAGCTGTTTGTGTACCTACACTACTTTCTGGAAAAATATACGTAGCATCCGAACGATTACGTACTGCTTTCAATAATTCAATCGATTTTACTAAATCTCCTGTACGAGCAGCCGCTTCTGAGTAGTTTAGTAATACCTCAGAATAACGAATGATTGGGAGATAGTCTAAGAAAGGAGAAGGTTTGTTGTATTTAGTCAGGAATTGAACCCCAGAAGCAGTACGAGCAAACGTTCTTCTCAAATCAGTAGATTTCCATTCCGTTTCACCCCAAATACCACTTGGATTCAAGTTATATTCTGAGTTTGCATTAAACACATAAGGGAAAGACGTTTGCCCAGTTACATTATCTAAATCTGTCATCGGTACAGAAAGGATAGACTCTGTACTGGTATAATTGGTCGTGAAAATTTCTATAATATTTTGTAGTTTATGGTTTACCCCTGTAGCAGCCGAGAAAGGAGCTGATGTTGACACAATCTTTTTAGCCTCTTCAATCACCTTTGTATAATTACCAGCATTAAGATATACCCTCGTTTTTAAGGCAATGGCTGTATTTTTATGCGCTCTCGTGGTATTCAGCAAACCCGAAGCATAATTTGTAGGTAAGTCAGCTTCAGCTTCACTCAAATCTTTGATGATTTGCGTATATACCTCTGCGACAGTGCTTCTTTTTAAGTCATTGTTTGCCGTATTTGTTTCTGCCTGTAAACGCAAAGGCAATCCTGGCGACGCTCCGTTGTTTTCATTATAGGGACGAGCATACAATGTTACTAGACTAAAATAGCTTAATGCTCTTAAAAACTTAGCTTCTGCAATATATTGTTTGGTAAGTGTCGCACTTACTTTATTAGGGTTATCGGTCAAGCCCTTAATAACAATATTAGCATTGTTGATAGCGCCATAACCTGCTGCCCAAAAACCCGCTACAAAGTTTGAACCCGAATTAAGGGTTTGATTCCAAGCTTCATAAGCTGTAAATGTGTTGCTGGTGCGGTTGATGAATTCTTCTCCACGAGCTTCCGTATAGGTATAATAATTCCCTCCGTAATAATTCCCATTTTTTACTGCTTTGTAAATACCATTGACTAAACCTAAAATTCTTTCGGGCGTATCAAAGGCATTTGTGCCAGAAATAGAAGTAGCAGGCGTTGGATTTAAGTATTCTTGATCATTACAAGCAGTTGTTCCTAATACCAATGATAAACAAAAGATGCCGCTAATACGAGAAATATATGTGTGTTTTGTGAATGTTTTCATGTTTAATACTATTTATGGATAGCCATTTTAGGCTAACGCTTTCGTTAAAAACTTACGTTTAGTCCCAAAGTAAATGTTCTTGCTTGTCCAACTGAATTTTTCTCTACACCTGGAGTAGTGTTTGAGTTACCATTTACAGACGATTCTGGGTCAGCACCTGTGTATTTTGTTATTAAGAATAGGTTTGCTCCTTGGGCATATACGCGCACTGAGCTAATGCCTATTTTTGTAAACAAAGCAGATGGAAGTCTATAGCCTAGAGAAAGGTTTTGCAAACGAAGGAAATCAGCTTTTTCAGCATTGGTTGACACAGGGAAAGAAGAACCACTTGATAATTGGTCATTATAAACCAGTCTTGGTACATCAGTAATGTCTCCCGGTTTTTGCCAGCGATTTAAGATTTCAGTAGAGTTATTATAAGCACGTTGGTCAAGCAAAGTAGCTCTTGTTCCATTCATGATATAGTTGCCTCCTGAGAATGAAAGATTAATTCCTAAATCAAAATTGCCATATTTGAAATTGTTTGAAAAGCCACCATACCAAGTTGGTAGTGCATTTCCGATTAAGTAATAATCAGCACCAGTAATAGCTGCTGCTTTTTCACCATTTAGGTAGGTCCACTGACTTTGTCCAGGTAATACCACTTGGCTGTATTGTACTTGTTCTCCCTTTTTATTGATGAAAATTCTTTGACCATTCGCAGGGTTAACACCAGCCGTTTTTGCGCCATATAAACTACCTACTGAATAACCTACTCGGGTGATATTCGTCGTTTCGTAAGATACGTGCGTAGTACCAATGATATCAGTATTTCCTTCAGCTAGTGCCGTTACTTTGTTTTCTAGCTTTGTGAAATTGAAAGAAGTATTCCATGAGAAATTGCCTTTGCGGATAACTGTCGCTGTAATTCCTAATTCAATACCTCGGTTATACATCGAGCCCACATTACCTAAAATGGCATTACCAGGAATTCCCTTTGATACTGCCTGTGGGGCACTCAAAATCAAACCATTTACGTCGTTGTTAAAATAAGTCAGTTCTACTTGAACCCTATTATTTAATAATCCTAAGTCTGCTCCAATATTGGTTTGATTACTTGTTTCCCAACCTAAGTTCGAGTTGCCTGCTTGAGAAATTGCCCAAGTAGCAGCGTTTCCATACAATGAGCCACTGTATAATTCTAATGAACTGAAGGCATCGCTTAAATTACCATTGCCTACACGTCCCCAGCTTGCTCTTAGTTTGACATTGTTCAAGACAGAAGAAATAGGAGATGATTTATAAAACTCTTCTTCAGAAATTGCCCAACCTCCAGAAACACCACCGAAGTTTCCATATTTTCTTCCAGAACCAAGTGCTGAATTACCATCACGACGGAAGTTGAAAGTAAGGAAATATTTTTTATCAAAATCATAAGTCAAGCGAGAGAAAAAAGAAAGGAAGGCTCGTTCACTAATTTCGTTGTTTGTGGCCGAGATTGCTCCCCAGTTGCCTTGGTAGTTTTCAAAGTAAGGGTCAGCACTTTGTGTTCTTGAAGCACCCCAAGCACTGTAATTGAATTTTTGTAAATCATAGCCCACCAAAGCTGAAACATTGTGCTTCTCAGCAATAGCAGTATTATAAGTAAGTGTATTTGTCCAGTTCCAGTTATCTCTTACAGCTGAAACATTTGTTGCATTTCCTTTACTAGAATATCCATTTCCTTGAATCGGACTATCATAGCTATAAGTATCTGTTCTAAGGCGGTCAATCGCATAAGTAGTCGTAAATTCTAAGTTTTTATACAACTTTGCCACTGCAGCAAAACTCGCAATAACACGGTCGTTTTCAGAGGTATATTTGTTTTCACGAAGTAGGGCTACGGGATTCCCCCAGTTACTTACAAACTGATTATTACCAACACCAATTGTGTTTGGACTATTAGGGTTGATGTTATAAGAACCATCGGCATTGAATGCTGGTACATTTGGAGGTAAAGCCACCGCCAAGCGAGCAGCACCCACTAAGAAAAAGTTAGAGTTGGCCAAAGAACCAGAATAAGGCGATTGGTTAAAACTGGTATTATAAGAAAGACTACCTTTCAATTTCAACCAACCTGTGAGTTCTTGGTCAATATTAAAACGAGCAGATTTTCTTTTAAACTCATTCGTCACTAAAAAACCTTTTTGGTCTGTATAGTTAGCTGAAAAGTAATACGAAGTTGTTGGTGTTCCGCCAGAAACATTCACATTATGGTTTTGTGCAGTACCTGTTTGATAGATATAGTCATACCAACGGGTATCAATAGGGTTGTTGTTGGCATCATAATTTGGATAAAATAATGCTGACGCCACGCTGTTATTATTAGCATTACCCCCTAAAATTTTAGCATTTAAAACTGCTTCATTTTTGATAGTAATAAACTGCTCTGCATTTAATAATTTAGGCAAACGTACTACATCAGAAACACCCGTCCAGCTATCAAAGCTAATACGAGGCTTTCCTGATTTACCTCTCTTTGTCGTGATTAATAATACGCCAGCCGCAGCTCTTGAGCCATAAATTGAGGTTGAAGCGGCATCTTTTAATACATCTATTGATTCAATATCAGCAGGATTGATATCTCCAAGTGGATTGTTAGGTACGGCCGTGCTTGATGAAACATTACCCGTATTAATAGGAATACCATCTACTACAACTAATGGATATGAACTCAAGGAAATAGAGTTTACTCCACGAATACGAATAACAGGAGGGTTGTTAAGGACACCGTTAGGTTGTGCCACATTTACGCCAGCAGCACGTCCAGACAAGGCTTGGTCAAAACTTTGAATGGGCTGTTCTTTGATAGCTTCACCTGAAACCCTGACAGCAGAACCTGTAAATTCAGCCTTGGTTTGTGTACCATAGCCAACAACTCTAACTTCTGCTAATTCATTATTTGACGGAATCAAGTCTATAGAAATTATAGATTGATTGCCTACAGTTTTTTCGATATTAGCATAACCAATAAATGAAAAAACTAACGTCGCTTTTTCCGACACATTGATTTTATAATATCCTTTTTGATCTGTAACAGTTCCACTGCTTGAACCTTTAATCAAAACTGAAACCCCAGGAAGAGCATCTCCAGTTTCTTTGTCTTTGATAGTCCCTGAAATAGATTTTATTTGAGCAAACAGCGATGTGCTGAGGCTCAAAAATAGACATGTGATGATGTGTAATTGTCTGATTTTCATACGTGTTTTTTTGAGAAGTTTTAAATGAAAGTTAAGGGATTTCCAACTTGCTAAATCTTTAGCAAGTTGGAAACACATGGGTAATAAATAAATTTAGTTGTACTTGCCTGCTTCCAAGGTACTTCTTGAAAGAGCATATTTTTTAGTATAGCGGTTTAAAGTAACGTGAATGGAGTCTTTATTTTCGTTGATACCCGAAAGTAAAACTCTATTCCCGCCATCTAAAACGGTGTACTTCAAAATCATTCGATTACGTTTGCTTGGCTTGCTTTCTGCTTTGATGCCTTTTGTACGACGAGAAGAGCGTGCGATGGCTTCTATCTTTGGGTCTTCTGGACCAATATTGGCTAATGCTTCTTTAGGAATCCAGTTATCTGCCACTTCTTCCGCTTTTGCTTCTTTCTTTTTACGAACAGCCTCGCCTCCTAAATCACGATTGTTGACTAAAAATTCTCTATTTTCTTGGTTGCGTGAGCCTCTATTTTTATCCTGTAAATACAATACTTTGTTAACAGTATCGGCTTCATAATAGAAAACTCGCTGTCCGCCAGCCACACCCGTTAGCTCAAACGTTCGGTTAATATCTCGCATTGGCGCACCCCCACCATTGGATAAATCTAATTCGACAAGCTTATTCACTTTAAAAGTAAGCGTTGTCCATTTTTCAAAGGTAGCTTGTTGCCATCTTACTGTGTCTGTAGGTGAGTAAGGGATAATCTGATTATTGATTTTGAACTCAGAAACCTCATAATTACCTCGTAATTCAGGAATACCTTTAAGTGCTGGTTGTTTATAAGGGTCGTACAGAAAATTAATGATGGCTAAATACAAGAATACAGGCAAAAACAAGATAATGGTAGTAGTCTTCAACGTAACTCTTGTGATTCGTTGCCACGCTTTGTCAAATACAGGGTAGTAAGTTACAGGAATCGTCAGGCGTTCTAAAATCAGTAATTTATAAATTCTTGGTACATAGTCAACCAATAAAAATGCTGAAAGTAATACAAAATATGAGCTGTAAACATGTACACCACCATCATAGGCGAGGTTTACATACACAATATCAGCCAATGCTCCAAAGAGTAAGACAGAACCCCAGAAAGTGGTTGCTCTGAAAAATAGCAATGCCCCAGCAGCTACTTCAACTACCCCCGTGAAAACCTCGTACCAAGGTACAATACCGATGGATAACCAATAGATTTTTTGAAGGGTTAAATCACCAAAATTTGTATTAAGGATTCCCCAAGATGGATAAGGTAATTGTGTTGGCGTTAGCTTAGTAAAACCAAAGCCAATAATCCCGATTCCTGCACGGTAACGCACTATTACTTTCAACCAATAGTATAGAAGATTATATTCTTTGGGTTCTTTCTTAAGAAAGTAAACGATAGCCGTCCATAGCAATCCTCCAACTACAGCAAAAATTAGCGTAATTATCCAAACGGCATAGCCATTGAGTGAAGACCCAAAAATTTTGTTACCAAAGAAATTTAGTCCCGAACCAAATCGTGCAATATCATATAAATCTCTGTAGTGTAAATGTAACCAGTTGAATGTAGCTATTTCCTTATACCATTCTAAAGTATTAGGTAGCGACATCGCCACAAAGAATACAAATGCAATACGAAAAAGCACTTTTTGCCAGCCAGTCCACGTTGTTTTTGGAGGGGTATTTTCTTGACTGTTTATGACATTTTCGGGCAATTCAATACCCAAATTCTCACGATCTAAATCGAAGTTTGAATGTGACATAATTGTATGGAATTTATGGTAAGAATTAAAGTTTAAGCACACCTCTACGTCCTAATTTTTGCGCTTCGAAAGTCAAATACTTTTTGTTGATTTTATTCAAAACAGCATAAACAGAATCATGTTGGGTATTTACACCCGACAAAACAAGCGTCGAATCGTTGAGTCTTTTAAGTGATAAAGTGTATTTATCGCTCTGATGATTGACATTCTTATTACTAAGAGAAAGCGTTGATTTTGAAGGGTCTACACTATACTGATAGTAATGACGACCTTGCGAACCTGACAATTCATAAACCCGTAATGAGTCTTCTTTAAAAATTTCTTCGCTAGGTAAATGTTCTAATAATACAGTCTTGTTAGATTTTATGCTGATGGTATTCCATTGCTCAAATACTACATTTTGCCAACGAATCGTATCTGTTTTTGAATAAGGAATATTTTGGTTATTCCATTTAAACTCACTCACATTATATAGCCCAGCAGTATTGTCTAATCCCTTTTGAGCAGGGAAATGATAACTGCCTTTCTGGTAACCGCCATAGGTTTTTAAGCCATAAAATATTACGAAAAACAACACATAGCCAAATTTGATAGCAACTCTGGCCTGATTCCATTTTTTATTAAAAATAGGCTGAAAAGTGTTGGGTAACGTAGGTTTTTCTAGTGACAATAAGGTAAATAAACGAATAGCATCAAAGGCAAAAAGGTAAAGCGCCAAAGAGATTAAGTAAAAAGCATACACGTATTCACCACCTTCATAAGCAATATTCGAAATGGCAACATTGCCAGCAAATGGCAAAATTATTAAAGTAGCAATCGTCGTCGTTTTACGATTGAGTAGTAATAAGCCTCCCACAATCTCAACTAGCCCCAAGAAAGATTGGTAACTTGGCACAACGCCCAAACCTAGTGAAAATAGTTTCCATGCCGTAAAATCACCGTATTCGGTATTAAGGTTACTGATAGAAGGAATGGGCGATTGGATAGGAAAAAATTTGAGAAACCCATAAGCAATAACGCCTATGGCTAAACGATAACGTACTAAAACGCGTATCCAATAATAAAGTTGGTCATAGTTAATGTCTTTTTTGTAAATACTATCCCATACAAATGTTCCGATTCCCGCTATGATAGCAATGATGAGCCAGTTGATAAAATTGTCATTACCTACAAAACTTGGAGCATACTTTGATAAATAAAAAATATCAGCATAGCCTAAGTTCAACCAATTAATAGAAAAAAGATGTTTGAAAAACCTTCCATCTAAAGGAAGTACCTGCAAGAAGAAATAGATACCAAAAAACTTGAAAGCGAGTTTCTCTGTATTGGTCCATTCGCTTTGTGCGTTAATTTCTAGTGTTTTAGCCATTTGAGTATTGGGTTTAAGCCACAGGCTAGTTGCCTAGCCTGTGGACTAAAAATTAATATCCTTTATTTTGTACCAATGATTTATCAATCAATAATTCTCCTGATGGAATCGGTAAAACGAATCTGTTCGCATCGCTAAGGTTAAATACCTGTGCGGCACGACCTGTTCTTACTATATCATACCAACGATGCGGTTCTAAAGCAAACTCTACTCTTCTTTCATTTTCAATGGCTAAGAGTACATTGTCTTTGTTTGAAGCAGTGCTTGCTACAAGGCCTGCACGGTCACGGACAGCATTTAAATCTGCAAGTGCATCCGTAATTTTGTCTAGGTTAGCACGCGCTTCCGAGCGAATTAAATATAATTCTGCAATACGAATTACATAAGTAGGGTCGGCAGCAGGCGTTCTGTAATACAAATTGCCATACCAACGATTTTGGTTGTCTTTGGCAACTAGCGTACTGCGAGTACCACCCACGGCAGGGTCGTTCAGCAATGCTACAAGCGCATCATTGGGTGCCCATTGGCGAGTACCCCCGTTGGTTTGAGGTTGCCATTGATTGCGGTGAGTATTTGGTTCGTTGGCACTATAGAAAATTTCAAAAACCGACTCTTGCGTTCCTCTTGCATCGTTAGCAAAAAAAGTATTGAATGGTTTCAGTAAACGATAGTTCGTATCTGTCAGCAATTTAGTTGCATATTCCTCTGCCTTTGCCCACTCCTTTTGGTATAAATGATAACGAGCACGCAATGCCCAAGCTGTTTTGCGAGTAGCTCTGTAGCGGTCTGTCGTAGCAGGCAATAATGATTCTGCGGCCTCAAGGTCTTTCAATACTTGTGCATACGTTTCTGCCTGTGTACTTCTGCCAATGCCTCTGTTTTCAGTTGGGCTAGCTGTTGGTTTCGTTACGATAGGTACGCCTCCCCATGTACGAGCCAAGTCAAAGTAAGCCAAAGCCCTAATAAAATAGGCTTCTCCGATAATCTGATTTTTCAGCGCTTCTGTTAAAAGTGGGTCTGTTACTGCTGGTACTTTTGCTATAACATTATTAGCTCGGTTAATCGTAGTATATATAGCTGTCCATGCCCCTGAAATAGTCGAATTTTCAGCATTCACCTTTTTGTTGATAAACTCCTGTACTTGCGATTGCGAGCCAGTCCATTGAATATTATCACCTGATAAATAGCCAATAGATTGGAACGTAGTGCCATAATAATTGCCACTAGCAAGTGCTGAATAAACACCCCTGATAGCTGTTTCAGATGACGTTTTATCATAAATAGTTTGTGCATCTGAGATAGATTCTAATGGCTTTACATCCAAATAACTTGAGCATGATGTAAATAAAGCGATTAGACCTATTGAATATATAAATTTGAATGTTTTCATACATCTATTATTTAAAAGTTGGTTGTCTGTTCTGATGCTTAAGTTGATTTAGAAAGTCAAATTAAAACCAGCTTGAAAACTACGAGGTTGTGGTGGTGTTCCTAAATCGATACCTTGGGCATTTTGGTCACTACTAGCACTAGACTCTGGGTCGAGTCCAGTATATTTAGTAATCAAGAAAAGATTGGTACCATTTACAAATACCTTAAATGCTTCTGCACCGAGTTTTTTAGCAAAAGATTTTGGTAAGTTATAGCCTACATTTAACGAACGGAGACGTATAAACGAACCATCTTCTAACCAGCGACTTCCACCATCACGATAGTTATTTACATTAACGCCATCTGGACGAGGGACATCGGTGATGTCACCCGGTTTTTGCCAACGAGCTACGTTACTGGCAAAAATAATTCGAGCTGCATCTCTAGATCCACCGCCTTCGCCAAAGAATTTATTGTGGTTATAGATTTTGTTACCGTACTGAAAAGCTAAAAATGCTGATACCTCAAAGCCTTTGTAAGTAAAATTGTTAGTAAAACCACCGAAGAACTTCGGCCAAATACTTCCTACAATTTGTCGGTCAGCCACAGTGATTTGTCCATCTTTATTTACATCTTCATACACCACGTTTCCTGTTTGAGGGTCAACATACAATTGTTTATATACCCAGAAAGAGTAAAGAGGCGTACCTTGTTGTTGAAGAATCAATTCTCTACTTCCATAACGAAGTGGATTTTCCAACTTTTCAATATTATTAATGTTTTGAGCAATATTTAAACTAGATGTCCAAGTAAAACCACCTTGTTGGATATTAGTAGTATTGATACTAAACTCAAAACCTTTATTGCTAATCTCGGCAGCGTTGCTCCAATAATTGGCAAAGCCAGTTGTGCTTGGTAAAGCCAATTGCAACAAGCCATCTCTGGTATATTTAGTATAGTAATTTAATTCAAAGGCAATTTTTCCATTTAATAAAGAAGCATCTACACCCACATTAAATTGATTTGTCTTTTCCCATCTTAAATCTGGATTAGCCAATTGTTGTGGTGCTGTTCCTGCATTTCCTTGGTATGGTGCACCACCTGTCCACAAACCTTGCGAAGCAAAGTTCCCGATACCGTTTTGGTTACCCACAATACCATAACTTGCTTTTAATTTCAAGTCTGAAATAACAGTATTGTTTTTAAGAAAATCTTCCTGTTTTAATCGCCAAGCAGCCCCTACCGCTGGGAAATATCCCCATTTTCGGTCTGTTCCAAAGCGTGAAGAACCATCCGCTCTCAGGCTTACATTGAATAAGTATTTGCCATCAAAATTATAATCTGCTTTCGCAAAAAAGGAAGCTAAATTGCTTTTACTCCAGTTTTGAGAACTAATTGTGGTAGCTGCTGAAGAAATAATTTTGAAAGAATTATTGGCAAAACCTCTTCCTTCTGCATACGTTCTGTTTAATACGTCACTTTGTAAGGTATTACCCACCACAATACCAAAAGAGTGTTTGTCTCCCAATTTTTGGCGATAAGTAAGCGTTTGTTCATTCAATAATGAAGTAAATTGAGAAATCGAAGAAGTAGCCAAACCACCTTGTGCGCCTAATAAAAGGAAGGTATTCCAATACTCTGATTCATTATAATTGTTATAATCAACACCCCAACTTGAACGAAGTTTTAGGTTAGGAAGAAGATAAGCCTCTGCATAAATGTTACCAATATACCTTAAACTAGTAGAGTTTACATCGTAATTTTCCAGTAATAAAGTCAAGTTATCAAAGCCTGCACGACCCACTAAAACACCTTGTTCATTATAGGGTGATAAATAAGTAGGCGTATGCAAAGCTGCTTGTAATAAACCACCTTGTGGACCATCACCAGCACGAGCCTGATTACGGTAGGTTCTTGAGAAAGAGTTGCTTACACCAATTTGTACTTTATCGTTAATCTTTTGGTCGAGATTTACTTTAAAACTTGCACGATTAAAAGTGATTGGTTTAAGAATAGCTTCTTGTGAATTGAAACCACCACCAATATAATACTTAGTGGTTTTTGTACCTCCTGATAGCGATACATCATAACTTTGAAGCGTAGCTGTACGGAAAGCTTCGCTCAGTCTATCATAAGTTTGTTGTTCTTCGGGCAAGCCACGTCCACCTTCTGATACAGGTCTGAAAGGTCGGTTTGCTACCGTTCTGTTAAGCGATGGCGTATCTTTTCCTGTATTAATCCACCATTCATTTACTAATTGAGCGTGTTCTGGGCCAGTTGTCAATTCCCAAAGTTTAGTAGCTTTTGCTTGACCAAAACTTGCGTTCACATTTACTTTTGGTGCTTGTTCAAAATTACCTCTTTTGGTGGTAATCAAGATTACGCCATTAGCACCTCTTGAACCATACAAAGCTGTTGCTTCAGCATCTTTCAACACTTCAATGCTTTGAATATCAGTGGGGTTCAAGTCTGCAATAGGAGAAGTAGCTTTGCCACCTGTACCAATTGTTTGAAGGCTATTACTATTGATAAACACCCCGTCTACTACATACAAAGGGTCGTTGTCGGCATTGATAGAAGTTGCTCCACGCACTCTTACATTAACTGCCTCGCCAGGAACACCCGTTGCAGACGAAATTTGTACACCTGATACTTTTCCTTGTAATTGAGCATCAATACTTCCCACAGGAATCGAACTAACATCTGAAGGGTTTACTTTAGTGATTGACCCAATCAAGTTTTTACGTTCTTGTGTGCCATAACCCACAACTACGATTTCATTTAACTCCTTGTTATTAGCTTTAAGTTGAATTTCGATGTTGGCGGTTTTTACAATAACCTCTTTGGTATCATATCCTACATAATTTACAACAAGAATATAAGGAAATTTTTGACCAGTCTTAAAGTAAAACCTACCCTCTGCATCAGCTAATACACCATGAGTAGTTCCTTTAATTTTAATAGAAGCGCCAATGAGGGGTTCCCTTGAAGTTTCGTCTAACACTCTTCCCGAGAGTGTAGAATTAATGGTAGCATCGGTATTTTGGGCAAAAAAACCAAAAGGAACCAATAAAATACCTAGCCATAATACTACTAGTAATTTTTTTTTCATTTACTTTGTATTGGTTAAATTAAAAAAATAAGGTACTGGGAGTACTGCTTTTGCGTGCTCCTGAATCATTCCACAATGAACCTTTTTTGAACCAGCCACTTCTGTTCCAGCAGAAGTGGCATTTTTATTTAAAACAGATAATCTTTTTTAAATCGCTTTATTTATATTTTTAGATTGTTGATTTTATATATAATCTATAGTTATTATAGATTATATATACAAAATTAGTTTTCTAAATTAAACTTTACAAACATTATTGAAAAAATTTAATATATAGGTAAAAATAGATGATTATAAAACTTGCTATTGTCATCAATAGTAATCTATAAAAATCATTGTGATAGAAAACTTAAAACGTAGTCAATATAATTACAGAATGTGCTTTCTAAGTTTTAAGAAGGTCTTTGCTTCCACTACAATATATTAACAAATATTCGTTTGCTTCATCAAGATAATGGTTGTCTCAAACACTAAATTTTAATCTCATAAAACGACCGTTTAAAGAGACAACAATACACATTGCTATTTTTCTACGTTCATTGTACTATTTTATATCAAATTGTTATCTTGTAAAACAAAATATCAATATATAGTATTTTAATAGTTAATGATACAAAAATATGAAGATAGGATATGCTAGGGTTTCTACCCAAGACCAACATTTAGATTTACAAACAGATGACCTAACAAAATTTGGTTGTGAAAGAATTTATCAAGAAAAGGTATCTTCAGGAAAAGAGCGCCCACAACTAATAAGACTACTAGATAATTTGAGAACAGGGGATACGCTCATTGTCTGGAAGTTAGATCGTTTAGGAAGGTCATTAAAAGAATTAATTCAGTTAATTGAAACGCTGGAAAATAAGAAAGTCCATTTTGTATCAATAAAAGATACTATTGATACTTCGAGTGCTCAAGGTCGACTATTTCTAAATATCTTTGCGTCATTAGCAGAATTTGAGCGAGATATCATTCGTGAAAGAACCAGAGCAGGCTTAGCCTCAGCCAGAGCAAGAGGACGTACTGGAGGAAGAAAAAAAGGATTAAGTTCTGATGCTTTAAAAAAAGCAGAAACGGCAGTAATGCTATATCAACAAAAGAAATCAGCAGATGAAATAGCTAGTATTATTGGTGTTGGAAGGGCTACAGTGTATCGCTATTTAGAAGCGATGGGACAGAAAAGAAATTTATGAGCTACTTTAAATGGCAATTCTTTCTGGTATAGTTTTTTAAACCTCTTTTTTAAACATTTTGTATATGGAAAGAGACGGACAACGAACCAGTATTTGGCAGGCAACTGTTAAGCCTTCAACTGTTCAAATAGATAATCACAGCCTTAGTGCCAATAATAAATATGACGTAGTGATTGCTGGTGCAGGTATTACTGGAATTGTTACAGGTTTATTACTTCAGCTTGCAGGTAAAAATGTAATGATTGCCGAAGCTCATACCATTGGTTTTGGTACGACAGGAGGTACTACGGCTCATATCAATACTTTCTTAGATGTACCTTATTATCAAATAGCGAAAAACTTTAATGAAGAGGTAGCGACAGAAGTAGCAAAGGCAGTAGCAAACGCATTGGCTTTGATTAAACAAAATGTAAACCAATTTAACATTAATTGTGAATACATTGAACAAGATGGTTATTTATATGCACAAGATGAAAAGCAGGAAGAAGAATTACAAAAAATTATAGCATCTTGCAAAAAGGTTGGTGTTGAGGTGTCGTCTTGTGAAAATATTCCTGTTCCGATTAAATTCTTATCAGCAGCAAAATTCTCAGGACAAGCAAGTTTTCATCCATTGACATATTTATTCCACTTGGCAGATATTTTTTCAAAAGCAGGAGGCACTATTTTAGAAGACTGTCGTATCATAGATTTGGAAGAAAATGATAAAACTGTTACTGTCAAAACGTCTCTTGATAAAACTTTTATAGCAAAAGATTTTATATACTGTACTCATATTCCTCCAGGTACAAATGTGTTACATTTTATGTCAGCCCCGTATCGTAGTTACGCAATGGCTGTAAAACTTTCAGACGAAAATTATCCTAGTGGTCTAGTATATGATTTATACAATCCTTATCATTATTTCCGTACGCAAGAGATAGATGGACAAAAATATATGATAGCTGGGGGGGAAGATCATAAGACGGGTCATGAAGAAAATACTGCAAAATGTTTCGAGAATTTAGAGAAGTACTTGCGTGAAAATTTTGCTATTGAAAGAATTTCCTATAAATGGTCATCACAATATTTTGAGCCTGCCGATGGTCTACCCTATATTGGAATATTACCTGGCTATAAAAAACACGTATATACTGCTACGGGCTATGGTGGTAATGGAATGATGTATAGCCATATAGCGGCTAAAATCCTTACTGGAATGATTACTGGAAAATCTAGTGGACATGAAGATTTATTCAATCCAGCAAGAGTAAAACCGATAGCAAGTTTTAGTAATGTAGTAAAGGAAGGTGCGGATGTAACATTGAACTTACTTAAGACTATTTTGCCCGCAGAAAAAATAAAGGGCTTAGACGAAATAGGGAATGATGAAGCAAAAATTATTAATTATGATGGTAATACCATTGCCGCTTACCGTGATGAAAAAGGACATTTATACATGGTAAATCCAACCTGTACTCATCTAGGATGCACAGTAGGGTGGAACAACGAGGAAAAAAGCTGGGACTGTCCTTGTCATGGCGCTAGGTATAATTGTAAAGGTGAAGTATTAACAGGACCTGCTGTAAAAGATTTGGAACGTTATACTCAAGCTCTTCCTGTAGATAAACAATAAATAACTAGCGTTTGCATTGATATCGTTGACATATTCTGAGATATGCGTAGCTTTCTCTATATATTATTAGGCTCAATATGTATCAAAATTTGTCCAAGCTGAGGCAATTTTTGTTGTAATGTGTCTTTTAGATGATGAGCAATGTCGTGTCCCTGCTTGACGGTTAAGTTTCCATCTACTGTGGCGTGTAAGTCAACATGGTATTTCATTCCTGCTTTACGGATAAAGCATTTTTCAGTACCAACCACGCCATTTACAGT
Source organism: Arcicella sp. GW821-FHT09D11 (assembly GCF_059416265.1). Classification (NCBI taxonomy): domain Bacteria; kingdom Pseudomonadati; phylum Bacteroidota; class Cytophagia; order Cytophagales; family Flectobacillaceae; genus Arcicella; species Arcicella sp. GW821-FHT09D11. Next base: position 18,218 of record NZ_JBWKOV010000014.1, on the reverse strand, counting down.
GAGGGCAACTATTCTGATTTCAGCGATTAAATCATCATAAACGTTCTCGTCCATGACTTCACCCAATGCTGGTCTAAAGATTAAATAACTATTGTATAATATAAATACTGACGCAAATAGGGCGGCCCAATCATCGGCTGATTCAAAACCTTTGCCAAAGTACAAGGCAATAGAAATGCCAATGAATGCAGAAACCGAAGTGATTGCATCGCTTCTGTGGTGCCAAGCATCTGCTTTTAATGAAGAGCTATTCGTTTCTTTACTCTTCTTAATGACTATTTGATAAGATATTTCCTTCCAAATAATTATTATTCCTAAAATTATTAACGTCCACGCTTTTGGCAGTTCGTGAGGAGTACCTATATTTTGTATACTTTCATAAGCGATAATTACAGCAGAGGTTATTAAAAAGCCAACTACTAAAAAAGTAATTAATGGTTCTATGCGACCGTGTCCATAAGGATGATTTTTGTCAGGAGGTCTGTTGGCATATTTAAGTCCAAATAAGACTAAGATAGAAGAAAAAATATCTGCGGTAGATTCAATTGCATCTGCTATGAGTGCATATGAGTTTCCAAAAAGTCCAGCAAGTCCCTTTATCGTAGCCAAGGCTATATTTCCTATTATACTAAAATAAGTTGTTCTTATTGCCTTCTGCTCATTTGTCATTTTTTACCAAGGTTTTAAGGTTACATATAATATTTATATACCAGTGATTAGGCTAGGTTATCGTATAACCATTTATGAAGTTACTTTATCCAGAAAAACTTGATATACTTAATTGCTATGTCGTTATATACAAATGTAAGTAAAAGTAGTCTTGTAAAATATAAGTGATGCTTTCGATAAAGAGCTATGTACTAAGTCTTTATCGAAATTAAAGGCTTTTGTCGCTATTTATAGTGCTTAAAATAATATTATTAATTGACAATAAATGAGGTAGTTATACCACATTCTATACATAACTAATCCGTTTGGGGGTGCTTCTTACTCATTATACAATGTAAATAATAAGTGGTATATATTTTTTTTATTATTTATCAAAAAAACACACATGCTTGAACGTTAGCATCTAGTGTTATAAGCAATCTATTCAAACTTAATTTGGAGAAAAAATGAAAAACACACAAAAAAAATCAGATGTGGCTACTGGCCTGAGCGAATTATTTGAAGACAGCTTAAAAGACATTTATTATGCTGAAAAAGCATTGACAAAAGCTTTGCCAAAAATGGCTAAGAAAGCTACTTCTCAGGAATTAGTAGACGCCATCCAAGAACATCTCACGGTTACTGAAGGCCAAGTAGATCGTTTGGAAAAAGTATTTGAGGTATTAGGATTAAAAGCACAAACCAAGAAATGCGAAGCCATAGAAGGGTTGATTAAGGAAGCAGAGGAAATCATGGAAAGCACGCAGGAAGGCGTAGTGCGTGATGCAGGTATTATTGCTGCAAGTCAGAAAGTAGAACATTACGAAATTGCCACTTATGGCACATTGGTAGCTTTTGCTAATACGCTAGGGGAAAAAGAGGCGGCTGATTTGTTGAGCCAAACCTTAGAAGAAGAAAAAGAAGCCGATAGCGCATTATCTAACATTGCAGAAAGTTCAATCAATATTGAGGCTGCAGAAGAGGTATAAGCCAATTGCAAATGAAGTAAAAAATAACAAGACTCTCTTTGAGCATTGGTATATTATATTATCAATGCTCAAAGAGAGTTCTGTTGTAAGCACTCCAGCATTAATTAATCTGCTCATAATACATGTATTTATAGGTGTCTTATTCGCTAAAAATCTCATCAGATAAAAAAATGGAAAACTCAACTAATAAAAAACAAGCTGACCTTGACAGCAATAAAGAAGATAGTCATAATCAATTCCTGACTACCAACCAGGGTTTAAAAATTAATGACAACCAAAACTCACTGAAAGCTGGAGAACGTGGGCCTTCTTTGTTGGAAGATTTTATACTTCGTGAGAAAATTACTCACTTTGATCATGAAAGAATTCCAGAACGAGTTGTTCACGCAAGGGGAGAAGCAGCACATGGATATTTTCAGGTTTATGAATCCATGGCTCCTTATACCAAAGCTAAATTCCTACAAGACCCTGCTCAAAAAACGCCCGTATTTGTGCGTTTTTCAACCGTTGCGGGTTCTCGCGGATCAAGCGATTTAGCACGTGATGTCAGAGGATTTGCTGTTAAATTCTATACCGAAGAAGGAAACTATGATTTGGTAGGAAATAATGTTCCTGTTTTTTTTATTCAGGATGCTATCAAATTCCCTGATTTAATTCATGCTGTTAAGCCTGAACCACACAATGAAATTCCACAGGCAGCTTCTGCACATGATACTTTCTGGGACTTTATCTCATTATTACCCGAAAGTATGCACATGATTATGTGGGTAATGAGCGACCGTGCCCTTCCTAGAAGCCTACGCATGATTGAAGGGTTTGGTGTGCATACCTTTAAATTTATCAATGACCAAGGTAAGGCATCCTTTGTGAAATTTCACTGGAAACCTTTATTGGGAGTTCATTCGGTAAGTTGGGATGAAGCACAAAAGATTTCAGGAAAAGACCCTGATTTTCACCGTCGTGATTTATGGGAAGCGATTGAAAGTGGCAATTTCCCCGAATGGGAATTTGGTGTTCAAATTGTTCCTGAAGAAGACGAACATAAATTCGAGTTTGATTTGTTAGATCCTACCAAAATAATTCCTGAAGAATTGGTGCCAGTAATGAAAATTGGTAAAATGACGTTGGATAGAAACCCTGATAACTTCTTTGCCGAAACCGAACAAGTAGCTTTTCACCCTGGGCACCTTGTGCCTGGTATTGACTTTTCGAATGATCCTCTTTTACAAGGACGTTTGTTTTCGTATACTGATACCCAGCTTACTCGCTTAGGAAGTCCAAATTTTCATGAGATTCCTATTAATCGCCCAATTGCACCGATGCATAATAATCAGCGAGATGGACATATGAGGCAGACAATTAATCAGGGCAAAACAAGCTATGACCCCAACACAATAAGTAGCGGATGCCCTTTTCAAGCTAAAATGAGTGAAGGAGGCTTTACTAGCCATAATGAACGCATTGAAGCTCACAAGATTAGAGGTCGTAGTCAAAGCTTTTTTGACCATTTCAGTCAAGCCACGCTTTTTTTTAATAGTCAGTCTGATTATGAAAAAAATCATATTGTAGATGCCTTGAGCTTCGAATTAGGAAACGTAAAAGCGGAATATATTCGTAAAAGAATGCTCAAGATGCTTTGGTATATAGACAAAGGTTTAGCTGCAAAAGTAGTCTACAATTTAGGAATCTCGATTCCTTCTGCTTTAGAGACGCCTTTAAATCAGAGCTATCCTGCCGATGCCGATGTGGCTTCGTATCAGCCTGTTATCGTAAAGAGCTCATTGGAAAAATCAGCAGCCCTAAGTATGGCATCTACCGTAAAGGATTCTATCCTCACCCGTAAGATAGCCATCCTTGTAGCAGATGGAGTCAATGAAAATTCACTTAAAACAATGAAGAGCATTTTGCAAGCTCAAGGGGGTGTAGTAGAAATAATTGCACCAAAATTAGGCGTCGTTATTGCAGAAAATGATCAAGAAATAAAAGTAGATAAGAGTTTTCTTACAGCTGCGTCAGTACTATATGATGCCGTGTATGTACCCGGAGGTTCCAATAGTGTGGCCTATCTAGAAGCTGATGCTGATGCAATTCATTTTCTAAATGAAACCTTTAAGCATTGTAAAGCAATTGCGACTGATTCTGCGGCCTTACCAGTATTAAAGGCTACTTATTTTGGAAGAAAAATTCCTGAAAATTATAAGGATGTATCTGAGATATTAGAAGGAGTATTTATCAACAATTCGATAGAAGCATTAGCTGGTGATTTTATAAATGCTATTGCACTACATCGTTTTTGGCAACGAGAAAAGAAAGATAAAGTACCAGCTTAAATAGTGCTGGTTTATAAAACTAATAAAACCTCTACCTATTTTTTATGCTAAGTCTACACCTATTAATTTACCCTTTTTCAATTACTTTTTACGAAAATCAGATGAAAGTACCCCTTGGTTTATACGTATCTCAACAGAAGTTTTGCAACTCTGTCTATAGTTTGCAATACAATTTCTTCAGGAGAACCTTTAAATATTTCTTTAATGCCGATAGATTTGTCTTTCGTTACCAGATGAATAAACATCGTACCAACGGGTTTCTGGGGCGTTTCACTTCCGCCGCTACTGGTAAGCCCCGTAATCGCTACTAGAACATCAGCCTCTATTAAGGATTTTAATCTGTGAGCTAACTCTTTGGTTACTTCAGCCGATTCGGGAGTATATTCTTTAATCATTTCGGCTGGTACACCCAAAATAGTTTCTTTAAGACAAGCATCATAGTAAACTAATCCACCTTTCAGTAATTTACCCGAATCCTCTACCATCGAGAACTCAGCAGCTGCTCTTCCTGCCGTGGCACTTTCAGCAAAAGCAATCGTTAGGCGGTGTGCTACTAAATGTTTGCTACTTTCTGTTACTAGGATAGAAGGCATATAAATTAGTTTTAAATGAGTATGCTTTTGTGCTTACGTATTGATGATGACTCCACCATTAGGATGAATCACTTGACCAGTAATATAAGAGCTATCTTCAGACGCTAGAAAAACAAACGCTGTAGCTACTTCCCAAGGCTGTCCTCCCCGTTGCATAGGCGTATCTTTCCCAAAGTCTTCTTTCTTTTGATCTGGAAATGTAGAAGCAACCAACGGCGTCCAGATAGGCCCTGGTGCAACAGCATTTACCCGAATATTTTTATGTGCTAAACTTGCCGACAACGATCTGGTAAAACTTATCAAAGCACCTTTGCTTGAAGCATAGTCAATCAAATGTCCATTACCTTGATAAGCCACTACAGAAGCGGTGATAATAATACAACCACCTTCTTTGAGATGCTTTAGGGCCTCTTGAACCATGTGGAAAGACCCGAAGACATTTATTTTAAACGTTTCTTCCCAATCTTTTGATTTTACTTTAGTAAAATCCTCTTGAGGATGTTGTATACCCGCATTGTTAACTAATATATCTAATTTATTAAAACGTTTGATGACTGCTTGGGTCGCCCGTCTCGGAGTAGATGGGTCTAATAAATCTCCTCCTATCAGGAAACATTCCCTTCCTTCATCTTCGATAAGTTCTTTGGTGATATTAGCATCTTTGTTTTCTGAAGGATGATAAAGAATAGCAATATTAGCACCCTCTCTAGCAAAATGGATAGCAATGGCTCTGCCAATACCACTATCGCCCCCTGTAATAAAGGCTACTTTATTTGTCAATTTACCCGACCCTCGATAATTATTTCTGATAAATACCATTTCAGAAGTTTTTTTATTATTGATTCCGGGATTATTGTCTTTAGTTGTTGCTTGCGATTTCATATAAGGATGTATTAATAACTATGGTTTAGTATATGTATGAAAAAATTATACCAGTAAAAAATATAGTGAAGAATAAGTGGTATACTTTTTTAACCTTATCAATAAAATAATAAACACTAGTGATGAAGAAAAATAACTCTTTTTGGAGGAATAATGGGCTATCTTTAGCCTTACTGGGGTGTTTTTTGCTCTTTTGGGGAGGGCAGGCTCTTACAGGATGGCAAGAACATAATCAAGAATTAAACGAACATGGAGCCTATAGCTTAACATTTGGAGCTTATCTTCAAACAGGACATTTTTTATCGGCCACTTTTGAAAATTGGGAAAGCGAGTTTTTCCAGATGATTGTTTACGTATTATTTACGATTTCCCTCCGACAAAAAGGTTCTGCAGAATCCAAAGCGTTAGAAGGAGAAGAGAGTGAAGATAAAGCGCCAAAAGTTCATCCAAATGCCCCTTGGCCCGTTAAGAAAGGAGGAATATGGTTGAAGTTCTACCAAAATTCCCTTACAATAGCGTATGTTTTATTATTTACTATTTCTTTTTGCTTTCATGCTTATGGAAGTTATGAAGTGTATAGACAACAGCAATTGTTAAGCCACGAAGAGGTAATGTCATTCTCAAAGTATCTTGTCGGAAGTCGTTTTTGGTTTGAATCATTCCAAAATTGGCAGAGCGAATTTCTTGCGGTTTTATCTATTGTATTTTTGAGTATTTATTTACGTCAAAAAGGTTCACCAGAGTCTAAACCTGTAGATGCACCCTATGAAAAGACGGGTAAATAATAAAGGGGTAGAAATATTACTTAACATAACAAAAATTATACATCAAAAAAGGTGACATTGATGTTTATTAAAGTTGGGGTAAAATATCCTGTAAAAATCTGTTTAATGATGTAATCGTAATATTTTCTTCTACTTTATACGTTTCATTGACTTTGGAAATATGACTCAATATTTCTTATTATATCCATGAAATTTGTAAATATAATTTACAAATTTCATGGATATAATAATTTTATGAATTACAAGTACCGAACATCAAATTTATCTTCTTTATTTATGTAACCGATACATAGCCTTGGCTATTTTTAATTGTAGCAAATGGTTAGTAGTTTCAACAGTATGTTATCTTGAATAGATTACATACTTAATCTTCTTTGATAATATGCATTAAAACGCATATTTTATAGATAATCAAAAAACATATTGTATATTTATACTAATAAACGCATTATGATGCATAAATGGATAAGCAAACTTTAGGAGAACAAATAAAAAACAGGCGTAAAGTATTGAAGATACGCCAAGAAGACTTAGCAGAAATCTCGGGCGTTGCTTTACGAACAATTGTATCAATTGAACGTGGAGAAGGAAACCCATCTTTAGAAACATTGCTAAAATTGGCAGAAGTATTAGGCATGGAATTACAACTGAATGTAAAATTATGAGAAAGGCAAAGGTTTATTTCAAAGGAACTCCTGCGGGAATTTTAGCAGAAGATAAAAACGGTTTTGTATTTCGATATGAGGATGATTACTTCCAACATTCGACTTTCAGACCTATAAGTATGACTATGCCCAAAAACCAACAAGTTTATCACCATCGTGCTCTTTTTCCAGTTTTTTATAATATGCTACCCGAAGGGGCAAACAAAGAAACACTTTGTCGTTTATTAAAGATTGATGAAAATGATTTTTTCGGATTATTATTGGCAACCGCTCAATATGATACGATAGGAGCTATAACTGTTATTCCTATTTATGAATAATTTAGATTTAAAATATTGCCCCTCTACCCTCAAAGAAGGATTTAAATCCTTCTCTCCGTTGGCGTTAAGACGCCTTTTTAATGGTAAAAAAATAAGTCATTATCTTCCATTTTCTTTAAATTACCCTACCGAAAGTACCTTTAAAATTCAACGAATTTCTATTTCGGGAGTTCAGGAAAAAGTATCTCTCTTGTTGGACAAAAATAAACTTCGATTGGTTGAAGTCAATGAGCATGGAGAGTATATTTTAAAACCCATTCCTAGTAGTCGTTTTAAAGCGGTTGATGAAATTCCTGCGAATGAACACCTAACAATGCAAATAGCCAGACAGGTTTATAAAATAGAAACAGCCGAAAATACGATGATGTTTTTTGCTGATAATCAACCTGCGTATCTGACCAAACGATTTGATTATCATTCAGATGCTACAAAATTGATAGTAGAAGATTTTGCCACATTGGCAGGAAAATCAAGTATTAAAGGGGGAAGCTCAATGAAATATGAGGGTAGTTACGAAGACATGGCCATGCTCATAAAAAAGTATGTAGTGGCTTATTCAATTGAAATGGAAAAGTTTTTCCGCTTAGTGTTATTTAATTACCTGTTTTCTAATGGGGATGCTCACTTAAAGAATTTTTCATTAATAGAAAGCCTTAATGGAGATATGATTCTAGCTCCAGCTTACGATTTGCTCTGTACCCGTTTACACGTGAATGATGATGATATGGCAACAGCCGACGGTTTATTTTCGGATGATTTTGAAACAGAGTCTTTTAAAGCGAATGCCTTTTATACCTATGATGATTTCGTGAGTTTTAGTATTAAAATTGGAATAAATGAAAAGAGAGCGAAGCAAATCATTGCTTTTTTTCAAAAAGATTATCCACTTATTCATCAGCTCATTAAACATTCGTTTCTTTCCGAAGAAAGCAAAATAGTTTATACAAATTTATATTTTGATAAATTAAAGCGCTTGAATTATAGATTGCTAACTACTAAAAATTAGTAACATTGTTTTAAATTTCAAGATATTTAAGTGCTTTACGTATAGTATTTATCGTTATATAAAAATCTAAAGTAGAGGTTTTTATTATAGTAACAATCATGTACGCTAGGATATGAATAAAATATAGATTTTTTGTTTTATTCCAAGATAGTTTTAGCTTATTTTACATCTTTACTAATAAAGGGTTGCCTTTATTGAAGATTCTTATAAACAATAAAAACTATGAAAATTACTCCGTTTTGGTTATCTGTTACCATCCTTTTATTAGGGAGTTCATCGCTAAAAGCACAAGATTATTACAAAAATGAACGCAAACATTGGTTGGATGCTGCCCAAAAAACAACGCCTAAATTAGTCGAAACAATCAAACGCCCAATCAGTGTAGTAAAAGTTGAAAAAGATGTTGCTAGTTTTCAAGGGTGGAAAATCGTTAAAACAGGTACAACAGATTCTTTATTTAATAAATCGTTTAAAAAGCAAACAGGTATTATCCTTGATTTTGGCGAACACCTCACAGGTTTTGTCACATTCAAGGTTGAAGATTTTGGGAGAGCTGCTGATGCTCCTATTCGTTTAAAATTTACCTTTGGAGAAGTGCCTGCAGAAGTAGCAGAACCTTTTGATCCGTACAAAGGGGGATTAAGCAGAGCTTGGTTGCAAGATGAGATTATTACTATCTCGGAAGTTCCTAAAGTAATTACCATTCCAAGAAGACTAGCATTTCGTTACGCAAAAATAGAGTTGTTAGGAAGTTCTGTCTATTCAGATTTTAAGGTTTCGGATATTTTTGTGAAAGCTACTACCTCTGTTACTCATAAAGCCGCTCCATTGGCTAGTAGCACACCTGAAATCATTAAGCAAATAGACCAGATAGGCCTAAATACATTGAAAGAATGTATGCAAACTGTGTATGAGGATGGACCAAAAAGAGACCGCCGTTTGTGGATTGGAGATTTGTATTTAGAGTCATTGGCAAATATTTACTCGTTCAAAAATCATGATCTTACCAAGCATTGTTTATATACTCTAGCAGGACTAAGTTATGAAAATGGTGTGGTGCCTTCTAATGTTTTCGAACGACCAACTCTTCATCCACAAATCAATCCATTGTTTGATTATGCATTAATTTATAATGTGGCTGTAAAAGAATATTTACAAGCTACGGGCGATAAACAAACAGCATTAGATTTATGGAAGACAGTAAAGAAGCAAATTGAGATTCCTAAAAAATACATCGGTGAGGATGGCATGATGGATTATCAAAAAGCAGGGAAGGAATGGTGGTTATTTTTTGATTGGCGAAATGGGTTAGATAAACAAGCTAGCTTGCAAGGAGTAGTAATTTGGGCTTATAAAAATACTTATGATTTAGCCAAAATGCTTGGCAAAGAACAAGAGGTAAAAGAGTTACCAGCATTGATTGAGAAAATGACAGCAGCTTCTCATAAAAATTTATATGATGCAGATAGAGGTGTTTTTGTGAGTGGTACAGACAAACAAGTGTCCTATTCTTCACAGGCATGGATGGTTTTAAGCGGTATTGCCTCAAAAGAAGAAGGCAAAAGAGCTTTAGAACAAGTAGCCAAAATGGAAAATGTTGTTAGACCAGGCGCTCCATATTTATATCACTACGTCATTGAAGCAATGATTCAAGTTGGGATGGGCAAAGAAGCTAAAGCAGCAATAACAGACTATTGGGGAGATATGGTAAAAAGAGGTGCCGATACTTTCTGGGAAGTATATGACCCTAAAGACGATTTCCTTTCGCCATATAATGCCTATTTAGTAAATAGCTATTGTCATGCTTGGAGCTGTACGCCTGTTTATTTCATTCGTAAATATCCTAAAATCTTCCAACAATGAAAAAGAGAATGATTTTAGGATTCTAATTACTATAGGTTGAGATAATTATCAGTCATATTTCATAGAATATTTCATGATGGCACTAACAACTAATTCAAAAGTTAGCGGACGAATGATATATTCTATAATGCATGGCGTTAACGTCTTTTCAAAATTTGGCAAGGCCTTCGGAGATGAAATAACGATTGTATTATTAGAAAAAGCTAATTTTTCTAATAATACAATCGTCTCTTGAGGGGGACTTTCAACACTAATAAATAATAAATCCACAGGCTTTTCATGCAGGAATTTCTCTACATTATCAAAAGAACCAGACCATTCTCTTTTTAGGAAAGTTATCCTGTCAAGATAGTCTACCAATTGGTTTTCTAAAATAGTATTTTCGTATAGGATTCCGTAGCTGTCCATTCTGTAATTAAAATTTAAAAGAGTAAATTTTCTATCATCTTGTCACGATAGTAATAGTAGTACTTCCTGACTTAAAATGTAAATTGGTATTTGAATAATGATTATTGTTAAGGGTAGAAACAGTTTTTTTTGCAAGATTTAGTTTTGAATTTTTCATAGTTTTTGCTGTTTGAAAGGTTAAATATATTTAATGATGACACTAAATAACATAAACCAGCAGCAGCAATGAAAAAAATTAGAGCAACTATGGACTTGTTTAGATAAAGTAGGTATTAAAGGAAGATAAACTAGACCAACTCTAGTTGTAGCTCGACAAAAAAAGTTTGTTTTTTATTTTCAATTAATAGTTTATACTTGTCTGGATAAAGTAATTCCAGTCTTTTTTTGACATTAAATAGCCCTATTCCACCTTGTACTTCTTCGTGCATGATATGAGTCGGTTTGCTATTTTCAACACAAAGTATGACGGTCGATTTTTTCATCCTAAAATCAATTTTCACCCAAGAGGCCTTTCCTGTATTACTCACGCCGTGCTTGAATGCATTTTCTACAAAAGAAATAAAAATCAGTGGTGGAACTTGATAATTACCAAAATCATTATCCATCGTAAGTGTGATATTTACTCTGCTTTGAAAACGAATTCGCTCTAATTCGGTATATTGTTGAATAAATTCTACCTCACGCTTTAAAGATACTTTTTCACTTTCCGTTTCATAAAGTGTGTAACGCATTAGTCCCGATAACCTCACTATAATATTAGCGGCGGTCTCGTCCTTTTCAACGATGAGGGAATATATACTATTGAGTACATTAAAAAGGAAATGTGGATTAACCTGCGATTTTAGGAAGTTTAATTCAAGATTAAGGTTGTCTCGCTGTAGGGAAATCGTTTTGTTACGAGAGGCAATAATTATTTTTACGAATTTTACAATTAGTGGGGGCAAGATGGGTAATGTTTCATTGTATATATGAATAAAAAATAATTTAGAGAAAAGGATTGACCCCATTAATCCACCTTCATTAATTGTTTTTGCATATCGCTTATAATAAGGCGAAGTGTCAAAATTGTTACTAACGGTTTCAAACATATAATAGGAAATTACCGAATCTAGAAAAAACATAATGCCTATTCCTATTAAAAAAAGAAACCAACTATTCCCTTTCATAACAAGGGGTAGCAATAAATAGGCAATTATATAATAAGCAAACATTGATTTAACAACCAAGAAAAAAGTATGTACTAAGGCCGCTTTTGGATATTCCCATCCAGCAAGATTAAACCCAAAGCTAGAGAGAATAAGAGCAGTGATAGCCCAAAATATCACATGAGTCCAAATACGTGCCGAGGGGGAATAGAGTGAAAAATATATTTTTGCGTTGTCTAAAAAACTTTTATTCATCTTGTATAATGGATATAAAATAAACAAGTCGATTTCGTCAATACAAGTTGAGAAAAATAATCTTCTGGCTTGTATTAATAAAATCGACCGTCAAATGTTTTCTTGATAAATACCAAGTTATCATAAACCTTTTGCTAAATCAAGGTTTTACTTTTAAAGTATTCTTTCAGACTCTCTCGATAACTACTACCAATATCTAATTTTCTATCGTTCGACATTTCAATCATGTTGCCTTCAATACTTTTCATGGCTGCTAACGAAATGATAAAAGAACGATTGATGCGTAAAAATTTTGATTTTGGTAATAGTTGTTCAATACGCGTCATCGTCATGTATATGACGATAAACTTTGTTTTAGTATGTATCTTCAGATAATCCTTCATGCCTTCAATGAAAATAATTTCATGAGGATAAATTTTTACGAGCTTTTTGTCTTGTTTTACTAAAAGGTATGTTTCTTCTTCCGACTCTTCTTTATTGATATCTTTTCCTTCCAAAGAGACAATGGTTTCTTTGGGCTCAGTAGCAACAGGGGCATTGTTTTTCTTATCAATCATCCGTTGTTGAATCTTATTGATTGCCTTCAGGAATCTATCAAATGGAAAAGGTTTTAATAAGAAATCAGCCACATCGTGTTCATAACCTTCTATTGCATGGTAAGAGTAAGCTGTAGTAATAATAATTTGTGGGCGAGTATTGGTAAGTGATTTTAAAAATTCTAGTCCAGTCATTTCTGGCATATTAATGTCTAAAAAAATAATATCTGGCTTTTTTTCATTAATCATCACAAGTGCATCCATTGCTGTAAAACACTTTCCTACACATTGTAAATAGGGGATTCTATTTACAAATTTTTCAATGAGTTCTTGTGCCAAGAGCTCGTCATCAACAATTAAACAGGTTAATAAATTTTGCATAACTATTTATAGAATAATAATCAAATATAACAATAATAGGTGTTAAATGCAAAAAATACTTTATTAATTGAGAATGCGCATGTCATCTTGTTATCAATTAAAATTTCCTCCAGTAAAACGACTTAATAAACTTTTTTCATCCAGCATGACTTCTGCCGTTCCGATAAGGTAATATTGAAGTGGTATTTTTTTGCCATTGGTGGTATTCATCCCGTTCGTTAGTTCAACTGATGCCCTATAATTGTTATCAATTGCATACGGAACTACGGCGGTTATTTTTCCTTCTAAATAGCCAAATTCATTAACAGGATAAGGGTCTAGTTTTATTTGTACCCGTTGCCCTACCTTAATCTGCCCTACTCCTTTTATGGGTAGCGATAGTTGAACACGATAGCTAGACATCGCTGGCGTTACTATGATGGTTGACTTATTAGGATTATTGTCAGTAGCCCTTAATATGATCACTCGTCCTGCTACAGTAGATACTTCATAAAATTTTTCATTGGTCTGTACATTATTTTCAATGAACAATGTATCCCCTTTTTTAACAATCTGAGAATCAACAACCGTCAATTTATATTCCAAAGGTGGCGTTGCCATCCATGATACTTTTTTAGGTTGTATCGTTGTCGTTATCAAGGCGTTTGCCTGAGCAACATCTGGATAACTGACCCAATATGAAGTAAGGATGAATACAAACAGGATTGAGAATAAGACAGTAATACCCCATCTAACAATCCAATGTGGAACAAGACCGATAATTTCTTGAATCTCTTCGCTCCTGAGTTCGAAACTGCTACTTTGCTCTGGCATGGTTAATGAATAGTTTTATGATAAATATTATTGCTATGCTGTTTCTAGGTCTAATTGGTTTTTGACTAACTCATAATAATACCCCTTTTGTGAGGCTAGTTGTACATGAGTACCTTTTTCTCTGATTTCGCCATTTTCCATGACAATTATCTGGTCGGCATTTTTTACGGTACTTAGTCTATGAGCAATTACGACGACGGTTCTACCATGAAAGAATTTTTCTAGGTTTTCCATGATAATGTTTTCATTATTGGCATCTAAGGCACTTGTGGCTTCATCAAAAAATAAATAAGTGGGATTTTTATAGACAGCCCTAGCGATGAAAATACGTTGTTTTTGTCCGCCACTAAGCCCTGAACCTGTACTGCCAATTTTGGTGGTAAACCCTAAAGGAAGTTTGCGTAAATAGTCTTGAATATTAGCCACCCTGACAGCATTTATCAATTTCTTTTCGTCAATTTTTTCCCCATCCACTGCAATGTTTCGGGTGATGGTGTCTGAAAAAATATAACCATCTTGCATCACAGTCCCACATTTTTTTCTCCATTCACGTGCCGATAAATCGTTCAAATCGTTGCCATTGACTAAGATTTTGCCATCATTAGGGGGATAAAATTTCAATAAGAGCTTCAACAGCGTAGTTTTTCCACTACCACTTGCCCCAACAATAGCAGTTACTTTCCCCGCTGGGATATGTAAATTAAGATTCTTGAGAATCAATGGACTTTGCGAACTACCATATCTGAATGAAACATCTTCAAGGGTTATTCCTTTTCGAGCGTTAATCATTCCATTTAGGATTTTGCCTTCGCTAATTTCTTCTATAAAATACGTTTGGTCTTCATAACTATCATCTAGTTCGCTTGAAAACACTTTACCCATTAATTGCTCTTCGTCGGCCTCTTCATCTGGGCGATTATGGATTTCTGCCAATCGGTCCAAACTTATTTGGGCATCCTGAACGCTTCTCATAAATTTAATGATTTGCGTAAGGGGTGCATTCAACTGCCCGATGATGTAAGAAATACTAAGCATTACCCCTAAAGTAATATGGTTATTCATTACTTCTGACGCCACCATATATGAGATAATGATATTCTTAAGCTGGGTCAAAAATGTTGAACCTACTTCTTGATACTGTTCAAGAGACAAACTTTTGATGTTGATTTTGAACAATTTAGCTTGTATTCTTTCCCATTCCCACCTACGCGCTTTTTCGCAGTTATTCAATTTAATTTCCTGCATACCCGTAATCAATTCATAGATGCTATTCTGGTTTTCTCTTAAACTCTGAAAGCGTTTATAGTCTAAATCTTTGCGTTTTTCTAAAAAAAGCACTACCCAAATGATTGAAGCAACACTACCTGCCGCAAAGACAACTAATATGGAGGTACTATAAATCCCTAATATTATCGAGAAAATGATTAGGTTGATGAATGAGAATAATGTCTGAAGGGTTGAACCCGTCAGAAAAGATTCTATCCTATGGTGGTCATTAATCCGCTGAGAAATATCTCCCGTATTTTTTGATTCAAAATAACTAATGGGTAATCGCATTAGTTTCAGTAAAAAATTGGAAATAATAGACACACTCATGCGAGCATTGATGTGTAACAAAATCCAATTTCGAATCATATCAACAGCCATACCCCCTAGAAAGAGAAGTAGTTGAGAAATTAATATCAGTTTTATAAATTGATGATTTTGTCGCTGAATACCATAATCCACCATGCTTTGTGTCAAGAATGGGAAAATCATTGACAGTAAACTGCCGAACAGCATTCCAAGGATAATTTGAACCAAGTATTTCTTGTAGGGAGTCATGTATTGAAACAAGAACTTAAATCCCATTGACTCCTTTTGTTTTTCCTCAGCAGTTTCGTAGAATTGATTAGTCGGTTCTAATAATAAGCTCACCCCTTTATTGTCGGAGGTACTGACCCACGATTTCATAAAGTTTTCCTTATCAAGCCACACTAAGCCATGGGCAGGGTCTCCTAATAAAATCCTATCCGAATTATTTTTAGAAAAGGGTAACTTAAAATTAGGGCGTTTCATATCATAAAGTACTACAAAATGCTCTTGATTCCAGTGAAGGATACAAGGCTTGGGTACTTCATCAAACAATTGCTCGTAAGAAAGTTTAGCTCCGAGGGTTTTGAATCCAATTTTTTCGGCTGCCTCACTAATTCCTAAGAGACTCACTCCTTGGCGTGTGATAAAAGAGTTAGCTCTAAGGAAATCAAGCGGATAATCAACACCATAATAAGCTGATATCATCTTGAGGCAAGTAGGTCCGCAGTCCATATAGTCGAGCTGACGATAAAATTTATATTTGCTGCTGGCTATCATAAGTTCAAGTTTTTTAAATGTTATTATGCTTTAATTCTTCAAATGACAGATAAGTAAGCTCGTTCTCCTCTACTAATTCACTAGGCAGGTAATCAAGTACTTTGTTCTGAACATGAGTAATCAATTTCATTAAATCCAAACAGTATACTGAAGGGTTATCAAAATCATTATGTTTGCTATAGCGATGAGCGACGAACCCTCCCCCACAAACTTCCACAATCGGACAAGCTTGGCATTTTGAACATAAGTTGTCATGACCATTGATATATCTTTGTGCAAGGTCATCCTCCAAAGATTCATCTAACGTATTCGTATGAATGTTATACCCCTTTTTGGTAAAGCCATCACCACAAACCTTAAAAGAGCCTGTTACTTCAATAGAACCATCGGTTTCAATCGTTAAAAATTCTGCTTTTCTATTTCCAATGTATTCAAAGCCCTCATCAATGCCAATGATGATTTTTACGAGTTGTTCAAAAAAGATAATCTGTGGATTATTGGTTTTATCTGTAAACCAATAATCAAAAAGAATAATCAACCAATCTGCATACAGTGTCCTATCGTTTATACCATCCTCGTAGCCCAAAGGAAGTTTTTCATAAGAGCAGTCAGGCAATAAAAAATCGATTAATTGAATCTTATATTCTTTCAAAAAATAAAAGAATTTTTCTGCATCTGACTGAATATTAATGACTGACAAAACCCCAGGAATCTTTTGAAGATAAGCCGATTCAGAGGCAATCTTAAACCCTTGCATGACTGACCGAAATGAACCCTCACCGTTGTGATTTAATCTATACTTGTCGTGGCTCTCTTGATAACCATCAATGCTGATGCCTAACTCAATTTTTAGCTCACTAAATACTTTACACCATTCTTCAGATAATAATATTCCATTGGTTTGAATAGCAAAAAGAAGTTTGGTTTTACTCGGAAGCCTGTCTTTTGCTTGCTCCACAAAGTATCTATAAAACTCCTTTGAAATAAGCATAGGCTCGCCACCGTGAAATATAAATTCAAATGACTTTAAATCATTTGTTTCACAATGCAATCTGACTTGCTCAATAACTTTATCAACAGTATCAATACTCATGAATTTAGGTTGATTTTTGAAAGACTCATCTCCCACATTGTACATATAACAATAGGTACAATTTAGGTTGCAACGACTTGCAACCCTCATAATCAACACTTTGCAAATTGATTTCTCTCTCATGGCTAACTGATACGTTAATAAAAATTACTATTCTGCTGGTGGAGCTGGTGGTGGTGGCTCAGTAGGATCTGGATTTTTACCTCCATATTGGCGAAACCCACCTAAAACATCCTCAGAGATAATCTGATTCTCTTCGGTATTAAAATGCTCTAATGCTTTCTTTTTAGCATCTTTTTCATCTTTTTTGATGAAGAATTTTTTCTTTGCCATGGTATGATATTATTTAACTTGGTGAATAATTTATTTTAAATTATCGAGTAAGATTGCTGCTCTTCCCCAATCAATATCCTTGGATTTATCATCGTACATCGGAGTATATTCTCGGTCTCCACCACGCACTTGTAGCGACATCTCATCGGTCAAGAACTCAATCGGTTCTGCATTTTTCGGTCTGTTAAGAATCTTCTCTATTAGGTTTCCAACTGTTTGTCTCATAATATTTCCTGTTTAAACGGTTATTTATTAATTGAAAATTCGTTTTTTACTACATATTTTTGAAACCAGTTATTGATTTCTGCATACACTTGAAGAAGGTTCTCTTTACCACGATAACCATGTGACTCATGGGGTAGATTAACATATCTTGTGGTCGCTCCTAGCCCTTTCAAGGCTAAAAAATATCGTTCACTTTGTAGGGTGAATGTCCCTGGATTATTATCAGCATCACCATGAAAAAGCAATAGTGCGTGCTTCATTTTATTGGCATTTTGGAAGGGCGAGATAGTATTATACATCGCTGGGCTTTGCCAATAATTGCGTTCCTCTGTCTGAAAACCAAAGGGAGTAAGCGTTCTGTTATAAGCACCACTACAAGCAAAACCTGCTTTGAATAAGTTGGTATGCGTTAATAGATTAGCTGTCATAAAAGCTCCATATGAATGCCCACCAATAGCAACTTTACTGGAGTCTACTACTCCTAAACGTACTCCTTCGTTAATGGCAGCCTTGGCACTTGCCGTAATCTGCTCGATAAAAGTATCGTTTGCTTCTTTTCCTTCTTCGCCTATGATGGGAATTTTCACATTGTCCAA
>NZ_JBWKOV010000013.1:0-83789 GCF_059416265.1 Arcicella sp. GW821-FHT09D11 | reverse complement strand
AGGAAATACAGGAAATCGGTACCGAAATGCTTCGATACCGATTTACAGAATAAGAATAGCCATTCACAATATCTTGTAGACAAATTTTGCCCAAAATTCGGGATGACTCATGTTTTGTGATTGATGAACAACGAATTCCTACTGTTTGAAAAGATATATATATTATCATCATCTTTAAGATGCACTATCTTTTTTTAAATACTCCTTATAATTTTTATAAACTTGAATTACCAGCTATTCTACCTACCTTACATCGTAGCCAGAGCTTTCCGTAAATATACGTATAGGGTTAAATATTTTTAACTCCAAGGGAAAACGGAATGAGGCTAGCTGAAAAAGTAAATGCTGTAACAAATTTTTATACCGAACTAAATGCCGATTTGGCTAATTTACAAACAAAAAATGGACTGTCGTGTTTAAGTGGCTGTTCCAATTGTTGTAAGTCGCCAAATGTTGGGGCAACCATCTTAGAACTTCTTCCCTTTGCCTATCATCTTTATCAGGAAAACAAAGCCGAGCTTTTGTATGATGAACTGATAACCAATCCCCAAACAGCTATTTGTATGTTGTATAAACCTGCATTAACTCCTTTAAACAATGGAGGATGTAGCGAATATACTTATCGAGCCATGATTTGTCGCCTTTTTGGTTTCTCTTTTCGCCGAAACAAAGAAAACAAACCAGAAATGGTTACTTGTAAAGAAATTAAAACAGCTTATCCTATAGCTTATCAGGAGCTTACCCAACAAGCAGAAGCAGGAATACTAGTGCCACAAATAAGTTATTACCATTCAAAGCTTTCAGCGATAGACTATCCGCTGTCCCAAGAACAATATCCCATCAACAAAGCGATAGAACTGGCATTAGAAATGGTTTTAAATCATTTTTATTATGCTGAAACTGAAAGTATTGAAATAATAGAAATTTAAGGTCTTTTATTATTTTGAATAAGCGGTAATTATCTGAGATGTCCAGTTATTAACTTGGTCTGATGTGGTACGGTCGGCTTGATCAAAAAAGAAATGTTGTTTTATTTCAAAACCACAATAGTCATAAATGCCTTTATCGGAAGTTAATGACAAGGCTTTGTCCATACCCATTTTTTCATATTCGGCACTCGACTTTCCATGTGAATTAATGATGTAGGCAGATTTTCCACTCAATAATCCTTTTTGTACCCCTTGGTCATAGCGATAGGCAAAGCCATAACTAAAAACACGGTCGATGTAGCCTTTCATAATGGCAGGCATTCCTGTCCACCAAATAGGATAGATAAACGTAATGGCGTCTGCCCATGAAATACACTCTTGTTCTAGCTTAACATCAGTGGTTACTGTGCCTTTGCGTTGACCAGCCATGTCTTCAAGAGAAAGTACGGGATTAAAATTGAGTTCATACAAATCTCTGACAACAACTTCATGATTATGTTGTGTCAGGGTTTGTTCAACAGTTTGTTTAAAAAGATGATTTAAACTCGCTTTATTGGGATGGGCATAAATAATAAGATGTTTCATTGTTTTATTTTTTAGATAATTTTATGAAACAAAGGTAGCGTGCCATATTAGCCTAAAATTGTAAGAAAACGAAATGCCTACTTAGGTTCTGATTGGCAAATATCTTCTTGAAACTTAAGATATTGGTTGGGAGAAAGATTAAGAAAGTGCCTAAAATCGTGAATCAGTTGACTTTGGTCGTAGTAACCACCTATTTCAATAATAGTAAACCAATCTGTTTTTGTACGTTGATTTTGTAGTAGTTCAATAACCTTTATAAATTTCTGATAGCGACTTTTTTCTTTGGCAGTGTATCCAAAGTATTTTTTGTGATTGAGTTGTACGGTTCTTTCGCTTTGATTGGTTTCTTGTGCAATGATTTTAATAGGATTCAAAACCGTGTAATCATTTTGTAAGCTGGTAAAGTGCTCAAATGTTTTTTCTCTTTTTTGTAAGTATGGTTTACAGAACTCCAGTATTAAATCGATACGTTTAGTTTTGTCAGTATTTTTAAGCAAAGCCCAAAGGTTTGTAAAGCAATTTTCGTTGAGTAAATCATCTGGATTAATAGGTAAATGGTCGGATAGCATTATTTGCCCGAAAAAACGGTAGAAGGCATCATCTTTGAAATTGACAACTAACATTTCGGCTCCGACTGGTAATGTATATTCAATAGGTTGCTTTATTGGCCCCAAAATGATACACTTATCAATCTCAATGCTGGTGTTTTGCTTAGTATTAAAACGTATTGGCATACCAAAACTAAAAACCATAATAGTTTGGAAGCTTGGAACTAGTGTTTTATGAATGTCTCGTGCTGATTTATTTTCAGCGAGATAAAAATGAGAAAAAATATCTTCGAATTCAGCAGATACAATGATTCGTTTACTAATATATTCTTGTAGGTTCATATCTGTATTAATCAATTGCTAATTACAAGTTAATCATTTCTTGATGGTTAAGCGCAACACTCTTTTGATAGTGTTAGGTCGTGGATTTTCCACGACCAGTTTTAGTGACTAACTTGGTATTTCATTAAACATATCCAACATTATCTGCAAACCATTCGGCGAATGCATCCAATCGGTATTATTCAAGGTTTCTTGGGCTACTTCCCCAAACCTTAAACACATCTGTTTTTCATAATGCGCAATGGCTGACTGTATCGTTGGATATGCTGAACCAGTTAAAGCCTCGCTTAATTCTACGGCATCCAACATCGCCATATTAACACCTTCGCCAGCATAAGGAGGCATCAAATGTGCCGCATCTCCAAGCATAGTAATATTCGCTTTTGTCTCCCAACTTTGGTCTAAAGGCATACAATATAAAGGTCTTGGGATGATGTAGCCTTTATCATATTCAAATAATTCTTGCCAAATAGTATCCCATGCTGCGTATTCATTTTTAAACCAATCTAATACTTGTTTGTTATCGGTGAAATCAATACCGCTGTCTTTTACCCAAGTGGCATCCATTTTACAGCCCGTGTAAAAGGCTAAACTGCCATCTCCTTTGGCACTTACTATCAATGTTTTAGCATCGCCAAAGGCAAATATTTTTCCTCCCTTTAATAGTTCATGAATCTTAGGAGCATTTTTTTCGGACTCATAAATATTACCTTCTAGGGCTGTTATGCCTGAATAAAATGGTTTAATGGGCGTAATAAAGGGCCTGATTTTAGAATTTGCACCATCCGCACCGATGACTATATCAGCGATGGCAATATTACCATTTTGGAAAACTAATTTCCACGTGTCTGCTATTGGTTCAAGGGATAAAATATGGCTATCCCATACAACGGTATCAGCTTGTAGGGAATCTAGTAGGAGTTCTCTCAGTGGACCACGGTCTATTTCTGGTCTAAACCATTCTTCTCCAAAAGCTTCCATGCTCTCTTCGGCGTGTTGGTCATAGAAAATGTTTGCATGCTCGTCTACGACACGGATTTTATCAGCACCAGGCCTATAATTTGCTTTAAAGGCATCCATTAAACCCGCTTCATCCAAGCCTCTAAGTCCTGATTCCAAATGAAGGTCTAAAGTCGCCCCTTGTACTCTTACGTTTCTGTTAGCATCTCTTTCATATACTTTTACATCAGCACCTTTCATTTGTAAAAGTCTAGCAAGGGTTAGCCCGCCAGGACCACCTCCAACAATTGCGATTTTTTTATCTTTGATTAACATTTTGATAGCTTGTTTTAAATACGATACAAAGCTATTCAGGGGGCAGGGCTAAAAATTGTATAAATCGGTCGTTTTTATTTTTGCTCAATTCTTTTGGTACTACTCCCGAAAACCTTTTTACTTCTTTAATAAAATGTGCCTGATCAGTAAAGTTTTGTTCTGGGAAAAGCTTTCCTTCTTTCAGATGTGTAAACGAAGCCCTGAAGCGTAGGATATTACAGTAGGCTTTTAAAGAGATGCCAAAGGTTTGATTGAAGTATCGGTTTATTTGTCGGCTACTCCAAGCTACTTTTTCAGCTAATGTGGTGATGTTCATCGAGCCTTTTGAGGAATAGATTAGCTCAAATAACTTCCGTTTGCGGTTGTCAATATTATCTTTTATCAATTGACTTATTTTATCCGTGGCTTTTTGGCAACAAAGCTCAAAATTGCTTAAATCTTCTTGTTTAACTTCCCAGAAGTTAGGAGGTAAAACTTGAACATTGTCGAGTAAAGAAGAGATACTAGTATGAAGTAAATATTCAATGGCTAATAGTTTGAGGCTAATGCCAAAAATTACCGTTTGGCTCGCAAATGTTGTTTGCGTAGCTTGGCTGTCTAAACCCAAAAGAACAACATGAAAAGGTTCGGAAGCTGAATAAGAGAATAAAATATCCACCCTTCCGTCAGGCAAAATGATAATTTGTTTATCATTTTCAGAACGATTAGCAACCAGCCAAAAATAATCAACGTAGTCTGAAAGCAGCGTATCAGGCTTAATAAATTGATATTCAAAATCGTTTTTCAGCATGTTGAAAGCATTAACTGGGAGTGAACAAAGATTTATTAAATCGTAATAAATCTTTTAAAATTAATCATATCTATCGCTAGTAACTACCCCTTCTTTTATCTTTTTAAGTTTTATATGAAGAAATTTCAAGATAAGCTCTCAAATAATTGACAGTCAGATGACTAGCAATATAAAAAAGTTGTATATTCGTTATTGTATATAAACCGAAATGAATATGAAAAAACTGTTACTTATTTTGATATTCTCCCCTTTTTTTATTCAAGCACAAATCCAAGTCAGCACAGGAATTAGTTATGTAACAGAACCAACTTTTGGTGACGATGGCAGTTATTCAGGTTCGGGCTTAGATATCAGCCTACGAAAGCACCTTTCTGAAAAGCTAAAATTAACAGCTTATTCTGGCATTAATAAAATGAGAGTCGCTTTAGCGGTACAATCTCGGTTTGATTATAGCACAAAAATTTATGGTTATTACTACAAAGATGTTGTTCCTGTATCTTTCGGAGCAGAGTATTATCTTTATAGCAAGAAATTTATTAAGCCATTTGTAGGACTAGAAACGGGTGCTTATTTCACTAGTTACGAAACGCAGATAGACCCTAGTTATATTAGTTTTGCTAAAAATATTCCTTCTGGAAGCGCGGTCAATTGGGGTTTTTCACCAAGTATAGGCATACAATTTCAAGAAAATGCTGACAGAATGGGGTTGTTCTTGAAAATAAAGCATACAGGAATTGTTTATGGCAGCACAGGGTTGTCAAATATGCTTAGTTTTAGTGCTGGTTTTACATTCAAATTCGGAAAAAAAATTATGTGGAAACCACCCGTAATAGATGTACCAAGTCAAGCACCTTATTATGAGAAAAAAGATTTTGACTAAGCTACTAAATACCAATCCAGAATTTCATGAGGTTGCACTTTTAGTACATTAGCCAATACCAACAAAACCAAGGTTCTAGAAGCTAGCCAAAGAGGAATGTTAGCTATTTTGGCAAATTCTGGAAGAGTAATTTTTGTATTTTCTGATAGATATGACATTAGAATCTTTTCCTTATCGCCAAAGGTGAATTGAATGCCTTCTTCATTTTCACGGCGAAGGATTTGTTTCATTTCCTTAGTAGCCTGTACTGAGCGGTCGGCAACACGCACATAGGCCTTACCCATTTCTTCGGATTCAAGTTGTACATAGTGGGGCTTTTTTTCACTTTTCGGAATCGTAATGACCAAAACCTCACGGTCGTCAGTCACGCTAACTCGTTCAATTTCGTACGAAATAGGAGGGAAGCAGTTTCGTTCAATGGCTCGTACTAAGATATACTCTTCTTCATCGACGAATTTGAGACCTAGAATACTTTTATCATCACCTACGCCAATCAGCAAAGTACCTCCTTTCGTATTAGCAAAGGCCACAACTTCACGGATAATTTTTTCAGGGTGATTTGCTTTCAGCTTAAACTCAAGTTGAATATTCTCTCCTTGACGAACAAGGCTCTTTAAATCCTTCAATTTCATTCCTGACATGCGACTGTGGTTCTCAGTCTTCTCAAAATAGGATACAAGTGCCTGATTCATACAGATTTATGATTTAGGTATTCTTATAAACAGATATGGATTTGTTTTAAAGATAACAGATTTAGCAGTACGAAATTTTTTTTGGTTTAAAAATATTTTAGCTAAAATCTACCCAATTAATAGACTTTATATGATTTTTTTAATAGACTTTGTCTAACTTTGTACTCCTAATTACTTAGCTACCAGTTAAAACTAATTGCTAAAGGATTAACAAGTCTAAAAGCCGAAAAGTTTGCCAAGTGTAACTAAGCAGATATGAAATTTTGCCAAGCTCGGATACGAGGATAAAATTTAGGATTGCTTATGTCAGATTTAAGTCAGTTAAAACAAGCCTTAGAAGGTCTTTCACTTACAGAAGGGCTAAGTTATATGGCTGAAAACTATGGAAATGTAGTTTTCTCATCATCGTTCGGTCAGGAAGACCAAGTAATTACCGATGCTATTTTTAAGAACAATCTTCCTATCAAAGTTTTTACGCTTGACACTGGTCGTTTATTCCAAGAGACTTATGAGCTGATGGATACTACCAAAAATAAGTATGGAAAAGAATTTGAGACTTATTTTCCTAATACTGCCAAAGTAGAAGCCTTAGTAAAAGAAAAAGGATTTAATAGCTTTTATTTTTCTGTTGAAAATCGTAAAGAATGTTGTGGTATTCGTAAAATAGAGCCTTTAAAAAGAGCTTTGGCAGGTGCCGAAATCTGGATTACAGGCTTGCGTGCAGAGCAATCAGAGAACCGTTCTGATATGGAAATTGTTGAATGGGATAATAACAATAATGTTATTAAATACAATCCGCTTATTCATTGGACTTACGAAGATGTATTGGCTTATCTGAAAGAAAACAGAATTCCTGATAGTCCTTTACACAGAAAAGGCTTTATTTCGATTGGTTGTGCACCTTGTACCAGAGCCATCCAAGAAGGAGAACATCCACGTGCAGGACGCTGGTGGTGGGAAGCTTCACAAAAGGAATGTGGCTTACATAGTTAGTGATGAGTAATCTATCGTTGCGATTATAATTTTAAAAGTACCGATTGCGAAGTTAAGAAAACCTAGAGTGGTTGGTAATGTATAATAAAAAGCTTGTAGCTCATTGCTTATAGCTGACAGTCAAAGAGTTAATAAAAAATTAAAAATATGGTTGATAATTTAAAAAATCCAAGTCCAGAAGTTTCCACTCCGAAATTTGGTTTTTTCCCTCGTGAATTAGAAGACGAAGCAATCTATATTATGCGTGAGGTTGTAGCTCAGTTTGAGAAACCAGCGCTTTTGTTTTCTGGTGGGAAAGATTCTATCACGTTAGTACGTTTAGCTCAAAAAGCTTTTTATCCGGGAAAAATTCCTTTCCCATTACTTCATGTAGATACGGGTCATAATTTCCCAGAAACCATTGAATTTCGTGATTGGTTGGCTAAAGAGACGGGGGCAGAATTGATAGTACGTTATGTACAAGATTCTATCAACCAAGGAAAAGTAAAAGAAGAATCAGGAAAATATGCTTCTCGTAATGCCTTGCAGACGGTTACTTTACTAGATGCTATCGAAGAATTCAAATTCGATGCTTGTATTGGTGGTGCAAGACGTGACGAAGAGAAAGCACGTGCGAAAGAACGTATTTTCTCAGTGCGTGATGATTTCGGACAGTGGGATGCTAAGCGTCAACGTCCAGAATTGTTTGATATGTTGAATGGTCGTATTGCTATTGGTGAAAACGTAAGAGTATTCCCGATTTCAAACTGGACAGAATTAGATGTTTGGAATTATATCAAAGAAGAAGAAATGGCGATTCCTTCTATCTATTATTCGCACAAACGTCAGGTAATTCAGCGTGATGGAATGCTTTGGGCAGATTCTGAATATTTGAATAAAGATGCAGAAGAAATTCCTTTTGAAGAAACCGTTCGTTTCCGTACCGTTGGCGACATGACGTGTACTGCCGCTGTGGCTTCTGAAGCAATAGAATTAGACGATATCATTGGCGAAATTCTATCAGCAGAAATCTCAGAACGTGGTGCCAGAATAGACGACAAACGTTCTGAAGCAGCGATGGAAAAACGTAAACAACAAGGATATTTTTGATGAGTTGTGAATGAGTGATTGAGTGAGTTGTGATTTATTATATCATCCAAAACTAATAAGGTTTAAAACTCACTCATTCACTAACTCACAATTCACTCAATCACTCAATAAAAAAGATGGATATTTTAAGAATAGCAACAGCAGGTTCGGTGGATGATGGGAAAAGTACCCTCATCGGACGACTTTTATACGAAACAAAATCAATTACTCGTGATAAAATTGAAGCATTAGAAGCAGCTTCAAAACGTAAAGGTTTAGACTTTTTAGACCTTTCTTTATTAACAGACGGCCTTATCGCCGAACGTGAACAAGGGATTACTATTGACGTAGCCAATATTTATTTCTCTACACCAAAACGTAAATACATCATTGCAGATACGCCTGGTCACTTTGAATATACTCGTAACATGGTTACTGGGGCTTCAAATACAAAGGTATCTATGATTTTAGTGGATGCACGTAATGGTGTGTTAGAACAAACTTTCCGTCACTTCTTTATCTCATCAATGCTTCGTATTCCGAAAGTAATTGTGTGTGTCAACAAGATGGACTTAGTAGGTTATTCAGAAGAACGTTTCAACGAAATCAAAGATGCTGTTCAGGCTTTGGCTGATAAAGTATCTTTTGAAGGACAAGAAATTACCTTCATTCCAATGTCTTCTTTATATGGACAAAACCTCTCTACCCAGTCAACTGAAATGCCTTGGTTTACAGGTGCGCCATTGTTAGAAGAATTAGAATCTACCAATTTCGACGAAATTAAAAAGCCAGCTCGTTTCCCTGTTCAATTTGTGGTTCGTCCAAAAACAGAAGAATTCCACGATTATAGAGGTTATGCAGGTAAAATTTCCAGTGGTTCTTTCTCGGTAGGAGATGAAATCACTGTTTTGCCAACTGGACAAAATTCTAAAATTGCTACGATTGAAAAATTCGGCACACAATTAGAAAAAGCAGGAGCGAAGGAATCTGTAGTCATTACTTTGGAAACAGACGTAGATGTATCTCGTGGTAATATGTTGGTGAAGTCTTCTTCAACACTTGAGCCATTGAAAGAAATCACCGCAAGAATTTGTTGGATGGATTCTAAACCATTGGTTTCAGGTAAGACCTATATTCTTCAACATGGCATCAATGATTCAAAAGCGAAAGTAGTAGCTTTGAACAATAAAATTGATGTAGTGAACCAAGATACGATTGTTGATGCCGTTTCTGAATTGAAATTGAATGAAATCGGAGAGATTGTCTTGAAAACTGCCAAGCCAATATTTGCAGATAAATACGAATACAACCCTGCAAACGGTGCCTTTATTTTAGTGGATGACCAAACGAACTCAACCGTTGGGGTTGGATTTGTTTTATAGTAATAACTATTTTTGATAATAGTAAAAAAGCCCCAAGATTCTGGGGCTTTTTTTGTAGCACGAGTTTTCAACTCGTCAAATTTAATGACTACACGAGTTGAAAACTCGTGCTACTGTTTTCGATACTTTAACTATTCAATCCCCAACAAAATCTCCGTAACGTTTTCAGAAGAAGTCAAATCTACCCATTTGATATATACCTCTCTCGTTTGATTAGTAGGTTTATATCCTTGTGCAAATAAAGTGTTGAAAAGCTCCTTATAAACTGGCATGATATCACTAAAATCGCCATAATGTGTATAGGCAAAAGCTTTGAAAACAGGATGCTCAACCAGTTCATAAGGTGCTGGAACTTCTATTGCTTGATTTCCCACAGGTAGAGCAATCTCCAGTGTAAATGGTTTTTCTACATCGCCTGTAGCTCCCCAATAAATAAATTCAAGCGGTGCTGAGGTGTCTAAGCCCAATTGTCCAGCGGTAGCATACAGCGTGTCAATTTCACGTACAGCAATAGCATTTACGTTTAACAGCGTAGTTTCTGTTCGATAGATAAAATACTTTTGAGCAGGTATTTCTTTTACTTGTACTTGCATAGTAACTTATTATTTGAGGTTTATTTTTTATTAACAATGCAAAGTAATTAAGGCTTACTGACAACAGTATGTCAGTGAAAAAATCAATTATACATTTATTTTTAATATTTTTTCTTGATGGATTCTACCCCAACGCCTAATTTCCTTTACAATCGGATATAACGTTTCGCCATAAGCTGTTAAACTATATTCTACCTTCAAGGGTACTTCGGCAAATACCGTTCTTGATAAAATACCATCGGCTTCAAGCTCGTCTAGTTGCTTGGCTAACATTCTTTCGCTAATGGTTGGCAAGGATCTTTTCATTTCACCAAAACGGTTTATTCCTTTTTTAATCAACACAATCAAGGTGGTTTTACATTTTCCTTTCAGTATTTTCATAAATACATCCGAAGGACAATCTTGTTCGATATAGTTTTTTTCTAGTATCATAAAAATTAAGTACTTGATTATCAGAAAAACTGTACTTTTTGTAAGTAACTGTAAGCTTTGTAACTACTTGACTTTCAATGTTTTTTTGTAGAGGTTTACAGTATAAATATAGCTTGTTTCATCAAACAAACACAAAACCATGAGCCATTCTTTTAAAGCCTTAGTGATTTCTGAAAATGTAGAAAAGCAGTATGTCAGGAATATTGTACAAAGAAATATTTCAGATTTGCCCGTAGGTGACGTTTTAATAAAAGTACAGTATTCAGCCTTGAATTATAAAGATGCCTTGTCGTCAGTAGGAAATAAAGGTGTAAGTAAAAACTATCCACATACGCCAGGCATTGACGCCGCAGGAGTTGTTGAAACAAGCGATTCTTCTGATTTTCAGGTAGGCGACCAAGTAATCGTTACTAGCTATGATTTAGGAATGAATACCGCAGGTGGTTTTGCAGAATATATTCGCGTACCAGCGAACTGGATTGTAAAATTGCCTAGTGGATTAACTTTAAGAGAAGCAATGATAAACGGAACAGCTGGTTTTACGGCTGGTATGTGCATCAATGCGCTACTTAATCATGGATTAAGTCCTGAAAAAGGGAAAGTGTTAGTAACAGGCTCGACGGGCGGAGTAGGGACGCTAGCCATTGCAATACTCTCTAAATTAGGTTTTGAAGTAGTTGCAGTTACTGGTAAACCTGATGCCATAGATTTTTTGAAGAAAATAGGCGCGAGCGAAATACTCACAAGAGAAGCATTAGACGACCAGTTGGGGAGACCATTATTGAAATCTGCTTACGCTGGCGTGGTTGATACCGTTGGTGGAAATATTTTAGCCACAGCGTTAAAGTCTTTGACTTATGGCGCTTCGGCTGCCATTTGTGGACTAGTAGCTTCTGCCGAATTACATACCACTGTCTTGCCTTTTATTCTACGTGGTAACACATTGTTTGGAATAGATTCAGCAGAATGCCCAATGCCTTTACGACAGGATATTTGGCAAAAATTAGCGACAGACTGGAAACCAAATGATTTAGCATTGCTTGCCCATGAAATTTCCTTAGAAGAAGTACCTGAAAAATTAGATTTAATGTTACAAGGAAAAGCCTTTGGAAAGACTATCGTTAAGCTATAATTTAATCCGTAGCACGAGTTTTCAACTCGTCAAATTAATGTGACACGAGTTATAAACTCGTGCTACGGATTTATTACTCTTCCCACTCAAAACTGCGAGTAACAGCTTTTTTCCAATAATGATATAGTTTTTCTCTTTTTGATGTCTCCATATTAGGTGTCCATGTTTGTGCGATTCCCCAGTTTTGCTTTAAATCTTCTAGGTCTTCCCAGTAGCCAATGGCTAGTCCAGCAGCATAAGCAGCACCCAAAGCAGTGGTTTCTATCATGGCAGGACAAACCACTGGAACATCTACCATATCTGCCTGAAACTGCATTAGCGTCTCGTTTACCACCATTCCTCCATCAACTCTTAGCGAAGAAATTTCAATGCCTGCATCCTTTTCCATTGCCTCTAATACTTCTAAGGTTTGATAAGCAGTAGCTTCCAATGCGGCTTTTGCAATATGAGCTTTAGTGACATAACGTGTCAGTCCTACAATTACACCACGAGCATCTGCTTGCCAATAAGGAGCATACAAACCCGAGAAAGCAGGGACGAAATAACACCCTCCATTGTCTTCTACAGAATTTGCCAACGTTTCAATCTCCGCACTATTTTTAATGATTTCTAAATTATCACGAAGCCACTGTACTAATGCACCTGTAATGGCAACAGAACCTTCTAAGGCATATTTTACTGGTTGATTGCCAAACTGATATGCTACCGTAGTAAGCAACCCGAAGGTCGACGGCGTTATTTTCTCGCCCGTATTCATCAACATAAAGCAACCCGTACCATAAGTATTTTTGGCTTCGCCAGGGGCAAAGCAAGTTTGTCCTACTAAGGCCGCTTGCTGGTCGCCTAAATCTCCTGCCACAGGTACACCCGAAAGTACACCACGAGCTTCGCCATAAACTTCACTGCTTGATTTTATGGCTGGCAACATTGCTTTTGGTATATTTAATTTTTGGAGTATCTCATCGTCCCAAGCTAAGGTTTTCAGATTCATCAATTGGGTTCTGCTCGCATTAGTTACATCGGTAATATGGATTCCGCCATCTATTCCGCCCGTTAAATGCCAGATGATAAACGTATCCATATTGCCAAAAATGGCCGTTCCTTCTTCTGCATCTGCTCTGAGCCCTTCTACGTTTTCTAAAAGCCATTTTAGCTTCAAACCACTAAAATAAGTAGCCAGAGGCAAGCCTGTTTTTTCGCGAAAACAATCGCCTCCACCTTCTTTAGCTAAATCGGCTACCATCGTACCTACGCGGGTATCTTGCCATACAATGGCGTTGTAATAAGGCTGACCAGTGAATTTATTCCATACTACTGTTGTTTCTCGTTGATTGGTAATGCCTACCGCCGCAATATCCAAAGGCGAAAGATTGGCTTTGCCCAATGCTAGCCCGATTACTTCTTGTGTATTGCTCCAGATTTCATCTGAGTCGTGTTCTACCCAACCAGCTTGTGGATATATCTGAGAATGTTCTTTTTGTCCGACAGAAATTTGATTGCCTTGTTTGTCGAAAATGATGAAGCGGGTACTGGTAGTCCCTTGGTCAATAGAGCCTATATACATTTTAAAGAGTGTTTTTGATAGTTAATTAGGTAATTGAATAAATTAGAGCGTTGTAAATTATTGATTAATTACTAATATTTTGATGGCTGATAAATGTTTTTCCAGGACTTAAAAAAACCTCTACTAAGCTTTCAGATTCTTTAGCGGCTTGCGCGTCTCTCAATCCTAATCCTAACCTCCTGTTTAGCACGTCTTGGGTAGTAACTGCCATTTCTTCTTGAATCGCATACACAATCTCAGCTTGGATAAATGGATGATTAGGATGAATCAATTCTTTCAGTTCAGGCTGATTGTTCGTTAAACTTAATACTGTTGCTGCCAATGAACCATACTTTTTCATCAAATGCTGTGCTATTACTGGTAAAACATTGTATTGATTAGCAAGTTGTTGCCAATCTTCAAAATGATAGCCTTCTGCGCCATGCAATAACTGATGTTCGGATGTACAAAGTACAGGTTCTTTTTGCCAAATGGTTTCATAAACATGGTCTATGGTGTCTTTCGCCATTAAGCGATACGTGGTCCATTTCCCTCCCATGATACTTACCAACTGACTACTCTTATCAATCTCTACCTCGTGGTCACGGACAAGTGATTTGGTATCAGAACTTTTTTCTGCTTTTCCGAGCAATGGTCTTTGTCCTGCAAAACCACTGGTAATGTCTTCGGGTGTTACTTCTTTTTCTAAATAACGATTTACATAACTTAATAAGTACGGAATTTCGTATGACTCTAAGTCTGGGTTTTCAGAAAGCTTATCTTCTTCGTCGGTTGTTCCTACCAACAGGTGGTCTTGCCAAGGAATAATAAATAATACTCTTCCATCATCCGTTTTGGGTACTAAGATGGCTGTTTCATTTTTCATCAAACTGGTAGGCAAAACAATATGAGCTCCTCTGCTTACTTTCATCCGAGGCTTCAATTTTGTGTTAGCCATCTTGCGAATATGGTCTGCAAAAGGCCCCGTAGCATTGATAAATACTTTCGACTGGACCGTTAAAGTATTATTGCTCACATTATCTTTAATCGTCAAAGCAGTTAGCTTTCCTTCATTATCTTTTTCAAAACGAAGGGCTTCGGCATAGTTCAAAACGGTTGCTCCCAAAGCTTCCGCCTTTTGAATAATTGCTAAACAATAACGTGCATCATCCAATTGCCCATCGTAATATAATACTGCGGAGGTTAGATTTTCTTTTTTTAATTCAGGAATGGTTTTTAACGCTTCTTTTCTCGATAGCCATCTACTAGCACCGATACCATGATTACCCGCTATCCACTCATAGAGTTTTAATCCGATTGTAAGGTAAATACCTTCAATCCATGAATAGCAAGGGGTTAATAGTGCTAATGGGCGAGTAAGATGAGGGGCATTTTTTATCAACGTATCTCTTTCATGGAGACTCTTCTGCACCATTTTGTACTGTTCCCAATCCAATTTTTTTACAGCTTGCTCAAGATAGCGCACTCCGCCATGAATAAGTTTCGTAGATTTAGATGTAGTTTGACCTGCAAAATCAGCTTTATCAATTAACAATACCTTTAAACCTCTTAGGGTAGCATCTAGGGCAATACCCGCACCTGTTGCTCCTCCGCCTATGATGCACAAATCAAATTGTTCTATTGATGAGATTTTACTTAGTTGTTCTATACGATTCATAATGGATAATTTACCTAAATATTAACAAAATATACTCACAAAAAAGGACTGACAGCAATAGGCAAAAATAGATGATATTTAATAATTTATGGTAATGATATGCTGTAAGTTATCTAATAGTATAACAAACCTAAATGCTATAACATTTCATAAAACATAAAAACAAAAAAACGGCTCATCTACTTACAAAAATGTAAATAAATGAGCCGTTTGAAGATTAAATTTTCATGAATGACTAACTATAGAATAACCATTCTATCGCTTTAGGAAATTCTTTTCCCCATTGGTCTTCGTTATGCATTCCATCAGGGTCATACGAAAGATGGATATCCGTTTTTCTGATACCTTGTCTCTGGAAAGTCTGCTTTAGTTTTTCCACATTCGGTAACATCATCGTTCCTTCGTCACCACCAGCATAGACATAAATGTCGGTTGGTAAATGTGAGATAAAATCAATGGCATCAAAGTAAATATTAGGCGAAACCCATAGTGATGGAGAGAAAACCATCAACTTCCCGAATACTTCTGGAAACATCAAGCCTGAATAAATACTGATTAAACCTCCTAACGAGCTTCCACCAATACCTGTAAATTCACGCTCAGGTTTTGTACGGAAGTTTTTGTCAATGTATGGTTTTAGTGTTTTAGCCAAAAATTGAGTGTACTTTCTGCCCTGTCCTTTTCCCATTTTAGGATTATTATAGGGCGAATATTCTTGATAGCGTTGTTCACCACCGTGTGCCACAGCCACCACAATTACATCGCCATGCCCACGTGCAGCCAAAACGGCCAATTGCTTATCAATTCCCCAATTTCCAAATACAGAACCTCCGCCAAATAAATTTTGAGCGTCTTGTAAATAAATTACAGGATAATGTTTGTCGGATGTTTCGTAATTATGAGGCAAAAGGATATACACAGCACGCTTTCTATCAAACTGTGGTATCTCAAAAGCATCAGAAATTAAGCGGATTTCAGGCATTAAATCACCCGAAAGATTTTCGCCATCTAGTCGCCAGTGTGGTACAAAGTCTTTTAAAACACCCGTTTTTACTTTGGATGTTCTGTTGGCTGTAGGTTTACCAAATTCATCTAATTCTACTTGATTCCAGCCACCTTTGGTATATTTATACTCAAAGCTTTCTGGTAGCTTGATAGTATCTGGTAACTTCAATTCATATTTTCCGTCTTCAACTTTGTTCAAACGGAATTCTTCTTTATTGGGCAGCCATTCGTTGAAACTTCCTGAAATAAATACAGGTCTATTGTCTTCAACGGGGGTTGTTAGTTCAAAATATAATACGCCTTTACTCATTAGTGATTTATTTGTCGAACCACAAATTTAATTAAATATTTGCTTTTTATACAGTATTTAGTCTTCCATATATAACAATATTCTAATATAGAATATTGTGTGTAACAAGCTGATCATCAGTAAAGGAAACCTTTCTTTTCCATATACAGGTATTATAAAGCAACTATTGTACCAAAATACATCCTTAGTCTGTAGTGATACTCTAGCGTTTTCAAGGTATTATCTTTTAACGTCATTAATATTAAATCTCACTTTCCTTCATAAAAAGCTAGTTTTTCGTGGATTGATTCTCAAAAAAATACTATAATGATAAATATCACTTTTTATTTTTCGGAATTGCTTTACCGATAGAAATCAAGGACTAATTATATTAATATCAGCTACTTATCACATCCATTGCTTTCAGTAATTTCATATTTCAGCATAGGTATTTATATCATATATTAGAATTATTCTAAATAAAACTTGTCTGCAATTAATTTGATTTATACTTTTGTTGCAACTATTAAGAATTAGTCTAAATAAAAATAATATATAAGTCAACTAATGTTTGTACATATAAAAAAGTATTAAACCTGTCTATTAACATAAATAAGTACCCATTTTAAACCCATTATTCCCATACAAACAATGAAAAAAACAATTACTAAAAAACTCTATTTAAGTATAGTGTTTTTATTGACTGTGCAGTTTGCTTTTGCACAATTAGGCTCAATTAAAGGTCGTGTTACAACTAAAGAAGGCGACCCCGCAGAATTTGTAAGCATTATCCTAAAGACTACCTCAAAAGGAACAAAGACGGATAACAATGGTCATTATGACTTCAGGAATTTAAAATCAGGAGATTATACGTTAGTGTTTAGTTTAGTAGGATATGAGAAATTAGAAAAAACAGTTAGCGTATATGAAGACAGAATTACTGAATTAAATGTTCAATTAGATGTATCTGCTAAACAATTAAGTGAAGTAGTAGTGGTGAGTGCGGCCCAAAAATTTGCCAAGAAGCAAAGTGATTTTGTAGCACGGATGCCCCTAAACAACCTTGAAAACCCACAGGTTTATACGGTAGTACCAAAAGAACTCGTCCAAGAGCAAATGGCGATAGATTTTAGAAGTGCCATTACTGCTGCCCCAGGCTTGAATAATATTACACAATCTGTTGGTTCAGGGGGTGTTGGACTAACATTACGTACTAGGGGCTTTAGTGGTAATGCTGGCTCACTCAGAAATGGTGCTAATACCAACTGGGTTACCATGAACGACCCTGCTAACTTAGAAAGTATCGAAGTAATAAAAGGACCTTCGGCAACACTTTTTGGTTCTACGTTGGTTACTTATGGTGGTTTGGTAAACAGAGTAACCAAGAGACCTTTAGATTATTTCAAAGGCGAAATCTCTTATTCCACAGGTAGCTGGTCTTTGAGCCGTACTACGATAGATATCAATACACCACTGAATGAAGATAAATCGATGTTGTTCCGAATCAATGGTGCGCTTGATAACCAGAAGACTTGGCAGGATTATGGCGTAAGCAATACAATGTTTGTGTCTCCAGCTTTTACCTATCGTGTCAATGACAAACTAACCCTTGACTTTGAACTTGAACTATTTAAAAGTACTAGAAATGCTACTTATATAGGTTTGGCAGGGAATGGCCCTAAAAGCTTTACGAGCTTTGATGATATGAATTTTGATTTTAACCGTTCGTATACTACAGATGATTTTGTATCAGAAAATCAAAACAGAAATATTTTTGCAAGAGCAACGTATAAGCTATCTGACACATGGACTTCGCAAACAATTTTTTCAAATGCTTTTACGGATAACAAAGCCAATTACCTGTTTTTGTTAATTACTTCTGACACTACCATGAACAGAAGGCTGATGAGTATTAACAGTTATTTTAAAACGACACAAGTTCAACAAAACTTTATTGGCGATTTTAATATCGGAGGTATGAGAAACAGATTGCTTGTAGGAGCAGAGTATGTTTACTTAGGTACAAACGATAGTCGTTGGATTGCTAACCCTTATGATGCCGTAAAAATAAACCAAGAAGCGCCATTTATCAATATGGAGAAATATAAAGCCATTATTGCTTCCGCTAAAGAACCTTGGTTGATTAACCATAGAAATAGAAATACTATCAGTTTTTATGCATCAGATGTAATCAACTTTACCGACCGCCTATTGGTGATGGCAAGTTTGAGAGTAGATAATTTTAATGACGTTACTGCCAACTATACGCAGACGGCACTTTCGCCTAAACTTGGTGCAGTGTATCAATTGGTAAAAGATAAAGTATCACTTTTTACCAATTACATGAATGGTTTTACCAACGTAGCACCTACCACAACAGCGGCTAGCCCGAGCAAAGCAGTAGCCTTTAAACCAGAACAAGCTAATCAAATTGAGGGGGGGATTAAAGTAGAATTATTAGAAGGTAAACTGAATGGAACATTTAGCTATTATGATATTCAGGTATCTAACAAAGTGCGTACTGACCCTAATAACCCTCTTTTCTCGATTCAAGATGGAACACAGTTGAGCAAAGGTTACGAGGCTGATTTAATTGCTAACCCTATCAAAGGTTTACACTTAATTTTTGGCTACGGTTATAACGAAAGTAAGTTTGTAAAATCAGCAGCGAACGTAGAAGGCAAAAGACCATATTCTACCCCTAAACATGTGGGTAATTTGTGGATGAGCTATAAAATAGAAGAAGGAAAAGCAAAAGGATTTGGTGTAGGTTTTGGCGGAAATGTACAGAGCGATTCGTTTATTAACGATACCAATACGTTCTCGGCAAAAGGATATACTACTATCGACGGAACTGTTTTTGTTGATAAACCGAAATACCGCTTTGGGATAAAAGTGAATAATATCACCAACAAAAAATATTGGTTGTCTGACTTCTGGGCTAATATGATGCCTACGCGCCAACTCATAGCCAACTTAACGATTAAATTCTAACATATACAAACTCTAATCTATTTGCCTGACTATATTTTATAGTCAGGTTTTTCTATTCAAATCAGACATGAAAGAGAATACAAAAAAGCAATCCAACAAGAAAAACTGGATAAGCAAGATGAATAGCTGGCTACATTTATGGCTAGGTTTAACATCTGGCCTGATTGTCTTGGTGGTGTCTCTTACAGGAACATTATTTGTTTTCTGTGACGAAACCATCGAGGCTTTGGCAGGCAATGCTAGGTATGTACAAGCCACAAATAGTCCTAGACTTTCGTCAGAACAATTAATCAGTGCCTTCAAACAACAATATCCTGATAGAAAACCTTTTTATTTTGAAGTATATAAAGACCCGAACAAAAGTTTTAAAATAGCCTCAGGAGATAAGGAACAGTCGAACTTTACTTATACTTGGTTAAATCCATATACTGGGAAAGTCCAAGGAGTTAGTAGCTCATATTGGTTTTTTTATGTAGTAGCCCATTTGCATTCACAACTTTTATTGCATGAAACGGGTAGGATAGTAGTAGGCATTGCCACCATTATTTTCTTTTTTCAACTTATCAGTGGGCTAGTGCTTTGGTGGCCTGTTAATGCTAATGCACTTTCGCAACGAGTACAATTCTTGTGGAAAAAAACGACAAAATGGAAGCGTAAAAATTATGATTTGCATAATGTCTTAGGGTTTTATAGTCTTCTTCCTGCTATTCTGATTACGGTAACTGGTTTGATAATGGCTTATGAAGTATTGGGAAATCTTACACAAACAGTGTTTGGAGGAAGTACTAATGCCCATGAGCAAGAAAATAAGCTTACACCAAAGTATGAAAAAGACCTGAGGTTTATGTCTTACGACCAAATTATTGACCATCAGCTACAATCTGGTGATAATGTAAAAATTGTCAGACTAAGCATTCCTCGAAAAGACAGCGTCACTACCCTTTACTGTGTAGCAGCCGAAAAAGTAGGACTAAAGAGTTGGGTTAATGGACAGGCTGGAGCAGTAAACAGGTATACAGGAGAATTTGTAAAGTTCCCAAAGGATTTGCAAAAACACGAGCAAATTGAAACCCTTAATTTCGACTTACATGTGGGCTATTGGTATGGATTACCCTCTAAAATATTCACTTTTATGGTGGGGCTAATTTGTACAAGCTTGCCCATCACAGGTTTCTTTATTTGGTGGGGTAGACGCAAAAAAGAGAAAAAAGGAGTACAAACATCAGGTTCAAAAACTTTTATTCCCAACAAAATCTAATGAAAAATTTATTAATTTTTATAGCCTGTTACTGTATCAGTAATATCATACTAGCACAGGAAACACAAGAAATAGGCAGAAAACGGAAAATATATTCCAATGTGCTAAAAGAAGAAAGAAGTTATTGGATTGCTTTGCCTGCGAGCTATCAGAACTCGAAGTATAAAACCGAAAAATATACAGTTTTATATCTTTTGGATGGTGAAATGAATTTTCAATACAGTGCACCAATTGTATCCTTTTTATCAAAAGGAGTATACGCTTCCATCCCCAATATGATTGTGGTAGGGATTAATAACACCGACCGAACGCGGGATTTAACGCCTACTAATGCTCCTATTGGTGACCCAGCGGATAAAAAAATAAAACTATTTACCAGTAGCGGAGGAGCTGAAAATTTCAAAAAATTCCTGAAAGATGAATTAATACCAAGTATTGATAGCAGTTATCGCACTAATGGCTATAAGATATTATCAGGACATTCATTCGGTGGGTTGTTTGCTATTCATACGTTGATAACCACGCCTGAGTTGTTTAATGGATATATTGCGTTAGACCCTAGCTTGTGGTGGGATAATGGAAAAACATTACAAGATGCCGAGCTTTTTTTACAAAAAAATAGCCTAAAAGGTAAAAGTTTGTATATCGGATTAGCGAATACGCCCTCTTCTCCGAGAGATTTAGCAAGCAATCATCCTCAGGCTATCCAGCAGTTTACGAAAGAAATTTTACCTAAGGAGCAAAGTAAATTGAGGTGGGACTGGAAGTTTTATGAAGATGAAGACCATGGAACAATATCATTGCCTGCCTTTTATGATGCCTTGAAATTCTTGTATAAAGGGTTTCAACTACCTGTAAAAGAAATACCTTATAGTCCACAAATTGTAAAGGAACAATACCTTAAATTATCTGAAAGAATTGGCTTTAATTTACCGATTGATAATAATTTATTAGACCAACTGATTGATTATTGCCAGAGACAGGGCTTTCCACAAAGTGCTGAGGAGCTTAGAAAACTAAAACCTTGAATTTAGACTTCTCTATCACTAGCGAGGTACTTAAGTACCTCGCTAGTGATAGAGAAAGGATGTTACTTATTCACACAAAACATATAAATCAGCCAGATTTCTTCCTAATCCGTCATAATCTAAGCCATAGCCCAATACAAATTTATTTTCTAAATCAAACCCAACGTATTGTACATCAATAGGCTCTTTTAACGCTTCTGGTTTTTGGAAAAGCGTAGCTATTGACAAAGAACTCGGATTTTGAGCCAATAATTGCTTTTTAATTTCAATCATCGTTAGCCCAGTATCTATAATATCTTCAATAATAATAATATCTCGGTTTTCAATATTTTCAGATAAGCCCAAAATCTCATGTACTTTCCCTGTAGACGCAGTTGCTTGATAAGACGACACTCGCAAGAAAGTAATTTCGCAACTTACCGAAATAGATTTCATCAGTTCAGCAGCGAACATAAATGAACCATTCAGAATAGCTAAAAACAAAGGTTTTTTCCCTGTGTAGTCTTGGTTGATTTCAGTGGCAAGGGCATTAATGCGCTGTTCTAAAATGCTTTGTTCGATAAATACTTCAAAATGTTTATCGTGTACTTGTATCGTGGATTTCATAAATGCTTGATTTCTAATTTGTAAAAATACGCTAATCTATAGAGCTCACCAAATCGTTAGAAAGCAAGTACATCTCCTTATAAATAGAATATCTGTATCAATGACACTTTTTAATAATGCTTTTCGTTGTATCATTCGTTAGAGCAATACTTAAAATTTCCTTAAATTTACATCCAGAA
Organism: Arcicella sp. GW821-FHT09D11; assembly: GCF_059416265.1. Classification (NCBI taxonomy): domain Bacteria; kingdom Pseudomonadati; phylum Bacteroidota; class Cytophagia; order Cytophagales; family Flectobacillaceae; genus Arcicella; species Arcicella sp. GW821-FHT09D11. Next base: position 61,568 of record NZ_JBWKOV010000013.1, on the reverse strand, counting down.
AAGACAATCACCATGAAAAAAGTATTTGATTTATCGACTTATATAAAAGTATTCCTCTTGTGCAGTTTGTTGGTTTCACAACAGCAAATAGCCAATGCGCAATGGTGGAAAGATACAGAGAAAGCAGAACAAGAGCGTTCTAAAGGAATGCTTTTGCTTACAGCAGAAGTACAGATTGAGGCTACGCAGGCTATCAATCACATGTATAATTTCAAGTTTTATGAAGCCGAACGCGAGTTTAATTATTTGAAAGTAAAATATCCTGACCATCCGCTCCCTGAATTTTTATTGGGATTGATGGAGTGGTGGAAAATTGTACCTAATACTGAAAATGTCATTTACGATGAGCGATGTATAGAATACATGGATAAAAGCATTGAAAAGGCTGAAAAAATATGGGATGATTCTGAAAACCCCGAAGCAGCTTTCTTTATGGCAGCAGCTTATGCTTTTAAAGGTCGTTTGCATTCTGAAAGAAAACATTGGACGAAGGCTACTTTTGCCGCAAAAAATGCGCTAAAATATCTCGATAAGTCAAGAAGTTTCTCAGATTTTAGCCCAGAATTGATGTTTGGTGATGGTCTTTATAATTATTACTTCCATTATGTAAAAGACAACTATGCCATGCTTCGCCCAGTACTTTGGTTGTTTCCTAAAGGAGATAAGCCAAAAGGAATCAGTCAGTTAGAAAAAGTAAGTTATAATGCTTTTTATACGCGTACGGAGGCACGCTACTTTTTATTACAGATTTATGGACTAGAAAACATGAATGAAAAAGCGTTGAACTTGTCGAAATACACGTATGAGACATATCCAGACAATCCGTTTTTCCAACGATTTTATGCTAGAAGTGCCTTTGTTGCTGGTCGTGTTTCTGAGGCTAAAACCATTGCCAAAAGTATTTTACAAAAAATAGACGAGCATTATCCTGGTTATGAAGGCGTGAGTGGTAGATATGCTGCTTATATTCTGGGTTATTATGCAATGAATTATGATAGAGACAACAAAGAAGCAAAGACATATTTTCAAAAAACAATAGACTTTGCCAAACAAACGGGGTCTAATAATTCAGGTTATTATTGGTCATCGATGATAGCCCTAGGAAAAATAGCTTCGCAAGACCAAGATTATGATACTGCGATAGAGTATTACAAACAGGTAATAGATGATTCTGAGCGAAAATCTTCCCAAAGGGAAGAAGCAAAAAAATTACTAACCGAAGCAAAAAAGGCACGAAGGAAGAAAAAATAATGATAATTTAAAAAAGTCGCTTTATCCTATAAAGCGACTTTTTTATTGCCAACCCTTAAATTTGTGATTAATTATTTGGTGAAAACCATCAAGTTTAGCTATATTTAGGATTCATTATCTTAAAAAATAATGACCTCTTTGCTTTATTGAACAACTTTTTAGTTAACTAAAACCTCTACTTGGTCAAAACATTGAATTTGACTAATCTATCATGAAAGTTTCTACTTCTCAGCCGTTTCAGATTATTTATTCGATACTCAATCACGAGTACCTCGGCTATCTCTTTGAGGCCTTTGTCGTTCAATTGGATGACAAACAAGAATTGACTTTGCTCAACCAAAACGTTTCGATAAAAAACATCAATGAGTTTGCACATGACTTAGATGAAAACGATTTACAGTTAGTAAAGCTTATTGATTACCTTCAATCAGAAAATATTTATAAAAAATTCGTTGGCTCAAAAAAAAGAACAGTCGTTGACTTTTTCTTGAAAGTGTATGACCAACAAAAAGGAGAGAAGGCTTTACAAGAAATTATCGCTACTTATGTAGAAAAAATAAAAGCAGAAATGTTGCCTTTACTGCTAGGTAAACAATTGTTTATCATGGGAGGGGATGGCAATCCCATCTGGCAAAAAGTAGAGGTGTTGCCTGAAAAAGCAACAGTGTTTTTTCATTTTATGCGTAATGAAGAAAATACACATTATTATCCTACGATTAAATATGAAGGAGAGAAAATAGATTTTCAATATAAGAATGCCTACATCGTTTGTGACGAACCCGCATGGATGATTCTTGAAAATAAACTTTATCATTTTGCCAAAGAAGTAGATGGTAAAAAGCTAAGACCTTTTTTAAAGAAGAAATTTATTGTCATACCCAAGACCATTGAGGAAGATTATTACCGCAAATTCGTTACATCTATCATCAGTATGTTTGATGTACGACCGAAGGGTTTTAAAATTTTGAACGAAAAATATGCTGTTATTCCTATTTTGAACCTAGCCGAGCAAAAGAGTCATCAAACAGTGTTGGTTGAAGCGAATGATGTGGATGTTCAGAAAGAAGAAGATATTACGTTAGCCATTAGTCTGTCTTTTCAATACGGAAAATTCACTTTTAAGTTCGATAGTTTTTCTACCGAAGTAAATGTGAGTATGGAAAAAAATGGAGACGATTATGTCTTTCATAAAGTAGAAAGAAATTTGACGTTTGAGAAAGCTACCTTAGCAAAACTTGAAGCATTGGGTTTAGAACTGAAAAATGGGCGGATGATTCTCCCTAAATCTGATGCATTGGCACTCATTCAGAAAAATTATGCTGAACTAACAGAAACAGGTTTCACCATAGAACAAAGTGTAGAAGAGGATGCTAAAAAATATTTCTTGGGGTATTCAAATATTGAAGTAAATATTACCGAAGGCAACGATTGGTTCGATATTCATGCAATTGTACATTTTGGTGATTTTGAAATTCCTTTTCTGAAACTCAGAAATTTGATTTTGCAGAAAAAAAGAGAATTTACGTTACCAAACGGCGAAATCGCTGTGATTCCAGAAACTTGGTTTACCCAATATTCCGAGCTTTTTGCTTTTATTGAACATCATTCAGAACGAGATGGCTTTATCTTGAATAAACACCATCTTTCATTGGTGCAAGATTTACAAAGTGAATCATTGGCATCGGCAGTATTGAGTAGAAAGTTGGAGAAACTGAGAGATTTTGAAGAAATGCAAACCTATCAGTTACCCAAGGGCTTTACTGGTAGTTTACGTCCTTATCAAAAAGCAGGATATGATTGGATGCGCTTTCTAAATGATTATCATTTTGGCGGATGTTTGGCGGATGATATGGGCTTGGGTAAAACCGTTCAAACCCTTACGTTGTTGCAATCACAAAAAGAACAGAAGAATAATCAGCCAAGTTTGTTGATTTTGCCTACTTCCTTGATTTATAACTGGGAAATGGAAGCACGCAAATTTACGCCAGAACTTAGGATACTGACTTATACAGGCACTTATCGTGATAAAAATATTGAAGTGTTTGATAATTATGATGTAGTCCTTACCACTTATGGCATCATCAGAATTGATATTGATTTGCTGAAAAACTATCGATTTAATTATGTGATTCTGGATGAATCGCAAGCCATTAAAAATCCATCCTCTTATATTACTAAAGCTGTAATGCAATTGAATTCTCGGAATCGATTAGTATTAACGGGAACACCTTTAGAGAATAGTACAATGGATTTATGGTCGCAGATGACCTTTATTAATCCGGGGTTATTAGGCTCACAGCATTTTTTTAGGAATGAATTTCAAGTGCCGATTGAAAAGAAAGGGGACGATGTAAAAATGCAAAGGCTTTATTCTATTATCAAGCCTTTTATGTTGAGAAGACATAAGTCGCAAGTAGCCACCGAACTACCCCCTAAAATTGAAAGTATCCATTATGCTCAGATGACAGAGCAACAACAAAAGGAATATGAAGAAGCAAAGTCGTATTTCAGGAACTTAATTTTAGAGCATATCGAAGAAGCAGGCATGGCAATGTCACAAATGGTAGTGTTACAAGGCCTTACAAAATTACGTCAATTAGCCAATCATCCACGAATGACAGAACCTGATTATCAAGGTGACTCTGGTAAGTTGGAAGATGTAATGGAAAAACTAGACACAATTCTAGAAGAAGGGCATAAAGTATTGATTTTTAGTCAATTTGTGAAGCATCTCGACCTTTTTAAAGAACGACTTGACCAAGAATCACGAACGTATGCGTATTTAGATGGCAGTACACATGACCGACAAGCACAGGTAGAGAAGTTTCAGAATAACGAGGACATACAGATTTTTTTAATTTCTTTGAAAGCAGGAGGGCTAGGATTAAACCTTACTGCGGCTGACTATGTATTTATCTTAGACCCTTGGTGGAATCCTGCTATTGAAGCTCAGGCTATAGATAGGGCGCATAGAATTGGGCAAGTAAATACCGTTTTTACCTATAAGTTTATTACTAAAAATACTGTTGAAGAAAAAATATTAGCATTACAGCAAAGCAAACAACGCCTAGCGAATGAATTGATTACAACGGAAGAAAGTTTTGTGAAATCCTTGACGAAGGATGATGTATTGGCTTTATTGGAGTAGATAAGTAGAACTTTTAATATAATATAAAATGATAACGTCATTAAATGATATTTAACACCCATGGCTGGTCTCCCGACCAGTCCATTTCTTTCCCGATCAGTCCATTCTAATTCATGATTTACCTCGTCTATTATAACAAATTCTACACTATGAATACCCCTCAAATACGTAATTCACACATGGAGATTGGAGAAGTTTATTTTTATACATCAACAATACTTGCATGGAAACATCTGTTAAAACATGACTTATATAAAACTATAATTATAGATAGTTTAAGAAATTTAGTAGAACGTGATTGTATAAAAATCTATGGATTTGTCATTATGCCAAATCATATACATCTCCTTTGGGAAATGCTAAAAAAGAATGGTAAAGAAATGCCTGATACTAGTTTTACTAAGTTTACGGCACATCAATTTAAGCATGATTTAAGTAAGAATTATCCTCACATATTAGAAAAATTCAAGTCTGATAAAAATGACCGAGAATATCAGTTTTGGCAGAGAGATGCTTTGGCAATAAGAATTTTTTCACGAGAAGTGTTTATTCAAAAACTAGAATATATGCATTTAAATCCATTACAGGAAAGATGGAATTTGGCTAATAAACCTGAGAATTATGTTTGGTCTTCAGCTAAGTTTTATGAGCTTAGAGAAGATGATTATGGGTTTATTACTCATTTTATGGATAGGTTTTAGCATTAATATTTAGTATTGCTTACGCATTTATGGACTGGTCGGGAGACCAGCCATGGGAATTGAGGGTAACACCCATGGCTGGTCTCCCGACCAGCCCATTTCTCTCCTGACCAGTCCATTGTAATTCATGATTTCAACCAGTCCACAAAAAAAGCCGTAACCAACAATTTGTTGATTACGGCTTTTTATTTTTACTAAATAAATTTACTTTTTAGCATCAATATCCTTTAGTAGCGTTTCTACTGCTACTTTCAATTGTTCGTCAGTTCCTTTAGCTATCCAGTCTGGTGTATTTTCAACGATAACATCAGGAATGGCTGCGCCTAATTCTTGGTTTTTATCAGTTGTTTTAGTGTACCAGCCTCTTCCCGGCAATCTAACAAACGAACCATCCATTAATGATTTTCCTCCTGTTGAAATTACCGAACCATTTGTTGGTAAGCCCACTAATTTACCTATGCCCAAAGATTTGTATGCGTGTGAGAAAATCTCAGCATTAGAATAACTTCCTTCATTACAAAGAGCAATTGATGGCTTCGTCCAAGCTGCATATACCAAACGTTCGCCTATTGGATAATAGTCTCTGAATTTTTTCTTGTCTTTTTCTAAATCAGTACTTGCTCCTCTTGGAATGGTATAAGCGTGTTGTTTATAATTTAAAATAGTCATTAAATAATCCGTTGTCGACCCTCCACCATTATAACGAACATCAATCAAAATACCTTCTTTACCATAACCAGCAGCAGTAAATTCTCTTTCTACTACTTCAAAACTAGGGAAATCCATGCTTTTGATATGGATATAACCTAGACGACCATTTGAGAATTTTTCTACTAATTTCTTTCTGCCTTCAACCCATTCATTGTATAAGTTATCGCTAATGCTTTGTGTAAGACGTACTACTACTTCTCTACTTTTACCTGCGGCATCAACTACACTGACGATTACTTTTTCGTTCACTAATCCATTTAACAAACTATAAAAGTTTTCGTTTTCACTAACTTGTTGTCCGTTAATAGCAGTAATGGTTTCGCCTTCATTGATAACACTCTTAATTTTTGTTACAGGCGTTTCTGGTACAACATGGTTTACTTTCATACCAGTTGGCGTTGGAATAAGTTCTGTTCCTAACAATCCAGTCAATTCTCTCTGCGTTTCAGCACGGTCTGGTGCAGTTAAGCCCATGTGGCTAGAATTTAATTCACCTAATAGTAAATTAAACATATCTCTGAAATCATTAGAGGTACTAGCATTTATACAACGCTCTTTGTATTTATCGTGCAGTTGTACCCAGTTATTTCCGTGGAACTTAGGGTCATAAAAACCATCACGAATGGTTCTCCAAGCTTCTTCAAATACCTGTGTGCGTTCTGCCAAATAGTCTATTTTCATTTTGGCAACAAATGGCATTGGTTCAGACACACCCGTTTTTACATCAACACGAGATAAACTACCTCCCATTTTCGTATAGTAGATATATTTACCTTCCTTATCTAATGTTAGGTTATTAGGGTTACTTCCGCCTTTCGTAATTTCTTTTAATTCTTTACCATCCCATTTAACACTGTATAAATCTCTTCCTTTTGCCGTGCTAGTTGAAGTCGTATAAAAGAATGTTTCACCATCTTTTGAAATCACAAAATCGTTTTCATCGCCAGGGAAACTTGTTACTTGCACTACTCTTTCATGGATATTATCGAAATCAATCACAATTGGTTTTATGCCTTTTTTCTCTGGTTTAGCATCAGGAGCAGGCGTTTCTTTTTCTTGCCAGTCTTGTGTTTCTTTTTCCCAATCTTCTTTTTTCAACCATACAAACCAAACGTCAGCACTACGACCAGCACTTCTTTCTGAAACAAAACCTAATTTAGAACCATCGGCACTCCAGAATGGGTTACTATCGCCACGTGGGTGCATGGTAACATTAACAGGTTTGCTTGAATTATCAGCCGTTCTGATATATACTTCTTGGTTATAATATAAATCTGATTGACTATAAGCGATGTATTTGCTATCAGGGCTCCAAGCGATATCTGAAGGGTTGTTCCAACCTTCTGATAAGATTTTTTCGTTCGTTAGTTTTCCATCAGCGCTAATATCAGCAACGATAAAGTTGCCTCTGCCTCTTACATAAGCAATCTTTTTATTATCTGGTGAAACTGTAGGAGAGGTCTCATCTTCTGGCGTTTTAGTAAGTTGTACGATTTGATGTTTCAACGATTTGAAAATATTACGTTCAGCACCATCAGCAGAATTTACTAAATACAAATCAAAATTGCCATTGTTACGGTCGCTAGTAAACAACAGAGTTGAGTCATTCAACCAAGCTGGAGAAACGTCACGGAAAGCATGTTTAGAAACATTAATGCTTTTTGTTTTTTCCTTGTCAGCTTCCTTGATAAAAATTTCTCCACGAATGCTATAAGCAAGTAATTTACCGTTCGGAGAAACCTTATAATTATCTAATCCTGTAGGAAATGTTTTTTGCTCAGCAGCATCAAAACGTTCATCTGCATTGATGGTTACATTAATTTTATCAACGGCTCCATTTGCAATTTTATAGGTGAAAAGTGCCATTTCTTTTTCAAATACGATCGTATTGCCATCATTTGAAATACTAAAATGACGAATAGATTCATCTTTAAATTGCGTCAATTTTTTAGGAGCACCTACGGCTTTACCTTCGTCCGAAATTTTGATTTGGTATAAGTTATACGCTCCGTCAACACTACTTAAAAAGTAAAGTAAGCCGTTTTTGCCCCATTGAGGAATGATATCGTTGGTTTCAAAAAGGGTTATTTTATTATAGCTTTTGTTTTTGATATTATACATCCAAATATCTCTGTTCGAGCTACCATTATAAGCTTGACGAGCTACAGGGTTAATATCTCCACGAACTAAAGCTACTAATTTTCCATCTGGCGAAAGCACAGGGTCGAAACCAACGGCGTCTAATAAACGAGATTCTGTTCCTCCTTTTGGACTAATTGTATAAACTTCTTGTGGACGCTCAATTTGTTTGAACTCACGGCTTGTCGAGAACAATATTTTATCGCTCTGCGTCCAGCTAGCTACTACATCTTGACTTGAGTGAAAAGTCAAACGTTTAGGCAAGCCCCCTGTTACAGGCATTACAAAAATATCGTTGTTGCCAAAGCGTGTTCCCGAAAAGGCAATTTGCTTGCCATCTGGACTAAAAATAGGATTACCCTCGTAGGCCTCATGAATGGTAAGCCTTGTTGCATTTCCACCTGAGCTTGGTACAGTCCAGATGTCTCCTTGATATGAGAATGATACTACCGAACCATCGTTATTGATACTTGGTTGGCGAAGTAACAGAGGGCTTTGAGCCATAGTACTTCCTGCGGAAAGTAATGAAAAAAGTAATAAGAAATGTTTTTTCATGAATTCGTAATGATTTGATGAAGATTTAAACCACAAATAAGTAATAATTTGCCAAATTAATAAATTATCAAAAGAATATTCGCCCAACAGCCCTTTTTCTGCGATGTTTGCTGGGAGACCTGTTATGGACTTTAGGATTAGAAGACTTTAGGACTAAAAGATTAGTAGATGGTGAATGAATTCTGTTATTCGTTTATAATATATCATAAAAATAGGCTATCCATTTCTGAATAGCCTAATAGTTCTGTCTAAGAAAAACTTACTTTCAACTCCATTACTCCAGACAAATATCTAGTGTTTTCTAACCTAAAATCTAGTATCCTCTAGTCTAAATATCTAGTGTCTTCTAGTCTAATATCTAGCGTCCTCTAGTCCTTAAGTCTTAACATCCTCAAGTCTACAAAAATCTATCGATTACAAACCTTACAAACCCCTTGTACTAACAAATTAGTCTCAACACGTTTATATCCTTCTGGCAGGATAAAATTAGGAATCACCACATGGTCTAAACACGTTGTTAAGCCACAAGTAGTACATTTAAAATGCACATGGTCGTGGTGGTGAGTATGGTCTTCTGAATGACAATTGTCTTTACAAAGTGCATACTTGATACTACCTTCATCGTCCAGCACTTTATGAATTAATCCCTTATCTACAAATGTTTTTAAGGTTCTATATACCGTTACTCTATCAAACTGTTCAGTTAACTGCGATTCCACATCTGCATGAGCCAAAGCGTGTTCTTTGCTCATAAAAACATCTAAAATACCTTCACGACAGTCTGTTTGGCGAAGGTTATATGATTTTAATGTATCTTTTATTGCTGGTTTCATTCTATTATCATTGCATTTTCAAACTGCAACTTCACTAAGTTAGCATAAATTCCTTCATCAATCAATACCAATTCGTCATGCGTTCCTTTTTCGGCTACTTCACCATCTTTCAATACATAAATTGTATCTACATTACGAATAGTTGCCAAGCGATGGGCAATAATTACGGTAGTACGGTTTTGCATCAAGCGGTCTAGGGCATCTTGTACCAATCTTTCAGACTCTGAATCTAGTGCACTTGTTGCTTCATCCAACACCAAAATGGCAGGGTCTTTTAAAATAGCACGAGCGATAGCAATACGCTGACGTTGCCCACCCGAAAGTTTTACACCACGTTCACCCACAATCGTTTTAAAACCCTCAGGAAATGAATTGATAAAATCTAAAGCATTTGCCTTTCTGGCCGCTTCAATGACCAGTTCCTCTGTTGCTTCTGGATTACCATAAGCAATATTTTCATAAATCGTTCCACCAAAAAGCATTACTTCTTGTGGTACAATGGCTATATTTTTTCTTAATTCTGTAATATCAAAAGTATTGATGTTTTTACCGTCTACTAAAACTTCTCCTTTTGCAAGATGATAATAACGCATTAATAATTGTATAATGGTTGATTTTCCTGCCCCCGAATGACCAACTAAAGCTATTTTTTCGCCCGATTTTACGGATAAAGAAATATTCTTCAGCACTTTCATATCTGGGCGAGAAGGATAATTAAACGCAACGTTTTTATATTGGATTTTAGGAATAGCAACCTCATCATTTGCCTTCGCTAGTATTGGTGCAACGGCTGCTTTCGGAGCAGTTAAGTCAACAATTTTTACTTCCGATTCTTCATCTAAAATTTCTAAAATACGTTCAGAAGCACCTATTGTTTTCTGAATCTGCGCATACATATCGCCCAAACCACCCACAGAACCACCGATAAAACCTGTGTAAATGATAAAAGTGAAAAGGTCTTTGAAAGATAATTCGCCTTGCAATACCAAATTACCACCATACCATACTACGCCTACTACGCCCCCAAACAATACAAAAATGATGAACGAAATAAAGCCTCCTCTGAAAGTGGCAGCCTTTAACGCATAATCTACTACTTTTTGAACAGATAATCCGTAGCGATGTGCTTCTAGACTTTCATTCGTAAAAGCTTTTACAACATTGATAGACTGTAAAGTTTCTTCAACAATGATATTAGTAGCGGCTAGTTCGTCTTGTACCTTTTTAGAATTTTTACGAATAAATCTCCCAAAAACAATGGCAGCAATTACCAAGAATGGGAAAGTAAGCAACATGAAAAGTGTTAATTTGCTCGATAAGTAAGAGATTAATACAATGCCACCAACCAAAGTAAACACTTGACGAAAAAGCTCTGCTAACGTTATAGAAAGGATGTCTTGTAACTGACCAATATCGGTTGTAATTCTACTCATTAATTCCCCCACACGATTTTTTTCAAAAAATGGCACTGGTAACGTAATGATTTTACTATATAAGGCATTGCGTAGATCACGCATTGATTGTTCAGAAACCCTTGTGAACGTATATACCCTAAAAAATGAGAATATCGCTTGTAGAATAAGTAATCCAACAAAAATAAGGGTTACTTCATTTAAGGTAAATCGTGGTGCTTCATGAAAAACGCGTTGTAGTTTATCCGTCATCATACCACTACTTATTCCCGAACCTGAGTCTGGCATTTGTTGTGGCGAAACTATTGATCCCACCATCTGACCCATTAATAAAGGGATACTCATCGTAGTAATCTGTGAGAGAATCAGAAAGATGAAGCCTATTAAAAATGTGCCTTTATAGGGAAGGGTAAATCTAAAAATCTTGAAGGCTTTCTGAAAGCCTTCCTTGTTTACTTTTTTCTTGTCTTCTGGAGAAACCTCTGCTCCAAAATTGCTACTTCGCTTTGCCATTTTTTGGTTTAATTACTAAAAAGCTATTAATTTAGTTATGATTGAGTAATGGTTATTTAATTACTCATTATATCAGTATTCGGACTGATAGCTATTATCCGAAGACCGATGACTACCGTCAGAACTTATTCCTGTTCGTCTGGTAATCCTTTATAATGTGACTCTTCAAAAATCTTTTGGGCATTTGTTTCCTTCATCAATTCCTGAATCGTTAATTTATCATTTTCGTCAAAATATTTACCTACAATTCGCCAGCCTAGCCAACGACCAATTCCTCCTGGACAAGATGCTCCAATCTCAGACGTCGTAGGTCTGTCCATGATATACTTTGCCTTGATAGGGTCTTCATTGGTATACAATAATTTTTTATCAATAAAATGAGCCCAAATATCTTTCTGAAAGGTATAACAGTCCGTCAATTGTGCGTCTGAATAACCAATAAACAGGCTATCAGCCTTTGAGGGCATCATCGTATGACCAAAAACATAACTTTTCCCATACCAAACCATATCTGCTAATAACGATTTTTCAGAAGGTTTGGTTGCATTATATTTGGCAGAAAGTAAAAGCACAGCTTGTGGTACAATAGCATGAGGAGAAGCTTTCCTTAATTGATAGTCATAAATGTCAGGTAAGAATTTTCCTTTCTTTCCCATGAAATAATCTAATCCAATAATAATTAATGAGTCCGAAATTATTAATTCTGGACTACTTAGGATATCCTGCGCAAAAAAACCTGTAAAAATTGTAATAATTTTAGGCTCTTTGAAGTCGTGATAATAATATTTCAAGTGCTGGAAAGCTTCTTTAAAATCATCTTCAAGCTCAGTATTTCCAAAAAATGCAGGCTCTTGTGATTGCTTGTAAAAGTCTTGAAAAGCCTGATTTTGGATTACTGGAAGTAACCTTTCAGCGAGTTTCTCAAAGTCTTGTGGTAAAACCTGAAAGTAAGTACTCACAAAGCTTTTATGGGTATTGAAGAAATTTATTAACTGATTTTTGTCTTTACACGCAAGTAAATCTTTGTCAAGTCGTTGAATAGCTACATTTACTTTTACTGAACTAACGTCGGGTTCAGAAGAACTATCTTGTTCGGAAGTACAAGCAAAGACTAGGCTTGAAAAGAGGAGGATAATATAGCATTTATACTTTTGAAGCATAAGTTTTTTAGATTAATAGTTTTAAGCAGTAGTATTCGTCTAAGTTTCAAAACCATATTTAACAGTACAAAATTATGAAGAAAAACGCATTTTTAGTCCTTTTTATTCTGTTGATGATAACGAGAGGTTATGCTCAAAATTATGGATACCCTTCTGGATATGGCGGAGGGTATGGTAATGGACTATATAAATTAAAAATAGGGTTTAAATTTTCACCCACTATTACACTAAACGAAGTGGATGCATCGAAAGAATTTCGTGATTTTGATGCTTCGGGAATCAACCTAAAAATGAGTTTGGGTCCTGTGATAGATTTCTATTTTGCCGAAAAATATGCCTTTAGTACAGGGTTATGGTACAGTGTCAAAGGAGTTAGTTATGCTGTTGGAAGCAATTTTTATGATAATGATTTGTTCAATACGTATCCACTCACTGCCGATGAGCATACGGGAAATAAAGCGGCTTATAACCTACAATATTTACAAGTACCCGTTACACTCAAGATTTTTAGTGATGGCGTTTTTTCAGATACACCTGTTTATTTACAATTTGGAGGTACGTTCGATTTGAAAATTGCCGAAAAACCCATTGATAGAACATCCAATCCACTTTATCAATACAGCCAACGGGTAATGAATCAACCAGATGTTTTTAGTCTGGGAGATATCAATTTGTTATTAGGATTTGGTATTGAAAAGCGGATAAATGGTGGAGACGATTCTTTTATATTTGGCATTCAATACCAAAGAGGCTTAACCGAAATTAATCACACCAAGGGTTATAGTAACTTAATTACTAAAAATGGGCTGATTTCACTAGATTTAGGATTGAAGTTTTAATACTTCTCAGCCTTGAATTCAACCAGTTTTTTGTCTTTTATTTTTACGATATACAGATTGTCATATTCGTTTTCTGGAATTATTTTTAGGTCAAACTTGGCGCCCAAAAGTCTAACAATTTCAGGAACGGTATTTGAATGACCAATAATTAAAATGTTCTTACGAGGTTCAACTTTATCCAAGAAATGAGCATTTCTGGCACTATAAATAGTAGTATCTATTTGATTATTGATACGCAAAGAATCGCCAGTTTGTTGTACTCTTAGGTATTCAGTAGCATAAATTTTAGTGATTTTCTCATTGGCTAAACGCTTGGCAAGGTTACCAGCACGTTGATGTCCCGAAGCACTTAAAGGACGAAAATGGTCATCACCTTTATAGACCAAATCCTTCTCTGCATGGCGTACCACAAAAACGGTAGAGACTTTGCTTGTACAAGCAGACAAGAAGATAACAACTGCTAAAAAAGATATCCATTTTTTCATAAGAATAGTCAATTAGAAATATAAATTTGGAAATCAGACATCAGCTTTCGGCTATCAGTTTTTAACAATAGCTTTTACATATTGTAATTTACCTAAAGTTAAAAACATAAAAAAGGCTTCTTGGGATAAAACCTAAGAAGCCTTTTTATATTTCACATCTATTTAAATTCAATCACCTCTGGCATCAAAGCCATGATGCCTTCACGGGCTTTTAAGTCTTGAATTTGTTTTACATAAGGTGCTAATTCACCAAACTGTGCTTTCATGATTTTAGCTTGTGCTTCTTCCTCTTTTTTCTCAAAAACCTCTTCAAAGAAAGATTTTGGTTGTGGATAAAACTTCGCTTTATAGTCGCCTTCTTTTAGTTTTGCTTTTTGCGCTGCAATTTTAATCGCATCGTCCAAGCCTCCTAACACATCCACTAAACCATTTGCTTTTGCTTCTATTCCCGACCAAACGTGTCCGCCTGCTAATGATTTCAATTTTTCAATAGTCATTTTTCTGCCTTTTGCTGCTTTAGAAGTAAAGGTTTCGTAGCCAGCATCTACACTTCTCTGAAACCAATCTTTCTCAAAATCAGTCATTTCACGCGTAACCGTTGGGAAATCAGAATGAGCATTCGTATTTACACGGTCGTTGGTAATGCCCAATTTATTCTTCAAGAAGTTTTCAAAGTTGAAAAACTGAGCAAAAATCCCGATAGACCCTGTAATAGTTGTTGGTTCAGCAACGATAGTATCAGCCGCCATTGCCATGTAGTATCCTCCAGACGCTGCATAATCTGCCATTGAAGCAATTACAGGTTTTACTTTTCTGGTTAATTCTACTTCACGCCACATTACATCAGAAGCTAATGAAGAACCCCCTGGGCTATCAATTCTTAATACAATGGCTTTTACTTTTTTATCTTCACGAGCTTTACGAAGTTCAGCCACCCAATCATCCGAGCCAATATTTCCTTTATCGGCTTTGGCTCCGATAATCGCTCCTTCGCCTACAATTACAGCAATTTTGTTTTGAGACTCGTTAAAAGGAATAGCAGATTCAGCTTTTAAGAATTTTGAAAGACCTACGAAATCAATTTTATCTTCAGTTTCTTTCTTTAATTTCTTCTTGAAATCAGCCTCAAATTCATCGTAATAACCAACATCTGTTACCAATTTGGAAGCCAACGCTCCTTTTGGTTTGTAGGCAATTAATTCATCAGCAACCTTTTTCAACGTAGCAACGTCGATGTTTCTCGATTTTGCAATTTGCTCAAAGATGTGATTGTTGATGCTATTCAGCAATAATGAGTATTGTTGCTTATTAGCATCACTCATATTTTCACGTAAATAAGGCTCAACCGCTGATTTATATTCACCTACTCTGAAAACTACGGGCTTGATATCTAACTTATCTAAAGCACCTTTATAAAAACTTACTTCAGCGCTGATACCGTTGAAATCCATTCCACCTGCGGGATTCAAATAAATTTTATCAGACACCGAGGTAACATAATATCCTTTTTCAGTAAACGATTCGCCGTAGCTATAGATGAACTTGCCAGATTTTTTAAAATCTAATAGTGCATTGCGGATTTCTTCTAATTGAGCATAGCCTGCCTGAGGATAGTGTGCTTGTAAATAAATTCCTTTGATATGACTATCAACAGCGGCACGTTTCAAGGCTTCTCTGATTTGAACCATCCCAATGCTTTCATTATTGTCCATGAATGCTCCACCTAAATCCTTGAAAGGATTTTCTTCGTCGCTAACATTTTCAACAATGCTATGGTTGAGGTCTAATTTTAAAACAGAATTATCTTTAAGCGTAGTTTCGTCTTTAGAAGAGCCAACTGCGGCAGCAATACCAATAATTATAAAAAGGCTAACAATAGAGAAAACTATTAATCCGACTATGGTAGCTAAAACATATTTAAGAAATTGTAACATGAGTTTTCGTTTTGGTTTTAATACTTACAACCTACAAGATTAAGAACTTTTATGCTAAGTCGTAAACCCAAAAATAAATTGACTTGTTTCCAAAAAAAAGTTTATGTGTTCAATGGAGAATTGGCTTGATAGGAGGGCGGTTTGGAAACTTACTAAACTATCCGTCACCTAATTCCCTCAACTCTCTATCCTTTTACAGCTTTAGTTCCTACATTTGTAGTATGAATTATTTATCAGCAGAAAATATCTCGAAAAACTACAGCGAAAGGTGGTTATTTCGTAACATAAATTTTGGTATCTCGAAAGGAGATAAAGTAGCTTTAGTCGGACAAAATGGAGCAGGTAAAACTACTTTAATGAACATTCTGGCAGGATTGATTCCTTCTGACGAAGGAACTGTAAGTATCCGTAAAGGTATTTCGGTAGGATACCTTTTCCAAAATCCAGAGTTTAATGAGCAATTGAGTGTAATGGATACGCTTTTTGCGGGCGATTCTCCAGCTAACCAAGCCCTAAAAATGTATGAAAGGGCAATGGAGAATCCAGAAGATTCAGACCTTTTGTCGGACGCTTTAGAAATGATGGACAAGCACGATGCTTGGGATTATGAAAGCAGGGTAAAGCAAATTTTAGGTAAACTAGGTATTCACGATTTCGAGCGTAAAATCTCTCAACTTTCGGGCGGGCAACGTAAGCGTGTGGCCATGGCAAAAGTATTGATTGATGAGCCTGATTTGATGATTTTCGATG
Source organism: Arcicella sp. GW821-FHT09D11 (assembly GCF_059416265.1). Classification (NCBI taxonomy): domain Bacteria; kingdom Pseudomonadati; phylum Bacteroidota; class Cytophagia; order Cytophagales; family Flectobacillaceae; genus Arcicella; species Arcicella sp. GW821-FHT09D11. Next base: position 45,137 of record NZ_JBWKOV010000013.1, on the reverse strand, counting down.
AGCCTACCAACCACTTGGATTTAGAGACCATCGAATGGTTGGAACAAACACTTTCTGCTCAGAATATCACTTTGTTATTGGTTACTCACGACCGTTATTTCCTAGATAGAGTGTGTAATAACATTGCTGAATTAGATAACGGAACGATTTATCCTTACCGTGGAAATTATAGCTATTTCTTAGAGAAAAAAGCTGAACGAGAAGCCTCGGAAGCGGCAAGTATCGATAAAGCGAAAAATACGTTAAGAACAGAATTAGAATGGATGCGTCGCCAGCCAAAAGCACGTGGAACAAAAGCTCAGTATAGAATTGATGCTTTCCATGAATTGAAAGAAAAAGCTTCGCAGTCTAAAGATGATTCAAAAGTTACTTTGAATGTAAAAATGTCTCGTCAAGGCAGTAAAATTCTTGAAATTGAAGGATTGAATAAAGGATTTGGCAACCAAAAGATTGTAGAAGACTTCTCTTACATTTTCCAACGTAAAGACCGCATAGGAATTATTGGTAAAAATGGTATCGGGAAATCTACTTTCTTGAACATGATTACTCAAAATCTAAAGCCAGACTCTGGTAGCATTACTACGGGCGAAACCGTGGTATATGGTTATTATACCCAAGGAGATTTAGATTTTAAACCGGGCGATAAAGTAATTGACGTTATCAAAGATATTGCGGAGGTAGTAACGGTAGGAACAGGCGAAACTATTTCTGCTAGTCAGTTTTTAACACACTTCAAATTTGAACCAAAGGTGCAATATGCGGCAGTAGATAAACTGTCGGGGGGAGAAAAAAGACGTTTGCAATTGATGAAAGTATTAATCAAGAATCCCAATTTCTTGATTCTTGATGAGCCTACCAACGACCTTGATATCCAAACGTTGAATATCTTGGAAGATTTCTTGATAGCCTTTGGAGGTTGTCTATTGTTGGTTTCTCACGACCGTTACTTTATGGATAAATTGGTTGAACACCTTTTTGTATTTGAAGGCGACGGACAAATCAGAGATTTCCCCGGAAACTATACTGACTATAGAGAGTGGTTGGAAGAAAACGAAATTACTTTAGGCGAAAAACCTAAAGTGAAAAGCGAGCCAGTTTCAACGAATAATCATAAGCTAGAACCTTCTGTTCAAGTTTCAACGACGAAAAGAAAACTTTCTTTCAAAGAACAAAAAGAATACGAAGATTTAGGCAAAGCCATCGAAAAAGCAGAAAAGAAGAAAGCGGAATTAACGATACGACTAAACAATGGTGGTAGTTATGAAGACTTAAGTGCTTGGGCAAAAGAAATAGAAGAAATCAATAATGATTTGGATGAGAAAGAATTAAGATGGTTAGAGCTTTCAGAGTAAGATAGTTTGGCTATCGGATTTCGGACATCAGCTATCGGATAATATGAGTAATCCTGAATTTTAAAATCATCAAAAAAGCGGTCGAAAACTAATTTCGACCGCTTTTTTGATTTATTGATACAGAGTATAGTTTCGTTAGGAACACTATATCGGTAGAACAAATATCCTATTTCCCCTCCAAGCCCCATCGGGGCGAAATATTTCGCCCCGATGGGGCTTGGAGGGGGATGTTGTTTACATTTTTACTACCGATATATAGCCTCTATGAGGCTATTTTGTTAAACTTCCTATTTAAAGAAAATTCGAGATGATTCATGTTTTTTGAAACAAGATTATTACTGAAAGCTTCTATTTTACTTCTGTCAGTTCTAGTACTACACTTGTTCTTCTGCGTGTAATATCTGGATTGATACCTACATTCATCAAATAGTCGCCAGAGTAAACAAGGTCTTTTGCCATACTAGACTTTGTATCAGGATAAATATTAATCTCTTGAACCTTGTATCGTTTCTTAGGGTCTAATCCTTTTAATTTCACAGGCGTAATGCTGAATACTTGGTCATATCGATTCGTCGTTAAGTATGAAAACACCACCGCATGGTCTTGTTGATTATTACTAAACATCAACGAAGCATAAGGATTCTCCCAAGGGTTTTTCAAACGATACAAATCACCATGCCAGATAACATCACTAACATTCTTATAGTTTGCCAATGCCTGTTGGCTAAACTGCAATTCTTTTTCTGAAAGTTGGCTTACTACAATATCATACCCCATTTTACCCATCATTGCTACGTCAGTACGGTATTTAATACCTACTTTACTCCAATCTGTAATATGATTACACTGAGCGATAGCTGGATAAAAATAAGAATATTCCCACTGCAAAAATACTCTTTCAAGTGGGTCGGTATTATCACTTACCCAAAATTCAGTAAAGTACTTCAAGGCTTCGTAGTCTACTCTTCCACCTCCGCCAGAGCATAACATCATGGGCACTTTAGGATATTTAGCCCTGATTTTTTCTAATACTTTATACAATCCACGTACATATTCTACATACAAATGTGTTTGGGGAAGTCCTTTCTTTTGTAAATATTCTGAATGAGCATTGTAGGTTACGGCATTACAATCCCACTTAATAAAAGCAATCTCTGGATTTTTAGTAAATAAGTTATCAATTACACCATATACAAAATCTTGTACTTCTGGATTCGACAAGTCTAAAGGCAATTGATTTCTAAAATATTGTTCTGGGCGTTCAGGCTCACGGATTACCCAATCACGATGTTTTTCATACAACTCAGATTTCGGATTCACCATTTCTGGTTCTACCCAAATCCCAAATTTAATGCCTGCCTTTGTGGCTTCCTTTACTAAATATCCAATGCCATTTGGGAGTTTTTTACGGTTTTCTTGCCAATCACCCAAGCCTGCATTATCGCCATTTCTTGGGTATTTGTTAGCAAACCAGCCATCATCTAATAAGAACATATCGACTCCCAACTTTTTACCATCCTTGAATAATGCTGTAATTTTAGGCTCATCAAAATCAAAATAGGTAGCTTCCCAGTTGTTTAGTAATGTTAGTCTTGAGCCTTCACCATCCAAAATCCTGTATTTTCTAGCCCAGTTGTGCATATTTCTACTAGCTTCACCTTTTCCATTATCAGAGAAAGTAAAGATGAACGAAGGCGTTTTGAAATCCTCATTACTAGCCAAAGAATATTCAGAAGCAAAAGAATTGATACCTGCCAATAGACGAAGATTATGATAAGTATCTAGTTCAAAATCAATCTTGAAATTACCAGACCAAGCTAATGTACCTAACAATACTTTCCCGTAATCTTCCGTAGCAGGTTTATCGAAAGATAACATGAAGGTAGGAGGCTGAAACAAGTTAGCTCTTGTGCCTAATTTAGAATCTAATGTTTTAATTCCAGCCGTTAATTTGGTTTCCTCGGGCTTCATTTCCTTAGCCCAACCACCATGATAATGATTTAAGTAATAATCATCCGCCATGAAATACAAATTGGCAGAAGCATACTTTTGTAAAGTAATGTTTTTAGCTTCCTGATGTTTGATAACAGACCATTGTTCGATGACGTTCTCTTTGAAATAGGTCTTGTAGAAAAGCCTAACTTCTACCGCATAAACAGGGTCTTTCAGGATAATCATTGTCTGAGAAACATTCTCATCAATTTTTGTTACTTCATGGCTTACGTATTTTAGCTCCAACGAAGTATTGCCGTCAGCATGTTTTACTTGAATAGCAGGTTCTACCAAGTTCCAAGTACCGCTAGGCGTGTAAACGGAGTTGAAAATCCCCGAATTTTCATCGCTGATTTTATATTCCTTAGAAACAACAGGATATTCTGAGGCCTGAGCGAGTTTCTTGCCGAAGAAAACTGTTCCGAGACGGTTTTCTTTATCTGTTTGAAAAACCAAGGCATTCTGTGCAGTTTGAATAGGAATTGTGACCACGGGCTTCTGGGCTGAAAGACCAAAGCTGATGAGAAAAAGACCTAAAATGATATAAAACGTTTTCTGAGAGTGATTAAACATATTATTGTTTTTTAATTATTTATGCCAAATTAACTCATTTTGTATAGTTTAATAACCAATCTTATCATGAAATGTCATTAAACTTCATTAGATTTCTGAGAGTATTGCCTTTATGCTCTCAACAACCATAATACATTCAAGCATGAAAAAAATTAAACAAAGCTCTTTTATCTTTCTGTTATGTTTAGCTACAGCTTTACCTTCTTTGGCACAGCAAAAAAAGCCTCTTCATTCAGAAATGCTTCATACTGCTCAGCCAGATTATCCTGTGGCTTATACTACACCCAAAGTAGAGGAGGTTACCCAGTTGCTCAATAGAGTACATAAATATTTGGATGCCGTAACACCTACCAAAGTAATTAGTAATACGACTAAAAAGGAGATTACAGATTTTTCTAAAATAGACACCAGTGCCGTTGTAGAAAGAGGGACTTTTAGTTTAACTAGCTACGAATGGGGCGTTACTTACTCAGGAATGTTAGCAGCTAGCGAGGCTACTGGTGATGACCGCTTTAATGAGTATGCTCGTAAAAGAATGACTTTTCTAGCAGATAAAGCACCTTATTTCAAAGAAGTATTGAAGCAAAATCCTAAGAGCAAAGGACTTCGTCAAGTAGTGATGCCGCATGCTTTAGACGACTGTGGTGCTGTGTGTTCAGCCATGATTAAGGCAACCACAGGGAAGGTTATCAAAACAGATTTACGCCCTTTGATTGATAATTACATGAATTATATCAGCACGAAAGAATTTCGTTTTGCTGACGGTACATTAGCGCGTAACCGTCCGCAAGCGAATACGCTTTGGTTAGATGATTTATTCATGGGTGTGCCTGCGTTAGCACAAATGGGTAAATTGACGGGCGATAATCGTTATTTTGATGATGCTGTTAAACAAGTTTCTCAGTTTTCTAAAAGAATGTTTAATCACCAGAAAAACGTATTTATGCACGGTTGGGTAGCAGATATGGAAACACACCCTGAATTCCACTGGGCACGTGCCAACGGTTGGGCTGTTTTGACGATGGTTGAATTATTAGATGTTTTACCAGAGAATCATGCAGGACGTGCAGAAGTATTGACATTGTTAAAAGCCCATGCAAAAGGCTTGGCTTCATACCAAACAGGAAGTGGTTTCTGGCATCAATTACTAGACCGTCCAGATTCATATCTTGAAACATCGGCAACGGCTATTTATGCCTACTCGTTTGCTAGAGCTATCAACAAAGGGTGGTTGGATGCTAAAGCGTATGGACCAGCTACTTTATTAGCATGGAATGCTGTAGCGACTAAAGTAAATGCAGGTGGACAAGTAGAAGGCGTTTGTGTAGGTACAGGAATGGGCTTTGACCCAGCTTTTTATTATTACCGTCCAGTAAATGTATTGGCGGCACATGGTTATGGTCCTGTGTTATTGGCGGGTGCAGAAATGTTGAAGTTAATGAAATCTGGAAAATATACTATTAACGATAGTGCTTTGCAGTACAACAAATAATAACAGTCTATTTTTATCCAAGAGCCACAAATTGAGCATCAATCTCAATCTTGTGGCTCTTTATTTTTATCTTTATGTGCAATGTTAATCTTTTGTTAATAAAATACTTTTCAAGCAAAAGGCTCGTTTCCCTGTCAAATCAAATTAAACAATCAGATGAAAAAATTAGCTAAACTATTAATGCTCGTTGTTCCTTTCGGACTAGGAGCTTTTGCAAGCACTGCACAACAAGTAATCGTAGAGAAACCTCAACCTAAAAAAATTGAAGTAACAGGAAGTGCAGAACAAGAAGTATTGCCCGATGAAATATATGTATCTGTTACGCTCAGAGAGTACTTTAAGGACAAAGACAACAAAAATAAAGTTGATATCATGACTTTAGAGAAACAACTCCAAAAGGGTATTGAAGAGGCTGGTATTGCGAAAGAAAACTTTACAGTAGGTAATATCAATGGATACCGTGAATGGTTTGGTAAGAAAAAACCAACGATATTTTTGGAGAGTAAAAACTATGTAATTAAAGTTGCTAATCTTTATAAAATTGATGGAATCATTGCTAAAGTAGACGATAAAGGTGTTGCGTCTACCAATATCGAACGCTTTGAATATTCTAAAATAGAGCAACTAAGAAAAGAGATTAAAATAAAAGCATTGCAAGCTGCAAAGGATAAAGCAAAGTATTTACTTGAAGGAATTGGAGAGCAATTGGGCGAAGCATTAGAAATCTATGAAATAGATAACGGATATGCCCCAGCACCGATGTATTCAAACATGATGATGAAATCAGCAAGAGTAGAGGCAGCAGATGCCATGCCTGAAAGTACTGTTGATGTACAGAAGATTAAAGTGAGATATGAGATGAAAACTGTTTTTAGAATTAAATAGTTTTTCTCAAGACGCAAGATGTTAGACGAAAGACACAAGACTTTAAGGAGTAAGGTGATTGCGTCTAGGTAAACGGAAGGGACATATAATGTCTTTTGTTTAAAGTCTTGTGTCTTTCGTCTAGAGTCTTGCATCTAACATCTTATATCTAAAAAAAAACATTTTAATAGCACGATTCTCAGTAGTCGTGCTATTTTTGTTTATAAACTAACTTCTTCAGCAAACATGAAAAAATATTTACTTTACTCAATAATCCTTTTATTCTTTTGCCTACCATCTTTTGCACAACAAAATACTTATTTGTTGAAACCTTCACGCGTTTTCGATGGAGAGGTGATTCATGAAAATTGGCAGGTACTGGTTCAAAAAGATAGAATTGTTGCAGTAGGCGAAAACCTGAGCGTTCCGTTAAATACGGAAATTGTCAACCTACCTCATACTACTTTATTGCCTGGGCTGATTGAAGGACATTCCCATTTGTTACTTCATCCCTATAATGAAACCTCTTGGGATGACCAAGTACTGAAAGAATCCCGTGCTGAACGTATCATCAGAGCAACCATTCATGCTAAAAACACTTTGATGGCTGGCTTTACTACTGTCAGAGATTTAGGTACAGAAGGTTCAGACTATGATGACGTAGGTTTGAAGCAGTCTATCGAAAAAGGTATTATCGTAGGCCCACGAATGTTAGTAGCAGGGCGAGCATTGGTCGTTACAGGTAGTTATGGACCTAAAGGCTTTCAGTCAGATGTAAATGTAATTCAAGGAGCAGAGGAGGCCGACGGGATAGATAATTTATCAAAAGCCGTGAGAACTCAAATTGGAAAAGGAGCAGATGTCATAAAAGTATATGCTGATTACCGTTGGGGACTTTTTAAAGATGCTCAGCCTACTTTTTTAGAATCAGAATTAAAATTAGTCGTTGATATAGCCAAGAGCTCGGGAAGGGATGTAGTAGCTCATGCTTCCACGGCCGAAGGAATGCGGAGGGCAATAATGGCGGGCATCAAAACAATAGAACATGGCGACGGAGCAACTGCGGAAGTATTTGCTTTAATGAAAGAAAAGGGGGTATGTTTTTGCCCGACTTTAGCCGCTGGTGATGCTACTACTCAATATAAAGGTTGGAAAAAAGGACAAGAGCCTGAGCCAACACGTATTCAGGAAAAACGCAAGAGTTTTAAATTAGCTTTAAATGCAGGCGTAAAAATCTGTATGGGTGGGGATGTAGGAGTGTTCCCACATGGAGAAAATGCCCGCGAAATGGAATTGATGGTAGAATATGGGATGAAGCCTATGGATGTTTTACAATCGGCGACCGCTGTTAATGCAGAAGTATTTAGGTTAAAAGAGCTAGGAAGAATAAAAAATGGCTATTTTGCAGATATAATAGCTGTTGAAGGGGAGCCAGAAAAGAGCATCTCTAGTATCAGGAATGTGATATTTGTGATGAAAAATGGCATTATTTATAAAAAATAATACCTAACAGGCTGGTATAATTTTTTACTTATATATTTGTAAGAAAGATAATAAGTTATTACTGCATATATTGATTACCGCAAACCAAATTACTATGTTTACTCAAAACGACCTCAATCAAATTCAAGAATTAGGCATTAACTTAGATACTGTTCAACAGCAAATTCAGGATTTCAAAGATGGATTCCCATTTATGCAGCTTCAAAAAGCGGCTACTCCTGAAAATGGTGTTATACAGCTTTCTGACGAGAAATTGGCTGAGTATGTAAGCCTTTATGAAAGTAAAGTAAAAAGCATTACGCCATTGAAATTCGTTCCTGCATCGGGTGCAGCCTCAAGGATGTTTAAGTCTTTATTTGCCTTTTTGGAAGAAGGAAAATCAGATAAATCAACAAATCAGTTCTTCGAACGATTACCTGAGTTTGCATTTTATGACGATTTGCAGAAAGTTCTCCCTGAAAATGCCGACGAAAAAACCATTGCTGACTATTATTTAACAAGCAAAGGGTTAGAATATGGCTCATTACCAAAAGGACTTTTAAAATTTCATAAATATGAAACAGGCAATAGAACAGCCATTGAAGAACATTTAGTAGAAGGTGCAAATTATGCCAGCACTGACGGCGTTGTAAAACTACATTTTACAGTTTCGCCCGAACACTTAAGTCGCTTTAAGATGCTTTTAGATAAGGTAGTACCTACTTATGAAACTACTTTTGGCGTTAGCTACGAAATTACCTTCTCTGAACAGCGTCGTTCGACAGACACTGTTGCGGTAAACCTAGACAACACACCTTTTCGTGAAAAAGATGGGTCATTATTGTTTCGTCCAGCAGGTCATGGAGCTTTGTTAGCTAATTTGAATGATATTGATGCCAATATCGTGTTTATTAAAAACATTGATAATGTGGTGCCAGATCGTATCAAACAAACTACTTATGATTACAAAAAGGCCTTAGCAGGGGTATTGGTGTATTATCAAGAAAAAATATTTGATTATCAGCATCAATTAACTCAGTTTGCTTCACAACCATTAATTATAGAATTGACTGAGTTTTTTGAAAAAGAACTGTGTGTATTACAGCCATCAAATTTTACAGATTTACCTCATAATGACAAAATAGCTTATTTCCTTAAAAAGCTTAACCGTCCGCTTCGTGTTTGTGGAGTTGTGAAAAATACTGGTGAACCTGGGGGTGGTCCTTTCTGGTGTAAAAATGCTGACAGAACCACTTCTTTACAAATTGTTGAATCAGCTCAGGTTGATTTAGATGATGAAAAGCAGAAAGAAATTTTCAATAATTCAACACACTTCAACCCTGTGGATTTAATTTGTGCTTTGAAAAATAGCAAGGGCGAAAAATTCGATTTACTAAAATTCCGTGACCCTAAAACAGGTTTTGTTACCCAAAAATCTAAAGATGGTAAAGACTTGAAAGCACAAGAATTACCAGGTCTTTGGAATGGAGCAATGGCTGATTGGAATACCATTTTCGTAGAAGTACCTTTAATTACATTCAATCCTGTAAAAACAGTGAATGATTTGTTAAGAGACGAACATCAATAAAAGAAGGAGAATGAAGTTTATAAAATCCCTTTGACTCATAAACTTTCAACTCATTAACTATATACGTTAACGGCTTTAATTTGTAAACTCTTGGAGTTACAGGTTAAAGCCGTTAATTTTTAGGAACTGATTTTGCTTAAAAATCATTATCTCTTTAGTGAAAAAGAAAACAGAAAAAATATGTTTATTCCTTTTGAAAAAATGCCCGATTATGCCCGTGTATGGGTATACCAAACTGATAAAAATTTAACCGATGCTGAATTTATTTATGTGCTAGAAACCCTTGAAGCACAGGTAAATCAGTGGGCAGCACATGGCGTTCCTTTAGTAGGTTCGGTAAAAATATTACATAACCGTTTTATTGTGGTGGCCGTAGACGAAGCTCAAAATCAAGCGTCTGGTTGTTCTATTGATGCTTCTACGCGTTGGTTGAAAGAACTTAGTGCGGAAATGAATATTAATTTCTTCGACCGCTCTATTATGTTTATTCATCAAGATGCCCTTCATAGCGTAGAGATGTTGAAAATTAAAAGCCTTGTAGCCGAAGGAATCATTCATCCAGATACTTTAATCTTTAATAATTTAGTGGCTAATATCGGCGAATTTAAAAACAATTGGCAAGTAAGTGCAGCACAAAGCTGGATGAAACGCTACTTCCAACCTATTACCGCTTAATACGCATGTCAGAAAGTTTGTATATTCCATCAACGACTAATCGTAAAGAAATTTATGAAAGTCTTTTGCCACAAATCAAATCACTCGTTTCAGGAGAAAACGATTTAACGGCAAACCTTGCTAATATATCAGCAGCTTTAAAAGAAGCCTTCAATTTCTTTTGGGTAGGCTTTTATCTACAAAAAGAGAATCAATTAGTATTAGGGCCTTTTCAAGGGCCCATTGCTTGTACACGCATCAATTTCAGTAAAGGCGTTTGTGGGCATGCTTATACTACTAAAGAAGTTGTCATCGTGCCAGATGTAGAGGCTTTCCCTGGGCATATTGCTTGCTCTTCGGCATCAAAATCTGAAATTGTGTTACCAGCTATCAATAAAAACGGAGAAGTTTTCCTTGTCCTTGATGTAGATTCAGATGAATTAGACGATTTTTCTGAAGAAGATGCAGAAGGTCTATCGCAAATCATTAAGCTAATAGAAGAAATGGTTTAATTGGTAAGGCTGTAGTTTTGAGCAATATTCATGAAGAAGAAAATGTATTCCTCTTCATGAACAAGATAAAATTTATGATTAGAGAATAGCCTTTGCTGTTCTCTTTTTATTTTTTAGAATAATAGCAGAGGGAGGCAATTTCCGCCCCATGTTTAACTGTTCAACATCAGGCATACCTCTTCGTAAAAACGAGCCTAGTATGATGTCAGCATCGCCGTCTTGGTCCATATCTCCTACATCCATCACCATCCATTTTCCATGAGTAGCCTCAGGGAACGTAGCAACCTTAAACTGATTATTCCCTTGATTATCTAATAACAAGAAATCTTCATGAGGCTTTTGTGTAGGGTCTGTAAAGAATGAAATCGCAGCAATATCCAAATCTCCATCCAAATCAAAATCGGCTGCCATCGCTTTGGATGCTCCAAACATCGGATAGAAATAAGTTTGCTTAAAATTGTTTTTGCCATCATTCATAAAGATTCTGATGCCATGATAGCTTTTGAGAATAATAGAAAAATCAGCATTATCTCCATTGGTATACAAAATATCCATGAAGCCATCCTTGTTGAGGTCCGCTAATTCCATGTAACTAGAACCATATACCGCAGGGAAGGAAAGAACTTGTTTTTCTTCAAAATTCCCATTGCCTTTGTTATAAAAGATAAAAATACCTTCTCGTGCTTGTGTCATCAATGCCACTATGTCGGGGAGGTTATCGCCATTCATGTCTTTAATAAATGTATTTCTGGCACCTGGGAGTGCCTTTAAAAGGTGTTCTTGTTTATTCTTACCATCATGCCAAGCTAATTTTCCGATTTCGTTACCAAAATTGCAAAGGATAAAATCCTCTTGTCCATCCTGATTTAAGTCACCAAAAGTTGCCTGTACAGGTCTCTGTAATGATTCTACAATGGGCTTTTGTTGTTTCTGGGCATTGACTTCAAACAAACTGCCTTGGCTTAAATTAGTAGGAGCCATCAACCCCATAGTCAATACTCTACTATTTTTTGTAGAAAAGTCTACATCTGAAACAGGACTAGGAACGGCCAAAGAATCTGTTTGTGTAAACCCTAAATTATAAATTTTTAGGAAACTTTGTAATCCGCGCCAGCCTATATAAATATTTTTTTGAGCAGGATTAAATTTAACAAATGTTACATAAGGTACTTTGTTAGGCGTTCCTTCTATTTCCACCACCTTAAAGTTGCTTAAACCCACAGACACCTTTTCTTTTGGGGCTTGTGGAAGGGGCTTCTCTGGAGCGTTATCAATATAATATTTGATAATTTTAGCCCAATCTTCTGGAGCAATCACGGGTTTTTCAGGAAATACATTGGCAGCAGCAAGAATTGGTAATTCTTCGGGAGACATTCCGTCGTACACTTTAAAGAGATCAGGCTCTAATCCTAATCTATACGACATTTTAGGCAATACGCTTCTTTCCCAAGTAGTCTTATCTAATAAATCAGGGGAGGGTAATTGATGGCAACTGCTACAGTAGGTCTGGGCTAATTCTTTCCCACTTTTATTAGAAGGGACAGGAGGGACATAAGTCTCCGTTTTATTTGAACCAGAACAGTTCCAAAGTAAACAAACTACAATGATAAATAATAAACGATTTAACATTTCTTGAGATTGAAGTATAAAAATGGTTTTAAACACAAAAAGGGTAAATTAAAAATACTTAAAATTTTTAATTTACCCTTCGGTATATATACTGTTTAGAAAAATATTAGGCTAATTCAGCAATCACTGTTTCACCGCCTATTGGTCTGTCTTCTAAATTCACTAAAATTTTAGCATCTAAAGGAAGATAAATGTCTATTCTTGAGCCAAACTTGATAAAGCCAAATTCTTTTCCTTGTTCTACTGTCTGTCCTTCTTTTACATACCAGCAAATTCTACGGGCTAATGCACCTGCAATTTGGCGGAATAAAACCTCTGTGCCATTATCGTGTTTTACCACAACGGTTGTTCTTTCATTATCAGTACTTGATTTTGGATGCCAAGCTACTAGATATTTCCCAGGATGATATTTGAAATAAGAAACAATACCAGAAATTGGATTGAAATTGATGTGAACATTGATAGGCGACATAAAAATAGAAACTTGTCGACGTGGTTCTTTGAAGTATTCAGTTTCCACAACCTCCTCAATTACCACTACCTTCCCGTCGGCTGGAGCAATGACGTGTTTTGAATTTTTTTCTGTGGTACGAACAGGTACACGGAAAAATTGTAATATTATTAATGCAAAAACTACACTAAAAGCGTATACGGTGTTGCTTAATATTTTATTTTCAAGAAAAAAATAAGCAACTGCACCATTTAAAACGAGTAAAAAAATGATTGTAACTAAAATAGTACCTTTACTTTCTTTATGGATAGTCATGTGTTTAAGGGGGTATAATCAAACAAAGTTAATTAAAACTTTTGAAAATCATGAATTATTGGTTTGGGATAGTTATCTTAATTGTTGAATAAATAAAGAATAAAAAAAAATACATATTGTCTATATTCCTACGCAACCTTTTAGGATAAAAACCGTAATGGTTATGAAACGTATTCAAAATGCCCATTATTACAGATAAGAATAATAACCTCCAAATCATACTTGAAGGATGCCGTAACGGTGATTCTAAGAGTCAAGAATTGCTATACAAGCAGTTTTATGGCTACGGTATGAGTGTCTGCTTGCGTTATACTAGAACGCGGGATGAGGCTGTGGAGATTGTTAATGATGGGTTTATAAAAGTATTTAACAATGCCGATAAGGTTGATTTGAATAAATCGTTTAAGAATTGGTTCAGAAGAATTATGGTTAATACTGCACTAGATTATTACAGGCAAAACCATAAATACTATGACCATGATGATATAGAATACGCAGAAAATGTAAGCGATAGGAGTGATGATGCATCAGCAAATCTTGCTTATGAAGAATTGTTATCTTTTGTGCAAAAGCTGTCTCCAACTTATCGAACAGTTTTTAGTTTGTTTGCTATAGATGGTTACTCACATGAAGAAATAGCAAAGATGCTAGGCGTTTCAGTAAGTGCTTCAAAGTCAAATTTAGCTCGTGCGCGGGTTAATTTGAGGGAAATGTTAAGTAAACGTTTTTAAAAATAACCAAAAGTATAAAATCAAGATTCAACAAAGAATCTTACTAAAAAGATGTCAGATAAGTGGTGGGATATGTCCGATGACGAACTGGATGACCTTTTCAGAGAAGCCTCTGATAAGGTAGAAATCCCGTTTGACCAGTCGTCTCTGGATAAACTTAAAAATAAGCTTGAACCCCAGCCTGCAATAATACCAGAAAGTCGCTATAAATACGAAAGATGGTTATTATTGTTGTTTTTGCTATGTTTTGTAGGTGGAATTACGATATATTATTTTACTAAAAATAACCTCACAGAAAAATTAACAACGAAAACAGAAGTAAAAAAGAATCAATTAGAAAGCCCAAAAGAAGTATCAAAAGCATCTAAACAAAGCACTACAAAAGAAGAAGAACTAACTAAAAATATTGTTAATCCTACTGCTGTTTCAGCATCTGAGGATAAAAAAACAGTCGTACACCCTAAAGAACAATCATCTGTTGAAAGTGTTGATAAAGGCACTGTGATAGACAATAAGGTTAATGCTGTTTCAAAACAAAATGAAAAAAACAATCCAAAGTCATTAAAAATATTTAAGTCTACCCCAAGCTTATCAAAAAATAAAATAACCTCTAAATCATTTACTAATTTTAATCATACTAGTCCAACTCAGGAGCTATCGAATATTCGTCAGAAAGAACAGCATAGTGCTGGACAAAAAAGCATAGATAATATTAGGCAAAAAACGATAGGAGAGGATGTATCATCCGTACAAGGAAATTTGGTGAGTGATAATGCATTAAAAACATCGGAAAGCTTGGCATTATTGACTAGCAAGCCCTTAAAGCCTCTAAAATCAGCGTTAGAAATCACTTTGCCAGAATTTGAAGAGAGTAGCAGTGAACCTCATATTAGCCCGCTCGTTAAATCTAATAAATTTTCACGTTTTGGCGTTAGATTATCTATTGCACCAGATGCTAATGGGGTAGAAACCTTATCAGGTTTTGCACTTGGTAAATCGGCAGGCATATTGTTTGAGTATAATATCACAAAGCGTATCGTTATTCAAACAGGTGCAGTTTATAGTTCAAAAAAATATAGTACGGGTATCGAAAATTATCATGCTTGGGCTAAAAACTGGACTACCCGCCCTGTTTTGCCTACAAGTGTTGAAGGCGATTGTCAAATTTTGGATATTCCTTTTAATATTCGTTACAACGTTTTACAAAAGGCTAAAGATACTTGGTTTGTAAGTGCAGGTGCGTCTTCTTATTTGATGCTTACAGAAGGATATGACTATTATTATCCAGAAGGCGTTACAGTGCCAACTAACTTCCCTAGGTCAGTATCTTGGAAAAGAGATAATGATTACTTCATGAGTAGCTTGAATATTTCATTTGGGTTTGAAAAACGAATCAATAATCATCTTTCTATCC
Source organism: Arcicella sp. GW821-FHT09D11 (assembly GCF_059416265.1). Lineage (NCBI taxonomy): Bacteria > Pseudomonadati > Bacteroidota > Cytophagia > Cytophagales > Flectobacillaceae > Arcicella > Arcicella sp. GW821-FHT09D11. The sequence continues at coordinate 30,088 of NZ_JBWKOV010000013.1, read as the reverse complement.
AAGCAGAGCCTTATTTGAAAACTCCTTTGAAAGAAGTAGGGCGAGGAAAGGTTAATTTATATAGTAGCGGAATTATGTTCTCGTTGAAGTACGGTTTTTAGAAGAGTATTAAACGATTTCCAGAATCATAGATTCTAACGTCAGTCCTGGCCCAAAAGCACAGCTTAGAATATGTTGATTTTTACGAACAATTGCTACATCTTCGACGATAGCCTTTAATACAAAAAGTACTGTTGCCGACGACATATTTCCATAGTCCCTTAGAATCTGATAGGCATAACGATTGTCTTCCGTACTAATGCCTAGTGCCGTTTCAATGGCTTCTAAGATGGCTTTCCCACCAGGGTGCATCGCATACAATGAAATATCCTGCGTAATCAATCCACAGTTTTCTAATAATTTATCTGTCAGTGCCTTGATGCCTGATTTTACCAATTTGGGGATGTACGACGTCAGCGTCATTTCAAAGCCAAAGTCGGCCACTTGCCAAGCCATATCTTGTTTTCCTTCAAGGTATAAATCACAAAAAAACGATTTTAATGCTAATGATTGACTCGTCGCTGAAGGCGTTCCTGCTACTAAAACAGCGGCAGCACCATCTGCAAATAATGCATTAGATAAGAGAAAATCTTCATCCATTTTTTTCTGGAAATGGAGCGTGCATAACTCCACACAAATAACTAAGACCTTCGCTGCTGGATTAGCCTTACAGATAACATCGGCCATTTTCAAGCCATTAAATGCTCCATAACAGCCCATAAAATTAATAGCAGTTCTTTGAATAGTAGTGTTCAACTGTAAAGACGCAATGATTTCAATATCAAGTCCTGGAGCATACATTCCTGTGCAACTTACGGTAATGATGTGGGTGATGTTTGGAAGAGTGCCTAAATTATCAATCGCTTTTAAGCAAAGGGGCAATGCATATTTTTTGTAGGCAAGCATTCTTTGAGAAATACTTGGGAATGGTTCTAAATCTACCGTTTTGGGATAAAATTTGTACTCTGACATATTACTACCATAATCAGATAATACAGAGTAACGTTGGTTGATTTTAGTAGAACGATACAACGCTTTTAGTCGTCGTTGGTCGTATTCATTCATTTGTAACGCAGTAGCCATGAATTCCGCAATATCTTTCTGAGGAAAACAATTTTCAGGAACTGCCGTACCGATAGCATTGATAAAACTCATGAAGGATGATGGTGTTAAACGTTTGTTGATAATGAAAGCTACGTATTATATAGGAGAATACAAATTATATACGAATTTGGAGGGGCAATTGTTTTAATACAATAAAATGAATGTCACTTTATAGCATATTATCTTCATTTTGTAGGTATTCTACTACCTTTTCAAGCATTTTTGTATGTCCCGCTTCAAGTGTTATCATCTGAGCATTTGGTAGTTTTTGTGAAAGGGGCAATACTTGTTTGGTAGGGAGTATTGTGTCATATTTCCCAGTGAAAATACTTACTTTAATCTTTTGTGAATTAATGATTTCGGCTAGTTTGCTCATATCAAACTTTAAATGCCTAAAACCAGTCCATGATTCAAAAACTTGCTTTTTTTTAAGAGGAGTATCCAGCATTTTATGGGCAAAACGAATAGAACTTTCGGGAACAATCCGCATTTTGGCAAAAAATTTAGTTAATACTAGCAGTTTATCTTCCTTAAAAATAACGTACTTGAATAACCTCCTCGTCAGATTAAAATGGGTAGCAAAGGCATAAATTGGATGTTCAGAAATGCCATCTGGCGCGATTAATATTAGCCTTTCTATTTTATCAGGGAAAGCTTCTAGTGTAGCCAAGGCAAATCTGCCCCCCATGCTAAAGCCAATTATTGAAAAAGAGTCGATGTTGTGTTGTTCTATAAAACTTTTCAGAAAATGCTTCCAAATATCTTTTGTAATGATTCCATCGATGGGATGGTTATTTAAACTTTTTCCATGAAAAGGTAAGTCAAAAGCATAGGTAGTGTAGGTATCAGCAAAGGTTTCACCAAATTGTTGAAAACACAAAAAATCCTGCCCAATTCCATGAAAGGCGAGCAGGATTTTTTGTCCGTTTCCAATTTTTTGAAAATGTAATTCCATTAATTATTAATGACCTTTACCGCCTGTAACAACAGCATTATCAAAATCAATTCCCTGACTTTTCAATACACCTTGTACTCTTATACCAAAGAACACCAAGTAAGAGAAACAAATAATTGGTACAAAATACGATTGTTGAATACCGATTGTATCAGCCACGATACCCTGTAATACTGGTACTACAGCGCCACCACAAATCATCATAATCATGTATGCTGAACCTTGGTTGGTATATTTTCCTAAACCTGCTGTGCCTAATGAGAAAATACATGGCCATAAAACTGAGCAGAATAAACCTCCACTAATGAAAGCGAATAAAGTAACTGTTCCGCTAGATAATAAGCCGATAATCATGGCCAAAGCACCCATTCCTGAGAAAACTAATAATGTTCTTACAGGTTTTTCATCGCAGTAGAAGAATGCCGCAATCATAATCAATACACAAATAGCATACGCATACAAATCGCTCATATCGCTTCCGTGCAATGTATTTACGCCCAATACAATGGCAAAAGCTACGAATGGCACAATGATGGTCAACAGTTTTTTAGTAGTAGGGGTAACGTCAAAATTACTGATTGAGGCCGTCCAACGACCAATCATCATACTTCCCCAGAACATCGAAACGTAATGTGAAATCTGAGATGAATCTAACCCTTGTGTTACTTTTAGGTATTCGCCTAAGTTACTACCAATGGTTACTTCTACGCCCACGTACATAAAAATGGCAATCATACCCATTACCAATTGTGGGTATTTCAATACACCTGTTCCGATTTCTACTTCTTCGTCATTCGTAATTCTTGGTAGTTTAGAAACTTTGAAGAAGATAGCTAATAACACAAAAAGTGCTCCTAGAATCAAATAAGGTAATTTCACTGATTCGATGGTTGCATTCTTAGCAGCATCCGCTGCAATTGAACCAAAGATGGCAAAGCTAATAATAACAGGGCCAATAGTTCCACCTAAATTGTTGACAGCACCCCCTAAGTTAATTCTGTGGGAACCCGTTTCTGGTGGTCCAAGGGCAATCATAAATGGCTGTGTAGCCGTTTGTTGAAGCGAGAACCCTAAACCTACAATAAACAATGCTGACAATAATAAAGGAAAAGATTTCATTTCGGCTGCTGGATAAAATAGCAAAGTACCCAACGCCGATATAATTAAACCGTACACAATCCCATTTTTGTAGCCGATTTTGTTCAAGATATCACTTTTTATGGCACTCGAAACGATAAAGTATAAGATAGAACCAACCGTATAAGCGATATAAAATGCAAAATCAACCAATTGTGCTTGCCATTGTTCTAAACCAAATTTTTCCTTGAATAAAGGAATTAAAATACCGTTTGAGGCAGCAACGAAACTCCAGAAGAACCATACTGTCATTAAAGTATAAAGATGGGACTTCTGATTGGATTGTGTGGTCATTGAAAACTTGTTTAAGGGTTATTTTTTGAATAATTAAAAAGGATAATTTTACTTTAAAACTAATACTTTTTAATTGTTTCGTCAAAAATATATTAATAAAATACTAGAGTCTTTACTTATATTGCCGATTAAGCTTATAAATAGAGTATTCACTACTGAACATAAATATCTGCTGAGTCATAAACTACTACTTTAGACCATAGATGATGATTATCTGCTCCAAATTTTTTGTGTAATGGATGTACCAAATACTTTTCTTCATCTTCTTTGCTAGCAAAAATCAACATCACAGAAAAAGAATAAGAAGCGTCAGTTACAGGTTTGTCAAAATCATTGATAGAAGGTAGTCCAATGTGTGCAGATTTGATTACTTCTATTTTTCCTAGTGCTTTCAAGGCTGCTAATAATTGGTCATGGTCTTTTTTATTAGAAGGGTCTTTCAGCCAGAAAAATACATGGTGAATAAAAGAAAGTTTGCCTGCTACGGGTGCTGCGGCTTCTGAATCTGTGGTAGCAATACTTGTCATGATAGTTCCTGCAGCTAATGCTGCTGTTGAATTTTCTAAAAATTGTCTTCTAGTTGATTTTTGCATGATTTTGGATGAGATAAGTAAAATTTACAATGTTTTTGAAGAGTTTCGCAACAAATATATCTTTTCTTGACTTAAGTCTATCATGAAATACCTGTGAACTATTTTTATAGCCATATCGGTTAACTCTATAGATTAAACATTTTTTGTAATTTAAGGCTTAATTAATACCCATTTCCCTAAAACATACATTATGAATATTGCTATTATTGCCACATCGCCCAGAAAAAACAGTAACTCATTACGCTTTTCTAAATATCTTCAAAAAGTACTCTATACAGAAGGTTTTGAGTCAACCACGGTGGTAGATTTCCATCATTTTGATATTCCTTCAGTAGGAAGAGGAATAATTAACAAAGATGAATTAACTCCTTTTCAAAGCGAATTGATTGGTGCTTGGGAAAAAGCCGATTTAGTTTTTTTTGTAAGTCCAGAGTATAATTGGACGGTAAACGGAGATTTATTAAATGCTTTACACCAATTAGGCTCAAAGGATTTTATGCACCTTTTTGATAACAAAGTATTTGCTTTGGCAGGGGTTTCGAATGGACGTGGTGGAAAAATACCTTGTTTAGAATTGACAACCGTTATTAATAAAATCATCAATTTCACGCATCAATATTCAGTGGTTTCTCCAAGGATTTATGAATCGCATGAAACATCATCAAATTTAGATGAGCATTCTGAATCAACAGGTAATAAAATCTATGAATTTACGGTAAAGTCTTTTGTTGAATACGCCGTGGCAGTAGCGCAGAGGTGGGTAAAATAGTTGTGATTGAGTTAGTTTTTAGTTGTGAGTTAGTGAATTGTGAGTTAGGTTTTTAATTGTAAGTTAGTGATTGAACAATTTAAAATGAGCTTCGTCCTAAATGAATTATCCCCAAATTATTTTACTTTTTTTTAATCACTAACTCACAACTCACTAACTCACAACTAAAAACTAACTGTATCTATCATTCCTCCAAGGGTAAGCGGTGTTTGAATAGCCTCTTTCTTCCCAAAAGCCTAGTTTGTTTTTAGGCATAAACTCTATTCTCTTTATCCATTTAGAGCCTTTCCAAGCATATAATTGTGGAGTAATCATTCGTAATGGTCCTCCGTGCTCTACAGCCAAAGGTTGCCCATCTACGGTATGCACCAACAATACATCTGGTTTTAAGGCTTCTTCTAATGACACATTCGTTGTATAAGTATCATAGCCATAACACATTATGTGCGTGGCAGTTTCTTTGGGTTGTACTAAGGTCGCTAAATCCAACAAGCGTACGCCTTTCCATACCATATCTAATTTAGACCAAGTAGTTACACAGTGAAAATCTGAGACATCCTCCGTTTGTGGCAAAGCCATAAAATCATCCCATGTTAATATCAATGGTTTTTCTACTTCGCCATCAATAATTAATCGCCATTTGTCTAAGGGGATTTTCGGTTGATACCCCAAGTCTAGTACAGGCCATTTAACAGTTAGGGTTTGCCCAACTGGCGTATTTGGCATACCGTGCCTATTAATAGGCCCCTTTCCTTGAGGTTTGGAATCAGCCATTGAAGGCGTCGCTTTCATTTTTTCTTCAAAACGAGCTTTCAATTTCATTCTAGCCTCGATGATACGGTCGAGCTTATCGTCTTGATGTTGTTCATTTTCCATGTTAGTATTTTTTCAGCCTTTAGCTTTTAGTCTATTTTTTACCTGCAGATTTACGCTGAAATCTTACGGAGATAACGAAGATTTTTAATTTATCACAACTCTAAATTTGCGCAAATCAGCGGTTTCAAATCTTTGAAATCTGCGGGTAAAATATCTCCCGCAGATTTATGCTGAAATCTTACGGAGATAACGGGGATTTTTTAATTTCTCACAACTTTAAATCAGCGGTTTCAAATCTTTGAAATCTGCGGGTTAAAATATCACCCGCAGATTTTCTACTACAAAAGTATAATCACAATTTACGCTATATTGTTTCTTCGGCATTAATTTTTAACCAAAAAAATGCACCAATAATTACAATAACTCCTAGTAGTAATACAGGAAAATTATACCCAAAATTGGTTGCTAAATAGCCGAAACTTACCGTATTTAAATAAGCAACTAATAATCCTGCCGAATTCATTGCCCCTGAAATAGACCCACTTCTTTTTCCTCCAATATCCATTGAAACAGCCCAAGCTACTGGCGCAGTAACATCCATAAAAGCCATACCTAATGAAAGCAAGACGATAGCAATAGTATTATTAACTGTAAGCGCCGAGATAATTAAAAATATGCCAGAAATACCCATGCCAACCATCGGAACAATTCTTCGTCCCCATTTCTTACCATACTTTTTTACTAAAATATCGCTAATAAAACCACCCATAAAACAACCAAAAGCCGCCAATAAAAAAGCGATAGAACTGATATATTTTAGTTGGTCTTCGCTGACCCCTCTACCTTGTTGTAAGTATTTAGGTAGCCATGTTTGAAAGAAATAAATGCCTGTTGCATAGCAAGCGTACATTCCCATCAAAAACCATAAGTTTTTACTTTTCAGAAAATTTCTGAAGGGTACTTTATCGGCATGATTATCTAATTGACGCTTCGCTAAGATTTCATCTAATTCATCCTTTGAAATATCTTTTGTCTGAGTAGGGTCTTCTTTATGCCAAAAGTACCAGAAAATCACCCAAATTACGCCTACAAAACCTAATACATAAAATGATGCCTCCCAACCATAATGCTGTTGAATCGGAATCACCACTAGCGGTGTTAAACCCGCCCCTAAACGCGAAGCACCCCAAATGATGGCTTGGGCTTGTCCACGTTCGTTAGCAGGAAACCATTTTGCCAAGGCAATAGCAATATTAGGGTATGCACCAGCTTCGCCGATGCCAAACAAAAACCTAATACCAAGGAGCATGACAAAGCCCGTAGAGAAACCCGTTAATACCGTAAAAAACGACCACCAAAGTACTACCCTAATCAAAACCGATTTTGCTCCAATTTTATCACCCAATAAACCTGTAGGAACTTCAAAAAGGGCATAGGCTAAGGTAAATGAGCCCAAAATCCAACCCCATTGTACGGGCGAAAGTCCTAGTTCTTTAGTGATTCGCTCTCCTGCTGTAGAAAATGCAATACGGTCTAGAAAAGTAATGACAGATAAAATAGCAAGTACTAACAGTACTTGGTGACGTTTTTTCATTATTAAAAGGGTTTATTTAGATGGTTAAAGATAAGTAATAGTTATGGATTATAATTTCAAAAAGCTGATATACACTATAATTATGCTGTTCAATTTATTGAATATTCATCAACGCGACATACGTTTCAAGCCCGTTCCATAGGTTTTGTATTCTGATATTTTCATTTTCAGCATGCTGATTATTATCATGATTGGCAATAGGAACAGTAATGGTAGTAGTTGACAAGTATTTACCAAACAAATACAAAGGTAAACTTCCACCTGAGCTTGGCATCAACACGATATCCTCTTTAGAAGTACTCTGCACAGCTTTAATGATAAGTTGAGCGATTGGCAAATCCATTTTAGCTCGTTGTGCATTGTATCCATCTTTAGCTTGCACACGAGCAATAAGCGGATATTTTAATCGCTCTTCGTCAGTTATACTTTCGTTGGTAGTGACATAATAGCCCTGTGATTTAATATGATTAATGAGTTTTTGTACTTGTCGCTGAGCATCATTTCCTAATACCAGGCGTAAGTCTAAAGCAGCCGTAGCTGAAGTGGGAATAATATTGGCTACCATTTTACCTACATTGGCACTAGCTATCCCGTTGATATTTAAAGAAGGTAAACTAATTAATTCTGCTAGTGACTTACCTTCGCCTTCGGCACGCACAAAACCCAGTTCATTTTTCATTTGTTCGTCGGGCGGAGGGATATTGGCTAATGCTTGTTTTTCTAAGGCTGTTAAAGGCGTAACATCATCATAAAAATCCTTGATTAATACTTTCCCTTTTTCATCCTTCATAGATGCTAATAGATTCACTAATAAGTTAGCAGGATTAGGAGCCCAGTTGCCATAATGCCCACTATGAAGTGGACGCTTTGAGGCATATACTTTTACCTCCACATTTACATCCCCACGTACTCCAAACACAACCTGTTTGCGTCCAGATTGATGTACTGGTCCATCACAAATTACCCAGAGGTCGGCTTTGAGTTTATCTTTATGCTTATCTAAAATTTCTTCCAAGTGTGTCGACCCTGCTTCTTCTTCCCCTTCAAAAAAGAATTTCAAATTAATTTTCGGACTAATGCCCATTTTACTCATGGCTTGATAGGCAGATAGGATGGTAAAAACGCCTGCTTTGTCATCAGAAGCACTGCGGCCATAAATTCGCCATTCAGGGTTAATACTTTCTGTGGCTTTGGGTGTAGGAATGATTGTCCCGCCCTTTTCTAAAGAGCCATTTAAGAAAACAGCTTCAAAAGGTTTGATACCTTCTGCCCATTGGTTTGGGTTTACTGGCTGACCGTCGTAATGAGCATAGAAAACCAACGTTTTTGTAGCATTGGGCACAATTACTTCCCCAAAGATAGCAGGAGGAACGCCTTTGGTTTTGGCATCTAACTTTTGCGCTTTGATACCCCTTTCCTCCATCATTTTTACAATATAGTTAGCAGTTTTCTGAATCCCTACGGTATCATACACTACATTAGGAATAGACAGCAGTCCCATGAATTCATTCAAAAGACGATGCTCATTCGCTTTACGAAATTCACGTGTTTTTTCTACTAAAACATTTTGCGAGAAGGCAGACAAAAGGGAGAGGCTGAGTATGATAAGTAAAAAATAGCGTTTCATGGAGGAAGTATGGATTTTAGTTTACCCAAACTTACATTTTGCAACGCATAAAACAAAATTGAGGAGAGGAGGTTGGATGATAGAGATTAGGTTTTAGACTTGAGGATAAAGGACTTTAGGACTGGAGGAGAGTGGATTTTAGACGTTAGACAAAAGACTTTAGGACTGGAGGAGGTTGGGATTTTAAACCGTGTTATGTGGCACACAGAACACAAAGGTAAATGTTCATATCGATGCTTTTATCAACCCCAATAGTCAAGTGTTGTGTTCTGTGTGCCACATAACACGGTTTAAAATCCCAACCTCCTCCAGTCCTAAAGTCCTTTATCATCAATTCTAAAAAAATAAAAAGCCGAGATAATTATCTCGGCTTTCATTTCACTATCAAACAAACCTGTAAACTACTAAATAAGATTGTTTTTAGCCAAATACTCTACAATTTGCACAGCGTTAGTAGCAGCACCTTTACGAAGGTTATCCGCTACAATCCACATATTGATGGTATTAGGTTGGGTTTCATCACGACGGATACGTCCAACAAAAACCTCATCCTTACCATGTGCATTAATAGGCATTGGATATACAAAATTCTTAGGGTCATCCTGTAAGATTACACCCTCTTCATTTGCTAAAATATTTTTTACTTCTTCTACGTCGAAGTCGTTTTCAAATTCAACATTTACTGCTTCAGAGTGTCCACCAATCGTTGGAATACGCACTGTAGTAGCTGTTACCGCGATAGAATCATCCAACATGATTTTCTTGGTTTCATTCACCATTTTCATTTCTTCTTTGGTATAACCATTATCCAAGAATGAATCAATGTGTGGTAAAACGTTCAAATCAATTTTGTGTGGATATACCGCAGGTACATCTGTACGACCTTCACGTTCTGCAAATAATTGGTCAACTGCCGCTTTGCCCGTTCCTGTTACTGATTGGTACGTAGACACAACAACACGCTTGATTTTATATTTTTTGTGTAAAGGGTTCAACACTACAACCATCTGAATTGTAGAACAATTCGGGTTAGCAATGATTTTATCTTCTGATGTTAATGTAAACGCATTAATTTCTGGTACTACTAGTTTTTTAGTAGGGTCCATTCTCCAAGCTGAAGAATTATCTACTACTGTAATCCCTGCCGCTGCAAATTTCGGAGCTAATTCCAAAGATGTACCACCACCTGCCGAGAAAATCGCCACGTTTGGTTTCATCTTAATAGCATCATCAAAACCAACAACGGTGTACTGTTTACCCTTAAATTCTACCTGTTTACCTACTGAACGCTCAGAGGCAACTGGGATGATTTCTGTTACTGGGAAGTTACGTTCCGCTAACACTTTAAGGATTTCGCCACCGACCAAACCTGTGGCTCCGACTACTGCTACTTTCATTTTAAAAATTGATTATTAATTGATTATATAAAAAAATACTTAAAAATTATGCTTTAATCCAACCCCCACTATCGCCTGATGATCAGGTGTTGTCTGTACATTTAGCCCGATTTCGTTATTACGGATAACCTCATTATAACGATTAATCGCATTAGATAAATGCATATTTGCTTTTACATTTAAATAAGTCGAAATCAATAAAGTAGTGCCGACTGTTGACCAATAAAAACCGCTGGATACTTTATCTCTGTTAAAAACTGTATAAAGCGAAACCCCCGCAGGAATAATATTGATTAGCTTAACTAGCTTTTGTTGTTGTTTGTAAGTCAGGAACTCCACATTTACTTTGGGGTCTCTGGCTTGCAACAAGGGTATTTGTAAAGCCGATGCATTGTCGATAATCTGTCTATCGTAAATAAATTTTACGCCAAACAATTGTCGTTTAACTGAAATCGGATACAAAGTTCTTTTTTCTTCCTGAGCAAAGGTTTTAAAACCTATACATAACAAAAAGCATATTAAAATCTTAGTTTTCATGGCTTCTTTCGTGCGATTTATCTTTCAAAAAAATCACATCGTTGAGTAGTCGTCAGAATCATTGAAATTTAATTTCCTTTGAAAGTCAGGGAAAATAAAAAGTTTGCAAAATTACTTGATAAAGTTGGAAGAGAAAAGGAATCTGCTGGGAATAGTAGAGTAAATTTGTAGGAATTCTTGTTTTTTATTGAAATTTTACTTTTAACTGAACGAATATAGTCTATTTGGACTAATACAGTAATTGATTTTAACATCAAATTCATTCACATCCTCAATGCTGTCAATGGGGTCTTCTAAGCATAAGCCAATTGAGATAAGCTCGGGAGAACATTGCTTAAGAAACCTATCGTAAAAACCTTTACCATAGCCCACACGGTTGCCTGCTTTATCAAAAATCAATAGCGGAACGATTACCATTGAGATATCAATAGGCAAAATGGGAATAGTTGGAATAGGTTCTGGAATACCCCATTTGTTTTCAACCAATTGACTTTTATCATATAAATAATGTTCCATCTCGTTGGTTTCAGGAATACTTTTTGGCACCACTAATTGTACGTGAGGAAATTCCTGCTGAATGCTATCAATGATCAGAAAAGTATTGATTTCATGATGCCTGATAATGGGTAGAAATATATGAAGGTATTCAATCGTAGAAAGATTGAAATGCTGAAAGAACAAATCGCAAATAGCTTGACTCTTTTCGGTGATACTTTCCTGACTGAGTGCTTTTCGTCGAGCTAAATAATGTTTCCTGAGAGTAGATTTGTTCATGCTGATTTTAGATTAAAGTATCATTTACAGCATCTCTCACCCAAACACCATTGTTATCTACGGTTAGCGTTACTTCTCTACCACAAGGCATTGCCCAGTTGGCTGGTTCATGTCCGACAGGGAAATCATAACATACTGGGAAATTATATTCAGCAACGGCATCCTCGATAATCTGATTAGCTGTTTTTCCGAATTGTACTTCGTTGTCTTCTAAGTCAGAAAAATGTCCTACAATCAAACCAGCCAAGGATTTTAATTTCCCTGAACGTTTTAGCTGAATCATCATACGGTCGATGCTGTATAAATATTCACCTACGTCTTCCAAAAACAAAATTTTTTCTGTCGTATCAATATCAGAGTTTGAGCCAATGATATGGGTCAACATTGCTAAATTACCCCCTACTAATTGCCCCTTGGCAGTACCCACTTTGTTTAATGCATTCGCAGGAATATGATAATCAAGGGGTTCGCCAAAAAGTACTTTTCTGAGGGTCTCTAACGAATATTCACCGCCATCTTGCATAAATAATTTAAGCATGGTGGCGTGAATACTTTCAATATTTAGGTTATGGATGTGGCAAAGCACCGCAGTAATATCTGAAAACCCAACAACCCATTTGGGGTGTTGAATAAATTGTGTGAAGTCTATGCTATCTAATAACCGTGAGCTACCATAGCCACCTCTGGCGGAAATAATAGCTTTGATATTGGGGTCATCTAGCATCATCTGGAAATCATTAGCCCTGATTTCATCAGTTCCTGCAAATTGATGATACTTACTAGTCAACGAAGTACCCAAAACTACATTCAACCCCCATACCTTTTCTATTACCTCAATGGCAGGTTTTATTAATTCAAAATCTACTTTGCATGCCAATGCTACTAGGCCAACAGTATCTCCTTTTTGTAATGCTTTTGGTTGAATCATTTTAATATTTATAAAGACGAGTTCATAAGCATGAACCCTTTAATTTTTGTTTTATATCCAGCATTATAGCTCACTTGATAGAGGCACATCCTGAATATCTGATAATTTACGCAAGTCTAGCGTTACTACTCCAGCTCCTGGAACATCGCTAAACATAGGAAGGAATTTTGCACCGACTACTACTTCACGCGCATGAAAAGAAGTACGCGAATTTACTGTTTGATTATAAGTCTCTTCTGTAGCTTTGAGCAATACTAAAAACTCAGCATCACTCGATAGCAAATCCTCTTTAGTCAATCCAAATAGCGGACTATCTTCTGTAATTGGATGCACGATTGTCCAATTAGTCGGAAAGAAATTCACTTTGCTTCGTTCTAATTTCAGTCCATAGAATCTCCTTACTTTTTTCCCATGACCTTCATTTCTTAGCATTGATACCGCTAGTTCAACTTGCAAATCGATTAATTGATTACTTTGCTCATTCACAATCCTAAACATAAAGCCCGTAATATCCAGATAAGGCGCAATAATAGCTTTGTCGGAATATAATACTCTAGCGACTGGTCTTGAAAAACGACCATACAGTAAACTAGTAGCCAAGGCAAAAATCAATAAGCCTAATAGCGATTCAATAGCCGCGATGGTGCTTGCCCAAAAACCAATGGGTGCAATTCTTCCATAGCCAACCGTGGTTAGTGTTTGAGAAGAAAAGAAGAAGGCATCCATAAAGCCCGAGCCTTTGGTGGTTAAATCCACACCCTGTAGATGTTCAATCCCTACGGCTTGATAGAGGCAGGCAAATATAAAATTCAATATTAAGTAAAAGGCAACAATGAGGATAAAAAAACGTTTCCATGAACAGATAATAAGCTCATTAAATATATTATAACGTCCCCAAAAATTACCACCAATTCTTTTAACATTAAAACTACCATCTTTATTGAGGAGCCTAGTGTCAGGGTCAGTAATTTGAGAGCCAAAGCCTAAATCTCTACGTTTTTCTTCAGCCTCAACAAGTTTACTTTTTTTGTGTCGAAGTATAGCCATGAATTTATTTGAAGTCAAAAATAGTTAAAGATAATGAGTGAAAATAAAACAGTTGACCGTTTAATCAAAAATCTTTGTAAGGAAAACAAACCTTTTGTAAATTGCTAAGGTAATAGAAAAGCTATTTAGCTAAAATCTGGAAGGACTAGAGACAATCTTTCAGAAAGTTGGACGTCGGATTCAATAAAATATCTTAAAGTATAGTATAATTAAAATTACTTTATCCAATTATCTTTGCTAAAAAGGAGAAAACCGTTTTAGATAAAAATCTCACAGAGCAAGACCAACTTATAAAACATGAAAAACATATTCTTTACATTTCTTATATCCTTGATAGCATTTGCTGGAAATGCACAAATCGCTGCTAATACAGCACCCAACACTAGCCTTATCACTAAAGCAAACAAAGCCAAAATCAATTGGATGACTTTGGAGGAAGCGTATGCCGCTACCCAAAAAGAGCCAAGAAAAATTTTGGTGGATGTCTATACAGGCTGGTGCGGTTGGTGCAAGGTGATGGATCAAAAAACTTTTACGGATGAAAAAGTAGCTGAATTTGTCAATCAAAAATATTATGCTGTAAAACTAGATGCTGAAATGAAAGATACCATCAGAATTGGCAAACAACAATATATCTGGGAAAATGGTTACAATCAGGCAGGAGTTGCTCTTTTACAAGGAAAGATGAGTTTCCCGACGATTGTGTATTTAGATGAGCAATTTAATATGATTCAGCCCGTGGCAGGTTATCAAGAAGCTCAGCAGTTTCATCAAATAGTTACTTTTTTTGGAGATAATCATTACCGTAAAGGAAATTGGGAAAAATATCAAAAAGAGATATATCCCCAACAGTACAGTCTGAATAATAAGTAATTATTTAAAGGCTATCAATAATAGGCATTAATAGGGACTTATTCTTATTTTAAATATGTTAGAGTTTGTCAAGTTTTTTTGTAAATTCCACTATTATTTCCTATTTCACAACAGACAAAATGAAAATAAACCTTTACGTTTTTCTTATTCTAATCCTTATTACTTCAACAGCTGCATTTCAACCTTTAGGAAATGAAGATGAAGAATTAATAGAAACATTCAGGCGAATCAACGATGAAGTAGTAGCCAATAGTAGGGCTTACGAAACATTGGGAGATGCTTGTAAAACAATTGGACACCGCCTTACGGGTAGTGCAAATGGTAAAAGAGCTGAAGAATACACTTATAATTTATTAAAATCTTATGGTTTTAAAGATGTAAAATATCAGCCATTTCAAGTAGAGGCTTGGTCAAGAGATACCGTGACGTTAGCAATTGCCCCTAAAAAAAGTGATAACTTTCATGACATAGAAGTAGTTTCATTGGCAATGACACCCGTTGAAGCCAAAGTAACCGCCGAACTTGTGGATGTAGGGAATGGATTAGAACCAGATTTTCAAGCCGTAAAAGACCAATTAACAGGAAAAATAGCGTTAGTAAACCTCGGATTGTTAGCCCCCTTTAAAGGAACTCGTAATTTACACCGTTCTGAAAAAACAGCCCTAGCCATGCAATATGGTGCAGCAGGAGTTATTTTTGTCAATACCGTAAAAGGAAATGTATTGCTAACGGGCACAGCTTCGGTTACTGGAAGTTTAATCGCGATTCCAGCAGTTTGTGTGTCATTAGAGAGTGGCATCAAAATCCGTTCTTGGATGAGTGAACAACCCAACTTGATGGGCGTAATAGATATGAAGAACTTTAGTAAAATGATTAAAGCTCGAAATGTTATCGCTACCATCAAAGGAGACAATAAAAAATACCGTGACGAAAAAATAGTAATTGGTGGACACCTCGATTCTTGGGATTTGGCTACTGGTGCGTTGGATAATGGCATAGGTTCGTTTTCTATTTTAGATATTGCCCGTACTTTCAAAGCATTAAATCTAAAACCTAAAAGAACGATTGAGTTTGTCATGTTTATGGGTGAAGAAGAAGGTTTGCTGGGGTCAAAAGCGATGATTGAGAGAAGTAAGCGTAATAACTCTTTAGAGAAAGTGGTGTTTATGTTCAACCTCGATATGGCTAATAATGCGAATGGATTTAATACGGCAGGAAGAGACGAAATGGTATCATTGTTTACAAAAATAGGAGAGTGTATGCAAAAGGCAGTACCCGAATATAAAAACAATGTTATCAACCAAGCAGGACTTCATTCAGACCATCAAAGCTTTATGTTGGAAGGAATACCGACGGCATCTCCGATTGGAGGAATCTCGCCAGATGCGGTAGGATGTTATCATGCCAATTGCGACCGCTTTGATTTGATTAACAAGAATGAAATGGTTAATACCGTAAGGTACACAGCAATGATGTTGTATGGAATCGCCAATGTGGATAAGGTGCCAGCGAAGAAATTAGATTTTTACTCGACAAGAGATTTTTTTATAAAACAAAACCTGAAAAAAGAGTTAGAGCTTGGTAGAGAATGGCGATGGGGAGCAGAAGAATAATAGTATATTCAACTGATTTTCAAGACAAATAATACGGGCTATTTAGTAATTAATTAATCCTTAATAATAATTTATAATATGGATTTTTTTCATCATAATATTGAAATTTCATCTGAGACAAAAGACAATATCATTAAAGTGATTGGTGTCGGCGGAGGAGGAAGTAATGCTGTTAGTCACATGTTCGAAATGGGGATTGATGACGTCGATTTTGTAGTGTGTAATACCGACTTACAGGCCCTGAATGATAATAAAGTTCCTGTAAAACTGCAATTAGGCGAAATTTTGACAGAAGGACTTGGTGCTGGAACAGAACCAGAACAAGGACGACTAGCAGCGCTGGAAAGTGAAGCTCAGATTAAAGCATTACTACAACCAAGTACCAGAATGGTCTTTATTACGGCTGGTATGGGTGGAGGAACAGGAACAGGAGCAGCACCAGAAATTGCGAGAATAGCCAAAGAATTGGATATACTAACAGTGGCGATTGTAACAGCTCCGTATTCATGGGAAGGTACAGAGAAAATTGAAGCCGCCAACCGAGGAATTGCTGAATTACAACGTACTTGTGATACTGTTTTGGTAGTATTGAACGATAAATTATTAGAGATTTATGAAGATTTAAACATCTTAGAAGCCTTTGAACATGCAGATGATGTATTGGCCAATGCTGCCAAATCAGTAGCGGAAGTAATTACAAAATCTGGTAAGATAAATGCTGACTTTAAGGATGTTAAAAAAGTATTAAGCAATGCTGGGCAAGCTGTAATGAGTACGGCTACTGCTAAAGGACCAAACAGAGCTAAAGAGGTTATTGAGAAAGCCCTTGATTCACCGCTATTAAACAACCGTGATATTAAAGGTGCGAAACGTGTATTAGTAACGATTGCTACAAGTGACCAAAAAGTAATGGCGGTAAAAGAGCAAACAGCTATTACTGCCCATATCATGGAGGCTATCGGAAATTCACCTGCTGGATTTAAACTCGGTTTTATCATTGACAATAACTTGGGTGATGATATGAGCATCACGGTAATAGCAGCTGGGTTTGATTTACCAGATGGACCCGTGCGTACGCCTTTGAAACAACCAGTTAACGGGAATCATGCTAAAAAAGGAGTTAAAGTAGAACCTGTATCTTTACAGCCTTCAAATATTGTGGAAGATGAAGAGTATAAAGAAGATGAGGACGAAGTAATAGAAGAAGAAAAACAACCTATTAAGCATGTTTTTCCTCCGAGAGAAGATGATACCCCAAGATTGCGAAAAATGATTGAAGATTTTGCAACAAAAATGCCATCTGATTCTGAGGATTTTGATACGCCAGCTTTTCAGCGTTATAATATCAAATTATTAGATATTTCTGAAATCCTTGAACTTGATTATCAGTCACATTCTTTATAATTGAAGCATATAGCTTATCGTTATCAATCCCGCAAGCAATTCAAAATACTTGTGGGATTTTTATTAAACAATATTCAACTATCATTACAATTAATTAGTCGATGAAAAATTTCATTTTATTATTCTTAATGTGCCTTGTATTTACTAAAAGTAATGCTCAGGATAAAATAAAAGACCTTACTACCCAAAGACAAACATTATATCAAAAATACAAGGAATCAGAAAACCTATCAACAGGGCTTTTTGGCAATCGTTCTAAAGATGATATGCAAAAGACGATAGATGCGCTCAATGAAATTATTGATAAAGACAATGAAATCCTAAATGAATACCAAAGTCAGCAATCCAATGCTACTGCTGCTTTCACTGAAAAATACAATGAACTGATTCAGCAAAATAATGACCTCACTCAAAAGAATCATGATTTAGTAGAATTGACAGAAAGACATAAGGGTTTTTCAAAAGAGAATCATCAAATGTTAGAAGAAATAGAAAAATACCAAGGCGTATATATCGCTTTGTTGGGGCTATCGTTGGTAGTCGCGATTGTATTTGTAATCAAATATTTCGGCTTGAAAAATAAAGTAAAAGAAGCAGAGAGGCAATAATCGAAGTTAAAGGATTACTACTTATAAAAATACGACATCCTGAATGATTTTTTCTCCTACTTCTTTATTGATAAGCTCAACGATTTTATTTTTTGCCATCAATAATTCATTTCGAAGCGGAGCGGAATCTAATTGAATAAACAATTTTCCGTCTTTAATATAAATTTGGGTTGTTCTTGAGGCAATCGGAGAACCCATGATTTTTTCCCAATAAGCAACGATATAAGTTTCGTTAAACTTAGAACGAATTTTATACAGCTCAAGCATATCCTCTATGGCATCCTTTAACGAGGATGCTCCTGTTTTTCTACGAACATTTTCTTTATTATAATGATATACCTTCGACATACACTTTTGGGGATACTGCAAGATGATTGAATCAAAGTTACGGTATTTGTTATTTTAAATGTTAATTATTTAGACCATCTCACTTTAAAATTCATAAAAAACTATAAAATGCCTAGTCTTTTTTTATATATCCAAGTACGAAATAGCCAGTTAAATATCAAATATACTAATACTTTCATTGATTTTGTAAAGCTATCAAACCCATCAGTAATAGTTTATGATATTGATAATTTTTCTGATAATTTAACGATTCAGTATGCTATTAAATTAATAAAAGATTCGCCAAAAATACTTGTTTTTCTGGATGCCGAAGAAGGAAGTAGCCTCAAACAATTGATGGCATTATTGACTAATTTATTAGATAAATCAGAAAGTATTAGGGTACTTATAAACGGAGAAAATGAACGCCTTGAAAAAATGATAAGTATTTTAGACTACCAGAAAATCAGAGAAAATACTCATGGAATAGTCTTGCTAGAATCAATACTTAAGGAGTTTTTATAAAAAAAAGACAATCATTGAAAAGTTATATACATTCTTTGTAAAGTTAAATTCTTGAAATAGTCCTGCAAATATGTTTTAAAATGCATGTATTTATTGTTATAGTACAATACATAGGTTTTGTTGAATATTTTTTTAAAAAAACTTCATATACGTGGTATGATAATTAAAAGATTTTTGTGTTAGTTTTGTCATTACCTAAAACAAGTTATTTCAAAAGAATCTTTTGTATTTAGGTTATTTTCATTATTTTTATTTTAAAATTCACCTAAAACTGTTTTTTAACTTAAACCCAAAAATTACCAAACTAATGAGTACACAAGCAAAAACTCCAGCTGCTAAACCAGCAGCACCAGCTCAAAAAAAATCAGGCGGCATTTCAGCTGGCTTGGTTATTTTAATTCTTTTTGTTATTGCCCAATTATTTTTCCGTTTTGTAATGGGAGATGGATCTCGTTTTGAAGGTGGAACGAACGCAGGTCACCCACACCAAGGAGATTATCTTGCTCTTGCATTTAAAGGTGGTGATATCGTACCAATCCTTTTAACTTGTTTCTTGACAGCTTTGACATTCTCTATCGAGCGTCTAATTACAATTAGTAAAGCAAAAGGTAGCGGTGATGTTAATGCATTCGTTCGCAAAATTCAGGCTCTTCTTGACAAAGATGATACTGATGCAGCTTTGAAAGAATGTGACAAACAAAAAGGTTCAGTAGGAAACGTTACTTTAGCTGCTGTTAAAAAATACAAGCAGTTGACAAGTGATGGTTCTTTGGACAAAGAACAAAAATTAGCTGCTCTTAGCAAAGAAGTTGAAGAAGCTACTTCATTGGAATTGCCAATGTTAGAGAAAAACTTAACTATCATTGCAACGTTAGCTTCAGTTTCTACGCTAATCGGTCTTTTAGGAACAGTAGTTGGTATGATTAAAGCGTTCTCGGCTTTAGGTAACTCAGGAGGATCAACAGATTCAACTGCATTAGCAAACGGTATCTCTGAAGCCCTTATCAACACGGCATTAGGTATTGGTACTTCAGCAGTTTGTATCATTGCTTATAACTTCTTTACGTCTAAAATTGACGAATTAACTTACAGCGTTGATGAAATTGGTTTGAGCATTAACCAAAACTACGCAACTCACCATAATTAATAGTTATGTGTTAAGCGCTAAGTGTTATAGGTTAACCTTATAACTCATATCAAACAACTTATAACTAAACAAGATTATGCCAAAAGTTAAAGCAAAACGACAAAGTGTTTCTCTAGACATGACAGCGATGTGCGATGTGGCGTTCTTGTTACTTACTTTCTTCATGCTTACTGCAAAGTTTAAACCTGAAGAAGCCGTAACAATCGTTCCTCCGTCATCTATTTCAGAGAAAACAATAACTGGCGAAAAAGGAATTCTTACTATTTCAGTAAGTCCAGAAGGTGGTATTTATTTAGGAACAGACGACAAAGCTGCTAAGGATTATATGTTGGAAAGAATGGCAAACCGCCTATCTGTTCCAGTATCTGCGGAAATGAAGAAGAACTATGACGCTTCAGAAATCGTAGGTTATCCAGCAGGCGCTATGCGTCAGGTTTTAAGTGTAAAGCCATCAGATGCGAAAGCAAAAGGATATTTGAAAGGTATTCCTTGCGATTCAGCCAATAATGAACTTTTCCTTTGGGTTAGTTATGCAAAAATTTCTAATCCAGGATTAAAGGTAGCTATTAAAGGTGATGCTAACTCAAACTATAAAGTGTTCAACCAAGTAGTTGGTACTTTACAGGAACAGAATATTAACACATTCCAATTGGTTACATCTCCTGAAGGTAAGCCTCAATAGATTTTATTTAGTTGTACTCAGTAGTTTTAACCCTGCCTCTCTTTGAAAGGCAGGGTCTTATAAAGCTAAAACTCTCTGAGTATCATTAACTACCAACAATTAAAACCCCAATACAATGGCAGAAATAAGTCAAGACGGTGGGGGCAAAAAAGGCGGTAAGAAACGCGCAAAGAAAGCGTCAACCAAAATTGACATGACTCCCATGGTTGATTTGGGTTTCTTATTGATTACCTTTTTTATGTTAACCACGACGTTAGCAAAGCCCGTAGTAATGCAGTTGAATATGCCTGATAAAACGGAAAAGGATGATAAATCAGAAGTTAAAATGTCTGAAACCTTAACTGTTATGCCTGATGCCGAGAAAGTATATTACTATCAAGGTTTGCCAACAGAAGCATCAACTCAACTTCAGAAAACAAATTATTCTAAAGACGGAATTAGAACTGTTTTGTTCGATTACAAAAGACGAATCGGTGATAATTTTACGATTGTTATTAAAGCTACTAAAGGAGCTAAATACAAGAACATGGTAGATTTGCTAGACGAATGTGCTATTACAAGTAACAAGCGTTATGCAATCCTTGAAATAGATCCAGATTCTGAGAAGCTAATCAAAAAATCGGGTCTTTAATAAAAAATCACAATAAAACTAAAAAAATAGTTGATAATATTTTGAAAACTAAATTAATAGTTTTATCTTAGTTCAATGAAAATTTAATTTGAAAGGTTTTGATTCAAATTAAGAAACATTAACAGTATTAACATCAGGAATTATGTCAAACGTAATAAGCCCAAATGCAACGTTGGATGACATTATTTTTAAGAATAAGAACAAAGAATATGGTGCTTATATCTTAAGAAAATCTTATCCAAAAGTGGTTTCACGTTCTTTGATAATTGGTATAGCGTCGGTTTCAGCTCTTTTTGCATTATCATTTATTTATAATAAAATCAATGAAGAATTAGCAAAAACTAAAACTGAGGTTACAGCTGAAGTAATGAAAATTGATCAGCCACCACCAGAGAATAAAACTCCACCACCACCACCACCACCACCGCCGCCACCACCACCAAAAGAATTACCAAAGGTGACGACGACAAAATTCTTACCTCCTGAAATCAAAAAGGATGAAGAGGTAACAAAACCTGAACCACCACCAGAAGAAGTAAAAGGTAATACTGCTTCTGAAACCGTAAAAGGAGAAACTGAAGATGCTGGCCCGCCAGTAGATCCAGATGCAAGAGGTACTGCGCCAGAAGCACCAGTTGAACCACCAAAGCCAAAAGAGGAAGAAATCTTTACTGCGGTAGAACAACAAGCTGAATTCCCAGGGGGTATGGCTGCATTTGCTAAATTCTTGCAGAAAAACTTGAAATACCCAGCAGCAGCGCAACGTGCTAACGTTTCTGGAAAAGTATATATCCAATTCGTTGTAAATACTGATGGTAGTATCCAAAACGTAGATGTACTTAAATCAGTAGGTTTTGGTTGTGATGAAGAAGCTGTTAGAGTAATTAAATCTGTACCGAAATGGACACCAGGTAAACAGTCTGGTCGTGCAGTACGTTCAAGATTTACAGTACCAATTAGCTTCGTGCTATCTGAATAATTATATTATTTAGCATTAAGATACAATGAAAACCTGTCAGGAAACTGGCAGGTTTCATTTTTCAATAGGAATCTGTTTTTGTTTTTTTCTATGGGAAATGTATCAAATAGGGTTGTGATTATCGTTTTATATTAAATATCAAAAGATGTCCGGTAGAATTTTTGTACTTGTTAATGTATTAATGGCCCTTTCATACGCTGTGATAGGATTGCTTTTGGTACTTAACCCTGAATCAGCTTTTGCGCAGATGATGTTGCCTTCTTCCTTGTATGTATATGCTTTGGGTGCATTGCTTATCATATATGGCATTTTTAGAGCATGGAGAGTTTACACCAAATTGAAAGATGAAGACGACGATGATAATGAGGAGTATTCATATTATGACGAGAAGAAATAAACAATCACAAAAACCATGAAAACTATATTAAATCTATCTTATTCGATTCTACTAACCGCTACTTTGTTTTCTTGTGGAAAAAACACAGGAAAAGATGGTAAAGAATTAGATGGCCCTGCAAAAGGAGAAATTACTGTTGCTGTTGATGAGTCTTTTCAACCCATCATGCAAGCCGAAAAAATGGCTTTTGAACAGACTTTCCCCTATACAAAAATCAATTTAGTGTATAAACAAGAAGGAGAAGCAGTAGCAATGTTATTAAATGATAAAGCTAGAGTAGCTGTAATAACACGAGAACTGACCGATAAAGAGAAGACAGTTTATACAGATGAGAAAATTACTTATAGGAGTTTTAAATTTGCAGGTGATGCCTTAGCCCTCATTACTAATAAAGATAATCGTGATAGTATGATTACTGTTAACGATTTGGCAAGTGTTATGAAAGGGGAAAAAAAGAAATGGTCTCAGATTAGCAAAAATGGTTCAAGTGAAGATATAGTATTGGTTTTTGATGGAGCAAGCTCTAGTAATTTAACGTTTTTAGTAGAAAAATTTGGAATAGATAAGAAAGAAAAAGTTTCTTTCTTTGCCACAAAGTCGAACAAGGAGGTAATAGAATATGTAAAAACGCATAAAAATGCGATGGGTGTAATTGGTACTAATTGGATTAGTGATGGTGATGACCCCGCGTCTTTAGGTTTTATCAAAGACATTAATGTGATGTCAGTTTCAGAGAAAAACAGTACTAATCCAGAAGATTATTATCAGCCATTTGGGTATAATCTTGCTTTGAAAAGGTATCCATTAATTCGTCAAATTAAATTAATCTTAAAAGAGCCTTATATGGGGCTTGGAACAGGTTTTATCAATTATATGTGTCTTGAACAAGGGCAATTAATTGTATTGAAAGGAGGGCTTTTACCACTTACAAAACCACTACAGATTAGGCAAGTAAAAATGGACTAAACTAAGGTGGCATAATATTTTAAGAATTATTAAAATATAGGAATAAACAAAATATTTTATTTGAATAGATTGCGAATAAAATTTTGAGTTATTGTAACAATTTTTTAATTTAATTTTATAATTTGTTACAAATTCAAAAGATATTTTGGAAATTTGTTTAATAAAAAGAATTACCTGATTTTAGATACTTACTTTTAATTACTTACAACTAAAACTTTAAAAAAAAATGGAAGTAAAGATTAAATCTCTGTTGGTGGCTGCAAGTTTGTTATTTGCCGTTGCGGTAAATGGGCAGACTGTTCAGCAAGGCTTGACGCAGTTGGACGGAGACCAGCCAATTAAAGCTAAAGCAACATTTACATCACTAGTATCGGCTAGCCCTACGGGTGAAAATTTATATTATTTAGGATACGCTCAATTACGTTCAGGAGAATTAAGTGAAGCAAAAGCAACATTTGAAAAAGGCCTTGCTGCAGACCCTAAACAACCGTTGAACTCAGTTGGTTTAGCAACTTTGTTATTAGCAAATAAAGACGGAGCAGGTGCAAAAGCTGCTTTTGATAAAATTTTGGCTGATACAAAGATGAAAAATGCTGAAGTGATTTTCCGTATTGCTGAAGCTTATACATTGTTTGAACATACAAATGACCCTGCGGAAGCTGTTCGTTTGATTGACTTGATTACTGAAAAAACTAAGAAACCTTTGACAGTTGATATGCAAATTGTAAAAGGAGATGCGTTTTTATTGAAAAATGATGGTGGCCCAGCGGCATCAGCTTATGAGCAATCTATCTTAATCAACAAAACAGCAAAAGCTTATGTTAAATTAGGTATTGTATATTTAAGAGGTAAAAACTATCAATATACAATCAATAACTATCAAACTGCTTATGAGACAGATTCATCTTATGCTCCATATTACAAGAGAATGGGTGAATACTATATTATTTTCAACCGTTATAAAGAAGCATCTAAATTCTTTAGAAAATATGTTGAAAGAGCAGAGGCTACTCCAGTAATCTTATTAGAAACAGCTAAATTATTATTCTTAGCGAAAGATTATGAAGGTGCTATGCAGTTTACAAAACAAGCAGAAGCAGGTGGTGCTAAAGATAATGATATCTTTAGAATGAAAGGTTATTCTAATATTGAATTGGGAACTCCACAATTGGGTATAGATAACTTAGAGCAAATGGTGAAAGCTGGTGTAAAACCATATTATTTGGATAATGTATATTTTGCAAAAGGATATCAAGGTTTAAAACAAGATTCTTTAGCCGTTGAATATTATTTGAAGGCAGCTCCTGAAGATACTATCAACAACCATTTCGCTACAATCTATACGATTGTGTATGGTCAGAAAAAATATGCAAAAGCAGCTGATTATGCTTTAAAGGCAATTGACTGGAAACAAAAGAAGAAAGCTCCAATGGCAAGTGCTGATTATTACAATGCTGCTATGGCTCTTTATTTTACAACAGCTTATACGCCACGTGAAGATTCATTAGGTAGATACAACACTGGTATGAAAGCAGATTCAATGTTTGCTAGTGCAATTGCAATCAATGATAAATTTGCTCCATTCTATTTGTTCCGTGCTAGAACTAACAACTATGTGGATTATACTGGCACAAAATGGTTGGCAGTACCACACTACGAAAAGTTCTTGTCAGTGGTTGATTTAGCAAAAGCTAATAAAGAACAATTGTACGAAGCATACAGATACCTAGTAGGATATCATGCAAACGTAACTAAAGACACAGCTAAAATTCAAGAGTATGTAGATAAAGCTGTTGCTATCAAACCTGAAGACCCAGATAAGTTAAAAGAGTTTTTAGCACCTGCTACAGGAACAGCGGCAACGCCAGCTAAGACTCCGAAAAAATAAAAATTTAAAATTTGTTTGATACAAAGCCCTGCCATTTGGTAGGGCTTTGTTAATTTTGAGGCATTCTAACAAAACAACAAACATGTACGCACTAATTACAGGAGCCAGCAAGGGAATCGGGAAAGAAATAGCCGTAGAATTGGCTAAACAAAAATATAATTTATTATTAGTGGCAAGGTCAGAAGGTTTGCTTCGTGAAGTAGCCATTGAAATTCATGAAAAATACGGCGTAACAGTAGATTATTTAGCCGTCGATTTAGCTGCGGTTGATGTTGCTAGAAAGGTATATGATTGGGTTGAACAAAAACAATACGAAGTAGCTATCTTGGTGAATAATGCAGGGTATGGTTCTGTAGGTAATTTTGATACCTATTCTATTGAACAAAATAGAGATATGATGAACCTAAACATGGCTACACTTACCGAGATGTGTCATGTGTTTTTGCCAATGCTGAAACGCCAAAGCAAAGCATATATCATGAATATTGCTAGCTCTACAGCCTACCAAGCTCTGCCAAAAATGGCGGTTTATGCGGCTACTAAAATATTTGTATTGAACTTTACAAGAGCATTAAAAGGTGAATTGAAAGGTTCTTCGGTATCTGTAACTTGTATTAGCCCGGGAGCAACGGATACAGGATTTAATGATAGAGCGGCTGTACCAGCTAAGGCTCGCAAGGCAGCTGAGAAAGTAGCGATGACTCCTGAACTGGTAGCAAAAATTTCTGTAGCAGCCATGTTTGCAGGGAAAACGGAAGTGATTCCGGGCTTAGTAAATAAGCTTGGAGCTTTCTTGGCTTGGCTTGCACCAAAATCGATTACTGAAAATGTAGCGGCTGGAATTTATCAATAAAAGATAAGAATGTCACTGGAAACTAGCTTTTCAGTGACATTAAATTTTCAAATTACCTTCGCCATCATAAGCTATTGCTCCATCAGCAATCATTTCACGAATGATGTCTTTGAATATTTGCATACTAGGTGGTTGCATAATCTGAGTAATTAACGGTAAGCTCATTGCCCCATTAGCCAAAAGCAGTTTTATTTTCTGTCGAGTATTATTGGTAAAATCTTCATCTTCTACCACTTGTTTATTACGCTTCTTTTTCTTCAGACAATTATCACAAATACCACAGGTTTCGTCAGTAATTTCATCGAAATATTCTAATAGAATTTGTGTACGGCACCTAATTTCATGCTGTACATAATGTGCTACTGCTTGGGCTTTTTGTAAGGCTTTTACTTTGCGATAATCAATGTCTTGTACTTGTAGCGGTAATGTTTTTGAATCAAACCGCGGAGTAAGGAAGGTAACTTGAGGTTTATCTTTTTGCCTATCGTAAATCACCAAATCAAATTTTTCTAAATTCGACAGCATCGTTTCAACCTCCTTCAAAGGTATTGAATAAGCTTTGGCAATGTTTACTTCAGAAATGGTTATGAAAGTACTGAAAAGTTCTCCCCCATACATCCTCAGCAATAGTTTAATAAAGGAGTCGTATTTAGGATTTCGTAGTTGAAAATCATATAACTGTCGGTTATCAACTTTAAAAGTAATTTTAGAAGGGCTATGAAATGAATCTGATAGCTGAATGAATCCTTCATTTTCAAGAACTTTTAAAGCAAAATAAGTTTCGGTAGGAGGGAGGTCAAAGCGTTTTTGGAATTCGAGCAAATCAAAATCAAAACTCGAAAATTCACCTGCACCCACCGCCAATTGAAAAAAGTTACCTAAACATTGATATACTTTTTTGACTAATTCAATTGGTGGATAATTCTGTAATATATTTTTCTCTAAACTTTCAATATCTTTTAGGTTAAAAAGGGCTACGCCATACGCCTTTTCGCCATCGCGTCCTGCTCTGCCAGCTTCCTGATAATAAGCCTCTAGGGTATCGGGCAAATCGATATGAATGACAGACCTAACGTCGGGCTTGTCGATACCCATGCCAAAGGCATTTGTTGCTACGATTGTCCTAACTTGATTTTTTATCCAGCGTTCTTGTCTTTTACTACGTTCATCAGCACTCAATCCTGCATGATAAAAAGTAGTATTGATATTGTTTTTATTTAATAAATCTGAAATTTCCTGTGTTCTTCGGCGATTGCGTACATATACTACAGACGAGCCTTGTACATTTTGCAAAATTTTGATAAGTCTCCTTTCTTTATCCTCTTCATTAAAGGCCGAGTAGGATAAGTTGTCACGAGCAAAGCTTTGTTGGAAAACGGATGGAGAATCCATTTCCAGCCGCATCAAAATCTCTTGCCGAACATCTTTCGTAGCAGTGGCAGTTAAGGCAATAAGAGGAACGTTGGGGATATTTTTTTTGAATTCAGCGATTTTCAGATAAGGTGGTCTGAAATCATGACCCCATTGCGAGATACAGTGGGCTTCGTCAATAGCCAACAGATTTACTTTCATCTGTTTGGCTCTTTCAATAAAAATAGTGGTTTGTAATCTTTCGGGCGAGACATATAAAAATTTAACATCGCCATAGATACAGTTATCTAAGGCAATATCAATTTGATTTTTATGCATTCCTGAAAAAATACCAATCGCCGAAATTTTTCTCTGCTTTAGCTGGTTTACTTGGTCTTGAATCAGCGCAATTAAGGGCGAAACCACGATGCAAATGCCATCATTCATCAATGCTGGGATTTGAAAACACAACGATTTCCCCCCACCCGTTGGCATTAATGCCAAGGTGTCTTTTCCATCCACTACCGATTGAATAATATCTTCTTGTAATGGTCGAAAGGAATCATAACCCCAATATTGCTTTAGTACTTCCTGTGCCGACATAGGTAATAAGTAGATTATTCAATAATATAATGTATCTATGACTATAGAACGAACATTGAAAAATATTTAAATAAATGTTCCTGCTAATAGCTCTTGTTTAATCGTTTTGATTCTCGAATTAAGGTTAATGTGTTCAAAGTCGATGCCTTCTACACAAATAGCCGTTAAAAAATCGTTGACTTCTGGCTGATGTGGCGTTTTCTTTCCTGTAATCACATCGATGTATTTAGAAGTTGTCCACAGTACTGCCTTTAAATGTGTACAATTTTCATCTGTCATGACAAACTCTGTAACCAATGTATCATCATTAAAATAAATAGCGGAAGAAATAATACCGATTCTCTCGCTTACTTTAGCAGAATTGACATAGGCTATTTGATGGTTATATACAACCCATGATGTTTTGTTGTGTTCAAAATAGTCGTTATAATCAAACTCATAGATAGTAGCAACTTGGTCTTCACGGGCGTTAAAGAAGTAATCAAAGTATTTCGCATTGTTTAAATGCTTCAAAGGGTCACAATCCTGAAACCTTATTACAGCTTTTGAATATAATTTTTTAGGATATTGTTTATCTGGCTTTAACGAGAACATTGTTTTTCTGTTTATTGACTGTTGATATGGAATGACTTTTTATACTTATTAAATATGTACAAAAGTAGCAATTCGTTACGAATTGTAAATATTAGCTAAAACAAGTACATTAGCAACACAATATATTGCGCCGACAAACATTAAGAAAGATAATCTTATAACCAAACGAATGACAAAAATATTATTAGTCGAAGACGACGATAGCCTAGGATTTGTAGTAAAAGACAATCTTGAACAAGAAGGATACACCATAGACCTTCAAACTGATGGGAAAGCTGGACAAAAGGCTTTTCAGAATAATCAATATGACATTTGTATTTTTGATGTAATGCTTCCTGAAATGGATGGTTTTTCGCTTGCAGAATTTGTAAGAGGTACAGGTAGCGATGTGCCTATTATTTTTTTAACAGCTAAATCACTAAAAGAAGATAGAATAAAAGGACTAAAACTGGGCGCTGACGATTACCTAACCAAACCATTTAGTATAGAAGAGCTTGTGCTAAGAATAGAAGCGATACTAAAAAGAACTGGAAAGAAAACTGGACAAGGAGTTAATCAAAGCGTGCATACTATAGGGAAATATACTTTTGATGTAAAGAATTTAAAACTCTTGTTTGAAAACGAAACTCAAGACCTTACGCACAGAGAAGCTGATCTATTAGCTTTTTTAGTGAATAATAAGAACGAGACGCTGTCGCGAGATAAAATTCTTATTGCCATTTGGGGTGACGACGATTATTTTAAAGGCAGAAGCCTTGATGTATTCATTACTCGTTTGAGAAAATACCTTAATAAAGACCAAAATATCAAACTAACCAATGTTCATGGAGTGGGTTTTCGCTTTGATGTCCCTTGATTTACTCAAATTTTATGCAAAAAGTCCGCTATTAAATAAAAGTTAATAGCGGACTTTTTGTTTTTACATAAGCTTAATATGTAGCAACAGATATTTGAAAAGAATTTTCTCAAATTTTTTTCATTTTTTTCATTGTCAATAACTTCTTGGTTTTCAGTGCAATTATGGTGGATGTTATGGA
>NZ_JBWKOV010000012.1:0-100806 GCF_059416265.1 Arcicella sp. GW821-FHT09D11 | reverse complement strand
AAAACATACACAGAAATACAAAATCAGAAAAGAAGTCAAGGTCAAAAATGACTGTCAACTTATTTTAGGACAAGACATAATATCACTACTAGCTCATAATCCAAGCGACTGAAATCGCGTAGTTAGCATAACAGCTTTTATTTTTTGAAGGTAGCCTCAATAGGACCTCCGTTCGAAGCAAGACCGCCCACCATCAACTCGCCAGTTAGCATTGAATACTTAAAATAAACACTACTATTGTTTGATGATTGTGAGGTATTAGTAAAAGTATATGTATCGCCATTCTTAGCAATATCTAATGTCAAAGCACCTGACTTTGTGGTTTGTCCATTAGAATAGCTACTAAGCACAGCATTTAATTTATTATCAGCCACCCTAGTTATAATCATATAAAGCGCTGGGTCTTTTACACCAACTAAGTTTAGGGTACTCCCATTTCCCTTTAAGGTAGTGGCTGTCCATGTTCCTACAAAAATACCCGAAAAGTCGGGTGATACTGGTTCATCTTTTTTACAACTTACAATAGTTAGTAGAAGGATTAAAAATAAAGCAATTTTTCTCATGATATATGTGTTTTAAGTGTTTTCGTAAAACTATAATTTAGCCAATCTTAAATATAAAATAGGGCAGTTATTATAAAAAGCGCGTACTTAAAAAGGCTTCTACTTATACCTTATTAAATATTTCCAGTAATATTATTATTAATCCGTTGTTGATAATTAGCATTTAACAAAGTTTAAAATATTAAACTCAGTATGGGCTCAATGCTCTAAATTGTTTCTACAATTTAACTTAATGATACCTCTTTGTGATAAGCCAAGAAGTAAAGAGAATGTGATGTTTAAAATACAAGTTTTATATTGCCTATGGGTAGAACACCTATTTTATTAGGTGGCTTTATAAAATTATATTTATAACAAAATTACGAAAAAAAATGCTTCAAAAAGCAATATATAGTCATTAAAAATTCATTATTTACTAAATCTATTTTCGATGTAGTATGTCGAACACATAATTCTTCTTTCAACCTACGTATAGCGCTATTTATAATACTTTTTATTATTTTATTAATAAATTCCTCAGTATAATTTTTTAAAAATATTCATTAAGCTATTATACGTTGGGCTTCTCATACTGTATAACAATTTTTTATTATATTTGAGCCAAATCCTTATTACTATAATAATCGTACGTATATTATCGTACCATTATTACCATACTATCTAAAACCTTTACTACTTTAATTAATGAAAATGACGCGTCTTACCACGTTTTCCAATACGTATAATGCAAGCCGACTGTTAAAAAACCTTTTGTTAGTGTACTTTTTTCCCTTTCTTTGGTTTACAGGATTGGCACAAATATCTAGCTCACGTTTCAGGCATCTCAGCAATGACCAAGGGTTGAGTAATACCTCTGTAAATTGTATTTTTCAAGGAAGCCGGGGGTTCTTATGGTTTGGCACACGTGATGGCTTAAATAAATACGACGGTATAAAAATTACTGTCTTTAAAAATGATGAAAATAATCCTAACGCTATTAGCGACAATTTTATCAGATGTATCTATGAGAGCTCAGACCATAAAATGTGGATAGGGACATCGGGAGGACTCAATTGTTTTGACCCCGAAACTAACAAATTTGCTAGTTTCAAACACGCTGACAACAATAACAAATCTTTGTCTTCTAATGTTATTACGGGTATCACCGAGGATGCTACAGGAAAAAATCTTTGGATTAGCACAACAGATAATGGCTTAGAATTATTTAATATTAAAACCCAAGAGGTAAAACATTTTAAACAACCCAGTAATGATGTTGAGCTGAATAAGATTAACTGTATTTTAAAAGATAAAAATGGTCGCTTGTGGTTAGGTACACAACGTGGACTAGTGGAATTTGACACAAAATCGCATAAGTTCATTGCCTTGTTGCCCACTAAAAACAATGCGATTACTGCCATAGAAGAAGATAATAGTGGCAATATTTTGTTGGGAACTGATAACGTAGGGATGATAAGTTATGATCCTGCTAAAAACAATTTACAAGTCTTCAATCACCTATCCGACCTTCCATATATCCCTAATAATTATATGGTATTGAGCTTGTTAGCTGACAATAAAGGAAATATTTGGATAGGGACTATCAACAATGGGTTGATTTTGTACAAACCATCTACCCAAAAGTTTTATAATTATTACCCAAAACCCGAGTTTCCATTAAGCCTTTCAAACAGTACGGTATCGGCGTTGTTTGAAGATAAACAAGGGAATTTATGGATTGGTATGCATCGCGGAGGGGTAGATTTATATGCTGATGGGGTTGATAAATTCAAACTATTTCGTAAAACCAACGAACCAAATTCTTTAAGTTATAATGATGTAAAGGCCTTTTATCAGGATAAAGATAATGATATTTGGGTAGGCACGGATGGCGGTGGACTGAACTTGTTTAACCCCAAAACAGAGAAATTTAAACATTATTTATACAACAAAAACAACCCTAAAAGCTTGTCATCAAATGCGGTACAGACTATTGCAGAAGATGCTCTGGGAAATATATGGGTAGGTACATGGGGTAGTGGCATCAGTGTGCTTAATAAAGCGACGGGCAGTTTTACGCATTTTAAAAATGACTCTAAAGTGCCAAGTTCTCTCAGTTCGAATTTCTTGCAAGATATGCACCTCGACAGCAAAGGGAATTTCTGGATTGCTACTTATTATGGAGGCATTAATTTATGGGATGCTAAAACACGTACGTTTAAGCGAATAACCGCTGGGAAAAACAATACTTCTTCGTTTTCGGGCAATAATGTAGTTTCAATTGGGGAAGACCACGACGGTAATATATGGTTTGGAACAGACGACGGTGGACTAAACCGCTATAACCTAGAGAGTGGGGTATTTTCACATTATTTTAATGAACCAAACACCAAGACTGACGCTAGGGTAATTTTTGTTGATAAAAAAGGCACGGTATGGGTCGGGATGAAGGGGCTGTATAAATTCGATAAGACAGCAAACAAGTTTAATTTTATCAATACTAGAACAGATATAGACAATAATTTTGTAAAGGGAATCTTGGAAGACAACCTTAATAATTTATGGATTTCTACGTCAAATGGTCTGATTGAACTCAACCCTAAATCTTTATCAAGCAGATCATTCAATACGCGCGATGGGCTACAAAACATGGAATTTGAAGCCAATGCTTACCTACAAACCAAAGAAGGACAAATGATTTTTGGGGGTATAAAAGGCATGAATATGTTTTATCCTGCTGAGATAAAAGTAAACAAATATGTCCCTCCTGTATTTATCACCAACTTTTTATTGTCCAATCAACTGATGGTTACTTCCGATA
Organism: Arcicella sp. GW821-FHT09D11; assembly: GCF_059416265.1. Lineage (NCBI taxonomy): Bacteria > Pseudomonadati > Bacteroidota > Cytophagia > Cytophagales > Flectobacillaceae > Arcicella > Arcicella sp. GW821-FHT09D11. The sequence continues at coordinate 97,443 of NZ_JBWKOV010000012.1, read as the reverse complement.
CCTCGTCGATTGGTTTAACGAAGGATATTGGCTATACAGATGAAATAAAGCTGAACTATAAACAATCGTCTATCACTTTTAATTTTGCTGCCCTCAATTATGTATATCCTGATAGAAATCAGTACTCGTATATCTTAGAGGGACTAGACGAACGATGGTCTCCACCAAGTACTGAACACAAAGCTGTTTATAACAACCTAGCGCCTGGTCATTATACTTTTAGGGTGATTGGGTCTAACAACAATGGTATCTGGAACCATAATGCCAAATCAATTGAGATTATCATTAGTCCGCCATTTTGGGATAATATTTGGCTAAGGGTGGTAGCGATTATCCTTATTTTATTGGCAGTTCATAAATTCTATACTCACCGCATCAACAAGTCTAACAAACAGAAATTAGAACTTGAAAAGCTTGTAAAAGAGCGTACTACACAGCTTAGTGAATTGAACGACGAGCTATTTGTTAAGTCGGAAGAGCTTGCCCTTCAAGCTGAAAACTTACTGGAACTCAACACAGAACTTACCTCACAAAAAGAGCAAGAACAACAAGCCAGAGAGGAGGCCGAAAAAGCTAACCAAGCCAAAAGTGTGTTTTTGGCAACGATGAGCCATGAAATCAGAACGCCTCTCAACGGTGTAATCGGGATGGCATCATTATTAAACCAAACCAAGCTAGACGGCGAACAACAGGAATATACCGATACGATTATCACTTGTGGCGAAAGTTTGTTAAGTGTTATCAATGATATTTTAGATTTTTCTAAAATAGAATCTGGTAAGATGGATATAGAGAAGGAAAGCTTCGACCTCCGCAGTACGATAGAGGATGTGATGGATATATTCTCACACCGAACTGCTCAAATGGGGATTGACCTTATCTATGAAATTAATCAGGATGTACCCTTGCATATCATTGGCGACTCGCTGAGATTAAAGCAAATCTTGATTAACTTGATTAATAATGCTGTTAAGTTTACTAGCAAGGGTGAAATCTTTGTGAAAGTGTACCTTCTGCCGAAACCTATCAATGAAGAAGATATTGCCATTGGGTTTAGTGTAAAAGATACGGGGATAGGTATTCCGAAAGAAAAAATAGGGAAGCTATTCAAGGCGTTTTCACAGGTAGATTCATCTACTACCCGTAAATATGGCGGTACAGGCTTGGGACTAGCGATTTGTACCCGACTAGTAGAATTAATGGGTGGTGATGTTTCTGTAAAAAGTGAATATGGCGAAGGGTCAGTGTTTAGTTTTAGTATCGTCACACAGATTAGCAATACCATTCCAATGATTACGAATCAGTGCGACCTTAATCCAATGAGTGGCAGAGTAGTATTGGTGATAGATGATAATCAGACGAACCTGACTATTTTGAAGAAACAATTGCAAAACTGGAACCTGATACCAGTGCTAGCATCGTCAGGGCAAGAAGGACTGGAGATATTTAACACCAACAAGCGTATTCAGCTAGTGATTACTGATATGGAAATGCCAGAGATGGATGGCATTGCCTTGGCTAAAGCTATCAAAGCTGTTGATGCTAATATTCCTATTGTAATGCTTAGTTCCATTGGTGACGAAAGCAAAAAGAAATATCCTAACCTCTTTACTTCTATCCTTGTAAAGCCCGTAAAACTACAACATTTGTGTAATGGTATTCAATTTTCATTAAATGGACATAGCAAAATGCCTCAAACAGAAAAACCAATCGGTAACCTAAACACCGATTTTGCAGTATCGTATCCTTTGAATATCCTTGTTGCTGAGGATAATGCTGTAAACCAGAAACTAATAGCCAGGGTTTTAAACAAACTGGGCTATGCCTGTGATATTGTAGAGAACGGATTGCTGGTGTTGGAAAAGATAAAAGAAAAATCTTATGATGTAATATTAATGGATGTTCAAATGCCAGAAATGGATGGTTTTGAGGCCACTAGTATTATTAAAAGTCAGCCCGGCCCACATCCTGCCATCGTTGCCATGACGGCCAATGCCATGAGCGAAGACAGAGATATTTGTCTGCAAAAAGGCATGGACGATTATGTAGCGAAGCCTATGAAAATAGAAGAGTTGATGAATGTATTGAAGAATGTCTTTTTTGTGATGACTAATAAGGAGTTGGATAGTTAGTGAATTGTGAGTTAGTGATTTAGTGATTGTTTAACAGATTGAGGTCCTTAAACGTTGGTCGGGATGTTAGCTTGCTACCTCCTCGACCTTATTAGCATAAAGATTTGTAATCTTTATCTTGCTGGGTGGTTTATAAAACCACAATTACTACAGTCCATCATCTTAGATGCGGACTAACGCGCGGCAAGACTACAAGACCCACCAGATCTATATGAAATGAAGTAAAAAATGAACAGCAACGATATAAAAAGACTTTCTCGACTTACAGCTATACTAACAATTCTACAAACAAAGAGAATCGTTACATCATTAACGCTTGCCAAAAAGTTTGATGTAAGTGTTCGGACAATTTATAGAGATATTAAAGCATTGGAACAAGCAGGTGTGCCGATAATGGCAGAAGAAAGAAAAGGATATACACTAATGGAAGGATATCGGATTCCGCCTGTAATGTTTACCGAAAGTGAAGCAAATGCTTTAATAACAATAGAGCAATTGGTACAAAAAAACAATGATAGCTCTCTCATAAAAGAATATATGGAAGCAGTCAATAAAATAAAGGCTGTTTTATCATATTCAACAAAAAACAAGGCTGAATTACTTTCCAAAAGAATTGCCATTAGTCCTATAATCCCAAACAGAAATACAAGTAATTCATTAACCTTGATACAAAATGCTTTGACAGACTTTAAGGTTTTAAAAATTACCTATCAGTCAGCACAAAATAATGATAAAACTATACGTAAAATAGAGCCATTTGCTTTCTTCTATAATTTACAAGAGAGTTGGTTGGTTATTGCTTTTTGCCAATTAAGGAATGATTACCGTATGTTTCGATTAGATAGAATTTTAAAAATCGAACCCCTTGAAATTTCGTTTGAACCACACGAACTAACACTAAAAGATTTTTTGGACACCAAAGAAAAAAACTTTACTATACCTGACATACCGTTGTCATAATGCCATTCTACTTTTGTGTTATTATTAATTTAAAAACAAAAAGAAAGATGGGTAAAGCAAATTTAGTATCATTAAGAATTATTACTGCTGACATAAAGCGATTGGTTCAGTTTTTTGAGGATGCTACAGGAACAACAGCCAAATGGGCAACCGATGACTTTGCAGAGGTTATATCTGAGTCTTTTACTTTGGCAATTGGAAGCACACGAACATTGGCTTTCTTCGGAGAAAGCGTTGCTGAACCTGCTACTAACAAAAGTATTATCATAGAGTTCCTTGTTGAGAATGTAGATTATAATTACGAAATGATTAAAGGTTTAACAAGCGAAATTGTTCAGAAACCGACAACAATGCCATGGGGTAATCGCTCGTTACTATTTCGTGACCCAGACGGGAATTTGATTAACTTTTTTACTCCCGTAAGTGACGAAGCAAAAAATAAATTCTCATAAAGAATAAGCCTATCCACATGCTGTTCCCAATAAATAATGGCCAGTCTCTGACTGCATCACTAGCGAGGGAATTAATTCCCTCGCTAGTTGGTCGTGATGCTAGCTAGCTACATCCTCAACCCTATTTAAAAAATGATTTTCAAACCTTCCACAGCCTTGCTTGCGTAATATTACACACTACATCAAGCAAGACAAAACTCGAACAAAGAATTGAGAAATTAGGTTTGTGGTTTATAAAACCATGATTATTACAGTGTCCAGCATCTTAGATGCGGACTAACCGACCGCCGAAAGCTGATGACCCATAGCCAAAATAAATAGCCAAAAACATCCCCCATCCCTCCAATTTGCACATTCATCCCAAATAAAAGCTATTTCTCTAATTTTAGAATAACTTGCTAGTAAAATATCAGGCAGATAATACTTACGATGAAGCATTTAAAGAAAGGTGAATTTTACGGGCAGACTAATCAAACTATTCATCTGGATGGACTCACATTGACGGATACTGTTTATACCCAACCTAAAGTAGACTGGCACTACCATGAACACGCCTATTTCACCTTTATCCTAGAGGGCAACGTAATTGAAGGTAACAAAAAAGAGGTTTATCATTGCCCTGCGGGTACATTGTTATTTCATCATTGGCAGGATGCCCATTACAATATCAAGCCCGAAGGTTTTACCCGAGGTTTTCACGTAGAAATCGAAAAAAGTTGGTTTGATGAATTGTTTTTAAAGGCTGATAACATACAAGGCAATATGAACCTGTCAGACCCCGCCCTCAAGCTTTTGATGTATAAAATATTTACAGAAACAAAAATACAAGACCCTACCTCTCCCCTATCTATTCAAGGATTGTTGCTAGATATGTTATCGCAAATGGCGGAGGGACGTCAATCGTTGTTACACAAGCACCCCTCATGGGTTGCCACAATCAATGAAATTCTGAACGAGCAGTTTGCTGATAATCTTACGTTGGGCTTTTTATCCGAAACCCTCAGTATTCATCCCGTACACCTTTCCAGAGACTTTTCTAAATACTTTCATTGCACCTTTGGCGAATACATTCGAAAATTAAAAGTGCAGAAATCGCTCTCCATGTTATCTGACAAACGTAAACAACTAACCGACATCGCCTTTGAATGCGGTTTTGCCGACCAGAGTCATTTTATACGCTGTTTTAAACAAATCAATGGCATGAATCCTTCTGCCTATCGAAAAATACTTTTTGGTTAAGGCTTCCATGTTAATCCTGTTCTATTTTGGAAAAATCCCTCCGCTTAAATTTGTCTCTGAAATAACGCATTATCATGAAACAAGTATTAATCATTCTTTTCAGTGTTTTAATTACACTAAAAACCTCTGGGCAAATAAAAGATATTATCACGCCCGAAGTCATTACTAATCCACTTCACCAAGCCAACATAGGGAGGATTACTTTCATGGCTAGCAACATTCCTCTGAATGTTTATAAGGAGGAGGATTTTCTCAACACTTTTGAATTATCCCGCAAAACTAGCCTAAATATTAGGGTATTTATGGCAAATTCTGTCACTAATTATATTCATCAATTAGCACCCGAATTATCGCTTGAAGAACTCTTAAAAAGTGGCAATCTGCAGTTTTCCTTTTTTGTCGATGGCAATCTTATCTACCAAGAAAATATCCATCATGGCTGTAATTTTGGGTCTAGCGTCAACAAAAATACGGTGACTACTTTTAGAGTGCCACTCACAAGTACTACGGGTGAAGGCTGGTGGGCGATGTATATGTGGGACAGATTCAAACTAAATGGAGGCGACAAGGCGCTGACAGAAGGGAAACATCAACTAAAAATTGTACTCAAGCCTTATGTAAAACTAAGTGATACTGACCTAAGAGTAGGCAATATTATTGCACAAGGACAGATAGAATTGGTCATTAAAACGCCTGTGATTACGAAGGAAGAAATAGCCATACAACCCATAGCTCCCAACAGTGATTGGGAAATATCAAAGGCCAAATACGACACGAAGAAGATAGAAGCATTGAATACGGCTATTGCTAAATACGAGCTAAAGGATATTACGAGCATTGTGGTTATCAAAGACAATAAATTATTGTTGGAGGAATATTTTAACGATGCCAACAGGTACACCCTTCATGACCCACGGTCGGCAGGAAAATCATTTACTTCTACCATGACGGGCATTGCTATCAAGGATGGGTACATCAACAACGAAAACCAACCCTTGAAGGCATTTTATGATTTGAAGAAGTTTGCTAATTACGCTGAAAGCAAAGAACAGGTAACCATAAAAAATTTACTTACCATGAGCTCCGCCTTTGAAGGTTCAGACGCCCGTAGCGAATCACTAGGTAATGAAGAGAATATGTATCCTACTGATAATTGGGTAAAATTCACGCTAGATTTACCCATGGATACCCATAAAAAGAACGGTGGTCAGTGGGATTATTTTACCGCGGGCGTAGTATTGATGGGTGATATTTTACATAAGACTGTGCCAGAAGGCTTAGAAAAATATACTGATAAAAAGCTGTTTAAGCCTTTAAATATCACGAAATATCAATGGCAATATACTCCACAAAACGTAGTAAATACCGCTGGAAGCTTACAGATGACGGCCATAGATTATGCTAAGTATGCACAGTTGTATAAAAACAACGGGAAATGGCAGGGCAAGCAAATTATTCCTGCCGACTGGGTTGCTAAAACATTGACCAAGCAAATACAGATTCCTGAAAGGGATAATGAATATTATAGTTATTTGTTTTGGAATAAGACCTTTCAGGTAGCGGGCAAGAATTATGAGGCCTTTTATTGTGCAGGCAATGGCGGTAATCAATTTATCATCTTCAAAGATTTGCCCATCGTTATCATCATAACAGCCAAGGCTTATAACAAACCTTACGCACATCCGCAAGCGGATACGATAGTGAGAGAATATCTTTTACCTGCTGTTTTAAAATAGAGGAAGGGTTGGGATGTAGCAAGCCAACATCCCGACCAACATTTAAAGTGAACAATTCATTCTTTGAAGACTACCAACCCTTTACTGCACGACCTTTAAAAGCTTTTATGGCTGCTTTTTCAACGGCTTCTGACTGATAAGCTTTTACGAAATTTTTTACTTTTTCTTCGTTTTTATTGTCTTCTCTTGCTACTATCACATTTACATAAGGTGACTCTTTCTCTTCTTTCAAAATGCCTAATTCATCAGGATTTAATCCAGCTTGCGCAGCAAAATTGTTATTGATAATAGCAATCGTAACTTCTTTGTCATCTAATACTGTGGGAAGTTGCGGGGCTTCTATTTCCAGAATTTTCAATTGTTTCGGATTTTCAATAATGTCTGTTACCTTTGGTAAAAGCCCGACATTTTGTTTTAGTTTCAACAAACCGTTTTTTTGTAAAAGCAATAATGAACGTCCGCCATTGGTCGGGTCGTTTGGAATGACAATCGTGCTACCGTTTTGCAGTTCAGAAATGTTTTTGATTTTTTTGGAATACGCCACAATTGGGTAAACAAACGTATTGCCCACAACCGCTAATTTGTAGCCCCGTTGTTTGGATTGTTCTTCCAAATACGGAACGTGCTGAAAGGCATTTATGTCAATCTCGCCATTGTTCAAGGCTTCGTTTGGAATAACATAATCGTTGAACGCAACCAATTCTACTTCCAAATTGTATTTTTCTTTGGCTTCTTTTTTGGCGGCTTCGGCAATTTCTTGTTCTAAGCCTGAAGTAATACCAACAATGATATGATTCGGGTCATTCTTTTTTGAATTTCCGCAAGAACTAAATAATAATACTGCCGTAACCAAACTTAATAATCCTATTTTTCTCATTTTTCTATTTTTTATCTGTGATTAAATTTTTTAGAAAGTTTATCGCCCGAAAACTGAATGACAAATACTAATGTTATCAATAAAACCAAAACCGTATTCATAATAAAAGCATCGTAGCCGACATAACCATATTGATAGCCGATTTGTCCCAATCCGCCTGCACCAACGGCACCGCCCATGGCAGAATATCCTACTAATGTGATGAGTGTAATGCTTGCATTATTTATTAATGACGGCAATGCTTCAGGTAACAAAACTTTGATAACAATTTGTAAAGGACTTGCCCCCAATGCTCTGGCAGTTTCTATCAATCCGTTTGGCACTTCAAGCAAACTGTTTTCTACCAACCGTGTTATGAATGGTGCAGCACCAATACTCAACGGAACCAACGCTGCATTTACGCCAATGGAGGTTCCTACCAATACTCTTGTAAATGGTATGAGCCACACGATTAAAATGATAAAAGGAATGGAGCGGAATACGTTTACCAATACCGATAATATACGGTTGTAAAAACTGTTTTCAAGTAGCTGTCCTTTTTTCGTAAGAAACAAAATGACTCCCAAAGGAAGTCCGATTAAAAAACCAAAAAATCCAGATGTAAACGTCATAAAAACGGTTTCCCAAATTCCTTTTAAAAGCAATGAAATAGTTGTTTGCTCAAACATATCCGTTAATGGTGTTTAGAATGTTATTTTGATTGAAATACTGAATCACTTTTTCATTTTCATCCGAACTTCCTTGTAAGGACAATAGTAATTTTCCAAAATTGGATTTACCCAAATATTCCACTTCTGCCGAAAACAATTTGTACTGAATTTTATAGTCGCTGTGCACGACGGATAAAAGTTGTTCAAACGAAATTTGGCCATTTAATTCGATTTCCACCAAGGGAAACAAACCTATCGATGGTTCTGGCTGTAATTGGCTGCTTAAAGATTGAGGTATAGTCGCTGTTTTAGGAATTATAAATTGTTTGATGATAGGGTTTTCTTTATTTGATATGATTTCTTCCAACGTTCCTTTTGCAATCAGTTTTCCTTTGTCTATCACGGCAACGTGGTTACAGATGGCTTTTATCACGTCCATTTCATGAGTAATCAGTAAAATGGTGATGTTCAATCTTTGATTGATGTCTTTCAACAGTTGTAAAATGGATTGCGTTGTAGCAGGATCTAATGCGCTTGTGGCTTCATCACAAAGTAGCAAATAGGGGTCATTTGCCAAAGCTCTTGCGATGGCAACCCGTTGTTTTTGTCCACCCGAAAGGCTTTTTGTATAATCTTTTGCTTTATCTTCCAAGCCGACGACTTTTAAAAGTTGGTTTACCTTTTTTTCAATTTCTGACTTACTGGTATTGTCCAATTCTAAAGGCAATGCAACATTGTCAAAAACAGTTCTGGAAGAAAGAAGGTTAAAATGTTGGAAAATCATTCCGATTTTTTTACGTTCCCTTGCCAATTCTCTATTATTTAACGTTGTTAAATCTTTTCCGTTGATGATAATTTGACCTTGGTCAGGTTTTTCTAACAAATTAACCGACCGAATCAACGTACTTTTTCCAGCACCTGAAAAACCGATGATTCCGACGATATCACCTTGTTCTATATTTAAACTTACTTCATCAAGTGCTTTGAATGATTGTTCTTGCTGATGAAAAGTTTTGGAGATATTTTTAATTTCAATCATTAGATTTTTATTGAATTTTTAGTTTGTTAATTATCGATGCTATAAACCATTTTTTTTAGTGTAAAAAAAAGCGTCACGGTTTGCCGTAACGCCTTTCAAAAGATTTGAATTAGGGTTAAATACGGCAACATCGCGTTGTAAGCATACAACAAAACATCACCATGCTGTTGATATATTGTTGATTAATTACAATCATATTTTTTATTGCTGTCTGCATTTTAAATTCATTTTAAAATAAAAAATCCACCGAGTTGTATCGCTGGATTTGCAAATTATTTTTTCAATATCCTTTCCCGATATAATAACTCAATGGCATTTTAATATAGCAATATATCATCATTGATACCTTGCAAATGCTGTTGTATTTGAATCTTGGGTACAAAAGTAGTAATTATCTACCATTACTATATAAAATCTATAGATATTATTTTATATAGTGAAAAAATAGTATAAAAAATTAATTGTTAATAAGGTCGAGGATGTAGCAAGCTAACATCCCGACCAACGTAACATTCACTACAGAGGCAGATATTTACAAAGCATTTTTCCATTTTTGTAGGTAACAGTACTCTCTAACTTCAGAAACCTTGTATCATTAAAAATTGAAAGTCCTGTACCGATTACAACGGGATTTCTGAAAATATAATATTCATCAATAAGATTATGACTAATGAGTGAACTTACAAAATTGGCTCCGCCATAAACAAGCATATCCTTACCTGATTCCTCTTTCAGTGCTTGTACTGCCGTAACGAGGTCTCTATTCTCTACCTTCAAGTTCCTGCCCGATATTACAGTTTCTGTATGACTGAATACTACCTTATTCATATTTACCATTCGTTGAGCCAACGGGTGTTCATTACTCTCGGGATGATTATCAAATATATTTTCCCAGTGGTCAACGAAGCCTCGGGTCATTTTACGTCCCAGCAGAATAGTATCACAACTATCGGCTATGTCAATGATGTCTCTGAAAACTGTTTCATCCCTTCCGCCAGGAATCCACATCCAGTCTAGCTGACCATCTGGTCTGCCTACAAAACCATCGATGGTCATTTGTACCTGTAATTTTAATTTTCTCATAGCAATAGCGTTTAAAAGATAGTTATGTTGCTTTCTATAACAAAGATAACCAGACGCCTTTTGATATGATGGGTGTGTTTACGACATTGTAGGGTATCATTTGCGTAAAAAGTATGTTGCTTATGTTGTTAGAAAATATAGCGGACTTGATGCACAATTATTCTCACTCCTCGACTTGTGCTGAAAGGTATTTCGAAAAGCAAAAATTACTACCTTTAAAAGAAAATTAAACCCATCAGTAGTCAAATGAGAAATCTAATCTTCGGAATCAACATCACTTTGGATGGATGCTGCGACCACACTAAAGTAAACGGCAATGAAGACGTGCATGAATATTTCACCCAATTGATGCGAAAGGCTGACGTACTCTTATACGGGCGAAAAACCTATGAATTGATGGTTCCTTTTTGGCCTGATGTGGCAAAAAATCATACGGCTCCGACCAAAGCAATGGACGAATTTGCCCAAGTATTCGATGCTGTTGAAAAAATTGTAGTCATCTCAAAATCATTAGAGAAGGCTGAGGGGAAAAATACGACAATCATTCGTACAAACCTGCGCGACGAAATACTTAAATTAAAACAAGAAGAAGGCAAAGATATTATAACTGGTGGCGTAGATATTCCCTCGCAACTTATCGCGCTTGACCTCATTGATGAATATCATTTTGTCATTCACCCCATTATCGTAGGAGAAGGCACAAGGTTGATGGCAGACATTAATCTACCAGAGTCGATGCAATTAAAACTTGTTGAGACAAAGGTTTTTGAATCGGGATGTGTGGCACTTCGGTATTTGAAAAAGTTGTGAAGTAGTGAGTTAGTTAGTTTATTAGTCTTCTACGCCGTTGTTGGTGTTTGTTCACCAACAACATTGGCGACAGCAACACATTTCTTCGGCTTATTGGTGGAATAACACCAACAAAGGCAAAATGAACAATCACAAATTAATTGACTCTATTGACTTGGATTAGTAAAATCAAAACTAAAGGCATCTGGCGAAAATTCATACTTTTTTGCAAAGTCATCGATATTATCAATGGTGTAGAGAGCCTCAATATCATGATCTAAAAATACCCAATCAGGTCTATGGGCTAGCAATTCTTTCATAAACTGATAAGTAAATATCAGCCCTTTATTTGAAAACCAATTACTTTCTTCTTTATAGAAAAGTTCAAAATGAAAATTATAATAGATATAATCTTTTTCAATTTGAAAATCAAAAGGCTCTTCTTTAGAATTTTCAATAGTACCCATTAATATTACAATTTCTGTTAATTGATATTTAATTAAACGTGATGTCCAAATAGAAAAGTCACATCTACCATTTGGATACCTAGAATGGTAATAAATGTGAGATTCTTCGAGTAGATAATGCCAGTTATTTTTTTTGCAAACTATTTTAAATAATGAAATATTTTGTTCAATTGCATGTTCTTCTTTAGATATGAAACTAAGTGTCATGGTCAATAATAGTTACGAATGAAACATTAAAAATACGGTTTTTAAATATTCTTGGGGTTGTTTAAATTTGCTCGCTAACAACATTGGTATTAATAAGGTATTATGCCGTTGTTGGTGAACAAACACCAACAACATGAGCGACAGCAACGCATTTCACTCGATTTGTTGGTGGAATAACACCAACTAAGGCAAAAAAACCTAAACCTACTAAAGGTCAAACGTTTGAAATTCCTTCTCTATTGCTTCAATAACAAATTCTGGGATTGCTAAGTTTTGTGCAACAGAGCTCCATTGGGGAACAGCATTTTGTACCTCTTGGATAATTCCCTTGGGGTTCTTAATAGCAAAAGTCTCCGCGACTACCAACAAATCTTTTAATATAAAGCCTGTCCGTTTACCATTGACGGATAATGCCCTAGATTTTTTAAGGTAGTTAAGCCTGACATTAAACGGATAAGTAATGTCGTAAGCTGGACCAAGCCTCCATGAATCATCCTTTTGATGATAGATAAAACTGTGGTTTTTGAGGTGGTCATCATAGTTTAAAAATACCGTATTGAATACCATTCTTTTGAAAAGCTCTTGTAAATCTCTGTGGGGTACTTTTAAATTTAGCGCCAATTTAAAGACGTTTTCATAAGTGCCATTTTCGGGTTTCATAAAGTCCCAGCCTGTAAGACCAGAGGCTGTGAGCACGTGCTGTTTTACGCCATTTTGCCTGTCATATCTTCTCGTGGCAAAATGTCTGTTTTCTATTAGTTCGGAATGCATCATATCTATACCCACTTTTTGGGTAAGTTGATAATAGGCATATTCTACTTTTTCTTTATTATAGCCGTCGTTTTCGTCAAGGCACAGTTTTACCAACCAATGGTTATAATCGTCTGAGTATTCGATGTCGCCAGGGATAATATTTTTAGTTTCCTTATGTTCTGAAATCAATATCTTGGGGCGTGCACCACCAGCAGACGAGCCAATCTTAAAAATATTGAGCAATGCGGGGTGACTCAAGTTTTTCTCCGATGTACTTTTTTTTACATCAAGTACTTTTTGAAGTACAGCTACCACTTCGTCAATGTCTATAGTTGCTGTTGTGGGAATTTCTATCACAGGGCGATATTCAAGTGCTCCCATGCCCCTGTTAGCCACATAAGCCAATTGCTCTAATGGCATAATTTTATCAAAACCTTTATTATTGGCTTCAAACCATTCTTTAAAAATGATGTTGCCAAACATATCTGGCAATGAATCGGCAATCATCGGTGGCAAGCCCTTGAATGTACTTCCTTCATAATCAGTAAATACCTGCCCAGATTTCACCTTCCTGAAAATAAAAGGAAACATACGTGGATAAGGCCAAGACTCTAAAAAGAGTGGATTATACTGAAAATAGCATTTACGCTGGTCTATATCATAGCCAAGCTTGCCTAATTCTGTACCAAAAACCCATACTTCTATAATGCTGTTTGTTGCCATGATGATTAATATAATGAATCGGGAATATCGCTACCATCTTCAAAAAGCTTGTATATGATAGGCAGGCTGTTAAAATGATTAGCGACCTTTAGCAAAGTATCAAGCGTCACATTTTTTCCTGATTCTAATTGCTGTATAGTAATCCGAGACATACCAAGGTCACGTGCAAGTTCTTCTTGTGTGAGTTCATACTCCCGACGTTTTTGTTTACACCACTCGCCAATCTTAAGTTTTACATGTTTTATTGTTAGTATATCTACCATAAATGTATATTATAATATGCAAAGATATCATAAATATGTATAAATGTATATTATAGTATGCTATGTATAAAGTAATTAATTGAATAACTTATGCGATTGATAATGTTTTATGCCTTTGTTGGTGTTTGTTCACAAACAACATGAGCAACAGCAACGCATTTGCCTCAATTTGTTGATGGATTTGTTGATGGAATAACACCAACAAAGGCAAAAAGGCGATGTATTGGTAATCGCTTTAAAAAACAAACACTTTGTATTTAGTAAGTTTGAATTTCTTAACTTTACTAGATGAATAAAAAAGTAGAACGTAGCGTTTCGGAATTTAATACCGAACTTAAACTGAAAGGGTTTAAAGCTTTTCAGTTAGAAGACGATAGCAATGCTACCCGCATATATAGCAGGAAGGATTTCTTTAAAATATGCCTAACAACAGGACATAGCAAAATTCATTATGCCGATAAAAGCTTTGACCAAGAAGGTACTATTTTATTTTTTGGCAATCCGCATATTCCGTATTCTTGGGAAACAATATCTACTCAGTATATAGGTTATACCTGTTTGTTTTCAGAAGAATTTTTAAAGCAATCTGAACGTTCAGAAAGTTTGAGTCAATCTCCTTTCTTTAAAATTGGTGGAACACCCGTCTTGAAAATTTCAGAGGAACAAAGGTTATTCCTAAATACTATTTTCCAAAAAATGATTGATGAGCAGCAAAGCAACTATGCCTATAAAGACGAGCTTATTCGCAACTACATCAATCTAATCATTCACGAAGCACTAAAGTTACAACCGTCTGAAAATTATCATCAACACAAAAACGGGACTTCACGGGTTACATCTGTTTTCCTTGAATTATTAGAGAGGCAATTTCCAATTGAGACTGGAGATAAACCCTTGCAGTTAAAAACAGCACAGGATTACGCTCAACATTTAAACATACACGTAAACTATCTGAATCGTGCTGTAAAAGAGGTTACAGGGAAATCTACGACTACCCATATTACCGAAAGAATTACAACAGAAGCTAAAGCACTATTGCAACATACTGATTGGAACATTTCTGAAATTGCCTATGCGCTGGGATTTGAGTACCCGACTTACTTCAATAACTTTTTCAAAAAAAATACTGGTACTAATCCAAAGTCATTAAGAGAAATAGAAGTTTGAAATTCTTAATTTTTGGTTTGATAACCTTTAACGGTAGCGCCATGAGGGGCAATATCTTTGCAAGAGCATATCAAACTCAATTAAGATGTTACATACAACTCATAACACTTCGGACAATCGACCCGAAAAATCCATCTTCGAAAGGGATAAGTCAGGTGAGGTCATTGCACTAGACGACCCCGACTATCCGGCACTCTTTAAGGTTATTCAAAAGGCAATTCACACTACTGCCAAACTGAATACGGTTGTTACAGATAATCTGCAAGAGATTAATACTATCTTCAGCGAGCTGATTGGCAAAAAGGTAGATGAAACCTTTTTTGTTATCCCTCCATTTTATACCGACTTTGGCGAGAATATAAGCATTGGCAAAAATGTATTTGTTAATCATGCCTGCACCTTTATGGATAGAGGTGGTATTACCCTTGAAGACAACGTATTGATTGGCCCCAAGGTAAACCTCATCACGACCAATCATCCTATCAATCCAGCTGAAAGACGAGCAACAATTTCAAAGCCCATATTAATTAAGAAAGGGGCTTGGATTGGTGTAGGAGCAACTATTTTGCCAGGAGTAACCATTGGCGAAAATTCGATAGTAGCTGCTGGGGCAGTGGTTTCTAAAGATGTTCCCGATAATGTAATTGTGGGGGGGATTCCTGCTAAAATACTAAAGACCATTTAACAAACAGCCATTTAAGAGAATGAAAAAAATACTTGCTCATACAATGATGATCCTAACAATAGCAGGGCAATCGTTCAGTCAAAACAACGTAAATACTACGAAAATGAATACAGCACCCAATCATTATACTTTTCAGTTAAGCGATAAAGTAACCCGACAAAAAGTACGTTTTAAAAATCGTTATGGGATCACGCTTGTAGGGGATTTATATCTTCCCAAAAATCAACATCAATTACTTTCAGCACTGGCCATTAGCGGGCCTTTTGGGGCAGTGAAAGAACAATCTTCTGGATTGTATGCCCAAACAATGGCCGAACATGGCTTTGCTACCTTGGCTTTTGACCCTTCTTATACGGGCGAAAGCAGTGGTGAGCCTCGAAATGTAGCCTCACCCGATATAAATACGGAGGATTTTAGTGCTGCGGTTGACTTTTTAGGCTTACAGAAAAATATAGACAGAAACAAAATTGGCATTATTGGGATCTGCGGTTTTGCAGGTTTTGCCTTAAATGCCACCGCCATAGATAAGCGAATTAAAGCTGTGGCTACAACAAGTATGTATGATATGACACGGGTGATGTCGAGAGGGTATAATGATGTAGTAACCGCTGAACAGCGCACCCAAAATCTTGAACATTTAGCACAACAGCGATGGAAAGATGCAGAGAACCAATCGTTTGCACCTTCGTCAAACAATTTGCCTGAGAAACTAACAGGTAGCGAGCCTCAGTTTGTAAAAGAGTATTTCGATTATTACAAAACTCCTCGCGGGTTTCATGTACGTTCGATTAATTCAAATGCATCATGGACGGCTACGAACCCGATGTCTTTTATGAATATGCCTATCCTGACATACATTAAAGAAATTTCACCGAGACCAATGCTTTTGATTGCTGGAGAAAATGCCCATTCTAGGTATTTTAGTGAAGATGCCTATAAAGCAGCTAACGAGCCAAAAGAGCTAATGATAATACCAACGGCTGTTCACGTTGATTTATATGATAGAATGGATAAAATTCCGTTTGATAAGCTAGTAATGTTTTTTAACAGTAATTTGAAATAGCTTATTTCATTATGGCTTTATGCGGTCGTTGGTGCCATTGTTGCTGTCGCCAATGTTGTTGGTGTTTGTTCACCAACAACATTGGCGACAGCAACGCATTTCGCTCGATTTGTTGGTGGAATAACACCAACAAAGGCAAGAAAGGCAAGATTTTACTGCCATTTTACTGCCATTTTATTCCTTCCAAAAACAAAAAAACCGCTTATACAATGTGTATAAGCGGTTTTTTTAAGTGGAGACGGAGAGATTCGAACTCTCGTCCAGACAAGGAACTCGATAGCTTTCTTCACGTTTAGTCTTGATTATTTTTTCGAGATAGGCAGGGTTCAAGCCAGACCTTAATCTATCCTTATCCTCTCTGTACTAAATGTTTGCTTAGAGAAATCACAACATTCGACTCTGCGTTTCGACACCCCGTATCCCAGCGGCAGAGTTTAGCCGAGTGGGGTGTGGCGAATAGCTCCAACTCCGTTGATAACTATCCAAAACGAAATCCCTTAAGGATTAAGCTGCCATGGCATACTGAGTATTGCCGGTTGTTTTTCGGACTAATTTTTAACAGGAGATCAGACCAACTCCCGACGTGCTTACCACCGACCTGCACAAGCTGTCAATACCGGTCGCCCCCATTTGTTCAATAAACATCAAATGAAAAATATTCGTTTCATTCTTTGGGATTGCGAAGTTAATATAATTTTTGAAGAATTTAGTGAAAAATATTTATCCTAAGATTAATGGAGAAAAAAGAATCAGCGGATTTTAAAATTACCCGCAGATGAACGGAGAAAAAAAACGCAGATTTGCGGAGAAAAATCAGCGAAAATCAGCGAAAAAAATCAGCGTTCATCTGCGGGTAATTTTTAAACTGACAAATGAACGCTGATTTTCTCAAATCCTCACACTAATTCCACCAAACAAGAATCTTCCCGAAGCGGGTTCAAAGTATCTATTCGCTGTGGCGTTGATTTGAACATTAGCATTATAAACAGTATTTGATAAATTATTGATACCCACAAAAGGCTCAAAGACTAAATGACCGATTGACTTACGATAGCCCAATCTGACATTGGCAGTAAAATAACCATCATTCGTAACGGTATTGGCATCATCGGCAAAGATTTTACTGATACTTCTTAACTGAGCAATCGTGAAAAATCCTGATTTGGTAAAGTACCTGAACTCTGCATAAATATTATGTTTCGGAATACCTGGTAAGGTATTTCCGTCGAATTTCCCTACAGTAGTCTGGTATTCTTTGTAAGCAAAAGCCGAGTAGGTATAGTTCAAATAAGTCGTTAACCCTGCCATTATTTTATAGGTGATACCCGCTTCTATGCCTTTGCGATTAGATAATCCTGCATTTCTAAAAAACGTTCTACCTGCTTGTCCTGCTAGTTGGTAAGGTACAATTTCGTCTTGCACTTCAATGGTAAACAAAGCTAAATCTACCCTTAGTTTTTTGTTTAAAATGCCTTTGTAACCTACCTCGAAATTTCTTGATTTTTGCGGACTTAACTCAGGGTTGAAACCTCCCGTGGCCTGTGGATTATTGGATAATTCATTCAAAGAGGGCGTTTCAAAACTACTTGAGAGGTTGGTATAAATGGATTGATTGGCACTAGGCGAAAATGAAAAGCCGAGCATCGGACTGAATCGCTGAAATGATTGTATAGCCGACTGGTCGCCATCGCTTTGAAATTTATCCGAAACCTTTAATTGAATATCATCAAAGCGAGTATTCAACGAAAGTCTAAATTTCGGACTGAACGTATATTCTTGCAAAATAAATGCTCCTACGTTGCTAAATTCTTCTATTTGGTCTAACCTCAGCGTACTTCTTTCTCCTTTTTTATTATCATATCTTTGTCGATTATCTTGCTGATTTTCAAGGTCGACACCTGCTTTTAGTCGGTATTTTTTATCGGTAAACTGATAGTTGAACCCTCCGCCCGAAAAATCTCTTTTAAAGACTATTTGTCCACTCGCTTCAAAAGCCTGCTGATTACTAAAATCTCTATTCAAATAAAATCCTCTTGCACTGATTTGGT
Organism: Arcicella sp. GW821-FHT09D11; assembly: GCF_059416265.1. Classification (NCBI taxonomy): domain Bacteria; kingdom Pseudomonadati; phylum Bacteroidota; class Cytophagia; order Cytophagales; family Flectobacillaceae; genus Arcicella; species Arcicella sp. GW821-FHT09D11. The sequence goes on along the minus strand of NZ_JBWKOV010000012.1, from coordinate 79,110 downwards.
GTTTTTCACCAATTTTTTGGTCATAAATCAAGGCAAATTTGGCTTGTTTAAAAGTCTCATAAGCGTTGTAATCCAAATTGGTCTGGCGAGCCTGCTGTCTGTTTTTATCAATTTCTGCTAGGGTCAATCCTCCTGGGTCTTCTGCTTTGGGGCTATCTACATAGCTCATCAAAACGGTCAGGTTTATTTTGTCTGAAAACTTATAAATCAATTTTCCATTCAAGAAATTACGCTCCAAAGCACTATGGTCACGATAACCCGTACTCGTGAGCCTAGAGGCATTGACGAAGTAGGTTACTTTCCCAATCTCCTGCCCCGTTTTAAATTGAAGACGCTGAAAACCAAAAGAGCCAAAAGTGCTTTGAACCTCCGCAAAAAACTGTTTCGGAGTTTCAGAAAAAAGGCTGATAACGCCCCCCGAAGCATTGCCATACAACCCTGCTGTAGGGCCTTTGATTACTTCTACACGTTCCATCAAGCCCATATCTAAATTACCTACTTTGGCAGTGCCGTCTGGGATAGATTCTGGAATACCATCCATCACTACCTTCAACCCACGAATACCGAAGGATGCCCTTGCTCCAAATCCTCGAATAGAAATGCGTAAATCCTGAGCAAAGTTTTCGGAGTTCATCGCAAAAACCCCAGGCACCGCTCCAAGGGCATCAAACATCGAAAGCTTGGATTGTCCTGTTTGTAAACGTGCTTGGTCGATAACGGAGACGGCCAGCGGAGTTTGAATATCTTTTCCTACAAAACGTGACGAGCTGATAACTACGGGTTGGAGTTCAGTAACTTTCAGGCTAGAGTCTGTCTGAGCCCATAAAGTAAATGTATTCAGCAACAGGATTATCGGTAAAAATCTTTTCATGGCAGAGTTTTTCAGAAAGATAACGCAAAAAGCCTAAAACTTTGGCAGGGCTTGAAGGTAAATAATAGCCTCAAAAAAGACGTTTGTTCTTACGGTTATCATTTATTGTATCTTTGTTTTCTCAAAAGGTAACTGTAAACGCCATCGTTATGTTTGCTAATTAGTATCCTAATAATTTCTTTTTGACTGATTAGGAATTATACAAGGGGCGTATATGTGGATGATAAATTGAATATTATTGTATAAAAATGGATATTATAGCATTGAACGAAGGCATTTATGCCGTTAATAAACAAAAGCAATTTACAAAGGTTACCCATGAAAATGCTGGACAGATAGATGCTAAAAGTTTGAAAATGGCAGTATGCCCGTTTTTGGTGATTACCAATAACGACGTTATTCTGCTAGATGCTGGCTTGGGCTTTTGGCAAGACAATCAGCCACAAATTATCTATCTGATAAAGCAAGCTGGGTATGAAGTCCACCAAATTACCAAAGTATTGCTTTCGCATTTGCACAAAGATCATCTTGAAGGCATTGGATATTTTAAAGACGATGTTTTTATTCAAAACTTTCCCGATGCTACCATTTATCTTCAGAAAGAAGAATTGGAATATGCCTTAACCCAACCAGATAATCCATCTTTTAACCAAGCCATTTTAGCGCAATTAGCGTTACTCCCTAATTTACATTTTTTAGACAATCATAAGGGACTTATAGACAACTATATTTCGTATGAAGTAACGGGCGGACATTCGCCTTTTCATCAGGTATTTTGGATTAAGGAAGACTCGGACCAAGCCTGGGACATTGTTTTTTATGGAGCAGACAACCTTCCGCAAGAGAGTTACCTAAGATTTCACCTAGCTTATAAAAGCGATTTTGATGGCAAAAAAGCAAAGGAACTTAGAGAACGATGGGAACAACAAGCCAAAGAAGAACATTGGTCAGTATTGCTTTATCATGATATTGAAAATAATATTTTGAAGTTTTAAAGGGGAGTATCTTTTCTCTTAGCAGGTGACTTAAGTCACCTGCTAAGAGAAAAGATAACAAAGCACATCTGAGCAAAACATTTAGCCACAATACGTGAACGTATTGCTGTCGCATATCTTGTTGCTGACAATACCAATAAGCGCGAGAAATCTTCAAAACCCTTTCTATTAGCGGGTGACTTAAGTCACCCGCTAATAGAAAGGGTTTTGCTAACAATCTTACTTTTGAAGAGAACAAGATGCATAATTCGGTTGGGCAACTGCTATTCTGTTTGAAAAACCATTTTACCATACCGATATCTACTCAACTAATCTTCAAAGCATTAGCATACGATTCCTCAGGCATTGATGTTGGGAAAAACACTTTAAGTCCCTCGTTAGTTTGTTCAAACTTTAATGCCTGCTGGGTCGATAATAACACTACCTGATTAATTTTTGATGAACGATACGGGCTGTTTGTTCCAAGACTTTTGATAAGCACCTCTCCTGTTGTTGGCCATCCCATCACCGTAGCAAACAGGTTTTCACCCTTTACTACAAACCGAATATCCTTATCTGTAAATGGCTTGCCTTTGCCTTCATTAAAGCCCTGAGCACTTAATGCCGCCGCTCCTTCTTGGGCAGGACCTTCACCAAATATTTTCCAAGGACGTGTGCCATAGATACTATCTCCATTCGCCCTCATCCATACGCCTATGTCTTCCACAATCTTTCTTTCTAGTTCATCGATAGAGCCATCGCCACGCAAAGGAATATTTAACATCAGGTTACCATTTTTACTGACTACATCAATCAATGTATGAATAACTGTTTTGGCTGATTTATAACCCTTACGGTCGTAGAGTCCACGATTATAGTGCCAGTCGCCAATACAAGTATCGGTTTGCCAAGTAAATGGCTCAATGCTGTTGCTTTGTCCTCTTTCTATGTCCCAGATGATGGCTTTCCGTTGGTTTTCATCCAAGATTTTACCATTAATTACCCCTGTTAGTTTGCCCTTATCTTTAATGCTTTTATTATATAAGTGTGCAGTAATTCGCAAGCCAACATCGCTAATAGGCCACATAGGCAATTGTGAATCATCAAAATACACAAGGTCTGGACTGTATTTATTGATTAAATCTATCGTCCTGTTATAAAACTTCTCGATATAAGCTTGGGTAGGAACAGCCACGCCATTGCCCCAATGCCACTGCTTGTGTATCATCCCATTGTCCAGACTATTTTCGCTCAACGGATGGTTTTGGGCGTATAGCTCCTGAGGGTCTAACCCTTCCCACCATTTTCCTTTACCATCTTGCTTAGTAAGTTTACCATCATAAGGTACACCAGCGTAAGACCCGTTTTTATCAGCCCTTTGTGCAGTTTCAAACCAACTCCACGCATGGGCGGCGTGTACACTTACTCCAAATGGCAAACTATTTTTCTTGGCTGCTTTTGCCCAGCCACCAATGATGTCCTTCTTAGGTCCCACCTTCGTAGCGTTCCAGTTTTTCTGATATTTACTATCATAGAGATCAAGGTTATCGTGGTGATTCGCCAAGGCCATAAAATACTGCGCACCACAGTTTTTATAAAGCGACACTAATTCTTCGGGATTCCACTGCTCGGCTTTCCAAACGTTAATGACGTCTTTGAATCCGAAAACCGAAGGGTGTCCATATTTTTCAAGATGGTACTTATATTTTTTGCTCCCTTCCATATACATCTCTCGGGCGTACCAGTCGCCTGCCTCTGCCTGACATTGCGGTCCCCAGTGTGCCCACATTCCAAATTTTGCATCACGGAACCAATCGGGTGTCTGGTAACTTTGAAGAGATTCCCACGTAGGTTTAAATGGACCAGAAGTGATAGGTTCTAACCCTTTGTGGTTTTCAGAGAAAGGCAAGATATTGTTAGCAAAGCTTTTGGATGCCAAAAGACTAGGTATCCCTAAGGCAAGACCTTGGAGAAGTTTTCTTCGATTCATGTTAAATGTTTTTTCGGTTTAATCTTGTTTTACTTGATACCTACAAATTTATCAGCTACGAATTGTTATTTTTTTGTATAAATTTGACAGATTTTTGCACAATTCCGACTATTGCTTTTCAAAACCTGATAGGGTATGACATGACTTTGTGGGTGAAGTCGTCTAATCATTCTTATTCTTAAAGGGAACAGGAGCGTATAAACATATCGGGTAGCCGATTCATCATTAAATCTAAAGTGTATTGCGAAAATGTTAATTAGAAACTATTTTTCTTTACTGAATGTAGACTACGTTAAACTAGATACTAGCTGGAACTTCAACAATGTAATCAGTCCCTATTATCGTTTATACTATATTGATGGTGGAGAAGGGACGATTTCAAACGCAGAAGGAACGATTCACTTAAAAGCGGGGCATCTGTACCTTATTCCTAGTTTTACACTGTGTAACCTTACCTGTAACAATTTTCTGAGCCAATATTTTATCCAGTTTTTTGAAGAATCCCCAGATGGTTTATCGCTGTTTACGCATTCCAGAACAGTGATGGAATTAGAGGTAACTGCGACCGACATTGCTAATTTTCATCGGATTTTAGCCATTAATCCTGGGCGAGGCATCAATAGGTCAGACAACCCGAAGGTATATGAAAAAGACATTTTTTATAAGGAATACCAACAGTTGAACAACCTACAGAGTATTTCAATTCGCTATGAAACTCAAGGGATCCTGTTTCAATTGATTGCACGATTCCTTGCTCCACCTGCTTTCAAATACAATCAAATAGATGTTACTCCATCTGTCATTATGGATGCCATTAGTTATATCCAACTTAATATCAATCAGCAGCTTTCGGTCAGTCAACTAGCCAATCGTGCCAATTTGAACGTAGATTATTTTTCAAGGATATTTCATCAAAGTTTGGGTAAAAGCCCTATCAAGTATATTCTTGAAAAACGAATAGAGCGCGCCCAATACCTTATCACCACGACCAACAAACAGTTTATCGATATCGCTCAGGATACAGGCTTTGATAACCTACAATATTTCTCAAGGATTTTTAAAAGAATCACAGGGTTGACACCTGGGGAATATAGAAATCAGAGTTGGAAGATGGGATTTTAGACTGGAGGACTTTAGGATTGTCAGACTTTAGGATTTGAAGATATTAGACACAAGATTGAAGATATAAGATGTGATTGCCTAAAAATCTCTGCAAATCAGCGTATCAAATCAGCGAAAATCTGCGGGTTAAAAAGGTATAAGATTTAAGGATGCAAAACAGCTAAGCCTTATTGATATTTAGCTCATAAAAGAGTAATAAGAAACAAAATCCCACAGCTTTTAAAAGAGCAAAAAGATTTTTATTGTCAATTTTCTACTCCAACAATAAAACTCAAAAATGCATTATTTCACGTTAAAATATAAGGTATTCTGTAAGATAAAGTCAATATTAATGGTTTATAATATGTATTATTTTACAGCAATTTGCCATAAAACAATACAATATCAAGAAAATATATACTAAAAACACTTATCGTTCTTAAAAGAATAGGTTTTCCAGTTTTTCTTTTATATTTGTTGAGTCTTGCAATAAAATAATAATAAATAGTTCAAAAATATGAAGTTGATAGTGAATTAAAATATCAACAATTTAGCCTATAAGTTCCTTTTCGTTAGGAGTATTTCCCGCTACATAAAAAATTAGATTCAATTCTCAAGACCGCTAATAGATTTAGCAACACGTAATAATTGATGGCATCAATTATTCATTATCGCTAAACACTATAAAATAACACATATTTAAACTATGAGACTAGAACAGTTAACATTTACAAGGTTTTTGGCAGCAATTTCTATTGTTGTATTCCATTATGGCAAGGATATTTTCCCATTTAATCATGTTACAATAGATTTTTTATTCAGACAAGCTAATATAGGAGTAAGTTATTTTTTCATCCTCTCGGGATTTGTAATGATTATTGCATACGGCAATAAAGAAAAGATTGAATTTGGAGATTATATCAAAAAAAGGTTTGCACGAATTTATCCTGTATATTTCTTAGCCATATTAATACTCTTAGCCTCTTTAGTGTTTCGACATAAACCAATTGATTATGAAGGATTAATACTAAATATTATATTAATTCAAACTTATATTCCTGGATATGCATTATCATTTAATTCCCCAGGATGGTCTCTATCGGTAGAGATGTTTTTTTATGCTACTTTCCCTTTTATCTTTAACTTTTTCTATAAAAAATATCCTCTTAATAAAGTAGTCATTCCAATTTTTGTTTTCTTTACTATTAGCCAAATCGCTTTTCATGCGTTGAGATATTCTTCTTTTTATGATGGCGCTGGTACAGAAAGTCATGAATTCTTATACTATTTTCCATTGATGCATTTAAGTGAGTTTTTAATAGGAAATATTGCAGGGATATATTTTTTGCAGGGAGTTAAAGAAAGAAACTATGATTTGCATATTATCGGGCTAACCATATTATTGTCAATTCTCTTGAAATTCAACATTGGTATCAATTACCATAATGGCATGTTAGCATTCATTTTCATTCCATTAATAATACTGATTTCTGCCAATAATGGCGTACTAACAAAAATATCAAACAATAAAGTTTTGGTGTTTTTAGGAGAAATAAGCTATAGTATCTATATCCTGCAAGTACCAATATTCATTTGGGCTGGTGGCATTATTCAATACCTTAATATAGAAAATCCAGCTGTGATTTTTTATTTAAGTTTAATCATTTTAATAGTATTTTCTGGGCTTAGTTATACCTATTTTGAAACTCCGCTAAGAAAAATAATCAACAAAAAGCGTGTAAAACTTTCTCTAAGTAGCGTTAAGGAAAGTGTTTAATATCAAGGTTTGTAGTTAATCACTCCAACTTTATCAGGAAAACGGGATGAGTTATGCCAGATTAGTGGCACAGCTCATCCCGTTTTTTTGTTAGGATTTGATGGCTGATATTTCAGGCATGATGCCTGTTAATAGTCGTCACTCGTAAAATACGAGCGACTGCGTTTCTTTACTTTTAGGGCGTGACTTAAGTCACGCCCTAAAAGTAAAGACTGAATATTACTTCTTTAAATAAGCCTCTATTTCTTGTAAACTCAACGTATTAAACGTCATATCAGTAGTTAGTCCCCCTTTGCGAGCTACCGCTACGCCATAGTGCATATCAAAATAACCCTCCATTTCATGGGCATCGGGATTGATGGATAATTTTACGCCTTTTTCTAAAGCATATTGTATCCACCGCCAATCTAAATCTAAACGATAGGGACTAGCATTGATTTCTATCACTACGTTGTTAGCAGCACAGGCATCTATCATCTTCTGATAGTCTACAGGATAACCCGCTCTTGATAACAACAGTCTGCCCGTCGGGTGTCCCAAAATAGTAGTATAAGGATTTTCGATAGCCGCTATTAGCCTCGACATCGCTTTTTCTTCCGTCATTTTTAGGTTTTGATGGATAGAAGCCACGATATAATCAAAACTCTGGAGTACATCATCGGGATAGTCTAAAGAACCATCGCCCAAAATATCAGACTCTATCCCTTTCAAGATTTTAAAAGGGCGGTCGGTCATCAAAGCATATTGTTGATTCAGGCGGTCTATTTCGGCATGTTGCTCAAAAATCCTTTCTTCCGAAAGTCCTTTGGCATAAGATGCCGTTTTAGAGTGGTCGGCGATACCTAAATATTCAAAACCCAATTCACGACAGTAATCTGCCATTTCTTTTAGCGTATGTCTGCCGTCTGAATAGGTAGAATGATTATGCAAAATACCTTTTAGGGCATCCCACGTAATCAATTCCTCATTCTGATGCTTTTGAACCCAATCAAACTCGAAATTGCCCTCACGCATTTCGGGAATGATATAAGGTACATTCACGCTGGCATAAATGGCTTCTTCCGACTCAAAGCTTTGTTTTTGAACCGTCTTTAATAAATGCTGAGTAGCCAAATGTTTGGGCGAAGCCGAATAGATAAACACTTGGTTGACAAACTGAGCTGGTGAACAAATCAATATTTCAATATCGATGCCTTTGCCTTCAAAATGTCCACGCCAAGCAAATGGCGACGACGATTTTTCGTCTTGTTGTAGCGTCGGTAAGGTATTGATAAATTGCTGCACTTCCCAAGGTTTATCATGCCCCACTACTAGCTGAATGCTTTCTACGATTTCGTTTTTGCGTCTGACATCACCTACGATTGACACCTGTTCGAAATGTCCTTCTAGTTCGTCGAATAATACTTGAGCCAACTCTTCTCCTTTCTCCATCCGAAGTTTCCCTGTATTCGACTGTGCGTACAAGATAGATTCTTTGATGGTATTTTGGATTTTCTCACCGAAGCCCTTCAATTTTGCTACATGACCGTTTTCACAAGCTATCAACAATTCGCGAGTATCGGTAATATTGAGTTCTTTCCAAATCGCCCGTACTTTTTTGGGGCCAATGCCTTTGATGGCAAGCATCTCCAACACACCTTCGGGCGTCCGAGCCAACAATTCAGAAAGCTCTTGGCTAGTACCCGTGCGGGCGATTTCCTCAATTTTTGTCGCAATACTTTTCCCAACACTTGGCAAGGTTGATAATTGAGCTACCGACATATTGAGTAAATCTTCGGTAGTTTTATCCAAAGCACGCACTGCAAAACCAAGGTTTTTGATTTTGAATTCGTTTTCGTCGTGTAATTCAAGCAGCTTTACCGTCAGTTCAAGTAAGGCGACAATTTCTTCGTTATTCATTAAGCTTTCATTTATGATTGATTCGCTTGATCTGCCAATTGGCTTTCCTGTTCGGCCAATACTTCGGCTACGGGTCTGAAATTACCTTTTTTCAGTAGCTCGTTTTCAGGAACATACGGACACACCTCTAAAATAGTAGTAATGTTGATATCTGTAATCAGATAATCGTTTAAATTTCCTAAGTTTTTTACCAAAGCCTCGTACACCTCTTTTGGGTTTTCAGCATTGATTAACATCATGTGTGGTACTTTCTTTTCTTTTTGTGTTTTTTCGTCGAAAGTGATGTATTGTACTTTGGCTTTATACCAGATTTCTGAGCCATTTTCTTCAAAGAAAACTTCACTCAGCTTCATTTTAGCCAAATTAATCAACTGAAAGTCAGGTGTATTACTTGCCACTACTTCAAACATCCTAGCTTCTGCTTCGGTATATGAAACGGCATCTACCAAGTATGCCTCATTGATTGTTTTTAAAGAACCCGCTTCGTCTTCACGTTGGTAACGTATTTTACCTAAATACCAAGTTGCCATATTTTGTTTTTTATAGATTGATAGAAACACAAGCGATTTTGCTCGGTTAATACTATAATATATGATTAATAATGTCTATCTGAATCTACTCCTTTTAAATATGATATTTAGTTTCGTAAGACCTTACTTTTCTTGTCTTGACACAAGAAAAGTAACAAAAGAAAGTCAAGAAATTCCAAACTCGCTCCGCTCAAACAGTGGAATTTCACTGAATGCTTACGCCAGAATATTTAACAAAAGAAGATCATCAAATAATTGTTAAAATAATACGATACTAATAATAAGTAACCGTTTCACAAAACTATCAAGACTTCTGGAGTAATACAATTGCTTGTCAATAACTTCTTGCAACCCTTTTATGCTTTTTGGCATCTAGGATATTAAACAATTTGTCAGACTCCCTGATTATCTTGGTTTTATTCATTAATTTAGTTACCTATTTTCAATAAAATCTCTTCAAAATTTATTTAACAATATGGAATCAACAAGCGTTTTTAATCCTGCTGTGCACACCCAGCAAAGTAAAACAAGTTTTGCTAGCCTCCTTTTGGGTATTCCTATGTATGTATATGTGGTAGCTATTTGTTCGTGCTTGGTTATCAGTGGCATCCTATGGGATATTGCGTGGCACATGACGATAGGAAGAGACGGACTGTTCTCTGCTCCACACAATTTAATTTACATCGGTGCTGCCTTTGCAGGTATTATCTCAGGTTTTCAGGTACTCAAAACTTCGTTTTGGGGTAATGCTGCTGAAAAAGGTAAGATGGTTAACTTCTGGGGTATTTTTTATAGCTCTTTGGGCGGAATGCTCTGTATTTGGGGAGGTTTTGCCGCGGGTACATCTGCTCCTTTTGACGACTGGTGGCATAATACTTATGGACTAGACGTTCAGATTTTCTCACCTCCACATACTGTTTTATTATTGGGTTTGATTGCCATTCAAATCGGTGCCATGATTATGGTGTTAGCGATTTTGAACAGAAAAGAAAAAATAGCGCGTTTAAGTACCGAACAAAACAAAGCCCGCATAATTCGTTTACGTTGGATTTTTATTTTTACCGCAGGCATGGTATTTGCGACAGCCTATACGTTTATGTTTGAATTTCTGGGCAGATGGAATATGCACGGTGCTTTGTTTTACCAAATAGGTGCGGCATTGTTTCCGATGTTAATCATTGCTTTTTCTCGTGCTTCTGATACCAAATGGGGTGCTACTTATTCAGCCTTGATTTATATGGTTTATTATATCGCCATCAACGCTACTCTCAGAATCTTTCCAGCCGAGCCTCTATTGGGGCCAATCGCCAACCCTGTTACCAATTATCAAACGACGGCATTTCCTTTATTATTGATTTTCCCAGCGTTAGTCATTGATATCATAAAAGTAAAATTCGCGAGCCAAGACGATTGGGTATTGGCCACTTTAATGGGCTTTGGTTTCCTCGCCACTTTCTTAATTATTCAGTATCCAGCAGGTAATTTCTTATTAGAATCACCTTATGCCCGCAACTGGTTTTTCCAATCAGACGCATGGTCGTATAGCAGTGATGCCGACTGGCAATATCGTTATAAATTTGCTCCTTGGGATGTTACCACAGGCGTATCTGCATGGGCTACTGGCGGTGGAGTGGCTTTGGTACTTGGTATTTTATCTGCTAAAGTAGGTTTAATGTGGGGTAAATGGATGCAGAAAGTGCAGCGGTAGATTTATAGCTTTGAGTTTTGAGCAATGAGCTTTCAGCTTATTAAGTAGCAATGCAAATAGAAAGAATACCTCGTAGCGGTAACCGCTACGGGGTTTATCAGGTTTATCATAAAAAATATTTTGGATATATTCTTAATTCTTTACCTGCCTTAAAAACATAACTATGAAAAGAAATATTTTAAACAGTTTATTCCTACTGCTTTCTTTATGCATTACCTACCGAAGCCATGCCCACATCGGTAGCTCGGGCGTTGTTTATGAAGGCAATGCGGGTAAATATGCGTTGCAAGTATACGTACAACCGCCAGATGTAATTCCAGGAACGGCCAAAGTAACGGTGATTACCGATGGTAATGATATTCAGAAAGTACATATTAAGCCCATTTATTACTGGTTTGGTGACGAAGGATCTCCTCGCTCAGACGAAGCTTTTCCCGTAGCCAATCAGGCAGGACGCTACGAAGGTCAAATCTGGTTGATGAACTCAGGTGCCGCCAGTGTGCAAGTAGAGATTACGGGCAACCGTGGCAAAGGTACCATGATTGTCCCTATCGTGGCCATTGCTACTGCCAAACGTGACATGGCACCGTCGCTGGGTTGGATGTTGGCAGGATTGGGTTTGCTGTTGGTGGGTCTGCTAACTACCATCATCGGAGCCAGTACGAGCGACAGCTTACAGGCTGTAGGCGAAAGTAGTAATGACACTACTATTAAAAAGAGAGTCAGAGGTTCAGTAATTGGAGCAAGTTTTTGTGGCGTTTTGCTTTTTGTCGGAAATAACTGGTGGGACGGATTGACCAACGACTATAAAAGAGAGCTATACCAACCTTACACTGCCAACACCAAAGTGGTAGAAGAAAATGGAATATCGGTATTGAAATTACAGATTGATAGCAATTCTGTAAAAAGACGTTGGCTAAGTTACGCCATTCCTGACCACGGCAAACTGATGCACTTGTTTTTAATTAGACAAGGGACGATGGATGTATTTGCTCATTTACATCCTACCCGAAAAGATACGTTAAACTTTGAAGCCCAAATGCCCGACTTGCCTGCGGGTAAGTATTTGTTGTATGCAGATGTGATGCGCCTCCAAGGGTCGCAATATACCATTGCAGATACGGTTGAAATCACGAAACAAATTGTAAGTGGTCATGCGACAAGTCCTTTAAAAGACCCCTATGATGCCTATGCCATTACTAATCCGTTGAATACTAAAGAGGCTACCGTAAAAAGTGACCTGATAACTATTTGCGGTACGCCTGGGGTAAAAACTAAATTACAGGATGGCTCAAGTATCGTGTGGGAAGCTGACCCTAAAAAGCCGTTAATGACGGGGCAATTCTATGATTTAAAGTTCAGTATCGTAAGTCCCGATGGAACAAAAGCCCAGCTTGAACCCTATTTAGGCATGATGGGGCATGCGGCTGTCGTCAAAGATGATGGTTCGGTATATATTCATTTGCATCCTACGGGAACGGTTTCTTCAACGTCGGTAGCTGTGATGCAAAAAAGATTGGATGAAACATCTACCAAACCGATTTTCTTGCCAACAACCGCTTTTAAAGATAGCGTAGATAAAATCATGACGAAGTTAAGTGTTATGTCAGAAGCTGAAAGAGATAATTTTCTGATGCCTGATATGTTACATAGTACCAACAAAAGTGAACATCATAATACAGTAAACTTCCCTTATGTATTCCCACAGGCTGGAAACTATAGAATTTGGCTACAAGTAAAAAGAAATGGTAAAATCCTGACGGGTACTTTTGATGCGAAAGTGATTTAGGGTTTAAGGCTATCGGATGTTAGCTTTCGGTCATCGGATTTTTACTTTCACTGATGGCATGACTTTGAGTCATGCCATCAGTAATACACCGAAAGCTGATACCCGATGACCGACAGCCAATAGCCCGACACCCGATGCCCCAAAGCTGACGACCGATACCCCGCAACAGATAGCCAACATATATTTACCACAAAAAAATCAAAAAAACATCCTACGTTTCCTTTTCATTTCTACCTTTGCAGTCAAGTTTAATCAGGAGTAACCTTGTTGGAAACAAGCAGGGGTATTCGCTAATTCTCATATTTTCAAAAGGTAGAAATGGAATACAGAATAGAAAAAGACACGATGGGCAAGGTACAAGTGCCTGCCAATGTTTACTGGGGAGCTCAAACGCAACGTTCAATCATGAACTTTCCTATTGCTCAAGACATCAACAAGATGCCTAAAGAAATTATCCGTGCGTTTGCCTATTTGAAAAAAGCGGCAGCTATCACCAATTTCGAGGCTGGTGTATTGGCAGAAGATAAGAAAAACCTTATCGGACAAGTATGTGATGAAATCTTGGAAGGCAAGTTGGACGACCAATTTCCTTTGGTAGTTTGGCAAACTGGTTCGGGAACACAGTCGAATATGAACTGTAACGAAGTTGTTGCTTACAGAGCCCACGTAATTAACGGTGGAGATTTGTTGGATGAAACAAAATACATTCACCCGAACGATGATGTAAACAAATCGCAGTCGTCTAACGATACTTTCCCAACGGCGATGCACATTGCGGCATACAAGATTTTGGTAGAAGTAACTATTCCGGGCATCACCAAATTGCGTAATACGCTAGATGCTAAAGCAAAAGAATTTAAGGATGTAGTAAAGATTGGTCGTACCCACTTTATGGATGCTACGCCTTTGACTTTAGGACAAGAATTCTCGGGTTATGTTTCTCAGCTTGACCACGGTTTGCGTGCTATTAACAATACGTTAGCTCACCTTTCTGAATTAGCCTTGGGTGGTACTGCTGTAGGTACGGGTATCAATACGCCAAAAGGATATTCTGAAAACGTAGCAAAACATATTGCTGACCTAACGGGCTTACCATTTATTACAGCTGAAAATAAATTTGAAGCCTTGGCTGCACACGATGCTATCGTGGAGGCTCACGGAGCATTGAAAACTGTAGCGGTTAGCTTAATGAAAATCGGTAACGATGTTCGTATGCTTTCGTCGGGACCACGTTCGGGTATTGGTGAAATTTATATTCCCGACAACGAGCCGGGTTCATCTATCATGCCTGGTAAAGTTAACCCAACACAGTGCGAAGCGATGACGATGGTGTCGGCACAGGTAATGGGTAACGACGTAGCAATCGGTATTGGCGGTTCGATGGGTCATTTTGAATTGAACGTTTTCAAACCTGTTATGATTTTCAACTTCCTTCACTCTGCTCGTCTGATTGGCGATGTGTGTGTGGCATTTAATGATAAATGTGCGGAAGGTATCCAGCCATTACACGAAAATATCAAGAAACACGTAAACAACTCGTTGATGTTGGTAACGGCTTTGAACACTAAGATTGGTTATTATAAATCGGCTGAGATTGCTCAGACTGCTCATAAAAATGGCTCAACTTTAAAGGAAACTGCTATTGCTTTAGGTTACTTAACAGCAGAAGAATTTGACGCTTGGGTGAAACCAGAAGAAATGGTTGGTGATATTAATGTATAGTTTTTTTGGCTGTAGGCTTTAGGCTGTAAGCAATAAGCTGTGCTATTTTTTAACAAAGTCCGTCTTAATGATGGACTTTGTTGTTTTTATTGAGTTACCTCATATAAATATTTTAATGTAATACATAAAATTTAGCATTAAATTTACACTTTGTAATCTAACATCTCTCTAACAAAATAACATGAATCTAAGATACTTATTTGCCTGCATTATTCTCTTTACCAATACTTGCTTTAGCCAAGAAACAACATCTACCAAGGTTTTCGACCAAACAGCGTTACTCAACAAAATAACATTTTACAATCCAAAATACGACCAGCCAAAATTCAGTTGTGGTTTTCTATTAAAATACAATAACGAGACTTTTGCTGTTACCGCTAAACACGTATTACAAATCATCAAGCCAGATGAAATGAAAACCCTTTCTTTAGGAAACTTCATAAAAAGCTGGTCACTATTTCCTTTAGACCAACCCAATGAGGTTGTGAATACTGATGCGCTATTGAATGAAAGTAAAGACGAGTCATTGTCAGATAAAGCATCACTCAATGAAGACTGGCTACTTTTTTCTATCAAATCAAACTTATCCAAAACCAAAGTATTAGAAATAAGAACTACGCCGCTTGTTCAGGGAGAAAAGCTTTATGTAATTGGCTGGACCAGAAAAATGGAAACAGGCAAACAAAGAGTTTATGAATTTGAATATTTCAAAACGCTTAATAATCGTATATTGCTTAAGGACATTATTGTCCCAGAAAAATTTGGAGGATTAAGCGGTGCACCTTTAGTAGACGAGCAAGGCTACGTGGTTGGCATTGTATCTAATGGGACGGTTGACCCAGAGTCAAATAAAAGATATTTTTCTCCTTGTGCATTAGATGGACTTATTACTTTTATCAAGAAGTATCAAGGGAAGTAATTGTTAAGTAGTAAATAGTGAATGGTTCGCCTTCGCCGTTGTTCGTGTCTCCACGAACAACTCTAAGAAAATTTACAAAACTCAATTAGTTATGCAATATTCGAGTATGCAAATAGGTGTCCCATATTTTTACACCGCCACCATTTTAAATTGGCAAAAATTATTAAAGCCTGATAAGTATAAGGATATTATTATCAGCAGCTTACAGTATTTAGTAGCTCAACAAAAAATTAAAGTATTTGCATTTGTTATTATGCCAAATCACATCCATCTAATTTGGACAATGTTAGCTAAAAATGGGAAAGAGATGCCAAATGCTAGTTTTATGAAATATACAGGACACAGATTTTTAGAAGATTTATCATTAAATCATCCGAAAGTCTTATCCTATTTTGAAGTAGAATCTGCCAATCGTAAATATCATTTTTGGCAAAGAAATAGTCTTCCAATTGCTTTGTATTCACCAACTGTTTGGCAACAAAAAATTGACTATATCCACAATAACCCTATCGTTGAAAAATGGAGTTTAGCTGATTTACCTGAAAACTATAGATATTCCTCAGCCAAATTTTATGAACATACGATAGATGAATTTGGAATATTAAGCCATTGGCAAGAGTAATTCAGATTAGCAACTTAACGAGAAAATTGTTCGTGGTGACACGAACAATAGCGAAGGCCTTAGGCGTCTATACTCATGGCATGACTTTAAATTAATTTGATAATAAACAAATCATCTGTCAGTCATGCCATGAGTTGGAATTAATTTATGAGTCAGAATAAAAAACTTCAAATCCGAACGCTATGCTGAATAAATATTACAACATATTCCTTTCTGGAGTCCTTGTGTTAATTTTTTCCTTTAATAGTTTCAGCAATTCCCCAAAACCATCTGGTCAGGAATCTAGATTCAATCAATTGAAAAAAGACATTGAGAAGGTTGTCAAAAACTATAATGGACTATGTGTTGGATTAGCATTTATTCGCAAAGAAAAACCCGACATGATTTTCACTATAGGTGAAAATAAATCAGTTAGCAACAATAATATCTCTAAAAACACCATCTTCAGGACTGCTTCTATTTCAAAAATGTTTGTAGCATTGGCAGTTCTTAAACTACAAGAAGAAGGTAAATTATCGCTTGAAAATCCAATTAGAGACATAATACCAGAGGTTAAGTTTGATAACCCTTGGGAAAAAACTCATCCAGTTCGAATAGTTCATTTGCTTGAACATACTACTGGTTGGGATGAAATGCATTTAGTAGAAATGGTTCATAATGAAGTTCGACCTATCGCTTTAAAAACTGCCTTGGCTTTTCATCCACATTCGAGAAAATCAAGATGGGCACCTGGTTCAAGAATGTCTTATTGTAATTCAGGATATGCAGTAATGGCCTATATTGTTGAAAAAATCAGTGGAATGCTGTACGAAAAATATATCACTGAAGCTATTTTGAAACCACTGAGAATGGAGCATACCACTTTTTTCAATGATTCATTATATAAGCAATGGAGTGCTAAAACGTATAATTGGGCTATGAAAAGCGTAAATTATAAGAATGAGCTGTATCGCCCTGCTGGTGGATTAAATGCCTCACCAAAAGATATGGCAACTTTGCTAAAGTTGCTATTAAACCGTGGAAAGGTCGACTCTCTGATGCTATTAAAAAAAGAGTCTATTAATAGCATGGAACTGCCCAAAAGTACTCGTGGTGCTGAAGCAGGACTAGCTTTGGGGTATGGTCTTGGTAACTTTACGAGTATCTATAATGGTTTAACTTATCATGGTCATGACGGGGCTATGGATGGTGGACTTTCACAACTGGCTTATCTACCCGAACATGGTATTGGTCATGTAATATTATTGAATGCCAATAATGCACAGGCTATGCAACAAATTATCGCTTTAATCCGTGATTATGAAGTAGAAACGCTTTCGACTTCTGAACAACATGCACCCACTTACACAGGTCAGATAGCTATCAATGAAGGTTATTATCTTGCCATCAATCCAAGAAATCAAAAATTATTTTATCAAGATGCCCTTTTTGCTGGCATTGCAAAAATAGCAATCCATGACAATACGGTGTTCAAGTCATGGCTAATCCCTGGAGCAATAACGACCTATCATCCTATCTCCCCTACTCAATTTACCCATAGTTCAACCCAAAAAATTGGTTTAGTAAAAGCAGTAGATTTCAATGAAGGCGAACTATTGTACTCTGAGGATTCAGTGCTAAAACCAATTTCAACATTCAGAGTATTCGGTCAGTTAGCTTTATTGGGGCTTTGGATATTGATGATGATTACCACATTCAGTATTTTTTTCATCCTAGTTGTTTTATACGCAATTAACAAAAGAAAATACAAAGCATCAATGCGAATAAGTTTGTTGCCTATCATCTCAAGTTTACTGATAATACTAACATTTGCATTACCTTTTTGGAGGATTGACAATATCGATATATTATTTTCCAAACCTACATTTCTTTCGATTGTACTAATGAGTTGTTCAATCCTTTTTGTGGTGGGTGCTGTAGTTTCAGGTTTTATTATTTACAAATCAAGCAAGCTGAGTCCTTATAAAATGATTTATTACCCATTCTGTTTGCTTACTTTTCTGCATATCCTTGCGTCAGTTTATCTATTATATTTCGGATTTATTCCAGTGATTACTTGGGCATGATAAAAGTGAGATTTCACTGATAAACCCTACCGCTTCTATACTCATGGCATGACTGACAGATGATTTGTTTATTATCAAATTAATTTAAAGTCATGCCATGAATTTGAATTAGATTTTTAGCTTTGACAACTTTTTAAAAAGTTGTCAAAGCTCTCTTAATTTATAGTCACAAATTTAATAACAAACATCATACAAAGACTTCAATAAATAATTAGGATATTTATCGTGTGTACTTTATGCTAAATCCTAAAAGCATACACAGCCCACACTAAACTTATCAACCTTAAATTATGCACAAGCCCGAGATTTTGCACACCTTAAACATTATTATACATATTACTGCGGGAGCAGTTGCTTTGCTATTGGGACTGTTTGCTTTACTGACAGCCAAAGGTGGATTGAAACACAAAAAAATTGGAAAACTCTTTCTTATATTGTTAACGGTAGTGGTTTTTACGGGATTAATTGGTGTTTTTGTATTTGGCAGAAATACATTTTTGTTGGTGATAACGGTACTGAGTGCCTATCAGGGGTTTTCGGGATATAGAACATTACAGACAAAGGCTAACCAACCCAAATTATTGGATGTGGCCGTTGCTCTTCTTTCGCTAATGGCGGTTGCTTATTTTCTGTATTATTTCAAATCTATCGGAATGATATGGTCGCCCATCATCATTTATAGTACTGTTGGTGCGTTAATATTTTTAGTTTCTTACGATTTCCTTCGTTATCTAATTCCAGCACGCCAATACAAAAACCTTTGGCTTTACGAGCATATTTATAAAATGATTGGCGCATTTACTGCTTTGTTAGCTGCTTTTACAGGAACAGTTCTTATAGACTACCAACCCTTTAGCCAGATTGCACCTTCGGTATTAGGGATTTTATTGCAAATTGGCTTTATAGTATATGCTATTAGGGAAACTAAGAAGATAGGGTTAAGCACTATGTGAAAGGGATTTTTTCGTAAACAATTAATGGGAGAAAATTTATCGGTAACCTTTACGGTTACCGTTTTTTGTATATGTATTCTTCCAAACGGTAACCACTAAATCTTTATCATAAGATAAGATAACATACCGTATAATAAGTTTTGGAGAAAGAGTTAAGGTTTGTATGGGAATTATGGAGGAAAGTCGTAAATTGTAGAGAATATTTATTTTTTAATACAAAATCTTATAATATTATTAATTATGTTTATCTAAATAGATTATGGAAGCATTATCCGACATTTTAAATACAAAAGTTTCTTTCCAAACTAATACTTGGACTGATATTTCTATTGAGTTGACAATCGAGGATGTTTTAAATCAAATCAAATCAGAAAAACACAAAAAGCAAATTGAAGACTTAAGAAATAGTCTAGAACAAGGAAATATAGAATATTACGACAACTATAAAAAAAGATTACCTGCTGTTACATTTAGTGCGACATTCGATACAAAACGCACGAAAGAACATCTAAAAAAATATAATCCGTTAATTGTAATTGATATAGACAAACTTAATGCGTTACAATTAAAAACTACTTATGACAATTTATTAGGAGACCAATATGTATTTACATTTTGGCGTTCACCTTCAAACAATGGATATAAAGGGATAGTAGCAATAGATTACAAAGCTAATAATGCTAATATTGATTTTGTTGGACTTCATAAAAGTGCATTTAAAAAACTATCAGACTACTTTTTAGAAAAATATAGTATTGAATTAGACAAAAGTGGAAGTGATATTACAAGGCTTTGTTTCTTGTCTTCTGATAACTTATTAATTAAAAAGGCAAGTTTTGAAAATTTTGAAGTCACTAATGATGATTTAATAGTTTCTGTAAAATCTAATCGTGGTAAAAATGTAAAATTGACTTTTGTAAGTAATCTTGATGCATTATATAATCCAGCAGGCAAAAATAATCACTTTGATAGAAAAATAATGACCGATATTATTAGACATTTAGTAAATAATAAACACTCTATAACTCAACACTATAATGAATGGTGTAAAGTAGCTATGGCAATAGCAAATACTTTCACTTATGAAATTGGTTTAAATTATTTTTTAAAATTAAGTTCATTAGACATTGGTAAATACAATAAAATTACATGTACGAATTTTTTAATTAATTGTTACGAAACAAGAAAAGGAAATGTAAATTTCAGCAGTGTGATTTATCTTGCAAATCAAAAAGGTTATTCAACAAAATATCAAAAAAATGGGGTTCCGAAGACGGATTAATTTTCGTAAGTATCACTCTCTTCAACAAAGTCCTAGAGAGTTTAAAAAGGGCAACTACTTTATATCAGTATCTTTGTCAAAAGGTGTGCAAACACTTCACAGGAACCCCTATTTTTTGTTATATGAAAACATTTAACCAATATTTCAGTGATGAAGCCATTATCAGACAAATATGTAAAGTCAGAGTTAAATTGGCTAAAAGTAGATCCAAAAAGCATCTACTTCATTTACTAACTTCTAATAAAAAGTATAATTATCACATTCAATCAAGTTCCCATGAAATTAATGAGTTTGCAAAGTATCAATTAGAATTAAATCAATTCCTTTCGGAAATTTTACCTTCAAGAAAAAAATGGGTGAAACTTGGGCAAATGTCTCGATTAAACTCTAAAGCAAAACATGCAATAGAAAAGGCAAGCGAAAACAATGAGAGAATTAATAAAAGGAATTATTCAGTCACATCAAATGATAAAAACTTCTATTCACTTTTAAAAACAATTAAGGTTCATAAAAAAAATAATTCTCAAGAACAGTGGTTTTTAAATTTACAGAATTTCATAAATGATATAAAAATACTTTGTGTAAGCGAATCATATTATATTCAAAAACCGCTAATTTTTCCAAAACTAAAGGATAAACTTAAAAAGGTTGGTGTAAATGAATGTCGTCCAATTTGTATGTTTAATTTGATGGATAGAATTATTTTGAGTGTCACAAATAAATTTTTAACAAGGTTATTTGATGCCCATTTTCAAGATAGCTCATATGCGTTTAGGTCAAAAAAGAATGACGAAAATCAAATTTTATCACACCACGATTGTATAAAGGCTATTTTAAAATACAGGAATAAAATCACTGCAAATGAACTTTATGCTGTTGAGTGTGATATGAAAAAATTTTATGATACAGTAAATCATAAAATAGTTAGGTTATTATTCAATGAACTTATTTTAACTTGTAAAACATTACATCCCGAAATTGATATAGATGCTCCAATTCGAATCTTTGAAAGCTATTTAAATTGCTTTGCTTTCAATATAGATATGCCTAAAGCGAGTGATGCCGAATATTGGACTTCATACAAAATTCCCAATGGCAAATTTGCATGGATTGACGATGTAGTATCTCAACATTACGAAGACATTTCAACAGAAAAGATAGGAGTTCCTCAAGGTGGTGCACTTTCAGGGCTTATTGCAAATATTTATTTAAATCAAGCTGATATTAAAATGCTTGAAAAAAATATACTTTACCAGAGATTTTGTGACGATATGATTATTATTTCAGATAATTTAAAAGATTGCGAAATGGCAAAAGAGCTTTATCAAAATACACTGTCTGAGTTAAAGCTGTTTCCTCATCAATTCAAAAATGAAAGTCAATTAATGTCAATTAAAAACGAGACTATTAATTACAAACCATTTTGGGATGGCAAATCTAAAGGTCCTTATAAATGGGGTAATGTTAAAGACAAAGGTTTTCCTTGGATAGGATTCGTGGGTTATGAAATCAATTATTCAGGCGAAATTCGTATAAGAAAGAAATCATTTAAAAAAGAACTCAATAAACAAAAGACAATAATAAATGAAATAAAAAATGCAATAAAAATCGGAATGCGTAAACCAAAAGGTAGTGCAACTGAATCAGCAATAAATAGATTAATAGGGATGTCCGTTGGACGAATTGGACTTGATAATTTTGATGAAGTTTCGACAGATTTATGTTGGAAAAATGGATTCAAAGAACTAACCATAAATCCACATTCTGCGAAGCAAATCAAGCATCTTGACAGAAATAGAAGCAAACAGTATTATAATTTATTGAAAGACGTTGAAGAGCCTGAATTAGAACCAACTGACCTAGGTCACAGACAAGTGATTAAATATAATAAACCTTTTAGCTATTACTATCAAATTTTGGAACGACAAAAAGATACTAATAGTTAGTATAGGTTTAGCAAAAATTGTGATGTAGTTCCCTCGCTTAGCATAGTCTTTCATAACGTCAGAGTATACGGCAATATTACATTGTAAAAAATGTAAAGGTTTTTGCAAACTCATTCCATTACTAACAAATAATTTATTTACTATAAAAATAACTTAAAGTCATGCCATGAGTTTTAAGCCGAAAGCCAAAACCCCTATATCTCCATCAACCGCTTTAAATTATCATGAAACGAAATACCTGTTTCTAATTTATTTCGTTTTTGATCTTGCATTACTACCAAGTATTTTCCATTGAAATATTTTTCTAGTTCTTTGATTCTGGTAGCATTTACGATACACGAACGACTGATTCTGATAAAACTATCAGGTAGTTTTTCGGTTAGGTTTACAATCGTGTGATTGGTGATGTATTGTTTGCCGTCAACGGTATTTAGAAACACATATTTTTCATCTGCCTGAAAATGGGATATTTCATGAAAGGCAATGATTAAAATCTTGTCGCCATTTTTTACGGAGATAGAATGTATTTCCTTTTTAGGCTTTATCAATTCCGAGATAGTCTGGAGACTCTCAGACGATAACTTTACCGATTGGTTTGCTGTGAGCTTTTGTAATTTCAAGACTGTTCTATCAAGCCTTGACTTTTCGATGGGTTTTAGTAGATAATCTACCGAATTTTCTTCAAAGGCTTTAATAGCGAATTGGTCGAAGGCAGTTACAAAAACCACTATCGGCATATAGGTCAATTTTGCTAGCATCTCGAACCCTGAAAGGATGGGCATTTCAATGTCTAGGAAAATCAAATCTGGCTTTAAATCTTCAATGATTTCCAAGCCTTCTTGTCCGTTGAGGGCTTCGCCAATGATGTCAAAAGTATCGTTATAATCATTCAATAGTCGTCGCATGCGACTGATTGAAATCGGTTCGTCGTCTATGAGTATGGTTTTGAATTGCATAATTGTGAGCGGTCCGCCGCCGCGGTTGTGAATTGTGATTTAGTGATTTAGTGATTGTTTTTAAAAGCCTTAGTATTAGATAATAAGTATTTATAAAATTTTATGCATTTTAATTTAGAAGCTATCATCGTAAAACAATCATTAACTCACTAAATCACAACTCACTAATTATTTATAATTATAATAACCGCCTTCTCAGGCTGATTTTTTATGTCAATGGTTGCTTTATCGCCGTAAACAATTTTTAGTTTTTCCTTAATACTTCTCAGTCCAAAACCTCCCCCGAATGACTCTCCAAAATCTGGCCCGTTGTCATGAATTTTTATCAGTATATTTCCTTCTTGCACTGTAATATTTACCTTTATCAAACCATCACTCGCTATCTTGGAGATGCCGTGTTTAATCGCATTTTCTACCAAAGGTTGTAATAAAAATCTAGGTATTTTTTCATCTAAAATACTTTCATCACAATCAATCGTATAGGTTAGTCTATGTCCAAACCGTACTTCCTCGATGGTCAGGTAGGCTTTGATAATTTCCAATTCATCTGCAAACGTATGAAAACTATCCTCGGTGCGTCCCGTCGTGTACCTGAATAATTTTGATAATTGAATCGTCATTTCCTCCGCCTTATCGGGTTTGTCGTGGATTAATCCCGCTATACTATTCAGCGAGTTATACAAAAAATGTGGATTGATTCTAGCTTCAAGGGCATCGAGCTGTGCCTTTGATTTTAGTTTTTCCAGATTCAATAATTGGTATTCTTGTTCAGAAATCTTGCGGGTAATACTGCGCGTTTTGAGCCAATAAAAAAGATAAGACCAACTGATAATCACGGGCAAAACAAAGTAAAAGTAAATGGCCGCTGGCATATCAAACGCCCAGAGACTCCCTGCAGCATTATGCGAACTAAGGGCTGAATGAAAGAGATTGCCAAACAGCAAAGCACAACCCATTAAGGGCATAAATTTTATGAGGTCGATAGGTGGAATTCGGCTTTCAACAAAATTCAGAAAAACGTAAATAGCCGCTATTGCGGCTAGGGAACTCATCAGGGTTAAATAAAAAACATCCTGATAAATATCCGAAAAATCTAAGGGTAGATTGCTGGTGGCTACCGTGAAAAATATCACACAAGTAACGGCATAACCCACCAGCAAACAAAATACCACATTAAAATAAATATTATAGTTTGGCTTCAAATGAACCGCATTTTCAGTATCTGAAAAAGGTTTAGATTCAGTAAAGGGTTCAGCGGTATTTATAGGTCTCTCCTGAAATTGCTCAGGAGTTTTTTTTTCAGTGAATTTGGGAGGCTCTTCTATTTTCGGATTATCCTGTACTTTTGGTGGAGTATTTGGCTTGAACGTATCCTTAGCGAAATCGGCATTAAAAATGGTGATATTACCTGCCAATGTCTTGATGGTTACGTTGGCACCTCCGCCATTGAGTTTACCCCGAATATTCTGTTTGGTTTGATAGCCCGAAAAGTTTTGAAGCGGAGGCAAACGTACCCGTGATGCCGACGCCTCTAAATCTAAGGGATGTTCAAGCGGTAACGATACTTTTATGTTTCCGCCTGCCGTATCAAACCAAGCGTATTGATTAATGGCATTTACTTCTGCACGGATATTTCCGCCCTTGGTACTTGCTCCGATGTTTCCATTTACATTTTTTAGGTTGATATTCCCTCCTGCCGTATTGCATTCAAATCCTCCCGAAACATTAAAGGCTTCAATATTCCCTCCCCAACTTGAACAATGTATCGTTCCTTCATGGTTTTGTACATAGATATTGCCTCCTTTGGTATCCGCTCTTATATCTGCTTGGTTACCTGCTACAAAGATATTTCCACCCATGGTGGTAGCATTTACGTTGCCTTGACATCTTAATAAATCTATTTTCCCGCCCATGGTCGACCCTTCAATGTTGCCCAGTGTTTGTTCTACTAAAATGCTTCCTCCCCACGTAGAAAAACCATGATTGCCTTCCAATTTTTTGAGGGCAATGGTTCCGCCATAGGTTTTAGTGGTTGAATTGATGTTAGTGGGCAAATAAATCCTAAAGGAGGTCTTCTGGAAATTGAACCAGTTATAAATGTTTAGATAATTGGGCTTATTATAAATAAAGAGCGTGTCGTCTACCACGTTCATCGTAAGGTCTTGGGCATCGTAATCGAAAGTAAGCAGAGGGTCTTTGATAAGGAAAAAAGTAAACAAACTACGTACGGTAGCATATACTTCTACCTTAATGGTATTTTCATCATGACCAACCAGCTCTATATCTCCAGAGAATGTTTTGAGGTGAAGATGTTTGATTGTCTCCACTTCGTATGTTTTCGTAATAATCGGTTTATAGTTCATTTTCTAAGAAATAAAAGCACCTAACGATTAATTATGATGCAAGTTTAAATTTAATAAATTGTTTTGAATAGCCTTAAGCTTTTTAGTTATCGGCTATCGGCATTCAGATATCGGCCATTATATCAATACTTCGCCTGTTATTTATTCATTGCTCTGTGTTACATGAATAATAAAGCTTTTTGCTTAATTGCTGATTCAAAACAACTACTGAACTACCATTTTTAGAAATGCTTTCCGATAGATTGAAGATTTTGAGGGATAGAAAATGTTTTTATGGGGATAAAAAAATCCTTTTCTATTAGTGTGTGAATTAATTCACACACTAATAGAAAAGGATTTCGAGGGTTATATTATTAAAAGTACAAATCCTATCTCTAAAGCTGACCCATCTTAGAAGCCTTCTCTGCCTTGGCTATATCTCTTAAACTTTTCAAATACAGCAATTCTACTTTTGTTCTTGCCCAAGGCGTTTTTCTCAGAAACGACAGACTTGATTTTACATTAGGGTCATAATTAAAACAACGAATATTGATTAATTCTCCTAACTTCTCCCAGCCATAATAAGCCACCAAATGGTTCACTATATTTTCTAAGGTTAGGCCATGTAATGGGTTATTTTTTTGCTTGGTTTCCATATTTTTACTTTTGCTATAAGCTATAAGCTATAAGCTATAAGCTATAAGCATTTTTTTTAGTTAACTATTGAAAGGCTCATAGCCTATCGCCAGTACAAAATTAATCATTAAACTCTCTATAAACCTATTAGGCAAAGGTAAAAAGAATCATATATTAACTCGTTATTTCTACAGACGGTATTACCATTATTTGAATCTTATAGCATTTTATTTGAATACATTAATGATAATAATGATATAAATACGACATTTGCCTTGATTACTTATATCCTATTACCCTACAAGTAATCAAGGAAAAATTAGCTTACACGTTTTGAAATAAATAGTCGTGAAAAAATCAGAATCGCAACAGGAGTTTTTTGGGAATAAGTTACCAAACGTAGGCAGTCAGTTTAATATCTATGAATGTGATGCTTTCAGGGCTAAACCTGTGCCTTATAATCGCAGGGATTTTTATAAAATAACACTGCAATTTGGTACTAGTCGCCTTGAATATGCTGATAAAGGAATCTTGATTGATAAGCCCGCCTTGTTGTTTACCAATCCATTGATTCCTTATTCGTGGGAGCCTATTTCCGAAGACCAAAAGGGTTATTTCGTGCTTTTTACAGAGGAATTTCTGAAAGTTACCAATGCTGATTTTGCTTTGGAACATTCACCATTGTTTAAATTGGGAGCCGACCCTGTATATTATGTAGACCCTGAGCAAATAATTTATATATTACAGATATTCCAAAATATGTATAGGGAATATCATTCAGACTATATTTATAAATTTGATTTACTTCGCAACCATTTGAATGTATTAATGCACGAGGCTGTAAAGATGCAACCTCTGAACAATTACATTGAGCCTCAAAATGCGTCAACACGCATTGCTTCTCTTTTCCTTGAGCTACTAGACAGACAGTTTCCTGTTGATCTTCAGCGACCTTTTAGCTTAAGAACCCCAAACCAGTATGCAGAACAACTTTCCATTCATGTGAATCATCTTAACCGAGCAGTAAAGGAGACTACAGGAAAAACAACAACTGTACATCTTAATGAACGTATCATCACAGAAGCGAAGGCATTACTAACTAATACTGACTGGAATGTAGCCGAGATATCATACAGCCTTGGCTATGAATATCCGACCTATTTCAACAACTTCTTTAAAAAACATGCTGGAAAAAATCCTTCATTTTTCAGAGGAGAACCTGTCTAACAAATGTTATGATAGTTTGTATACTTTAACATTCTATTGTTTAGGCACTCAATCATATTATTTTAAATTGTTTGAATCTATTAATCATCTGTTTGAATACCTTTAACACTCACTTCTTCTGTCTGCATAAATTTGTATCATCATTTATTTATCACTGTAATATTCCCTATTGATATAAAAAGGGTTTAGGAGGGCTAAAAATACAAATTATTAACAATGGAAGCTATCAAAAAAGTATTGCTTATCAATACACATTTAACCTATCCTAATTGGACAGAAGGAACATTAAACAAGGCATTTTACCAAATCGCTAAAGACTTTTTTAATGCTCAAGCTTATGAGGTTTTGGAAACAGTTATTGAAGAGGATTATTTGCCCGACGAAGAAGAGAAAAAGCACTTGGAAGCAGACATCGTGATTTTACAAATGCCTGTTAATTGGTTTGGCGCACCGTGGATTTATAAAAAATATGTTGACGAAGTATTCAACTGTGGGCTATTTAGTAAATCATTTCTAACAGGTGACGGAAGGGTAAATAACGACCCAACCAAACAATATGGAACAGGCGGGCTTTTAGCAGGAAAAAAGTTTATGATTTGTGCTACTTGGAACGCTCCGTCTGAAGCATTTAATCATCCTGAACAGCATCTTATGCAAGGTAAAAGCACAGCAGATATATTTCTTCATATTACAAGTAACTATCGTTTCTGTGGATATGAAATTATGGATGATTACAATTGTTTTGACATATTCAGACGTAGTGACATTGCCAAAGACCTAGAAAGCTATCCAGCACATTTAAAGAAAGTTTTCAATTTGTAAACTCTTTTTTGTATCCTCCGCAAAAATTTTTACCCGCTGATTTACGCTGATTTAATACGCTGATTTTGGAGATTTTTACCGCTAGCTTAGCGTAATTATACTACGCTAAGTTAGCGGTATTAACATAAAGCCGAAACCCGAAAGCTGACGACCGATAGCCTACAGCTAGTCATTAAATCTTTTCACAGCTTTGTTTTTATCAATTGTCACTTCCAACGAACTAACAGCCGATGTACCAAACCAACCTGCTGCTTGTTTTTTAGGAGTCGTGCTGATATTGATTACATTACAAGGGATTCTGGCAGCAGGTGTCGAAAACAAACCTGTGTTGTTCAATTCTGTACGAAACTGCGTCCAGAAATCAAAGTGCGGTTCTGTAATTGAATTAAGTTCTACTTTTAATTTATCGTTTTCTAAATACAATTCTGGCGAAATAGCCCTACGCAATGGCAAAATAAACATTAAGCCATCGCCCACGCTACTTTTGTTTAAAAGAGCATCATAGGCAATCACGATGTTATCCGCTCCGCTAAACATTTTCCCATTTTTATACACCTTCACACGGTAGCAGTCGCCTACTCCTACAAAATCCTTGGCATAAAAATTAGCGTCGTATCCCTCTTTAGGCTTATTATCACCCGTTTGGTTTACTCTTCCACTACTTTCATATTTATACACGATAGAATCTATCTTAGGTACTCTTTTCAATTCAGATACCGCTTGGTAGCTATCGCCGTCGGCATCTATTCTTAAAGTATAAGTCTTGCCGATAGCTCCCATTGCTTCTGTAGCAGTGCTAGGGGTCCAGATGTACTTACCTTCGTTTTTAGTGTCCTTAAACTCATACACTTTTCCCGTATTGTCGGTTACTTTTACGGTAGCATTAGTAACGGCCTTAGGTATGGTAGTACTTAATAATGCCTGCGATTCCGTCAGTTTAATAAATTGTTCGCCCGCTACGTTGGTAATAGTACCTTCTACGACTAAATACTTTTCGGTTTCGGGGACATTTAATTGAATCACGTCTTCGCAACTCATTAAAGAAACACTGAGGAATATGGAAAATATATATTTGATAATCGATTTCATAATTGATAATGTTAAAATTCACTATTAGAATTTAAAGTTGTACGTTACTGATGGAATAAACGAGCCTATGATGGATAAACGAACGGCTTCGTTCTGTACTGTTCCCACTTGGGTAGTTCCGCCATCATCTTTTGGTCGGGTGTAAATTGAAAATGGATTTCTACGATTGTATAAGTTATAAACTGAAAATACCCATTCTGATTCACCTTTGCCAAACAACGCTTTTTTGTTCTTTTTAGTAGCTGAAATATCCAAACGGTGGTAAGATGGCACTCTTACGTTACCTCTTACGCCATTAGTCGTTATCCCAAATGTTAAGTCTTCATACACACCTTGCCCTTTTCCTAATGAATACGGCACGCCAGAGATATAAGAGAAGTTTGAGCCAAAACTCCAAGTTTTGTTGAGTTCATATTGCGCTACCACGTTCAACGTATGTGTACGGTCGTAACGGTTAGGATACCAGTTATTGTCGTTCAATCCTTGTACCAAGCGTTCTGTACGAGCTAACGTATAGCTTACCCAGCCTGTCAGCTTGCCTTTGTTTTTCTTACCGTAAAACTCTACCCCGTAGGCACGACCTTTACCAAACATCAAATCTTTCTCAAACTCAGGGTTCAAGAATAAATCTGCGCGGTCGGCATAGTCTATTTGGTTTTGTAGGTCTTTATAATATACCTCCACAGATGTTTCGTATTCATTATTACCCAAGTTTTTAAAGAAACCTAATGCCACTTGGTCTATCAACTGTGGCTTGATATTGTTCGTGCTAGATGTCCAAACATCCAATGGTGTAGAAGCTGCCGTATTAGAAAGCAAATGAATATATTGAGCCATGCGGTTATAACTAGCCTTGATAGAACTGCTTTCGCTAGTTTCTAATTTCATGCTCAACCTTGGTTCAAAGTTTTGATAGCTTTGCAATACTTTGTTTTTATCGTTGGCTTTGGTCGTAAGGTTATAGCCCGAAGGAAATTCGTCCGAAACGCCTACATATACTCTTTCATAATATACATCTTCTTTGCTGGTATAGTCGTATCTAGAAAAACGAAGCCCATATTGTAACGATAGTTTCGACGATATTTTCATTTCATTCCCTACATAAGCCGCATATTCTACTGCATTTTTAGGTGCCGACCCAAAGGTACGTTTATCCCCATTTGAGCTAGCCGTCGCCGACCCTGGTGTAAAGTCATAGTTTAATACCTGTCCACCAAAAGTAAGGGTATTGTCTGGCGTGATGTAATAGGTAAAGTCTGGTTTAAAGCTTAGGTTTTTGATATTCGACGTCCATCTGAAGGCATTATTTGGGCGTTTGTTGGCTAAGTCAGAATCTAGCAGATAATCGTAATCACTAAAGAACGCCGTAGAGTTCAAGAATAATTTAGCACTAAACACATGGTTCCAACGAGCAGAAAGCGTGCTGTTTCCCCAGTTAAAACCAAATTGGTTACCAAAAACATCTCTACCAAAATATCCTGATAAGAAAACAGTATTGTTCTGATTGATATTATAGTTTACTTTGGCGGTTAAATCATAAAAATTGAATTTTGAATCGGCACTACTTCCCGTTAAAAATGGCTTTGCCAGTACATCAATGTATGAACGTCGTGCCGCTACAATGAATGAGGCTTTGTCTTTTACGATAGGTGCTTCGATAGAAAGACGGCTAAAGATTGCCCCAATTCCTCCATTGATTTCTAAATGTTTGGCATTTCCCTCTTTCATTCTTACATCCAAGATAGATGCCCCACGTCCGCCATATTGGGCAGGGATACCCCCTTTGATGAGTTTAACATCTTTTACAGCATCTGGATTGAAGATAGAGAAGAACCCAAAAAGGTGAGATGAGTTGTATACGGGTGCATCGTCCAATAAGATAAGGTTTTGGTCAACCCCACCTCCACGGACATTAAAACCACTAGCACCTTCGCCCACTGTGGAAACCCCCGGTAATAGTTGAATAGCTCGCACCAAATCGACCTCGCCTAATAAAGCAGGAATCTTTTTGATGGTTTTCATCTCTATTTTATTCACCGACATTTCTATGGCTTGTACGTTGTCGTCTTCGCGTTTGGCATTTACTACTACTTCTGCTAGCTCCTGTCCGTCTTCTTGTACTTCTACATTCAAGGTAATATTTTTGTCAACTAGCTTAATATCTTTGATTGATTTACGATAGCCTAGCGAGCTAATAACAATTGAATAATCGCCTTTAGGGAGGGTCAAAGAATAAAAACCATAGGTGTTTGTGGTAGTACCAGTCATTAATTCCTTCACAAAGATGGAAGCACCTATCAGGCCTTCGCCATTTTTGCTATCTTTTATATAGCCACTCACCGTCAATTTATCAGATTGAGCAAAAAGTTGTATCGGTAAAATCAATAATACAAGTAAAGATTTTCGAATAAGGTTTATCATAAATTGAAATTAGAAATGTTTAAATTTAAAAATGGGCTTTTGTTTCTCTTTTAAAAACTCAGGAATTTGATTTTAGTTATCTATTTTTTTAAAATTCATGTCTTCAAATCTACTCACTTGTGCTTTTTCCATGCTTATCATTACATACAATTAGCTGATTATCTTTACTTTACCTCTAACAATCAAGCCATTTCATCAGTAATTCAGTCTTTGAAATGAATATATTTTATTTATTATTTCTCTTGCAAAAATGGGTATAAAACCATCAAAAAAGCGCTTTTTAAATAGTTTTTATAATAGCATCATCATTAGTACTCATTTGAATAATGCAAAATTACCCTTGTTTATTATGAATGAAATATAAGTATGTGATGAATGGCAAGTTCATTAATCTGACAGTCGGAAACTATTATACCCCTACACATAATGATAAATTAACAGAAACTATCAATTAATTTAACACATCGGAAACATATTGCCGAATAATAATTTTTATTTTAAATATTAATTGTATATTTGCAAAAATATCAGTAAAATAATTCTGAAATATGAATCTTGAACAATTAGGCAGTGTTATCCGTGAAAGAAGAAATACTCTTTCTCTTAGCCAAGAAAATTTAAGCGAGCAAAGTGATGTAGCGATTAAGACGATTCACTCTATCGAACTGGGGAAGGCTAACCCTTCAATAAAGACACTTAACAAAATCTTAGATAATCTAGGATTGGAAGTAATTGTAGTGAGCAAAAAGGAATAAATCGTCCTTATTTCGTGATGACTGCCCTTTACGAAACAATTCTCTCAATCAAAACATATAAAATCTTTCTAATTCTCAAATTGATTTAACATGGAACAAGCCATTAGTTACGAACGTATTCCGACCATTATTTACGCTGATTCAGATGCAGCGTCTCGGGCAATCGCTCATGAAATCGCTGGCATCATTCGTCAAAAAAGTATTGAAGGTAAACCCGCCGTATTAGGTTTGGCAACGGGTTCATCACCTAAAAAAGTTTACGCCGAGCTTATCAGAATGCACCGCGAAGAGGGTTTAAGTTTCCAAAACGTAGTTACTTATAACCTCGACGAATACTATCCGATGCAACCAGACGCTGTACAAAGTTATGTGCGTTTTATGCGTGAACAACTTTTTGACCATGTCGATATTCCATCGGGCAACTGGCATTTACCAGACGGTACGTTACCCCTTGAAAAATTAGCAGAGTTTTGTAAAGATTACGAAGCACAAATTGAGCGTTATGGAGGTTTAGATTTTCAATTACTTGGTATTGGTAGAAACGGTCACATTGGTTTCAACGAACCAGGTTCTTTGATTAACTCAAGAACACGTTTGATGACCCTCGACTTAACGACCCAAATAGATGCTGCTGGCGACTTTGGTGGTTTGGCGAAGGTATCTAAAAAGGCCATTACGATGGGTGTCCAAAAAATCATGGAAGCCAAACGTGTGGTATTATTAGCATGGGGCGAACACAAGGCCATCAACGTAGCGCGTGCCGTTGAAGGTTCGGTAAGCTCTGATGTGCCTGCTTCTTATTTGCAATTACACGAAAATGCTTCTTTCGTTATTGATACTTCGGCAGCATCACAATTAACCAGACTCAGTACTCCTTGGATGGTTGATGCGGTGAATTGGGACAGACCAATGATTAAAAAGGCTGTTATCCATTTGGCATTAACGGTGAACAAACCTGTATTGAAATTGACCAATTCGGATTATAACGAAAATGGTCTTTCAGATTTGTTGGCATTGTATGGTCAAGCGTATGATATAAACATTGAGGTATTCAACTATTTACAGCACAGTATTACGGGATGGCCGGGTGGTAAGCCTAATGCGGATGATTCTAACCGTCCTGAACGTGCATACCCTGCTCGTAAAAAAGTGATTATCTTTAGCCCACACCCTGACGACGATATTATTTCGATGGGTGGTACTTTCCAACGTTTACACGACCAAGGTCATGATGTTCACGTGGCTTACCAAACTTCTGGAAACATTGCCGTTGCTGATGATGAAGCGT
Source organism: Arcicella sp. GW821-FHT09D11 (assembly GCF_059416265.1). NCBI lineage: Bacteria > Pseudomonadati > Bacteroidota > Cytophagia > Cytophagales > Flectobacillaceae > Arcicella > Arcicella sp. GW821-FHT09D11. The sequence goes on along the minus strand of NZ_JBWKOV010000012.1, from coordinate 45,425 downwards.
TGCGTTTTGCTGAATTTGTGGTTGACTTCAACGAAAGATTTGAGGCTAACAATGCTAAAGCAAACCGTATCTATCGTGAAGCGGCTAAGTTTTTGAAAGCTAAGAAGGATTCTGAAATTGATACGCCAGAGGTGCGTTATATCAAAGGGCTGATTCGTAGAGGGGAAGCCAAAAACACTTGCCGTTACGTAGGTATCAAAAAAGAAAACATCCATTTCTTGGATATGCCTTTTTATGAAACAGGAACGGTACAGAAAAACCCAATCGGGCAAGCTGACGTAGATATCGTATTGAATTTGATTGAAGAGATTCAACCACACCAGATTTATGCAGCAGGTGATTTAGCCGACCCACATGGAACGCACAAGGTTTGTTTAGATGCTATTATTGAAGCCGCACAAAAACTTAAACACCGCGAGTACATGAACAATTGCTGGATTTGGTTATATAAAGGTGCATGGCAAGAATGGGATATCGACCAAATAGAAATGGCCGTACCGATGTCACCAGACCAAGTGTTGAAGAAACGTTATGGTATTTTCAAACACCAATCACAAAAAGATGGTGTACCTTTCCAAGGTTCAGACGACCGTGAGTTCTGGCAACGTGCAGAAGACAGAAACAGTAATACTGCCAAGCTATACAACAAATTAGGCTTAGCCGAATACGAAGCAATGGAAGCTTTTGTAAGATGGAAGTTCTAACGATTTTATTACACTAATCAACAGTAAAAGGTTGGCAAATTAATTTTTGTCAGCCTTTTTTTTAGGCTGGAAGCCTTGTAATAGTCGTCACTCGTAAAATACGAGCGACTGCGGTTTGGATAGACATTAGACTTGAGGACTATTTAAAAAATCTCCATAATCAGCGGATTAAATCAGCGAAAATCTGCGGGTAAACATTAAGGGCTTTGGACAGTCTAAAACCATGATCTTTAGCACATACTTTTTATCTAAATAATTACTCATGGCATGACTTCCTTAGTTTTATCATAGTTTTGCCAACCAATTGGAATTCATGCGATGAGTGACGCCAGAGGACGAATTAATCCAACAAAGGACGTAATTATGAAAATTTAGCACTAAATTCAAATGACTAGTTTTAAAACCAAGATTTGCCATGCCTAAAGAAACGAGTAGCAATATATTTTATAATATCTTTCAGTTCTTGACAAACAAAAAGACGAAATACTTCGATAAACCTAAAGCTAAAATCCCTGAACGCTTTCCAGAAAATTCTCAAGGAGACTTCTACGTCGAGAATGGAGTTTGTATTACTTGTGGAGCACCAGAATATGAAGCACCTGACTTAATAGAGCATTCTAAACTTGAATGTGGACATTGCTATTTCAAAAAACAACCACAAACTGAAGATGAAATTCAACGTGCTATCAATGCAATAGCCGTTTCTTGTATTTCAGGGCTTAGGTATGGTGGAACTGACGAAAAAATATTGAAACAACTTTATGAAATGGGTGAAGGTGCCCAATGTGACCATAAACCCATAGGTAATTTATAAAACTATTATTTGAAATAAAGTGGAATTTCTGAACTATGGCTCTATTAAGATAATGTTGTCCAAACATTTTATCTTCAAACCCTAAATCTCCCCACCATGAAACAAACTACTATAATTCAAACAATTGAGCTTTTTCCTAAGATTGATGAAAAACTGATTGAAGTACTCTCGTCACTATCACCCCAAGACTGGGAAAAACAAAGTATAGCACCGCTCTGGCGAGTGAAAGATATTGCAGTACATTTATTAGATGGCAATATCCGCACCTTATCCATGCTTCGTGATAAGTATTTCGGAGTAGTACCCGAAAGCATTAATTCTTATCAAGATTTGCTAGATTACCTCAATAAGCTAAATCGTGACTGGGTAACGGCGATGAAAAGGGTAAGTCCTGCTATCATCATAGAATTGCTGACCTCCACAGGCAAAGAATATAACGATTATCTGGCAACGCTAGACCCACAAGCGACTGCCACCTTTTCAGTAGCTTGGGCTGGCGAAGAAGAATCGTCTAACTGGTTTCATATTGCTCGGGAATACACCGAAAAATGGCATCACCAACAACAAATCAGGTTTGCGGTTGGGCAAACGGCTGAACTTTATCGCAAGGAATTTTATTTCCCTTATTTAGAAACCTCTATGCGAGCTTTGCCGCATCATTATAAAAATGTGAAAAGTCAGGAAGGCGATGTCATCCATTTTCATATCACTGGCGAAGGTGGGGGCGACTGGTTTCTGGAGTATGATGGTAGTGTGTGGGGTTTAACAGATAACGCTAGTAAAGCGCCCGTTACCGAAGTAACGATTGAGGGAGAAATAGCATGGAGGATTTTTACAAAGGGAATCATCAAACAGACGGCCGCAAAACATATCAGTATCAAAGGCAACCAATTATTAGGCGAAAAGATTATTGATATGCTGGCAGTAATGGCTTAATATGATAAATTTTGAGACAATAGATTACCTGAAAAATGGTAATTCAAAACAACAAAAAGCTTTTAGAATACTTACTCAAAATAAGGTAACAGAGCACCTAATGTCCTTTAAGCCTATTTTAGTAGGTACGATACCTATTGAGATTGATATTGAAAGTAGCGATTTAGATATTATTTGCCAATGGACTGACAAGCAAGCTTTCACAGATTTTTTGACAAATCATTTCGGGCATTTTGAGGGTTTCAAGCAATGGACTCGTGAAGTGCATCATCAAGATGCTGTAATTGCTAGCTTTGTGATAGAGGATTTTGAGATTGAAATCTTCGGGCAAAGCTTAGCGACGAAAGACCAATTCGCTTATCGGCACATGATGATTGAATATCAATTATTAATCAAATATGGCGAAGCGTTTAGGGCTGAAATTATTGCATTAAAAAAAGCAGGCTTGAAAACTGAGCCTGCTTTTGCAAAATTATTGGGTTTAGAAGGCGACCCCTACCTTGAATTGTTAAAGGTGAAGGCATAAAAAAATAGTCTGAAATATCTTCCTCAGAAGATAATCAGACTATTGACATCTATCTAAATCTTATGGATTTTGATAGACCGAAATACCACTGGCGGGTGGAGTAGCAATTAGGGCATTGGTAAAAGTCTTCTTGTTAAAAACACCCGAATTAGTTAAAAAATATTTTATTACTTCCGACGTAACATAAGGAGCCGCAAATGATGACCCACTCTGGGCTGGGCTATTAGGAATATCATGCATACAATTGGCATCTGCCCTTACTGTAAAGTCGATATATTTTCCCGATTTCGATTGGTTTTGACAAATAGTACCACTTTTACTGGTTACCGTAATGACATTAGAGCCTAATTCATTATCCTGCGTATAACAAGCTGGCCAATATTTTTCATCATCAATATCTAGGTTATCGTTTCCAGCAGAGGCTATTAAAACCATTTCTTTCTTTTTCAAATCATTCAGTACTTTCGTAAAAATTCCATCTGGCTCTTTGATATAAGTACCCCAACTAGCATTTACGACTTTAATATTATTTTTATAAGCATATATCAAGGCACAAATATTATGGTATAAATCGCCAGCATAGTTTTCGTCAAATGTTTTTAACCCTACCAATTGTATTTTATCGTTTTTACCTGCATTTTGAATAATGATTCTTGATATTTTAGTACCATGTATTTCAGGATTGGTATCTTTAATATCAGTGGTATTGTTCAAGAAATTATAGTCTAGCCCTGTACTAAAATACCCACTATTCAAAGCCTCGGCATTGAAACCCGTATCTATGATGCCTACTAATATTTTACCATCAGTACTGCTCGGTGTGCCATCATTAGCACCTTTCGCTATTATTTTAGTAACATTTGTAGGGTCAAGCGGAATACTTCCTAAATCTTCAATAGGAATAATAGTATGTGGAGGGCCACTGCCGATACCTCCGCCGTCTGGATTAGGGTTTGTTCTAATCAGGTGTAAATCTTTACCTGTTAACAAGATAAAATTGTTGTCACATTTACAGTTATTAACGGTATCAATGGATACTTTAATTAAATCTGACACATCAAAAAGCTGGGTTACTCGGTCGGTTATTGCTGGGGATTCATCGTTAGTAACATCATTTCTACTAACATTACTAGAATCCACGGCTAGACGTTTGTTGCCTAATAAAATTTCCCATTTCCAATACGCCTCCAATTCTGCTTGAAAAGCATCAATGATTTCTTGTTTACGGGCATCTGTAGTATCGGCTTCGCCAAAATATACTACTTGTTTGTCTTTCAACACATAACCCGCTCCATCTACATAAGAGTACGGAAAAACCTCAGGCTTTTCCTGAATAAGCGAATCTATTTTCGTTTTGATAGGCGCTACTATTTCTTTTCTTGAATTGCTAGGTTTTAGCCCCATAAAGAAAAGAAACAACCCTATTAAAAGAGCAATGGAAACTAGAAAAATTAGAAGTGGTCTCATAGTAATCAGCTTTGGTTATGAATTAAGGTTTGGTTTATAATTGTTTCAGTATTTCTATGGCTTTTTCTTTTCCTTCCAAATCGTTGTTCACTACTTCGTTCAGTAATCCTTCAACAACTTTTTTATCAAAAGGCGCTACTTTCATCAAGGCCAAGGCTTCATAAAATTTGCCTGGATTAGCAAACAAGTTGGTCTGGGTGCCTAATTCATGAAAGTATTCGGCGGCTTTTGCATAATGCTCCAATTTCAATTCGGTAATTCCTGCTACCCTTAGTATTTCAGGGGCATCTGGTTTACGGATTAACAAGTCATCAAAAATTAACTTGGCATCTGAATAGTCCTTTTTATTAAAAAACCTTACTCCCATTTGCAGGCTATCAGCATTGCCATCCATTTTAACTGGTAGGCTCTCGAAATGCTCTTGGATGTATCCATCGGCAATCTCTGCTGGATTACCAGTATTCTTTTGAACAAACACCCACGTAATCAAGGCAATGAAGATGGAGGCCGCAATACCCATCGTCCAAGGATTGAAACGTACCTTTTTGGTCGTCGATAAATTTTTCCTTAGTTCTTCAAAGGCTAGCTTGCGTTTTTCTTTGGCATTTTCGCGGGCAGCAATTTTGGTATTTAAGTAAAAAGCTACTTCGTCAGCCAGTTCTTTATCGGTTGTCAGTTGTTTTTCAAACACTTGACGTTCCTCTTCGCTTAACGTATGGTTAAAATATGATTCTATTCTTTCTAACATTTTCGTTCAATTTTTACAAATGATTAATAGCATTTAGCTTTAGTAGTGTCAAGGATTATATTATATACACTTTAGCCTTATCTATACAAGGCTCTTAGTTTTTCCAGACACCTCAGTCGACTAGTTTTTACTACGCCTGCCGATTGATAACCCATTTCGGTAGCTATTTTTTCATCCGACAGTCCTTCGCTCCAAGACATCATCATTTCCTGACACTTTTCACCTATTTGTTTAATCTTGGTTTTTAGCACATTTACTTCATTTTCAGAAATCATTTCTTGTAAAATATTGCTAGTTTCATCTGGCACACCTATCAACAAATCATCAATTGATGCTGTTTTATAGACGCTCATCTTGTTAGTCGAAGCTTTTCTGAGGAAGTCAACACATTTGTTTGAAAAAATCTGAAAAAGGTAGGTTTTTAAAGAAGATTTACCCTCAAAACGCTTTTTCTGGATATGTTCAATAACGATTAGGATAGCATCAGCATACAAACTTGCTGCTTCATCTTCAGTGAGTTGATGCTTGAAGGTAGCATCTTTGATTAAATAAGCGAACTGCTCATACAACTTATTTTCAGTAGCTCTTTTCAGGACTGAATCACCCAAAATTCCTGACAAAATTTTATCATCAGGCACTATACCACGAGCAAAAATATTCATTTTAATAATGGTTGTTTAAGCAATTTTTTAATTGAGTTTGTAGGAAGAAATTTAAAGGTAAATGAGATTGGTGTGTTTTGAAGAAATCTTTTTTGGTATCAAAAAAGCAAAGTAACGTAAAGAATAGTTGTTCAGCATACAAAAATAAAAAAAGTTTTCAATTGACTATACACACAATAGAATAGTCAACTGAAAACCAATCATTTGAAGATAATATATTTATAGGAAAAAACGTCCTGTAGTGGTCGCTAGGAAATCACTAAAATGAATGTCTTCTTGTTTGATAAATCCTTGTTGGGGTAATGTTTTATCGGCTACCATTTCAATCACACTCACGATTGAGGCTGCCGTAGTCCATGAGATAGCGCGCCACGGCTTGCCATCAATTAATATAGGCGAATAGGCTTTGTAAAATTCTTCCCGTTCGATGACGCCGTTTTTCCAACCTTCCACTACAGCATATACGTACACTACATCTTCTTGTACGGGCGGTTTGGCTTCTGTCAGAATTCCTTCCAACAATTCTCTGCGATTTTTCAGGATTAATTCATACAACAAAAACTTCATCAATTTACCATGACCGGGGTAGCGAATGGTTTTGTAATTGAGCGTGTCAACTTTTCCTTCAAAGGTTTCGCACATTGTACCTAGGCCACCAGAAGTACTAAAGGCTTCAAATTCATTGCCTTCTATATTGATGGTCTCGAGTCCGTCTAATGCTGAGACTAATTTTAGTTTTCCGTTATGGATTACCTCACAATCATTAATATATTCGTTGATTACCCCCGCTGGCGACCACGTAAAAGAGTATCCTAGCAGTCCGTTAGGGTATTTTGGCAATGCTCCTACCCTTAATTCAATATCACGTAGTTTGGTAAACCGCTTGGCTAAATCTGCCCCAACGATACCTATCAACCCCGGTGCTAGCCCACATTGGGGTGCTAAAACAGCATTACTCCCTTCGGTTGCCATGATACGAATGGCACTAGTAGTGGGTACATCTTCGGTTAAGTCGAAATAATGTTTGCCATTTTTATGGGCAGTTTGGGCTATGGTCAAATTCAGATTATAAGGCATACACGACACTACCGCATCATAATTAGGAATGATATTTTCTAGAAAAGCGACGTCTGTCACATCTCCTTTTATTACTTCAAAAGGAACCTTTGTAGAGGGTTGTTGCTTATCTAAACCTTTTACTTCAAAACGTTTAGACAATAGGATTCCTACCAATGAGCCTACCTTGCCCATACCGATTACTAAGATATTTTTCATATTTGTGCACTCAACCTTAGCCCCTTTCGCTTAGTGAGGATAGCCTTTGAAGAGCATTTAATGTGATTAATTGGTTGATGATTATTCTTTTTTTACGCAATACATATCCATCTCTGCTTGTATAAAAAGCAGGGGTGGTTTAATCCTTATTTTGTTGAGCTTTTTTTGAGATGATACTCCTCAAAATCACTTTTTATTAGGTGGTGACTTAAGTCCTACTGATTACCTACATCTTTTTAAAAGTTGAAATAAAGATGTAATTATTGATAAAATTAGCTTAAATGTACATAAATACTCTTTAAAACCAAGCGTTGAAGCCCTCATCTCTAGCGAGGGACTTAAGTCCCTCGCTAGAGATAATCATCTGATTATTAACAACTTATAAACTTATAGATAATCATTAGGACTTAAGTCACCAGCTAATAGAAAAGGTTATCACTATCTGGGAGAAGAATTTTATTAGACAACCTCCCACACATCAGCCGCCACCAATGTGGGAAGATTGCTTTTCACTAATGGCACATTCAACTGTCAGCTTGTGCTATCGCTTAGTAATTTCAAAAAGATTAGTAGCTTGTTCCCCTAAGAAACCGTCAAACCAAATCTTTTTACCGTCATTATCCATATAGTTTCTTTCCGCTAATTCATAGTAAGCATAAGACCAACGGAGCGTTCCGATACTTCCATCCTCTTCTATTACTTCGCAGTCTTCATCGATGGCTTCGGTTGAACTTTGGCGTAATTTGCTTCCTTTATCTCCTTCAATCGTATGCTTAATGGGTACGCCAATGCCATATAAAGCAGACATTGTTGCTTCAATACCATTCCATTCAGGTATATTTTGGTGATTGATATAAGCCGTAAAATGGTTTACCGAATTGCCATGCAGGAGTGTCCAAGCAGCAAATTGAGATTCCTGATTAACGGCTAATATCGTTTCTTTTTTCACTGGCCCCCAAGGACGAACGAAATATTTCACTAGCATATCTACCAGACGGTCGGCTTCGGCAGATATTAATTCTTTATTGTGCTTCAAAGACGCTAACAATTGACGAGCTTCGCCAGCCAATAAATCGGGCGTATCTTTTACGGCTTCGTTAATCAAAATTTGTGCTGTTTCTGAAAGCTCAGCTACTTCTAATTGAGTAACAAAGAATTTTGGAAAATTAATATTAGTTGGATGTTGATAATGAACAGAATTTAGATGTTTGGAAGGGAAAGAATAAGGCGATACTTTTGCATAACCCAACGCTTCTAATATTTCTGCAATAGCCATAATACCAGCAGGCTGTTTGCCCGTAAGGGTATTAAATGTCCTAAAAGCACAGTGGTCATTTACGACATTCCCTCCTTTTGATAACACCAAATCTGCATATTGTTTTGCATAAGTTACTCTTTTGTAGTAGCCCTCCCAGAGCTTCTCCATCAGAGATTTTGTGATTGTTTCTTGCGTTTTCATATTTTTAAATAATTTTGAGTGTTTTTAATTGTGATTGAGTGAGTTGTGAGTTAGTGATTGTTTTAGTTGTGGGTTAGTGAATTGTGAGTTAGTGTTTGTTGATAATAATTCAAAATGTGAATTTGAGAGACTATGTTTTGCTAATAGATTGACAAGTATTTTAAACTCATTGTGATAAATCAACAAAATAATCCACCACTCACAATTCACTAACTCCCAACTAAAAAACAATCACTCATTCACAACTCACTAAATCACTAAACAAATCAGTCTATATTAAATTTAATTCCTTGTGCCAAAGGTAACTGTTTACCATAGTTGATGGTATTGGTTTGTCGCCTCATATAGGCTTTCCATGCATCCGAACCTGACTCTCGTCCTCCACCTGTTTCTTTTTCACCACCAAAGGCACCGCCTATTTCTGCACCAGAAGTACCAATATTGACATTGGCAATACCACAATCTGAACCATTGGCAGATAAAAACAACTCCGCTTCCCGCATATTCAAGGTAAAAATGGAAGATGATAACCCTTGAGGTACATCATTCTGTATAGCAATGGCTTCTTCTACCATAGAATATGACATAAGATACAAAATCGGCGCGAAAGTTTCATGCTTTACAATCCTGAAATCAGGTTTCACTTCTGCAATGCATGGCTTTACATAACAACCAGACTCATAGCCTTCACCATATAAAACCTCTGAAACTACTAACATAGTTCCCCCTTCTTGTTTTACGGCTTCAATAGCCGACTGATAGGCTTCTACTGCCTTGGTGTCTATTAACGGACCGACATGGTTGTTTTCATCTAAAGGATTACCAATCCGCAACTGTTTATACGCTTTTACTAACCGTTCTTTAACCGTTTCATAGATAGACTCATGGATGATTAACCTTCTGGTAGAAGTACAACGTTGTCCAGCCGTACCAACTGCCCCAAAAACCACCGCGGGAATGGCAATCGATAAATCAGCATTAGGGGTAATGATAATGGCATTGTTGCCTCCCAATTCCAACAAACTTTTTCCCATTCTGGTAGCAACCGTTGCTCCTACTATTTTCCCCATTCGGGTAGAGCCTGTGGCTGAAATCAAAGGAATGCGCGTATCGGCAGTTAGCCACTCGCCTACTTGATAGTTGCCTGTAATAATGCTCGATACACCTTCGGGTATTTCATTATCCCTTAATACAGCAGTAATGATATTCTGGCAAGCAATGGCAGTTAAAGGCGTTTTTTCCGAAGGCTTCCACACACAAACATCTCCACAAACCCATGCCAGCATCGCATTCCACGACCAAACGGCTACTGGGAAATTAAAGGCTGAAATAATGCCAACGATACCCAAAGGATGATATTGTTCATACATTCTATGTTCGGGGCGTTCAGAGTGCATCATAAGGCCGTATAGCTGTCTGGAAAGCCCCACGGCAAAATCGCAGATATCGATAATTTCCTGTACTTCCCCTAAGCCTTCCTGTAGGCTTTTGCCCATTTCGTAAGAAACCAATTTACCAAGTTCTGATTTATTGGCTCTAAAAGCCTCACCCATTTGCCTAACAATCTCGCCTCGTCGGGGTGCAGGAACATTCCGCCATGTTGCGAAAGCAGACTTGGCGGTTGTAATCACCTGTTGATAATCTTCAAACGTAGTTTGTGTAACCTCGGCAATTAATTGATTATCCACAGGCGAAAAAGAACTAAGCAATTCCCCTTCCGATGCCCAAGCGTTTAAACCCGTGCTCGTTCCAAAATTGATTGGCTTAATTGATAATTTTTCTAAAATAGTTTGCATGATGAAAAACCCAGCCTTTTTCAGGCTGATTTATTTAATTTTTCTAAGAATGAATACCCTAGATAGAATATTAACAAATAGTGATTTTTCCGAAATGTATGCTCAATTATTCTAATTTGCAAGCAAAATAACTCTTTACAATATACGTAATACATCAATAAAAATATTACTATTCTAAGTCTAAAAAATTTTAGACCATGCTAAAATTAGCAAGCATAGTATTTTTATGGGAAAAAAAAATATTAAAATTTTCGAAAAAAAATATTTTACCTGCAACGTTTTATACTTTTTCTTCATCTTATAGGCAAACCTAATTCCATTCATCCGTTTTCTTAACCATTTATATAGATTTTAACAAAATTTAAGGTATTATGTATTGCATAGTACCTAACAAAACACTTAACTTTGTATTGTAATTAAAAAGCCACTCTTGCGACACATATATAGAACATTTAAAGCTATCATAACGATGAAATCTTTTACCATTGCTCTTACATTATTTGCGGTTACTGCACTGTCTAATAACTCATTAGCCATTGGGTTTCCACATAATTTGTTGTCGGGAAAAAAAGTGGAAAGAAAAGAAGGAAAATCTAAAAATATTGTTCCAGAAATTCAGAAAAAAACAATATTGGCAAAAGAAAGTCGTTTATTAAACATCGGAAGTAGAATTTTACTCCTAGCGTTCAAGCGCGAAGACGAACAATAATATTATTAGGCGAAAGCCAACATTTGCCATGTTTTGGCATTTTTTAGAACACATTATCTATTTAGTTTTGGTTTAAGGATGATTTGTAGCGAAGCCTTTTAGGTTTCGCTACATTTGTTTTTGGGTGAAGTAATATGGCATTAACAAATACCTAAAATACTGATTTACTAAAAATAGACAAATCTTATACATTTTTTATGTGCTTTATGTAAATTTGATAAGTAGTAGTTAACACGCAAAATTGTAAGCTGGCGAAAAGGCAAATATGGCAATAATGGGTTTGTTTCTTTTTTAAATTAAAAGACAGGTAATTTTAAAATATTTTTAAGATATGAGGTTACAGATAATACAAGACGGTAAGGGAAAAACCACTGGTGTATATATCCCTATCAATGAATGGAAAGAGCTCAAAAAACAATATAGAGACTTAGAAGCGTTGGAATACCAAGAACCAACCAAAGAACAAGTTTTGCAAGAACTTAAAGAAGCTGTTTTGGAGCTTAAATTGGTAGAGCAGGGAAAGTTGAAAGCCCGTCCCGCAAAAGACTTGCTCAATGAGTTATAGTATATCTTCCATTCCGCTTTTTGACAAACAAGCAAAAAGGCTGGCTAAAAAATATCCTTCGCTGAAAAAGGACTTAACGGAGCTATTAGATAGCCTTTCCAATAATCCAGAACAAGGTAAATCCCTTGGTAATAGTTTTTATAAAGTTCGATTGGCTATTGCTTCTAAAGGAAAAGGTAAATCTAGCGGAGCTAGGGTCATTACTTATATAAAAGTTATTGATACAGTTATTTACCTTACTTCTATCTACGACAAGTCCGAAAAAAATACCATCACTGATAAAGAGCTTGAAGAGATTTTTAACCTTATTCCCTGATAAACTCAGTAATCTATTTATACTCTTTAATACTTACTATTCACTTTAGGGAGTTCGCCACAAAATCCATAATCTCTGCTACATTCTTGGCATCAAACCAATGAAATTCGTCTTGATTCTTAAACCAAGTCATTTGCCTTTTGGCATATCGCCTTGAATTTCTTTTGAGTAATCTTACCATCTCTTCACGGTCGTAATTGCCATCCAGATGCTCGTAGATTTCACGATAACCTACTGTTTTTAGGGCATAATGTTCGCGATAATCCATGACGGCTTTTGCTTCTGCTTCCAAGCCAGCACCTAACATCAAATCCATCCGTGTATCTATTCTGGTATAGAGTTCTTCTCGTGGTCGTTCTAACGCTATTTTTAACATCTTGAAAGGGCGTTCTGCTTTCTGATTTTTTCTAAAACTCGAAAAAGGTTTCCCCGTGGCGATGCATACCTCTAAAGCCCTTAATACCCTTTGTGTATTTTGGTCGTCTACTTGCTCAAAATATACAGGGTCTAGGGTGCGTAATTCTTCTTTTAGTAAACCTAATCCTTCTTTTTCAAAACGTTCGGCTAGTTGCTGACGTATCTGTAAATCTGCCTCAGGCATTTCATCGATTCCGTCTGTAATCATTTTTATAAACATCCCAGAACCTCCTGTAAGAATGGCAGTATCTTTTCGGGTAAAGATTTCTTCTAAAACCTTCAAACAATCTCGCTCAAAATCACCCACAGAATAATAATCATGGATAGAATGTGAATCTACAAAATGATGTGGCACGCCGTCCATTTCTTCCATCGTTGGCTTGGCTGTTCCAATCGCTAGTTCACGATAAAACTGACGAGAGTCTGCCGACACTACTTCTGTATCGAGTTCCTTAGCGAGTTTTACACAAAGGTCTGTTTTACCAACAGCCGTAGGACCTACAATGATGATGAGTGTTTTATGTTTGGGTTGTATGTTCATTTGTATTTAGTAGTGAGCCTTGAGCTATGAGCTTTTTTTTTTACTTTAAAATACTCATTGCATTGCTAATAGCTCATAGCTGACAGCTCACAGCTTAAAGCTATTATACTCTTCTGTTGTATTGACATTTTTTAACATTTGTATGTCGGGTACTTGTAATAATGCTATGTCTAAACTCTGTAAAAGTCGCATAGTAGCTTTTTTACCTTGCTTGAGAAATTCTTGGAGAGGTTGATAAAATCTAGGTTCAAAAATTGTCAACAAAGGTTCTGGAAAATGCTCTTCAGGGTTTTCAAAAGCCGTTGCGTACTTTTCAGCATTACGGTTTTCTAATAAAAAAGTGATGGTTTCATGATTCACCAAAGGCATATCGCAAGCAATTACTAGCCATGCTGAGTCAGGGAATTGTTGAAAAGCAGAAAAAATACCCACAATCGGGCTTTTCACATTAATCTCTGGTACATCCTGAATAGCAGGTAAAGTTGTTTGTTGATTTTCGTTGATTGAAACAAATACTTCATCACAAAAAGGCTTCATCAATTCATACAAATATTCCTCCTGAGTTTTGCCGTGATAATTCAGAAGACGTTTTTCAGTCCCCATTCGGCTACTCAGCCCACCAGAAAGGATTAATCCTTTTATTATTGGTTTACTAATTGTTGACATTTTGAACGTATTAAAAATAAAAACCGCAAGTCTCAGCCTGACTGCTTCAGAGAGCAGTTCTTCCTATTAGCTGGTGACTTAAGTCACCAGCTAATAGGAATTTCCAAAATTATTGATGGCATGAGTTAAGTGACAGCCGATTTCCGATAGCCGAAGACCTACACCTTATAATCACTCTTCCCTCCAGTCTTTAAAATCAGCTTTGTTTCTTTAATAACAATATCATGTGAGAAAGCCTTGCACATATCATAAATCGTCAAGGCAGCAATGCTTGCACCTGTCAAAGCCTCCATTTCTACCCCAGTTTTAGCAGTTAGTGAACAAGTACAGGTAATAATCACCTCATTGCCAATGATTTCAGTAGTAAACTTACATGAATCTAACCCTAATGGATGACAAAGAGGAATCAACTCAGATGTCTTTTTAGCACCCATTGTTCCAGCAATAATAGCTGTTTGGATGACAGAACCTTTTTTAGTTTTCAAGTCGCCGTCTTGGAAATTCGCCATTATTTCGTCCGTCAACACCACGATACTTTGTGCCGTAGCAGTACGCTTGGTAATAGCTTTTTCAGAAACATCAACCATCGCAGGTTGATTGTCGGCATCTAAATGAGTAAAGGTTTTCATAAATTGTTGATCAAGAAATTCGTTTTGAACAAATTCAAAAGAATAAACCATTCCCAAAGGAATCCTGTTTATTTTTGCACAAAGGTAAATATCTAATCTTGATTCCCTACATTTAGTTGAAATACAGTTTCGACCAAAATCTCAAAAATATTTATGATTTCAGTAGCAGAAGCCCTCAACATCGTGATGTCTAACCCCCACCAAACCACGGTTTCAGCAATACCGTTGTTATCATCAGTAGGTAAGACATTAGCCGAAGATATTCTAGCCGACCGCGACTTCCCACCCTTTAATAGAGTGGCAATGGATGGTTTAGCATTTTGTTTTGATGAAGTAGATTTTCAACAAATAATCATTGACAATATTCAGTTTGCAGGCGAAGCTCAAAAGGCATTGCAAGATAGCACAAAGGGCATAGAAGTAATGACAGGAGCAATGTTGCCTTTAGGCTGTGACACCGTGCTGCGTTATGAAGACATTAATATTCAGTCAATTGATGATATAAAGGTAGCTTCAATAACGATTGCTAAGGAAGAAATCAGGAAAGGACAAAATGTGCACATACAAGGTTCTGACCGAAAAGCCGATGACGTTCTACTGCAAAAAGGCATAAAAATTAGTCCTGCCGAAATAGCGGTAATTGCAACAGTAGGCAAAAGCTTAGTAAAGGTAAAAAGTACACCAAAAATCGCCATTATTTCTACAGGAGATGAATTGGTTGATATTGATGTTTCGCCTTTATCTTATCAAATCCGTAGTTCTAATGCCTATATGTTGGCGGCGGCTTTACAACAAATCGGGATTGAGGCTTCTACTTTTCATCTGATTGATGAAGAAGAGGTACTTTATCAAAAACTACAAGAAATTATTACTTCACACGATATTCTGTTGCTAAGCGGAGGAGTTTCAGCGGGAAAAAAAGATTATGTCCCTGCTATTTTAGCTGACTTGGGATTAGAAAAGTTGTTTCATAAAGTAGCTCAAAAACCAGGCAAGCCCATGTGGTTTGGCAAGACCAAAGAAGGGAAAATCGTTTTTGCCTTGCCCGGCAATCCTGTTTCTACCTTTTTATGTTTTTGCAAATATGTATTGCCTACACTTAAAGCAGGCATAAAAAGTGAGGAAGTAATATTGGATAAAGACATCGTCTTCAAGCCTGATTTAAGCTATTTCGTGCCTGTAAAAACGTATTTTGAAGCAGGTAAAATGATGGCTACTCCTTTTGAAGGCAGTGGCTCTGCCGACTTTGCTAACCTGACTGATTGTGATGGTTTTGTGGAATTACCAGCAGATAAGCAAGTTTTTGAAGCTGGCGAAGTGTTTGGGTTTGTAAGGTTTAAAGGGCTTTAAGCTTTCGGTCTTCGGCTTTCGGCTATGTATGATTGTATGCTTTTTGTAATTGCCTAATGCATACAGCTTATAGCCTAAAGCTGAAATCCGAAGACCGAAAGCCATTACATCACAATCTTCCCCTCCACAAATTCCAACATCCGTTTATCGCCATAATATAAGTCATCGGCATTGGATAGATAAAAGCCACAATGTCCGCCGTAATTTGGGTATTCAGAAAAGATATAATCTGAATGTTTGGCAAGGTCTAACATCGCACAGCTTTCAGACAATACAGGGTCGTTTTTAGCATTCAGAATAAATGCAGGAATCCTTATTTTATCTACATAAGGCATAGCGGCACATTGCTCGTAATACTCCTCCGCATCTTTCATGCCATGCAAGGGTGCTATGTAATTATTGGTAAAGTCTTCTAAATATTTATATTTCTCAAATTCTTTAAATATCTGACTATCAATTAACTCCCATCTATTCTTCAAGAATTTCAGCAATTTCACTTTAAACCTTTCGGCATAAAAGCCTGCTTTCCCCATCGCTACGATGCTCCCCTGCAAATCAGTTGGGCAAGAAATGGCGATTACTTTTTTGATTCTTTCGGAAATTCCTTCCCCTTTCTCTCCCGCATATTTTAGCGCAATGTTTGCTCCTTTGCTATAGCCTACCAACACAATCTCTTCATAAATACCTTTGTCTAAAGCATGGTTTACAACGGCTTCTAATTCATCACTGCCCCCATGTATTGTCATTCGCTCTAGTCGATTTATTTCTCCGCTTAGTCCTCGGTGGTTCCAAGCCAATACATCCCAACCAATAGAATTAAATGCTTTTACACCTCCTAATAAATAAGGGCGAGTAGTATTGCCTAAAAAACCGTGGGATAGTATCGCCAACGATTTACTAGGCTGTACGTTTCCTTGCTCCTCTACTGCTGCTACAGCCTTTTTTTTTGTTTTTACTTTTTTAGTAGCTTTTCCTGCTTTCGACCAATCTAAGTCCAGAAAGTCGCCATCCCATAGTTCTAATCGTTCGCGGTCGTATTCAATTCCAGTTACTTTTCTGAGTGTACTTGGATAAATTGTTGAAAAATGAGCATCCTTCCAGATATGTGAAGTTCTGTAAGACGTTTGAATAATGGGCATATTAATAATATTTATACAACAATGTGCCCACAAAATTGGGCTGTATTGTCGATGATTTTTCCACCTTTTCTAAAACCTAAACCACATGCTTCGCCAGCAAAAAAAACACCTGCTTGGTAATAATTTCCAGCATGGTCGGTTAGAAATTGGGTATATTCTTGATAAACGGCTACTTGTTCAAAATATTCTCCGTCTTTTGCATCAATCGTTGCGCCTTCTGCCGAAAGTATTTTTACATTCGCTCCTTCTCGGCCAAAAAGCACCTTTTGTACCGAGGTTTTGTTAGCCAAAGGTTTGCTATCTGTTTCTAATAACAACGGATGATTGGGAAATAATTCCCATAAAATACGCAACAGTCCTTTCGACTGGAACAATAACGTATAAGCTGGATTTAATACGATTGCTTTGTTATCGTACACAATTTTAGTCAGGATATCCGCTAATTCGGGTTCGTCCCATCCTATATATTCCCACGGCACTAGCTTAAACCAGAAATCATATTTTGTAAAACTACCATTTCCTTTATTTTGCTGAAAAATACCATCAATCGGCGAGAACTCTACATTTTCGATTTTCTCATAGGCTATTTCAAAACCTGCTTCCATAGCCGCTTCGCCCAATACTTGCATATTGGTATCGTCTTCTGGGAAGCCTTCCATCGTTGAAATCAGCAATGAAGGTGTTAACACAGGATTTTGGCGTTTTAGTTCCTTGAATTGTTCAATCAAAGATTCATAGAGGGTATTAAATTGCGAGCTTTCATCTAGTCCATTGGCCTTTAGAGAAGCCCACTGCACAATGGCAGTTTCTGGAATACAGGTAGCAGTATCGGCATTAAATTCTATTAGCTTGATGGGCTTGCCATCTAAACCTCCGCTTAAATCAAAGCGACCGTAAATATGCCAGTGATTATCGTTTTCCCAAGAGTATTTTACTAGCTTGACTAAGTTTTCGGGAATACCTATTTCTTTGAAAAGCTCATTTTCAACTACATATTGGGCAGCTTCAATATACATTTCGTATAATTGCATCACGGCTTCATAGTAATTTTCTGCTTCTTTTTCAGAAACGATAATCATCTCATCAGTAATGTATGGAAGCGTACTTTCGCCAAGCATCCATTCCCAACCAGCATTTTGCAAGGTGCGCGTAGGTGAAATATTTAATCTTTTGAGCTTCATTGTTAATAGCTGTAAGCCAATAGCTAACAGCTGTGAATCGTCAGCTTTGAGCTATCAGCTTCTTTATTGAATGTGTAAAATTTATACATTATAATAAAAAATCACAACACTAAAATAAAAAAGCTCAAAGCTCACTGCTCATAGCTTAAAGCTTATTTATTATAAAATCTATGCCACTAAAAATAATTGAAGAGTGGGGAAAAATTGACAACACAAAGCTCACTATTCATAGCTTATCCATGATACCCCCCATGACTAGAACTATGAAAGAAACCACTTCTTCCTGCCACAGGTCTGGAAGTAATTGTCCTTGAATTCCCAATACTCTGATGAATCGAACTTGATTTTTGGAAAGCACTTGCTGTGGCATAATAACGCCCCAAACCTCCTCCGTAATATCCAACATGGCGTCTTCTTCGTGAGCTGTCTTGGTTTGCACTGCTATAAGATGAACTCGACGAATTAAAACCATTCGACATATCTGGACGATAATTTGAATACGTCGGGCTTAATGTTTTGGCTAGCAAATAGCCCATCCCGCCATATAACAACGCATTCGATAGGTTGCTACTTTGTCCTATTGTAGCTTGGTTCGTGGCAATTTCATTATCAATCAATGCCTTTACAGCCCTAGGCGAAAGCGTATCTTTTTTACCATCTAAATACGTAACAATGGCTACGGAACTATTGGCAGGCACTTCTACTTCGTCCGTAATTTTAAATTCACCTTTAGAAGTCTCAGTAATATAAGTTTTTACTCCTTTTGTATAAACTTCCACTTCTTCGTAGTCGCCTTCATCCTCATCATTAGAACTTCCACAACTTTGAAGCATCACGGTATTACCCAACACAGCTAATGCCAAAGTACTTCCCACGGTTATATCTTTGACTTTGCGAATAAATGAACTTTTGCGTAAGGGTGTCATTGTCTTTGATAACGATTATAAAAATCGTGAAATGTTATTTTGGTTTGTCCATCAAAGATATTCTGGATTTTTGCAATAAGAAAATACTTAGGAAGAATGGTATTTTAATTTGGAGAGCGGTAAGAAAGACGGTAGCTCAAAAGGCTATAAAGGATTGAGAAGAGATTCAGGTATTTATCCTTAGCGAGGTACTTAAGTACCTCGCTAAGGATAAATAATTTTACTATCGTATACAAAAAAACAGGACAAGCCTTTGTTAAGACTTGTCCTAATAAGATTGGTAATCCAAAGCGTGTTTTACCTATAAAGAATTAACAGCCATTTTCCTTACTATAAATAAAGGGGGTAAACGATGGTGTTAAAAACTTTTTAATCCTTGTTTTTTGCAGTTGCTCTTGATACAAATTGTATGGAGTTACGTCTGGTAATGTTGGCGGTGCCAAAGGAACAACAAAATGCTCTCCAGTAGTTTTATCTGCAAAAATCGTAATCAAAGCATCCAAATCTTTCGGATTTTTACTAATCATTTCCGACAGATTAAAGCTAAAACGAGTTGGCAAAGCAGACATGATATTCTTGCTAATATCCCTGCTTTTTTTATTTTCCTGCGTTTCTTCAAGGATGATTTCTAATCTTAGCAATTTTTGGAAATTATTATATTGAGCATCAACCGCTTTTAATTCAAAGCCATACTCTTTAAAATAATTCGCCACTGCTCCATTAATTAATTCAGGCGTAATTTTATTAGGGTTTAAGGTTATGCCTATTCTATCGTTTTTTTCATTAGTAGTAAGCGTCATGATAGATTTGTTTTCAAAAACCTTAATTTCTGGATACGCCTTGAAATAACTGTTTTCAATAACTTTCAAGCCAGTATCCAGACTCTTCCCAACCTCCTCACTTTCTTTCTCGAACGAAAATGCCATGATAAGCACTCCAACGAGGGGCAATACAGATAAATATGCGTACTTTTTCATAGGTATTGATTTTTGTTTAGTGAATAAAAAATGAATGCGTGCTGAAAGTGGTTTACGGCTAAACTGATGAAATATCATGGGTTGCGTATGTAAACCAGCCAACTTTAGTAATAAATGTGCATAGTCCTGAGGATTATACTGTTCTATCATCCTGCTATCTACTTCATATTCATGCACTTCTGTCAGAGAACGTTGGTATAACCAAACAATTGGATTGAACCAATAAACTGCTTTTAGGAGTTCGACAAAAAGTAAATCATAAGAATGCAACAGCCGAATATGCCAACGTTCGTGCGTTAGAATCTGTTCTACTTCATGGGCTTCTAACTGACGATCATCAATAAAAATCAGGTTGAAAAACGAGGCATTCGCCAACTTGCCTGTATTAGCAATATAGGGCTTAGAGGGAGTTCTATTGATAGTAAATATTCTATAAATCAAGATAAACAGGCGAGCTATCATCAATACAAAACCAATGACATATACCCACTGAATGATGACAAACCAATCAAAATTGTTTGACACTTCATGCATAGGATTATTTAAAGGAATATTGCCAAATGCTTTATAATTATCAAAGCTGTAAAGCCCCGTAGTAATTGACGTAGAACCCAAAGTAGCTATCGGAACTTGCCATGTAATCGTAGGAATCAGCAAACTGAAAGCTAAGCTCAGCAATAAATATATCCGATTCAGCCTTATAAAGGTGAATTGCCTAAAAACAAAGAAATATAATCCATACAAAAGCATCATCGAGATACTTGATTCTATTAGATAATCCATCGTTTGTCGCTTTAAAAATTATGATATTTTATCCGTCTTTCCATCAATAATACTTTTCAATACATCCAGTTCTTCCGAAGAAATAGACTCTTCTTTCATCAAAAATGATAATAAACTGCTGGCAGAATTATCGAAATAATTATTCAATATTTTCTTAAAAGTCTTTTTGGCATAATCTGCTTTCGCAATTATCGGAAAATACTCATAAGTCTTTCCATAAGCCTTATACCCCACATAACCTTTCTTTTCTAGTATTCTAACTACTGACGAAATCGTATTGTATGGAGGTTTGGGTTCTTCGTCTATTTTCTCGATAATATCTTTTACAAAAGCACTTTTCAACTCCCAAAGTGCCTGCATGATTTTCTCTTCTGTTTTTGTCAATTCTTCCATGAATCAAAACTATAACTTATTTTTCAGTTTTACAACTAAATAATAAGTTATTTAACGTATTTATCCGTTCATCGATACAATAGTTAAATCAACTACCTTTGTTATCCAATAAAAAGCCTTGTGCTTTCCGTAATTTTATGCAAACCAATTATTATTTTCTTCGTCAATTATCCAAAAAGCTTTCAACTGAGCTGACTGGTTTAGTACTGGCAGAATGTTTTACTCAAGAAAAAGACGAAATATTATTAGGCTTTTGTAGCGAAGGCAAACAATGGCGCGACCAAAAAGATTTTTATATTAAAGCTGTTCTTCATCCAGATTTTGCTTGTTTAGCTTTCCCGAAAGACTTTAAAAGAGCTGGACGCAATTCGGCCAATCTTTTTAAAGAAATCATCGATTTAAAAGTACTAGGCGTTCGCCAGTTTGAAAATGAGCGTGCTTTTGCCCTCTATTTTGAAAACAACTTTGTATTACTTTTTAAAATGTATGGCAATCGTTCCAACATCATTCTCTTTCAAGAGAACGAAGTGATTGACTTGTTTCAGAATAAATTGGTGATTGATAATAATGTAGAAATAGATAAACTAGACCGCCCGATTGATCAAAGTTTCGAAGCTTTTCAGGAAAAAGGTTGGAAGACCCTCTTCCCTACTTTTGGCAAAGAAATCACCAAGTTTTTGAGTAAAAATGGTCAAGAAGCCGTTACTTGGGAACAAATTCAAGCTATTACCACACAACTTGAAAACCCAACTTATTACCTAAAAACGATAGACTATCAGCCTGTTTTATCATTAATTGCAGAAGACGGCGAGATTACCAATACTTTCACTGACCCGCTAGAAGCCAGTAATGCCTTTTATTATGCCCACAACAAAATCAATGTAATTGATAAAGAAAAAGGCGTAATCATTAAAATACTCCAGAAGCGAAAAACAAGAACACAAGCTTATATTGATAAGTGTTATCAGCAATTAGCTAGCTTGGATACAGGCGTAAAACATGATGAAATTGCGAATATTATCATGGCGAACCTTCACGCTATTCCTGAGCGAGCGGAAGTAATAGAATTGTATGATTTTTATCGTGACCAGCCTATTAAGGTACGCCTAAAACCAGATTTAAGTCCCCAAAAAAGTGCTGAGAATTATTACAGAAAATCGAAAAACGAGAAAATCGAAATCGAGAAATTGATGGAGAATCTGGAAGCTAAAGAAATGGATATGTCTGAAATTGACCAACAGATAAAGGACATTGAAGGCTTTGAAACCTTGAAAGAATTCAGGAAATACCTAAAGGCTAATCAGCTAGAACCTTCTCAAAAAGTAGTTGATACTGTTCAAACACTTTTTAAATATTATCAATTTGAAGGATATGAAATATTAGTGGGCAGAAATGCCAAAAACAATGATTTACTAACACAACGCTTTGCCCGAAAAGAAGATTTGTGGTTACACGCCCGTGACGTGGCAGGTTCGCACGTAGTAGTTCGTAAACAGGCAGGTAGGAATTTCCCTGTAAATGTCATCGAAAAGGCAGCAGGGTTAGCGGCTTTTTATTCAAAACGGAAAACTGATACCCTTTGCCCCGTGATAGTTACACCAAAAAAATACGTCAGGAAAACCAGAGATTTGGGCGAAGGGCAAGTAATCATCGATAAAGAAGAGGTAATAATGATTGAACCTAGTTTGTAGGTAATTTTCGAAGTCTCTTATTCTTAGTGAGTGACTTGAGTCCTATTGATTACCCACATCTTTTAAAAAAGTTGAAATGAAGATGTAATTATTGATAAAATTGGTTCAAATTAGGCTTAAATCGCCTTTCAAACCGAGCTTTGGTCGTCTCTTGTCACAACCTGACTACGTGAAGTTCTTATCCCTAGCGAGGGACTTAAGTCCCTCGCTAGGGATATATTTATATACTTGTGGGTAATCAGTAGGACTCAAGCCACTCGCCAAGAGTAAGAGGTTTTCGGCTTTGTTTGTGAAAAACATCAACAAAGGCGAAAATGAATTAATACACTTATTAACAGATATACAGTTAACCTTCTACCTTTTTTTAATTATTTGCTTAAACCTTTCAGCAAATTCAACTGATTTTATAACGATGGTAGCTCTTTGCAACAAAAATTTGTTGCATTTTAGTTTTTAGGGTGATACAGGTATTCAAACCCTTAAAAGTAATATTTCACAAAAGGATATTTTGTTTTTTATAATACAAACCAAATTTTTTAAAGAGCAGGGCTTATAATCCACCAATTTTGCAGACTTTACTATTTTTAACCAAAAGCATAGCATTATTTATGTACTTTATTGAAAAAAAATAAGGGTAAATGTGTCAATTTGACATGATTAAAATACAATATAACATTCTAAAAATCAACACATTATAAAATTGTCGCTAAATATAATATAGTTTTTATAATATATTTTATAGTATTTAATCTATTTAATTTTGAATTAATGCAGTATCTTTCGGAATGAAAAATAATATATAACCTAAAAAATAAATAAACCCAATGCAAAAAGGACTGCAATCCATTGATTATTTAGTATTCTTCTTTTATTTTATCGTTGTAGCAGGTTACGGCTACTGGATTTACCAACAGAAAAAATCAAAACAAGCATCATCTACTGACTTCTTCCTTGCCGAAGGTTCACTTACTTGGTGGGCAATCGGAGCATCGATGATTGCTTCAAACATTTCAGCCGAACAATTTATCGGTATGGCTGGTAATGGTTTCAAAATGGGCTTAGCTATTTCTGCTTACGAATGGATGGCAGCAGCGACGCTCGTAATTGTGGCGGTATTTTTTATGCCAATCTATTTGAAAAATAAGATTTTCACGATGCCTCAATTCTTGAAACAGCGTTATAATTCAACAGTAAGTACCATTATGGCTGTTTTCTGGTTGATTCTATATGTTGTTGTAAACCTTACCTCTATTTTGTACTTAGGAGCATTAGCTATCACCACTATTTCAGGTATTGATTTCACCCTGTGTATGTGGGGCTTAGCATTCTTTGCTGTAATTATTACATTAGGTGGTATGAAAGTTATCGGTTTTACAGACGTTATTCAAGTGTTTTTCTTAATCTTGGGCGGACTTTGTACTACTTATTTAGCGCTTACGTTGGTATCAGAACAATTTGGCGAAGTGGGTGCTATCGAAGGGATGAAACAAATGTTTACCCGTGCTGATGACCATTTCCACATGATTTTGAAAAAGGATAACCCTAATTATACTTCACTACCAGGCTTAGCAGTATTGATTGGTGGTATGTGGATTGTAAACTTAAACTACTGGGGTTGTAATCAATACATTACGCAACGTGCCTTGGGTGCATCGCTTCCAGTAGCTCGTGAAGGACTTTTATTTGCAGGTTTCTTAAAATTATTAATGCCTCTTATCGTAGTTATTCCGGGTATCGCAGCATATGTATTATACCAAAATGGCTTGTTCCAACAAGAAATGTTGGGCGCCGACGGTACTGTAAACCCAGACCACGCATACCCAGTATTATTGAATTTATTGCCTGTTGGGTTAAAAGGACTTTCTTTTGCTGCTTTAACGGCTGCTATCGTGGCTTCTTTGGCTGGTAAAGCAAACTCTATCTCAACTATCTTTACACTGGATATTTATCAGAAATTCTTCAAGAAAGATGCTACTGAAAAAGAACTAGTAAAAACTGGTAGAATCGTGATTGTTGTTGCGATGATTCTTGCTATTTTCATCTCTCCTTTCTTGGGTATTGATAAAAAAGGTGGCTTCGACTTCATTCAAGAAATGACTGGTTATGTTTCTCCGGGTATCTTCGCAGTATTCTTGTTAGGTTTCTTCTGGAAACGTGCTAACTCTGCTGGTGCTATGATTGCTACTATCGGTTCTGTGGTTATCTCATTGGTATTAAAAGAATTCCCAGATTGGACTGGTCTTTATCAAACACCAATTTATACTTCTTTCTTAGATGGCGAAGGCAAACACATTATTCCATTCCTTGACCGTATGGCCATTACTTTTGTTATATGTGTTATCGTTATGGTTGTTTCAGGTTTATTAGACCCTACCACTAAAGAAAACCCTAAAGCTTTGGCAATAGATGCTACTATGTTCAAAACGACAAAAGGTTTTGCCATTGGTGCTGCTGCTATCGTTACTATCTTAGTGGTACTTTATGCTACTTTCTGGTAGTAAGTAAAAGTTGTGAATTATGAGTGATGAATTATGAATAAAATATCGTTATAAAACACTTTAAATTCACAATTCATCACTCATAACTCTTACTTATAGTATGTCATCACATCACGTTATCAGAGAACAACAAGAGCCTGCTCTTATCATTGCCAATGGCGAAGCCTGTAATTTTGAATTATTGGGACAGCTATTAGAATGGTCACCCTTGGTGATTGTCCTCGATTCTGCCATCAATCGTGTGCTAGAATTGGGCATTAAGGTAGATGTACTCTTAGGCGATTTTGATATTCTTAGAAACACTTCTGACATCTCTCTGCTAGACGAACAAAATCTTAAAAGAGCTATTAATTTAGAAAAAATCCGAGAAGACCAATACCCTATCGAGATTGTTCATACTCCAGACCAAAATAAAACCGACTTGGAAAAAGCCTTTGATTATTTAGTTGAGAAAGGATTTCCTGCCGTCAATGTTGTTTGGGCTACAGGTAGACGAGCAGACCATACCATCACCAATGTTACAAACATTGTACGGTTTAGGGAACAACTAAAAATAGTGGTGATTGACGATTACTCAAAGATTTTTGTACTACCAAATACTTACGAAAAGTGGTATCCTGCCAAAACCAATATTTCCTTGATTCCTGTGGGTGAAGTATCGGGCATTACTACACACAACCTAAAGTATGAATTATCAGCCGAAAACCTGACTATCGGTTATCGTACTGGAAGTAGTAATGAGGTAAAAGAAGACGGTTTGGTGAAGATTACCTATGAATCTGGTGATTTATTAATGATGGAATGCAATGACTAAATTTATTTTTTAGTCGGGAAACCCTCTAAGTCCCAAATTTTCAAAGATTCAACAAATACTTTTTTTCGCTTGGTAAAAATTGAAAATATTAGTGCATCAGGACTTGGGGCGATAGAATCTGCCAACATTACTTCATTATTATTGACATACAAACGAACATAATTGTTCTTGACAATTATCTGCATTTTTATCTTTTTATTCACAAGGTGATAAGGAGCTACTAAATCTTTCTTAGCAGGTATCGACGACTTTGTTCTGTCGATGTATATTTCTTTATGATGTGCATTATAGCCAAGTGTCAACTCTTCAAGTACTTTTTTGGGATGAGCTTTGTCTCTCCATTGGGCTACCTTAAAACCAAAATTCTTAGCTGATTTACAAATCAATTCGGCCTCTATCAGGTAATTATTCTTAGAAAAAAGATCAGCGCCATTGAGGGCTATTTCCTTAGCTACTACAAAGTTTTTCTTTTCGAAATATCGGTAGGTATTTTTCGGAATTAGTGTATCAAAAGCAACGTTTTGCCCTAACACTGTACAATTAATAAATAATAAGAGTATCGCTATTATTTTCATCCCTGAAATTGTTTTACACTAAAATTAATCCCGTCGAATATGGCATAATGATTACTTTCTGGTTTATCATAACACCATTCTCCTAAATTAATATAACGGCTATTTTCACCTACTTTTAAATCTAATAACAAATGACGATGCCCAAAGATATAAAAATCATGGTGTTTTTGTTTTTCTACTTCTTTGGCATAAGACCACAGCCATTCCCCTTCGCCTCTAAACTGTAATTCTCGCTTTAACCTTTCTTCATCTTTTTTGGAAGCAGACCACGCCATTGCTAGTTTCATACCCAATTGTGGATGTACCCAGCCAAATGCCCATTGACTAAGCTTGCTTTCAAAAACACGTTTCAGCTTTTTATAGCCATAATCTCCTGGGCCATAACCATCTCCATGCACTAGGTAAAAAGAAGTACTATTACTGCCTTGGTTAATAACATATTCAGTAGGTTCTCTCAATACCTTAATACCCATTTCTTCTTCAAAATAATCGAAAATCCAAAGATCGTGATTACCCTTAAAAATGATTATTTCAATACCCGCATCCGACAGTTCTGCTAATTTACCCTGAAACCTCGCAAAACCTTTGGGTATCACATTTTTATATTCAAACCAAAAATCGAATAAATCGCCCATCAAAAAAATCATTTGTGCATCTTTTTGCACCTGATGGAGCCAAGCAATGATTCTTCGTTCGCGAATCAAACTAGTTTGATGGTCGGGATATCCTAAATGAAAATCAGAGGCAAAGTATATTTTCTTGTCGGCTTGTAAATTAATAGTAGTCATTGAAACGTATTTAAAAGACAAATATACAACAAATCTAAGTGTGAGGTAAGAGACCCATCAACTAAAAGCTTGTTGTGTCCTAATAAGATAAAATAGCAAAAAAAAGCCTCCTCTCTATCAAGAAAGGGGGCTTAGGGTTGAGGTTAAAACCGTATATTACTTTTCAGCAGGTTCTTCACTTTCTTTTGCAATAGCTTTTTCGGCTTCTTTTGCTTCCAAATCTGCAGCTTTTCTATCTTCGTTTCTTGTAAACTCCTGATAGGCTGTTAATTGCTCAAAAGGTCTTGGTCCTACCAAACGCTCTAAATCATTTTGGAAAAGTACTTCTTTTACTAATAATTCTTGCGCTAAAATTTCTAACTTATCTTGTTTTTCAGTCAATAAAGCTTTTGTTCTTTCGTAAGCTTGTTGAATAATCTTACGTGCTTCTTCATCTATTTCGCGGGCTGTTTGTTCAGAATACGGTTTGTTAAAATTATATTCCGAGCCTTTCGAGTCGTAGAATGAAACATTACCAAGCTTATCGTTCATACCATAAATGGTTACCATACTATAGGCCAATTTGGTAATACGCTCTAAATCGTTTTGTGCACCTGTTGATATTTTACCAAAAACAATATCTTCAGCTACACGACCACCCAAGGTAACACACATTTCATCAATTAATTGCTCTGTTCTATACAAGAACTGCTCTTTCGGTAAATACTGTGCATAACCCAAAGCAGCTACTCCACGTGGTACAATCGTTACTTTTACCAATGGATTGGCATGTTCTAAGAACCATCCAGCAATAGCATGACCAGCTTCGTGATAAGCAACAATTTTCTTTTCTTCAGGAGAAATCAATTTGTTCTTTTTCTCTAAACCACCAATTACTCTGTCCATCGCCTCTTGGAAATCTTTCATATCAACCGCAGTTTTGCTACGACGTGCCGCTATTAAAGCCGCTTCGTTACAAACATTGGCGATTTCAGCACCTGCAAAACCAGGAGTCTGAGCAGACAATTCTTTAGGGTCAATATCAGCTGCTAATTTCAAAGGTTTTAAGTGTACTTTAAAAATAGCTTCTCTTCCGATAATATCTGGCTTATCAATTGAAATCTGACGGTCGAAACGTCCTGGACGTAATAAAGCTGAGTCTAATACATCAGGGCGGTTTGTTGCTGCCATGATAATAATACCAGAGTCAGTAGCAAAACCATCCATTTCAACCAATAATGAGTTCAATGTATTTTCACGCTCATCGTTTGAGCCTGGCATCGCACCACGTCCACGCGAACGACCTACAGCATCAATCTCATCAATAAAGATGATACATGGTGCTTTTTCTTTCGCTTGTTTGAATAAATCTCTTACACGTGCCGCACCCACACCCACAAACATTTCAACAAAGTCTGAACCTGACAACGAGAAGAAAGGTACGCCTGCTTCGCCAGCAACAGCTTTTGCCAACAAGGTTTTACCTGTTCCCGGAGGGCCTACTAATAAAGCTCCTTTTGGAATTTTACCACCTAAGTCGGTGAATTTTTTAGGGAACTTCAAAAATTCTACAATCTCTTGAATCTCTTCTTTGGCTTCATCCAAACCAGCTACATCGTTGAAGGTAATCTTTACTTTAGCTTCGCCATCAAACAAGGTAGCTCTAGAACGACCAATGTTAAAGATTTGTCCTCCTGGTCCGCCTGCACCACCCATTCTAAAGAACATGAAGTAAATAGCGATAAACATCACGATAAAGAAACCTGGGCCCATCAAGAATTCAAAAATTCCATAATGTTCTTCCGTAGTGGCATGCACTCTCTTATCACGAGGAATATCTTTCTGCAATTCATTCAGTTCTGTTTCAAAAGAATTGATAGAAGTAATCTCTTTTTCGAATTGAGGCCCCGCATTCTGATTAACCACAGCATTTGGTTGGTCGCTTAATTCGTTTTTATATTTAGGAAGTGCCTCTGGTTTGAGGGTAATCTCAACAATATCTTTTCCTTTAATAATGGATAGCTTAGCAATTTCCTGATTGAGCACCATTTGTTCGTACTCGGTTTGCTGAATAGGTTTTAGAACTTTTGTTTTACTCAAAAAGTAAATACTGATTAAAGCAACTATCAATCCTATAACCAACCATCCTTGAAAACCATTGCCAGAAGCATTTGGGCGACGCTTCGGAAAGCCTTGAGGTTTATTATTCTCACTATTATTTTCTGCCATTTTTTCTTTAATTAACTTTTAAACAGTATCCAATTTATTCTAAAAAGTAATTGGTTTTACATAATTTGAGATAAATTGTAAACTTTGGTTATCTATATTGAGAACACAAGGTCTGGTAACTTTGTTTCGAACTTATGTTTTTCATGAAAAGTGGTATGATAAATTTATGAAAGGAATGTTATTACTTTAAACGGCATCGTCGTCAATATAAGTAAATTCAGCATCACCCCACAATTCTTCTAGTTTATAAAACTCTCGTTTATCTTTTTTAAAGATGTGTACTATTACATCATAATAGTCTACCAATATCCATTCACGGTTGGCTTTGCCTTCCATACTTTTTGGATGATTACGAGTTGCCTCCCATACTTCTTTATCAACAGATTCTGAGATAGCATCGATTTGCGTATCAGAATTACCAGAACAAACGACAAAAAAATCAGTGAAAGCATTTTTTACTTTTCTTAAATCCATCACTACAATATTGGTTGCCTTTCTTTCCTGCATCCCTTTCACCACCAATTGGCTAAGTTCTTGTGAACTAATTTCTTTTTTTAATTTAACTTCTGCCATGCTTTGTTGTTTGTAAATTCACAAGTGTTTGTCACAATGTTTAGAGATAAATCTCATAACTTCATCACTCAATAACACAAAAAATAATTTGAACTTTAAAATTACAAAATAACCTTGTACAAAATTCAACCCAATACATTATTTACTGGCAAAACAATTAAATACCTGCCAGTCTGTCACTCTACTAACGACATAGCGGCTGAAATAATTCAGTCGGGTATTAACGTTTTTGAGGGAATGGTCATAATTACCGATAACCAAACGGCTGGTCGCGGACAAAGAGGCAACATTTGGGAAGCATCTGTGGGCGAAAATTTAACGTTTTCATTAATCCTAAAACCCAATTTTTTAAAAGCCAGCGAACAATTCAAACTCAATGTGGCAGTTTCGTTGGGGGTTTTAGATTGCCTATCGGAATATATCGACGACGACCTAAAAGTAAAGTGGTCGAACGATATTTATTTCCAAAATCAAAAAATGGGTGGCATTCTTATTGAGAACACCCTGCAAGGTTATCAAATTGGTTTTTCTGTGATTGGTATAGGTTTAAACATCAATCAAGCCCAGTTTCCAGTACCCAATGCTACCTCACTCAGGAATGTAACGACGAATCCGCTAAAATATGATTTATCCGACCTACTTTCTGAATTATTAGCTTATATTGAGAAAAATTATTTGGCCGTAAAAAATGGTGATTACGAAGTGTTGAAAGAAAGGTACCTATCTAATCTTTTCAGAATAGATGAATTTCATCATTTCAAAAAGAACGGGCAACTATTTCTGGGGAAAATAGTTGGTATCGACGAAAGTGGGCAATTGGGTATTGAGTCCGACGGGCTAGTCGAATATTATGGTTTCCAAGAAGTAGCATTTGTGATTTAATAAAAAGCCTTTAATATTTTTTAAAGGCTACTACATGATGTGCAAATGAATCAAAACTTTTCAAAAAAATGTATCCTAAGAAAACTACCAGTGAACTAATAAACAAAATTCGAAGCATCGATCTTAGATTCATGACGTTTTAAGGGGTTAATGTGTGGTTAGTTTTGGGAATTATTTATCAAATATAATTAAAATCTTGAAATAACCATATACCATAGCAAATTATTTTTATTTGGTAGTTTTTCCTAAGATTTCCTCAAAAAGCTGATAATCAAGTATCTTATAACACCCTTAAAACAGCATTCTGAACGTGTTTATCGAAGTAATAAGATGCTTGATTCTTTGAATTTTCACTTAAAATTTACCTAAGTCATAATCAGCAGAATCTACTGTTTCTACCTTTCTTTTCATCTTTTTCTGGATGATATCGAAATGGTGCTGGTCTTCAGGACAAATCAGCGAAATGGCATCTCCTGAGGCCGTAGCGCGTCCCGTCCTACCAATTCTGTGAACATAATCCTTTGGCGAACGTGGCAATTCATAATTAATCACAAAAGGCAAAAACTCAATATCTATCCCACGTGAAGCCAAATCTGTAGCCACTAATACCGTAGTTTTTCCAGCTTTAAAACTCCTCAATGCTTCGGTTCTGGCACCTTGTGTTTTTTTACTGTGAATCGCCAAGGCATTGATGCCATTTTTCTTTAGTTTATCTACCAAATTATCTGCTGTCCTTACTGCCGAGACAAATACCAATACTTGCGGCATGGCTTGGGTTTTGATAAGGTATCTTAGTAAAGGTCCTTTTCTTTCGGGGCTAACTAAGTAGGCAATTTGCTTGATTTGGTCAAGGTTCTGAACTTCGGGTTCAATCTCTATTTTTACAGGTTCGCTCAAAAGGCTCTCCTTGATAATCTCTAAATCAGTATCTAATGTTGCCGAAAACAAAATGTTCTGGCGTTTTTTGGGTAATAACTTAAAAATGTTGTTGGCTTCTTCCTTAAACCCTAAATCCAACATTTTGTCGGCTTCATCCAATACTAAGATTTCTATCTTGGCTAGGTTAATTGATTGTGTCGAAACCAAGTCTAATAATCTGCCCGGGGTAGCTACTAAAATTTCCGTATTTTTTAGCGTCACCATCTGCTGATTGAGCGGTACACCTCCAAAAACAGCAATGCTTTTTACAGGATTATTTAAGTGTAGAGAAAATGAATCGATGACTTCCTTAATCTGAATCGCGAGTTCGCGCGTAGGTACCAGAATCAATACTTTTAGGTGTAAATTTCTAGTTGGACTCTTACGTTGAAACATCTCTAAAATGGGTAATACAAAACTTGCAGTTTTTCCAGAACCCGTTTGGGCAATTCCTTGGATATCTTTTCCTGCTAAAATTGCGGGAATAGCCTGTTCTTGAATTGGGAAAGGTTCGGTATAATTTTTTGCTTCTATTCCCTTTAAAAGAGATGCTGATAAACCAAGTGATGCGAAAGTCATGTAATTATTTTAGGATGAAAATATTTTACAAAGATAATATTTCTTTGGCACAAAGCTTTGGATTAGCCTTAGCGTCTTGAAATGAATGTATATTTGCTATAAGAATTAACAATACTATTATGCAACCATTAGCCGAACGAATGCGTCCACAAACGCTTGATGATTACGTGGGACAACAACATTTAGTAGGGGAAAAAGCCGTTTTACGCCGTGCCGTAGAATCTGGCAGGATTCCCTCTTTTATTTTGTGGGGTCCTCCAGGCGTTGGCAAAACTACCTTGGCAAGTATTGTGGCTCAGACCCTGAAACGTCCGTTTCATGTATTGTCTGCCATTAGTGCGGGAGTAAAAGACATTCGTGAAACTATAGAAATGTCCAAAAAGCAAAAGTTTTTTGATACGCCCTCTCCTATTTTGTTTATCGACGAAATCCACCGTTTTTCAAAATCTCAACAAGATTCACTCCTCGGAGCAGTGGAAAAAGGCATTATTACGTTGATTGGTGCTACTACCGAAAACCCTTCTTTTGAAGTAATCTCGGCCTTGCTTTCTCGTTGTCAGGTATATGTACTCAAGCCTTTGGTGAAGGACGAATTAATATTTATGATTAATCAGGCCTTGGAAAAAGATGTTTTCTTGAAGAATCGAGGTATTGTAGTAAAGGAATACGAGGCAATTTTACAATTTTCGGGGGGCGACGGGCGAAAGTTGTACAACATTTTAGAGTTGGTCTGCAATTTTATTCCTGAAGGCGAAGGACTGGAAATTACCAACGAAATGGTGGTTGAGAAACTACAGCAAAATATAGCCCTCTATGACAAAGACGGCGAACAACATTATGATATTATCTCGGCCTTTATCAAGTCTATCCGTGGTTCCGATCCAAACGCTGCCGTTTATTGGTTAGCAAGGATGCTAGAAGGTGGCGAAGACATAGAGTTTATAGCAAGACGAATGATGATTTTGGCTTCTGAAGATATTGGCTTGGCGAATCCGAATGCGTTGTTGATGGCTAATACTTGTTTCCAGACAATACGTGCCGTAGGTATGCCCGAATCTCGTATTATACTTTCGCAAACGGTTATTTATTTGGCGACTTCTGCCAAAAGTAATTCTTCTTACTTGGCAATAGACCAAGCCTTGGCAACGGTGCGTGAAACTGGTAATTTGCCCGTACCGCTACACCTTAGAAATGCCCCCACCAAATTGATGAAACAATTAGACTATGGCAAAAACTATAAGTATGCCCACGGTTATGAAGGCAATTTTGTGAAACAACAGTTTATGCCTGAGGAAGTTAAAAGCACAAAATTCTTTGACCCTCAACAAAATCCTGCTGAGGAGAAAATCAAACAGAAACTCCGCCAAGATTGGGGCGACGAATACGGTTATTGATGTCAAGAACCCTGTTTTACCACTTTATATTCAACAGGACTCGATAATATCACCGAAGTGGTAGGCTCGCCATATTCAGAGAATTTATTAATGATGTTTTCTAAATCGTTGGGGTGTTTCACGATTACTTTCATCACCAAACAATATTCACCCGTGATTCTATCACATTGATACACTTCCGGCATTTGGCTGATGTGTGCTAAAAAAGATTGCATATTGCCATTGTGCGCTTTAAACAAAATACTTGCCTTTAGGGAATAACCCAACTTTCCAAAGTCTAGGTCAACACCAAAACGTTTGATGACGCCTATTTCTTCTAGTTTCTGAACACGCTCAGCCACAGCTGGTGCCGAAAGTCCTACTTTTCTGCCTATTTCGGCAAAGGTATAACGGGCATTTTCCTGCAATAAAGCCAGAATATTCCAGTACAATTTATCCAACTCCATAATCGAAGGTATTTAAGCAAAATAAACATTGAATCAAAGGTAAACAACCATAAGTTCAATAGTTTATAAAGCATTTATCTTATTTCAGCAAGGTATCTTTGTTTCAACAAAATTCCAAAAGATAATTTTATTTTTCACGATAAACATGGAAACTATACAACAAAATCGGAGAATTGAGTCGATAGACTTACTAAGAGGTATTGTCATTATCATTATGACTTTAGACCACGTCCGTGATTTTTTTCACGCTGATGCATACTTATTCGACCCTACAGATTTAAGCAAAACCAATCCCTTGCTGTTTTTAACCCGTATCATTACGCATTACTGTGCGCCAATTTTTATTTTTTTGGCAGGCACATCAGCCTATCAAGTCGGTCAGAAAAAAGGACTTAGCGAATTATCAAACTATTTACTAAAAAGAGGCATTTGGTTAATTATCTTAGAATTAACTGTAATGAACATTGCTTGGTTCTTTAATCCACATTTTGGGATTATTTCTTTTCAGGTAATTGGTGCGATAGGTTTAAGCATGGTTTTGCTTTCGGCTATTGTTTATTTATCCATGCCTTGGATTATTGGAGGAAGTTTACTCATGATTTTCGGGCATAATCTTTTAGATAGCATTACTGTGCAAGAAGAAGGCTTTCAGGCATTTATTTGGGCTATTTTGCACCAACAAAAAATGTTTCATTGGATTCCCGACCACGTTATTTATATTGGCTACCCCATTATTCCGTGGGTGGGTGTAATGGCATTAGGATATGCCTTTGGTGTTCTTTATACCTCAAAATTTAATCCTGAAGCGCGTAGAAAAATATTGTTAAAATACGGATGGCTTAGTATAGCCTTATTTGTTATCATCCGTAGTACGAATTTATACGGAGACACTCGTTTGTGGGATACTCAGGCTAGTGGTATTAATCTTTTGCTTTCGTTTATTAATGTAAGCAAGTATCCGCCTTCGTTATTGTACATCTTATTAACAATTGGGCCTGCACTTTTACTTTTAGCATATCTTGAAAATGCTAAAGGGGCATTCTGGAACAAAGTATTAGTCTATGGCAAGGTATCGATGTTTTATTACATCTTGCATATTTATGTCATCCATACTTTAGCCATGATAGCAGCTAGCATGACAGGCTTTGGTGCTGATGCCATGGTTTTAGACACGTGGGTTTATATGTCTCCTCGTTTGCAGGGTTACGGTTTTAGTCTGAGCTTAGTATATTTATTATGGATTGTTATAGTAGTGGCTACTTACCCGATTTGTCGTTGGTATGGGGCTTATAAACATAGTCATCAGGGGTATTGGTGGCTGAGTTATGTGTAGAGTCTAAACCTTTTATTTCTATTAGGGGGTGACTTAAGTCACCCCCTAATAGAAATAAAAGGTTTACGGCAACAACAAAGATGAATCTCCATAGCTCAAAAAACGATAATCGTTTGTCATGGCTTGTTGATACACCTTTCTCCAGTCTTCACCAATTAAGGCTGCTATGAGTAGAATGAGCGTACTTTCGGGCTGATGGTAGTTGGTAACAATACCTTTACAAATTTTGAACTGATAGCCAGGGAAAATAAATATTTCGGTTTCGCCCGTAATTTCCGTTTCGCCCATGGCTTCCATTTTCGATAAAATTGTCTTTAAAGACGAAGCTGTACTTGGTAAATCTTCACCAACGTGCTGATAAGGATATAATTTTTCAATGAAAAAATCGCTTGAAATATCACTACTCAGTTTTACCCCATACCAA
Source organism: Arcicella sp. GW821-FHT09D11 (assembly GCF_059416265.1). Taxonomy (NCBI): domain Bacteria; kingdom Pseudomonadati; phylum Bacteroidota; class Cytophagia; order Cytophagales; family Flectobacillaceae; genus Arcicella; species Arcicella sp. GW821-FHT09D11. The sequence continues at coordinate 9,323 of NZ_JBWKOV010000012.1, read as the reverse complement.
TACAAACTCTCTAAAGCTCGCATTGATGTCGTTCCTACAGGAATAGTATTGCCAATATTTTCTAATAAGACTTCAATATTCTTTTTGGTAAACACAATTTGCTCATTGTGCATACGGTGTTCTACGATGTTTTCAACTTTGATAGGTTGAAACGTACCAGCACCTACATGAAGTGTAATAAATTCCTCTTTGATACCCTGTGCTGAAAGATTTTGTAGTACCTCGTCAGTAAAATGCAAGCCCGCAGTAGGTGCGGCTACAGCTCCTTTTTTCTCGCTATAAACAGTTTGATACGTTTCGTAGTCTGCTGCTTCGGCTTCGCGATTTAGGTAAGGTGGCAATGGTATTTCGCCCAAGGCTTGGATAATATCGACAAACTTTGGCTTGGGGATAGTACTATCTTCTGACATTACTCGCCAAGATAATTTCACTTGGTTGTTTTCAAAATCGTACAACTCGGCTTTTACTTCGATATCTTCTCCTGCAATGTTTAATATTTTCTCTAAAACGTCTTCCTTCTTCCAACGTTTCCTATTGCCAATCATGCATTCCCACACACACTCATCGGTGGCTTCCATCGCTAAATTAATGACTGAAGTAGGAGCAATAGGGTGCAATAAAAAAATCTGAATAACAGCCCCAGTTGATTTCTGGAAATGGATTCTAGCAGGTATTACTTTGGTATTGTTAAAAACCAAGAGGGTATTTTGGGGTAAATACTCATTGATTTTCTTGAAAACGGTATGGGTAATATTACCTTGCTGATATACTTGTAATTTAGATTCATCACGCTTTTCTAAGGGGAATTTGGCAATTCTCTCGTCTGGCAAATCATATGTATAATCAGCAAGCTTTAAATCTTGAATATCCATCAATTAATCTTCTTCTACAGCAATTATTGGGCTGGTAAACAACAATTTGATAGGCAAATAAAATAACCAAGCTATCATCAAAGCAATGCCTAATACTAATAAATAAGAATAATCTGTTTGATAAGTTCGTTCATCATTTAAAATCAATAAAGCTCTGAGAATAAGCAATAAAAAAGTATTCACAATAGCAGGCAAAAAATTTAGCCAGTTTACGATTGCAGCTTTTAGTTGCTCGCCTTCTTTCAACCATATTTTGTTCGGAATCCAAGCAAAGGCTGTTACAGGAACACGTTTTACACTATTGGCTAACAAAATTGATAATATATTGAAAACAAACATGACTGTTCCAAAAAGGTAGAAAACTTCGTTTTTGGGTAAAAAGCCATCTCCTCTCCCACTTGGCCCAAAATGCACGGCAGTGGTGTCGGGCAAGCCACGGTAGGTAAATAATAAGACAAGGATGAAGGCTAAAATTGATAAGTAACGCCAAGTTCTGGAAATGAAAAATTCTATACTCATTGATATTTGTTGTTTCAGGGTGCAAAATTACGCTAGAAAAGGCAGGATTTCTAATGAAATGGATGATTAATCAAGAATAAAAATCGTTCTTTAGACTAAACTTGTCCTTTTTAACCTAAAAAATACTTGTCATGACAATTATTTTTTTAAGGATTAATGAGTAAAACTTCTCAAAAAAAATTAGCTTTGTAAAATGAACGATTTCAAGGGCTAGAAAGCCTTGAATATGAGTAACATTATGAAAATTTATACCAAAACTGGCGATAAAGGGACTACTTCTTTGGTTGGTGGCACAAGAGTATCAAAAACCGAGTTGCGGATTGAAGCTTATGGCACAGTGGATGAACTAAATTCATACATTGGTTTAGTGCGTGATCAAGCGGTAAATGAAAAGCGTAAAAATATTTTAAAGGAAATTCAAGATAGATTATTCACCATTGGTTCAATACTGGCTTCTGAGCCTGAACAAACCAAAAAGCGTTTGCCTGATTTATTAGAAAGTGACATTGAGCTCCTTGAAAATGAAATGGACAAAATGGATAATGATTTAGAACCTATGCGATATTTTATTTTACCGGGAGGACACCAATCTGTTTCGTTTGGGCATTTGGCTAGGACAGTTTGCCGACGAGCGGAAAGAATTGTACTTAGACTTGCAGAGGAATCAGAGGTAAACGATTTAATCATTAGGTATTTAAACAGACTGTCCGATTATATTTTTGTATTGTGCAGGGTGATGGCTAAGGAGCTTGAGATAGAGGAAGTAGCTTGGAAACCGAGGGTTTCTCCTTGAGATGTTAGGATTGGGGACTTTAGGATTATAGACTTTAGGACTGGAGGAATTAGGAATTTAAGACACTAGAGGTGAGACGTTAGACTTAAGACTAAGACACAAGACTATAGGAATTAGGACTTTAAGATACTAGATTTTAGACGTTGGACTTAAGAACACTAGACTCTTTCTTGACTTTAGACCTTAAACTTTTGACTTTAAACTCTAGATTCGTGACTTTGAATATTAGAATAACAAATAGTATATATATATGACAGATACCTTGCAGATTGATATCCATCAGATTGAAAAATCTAGGATTGATGCGGTTGATTTTGACAACCTTGTTTTTGGGCGTTCTTTTGCCGACCATATGTTGGTGGTCGACTTTAAAGATGGAGAATGGCAAACGCCACAAATTGTGCCTTATGGCCCTATCTCATATTCTCCAGCGATGATGTCTCTTCATTACGGACAAGCGATTTTTGAAGGCATGAAAGCCTACAAAAATGCAGCGGGTGAAATACTGGTCTTTCGTCCAGAAGAGAACTGGAAACGTCTCAATAAATCTGCTGTCCGTATGTGTATTCCTGAAATTCCAGAGGATATTTTTATGGAAGGTCTTTCACAACTTTTACGCTTGGATGCCGACTGGATTCCTGCGAAAGAGGGTTGTTCGATGTACATTCGTCCTTTTATGTTCTCTACAGATGAATACGTTGGTGTTAGCCCATCAAAAACATACAAGTTTATTATTTTCAACTGCCCAGTAGGTTCTTATTATACCAAGCCTCTACGTGTCCGTGTTGAAACACAATTTATTCGTGCTGCTCATGGTGGTGTTGGTTTTTCTAAGAATGCAGGTAACTATGGTGGGTCGTTGTATCCAACTAAATTAGCGATGGATGCTGGTTATGACCAAATTATCTGGACAGATGCCGCTACGCATACTTTTGTGGAAGAAGCAGGAACGATGAACCTTTTGTTTGTAATAGATGGTGCTTTAGTAACAGCTCCAACTGGAGATACAATTCTTGACGGTATTACGCGTAAATCAATTTTACAAGTAGCGAAGGAATGGGGAATGGAAATTCAAGAAAGACAACTTTCGGTAAAAGAATTAGTAGAAGGCATTCAGTCAGGTAAAGTAACTGAAGCATTTGGTGCTGGTACTGCCGCTGTAATTGCCCCTATCGCAACGATTGGCTACGAAGGTGTTGATTACCAATTACCAGAACGCAAAGACGACGCATTCTCTAAAAGAGTATTTGAGGAAATCAATGATATTCGTTTAGGCAAAAAAGATGATACACGTGGATGGGTAATGAAAATCTAGTTTTCATGATTGTTTATAAATAAAAATAGCCTTTAGATAATATCTAAAGGCTATTTTTATGATACAGTAACTTACTGTAAAATCTTATTTTCTTTATTGGCGAAGATAATCTTTAAGCCTGGGTCTTTTTCAGTACTTACATTTTGAAGTAATAAATTATTTTTGCCATCAGCCAATTGCCAAGTCGTAGCTTTCTCTGTACTAGTCCCCTTACCATATTTAGTATCGAAATAACCTTTAAACTCCGTCATTAGGCTATCTACGGCTGTTTGTCGCTCGATGTACACATCAATCGTAATAGCTTCTACTTTGTTTTGTGCACTCCTTACATACAAAATATCAGCAAAGTTTAAATCTGTATCATCAAAATACTCCGTAAAACTCTTCCCGTTTTCTGCTGGCGTTTCAGAAGGCAAAGTTGTTTCATTAATTGTATCAATGTTATCACCAATTTTTACACCGCGTGCCATACCAGCATCGGTTTTAAGAATTGCTTGAAAAATTGAGCTATAATTTTCTAAAGCAGATGAGCCAGCCGAACTACTTTCAGGACTGCTTGTTTCGGTTTGGGTACTTTCTTTTTTATCTTGACAAGCAATCAATAGTATAAATAATAAAAGGAAGTAAAGATTATATTTTTTCACGAATTGTATGTATTAAGATTTCTAAATACAAAAATACAAAAACTTTCTGAGTAGCTACCACATTCTAATTGATGATATAAGTTTCCTCACCCAATCATGTGATACCACCTGATAAATATATTTTGTAAGTTTACAATAAATTTAGTAGCAAAACAGTATCCTTCTTAATCAAGCATTTATTCAAAACTATTAGCTTCAACATCATGTCTCTAAATTTTACTCAACCAATGAACCAAGCATCCATTAAAATCGTAATTTATGAAGATAACCCTGATTTAAGAGAAAGCCTTTCTGTATTGCTCAGAGGATCAATTGGTTTTGAACTTATCGGCGCCTTTGTAAACTGTGAGCAAGTAGCCAGACAAATTATTGATTTAAGGCCAGATGTGGTATTAATGGATATTGATATGCCCATCGCAAATGGCTTAAAGGGGCTCAAAGTAATCAAACAATTGGCACCACAAGTAAATGTAATCATGTTTACGGTGTTTGAAGATAACGAAAATATTTTTGAGGCAATCTGTTCAGGGGCAGTGGGTTATTTACTAAAAAGGACGCCTCCTATTAAACTGCTTGAAGCAATTCAGGATGCAAATAATGGCGGTGCACCCATGACTTCGAGTATTGCCCGTAAAATTTTGCAGATGTTGCCTGCTCAACAAAAAATTACAGAAAACAACGACTATAAATTAACAGAACGAGAAGGCGAAATATTAAATCTTTTAGTAAAAGGCAATAGTTATAAAATGATTGCCGATAAATGTAGTATTAGCATAGACACTGTGCGGTCGCACATCAAAAAAATCTATGATAAGCTACATGTCCATTCGCAAACAGAGGCCGTTGCGAAAGCTATCCATGAAAGAATTGTATAATCAATATCATCCTATCATGTGATTGACAATAGATAAATTAGTCCTCATCTTTGTAATCAAGAAACCAACCATGCTATAGAATTAAATTTATGGAATAACCTTAACTAAATAACTATCATGGCAAGTCCATCATTAACAAACAATACATACTTAATCAATAATATAAGTCGTGATTTAAACTTTAAAAGAGAGAATATTCTTAGTAATGAATCGAACATTATTTTATCGATTTCTTGTAAAAAGAACATTATTGTAGCTTGGAAAGACATTAGTCATTTAGAAGCAATCGGCAATTATACCATGTTTTACTTCACTGATGGAAAAAAATTGCTAGTTTCTCGTACAATGAAAGTTTTTTTGCCTAAATTAGATGCCGAAATGTTTGTGAGGATTCATAAGTCTTTTACAATCAACCTGAACTGCGTTTCTCAATTTGACATTAAAGAAGAAATGTTTGTACAATTAAGGGATGGTAGTAAAATATCTATTTCGAGAAGAAAAAAGAAAGAGTTTATTGATAGAGTGAGAAAACATTTTGGGTATTCTCGCATCAATTAAAAAGAAATTAGTGGTTAGGTATTTATGAAACGGGGGTGAACTTTGTTGCCCCACGTTTTTAATTCCTAATCTTCAAAAATATTTAAGATAATAGGTGTAGAACTATTAATTTGCACAGGGGGATGTTTTTAACGTCTCCTTTTGTCTTTTATAGCCTTCCCAAAATCTATTAAGTTCTGATTTTGTTGATCTTTTTAACAAAGCCTTTTCTATTAGCTGGTGACTTAAGTCACCAGCTAATAGAAAAAATTAGTACTTAACAGTTTTTTCCTAAAACTCTCGTCCTATATTGAACACAAAGTGCCCTTTATTAAAGCTATTGATGGCATAATTAAAGCGTATTACCAGATTGTAGTAGGTTACTAAATCCAGTCCACAGCCATAACTATACAACATCTTATTTGCTAACTTACTTTTGTTTTCGTCCGTAAAACGATTTTCAACATATCCATAGTCTCCAAAAAGAGTTGGATATACACCAATAGGAATTTTATTAAACTGCTTCGTTTTAAGGAATTTCAAATTGATTTTTTTGTTAAAAAGCTCGTATCTCAGTGTATTCCTTCCATAAAAATACTTACCGCCATCTACTACATACAATTCATATCCCCTTACAAGGTGACTGCCATAACCTAAGCCACGGGTGTTGTAAAAGGGTTGGCGATTGGGAAAGGATATTTTTGCTTCAATATTAATCCCCAGATACCACTTAGTCGATAGCGGTTTGTAATAGGAATAATTTCCAGTAATTTCTAATTGATTGATGTCATCGTTTGGCGAAATTCCCAACTTATTAATAAACAACTCATAGCGTTTTCCTCTTAATGGATAAGCAACGTTATCTCTGAAATCATAATTAAAATAATAAGTAAACTGAAGGTAACGTTGGAGCGTACCATGGTTAGCAAAATAATTTGGATTCAGTTTCCTAATCGTATCGTTGATAGAAATATTATTAAAACGCAGTTCGAAGGTGTGATTATCATAAAAGGCAAAACGTTTCTTTAAAAAAATAGCGGTAGAAAAGCGTTCGCGCATAGTCTCGTTTTTACTTCTATGATAAAACAAAGTATCGTTCAGGCTCCTAAATGCTACGTTATTATTTGTCATATAAGATATACTAAAGCCCATCCCTGTTTTTTGAGCTTTGTTGATGTATGGAATTTTATACCCAACATCTATCCGTTGTGTAAACCCATTTTCAAGATGCAGCGAAAGTCTCTCAGCGCGTCCTCTAAAATTACTATGGATTAAATCTATCCCATAAATAGTTCGATTGAAATCATGCCCCCTATCCCACCATTCCGAAAAATTCCTATCAGCCAATAGAAAAACAGGATACCCTAACAAAAACCATTGTTCTTGTAGATGAATCTGAATGTTCAGCTGTCCGTTTTCAGTAACCTGATGATGAATGTCAACCGAAACAAACAGGTTAGTATTAACAATCTTTCGCCTGTTTATTTCTAAACGCTTATTGACATCATTGATGAATAACGTATCGCCTATTTTAAAGTCCAATTCGCGAAGAATGATACTCTCCTTTGTTTTATGATGCCCATTAAGAACAATTTCATTTACCACCACAAAAGAATCTGGTTGGATGGGCTTAAAAGAAGTACTAAATAAAGAAAAAAGGAAAGTAAAAAGTAGCATATATCAAAGTTAAGCAATTATCCCAATAACATACTTCAAGCAATCTTCATACCAGTAGTGTCATATCGATGTTCTTATTGCTAAATTAAATAATATTGTATCCACTTATGGGTGGAAATAATTAACCATAGCCAACTTGATTAAATATAAATTATTCTAAATTAATTAGTATTATTGCAAGTAATATTGACCATTTTTATCAATCATAATTTATGAACATTACCAAACCAAGGTTATCATTTTCTCAAATCATTAACATGAATGTAGGTTTTTTTGGCATTCAATACAGTTTTGGTTTGCAGCAAAGTGCTATCAATCCCATTTATGATTTTCTAGGAGCTAGTCCTGATGAAATACCCCTTCTCAATTTAGCGGGGCCTATGACGGGTCTTTTAATCCAACCAATTATTGGGGCAATGAGTGATAAAACGTGGCATCCACGTTGGGGAAGGCGTAAGCCCTATTTTTTAATAGGGGCTTTATTATGTAGCATTGCCTTGTTTATTTATCCCTTTAGTAGTTCATTATGGATGGCCGCAGGGCTGCTATGGATACTTGATGCAGGAAATAATACAGCAATGGAACCTTATAGGGCATTTATTGCTGATAAATTACCTACCGATCAGCAGGCGACAGGCTTTTTATCTCAAAGTTTTTTCACTGGTCTCGGTATTACCTTGGCGAATGTTTCCTTATTTATTTTTCAAAAATTCATTACTGGAGAACATGGTAGTATTCCCTATTGGGTATTTGGTTCATTCTTTCTGGGTTCTGTTTGTTCGATAAGTTCTGTTCTTTGGTCTATGGCTAAAACGCCTGAAATTCCGCCTACTCTTGAAGAATTGGAGCATATCAAGCAAAGTAACAGAGGTATTTTTTCTCCTTTTATTGAAATTGCAGAGGCTATTAAGGATATGCCAAAAATAATGTGGCAATTGGCTTTAGTATATTTGTTTCAATGGTATGCGTTATTTTGCTATTGGCAGAATGCTTCTAAAAGCATTGCCCTATCAGTTTGGCATACTACTCCTGAGCATGACAAACAGCTGTACCAAGAAGCTGTGGGTTGGACGGGCTTAGTAAATGGATGGTATAATATCGTTACCTTTTTGTCGGCATTTGCACTGGTAGGCATTGCGAAAAGATACACACCCAAGACTGTACATACAATCTGTTTATTAATCGCAGGGCTAGGCTTGCTTATCTTTCCATCTATTGAAAACAAATATTTATTGTTTGCTCCTATGACGGGCTTTGGTATAGCATGGGCAAGTATGATGGGTATACCGTATTTAATGGTAATTTCAGAGATTCCCAAAGAACGTTATGGCGTATATATGGGTATTATCAACATGATGATTGTGATACCTATGATTATCCAGAACCTTACTTTTGGCTATATACTAGAGCATTTTTTAAATAACGACGCTGGTAAGGCTATCACTTTTGCAGGTATTTTTCTATTGTTAGCCTGTGGGGCTACCATGTTGATGAAATCTGAGAAAATAAAAGAAGGATTGGAAATACCAACGAGCGGTGGTGGGCATTGAAAGAGGACTTTAGGACTGGATGAACGTAGGACTAGATGACTAAAGGATTTTAGGATGTATGACTTTAGGATTATAAGACTTAAAGACTGTAGGATTGTTATGATCTTACAGTCTTTAAGTCTTTTTTATGACGTTTTCAAATTATTTCCTTTAGGGAGTGACTTAAGTCCTACTGATTTTAAAAAAGTTGAAATGAAGATGTAATTATTGATAAAATTGGTTTAAATAGGGTTAAATCGCCTTTCAAACTGAGCTTTGGTCTCCTCATGTCACAGCCTGACTACTTGAAACTTTTATTCCTAGCGAGGGACTTAAGTCCCTCGCTAGGAATAAATACCTTGATTATCAGCTATTTATATACTTGTGGGTAATCGATAGCAATTAAGTCGCCCGCTAATAGAAATAGTAAAGCCACATCTTACTTGTTTAAGAAATGGCTTTGCTATTTGTTCTCTCAAAAGGGTATATGCAATATGCCCCTACATGTACTTACCTAGTCTTGTGTCTCTTATCTTGTGTCTTATAGTCTTTAAATCCTTTA
>NZ_JBWKOV010000011.1:0-142609 GCF_059416265.1 Arcicella sp. GW821-FHT09D11 | reverse complement strand
TTGTCGTAATTCACAAAATAAACAAGGAGGTTTTTATTTGTCAAGTCATACCCAAAATTCGGGATGACTCATGTTTGATTTTAAAACTCCAGATAACTCATGCTTATTAAAATCAATATTATTACTTCAATACATAAGCCAAAGCCTCCTCGTTTTCAGTAATCCATTCAGTAATTTCTCTCACAATTTGTTTTATCGAAATTTCAGGTTTCCAGCCTGTCAAAGCTGTTACTTTCGTATTATCTGTTACATACAAACGAATATCTGCTGCACGGTTTTCTGCTACTTTGCTAATTGGAATGGTTTTGCCCGTTACCTCTTGACAAATCTGAGTAAGTTCTTGTAAAGAAGCACTTACTTCAACGCCTCCTCCAGCATTCAGAATTTCACCGTTTACTGTATCAATGTTATGAAGTTGGAAATCAATCAGTCTGTATAAATCTTTTACGTGTAGCATATCACGTGTCTGGCGACCTGAGCCTCCATAACCAATGTATGCCAATTGTTGTTGCCAATAATGTTTAGCTACCCACAGCACCATCACGCCTTGGTCTATTTTTCCCATTTGCCAAGGGCCCGTCAGCACGCCACAACGATTGATAACGGTTTTCATGCCGTAAAATTCGTTGTATTCATGAATCATCAATTCAGACGCTAGTTTAGTAGCACCATATAATGACCTTGCACCATCCAATGGGAAGTTTTCAGCTATTCCTTTTGACGAAACTCCACCGACTGACTGTTCATCTGACAACACAAAGCGGGTTTCTGCTTCTTCAAAGTTCAGCTTTTCAATGGCTTTGATAGGATAAATTCTACTCGTAGACAGGAAAATAAACGCTGCACCACATTTTTTGGTATAGTTCAAACAGTTGATTGTTCCTACCAAATTTGTATTAATTAAGTAGTCAGGCGTTCCTTCCAACCCTGCTAATACAGAAGGTTCCGCAGAAGATTCAATCACAAAATCAACCACAGGCAATGCATCAAAATCCTCTTTATTACGGATATCTCCGTGAACAAAAATAGCTCCTGCTTTAGCCAAACGAGGTAAATTAAGTTCTGAGCCTTTGCGTTTTAAATTATCCAAACAGATTACCTCGTAAGTAGGATAATTCGTTTTAATATTAATGGCCAGAGAAGAACCAACAAAACCTGCTCCGCCAGTGATAAGAATTTTCAAAATATCTAGATTTATAATTAAAACTTACTCTATTCTTTTTAATACTACGTTTTCAACTGGACGGATAATCAATGGTACTTTTTCTACTTTTACAGCACTGGTATCCAATCCAAACCATTTATCTTCCGAAGGTGTAAAGTCTTTAATAAAGAAATAAGCCTTCATGATTAAGCCTTCCAGCAATGATAATTTGTTATCAAACGATAGAAATTTCTCTAATACTACAAATCGGAAATCGCCAATGACATTTTGTTTATTCAATGACTCATAACGAGAGGTAATATCTACTTCTCCTTTTTTCACCATATCCTCTACCACTTTTCGGAAGTAAAGATTAATGCGTTGTTCTACCCTGAAACCTAATCTAAAGTTTACTTTGATTACGTCGTCAGGCTCTATTACGCTTACTTTATATTCCATTGTATACGGGTCATCCATGGTGTCTACGTGCACAAACCAATAAATATCTGCTCTTTTAGGGCGTTTTTGGAAGATTGAATAAATAATTTTCGATTCTATTTCGCTCGTTCTGGCCGCATTCGACATAAATACTAAGTGGGTAGCATATTTAGGAATACTCATATCTTGGCTCAGTTCCTTCAAAGGTTCTATATAGTCTGCCAGTTTTACGTATTCTGTCAATCGCATTTTAATGATATTCGCCCTAAACCAAATCACCATCAATGCAATAATGGCGGAGGCAATAAATAACGAAACATATCCACCATGTACAAACTTACGAAGATTGGCTATCAAGAATGCCCCTTCTATGGCTACATAAACGATGATAAATCCTACAATCCACCACATATCAATTTTGCGTGTATGTAGGTAATACGCCATCAATGCGGTAGTCATCAACATCGTCAGGGTAATGGCCAAACCATAGGCAGCTTCCATATTAGCTGATTCCTTAAACCACAATACAACACCAACGCAACCTAACCATAAGAAAATATTCATGCTTGGCACGTATAATTGTCCTTTTTGGTCTGAGGGATAATGCAAACGAACTTTAGGCCAAAAGTTCAAACGGATGGCTTCTGATACTAACGTAAATGACCCTGAGATTAAAGCCTGACTTGCAATGACTGCTGCGGCTGTAGCAATACCAATTCCCCAAATCAAGAACCATTCAGGCATTAATTCAAAGATAGGTTTACGCCCATTCAAAAGTTCGCCGTTATGTGAAATCAGCCACGCACCTTGTCCGAAGTATTGTAATAGAAGTGCTATTTTAACAAAAATCCAGCTAACCCTGATATTTCCACGTCCACAGTGTCCTAAATCTGAATACAAGGCTTCTGCTCCTGTTGTACATAAAAAAACAGCTCCTAGTAACCAGAAACCACTTTCGCCACCATGTGAATTTGTTAATAAATCAAAAGCATAATAAGGAGACAAAGCCTTTAGTACTGTCCAGTCCTGAGCAATCCACAGAATCCCAAAGAAGCCCAACATAGAGAACCAAACCAACATTATAGGTCCAAAAGCTCTACCTACTACCTTTGTACCGAAAATTTGGAACATGAATAATCCTGTAATAATAGCCAATACGATAGGTACCGTTTGGAGGTCAGGATATATTTTCAGCAATCCTTCAATAGCAGATGCTACTGAGATAGGTGGAGTAATGACACCATCTGCCAACAGCGTAGATGCACCGATAACTGCTGGGAAAGTCAACCACTTAGCATGACGCCTCACTAGGGCGAAAAGGGCTAAGATACCGCCTTCACCACGGTTATCTGCTCGAAGAATCAGGATTACATACTTGAAGGTAGTTTGCAGTGTTAATGTCCAAAAAATACACGAAAGCCCTCCTAGGACTGTTCTTTCATCTATTGGCACATTCCCAATAATTGACTGCATTACGTAGAGTGGTGAAGTACCAATATCACCATAAATAATTCCCATCGCTACCAGCAGACCCGCTGCGGTGGCTTTGTCCATACTTTTATGTTCCATAAAAAGGAAGCCATTGTAACACCGATAGTTACAATTTTTTATTGGTTAAGTAAAATTTATTCAAAAAATGGCAAATTATTGTCTGTATTGCAAGCAAATATAATACCTCTTCTGGATTAATTACATTATTCAAAAAAAGACCGCTCATTTCTGAGAAGTCTTTTATAAATTTAGTTCCATTCTTAAGCTATATTTTCTCTATTCTTCATAATAATAACCAAAAATAATATTCATTTCATCTTCAGAGGTTAATCCAAATGAAATCGTTTGGCTAGATGTATTATTATAAGTAACCACCGACGTGAGCCCCTCTCCTTTTTTCAAGGTTATTGGTGTTGTATAATTAATCATCGCTGGATGTTCCCAGTCGGTACTCTCATACACTATTTCACCATTCCTTGTACCTCCCAATATTTTTATGACAAACTTTTGTCCATATTTATGATTATGCGATGTCAATGCTACCACTTTTACGTCTGCACTAAACTTAAAATCTTTCGTAACCGTAGTAACAGTTTTGGCAGGCAAACTAAAGCTAGTATTATTAAAGTCAATCGTTTTTACGACATTTTTCACTTTTGATTTATCCACAGTATAAAGATTTACATTATTTTCTCCAAAGTGAAAATCAGTCGTTTTGTTGAAATAATGTGGATTTAAATCAACCGTCATGCCTGCTGGTAGTAGTAAAGCCGTACCTTCGGGAAAAGTATACTCCTGACTAGCGTTTGTTCCTCCGCCTAAAAACACATGGTTAGACATTTGTAAGGCTGTCACTAAATTCAAGGTATTATCTGGATTCCTTAAATCTCGAATAGTATTGATAACAGGTAAATTACTCGCTGTTTTATCTCTAAAATCGTATAATACCATGTGGTGGCTATTGGTACGAGATTGGAATTTTAAACGGTTTACGTATATATCCGTAGTATTACCAACCGCTTTGCGTACAAAAATCTCTCTTTCAAAATTGGGCTGAATCGTAAATTTTTCTACTTGCATCTGATACCCCACAACGCCTTCTTGCTGAGGCGTTTGCATTGTCTTAAAATCATCGGTGCTAGAAACACTCGGCGTTTTATCATCCAATAAGGTTTTATCGACAACATCCCCTGTTTTAGGAGCCCCTGCTTCAATCCAGCGACGAACGAATTCTATTTGACCGACCGTAAGGGCTGTTCCGCCCAAAGGCATTGGCGAGCCATATTGTTTACCGCCATGATGCGATATATCCCAATTGAGTTTATGATAAAATAAGCTTTCTAACGATTTGTAGGCTTTTACTCTCAAGTGCCCGTCAGCCTTTGAAAGTTCATTTTTGGGTACAACTCCTACTAAATTGGCAAAAGCTACTGATTTTTCTAAGACTAATCCGTGTTGAACATAAGTACCATCTGAAGTAGAGGCATGACAACCTGAAGTGGCACAAGTAGGCGTAATGATTCTATCTTGTATTAAGCTAAAACTTGATGTTTCACTTGCTGGCGGATTATCATCGATGGCTTTTTTTGAACAGGCTGATATGAGCAGAAAGCTACCTGTTAAAATGATAATTCCTTGGTATATATACTTTTTCATGATTATTTTTGTTAGAGTTCTCTACTTGGACATCGCTGATAAAGATAGTTTATTTTATCTTGTCAAGATAACGGAAAAGATAGTGATTTATGTTGAGATTTTATCAGCTTTCAGTAAAGAGCTTTTAAGCTGTAGCACGAGTTTCCAACTCGTGCAAGATTACCTCATGCAACTTTTCTTATGAAACCAGCATCTTTTACAGTAACGGGTAAAAGTTTCAACTAACAATACCGTTTATCAAAAAACAATAGTTACTTTGTCAATAAATCTATTAATTGTTTCTTTTTACAAAATCCAACCTACTTCGCATGAAAAACCTTAGGTTATCTCTGCTGGGAGTCGTGTTATCGCTACTTCTAAACTCTTTCGCATTTGCTCAAAAAACTTTTGACTGGAAAACTGCTTCATCAGGTGGCTATACTTACAAATACGTAAGTAACGACCCAATGAAAGCCCGTTTTTACACATTGCCTAACGGACTGACTGTAATCCTTAGCGAAAACCACAAAGAACCACGTATTGCGGCATTAATTCCAACGCGTGCGGGTTCAAACACTGACCCTAGAACGAATACTGGACTTGCTCACTATCTGGAACACATGTTGTTCAAGGGTACTGATAAGTTTGGTTCATTAGACTGGTCAAAAGAAAAACCATTGTTAGACCAAGTGGATGCACTGTACGAAAAGTATAACAAAACTACTGATTCAACACAACGTAAAGCGATTTACAAAGAAATTGACCGCGTATCTGGCGAGGCTGCGAAGTTTGCTATCGCTAACGAATACGATAAAATGATGGCTTCAATGGGTGGACAAGGCACGAATGCGTTTACGTCTTATGAACAAACGGTTTATACGGAAGACATTCCTGCTAATGCTATCGACCGTTTCTTGAAATTGCAAGGCGAGCGTTTCCGTAACCCAATCTTACGTATTTTCCACACTGAATTAGAAGCTGTTTACGAAGAAAAAAACCGTAGCCTTGACAACGACGGCTGGAAAGTATATGAAGCTAGAAATGCTGCATTATTCCCAACGCATAATTATGGACAACAAACAACTATCGGTACGATTGAACACTTAAAAAATCCATCATTGGTTGAAATCCGCAATTACTTCAAAAAATATTATGTGCCAAACAACATGGCTATTATTATGGTGGGTGATTTCAATTCGGATATTTTAATCAAGAAAATTGAGGCTTCTTTCAAATATATGGTTAGCAAACCTATTGCTGAATACAAGCCAGCTCCTGAAGCACCTATTACTGCTCCTTTAGTACGCGAAGTGTTCGGCCCTACGCCAGATGCCCTTACTATTGCTTGGCGTTGGTCGGGTGCATTGAATACCAAAGAAAAAATTGTAGGTACTATCGTAGATGAATTGATGTCGAACTCAAAAGCAGGTTTGATAGATTTGAATTTAGTAAAGGCCCAAAAAGTATTAAGAGCAAGCTGTAGCCCAGAATGGAACAAAGATTATTCGGTTTGGCAAATGACAGGCTCTCCTAAAAAAGACCAAAGTCTTGACGATGTAAAAGCATTGCTTTTAGGCGAATTAGACAAATTGAAGTCGGGTAATTTTGACGAATCGATTATCAAAGCAATTGCTGCTAATTATAAATTGACAGCTATTCAAGGTTTAGAAAACAATTCTTCTCGTTCTTATAAACTGTTAGAAAGCTTCGTGTTTGATAAATCAAACAAGTGGGATAAAGATGTTGCCATCAACGATGCTTTGAGCAAAGTAACGAAACAGGAAGTAATGGATTTCGCTAAGAAATACTGTGGTGATGGTTACGTGGTTGTTTACAAACGTAAGGGTACTGATCCTAATATTTCAAAAGTTGATAAGCCTGCGATTACGCCAGTGGAAGTAAACCGTGAGGCACAATCTGAATTCTTGAAAGATGTAAACACAACAGCGATGTCGAACATCGAACCAAAATGGTTAGATTTCAACAAAGACATCAAAAAAGGGAAAATTGGTACCTTGGAAGCCCTAACGGTAAAAAATACAGATAATGATCTTTTTCGTTTAAGCTACCGTTTTGATATGGGTTCTTGGAATAGTAAAGTATTGCCTATTGCTCTTCAGTATTTACAATTTGTAGGTACAGACAAAATGAATGCTGAGCAAATCAGTACGGCATTTTATCGTTTGGCGAGTAGTTTCAATACTTCTTATACCGACCACCATATTACGTTGGGAATGTCGGGTTTGAATGAAAACTTTGCTAAAACAGTAAGTCTTTTTGAAGATTTGTTGACCAAATGCAAGAAAGATGATGCCGCTTTAGAATTATTAAAAGGTAGATTATTGAAGCAAAGAAATGATGCTAAATTGAACAAAGGAGCCATCTTGCAGGGCTTAGCTTCTTATGCTTCATTTGGTGCTAAAAACCCAAGAAATGCCTTACAGTTTACAGATGCAGAACTGAAAGCATTGAATGCAGATGACTTAATTAGCTTCTTACACGATTTGTTCTCATATAAACATACAATCGTATATTATGGACCAAAAACAGTGGAAGAGTTGGCTGTAGCATTAAAAGGTGCTCACCAAATTAATAGTACTTTCAAAGCAGATTTACCTTTAGTAGCAGATTTCAAAATGGAGTCGCCAACTAAGCCAGTAGTATTGTTTACAGATTATGACATGGTTCAGGCAGAAATCAACTGGGTTCGTCCTACAATTGGATTTAGTGCAGCCGAAACGCCTATCGTAGAATTGTATAACAACTACTTCGGTGGAGGGATGTCTTCTATCGTTTTCCAAACTATTCGTGAATCTAAAGCTTTGGCTTACTCAACGTATGCGTATTATCAGACACCAAATATCAAGGATGAAAAATATCGTATGATTGCCTACATTGGTACACAAGCAGATAAAATTCATGAGTCTATCGCTGGTATGGATGAGTTGTTGAACGATTTTCCATCGTCTGAAAAGAACTTGGAAACAGCTATAGCGAGTATGAAAAAGAATTATCAAACTGAGAGAATCACACAAGATAATATTATTTATACTTATCTAAGTGGACTTGATAAAGGCGTAACTACAGATGAGCGTCAGGCTATTTATAAGGCTTTGGATAAATTAAGCTTAGATGATTTAAAGAAATTTCAGGATACTTTACTAGCGAAAAAACCATACGCAATGTGTGTGGTGGCTTCTGAGAAAAAAGTAAACTTAGATACTTTGAAAAAATACGGAGAGGTTAAGAAATTGACTTTAGAAGACGTATTTGGATATTAATTAGCTGTCAGCTATCAGTATTCGGCTTTCGGTCATCAGCTTTCGGTTATCATTTTTTTTGATAGCTGAAAGCTGATGACCGAAGACCAATAGCCATTTAATCTACACCCCTACTATGACACAGCACCTTGAAACAGGCAAAAAAGCCGAAGACATTGCCGCCAATTTTCTGCTAGAAAAAGGCTATCAAATCCTCCACCGAAATTATCGCTACGGGCGAGCTGAGATTGATTTAATCATACGAAAAGGAATCTTCTTAGTATTTGTCGAAGTAAAATCCCTCACTAATACAAAATTTGGAATGCCCGAAATTGGTGTAAATAAGCATAAGGTTGCGATGGTAACCAAGGCTGCCGACTTTTATGTGTATAAAAACAATTGGCATCAACAGATTCGTTTTGATATTGTTGCAGTCGTTTTTAAAAACAATACTTTTGAGGTAACGCATTTTGAAGACGCATTTTATTAATTCCTTCAGTAGCACGAGTTTTCAACTCGTCATTATTTTTCACGAGTTGAAAACTCGTGCTACTGAAAGAAAATTGTGCTTATCTTTACTTATAAAAATAAATATATTCACCTTTTCGTTTATAAGGATAACCATTTCATGTTGATGACATGAGGGTATTGAATAATGCCCCTTGTGCTTTACAATTCTTTTGATTCCATGCTTATTTTTTCATCCATAAAAATGAAGTCTATCGTTTTCTTTTTAATAGTTATATTTTCGTTTGCTTTCAGGATAACATTTGCCCAAACTGATGAATTCAAAACAAAAGCAAAACCAAAAACTGATAGTTCGGCCAAGAAAAAAGGTGGACTATTGGGTGGATTAATACAGTCGGACATATTAGATAATGTTAAAAATGCGAAGAAAACAATTGAAGATAATAAAGAAGAATTTAAAAAATTAGGCAATGATGTTGATGATTTAACGGCCGATTTAGGCTTGAAAATCCATAAATCTAAAAAGAAAAGTAAAGCCAAGAAAAAGCCGAAAGACGAATACGAAGACATAAAATTTGAAATACGGATTGGTGAATATGGGTCTGGTGTAAGATTGACTGTAGAGGAAATTCATGTATTGCGGAACCCTGACGAAGCCGAACCAAGCATTTATGCGAAAGAGATTTGGTGGTATGACCCTAAACTTAGAAGGGTAACGAACGTACCTAGAAAAGATAAAGACTACGGAGAGATTTGTCATGGCCCTTATAAAAAGTATGTAAATGATGAGTTGGTTGAAGAAGGCTCGTTTTATGTGGGTGTAAAAGATGGACGTTGGGAAACTTATAACCAAGACTATATCCTGCTATCGAAAGAAAAGTATAAAAGAGGTTTTCTAGCAGATTCAAAAGTTACCTATTACGATAAAGCTGAAACAAAAATCAAAGAAGTAATTCCTGTACGATTCAATAAAGTAACGGGCGATTATCGCTCTTTTTATGAAGGCGGACAGCTAAAAGAAGAAGGCAAATTTGATGATAGTGTAAAGGTAGGTCGTTGGCGAGAATACCATCAATTCGGGGCAATGGGGCGTTTGAAAAAAGAGACTTTATTCGCAAAAGATAAATTTGATAATTCTGAAGCAGTAGTATTACAAGAGCGAGATAATAAAGGAAAAATCATTTATGAAGCTCCTAAAGCGAAGAAGAAACCAGAGGATGAAGAAGAGAATTGATAGCGTTTAGGAGTTTAAAGTTTATGAGTCTAAAGTTAAAAATGTCTATAGCTATGTATTTAAGTGTTACTGAGTACCGACAAGCGAATAAAAAATCACTAGCGAGGGACTAAAGTCCCTCGCTAGTGATTTTTTTATTAATGTATACTCATGCACCTTAAACTCATAAACTTTGAACGCTCATAAACCCTAAACTTTCTTAGCAGGATTGCCAAATACCGTTTCACGTGCTTTGACGCTTTCTACTACTACCGAGCCTGCACCAATTCTTGCTCCTTTACCAATTTTTACGCCTCCTACAATCGTTACACCTGAGCCGATAAATACATTATCATCTATAGAAACTCCTGCTCCAATGATGCTTCCTGCTCCGATTTGAACGAAATTACCAATTTTAGCATCATAGTCAACAATTACACGACTGTGTAATAAATTATGACTTCCGATTTCAGCACGGGCATTGATAATCGTTCCTGCAGAAATCAAATTGCCATGTCCGATAGTTGCTGTTAATGCAATAGCTGTTTGCTCATGAATAGCATTTACTGGCTGAACCTTTTTATCGTCATGTAGCATTTCTACTAAATTTTGACGCACTTTCAACTCATCAATAGCAATAAATACTTCGCATCTTTTCCCGATTAGTTTGGTATAATCTTCGTCGTCAGTACTACCCATCACGATTACATCGTCTATTTCGGTATTGTGCAATTCCTTGTTGTCATCTAAAAAAGCATAGACCACAACATTATTCGTTTTGAAAATATCAAGGGCGACAGCTCCTAAACCACCTGCACCTAAAATCATTACTGGATTCTCCATAATTTTCTCGATTGAAAAATCGAGTTACAATTTTACTCCGTTATTTATTTTATAAATTACTTTACCGTCTTTTACTAATTCAAATTCAGCCTTTTGCCCTAAACTTATTTCTTGGGAAGCACTCAATGTTAATCCTGTAGCATCTATTTCGTCTGTTCCAAAAAATACTGACATATCGCCAATTTCTTCAATGACTGAGCTTTGCGTAAAATAGTCTCTTCCTTTTACGGGTCTTTCGTTTCTATTAATGGCAATATCTGCCTGATAAGTAGTATTTCCTTTTGTGATAGTAGCATTTCTGATGATTAAATCATAAATCACTCTGTCGTTTACAGGAATGGCTTCATATTCGCTAATATCTTCTTTTTCATACGATTTATCTGCAATCATTTGCAAACCTGTAAGGATAGCAACGAAATTCAGTTGACGAATATACTGTTTCTCAGGGTCATTTTTAAATCCTCCAGATTCTATCAAAATCAAAGTAGAGCCCCATTTCTGAATATTATCACCGAAGGCACGAGGCTCAAAATCAGAAGGCCATTTCCCCACAGCATCAGGAATAAATGGCTGTAAAGCATGATTCATTCCTACAATAACCAACATTGCTTTCTTTCGGATTTCGTTTACTTCTTGGGCTTCGTTATAGGCCGTTGCCAAAAACGAAACGGTAGCCAAATTTCCCGTTTTGCCTGCGGAATATCGCCTGCCTTTGTCATGAAGATTGAAAGCAAAATCAGGTTTTAAATCAAACACTAGTTTTTTTAACAAAGCTCCTTCGGGCGTTTGCAGTGCCAAAGCATCACGGTTCATATCAATGCCCAATGCCGTATAACGGCTCCAAGCTTCTGCCCCGTCAGGATTTAACATCGGAACGAAATAAAAAGTGCATTCTTTCAGTAAGTCTGTTCGTAATTGACTTAATTGCTGGTCGTCTACAGCCGAATTTGTCTTATTTCCCAAGAAATTAAAAATATCCATCAAAGCCATCGTAGCCGTAGCTTCATCCCCATGCATCTGCGACCAAAGCAATACTTTGATTTTTCCTGTACCACATTTTATCAAATAGATATCCCTTCCTTCACTAGAGAGGGTGGCTTTAGAAACCTCAAATAATGGATTAACTTTTAGTCGTTCAATGTTGGCAACTAAAGTCTGATAACCGAACCTACGCTTGGTAATACTTTGTTCCTTAAACACCTCATGGTATCCATGAAGCATTTCTCCTACATTTTGAGCATAGTTTGCTGATATTGAATTCATAATAAACATCACGTAAAATACTAAAATCTTTTTCATGGGTCTTGGGCTCAAAAGTTTATAAAAACTCTTCATTGGGTACTTTATACTTGTTTACCCCTATTTTCTGAGCAGTATAAATGCCTGAATGACCAGAAAAGGCATAGGCCATTATACAAGCAATCGCTAAATAAATGGCAGACTGTGCCCCGAACAATTCAATCCCCATTAAAGTGCAAGCAATAGGCGTATTAGAAGCCCCTGCAAACACACCGACAAAGCCCATACCTGCCAATAAAGCCATAGGAAGTGGTATAAAACTAGTCAAAGCATTGCCCATCGTAGCACCAATATAAAATAAAGGTGTTACTTCTCCACCCTTAAAGCCCGACCCCAATGTTAACGAAGTAAAGAATATTTTGGCTAAAAAATCATAAAAAGGTAACTTTTCAGTAAATGACGCTACAATAATGGGTACGCCCAACCCATTGTATTTTGAAGTACCTACCAGCCAGAAACACAAAGCCAATAATATTCCTCCAATTACGGGTCTTAAAGGAGGATATGAAATAGGGGCTTTGAATAAATTGCTCCAAAAATGTGTACTTTTAGCAAAGAGCATTCCGACTAAACCAAATAAAATTCCTGCTAGCATCGACCACATGATGGGTAAAATTGCCAAATGTGGTCCTGATAAAATAGGGTAATGTGTATGCCCCACATGCCATAATTCCTGACAAGTATAGTCAGCCAATAGTGCCGCAAACAGACTTGGCAAAAGGGCATCGTATCGTATTTTACCAATAAAGGCAACCTCCAAAGCAAAGATAGTTCCTGCTAGTGGCGTTCCAAAAACAGAGGCAAAACCTGCACTTACTCCCATCATTAACAGGATTTTGCGGTCATCATCATTTAATTTGAGTGGTTTTGTCAGCGTATCTGCAATCGCCCCACCCATTTGTACTGCTGTGCCTTCCCTTCCAGCCGACCCACCCACAAAATGTGTGATGATGGTAGTAATATAGATTAAAGGCATCATTTTGAAAGGAATGATTTTATCAGAATGTTGAATTTCTTCAATCAACTGATTATTCCCTTTGGCAACATCTTGCCCAAAATAATGATAGATAGCCCCCACACCCAATCCACCTAAAGGTAAAAGCCACATTAACCACGGATGGTTTTCTCGATAATGGGTCGTCCAGTCTAACGATACTAAAAAGAAAGCCGAAGCCGAACCAATAGCCAAGCCAGTAACCATTGCTACTAAAAGCCACTTCAAGGTAAATTTCAATACAAAGAATTGTTGGTTCATTCTACTGGTGAATATCTGTTCGCTAACAAAATTACGGAATGTATTCCAAATAGCTTTGCGAAACCCTTGTAACAAATTCCTGACACGATTTTATTGTTGGTTCTTTATTATTCATCACTAGTCTATCTATCTTATATCGACATGACTCTTTTCTGGCTATTGAAAGGTATAAAAATATTTTTTCAGAAAAATGAAAAAGATTTGAACCTATTTTTTATTTTAATGTTATAACATTAAATGTATAAACATCAATTATTAAAAAACAATATTTAACAATGGCAACTTCAACTTGGGCTATCGACCCTTCGCACTCAGAAATTCAGTTTAAAGTAAAACATTTAGTGATTACTACAGTAACAGGTAACTTCAAAGAATTCAGTGGTTCAGTAGAAGCTGGTGATGATTTTGATGGTGCATCAATTTCATTTGAAGCCAATACCGCTTCAATCAACACCAATAGTGAACAACGTGACGGACACTTGAAAAGTGTTGATTTCTTTGATGCTGAACAATTTCCAACATTATCGTTTAAATCAACTTCATTTACTAAAGATGGTGATGATTTCGCGTTAGTGGGTGACTTAACGATTAAAGGAACTACTTTGCCTGTAAGTTTAGCAGTAGAATATAACGGAACAGCAACTGACCCTTGGGGAAATGTAAAGGCTGGTTTTGAATTAAAAGGAAAAATAAATCGTAAAGATTTCGGTTTAGCTTGGAACGCAATCACTGAAGCAGGTAGTGCGTTAGTAAGTGAAGAAGTAAAATTAATCGCTAATGTACAATTAGTGAAACAAGCGTAATATGAGTTTGGAAGTGGGAGTTTTGAGTACTGATTTTGTAGGTTTGAAGGGGTAGAGGAGATAGATTTGTCAACTCTTAAAGAGTTGACAAATCTGAGAAAGTTGTAGATTGGAATCTTTTTTAAAATAGCTTTCTCATGGCTGAAAGCTCACAGCTCAAAACTAATTTTAAATAATTAAAACAATGGAAACGACTTTAGGAACAGCCGTCAAAAAAACATTATATAAAGCTGGTACTCGTGGACAGGCTGACCACGGTTGGTTGAAAACTCGCTTAACATTTTCATTTGCAGGGTATCACGACCCTAAAAGAGTACATTTTGGTGTGTTGAGGGTCTTGAATGATGACCAAATTGCTGGTGGAAAAGGTTTCGGGATGCATCCACACGATAACATGGAAATCATTACGATTCCATTGGAAGGCGTGGTTGAACATCGAGACAATCAAGGTAATCATGGCATTATCACGAAGGGTGAAGTGCAAGTAATGTCGGCTGGTACGGGCGTTTACCATTCAGAGTTTAATCATTTGAAAGATGAAACTTTAAAATTATTTCAGATTTGGCTTTTCCCGAACAAAGGCAACGTTACGCCTCGTTATGGTCAAATGAAGTTCGATGTGGCGGCACAACATAATGATTTTCAATTATTAGTTACCCCTATAGAAGCCAACCTTCCGAATACCTTGGGTATCCATCAAGATGCGTATTTTAGTATGGGAAAATTTGAGGCTGGCCAAGAATTTACGTACAAAATTAAGCGTGAAGGCAATGGTTTGTTTATTATGGTAGTAAATGGCAGTGTAAACGCAAGTGGAGAATTGTTAGAATTACGCGACGGATTAGGCTTAGAAAATATTACAGCGGTAAATTTCAAAACCGAAAACGGCGTTGAACTATTATTGATGGAAGTTCCGATGGAACTTGAATAATTTTTGGAGGTTTGTTTTTACCCCGCAGATATGGCCGATTAATACCGCAGATTTTCGCTGATATTATTTGTCTGCGAAAATCTGCGAAAAAATCAGCGCTAATCTGCGGGTAAAAAATAAACAAAACCTCGATTCATTTGGTTAAAAGGATAATTAAAGTAATATTTTTATGTCAACTTTAATCTTATAACCTTATTATAATGCTTATCAGATTGGTCTTATTATTCGGCACTTTCCTCTTGATGGAAGGAACAGCATGGTTTACTCATAAGTATATCATGCATGGTTTTATGTGGCGTTGGCATCGTTCTCATCATGTACATCATAATGAGGTATTAGAAAAAAACGATTTGTTCGCTATTGTATTCTCAGCTGTCTCAATTATTACGATTGGTTTGGGAAATTTTGTACCTGAATTATGGTACTTGTTTTGGATAGGAATGGGTGTAACACTATATGGAGTTTTCTATTTTATCTTTCATGACATCATTGTGCATCGTCGGATAAAAATTAAATTTGTGGCAAAACATCCCTATTTGAAACGTATTATGAAAGCACATTATATCCACCATAAAGTACATGAACGAGAAGGCGCAGAAGCCTTTGGTTTTTTGTACGCTCCCAAAAAATATGAAGATACAAGGAAGTAAAAACTAAATTCTTTCGATATTTTCTTCCTTCACAAAATCCATGTTTTGATATTTCAGAAAGACCTGTGCCAGTACAATAATGTCTTCGCGACAATAAGAAGCTATTTTTGGTAAATCTTTTTCTTGGTAATAAGTATGATTTACTTTGTCGCCACTGAGTCCACTTTTACTACTTGGAATATCAAAAATACAAGCCAGTAAATCTAACGAAATATAGTGCTTTTTATCTCCAAATTTCCACATTTCCAAGGTATCAAAATGCGGTATTTCCCAAGGTTTTTTTCCTGAGAGTTGTAGGGCTTTGGGAATCTCGATATTGTTTACCAACATTCTTCTGCACAAATATGGGTAATCGAATTCTTTTCCGTTATGCGCACAAAAAGCTAGGTTTGATTTATATTTTTTTTCAATCAAGCTCTTGAATTGACTCAAAACCTCCGCTTCATTATCGCTACTAATAGATTTTACTTTTAGGCAAATCTCCTGTTCATCATTCCAATGAAAAAAGCCTAAGCCAATAGATATAATCTTGCCAAATTCAGCATAAATTCCAGCACGGTCAAAGTAAAACGCTTCATCATTCAACTCATTGGGATTCGTCAAATAACTAGCTTTATGCAACCATAGCGTTTTCATCCTTTCAGAAAGCAGATTGAAGTTACTTTCACCAGAAACAGTTTCTATGTCAATAAATAAAAGACTTTTAGCAAATTTTTGAAAATCCATAATTTTAGCTTTGAGTTGTGAGCTTTAAGCTATCAGCTTTGTAGGTGATTAATACGCTAAAAATCGCTCTTTTAGTCCTTAATTTTTTGTAAAAATTTTTTGTTTTTAATCTTAAATCCTTCAGTACTAAAGTCTTGAGTCTTTTGTCTAGCATCTAAAATCTAATCCTTCAATCCTAAAGTCCTCTAGTCCTAAAGTCTTGAATCTTCTGTCTAGCGTCTAAAGTCTCAACTAAAAAAATTACTCATGCAAGATTCCCTCTAACTCCAATTGTTTAATCCGAATCAAATTTTCTTCACGAATAGACTCTGGCACAAAAACAAATTTCTTATCAAACAATTGATTACCAATAAAATAACTTACCCAATATTCATTATTCAAATGAAAAACATCAGGCGTAATTATTTCTACTTTAATAATTCCTTTTGCTGGAACATCCTTATAAAAGTGGCGTAGTTGCGAGGTCTTTATTTCTGTGCCATCGGGGTTATGACCATATCCACGAGAATTAACAAAAACATTCGCTAAGTCTACCGACAAACGGTTAATCAAATATACATCCCATTCAACTTCATTTAGGTCATTTACCTTTCTAGCAATCGCTACTTTTACGCCTTCAACATTAGGAAATTCTATATCTTTTTTCATTAAATCTTATAAAGTTGTGTGCCATCAGCTTTCGGTCTTCAGCTTTCAGCATTGTATGATTAATAGTCTTTTAAGTAAGGTTATTATTTTTGATAGCCGACATCCGAAAGCTTATAGTCTATCGCTTAAAGCTTCTATTTCAAAAATATCCTGTAAATGTTTTGCCATTCTATCCGAAACTTCTTGAAAGTCTTGAGGCTTTCCTAGTTCTTGTTCAATAGAAGTTACGGCTTTGTCTTCAATCCCACATGGAACTATGTGTTTAAAATAATTCAAATCTGTATTTACATTCAAGGCAAAACCGTGCATTGTCACCCAGCGACTAGCTTTCACGCCCATCGCACAGATTTTTCTTGGATTTTTCTGTTCTACATAATCAATCCAAACACCCGTTAACCCTTGAATTCTTCCAGCATCAATCCCAAAATCTGCACAAGTACGAATCACACCCTCTTCTAAAAAACGCATATACTTATGAATATCTGTAAAGAAGTTTTCTAAATCAAAAATTGGGTATCCTACCAATTGTCCTTTGCCATGATAAGTAATATCTCCTCCCCTATTGATTTTATAATATTTAGCCTCATAGTTTTCAAGACCCGCTTCATCTAATAACAGATGTTCTGGCTTGCCACTTTTGCCCAAGGTATAAACATGCGGATGTTCACAAAAAAGCAAATAATTAGGCGTCAATACCTGACTATCAAGTGCTAAGTTCTTATTATTAAGTTTTACACCCACTATTTCAGCATGGAGTTTCTCTTGATAATCCCATGCAGTTTGGTAATCTATTAATCCCAGATTCTGGAAAATTACAGTTTTATTATGAATCACTTTCTTCTAATTTATCATCTATGCTAA
The DNA here is from genome assembly GCF_059416265.1 of Arcicella sp. GW821-FHT09D11. Lineage (NCBI taxonomy): Bacteria > Pseudomonadati > Bacteroidota > Cytophagia > Cytophagales > Flectobacillaceae > Arcicella > Arcicella sp. GW821-FHT09D11. The sequence continues at coordinate 124,944 of NZ_JBWKOV010000011.1, read as the reverse complement.
GATTAATTAACGATTTCTTAAAGATTAAAGTTTCTTTATTAGAAAGACGAAACCTTAAAACTGATGGCTGATACCTCATAGCTGAAGGCTCACTTCTCAAGGTTTAAAATTTCCTTTAAAATCTACTTCCTTCCGATGAAAAGGATCAATTAATTTATCAATCAAATCTGCTAGTTTTGCTCTGGTAATCGGCTGATTTTTATCTGGATAGTCCTTCATGATACTCGCCAGATAATCCGCAGGTACTGGTTGGATTTTTGTCAGTATTTCAAAGGCATCATCCGCCACTAATTTTTCTAACAACACTTGTTCGTTAGCTTGCATATTCAAATTCGGAAAGTAGCTCTTTAATGAGGCAATAACCGCTCCGTTCGTCATTACTGAATCAGGATAAAACCACGTCTGATTAGACCATTTATAATTTTTACCTTCTCCTTTCAAAATACCCGTTGCTCCTATCCGCTGAATGGCTTCAAAGTTAGGATGGTCGGGCTTTACATCCAAATATGGCATTAAATAAGCCTTTGCTTTCAATAAATTATCTTGTACTTTTCTAATAGAAACCTCTTTCGGATGGCGTTTTTCTTGTATGGCAATAGCCGCCAAAGTGCCTGCTGCTTGTCCGATACCCATTACAACGGGCTGTAAACGACTAGCCCCACTCACCAAGTTGGAAACTGAAATAGATTTTTCAGCTACAATCAAATCATCTACATTGTCGGGAATCAAACTTCCTAAAGGAATATTAAAAGAAGGCACAGGCACAAAATATAAATCTGGTGCATCCTTATTCTTTCCATGATGCTGGTCGATAGGATAATCGCCGACGGCAATACCTGTCCGATACAACGGTTCAGATTGGTCAAAAGGTTTTTCTAAATGATTCATATTGGCTGTTGCCAACCCATGAATCCTACGACTTTCACGATAATAGGGAATGAGTGGTAATTTATCAGCAGTCGGAAATTCATCCGCCAAACCTAAGGTATTCCATCCTAATTCTTTTTGCATAAAATAGACAAAGTTCATTGTATGGTCTTTCGCTTTCTGAATTGCTTCTTGCCTTTGCACATCATTCATCTCTACCAAGTTTACATAAAATCATTCCCGTTGATGGGCCAGTTAATCATGTATTTATCATTTTGCAATTGCCCATAGGTTTTCATTTGCTCACAGTCCCACAAACGCTTCATTTGTTTATCAGGACAGAGTTTTTCACAAGCACAGATAAACTCATCTTTGTTGTATGCACTAGGCTTGCTAATCGTTACATCTTTGTGATAATCTTTCAGAATAGTTACATAGGTCAAATCTTGAACGATATGATTAGCTTTTTCTGGTGCAATTCTTTCTTGATAGGTAGCTTGGGCATCCATCCCTACATCGTATTTTACACCTACTTTTGCAGCAACGTCTCCTAATTCTGTAGCATCTATTAAAATTTTAGCAGTGATTAAAATATCATCTGAAAACGTTAATTGCCAATGTTCTGATTTCCTCTGAATGTTTAATAATTTGATGGACGAAATCACAGATAGATTTTTTTCTTTGGCACACATCTCTCGCAAAATTTTCTCGCCAACCGAAGGCTCAAACATGACCTGACTTACCCATCCAGAGGCTAACGCCTGTTTAGAACCATAGTGTTTTTCTAACTTTACTCTAAATTCGTTCCAAAGGCCAGACGGCAAATTATAGTTTCCATCAATAGCACTTACTCCTGCAGAGGTAAGCATTCCACCAATCCATACGCTTTCCTCTACAATAATGGTTTTTACACCCATTCTCGCTGATTGAATTCCTGCCATTACGCCACTTGTCCCTCCGCCTACTATCAACACATCAGTATTGTATTTGCTTTTACTAGCATAAGTGTTGAACCAGAAACAACAAAGAGAAAGGAGAATAGAAAGAGTTTTCATGGTTTCTTGGGTTTAATTTCAGACTGGAGAACTTGAAGATGCAAGATATAATTTGTATTACGAGTTTTCAACTCGTTAAAACAATTATACACGAGCTGAAAACTCGTGATACAAAAAAAATCCCTTCTCCTAAGGAAAAGGGATTTTGCCTATCTGATTTATACTTATTTTATTACAAATCTACAGCAACACCATACGCTGCTTCAGCTGCACCTTTTACAGCTTCAGAAATAGTTGGGTGTGGGTGAATCGCAGTCATGATTTCATGAGCAGTCGTTTCTAATTTACGTGCTACTACTACTTCAGCGATTAATTCGGTAACGTTATAGCCAATCATGTGAGCACCCAATAATTCACCGTATTTTGCATCAAAAATTATTTTCACAAAACCGTCTCTTGCTCCTGCCGCTGTTGCTTTTCCAGATGCCACGAATGGGAATTTACCTACTTTGATGTCATAACCAGCTTCTTTTGCTTTCTTTTCAGTCAAACCTACAGAAGCAATTTCAGGAGTACAATAAGTACAGCCCGGAATGTTTGAATAATCTAAAGGCTCTACTTTATGACCTGCAATTTTTTCAACACAAATGATACCCTCTGCTGAGGCAACGTGTGCTAAAGCTGGGCCAGGTGTAACATCACCAATAGCAAAATAACCTGGGATATTAGTTTCGTACCATTGGTTTACTAAAATTTTACCTTTATCAGTAATAATACCAACGTCTTCTAAACCAATGTTTTCAAGGTTAGCAATTACACCTGCTGCTGATAATACTATATCGCAATCAATTGAAATATTGCCATTTGGTGTTTTTACAGAAACCTTACATCCTTCACCAGTAGTATCTACTGTTTCTACAGAAGAGTTTGTATAAATATCAATACCTAATTTTTTATATTGTTTTGCTAATTCTTTCGAAACGTCTTCGTCTTCAACAGGTACAACGTTTGGTAAAAATTCAACAATCGTTACTTTAGTACCCATTGCTGCATATACATAAGCAAATTCAACACCGATGGCTCCAGAACCAATGACAACCATTGTTTTTGGTTGATTTTCTAACGACATGGCCTTGCGGTATTCAATTACTTTTACGCCATCAATTGGAATATTTGGTAAAGCTCTTGCTCTTCCGCCCGTAGCAATCATGATGTTTTTAGCATCATACACTGTTACTTTTCCATCTGCAGCTGTTACTTCAACTTTTTTGTTTTTTAAGGCTTTTCCAGTACCCATAATCACATCAATCTTGTTCTTTTTCATTAAGAATTGAACACCTTTTGACATGGAATCGGCAACACCACGAGAACGCTTAATGACTGCTCCAAAATCAGCGTGGGATTCAGAAACCGTGATTCCGTAATCAGCAGCGTGTTTGATGTATTCAAATACTTGTGCAGATTTTAGTAATGCCTTCGTAGGAATACAACCCCAGTTCAGACAGATACCACCTAAAGACTCACGCTCCACTATCGCACACTTCAAACCCAATTGCGAAGCACGGATTGCCGCTACATATCCACCAGGACCTGAGCCAATCACGATTAAATCATAAACTTGTGCCATTTAATTTTTATTTTTTTAAGGGTAATTTCAAATTTTATGCTACAAAGATAAGGATAAGCGTGGAATTGAAAGGGGCTTATTAATAAGTTTTTCCCCTAACTATCGTACCTTAATACATATACCTTTAAGTTTTGTTGACAAAAAAATACGCTATCATAAGATTTTTGCTGTACATTAGTCTAACGAAAAACACTATTTTTTGATTCCCTATTTAGAGCAATGGAAAATATTTCAAAAAAAACTTTTGAAGAAACAAGTTATTTATCTCATGAATCTTGGTTTGCCAAACAGTATCCCGATCAAGAAAAGCGTTTGAATACGATTCGTAAATGGCAAAAAAGTATAGAAGACAATACTATTGATTATTGGCTCCACGAAAGATTATTTGAATTAGCCAACCCATTAATTAATTCAGGCGAAAGCTGGCTTACCGTAGGCGATGGCTACGGTTTTGATGCTAATTATTTTAAGCGAAAAGGCTGTACCGTAATGGCAACGGATATTGGCGGAGCTTTTCTGCCTTTAGTAAAAGACCTAGACCTGATTGATGATTTTTCGGTTGAAAATGTTGAAAAATTAACTTTTGAGGATAATTCATTTGATTATGTCTTTTGTAAAGAGGCCTATCACCATTTTCCTAGAGCTTATTTGGGTGTTTACGAAATGATTAGAGTGGCAAAAAAAGCCATTATTTTAACCGAGCCACAAGACCCCTTAACAAAAATGCCTTTGATGCTTGCGGTTAAAAATATCCTTGACCGTTTCGACCCTACCATTTTACAGAAATACTGGAAAAATCGTTATTCCTTTGAAGAAGTAGGTAATTATGTTTTCAAATTGTCGGATAGAGAGATGGAAAAAATAGCGATGGGTATGAATCTACCTGCCATTGCTTTTAAGGGTATCAATAATTCATATTGGAAAGCAGGACTTGATACAGAAATTGCCAATAACAATTCGGAGGCTTTTCGTAAAATTCAATCTAAACTTCGTCGAGATAATTTCTTGTGTAAATTGGGCATTTTGCCTTATCAAGTATTAAGCGCGGTTATTTTTAAAACATTGCCTACACAGGAAACAATTGCTAAGCTAAAAAATGAAGGGTATTTATATTATGAATTCCCGAAGAATCCTTATTTATAGATGCTTTCTTGCACAGCGAAAAGCCCTTTCGACAAAGCCTTCTAAGTCAAAAATTTAGAGGGCTTTGTTTTTCTAGCTATCTTTGTAAATGAAAGATTCTATCTATTTTAGGTAACACGATGTTTTATCGAACAATGGTTAGGTTTGGCATTAACAAAATAAATTTATTTCAACGCATGACAAAAGACAGGTTCAATGACCTGAAAGCCAAAGTAGAGGCTTTGAGGGGGTATCTTTGACTACGATAATAAGAAATTCCAAATTGAGGAGTTAGAAGTAATTACGCTTGACCCAAATTTTTGGTCGGATTCTAAAAAAGCTGAATCGACGATGCAAAAAATTAGGGGTTTGAAGTTCTGGACATTGGGTTTCGACCAGCTAAATACTTATGTAGGTGACCTTGATACTATCTGGGAGTTCTACGAAATGGGTGAGGCTACTGAAGCGGAGGTAGATGCCGAAGGGGAAAAACTAGAAGCAAAATTGGCTGAGCTAGAATTCCGCAAAATGATGTCGGAAGAAGGTGATAGCATGTCGGCAGTACTCGAAATCAACGCAGGTGCAGGTGGAACAGAGTCGCAGGATTGGGCAAGTATGCTGATGCGTATGTATATTATGTGGGCAGAAAAGAATGGCTTTAAAGTAAAAGAAGCTGACCATAATGATGGCGATGTAGCGGGTATAAAATCTGTTACGTTAGAAATTGATGGGGAGTTTGCCTACGGAAATTTAAAATCTGAAAACGGGGTACATCGCTTGGTAAGAATCTCACCTTTCGACTCGAATGCTCGTCGTCATACATCATTTGCATCAGTATATGTGTATCCTTTAGCAGATGATTCTATCGAGATTGAAGTAAACCCAGCTGATATTGATTGGGATACTTTCCGTTCAGGCGGTGCTGGTGGACAAAACGTAAACAAGGTAGAAACAGCCGTTCGTTTGACACACAGACCTTCGGGAATTATCATTGCTTGCCAACAAGAACGCTCGCAGTTGATGAATAAGGAAGTTGCTTTAAGGCTCTTAAAATCTAAACTTTATCAGATAGAAATTGATAAGCGTAATGCTGCTCGTGCGGAGGTAGAAGCAGGTAAAAAGAAAATTGAGTGGGGTTCACAAATCAGAAGTTATGTGTTGGACGACCGTCGTGTAAAAGACCACAGAACAAATTATCAAACATCTAATACTGATGCTGTTCTGAATGGCGAAATCAATGAGTTTATTAAGGCTTATTTGATGGAAGCTTGAAGAGATAAAAAGACGTAAGATATTAGACACAAGATGTAGGTTGTGAAAAAAATTACAATCTAATACAAAATCAAAATAGCTGTAGCGGTAACCCTTGCGGTTACCGTTTTTTTTGTTAAAATGACACGAAAGAGTTTACTTCTGCTATCTATCCACCTCTCCCATCACCAAATCCATTGAGCCAATAATGGCTACTAAATCTGCTAGCATGGCCCCACGACTGATTTCTGGAATGATAGATAAGTTATGTAACGAACAAGCTCTTGCTTTTAAGCGCACAGGAATATCCGAACGTCCATCCGTACGGAAAAAGAAACCTAATTCTCCTTTCGGGTTTTCAGCACGAACATATAAATCCATCGCTTGCGGACGAATCTTTTTAGGTACTAAAGCTTGTGGATTAAACTCGGTAGTACGTTTATGGTCATTAGTAAGTTGAATTAAACATTGCTCAATAATCTTGATTGATTCATCACATTCCAATACTCTTACATAGTTCCTATCCCAACAGTCGCCTACGGTTCCCATTTCTCCTTTACCTATCGGCACATCAAAATCTAATTCTGGATACACCGAATAGCCATCTACTTTTCGTAAATCTACTTTCAATCCTGAACCTCTTAATACTGGTCCTGTACATCCATAATTGATGGCCAAAGCCATTGGCAATACGCCTACATTGGCTGTTCGTTGGATAAATATTTTATTTTCAATAATCAACTCCCGTAGCTCAACCATTTTAGGTTTCAGGTAATTGACAAATTCTAAACAACGTTCTTCAAAACCTACGGGTAAATCATAAAACAACCCTCCTACCCAAATATAATTATAGAGCATCCTTGCCCCTGTTATCCATTCTAACAATCGTTGAATATGCTCGCGGTCGCGCATTACCCATAAAAAGGCTGTATAGGCACCAATATCTAATCCATAAGTACCCACAGCTACAAAGTGCGAGGCCAAACGGTTGAGTTCGGCTACTAATATACGAATATATTCGATGCGTTTAGGGAGTTTACCTTCTAAATCCAAGAGTTTTTCTACACCCATTACATAGGCATGCTCTGAATTCATGGCAGCCAGATAGTCCATTCTGTCCACATAAGGAATGATTTGATTGAATGGTAACGACTCTGCGTGTTTTTCAAAGCAGCGATGCAAATAACCCAAATGTGGCACAACATCTACGACAAGCTCACCGTCAGATACCACTTCCATCCTCAAAACCCCATGTGTAGATGGGTGCTGAGGGCCAAGTGATAAAATCATCTCTTCCGACTTCAAATCCTTTAATTGGTGTTTGTTTGAATCAGAAAGGCGAAAATTTTCGGGCTTGTATTGATACTGTACCATATTAAGTGTTGAGTTGTGAGTTTTTTAAGTGATGAGTTTTGAGTGCAGAGTGGTGAGTGAATTTTACAATATTACTCCTCATTCATCACTCACAACTCATCACTCAAAAATTATGGTTTAAATTTCTCGTATATTTCTTTACCTGTAGCGACATCTTTACCCCAAAGCTCGATATAAACTACAGAAGGCATCATGCCACTTTCATCTACTTTAACAAATACTTTTTTAAGAATTTGCATTTTACCATTAATCGGGAATAATGCTACAGGTTCTCCTTCGGGCGTGATTTTTACCACAAACTTCCTTTTTCGATAAGCCAAAAAATGTCCGTCATAGCTTCCCTTTTCTGTGGCTACTTCTTTAGTATGTAAACCATAAGCAAGCGTACGCTGAATAGATGTCAGCTCTTGTTTATGTCCGCCTTCTGCATATTTTATCCAATAAGTATGTACAGGACTTTTAGGATTCAATTTTTTATCAGCCATTAAGTTAGCATCATATACTACCGTGTTGGCATTAGAACTTCGCTGAATATAAAACAAACGAATGTCTGAATCTGGAGGAGTCGGGAATACATCGCTTGAAGCAACCGTCTTATTTTTTTGTGCTAAACTATTGAATACAAATAGAATAGAAATGAGGATAATTGTTTTTGAAAATCGCATTGTTAATGTTATTGTTTCTCCCAATTTTTATGTTGAAAAACCAGAGAACAAGCAGTTAAAATATCTTGTTGATTGCTTCAAGCCAATTTAATACCCTTGAAAAGAACATTTGTAAATTGGGAGGCTCAAAGGTAACAAAGCTTCTCAAGATTTTTGTTCCATAAAAAGGAATTTGCTTCATTTTCTACGAAAGAATTTCAATTTTGTTGTTTGAAAAATATATAAATGAGTAAATGGTAATTTATTAGTCATGAGGTTTAAAAAATATTTAAACCACAAAGGAAATTTGTATTTTTAGCAGATTCAGCTTCTAACAAGATTCCCATTCAATAATTCATCTAAATTTGTATTATTCCCAACAGAAACAATACAGCAAATAATAAGGCATGAACATTCTCATTATTGAAGACGACGAACGAATAGCCTCTTTGGTAAAACGAGGATTAGAAGAAAACGATTATACCGTAACGCTTGCTTATGACGGTATGATGGGTAAAAAGCTAGCTTTACAAAACGACTATGATTTAATCATTACCGATATTATTCTCCCAAAACTTAATGGATTAGAGCTTTGTAAAGATATTCGTGCTGCCAAGCCCAATACGTTAATTATTATGCTGACGGCTTTGGGAACGACAGACGATAAAGTAGAGGGTTTTGATGCTGGAGCAGATGATTATCTGGTAAAACCTTTTGATTTCCGAGAACTTCATGTCCGTATCAGGGCTTTGACCAAACGCCAAAGTAGTAAAACGGGTCATCAAGGTTTTATCTTAAAATATACTAATTTGGAACTGAATAATCAGACCAAAACCGTCAGTCGTTCGGGAATAGATATTACCCTTACACCCAAAGAATTTAAGCTGCTGGAATATATGATGCGAAATGCAGAAAGAATTTTGAGCAGAACTGAAATTGCCGAGAAAGTTTGGGATACACATTTTGATACAGGTACTAATTTTATCGATGTGTATATTAACTATTTACGCAAAAAGATTGACAAAGATTTTGAACCCAAGCTCATTCATACAAAATCTGGAATGGGTTTTATCTTTAAGGAAGAATGAAAATCAGAGAAAGGCTTAGTTTACTTTTTACGTTGCTCACAGCGGCAATCCTATTGCTTTTTGCGGCTTTGGTATATTATGCTGCTTATCAAAATCGAGAAACTGAGTTTTATAATCGCCTCAAAAAAGAAGGTATTACAAAGGCTAATCTTTTCTTTACTGCCAAAGTAGACACCGCAACATTACAAAAAATTTATAAAAACAACCGCGAAACCATTAATGAAGTAGAAGTAGCGATTTATGATACTACTTTCCAACTACGCTACCATGATGCGTTGGATATTGACTTTGTGAAGGAAACCGAACAAATGATAGATGAAATTCGTAAGAAAAATGAAGTGCGTTTTTATCAAAAAGATTGGCAGGTAATTGGGCTACTTTTTCATGTAGAAAACAAAGACTATATTATTATGGCTGCTGCTTATGACCAATTCGGTTATAAAAAATTACAGAACCTTCGAAATACCATTCTCATTATTTTTATCTGTTCTATTATCTTTATTTATGCTACAGGACGTTTTTTCTCTAAAAAAGCATTGTCCCCCGTTACCGAAATTGTCTATAAAGTGAAAAGTATTACGGCTTCTAATTTAGATTTACGCTTGAACAATAGTATCGGCAAAGATGAGTTGGCAGAGCTTTCTAGCACTTTCAATGAAATGCTCGACCGTCTGGAAAAATCATTTGATGCTCAAAAACAATTTGTTTCTAATATTTCACACGAGCTCCGAACACCTCTGGCCTCGATAATTACCGAATTGGAGCTTTCGACTCATAAAGAAAGAAGCATTGCTGATTATCAAATCGTTATAGAGAATGTATTAACGGATGCTCAGAAATTAGCAAGACTTTCAACCAGTTTATTAGACTTTGCCAAAGCGAGTTATGACCCTTCGGAAATTTCATTTAAAGAAATTCGTTTAGACGAAATTCTATTGGATGCACGCCAACAAGTACAGCGAAAGAATCCTAGCTATCTGATTGACATTTTGTATGAAAATGAAGTAGAAAATGATGACGAGATTTCTATCAATGGTAATGAATATCTGCTAAAAGTAGCTTTTGCAAACCTTTTCGAAAATGCTTGTAAGTTTTCAGCAAACAAAAAGAGTGTGGTATCTATTTCGGTGCAAAATGAAAAAGTAGTCCTACATTTTGTAGACGAAGGTATCGGTATTGTTGAAGAAGAACTCGCTCAAATTTTCACGCCTTTCTATAGAGGTAGTAACAAAAAATATAGTGAAGGGCATGGCATTGGTTTATCGCTTACCCAAAAGATTGTAAAGCTACACGATGGCGAAATTGCTGTTACCTCTCAAGTAGGCAAAGGAACAAAATTCACCCTTGAATTTCCACATCTTTAATATCCCTGTAGGGGCGTATTGCATACGCCCTTTTCTGGAAAATGTGAAATACTTGGATAAGTACAAATACCATTCGTACCTACCTTAATTTTCTAATGATTTTCTAATAATTTTCTAAAAACCCTCTAACTAACATTCTCCCCTAAATAACCCAATTTTACCGCACAATCAAAGATTAATAAGATGATGCGGCTTCGAGAAATTCCCATAATTATTTGTCTTCTTGTACTAGGATGCTTTTCATCCATAGCACAAGAAATTTATACTTTACAAAAAGCCTTGCAAACGGCAAAAGCAAACAATCCTGTGCTGAATACGCAACAGTTGAATGTTGGTATTGCAGAATCAGACATTATTAGTTCAAAGCTTCGTCCTAATCCGAATTTGAACAATCAGACACTTGTTTTAACTCGCCCGTCTTTGTATCCTGCCAATACAGATTTGGCAAGTGCACAAAACCGACAAGTTTGGTGGCAATTGACTAAAGTAGTTCAGTTACCTGCACAACGACAAGCCAAAATAGACTTTGCTCAGAAAAATGCTATCCTTTCTCAGAAAGCTTTTGCAGAAACTGAACGCAATGTTTTGCAAGATGTAGCGATGAAGTGGCTAGATGTTTGGATTGCCCACAAACAATTAGGGATTCTGAGAATTGCTAAAAACAATACCGATAGTTTGGTGAGTATCAATAAAATCAGACTTGGTAAAGAAGTAATTACATCAACCGACCTTGCTAGAACTGAATTGTTGGCTAATCAATATGCCTTACAACTCAAATCAAACGAGCAAGTATATCAAAATGAATTATCCAATTTAAAATTTTTATTAGGTACCCAAGACAATATTGAGATTGATGTAAATGATAATTTTCTATTTACATTCTCGCCTCAATTAAACACTCTCTTACAGCAAGCATTAGGCAATAGAAGTGATATTCAGGCGTATCAGGCAAGTATTCAGGTAGCCGAAAGTAATATTAAGTTACAAAAATCACTGGCTATTCCACAGCCTACCTTGGGGGCTATTTATAACCCTCAAAATACGGTTCCTTATGTTGGTTTTTTTGGCTCAATAGATATTCCTTTTTTTGCTAGGAATCAGGGCGAAATAAAAAAGTCGTATTTACAAAAACAACAAGCTGAAAAAGGTTTGCAGGCAACACAAAGCCAGATTCAAACAGAAATTTATACAGCCTATAATGCTTATCAAGTACAAAAACAGAATATTGAGCAGTTTAAAGATTTGCTAACAAAGTCTGAGAATATTCTGAGTAGCGTAAAATATTCTTACTTACACGGAGGAACAACCATTGTAGATTATCTGGAAGCCCAACGCAGTTGGTTAGATACTCAGCAACAATATTACGATACATTACAACAATACCGCCAAAGCTATATTCAATTGCTGTATGCTTCTGGTTTAATTAATCAAATGGCTCAATAAGACGATGAAAAATACCTTAAAAATAACACTGTTTTCTGTTTGGTTCCTTGCTGCTTGCGGAGGAAAAGAAAATCAAGGCGTTAAGAAAGTAGATGTATTGCCAAAAGTGCAGGAGAATGGTAGCAAAATCGTTTTCCCAACTACGGCAAGCATGAGCTTTTTTGCTACGGAAACCTTAGGTAGCTCTTCGCTAAATGATGAAGTAACAGCGCCTGCTAAAGTTTCGGCTACGGTGGTGTCTTCACAAGAGGGAGCTTCTCAGAATATTATCTTATTTGAAAATTCTGATTTAGCAACCAACTATACGTCGTTACTACAACATTTACAAAATATCAGACAAAAAGCTACCATTATTCAGCAAAAGAAAACAGTTATCGCACGCAAGAATGTTGAAGTAAATAGATTTGAAGATTTGCTAAAAAACGGTGCAGGTACTGGAAAAGATGTAGCCAATGCCCAAGTAGATTTATTAAGTGCAGAAACAGAATTAGCGATTGTTCAAAATGATTTGGCCAACGAAAAAACAGCCATTATTGAACATGAAACTAAGCTAAAAACTGGAGGATTCAATCCAGAGGCTTTGAGAAAGGCTTCAGCAGGAAAGGCATTTATCATTTGTGATATTCCTGAAAATCAGATTAGTAAAATTAAAGAAGGTGGAAGTTGTACATTACAATTTACAGCTTTCCCTACCGAAAAGTTTACTGGTAAAATAGAAGAAGTAGCTGATGTAATTGACGAGTCGACAAGAATGGTGAAACTGAGAGTTAGCCTAAATAATCCTAACCAAAAATTGAAGGCAGGAATGTTTGCTACTGTCTCATTTGGTGTAAGCGAAGGGGCTCATATTAATGTTAATAAAAATGCGTTGGTAACGGTTCAAGGAAAAACCTATGTTTTTGTAAAAAATGATGGGAATACTTTTGACAGAAGAGAGGTAAGTATTGGAAATCAGATAGGTGATAGAATTATCATTTTTAGTGGACTGAATAATGGTGAAAGCATTGCGGTAAAAGGTGTAATGCAGTTGAAAGGATTGAGTTTTGGATATTAGGAAAGACTTTAGGATTGAGGGACTTTAAGATGGAAGATTAAAGAGTTGAGTTTTGATGTATTCCAGCTCTTATTAGCGTTATTTCGGCAATGAAAAGTCCAAAGCTTATCACTAGCGAGGGACTTAAGTCCCTCGCTAGTGATAATAAATAATTTTGAGAATCATGTTCTTAAAAGAGCTATATAACTATAACGTGAAAGCTAGTGTTGACAACCAATTAAAACTGATAGCTAAAATCCGACGACCGAAAGCATATTAAAGCTTACCATATACAAAATGAAAGATGTAAGAGCAAAAATTTTAAAAGGCGATTTCAGCACATTGTTGGGCTTGGATAGCGACAAAAATTTTGTGCATCCCAACGATGTAGCAATCCTTATTGGCTCTTTACCATTAGAGGTTGCCACACAGTCTTTGATTTCTCTACCCAAAGGCTCGCAAGCTAAAGTATTTGCCTACCTTACTTTCGACTGGCAGTTACAAATCATCAAAGGGATTTCTAAAGAAAAGGCTTCTGTCATCCTTAATAATTTACCTTCGGATGACCGTTTTGAATTCTTCTCAAAATTGGTAGGAATAGAACAATCTCATTTCCTTGAATATCTCTCAGAGAAAAATCGAGCTGAAACACATGATTTTTTTGGATATCCTACCAACAGCATTGCTCGCTTAATCAACACAGAATTTTCTACGATTTCAAGATACATGACTGTCGGTGAAGCGATTGAACATCTGAGGAGTAATCCTAACGATACTGAGACTGCCAATGTAATATATGTGATTGATGAAGAAGGCAGACTGGTAGATGATATTCCTATTCGCAAATTGGTGCTAAATGAATCATATAAATCTATCGAAAGTATTCTGGATGGTTTTTGTGTTAGTCTAAATATTGAAGATACAAAGGAACTAGCCATTGATAAATTTAAAGAATATGACCGTGATGTATTGCCAGTAGTGGGTGATAAAAATGTTTTGATTGGTGTATTAACAGCCGATGATGTGCTGGATTTTGCAGAACAAAGAGATACAGAAGATATTCAGAAATTCGGGGGATTAGAATCATTAGATTTCCCGTATGTAAAAACGCCAATACTCACGCTTATCAAAAAAAGGGCTGGTTGGTTGATTGTACTTTTCCTAAGTGAAATGTTGACGGCATCGGCAATGGGTTATTTCGATGAAGAGATTTCCAAAGCAGTGGTATTAGCCCTTTTCATTCCTTTGATTATTTCAAGCGGTGGTAACAGTGGCTCGCAAGCAGCAACGCTCATTATTCGTGCGATGGCTTTAAAAGAGATTTCTTTTAGTGACTGGTGGTTTGTGATGAAAAGAGAATTTTCATCAGGTATTGTACTAGGAATTATCCTTGGTGCTATTGGTTTTCTCAGAATTGTCCTTTGGCAACACCTGCATTGGTTTAATTATTCTGAACATTATTTATTAGTAGCCACCACGATATTTTTCTCGCTGATTGGCATTGTCATGTGGGGAACATTGAGCGGTTCAATGATACCGATTGCTTTGAAGAAATTAGGCTTTGACCCTGCCACCTCCTCCGCACCTTTTGTCGCTACTTTGGTAGATGTAACAGGACTTATCATTTATTTCAGCATTGCTGCTTTCCTATTAAAAGGAACGTTGCTTTAATTAAAAACACTATGCTACAAGCTCAGATTTATATCGACGAGGACGAACTCTTTGGCACAAAATCACTGCATGAGTTCATCATCCAATTCTTGATTGCCCAAAAAATACAAGGATTAACTGTTTTTAAAGGCATTTCAGGCTTTGGCTCCAACAAGCACTTCAATCGTCCAAACGATTTATTTAGCTTCGACGAAACCCCCATCATGATTACGTTCATCGATGAAACAGCAAAAGTGAGAGCGGTTTTAACGGCCCTTAGAGTAGAAGTAAAAAGCGGATTTATTATTACCAACCCAGTTGAACAGTGGAAATAGATGATTAAGAACTTGTTAGTATTCAGCCTTCGCAATCGCTGGATTGTTATTGCGATAAGTACTGTATTAATGGCTGTTGGCTATTGGTGCTTTACACAATTAAAAATAGAAGCCTATCCAGACATTGCCGACACGTGTGTAATTGTAGTGGCACAGTATGACGGTAGAGCTGCCGAAGAAGTAGAGCAACAAGTAACTGTACCGATAGAACGTGCCTTACAGAATACACCCAATGTATTAGACCGTAGGAGTCGTACTATTTTCGGGTTATCTGTTGTACAATTGACTTTCAAAGACGGTACAGACGATTATTTCGCTCGTCAGCAAGTAATCGAGCGATTAAGTAGTGCTGCTTTGCCTGCTGGTGTGAGTCCAGAATTAGCACCAATGAGTACGGCTGTGGGAGAAATTTACCGTTATGTAGTAGAAGCTCCCGCTAATTTCAGCCAAACTCAATTAAGAGATTTACAAGACTGGGTGATTAAACCTGCCCTATTGCAAGTACCAGGCATTGCAGACGTAGTAACTTTTGGCGGTCCGCTGAAACAATACCATATCATTACTTCACCTGAAAAGTTAAGAAAGTATAACCTTACATTACAAAATGTTACTGATGCAGTAAATGTAAATAACCAAAACACAGGAGGAAACATCTTAGCCCGTGGCGGACAAGGTTTTGCCGTAAGGGGCTTGGGAGCTATTAAAAACGAACAGGATATTCAAAATATCGTGTTGAAGTCTGATAATGGCATGCCTGTATTTATCCGAGATGTGGCCACTGTGGAGATTACTCCGCCACCCGCCAGTGGTGTTTTGGGTTATACCGTTACCAAAGATAAGCTTGATGTAAATAGTGGCGTAGAAGGCATCATTTTATTAAGACGTTACGAAAACCCAAGTGAAGTACTGAAACTGTTGAAAGAAAAAATGGCGGATTTGCAAGCAAGCGAATTGCCAGAAGGCGTGCATTTACGTCCCTTATACGACCGCAGTTTCTTGATTGACCATTCGTTGGAGACCGTAGCACATACGCTTTTTGAGGGAATCTCTATCGTAGTGATTCTATTGATATTTTTCTTAGGAAGTGTCCGTAGTGCTTTTGTCGTAGCATTGACGATTCCTTTCTCATTATTGTTTGCGTTTATATTAATGCGTTTGACGGGCATTCCTGCCAATTTACTTTCATTGGGTGCTATCGACTTTGGAATTATTGTAGATGGTGCCTGTTTAATGGCAGAACATTTAATCAGGAAATACCGAACAGCCACGGTTGAAGAAAAGAAACAAGGAATCATCAAAATTACCTTGCTTTCTGCTCAAGAGGTAGGTCGCGAAATTTTCTTTTCTGTTACTATCATCATTTTGGCGTATATGCCTATTTTATTGATGACTCGTGTAGAAGGCAAGTTATTTTCACCAATGGCCCTAACCTTAGCGTTTGCAGTAATAGGTTCGATGTTGGCGGCACTTACGTTTATTCCAGTACTAATTTCTTTCAGCTATAAAAAAGCGTTGGCAGATTTTGAAAAGCCAATGAAAGAACACAAAAATTATGTGTTGGATTTTCTGTCCAAACACTATGGCAATGTATTAGTAAAGTTGCTGAAACATTATAAAAGAACAGTAATAGTAGGTTTTACTATTGTAGCAACTTTTATCTTATGTGGACTGAAACTAGGCACAGAATTCTTACCGAGCTTGGATGAAGGCTCTATCTTCTTAAGAGGGAATTTCCCCGCAGGTATTACCATACAAGAAAACGCAAGTTATGCTCCTAAAATCAGAAGTATCATTGCGAAGTATCCGCAAATTGCTTTTGTAATTACACAAACAGGTAGAAACGACGACGGAACAGATCCATTTCCTGCGAATAGAAATGAAATTTTGGTCGGATTGAAGGATTATAGCCTCTGGAGCAAGACTATTTCTAAAAAAGAATTGGTTGATAAAATAAAAAATGACCTTCAGCAACAATTACCTTCTGTATCTTTTTCTTCTGGTCAGCCTATTATTGATCAGGTGATGGAAATCGTAACAGGTAGTGCCGCAGACCTCGCTATTTCCGTTGTAGGGGATGATTTGAAGATGATGCGCCAAAAAGCAGATAGCATTGCGGTCATTGTAAAGCAAACTACTGGTGCTGATAATGTTAACATAGAGCAAGAAGGACCACAAGACCAACTAGCAATTAATATAAATCGTGAGTCCGCCGCACGTTTTGGCATAAATATTGCTGATATACAAAATATGATTGAAGCGGCGATTGGAGGCAAAGCAATTTCAACTTTATATGATGGTACCAAACGTTATGATATCGTTGTTCGCTTTTTACCACAGTTCCGTAATTCAATCGATGCTATCAAAGATATTTTAGTACCCTCGGCAAATGGTTCGTTAATTCCCATGAGTCAATTAGCAGATATACACTTTGTAGAAGGTCAAACGAATATTTATCGTTACGGAAGCAAAAGGATGGTAACTGTTCGTACAAATATCAAAGGCAGAGACCAAGGTAGTTTTGTGAAAGAGTTACAAGATAAGATTGATGCCAAAGTACACGTACCAAAGGGTTACCAAATAATTTATGGTGGTCAGTACGAGAACCTTGAACGTGCAGGCAAGCAATTAGCTTTCACGATTCCGTTAACAATACTATTGGTTTTTCTTTTCTTGTTTATGTTATTCAAGAATTTGCCTAATACTTTGGTAACAATGAGTTGTATTTTATTTGCTTTGGGTGGAGGTATCGTCGCCTTATTAATACGAGGATACTACTTTAACGTTTCGGCAGGAGTTGGCTTCGTAAGTATTTTTGGTATTTCAGTAATGGCAGGCGTTTTATTAGTATCAGCCATTAATCGAGCGAAAGGATATAATGATGCCGAGTTACAACAAAACGTGCTAGTATCATCAAAAGAACAATTAAGAGCATTATTATCCATTTTAGTAGTTGCTATTATTGGTCTTGTACCAGCTGCTATTTCATCAGGAATTGGTTCAGATGTACAACGGCCTTTGGCAACGGTTATCATCGGTGGTTTGAGCAGTACTTTAATTTTTGCACCATTGATTTTACCATCACTTTATTTATGGTCAGAAAAAAATAGAAAAATAAAAGTTATTGAAGAAGCTGAATAATTATTATTTGAAGATATTAAAATGCCCTAATCTGCTTTATTAATTCATACGGGAGCGTTTACCAAAACGCTCTCATTTTTAAAACAATGCGTAATCACTTTTAATAAGAGTACCTAACCATTTATAACACAATGCCTAACCACTTTTAAAACATTACCTAACTGCTTTTAAAAACAATTTGTAACCACTTTTAAAAAATCACCTGACTGCTTTTAAAAAATAATGCGTAACCATTTATAAAAACAATGCCTAACCACTTTTAATAGAATACCTAACCCTTCATTATATATACAGTACCGTTTAGGCGTGTTATTTTATGAAAGTAAGATAGACGCCTAAACAAAAAAACTCATAATCGATTGATTATGAGTTTTTTATTGTGGGCCCACTTGGAATCGAACCAAGCACCTACTGATTATGAGTCAGTTGCTCTAACCGAATGAGCTATAGGCCCTACAAAGCTTTTAATTTCTTTGTGGTGCAAAATTAGATGTTTAAAAGCATTTTTACAAAATATCTTTTTAAAAAAACATTTAAACCTTTTCAAGTAGTAGTTATCTAAGACTTGTTTTTAAATATTAACTATCTCAGCAATGAAAAGGAAATTAATCTTCGCAGCGTGCTTAGTAGCCGCTACTTTTATGGTAAATGTTCAGACTTCTGTAGCCCAAAGTGCTGAAACACAAAATGGTGGTCAACAAGATATGACTCCTGAACAGAGAGTGGACAATCAATTAAAAAGATGGACTAAGGCTTTAAGTTTGACTACTGAGCAAGTAAATCAGGTTAAGCCTTTGTTGATGGAAAGAGCGACAAAAAGAGAGTCTTTAAGAAATGCAACTGATAGACGTGCTGCTATGCAAGAGTTACGCGACCTTACAAAGGCACAGGATGAAAAACTGAAAACTATTTTTACTGCTGAACAGCTTACTAAATATGCTGAACTACAAAATGAAATGAGAGACCGTGGTGGAAATGGCGGTGGTCGTAGAGATGGCAATAATTAAGTTTTTTAACGACTAAATAATTGAAAAAAATAGCGATGCAGGTTTTGTATCGCTATTTTTGTTGGTATGGTTCTTTGGGGATTTTTTTTGGATTGAGGACTTTAGGACTGGATGACTCTGAGACTAGAGGACACAAGACGCTAGACTTTTACCCTTAGCCCGTGACTTAAGTCACGGATTAGGAATAAAAGAAAAATTAAACCCTACACTTCAATTATTAGTTATTTATTCATCGCTCATTAATTCTCAACTAACAAATACATGAATAAACGTAAAATAGTTAATGACCCTGTTTATGGATTTATTAATATTTCGAGTGAATTAATTTTTGATTTGATTGAGCATCCTTATTATCAACGCTTAAGGAGAATCAAACAGTTAGGCATGGCAGAATATGTTTATCCAGGTGCTTTGCATACACGTTTTCATCATGCACTGGGGGCGATGTATTTAATGAACGAGGCCTTATCTACCCTAAAAAGCAAAGGACATGAAATTTCAGATGCAGAATGCGAATCTGCTCAAATTGCTATTTTACTGCATGATGTGGGTCATGGGCCATTTTCTCATGTACTAGAGTCTGTCATTTTAAATCATGTATCTCATGAGCATATTTCATTTTTGTTGATGGAGGAACTGAATAAGCAACTAGGCGGTGCTTTGACTTTAGCCATAAAGATGTTTACTGGCAATTATGAAAGGAAATTCTTTACGCAATTAATTTCAAGTCAGCTAGATGTTGACCGAATGGATTATTTAAACCGTGATAGTTTTTTTACGGGTGTACGCGAAGGCTTTATTGGTGCCGATAGAATTTTGAAAATGTTGGATATTGTCGACAACCAATTGGTCGTTGAGCAAAAAGGAATTTATTCTATTGAAAACTTTTTAACTGCCCGTCGATTGATGTATTGGCAAGTATATTTGCACAAAACCTCTATTTGTGCCGAAACAATGTTAATTCAAATCATTAAGCGAGCAAGAGAATTAATCAGGGCAGGCGAAAGCGTTTTTGCGACACCAGCCTTCATGGTTTTTTTACAAAAAGATGTAAGTCTAGATGATTTTGTTTCAGACAAATCTTATTTAGAAGCCTTTGCAGAAATGGATGATTATGACATTTGGGCTTGTGTAAAAATATGGGCAAAACATCCTGACAAATTGCTTTCTAATATCAGTAAAATGTTGTTAGATAGAGATTTATTCAAAATTCATATTTCAGACTCACCTATTGAACCATCTTTTCTTGAAAAAATTCAAATTGATTTATTAAGCCATCCTGGTGTAGAGGTAAGTGATTTACCTTATTTAATGATAGAAGGAAGCACCTCTAATGCTGCCTATGTATCTGGCAAACAGAACATTAATATCCTAACAAAAGACAAAAGAGTACTGGATATTGCAGAGGCTTCTGATTTACCTACAATAAAGGCATTAAGTAACATCGTCAAAAAATATTATATATGTTGGGCAAAGAATGTATATTTGCGGTAAAATATGTTAGGCGAAGCCGTCCAAAAACAAAACACAACGACCACCACCCTAAGAATGGAATTTACCGTTGAACAAATTGCTCTGATGCTAAATGGAGAAGTAAAGGGAGATAAAAGCCTTAAAATTAGCCAATTAGCCAAAATAGAAGATGGAACAGAAGGTTGTATTTCCTTCTTAGCGAATCTTAAATATGAGCATTTTTTATATACTACCCAAGCAACTGCTGTAATTGTTGACAAAACATTTGAGCCTAAAAAGGGCTATTCTCCTTCTTTAATCTTGGTTGAAAACGCATATTCGGCTTTTACTACACTTCTTCAAGAATATCAAAAAATCTTAGCAAATCAGAAAAAAGGCATTGAACAACCCTCATTTATCAGTAGTTCTGCTACAATCGGTGAAGGTGAATATGTTGGTGCTTTTAGTTATATTGCCAGTAATTGTAAAATTGGAAAAAACGTAAAAATATATCCTCACGTAACAATCTTAGAAGCAAGTATTATTGGTGACGACTGTACACTTTATTCAGGTGTAAAAATCTATCCAAATACACGTATCGGTAATCACTGTACTATCCATGCCAATGCAGTAATTGGTGCGGATGGTTTCGGCTTTGCACCACAGGCAGATGGCACTTATCAAACGATTCCTCAGTTAGGCAACGTTTTAATAGAAGATTATGTGAGTATTGGAGCAAATGCTACAATTGACCGTGCTACGATTGGCTCTACCATTATCAGAGAAGGCGTAAAAATTGATAATTTAGTTCAAATTGGGCATAATGTAGAAATCGGTAAAAACACGGTAATTGCTGCACAAACTGGCATCGCAGGCTCAGCAAAAATAGGTGCAAACTGTATGATTGGTGGGCAAGTGGGCATTAACGGACATATTAATATTCCCAACAAAACGATTGCATTAGGGCAATCGGGGATTTCTAAAGCTCCTAATAAAGAAGGAACGATTTTAAGCGGTACGCCAGCTACAGAAAACATAGACTACTTGAAAACACAGGCTCTTATTCGTAAACTTCCTGCTACAGAGAAACGATTGAGAGAAATAGAAAATAAGTTAAAAAGCAATGAATAACAAACAGCATACCATCAAAAAATCTGTTACGATGTCGGGGGTTGGCTTACACACTGGTGTTGTAGCTAATATGACGTTTTTGCCAGCACCGCCCAATCATGGATACAAGTTTCAAAGAACAGATTTACCAAATCAGCCCATTGCAGATGCTGACGTAGATCATGTAGTAGATGTTTCAAGAGGAACAACCATAGAACATAACGGAGCTAGAATTAATACCGTAGAACACGTATTAGCAGCAATGGTAGGCTGTCAGGTTGATAATGTTTTGATACAATTGGATGGCCCTGAACCACCAATAATGGATGGAAGTTCTATTAAATTTGTAGAAGCCATTTTAGAAACAGGTTTAGAGCAACAGGATGCTCATCGTAAATTTTTTGAAATTCCTTCTGAAATCAGGTATAAAGATGCTGAAAGAGGCGTTGAATTAGCCGCTTTACCTTTGAACGATTATCGTTTGACGGCAATGGTAGATTATAACTCAAAATTCTTGACAAGTCAGCATGCCAATTTAACGGCTATCAGCCAGTTTAATGAAAGCTTTGCTAAGTGTCGCACCTTCTGTTTTGTACATGAGCTAGAAGCTCTATACAAAGCTGATTTAATCAAAGGTGGTGATTTATCAAACGCTATCGTAATTGCTGACCGCGATTACTCTGAAGAAGAACTAAACCATTTAGCCATGGTTTTGGGCAAACCAAAAGTAAGTGTTTCTAAAGAAAAAGGTATTCTTAATAATTTAGAGCTATATTATAATAACGAGATGGCTCGCCATAAGTTATTAGATATGGTAGGAGATTTAGCCTTAGTGGGTCGCCCTATCAAAGCGCAAATCTTAGCAGCACGCCCAGGGCATGCAGCCAATGTAGAATTAGCGAAGAAAATCAAAAAGTTGATGTTAGAAACTGAGAAAAATAAAGTGCCTCAGTACGACCCAAAGCAACCCCCTATTTTCACTTTCGAGAGAATCTATCAATTACTTCCTCACCGTTATCCATTCCAAATGGTTGATAAAATCATTTACTTGGACGACCAAAGTGTAGTAGGTATTAAGAATGTAACCATGAATGAAAATTATTTCATGGGTCACTTTCCTAACAACCCTGTGATGCCGGGTGTTATGCAAGTAGAAGCAATGGCACAAACGGGTGGTATATTAGTGCTTAGTTCGGTACCAGATCCAGAAAACTACTGGCCATACCTAGTAGGAATTGAAAATTGCCGTTTCAGAAAAAGCGTAGTACCGGGCGATACGGTGGTTTTTAAATGTGATTTATTAGCCCCTATCAGAAGAGGTATTGCAAAAATGCACGGGGTAGCGTATGTAGGCGGACAAGTAGTTTGTGAAGCCGACATGACAGCTAGCTTAGTAAGAAAGAGTTAATTATTACGAATAATTATTCGTTGTTATCAATAAAAAATATGACACAACCCTTAGCGTACATACACCCCGACGCCAAACTTGCTCAAAATGTGGTCGTAGAACCTTTTACGGTGATTCATCAAAACGTGGAAATTGGTGAAGGTAGCTGGATTGGTTCAAACGTAACAATTTTTCCTGGGGCAAGAATTGGTAAAAATTGTCGTATTTTTCCGGGTGCCGTAATATCTGCTATTCCACAAGACTTAAAATTTCAAGGAGAAGAAACACTTGCCATCGTAGGTGATAATACTACAATTCGTGAATGTGTAACGTTAAACAGAGGTACTGTTGATAAATATAAAACTCAAGTTGGTAAAAATTGCTTGATTATGGCCTATTGCCATATCGCTCATGATTGTATCATTGGCGACAATGTAATTATTGCTAATAATGTACAGATGGCTGGACACGTAGAAGTGGGCGATTTTGCTCGTTTTGGTGGTACTGCCGCAGTACATCAGTTCGTGAAAATCGGGAAACATGTAATGATTTCGGGTGGTGCTTTGGTAAGAAAAGACATTCCCCCTTATACAAAATCTGCTCGCGAGCCACTTGGTTATGTAGGCATTAATTCAGTAGGATTAAGAAGAAGTGGTTTTTCGGAAGAACAAATCTCGCAAATTCAAGAAGCATACAGGTATATCTATTTGAAGAATCTGAATACATCTGATGCCCTTACTCAGATTGAAATTAATCTTCCTGCTTCTTCTGAACGTGATGAAATTGTCAACTTTATCCGTAATTCAGAAAGAGGTATCATGAAAGGTCTTTCATAATATTTATAAAAGGTTGATAATTGCTTTCTTGAAAGAATCTATTATCAACCTTTTTATTTAATCAAAGCATAACCCTTGAATATCAACGCTCAAAATCTCGGTAAAAAGTTTAGAAATGAATGGATTTTCAGAAAGCTAACGCTGGAATTTCAGACGGGTAATTCATATACTTTTACGGGAGCAAATGGTAGCGGGAAATCTACTTTATTACAAGTACTTTCAGGATTTATGCCTCATACTGAAGGCAATGTTGTTTTTCAAGAAGAAGATAAAATTCTTGAAATCGACCATTTTTATCAACATATCAGCATTACAGCTCCATATTTAGAATTGATAGAAGACTTCACCCTTAGCGAACTACTAGCTTTTCATACTAAATTTAAGCCTCTAAGAGATTCCTTCACTATCAATCAATTCATTGATTTTATTGAATTGCCCCAAGCTAAGAATAAAGAAGTAAAATATTTTTCGTCTGGCATGAAGCAAAGAGTAAAATTAGGGCTTTCCTTCCTATCTGACTGCGAGATTTTGATGCTTGACGAACCAACATCCAATCTTGATAATAACGCAGTGAATTGGTACCTAAAAAACGTGCAGGAGTATTCACAAAATCGTTTATTATTTATCTGTTCCAATCAGCCTTCAGAATACGAATTCTGTGATAAGGTTTTTAATATTCATGATTTTAAGGGGTAAATATCATGGTAATACGTTTAACATGTCTGACTAACAAACAATAGTAGTAAATTAGAATGTTTGCTTCTTTTCTATTTCAGGAAATGTCTGATCAATTCGTTTAGCAAGTTCAGGTAATTTAATGGTTGGCACAGCAGGAAATAAATGATGTTCTAAATGATAGAACATACTAAATGTCAGCTTGTTTTTCCAACTATCTCTTTGAGTTCTTGCAAATTCAGGGCTGTCGTGGGTGTCATGATGAACCGTCCAGACTGCAAAGAATGACATCAAAAACTCTCCGATAATCATAATAATAATATGGTAGATTAGAAAATCAATTCTATAATAGAATACAAGACAAACAAAAATTGCAATAGAAATAAGTTCAATAAGCACGTTTTGTATGTAATTTTTATTGCCAAGTTTGAGCGTGATTTTGTGAATGAGAAATACATGTATTGGCCCATATAAAATTGCCCCATACCAAGTCATTGCTGCTGATTTTCCTTCGTAATCCTCTTCCTCAAGACAGTATTTATGGTGTCTTATATGATTAAATTTAACGGCATGGATGGAAACAACCATTAAAATGCTATTAAGATATAAAGAAAGCCAAGTCAAAAACTTATTTGTACCCAACGAATTGTGGAATCCATTATGTACTTGCCTAAGTCCTGTTAAGAAAAAGAATGCTGAAAATGGTAAAGCAAGAAGATAATAATCAAAATATGCGAGCGATAGAGATATAATCAACCAAGGAATAGTAAGGTTATTTTCAATCAACATCTCTTTGATAGACAAACTTCTTAAATCTCTCCATTCGACCTTTTTTAATATCTCCTGATGTGTCATTGCAGTGTTATTAAGTATGTGTAAATAAATTCCAATTTAATAAACTATTCTGAAAGACAGTACTTTGTTTTATTACTTATTTATTCTATTCTAAGCTTTTTTTAAATAGTTTTCTTCCTTATAGACTTTAGGTTGCTTATACTTAATATGAACAAAATGCATGAAGCGGAATTATTGTTGCTTTTGTTAATTTAGATAAAGCCATAAAACACAAAGCCACTTTACTTTTGTAAAGTGGCTTTGTGACCCCGGAAGGAATCGAACCTTCATCTTAGGTACCGGAAACCTACATTCTATCCATTGAACTACGGAGCCAAGTGTCTTGAATCAGACGGGCGCAAAATTACGAAAACTTCTCTAACTGCTTTACCAAAACCTCAAAATCTTTCGGATAAGGAGCTTCTATCTTGATAATCTCTTCATTTAATAATTTGAATGTTAACGAACGAGAATGGAGGGCTACTCTTTTCATTAAAGGAAGTTCGTCTGTATCTTTTTTTAGGTTAAATTTTCTTTTTAAATCAGATAAGTAAATGTATTCTCCGCCATAAGTTGGGTCACAAACGATAGGAGCTTTTAAACATACTAAGTGAATCCTGATTTGGTGCATTCTACCTGTTACAGGCATACATTCTACTAAAGTATGGTTACGATATACTTTAATGGTATTGAAAATTGTCTCCGCTTCTTTCCCTTTCTGACGGTCTATCATTACTTGGGTACCATCTCTTTTCTGAGCGATGGGTAAATACACCGAAATCATTTCAAAATCATGAGCACCATTTACTACAGCATGGTAGCGTTTTTCTACCTGACGGTGTTCAAACTGCATGGCCAAGTGGCGATAGGCGGCTGGATTTTTAGCAATAGCCAATACACCAGAAGTCTCTTTGTCTAAACGGTGAGCCAGTTGAGCATCATCTGAGTATTCTTTGGCTAAACGCAAGATACTCTGCGAGTTATCCGCTTGTCGTTCGTCTAGTGAAGCAATGTATGGAGGTTTGTTGATAACAATATAATCGTCGTTCTCAAATATAATTAAGTCCTTGAAATTCAGTCGCATGGTAATCTTTTTGTCTTTAAGCCTGCAATTTACCAAAATTGTTTCACATTAGCTTATCCATTTTGTTGCTCGATTACTTTAATGAGTTGCTCCAAGGTAGCTTGTCGGGCTTCATCTGCTGCTGGATATTTCATATCAATCGACTTGAGATGATGTAAAATAATACTACTAACAATCAATCGCATATTCTTTTTATCATCCGCTGGAATCACGTACCAAGGTGCATATTTCGCTGCGGTTTGGTTGACCATTTCTTCATAGGCGGATTGGTAATCATTCCAAAAATCACGTTCTTTTACATCGCCCTCTTCAAATTTCCAGTTTTTAGTAGGGTCTTGAATACGCTCAATTAAGCGTTCTCCTTGTACTTTTTTAGAAACATTTAGGTAAATCTTCAACACAATTGTACCATTTCTGTTGAGATACTTTTCATAATTACGAATGTCTTCATAACGATGCGCCCATACTTTATCTAAATCATTCGTA
This sequence comes from Arcicella sp. GW821-FHT09D11, assembly GCF_059416265.1. Classification (NCBI taxonomy): domain Bacteria; kingdom Pseudomonadati; phylum Bacteroidota; class Cytophagia; order Cytophagales; family Flectobacillaceae; genus Arcicella; species Arcicella sp. GW821-FHT09D11. The sequence goes on along the minus strand of NZ_JBWKOV010000011.1, from coordinate 98,142 downwards.
AACTCCGTTGGTATTTTTTCACTATTAAGCAATATCTCAGGATGGACTTTCACCACCAATAATTCTTCGTAATAAGAACGGTTATGAAAAACCATTTTCCCTCTTTCTGGCATCTTCAGCATATTTCGCCACATGAAATCATGGTCTAACTCTTCTGTAGTTGGTCTTTTGAAGCTATGTACCGCAATACCCGCAGGATTTACCCCCGAAAGCACTGCTCTTATCGTTCCATCTTTACCTGCCGCATCCGAAGCCTGTAACATAATCAACATCGCATAACGGTTATCAGCATACATCAAACTCTGGAGTTTGTCAATCTTATCTTTTATCTCCGCTATCAGTAGTTCATACTGTTCCTCAGATTCGTAAAAATCCTTGATTTTGGTAGGTGTCTTTTTGATTTTAAATTTCTTATCTCCGTTATACTCAAAATCTTTGATGTCTATTTTCATGATTGTTTTTGGTAAAATTGTTTGTCTACTGAAATGATTTTCAAGCGGGCTTTCGCCGTGGGCTGTGTCTTCACAGTCCACCACACAAACGATTTCTCTTGAAATTATTTTCAACAGGCAAGATATTTAATACTTCGACATTGTGGGCTGTTAGGACACAACCCACGGACAAATAGTTTATAAAATAATTATACCATTAAACTATTCACTCAAGCCAATTCTTCCTTCAAAAATCTAGCCGTATGGCTTCCTTTTACTTTGGCTACTTGTTCGGGTGTGCCTTCGGCAATAATTGTTCCGCCTTTTTGTCCACCTTCAGGCCCAACATCAATGATATGGTCTGATACCTTGATAACATCTAAATTATGTTCGATAATCAATACCGTATTGCCTTTATCTGCCAAACGGTCTAGTACTTCCATCAACGCTTTAATATCTTGAAAATGTAACCCTGTCGTTGGTTCGTCCAAAATATACATGGTTTTACCTGTATCTCTTTTAGAAAGCTCCTCCGCTAATTTTACTCGTTGTGCTTCTCCCCCAGAAAGCGTAGTTGCTTGTTGACCAATAGTGATATAGCCCAAGCCTACTTCTTTTAACATCTGTACTTTACGAGAGATTTTTGGCTGATTTTCAAAGTATTCTACGGCTTGCTCTACTGTCATGTCTAATACATCAGCAATGGATTTCCCTTTGAAACGAACTTCTAAGGTTTCACGATTGAATCGTTTTCCTTTACAGGTTTCACAGGCAACATGAACATCTGGCAAAAATTCCATTTCAATCTTTTTCATCCCCGCTCCTTCGCAATCTTCACAACGTCCACCTTTTACATTAAAACTGAATCGCCCTGCTTTATACCCTCGAATCTTTGATTCTGGCAATTCTGCAAAAAGGGTACGAATATCTGTAAACATTCCTGTATAGGTAGCAGGATTCGAACGTGGCGTTCTACCAATCGGCGACTGGTCTACTTCTATCACTTTATCCAAATGTTCTAACCCTTCTACCGATTTATGAGGCATTGGTTCGCGTTTGGCATTGAAAAAATGGCGATTTAAAATAGGATACATGGTATCGTGAATCAAAGAAGATTTCCCCGAACCACTTACGCCTGTCACAGAAATCATCTTACCGAGGGGCAATTTCAAGGTAACATTTTTTAAATTATTCCCTGTTGCTCCTTTAATTATCAAGAAATTACCATTGCCTTTTCTGCGTTGTTTAGGCACTTCAATACCTATTTCTCCGCTCAGAAATTTAGCCGTTGTTGAATTGTTCTTTAAGAATTCTTCTGGTGTTCCTTGTCCAACGATTGAACCTCCATGACGACCAGCTCCTGGACCGATATCCACCACATAGTCGGATGCCAACATCATGTCTTTATCATGCTCAACTACCAAAATAGAATTACCCAAATCACGTAAATCTTTTAAGGCTTGAATCAACTTTACGTTATCACGTTGGTGCAAACCAATGCTTGGTTCATCCATGATATATAATACATTGGTCAGTTGTGTACCAATCTGTGTAGCCAAACGAATACGCTGTGCCTCGCCACCAGACAACGTTCTTAATGAACGATTAAGCGTTAAATATTCCAAGCCTATGCCCGTTAAGAAGCCTATTCGTTTTCTGATTTCTTTCAGAATTTCTTTAGCAATAACGTTTTGACGCTCGTTCATGCGTGCTTCCAACCCTACAAACCATTCTGCTAGTTCAGCAATATCCAATTCCGCCAATTGGGCTATATTTTTATGGTCTATTTTAAAATGCAGAGATTCTTTTTTCAATCGTAAACCTTTGCAATCTGGACAAGTATTTACGACCATAAAATCCTTTAACCATTCTTGTATTTTCTCAGAGCCTGTCTCTTGCTGACGTTTCAAGAAAACTATAATACCTTCGTACTTGGTATTCCAGTCTGTTCCTTCATATTTTTTTGAGGGTACAGGTACGGGTTCATCGGTGCCATACAACATAATCTTGATGGCCTCCTCAGGAAATTTTTCTAGGGGCGTAGCCAAGCTTACCTTAAAGGGTTTTAGCAGTACTTCTAATTGTTTGAAAATCCACATATCGCGGTATTCTCCTAAAGGTGCAATCGCTCCTTTATTGATACTAAGGGTTCTGTCTGGCAAAATAGAATCTTCGGTAATTTCTTCTACTTTCCCCAAACCTTGGCAAGTCGGGCACCAACCATAAGGCGAGTTAAAAGAAAAATTATTAGGCGAGGGTTCGTCATAAGAAACCCCAGAAATAGGGTCCATCAAATACTTTGAAAAATTGCGAACTTCGCCTTTTTCATCATGCGTCATCATCAAGCCTTTCCCTTGATTCAATGCCGTTTGAACGGATTGTGATAAACGGAAACGTTCTTCGGTTTTTACCACAATTCTATCTACTACAATCTCAATATCATGAATCTTAAAGCGGTCGAGTTGCATTTTGGGCTGAATATCCATCACCACTCCATCGACTCTTACTTTTGTATAACCCAATTTGGCAATCTGTACAAAGAGTTCACGGTAATGCCCTTTTCTACCTTTTACGACAGGGGCTAGAAGAATCAATTTTTGGTCTTGATAATCATGTAAGATTACTTCAATGATTTGGTCGATAGACTGCTTAATCATTCTTTCGCCCGTTACATAACTAAAAGCCTCCGCAGCACGAGCATACAATAAACGCATAAAATCGTAAATCTCGGTAACAGTGCCGACCGTCGAACGTGGGTTTTTAGAAGTCGTTTTCTGCTCAATAGAAATAACAGGAGAAAGCCCATTGATTTTATCTACGTCGGGGCGTTCCATATTACCTAAAAAACTACGGGCATACGCCGAAAAGCTTTCCATATAACGACGTTGCCCTTCTGCATAAATAGTATCAAATGCCAGTGAAGACTTTCCAGAGCCTGAAATGCCAGTGAAGACTACTAGTTTATTACGAGGAATGATTAAATCTATATTTTTAAGGTTATGTTCTCTAGCACCGAGAATTTCTATTTGTTCATAACCAGTAATATCTGAATGTTTGTTGTTGGGCATAATGTTTTAAAATCGTGATATGAATTTAACACGTAAAGCAATAGTAAAGTTACCAAAAAAGCCCATGTTTTTGACATGGGCTCGATTTTGTTATTTTGCTTTTTATCAAGTTGTGCGTGTTATCTTTCTATCGCATCAATTGTTTTGATAATCCTGTATTTTATTCCTTGTAGTTTTACATCTGAGTTTTTACTCGACATTCTATCCAGAATACTGTATACATTATCTTTTTCTAAATAATTGAACCCTCTTAGTCCTACCTTTTTTCCTTTAGGAATAAACTTCTTTACATCTTCATCTTCGAATAATATATAGTTTTTAAGGATGTGGATGTCTTTGGGTAATGCTTTTATATTTGTCTCGAAATCTTCTGTAAATGATGCAATCGGTGATGGCTTTTTGCCTTTTTCAAAGATAGGAAAAGCATAAAAACCTACGATGTAGTTCTTTTTATCTTCCCAGTTTTTAGCTTTGATAAATACAATTTTTACCAATTTTGCATTTTCTTTGTCAGGTGTTTTTGTCCATAATTGTGGCAGCAACCCTGCATAATAGTCATTTTCATCTGTCGGATATACTTCATGAGCAAAATTCAATGAAGTATAGGTGATGCCATGCTCTTTGGTGAATCCAAAATTTGAATTTTTCAAATCCTCTTCGGTAGACTCCGCTTGCCATTGATTAGAATTCCAATCAACTGTCGCCAGAATACCAAAGTACTTTTCTGCAATAATTTTATTTGTCATATTTTCTTTTAATTATTTGTAGGTAGCTGTAGAAACAGTTTTCTAGGCAATCAGCTTTCAGTATTCATTTTCACCAAAACCTTATCCAACTTAGCACCATCCATATCAATGATTTCAAAAATCAGATTTTGCCAAATGATAGTATCACCTTGCTGAGGAATTTGCCCTAACTCATTCAATAAAAGTCCTGCTAACGTATTAAATGGATATTCGCTAATGTATTCACTCAATTCAAAATATTGAAGGAAATCTGCCAAAGGGTATTGTCCATCTACTAGCCAAGTACCATCCGCTCGATGGTCTAGGCGATAGCCTTCATGATCAAAGTCAGAAACGTTCCCTACTAGCGATTCGAGCAAATCATTAAGCGTTACAATACCCTGTGTTTGCCCATATTCATCAATCACAATTCCATAATGTACCCTACTATCCTTGAATCGTTGCATGGCCTGATAGGCCGAAGCTGTTTCCATGATAAACTGTGGTGCTTGCAAATAGGCTTGTAAATTAAAATCAGGTTTGCTTAAAGGTAAAAACAAGTCTTTGAGCCTAACAATACCTATGATATGGTCTTTATCTTTATCATAAACAGGATATAGCGAATGTAACTCTTCGCTGACAACCTCCACAATCCGTTCTGCTGAATAAGACAGTTTTATAAATACTAAGTCATTGCGGTGAGTCATCAAAGAAGACACATTCCTATCACCCAAACTAAATACTCTGCCTACAATATCCTGTTCCATTTCGTGTACCTCGCCACTGTCTGCTCCCTCCTGTACGATTGCCTTAATTTCCTCCTCGGTTACTTTACTATCTGTAGATGGCTTGATATTAAGTATTTTAATCAATAAATCAGAAGAAAAAGTAAGTAACCAAACAAACGGTGAAGTAATTAAAGAAAGAATATTCATGGGGCGTGCTACCGCCTTAGCAATAAATTCAGGATTTGTAAGTCCAATACGTTTGGGTACTAATTCACCAAAAACTAATGAAAAATATGTAATTAATAATACAACAATGGCAACGGCAATAGTATGTTGATAGGGGGCTAATAAAGTAAATTGAGCTACAAATGCTTGAATATCGTTAGTTACTTTTTCTCCACTGAAAATACCCGTTAAAATACCAATCAACGTAATACCTATTTGAACGGTAGAGAAAAATCTGTTTGGGTCGTTGGCAATATCTAAAGCAATTTTGGCATTACTGTCTCCTTTCTTAGCAGAAGCCTCAAGCCTCGCTTTTCGAGAAGAAACCAATGCTATTTCAGACATCGAGAAAATACCATTTATTAAAATTAAAACAAAAATGATAAGGAGTTCCATAATTTGGGAATGAGAGTAGGCTGAATGCTTGCTTTTAAGACTACCTATTGTGTGTTATATATCTTCTAAAGTTAAAGATTAATAGACAAATTTATAGCTAATATCATGAATATTGGTTGTTATTTGCCATGAAGGGTTACGATATATGTTTTATACCTACATTATTTTCCCATGATTACTTTTCGGTGCGCTAAACCCCAATGATATAATTCGTCCATAAGTTTCTGAATGGACATACCATGCGCTGTAATTGAGTATTCTACTGTTGGCGGAAAAGTATCGAAAACCTCTCTTTTTATCAATTTATTCGCTTCTAACGTTTTCAATTCTTTGGAAAGCATTTTATCCGTAATGCCATAAACTTCTTTTGATATTTGCGTAAAACGCTTATTCCCTGTTGATAGAGATAGCATTATTAGCAATTTCCATCTACCTTCTAATGCTTCTAAAGCATCTTTGATAGCAAGTACATTCTGAGGGCATCCTTCCCGTGTCAGCATTTTATTTTTCGTTGTCTCTTTTATCTTATTGCGTTACTATCCGTTTGGATAGTGCTATCCAAACGGATAGTACTATACCAAGGATAGTAAATGTAACTAATTTTGGTCGATTATTAACCGATAAAATTAAGATGAATAAAACAACACGCATTTTTTCCATTATACTAATGGCGATTCCTTCTATAGTACTTATCATGGGCGGAGTAATGAAAATTATTGGAGCAGAACCCGAATCTGTGATGCAATTTTTAACCAAAATGGGCTTTGGTAATTACATCACTGTCCTTGGCCTAACTGAATTAATCATTGCTGGATTATTCATGTATCCTAAAACCAACAAAATAGGGTTCTTATTAGCCAGCTGTTACTTTGCGGGAGCTTTGTGTTTAGAAATAGCTGGGGGACAGGTCATCGCCTCTTCCATTTTCTTGGCTATTCTTTGGATTGGAATGTTTTTAAGGAATAAGGAAGTGTTCCTATCAGTACCTATTATTTATCCTTCAAAGACTTCTGAATAGTTTACAAAAATCATTTTTTTATCCGACAAATGTCCTTTCTACAAAGTTAGACACAGCCCAACTTTGTAGAAAAAACATGAAACAAGTATTAATTATTAATGGGCATCCTGATAAGGAAAGCTTCAACTATGCATTGGCAAATGCTTACAAAGAAGGACTTAGCAAAACCGATGTTGAGATGACGGAAATTAATATCCAAGATTTGAATTTTAATGTTAATCTTCAACATGGTTACAGGCAACGTGTTGAGTTAGAACCCGACCTGTTAGACGCCATTGAAAAGATAAAAAATGCTAATCATATCGTTTGGGTTTTCCCGATGTGGTGGTATGGTTATCCTGCCCTTATGAAAGGCTTTATTGATAGGACATTTTTGCCAGGGATTACTTTTGAATTTGTTGAAGGAAGTCCATTTCCTAAAAAACTATTGAAGGGAAAAACTGCAAGAATTATCATTACTGCGGATACTCCACGGTGGTATGACTGGCTATTTATGCGAAGCCCAGCCCTCAATCAATTCAAAAAAGGAACGCTTGAATTTTGTGGTATCAGTCCAGTAAAAGTGACTTATATTGCCCCAATAAGATATTCAACACCTGATTTTCGTGAGAAATGGTTGAAAAAAGTGTATAATTTGGGGATGAAGGGAGCTTAATTTATTAATGCTATTATACTAAAAACAGTCTCAAATAAACTAATTACTCTTTATTAAAACGACAACCTAAAAGCTGTTCCCTGTCCTTCTACTGAATTGACAGTGATACTTCCCTTATGCAATGCCATGATTTGTTTTGATAAACTTAGACCAATACCCGAACCATTGGTTTTGGAAGTGAAAAACGGTACAAAGATTTTATCCATTAATTCAGCCGACATCCCAATTCCATTATCTTTTACTTCAATCACTACTTTATCTTGTTGGTTGAGGTAAGCTCCTATTTCGATTTTGGGATTAGCTGATTCTTTTACGGCATCTATGGCATTAATCATTAAATTAATAATTACTTGTTCTATCAAAGCCAAGTCGCCTTCTATTTGTAAATCAAAATCTTTTAAAATGACATCAAATTCTATATTTTTCTGTTCTATTTGGTTTTCAAGCAGAATTTCTACGCTTTCAAATAAATCTCTGATATAAAAAACTGAAAAAGACGTAATAGAAACCTTGGCTAGTTGTCGGTAAGTATCGGCAAATTTCAATAAGTTAGCACTCCGTTTTTTGATGGTCGAAATTCCTAAAGTAATATCTTCTAGCAATTGTGCATTGTTAGCATTTTGACCTTTTTTCAATCTTCCTTCCATCGTTTCAGCCAAAGAGGCAATCGGTGCTACAGAATTCATGATTTCGTGGGTCATTACTCTCAATAATTTCTGATAAGCCTGTGCTTCGGTATCTTCAATGGCTTCGTTAACATTCTGGAAAGCAATCAAATGTGTTAACTTTCCATCATTTAGAAAGGTGGTTTTGGCTAACAACACTTGCTTCTGGTCTATTTTTACTAATTGATTTTCGCCACTATTTAAAGAACTAATAGCCTGAAAAACATAAAGATTTCGCTTTTCTAAGGAAGATATATTTCTTAAATAAGGAATACTTAACATCCTTTTGAATGCCTCATTCATCCAACCTACTTCGCCGTTTTGGTCGTAAGATAGAATTCCTGTATCCACTAATTCTAAGATTTTTTGGAGGTATTGATATTGTTCTTCGCGTTCAGACGACAGTTGTTTAAACGTTCCGTTTATCTGATTGAATGCCCTGCGGAGTTGTCGTACAGAAACAGGGGCATTTTTTTCAGCAAATTGCAAAGAAAAATCTCGGTACTGAACGGCTTCTATAAATTGAGTAAGTTCGGTATTGGTTTTATTGATGAATTGTACAAAACTCAGGATTTGAAAAAACAGTACTAAACCGATGAAAAACAATAGGGTAAATTTTTCATTAACAATACAAAATGCCGCTAAAGTAATACTTGCCAACAGCAAAAGTACCCTTAGCGTCAGACTGACTTCATAGCGATTGAGTTTGAACATAAAATTGTAAATAAATAGCTATGAGCACTAAGCCTTGAGCTATGAGATTTTATTACTGATTGCTCATATTAAAATATGTATCCGAAAGCTCAAAGCTGACCACTCACCGCTCAAAACTCATATATCATATTTCCCTAACCTACGGTATAAGGCTGTGCGGGTTAAACCTAGTTCTCGAGCAGCTTTGGTGATATTTCCGTCATGCCTTTCTATAGCCTTCAAGATAGTTGATTTTTCCATTTCATCTATCCGTAAGGTATTGCTTTCGTTAACAATACTGATTGGATTTTCTATCGAAGAACTCAAATCTAAATCACGAGCCGTTAATACTTGTTCGTCCGACATGATTACTGCTCGCTCAATAGCATGTTGTAACTCACGGATGTTCCCTGGGAAAGCATATTTACGCAATTTTTCTTTTGCTTTATCATCTATCTCACGGAGGTTTTTATGATATTGTTGTGCGTATGATTTGGTAAAATATTCGGCTAATATTACTACATCGTCCCCACGGTTACGAAGCGGAGGTAACGTAATTTCGATGGTATTCAATCGATAAATTAAATCTTTACGGTATTGATTCTGTGCAGACATTTCCTTGATAGGGGCATTAGTTGCAGAAATCAAGCGAATATCAATAGGTACTGGAGCGTTGGTACCCAAACGGGTTACTTCACGGTTTTGTAAGACCGTCAGCAATTTGGCTTGCTGTGGCAAAGAGATATTCCCGATTTCATCTAAAAACAACGTGCCTTTATTGGCTGATTCAAAACGACCAGCACGGTCTTCTCGTGCATCTGTGAAAGCTCCTTTTTTATGTCCAAATAGTTCAGATTCAAATAAACTTTCAGTCAACGAACCTAAATCAGCATGAACAAAAGGTTTACCTGCTCTTAATGATTTTTGATGAATCAATTTAGCTACTTCGCCTTTTCCTGTTCCGTTTTCACCGAAAATCAGGATATTGGCATCGGTTGGAGCAATTTTTTCAATTTTATAGAAAATATCCTGCATGGCCTCACTTTTACCAAGTAACGAGTTGGTACTTATCGGAGATGCAGTTTTTTTGTTTTTATTTGAGATGGGATTTTCTAAAGCTGATTTTTCAAGGGCTTCCTCAATCGTAACCAATAGCTTTTCGTTCCTCCAAGGTTTTAATACAAAGTCTGTCGCTCCTTCTTTTACTGAACGCACTGCCAAATCAATATCTCCATAGGCTGTAATCATTATTACGGCCACAGATTTATTAATTTCTCTAATTTTCCTAAGCCAGAAAATACCTTCGTTCCCAGTATTGAGCGAGCTTTTATAGTTCATATCCAACAGAATCAAATCGAACTGGGTTTGTGCCAATAATGATTGAATACGTTCTGGATTTTTCTCGGTAACGATTTCTTTTACTTCTGGTCGAAGCAACATTTTAACAGCAATCAGTACGTCTGGGTCATCGTCGATGGCTAATATTTTGGCGTTTTTTAGAGACATATTAAATTTATTTAGCGGTATTTTGAAAAAGCTTTGAGCTGTCAGACTTGAGCTATGAGCTTTTAGTCGTCGACTGTCGCTTTTTTGCTATTTTAGAGCACAACTTTACTTTTGTCAACGACTGAAAGTCGAATGCTAAAGACCTAAAGCTGATAACAGAAAACTGAAAGCTGATAGCTCAAAGCTAACACCTTACTCAAAGATACAATATTGCCCCTAAAGGTTGCATCAGATTTTATTTCAATCGTCTCAAATAAATAAAACCTAATGTCGACAGCATACAAAAGCTACCCATTACATACCATAAAGTAGTAAATCCAAAATGTTCGGCTAATTGAGCCCCAATCGTTGGCGAGGAAATTTGTGCAAAAGAATAACACATAGAATACATCGCAATATATTGCCCACGATTAGATTCATCTGACCGTTCTATCGAAAAACTCTGCATAAATGGCATCGCAAACATTTCTCCAACGGTATTCAAAATAATAGAAATCCAGAGAACGCTTACGGCAAAATAAACATTGAATATCCAAAATGAAAAAGCCGTCAATAATGTACCTATTGCAATCAGGTTTGTTTTCAAAAACTTACCATCTAATTGATGTACCAATATCATTTCTATGAATGCAATCATTAAGCCATTACAAACCATCAATAATCCGATTTGAGACTCAGGCAAATGATACACCTTTCTAAAATAGAGGGGTTCTAAGCTAAACAATTGAAAAAATGAAATGGCATAGAGCGTAACACAAAGAGCAAAAAACCAATATACAGTATCACGGTAAGGTGAGCGTACTACAGGTTTTTCTATCGTCATTTCACTCGTTTCATGGCTTACTTTTATAGGTACCTTCAGCAATAATTTCAATAGCATAGCTGCTACGATACACGTAATGCCATCTGCCCAAAAAAGTAAATCATAATCTATTTCAGCAAGAATCCCTCCTATTCCTCCGCCAATAGACCAGCCCAGATTGATAGCCAGACGATTCAAAGAAAAAGAACGAGTACGATTTTGAGGTTCACTATAATAGGCTAATGCGGCAGCGTTGGCAGGTCGAAAGCTATCGCCCAATGTAGTAAAAATAAATACGCCTACACAAATAGCATAAAAACTAGTAAGGTGCATTAGCACCAGTAACATAATACCAGCAAATAGTAGACTAAAAAACTGGATGTAATAAAAACCTATTTTATCGGTAAGTCTTCCGCCCAAGAAAGTACCACACAAAGCCCCTACCCCATACACTGCCATGATAATTCCAGCATCTGCTACGCTATAATGAAGCTTCTGTGTTAAATATAATGATAGAAAAGGCAAGACCATCGTCCCGCTTCTGTTTACAAACATTACTCCCGACAGCAACCATACCGACTTGGGCAAACCTAAATAAGCATTTCGATAGAGTTGGATAGATTTAGCAAACATTATGGGTAAACAATTTGTTATAGTGCGATTTTGATATTAAAAAAACAAAAAATAGGACGATTTCAATAGCATTTTTAGGTTAAAAAAGAAAAACAGGGTTGTTTGGCAAAAAAAAATGGCGAAAAATCATTTTTCTTTCAAACAAAAATATTAACTTATGTTCATAATTAACGACTCTTACTTCTCTTGAATACGTAATTTACTTTAGCCACCCTTAAATTCGATGAACAGAAAACCACTTTTACTAAAGGTCGATTCAATTGAAGCCTTAGTGACAAACATCGCCGAAGAGTTATTAAAAGGACAGAACACTTATAAATCTGAAACCGACGCACTAAAACGAAAGATTAAAATTGGGATGTTAAGAACGATTACGTATCAAGAACTAATCCGACATCGACAACAATTATCATCTAACCACCAACGTAGTTATTAGTTTTTTTATCTTACCGCCATAAGATTAAAAAAACATCATTACGAAAGCTTTTGCTTTAAAAAATCAGCGGTGTAATTTCCTTCTAATTTCACCATCTGTTCGGGTGTTCCTTCAAAGGTAACAAACCCACCTTTTTCACCACCTTCTGGGCCTAAATCAATGATATAATCAGATGATTTTATCACTTCCATGTTATGCTCAATAATAATGACCGAATCGCCTTGTTCCACCAATGCGTTGATGGCCTTTAGTAATTTTTTAATATCATGGAAGTGTAACCCAGTGGTAGGTTCATCAAAAATAAAAAGTGTTTTTCCTTTATTTGGATTGCCTTTGCCTAAGAAACTCGCTAGTTTTACTCTTTGGGCTTCTCCGCCTGATAATGAATTAGACGACTGCCCCAATTTCACATAGCCTAGCCCTACTTCCTGTAAAGGCAATAGTTTGTCGGCTAATTTTGGTTGATCTTTTCTGAACAATTCAATGGCTTCATCAACGGTCATGTCCAACAAATCGGCGATGTCCTTATCATTGAATTTGATGTCTAAAATTTCTTGTTTAAAACGTTTTCCTCCGCACGACTCACACTTCAGTTTTACATCTGCCATAAACTGCATTTCTATCGTCACAAAGCCCTCACCTTGGCAGGTTTCACAACGTCCCCCTTCTACATTGAACGAAAAATGGGCAGGTTTATACCCTCTGGCTTTGGCAACAGGTTGCTCAGAATACAATAAGCGTATTTGGTCATAAGCCTTCACGTAGGTCACAGGATTAGAGCGAGACGATTTACCAATTGGATTTTGGTCAACCATTTCTACAGCCTCAATCTTGCCTATACTTCCGCTAATTTCTGCATATTTTCCTGCTTCGTCTGTATAAGTACCTAAATGACGCCCAAGGGCTGGATATAATATTTTTCGGATTAACGTAGATTTCCCTGACCCACTTACGCCCGTCACAGCAATCAAAATGCCTAAAGGGAATTTCACATTTACGTCTTTGAGATTATTTTCATAAGCTCCTTTTACTTCAATAAAGCTTGTAGATTTTCTGCGGAATTTCGGCACTTCAATCGTATCTCTACCCGTCAGAAAATTAATTGTATGCGAAAATCCAGCATCTGGATTCGCCTTTGCATCAATATCATTGATGGTTTCCCAGTTTCCTTGAAAAACCAATTTTCCACCATTACTTCCCGCATCAGGGCCAATATCTATAATCTGGTCGGCAGCACGCATTACTTCTTCTTCATGTTCAACCACAATAACGGTATTGCCCATATCTCGTAATGATTCCAGCACAGATACTAATCTCTGTGTATCTCGTGGATGTAATCCAATAGAAGGTTCATCTAGGATATACATTGAGCCTACCAAAGCACTTCCTAACGATGTTGCTAATTTAATGCGTTGGAACTCACCTCCAGAAAGAGTTGACGATAATCTGTTAAGGGTTAAATAACCTAACCCTACTTTCTCCATATATTCCAAACGAGTTTCAATTTCTATCAAAATTCGTTTAGAAACGCCATATTGATAATCGGGCAAATCAAGATTTTGAAAGAAATCGCTTACATCACTCAAAGGCATCAGTACCAAATCGATGATTGATTTACCTGAAATTTTCACATACCCTGCATCTTTTCTTAAGCGAGACCCTTTACAGTCTGGACAAGTAGTACGCCCACGGTAACGCGACAACATTACCCTGTACTGAATTTTGTGCGTTTCTTTTTCCAACATCGCAAAGAAATCATTCAGTCCATGGAAATATTCATTGCCAGTCCAAAGTAATTCTTTTTGTTCGTTGGTTAAATCTTTATAAGGACGATGGATAGGAAAATCAAACTTTGTGGCATTTTTCAACAATGGTACCAACCATTCGCTCATTTTTTCAGTTCGCCAAGGGGCTATTGCACCTTCATAAATAGAAACGCCTTTGTCTGGAATAATCAAGTCGGGGTCTAGTCCCAATATTCTCCCAAAACCCTCACAACGCTTACAAGCACCATAGGGATTGTTAAAACTGAGGAGATTTAAAGAAGGTTCTTCAAAAACTAATCCGTCGGCCTCGAAGCGGTCAGAGAATGTTTTAGTTTCGTCACCAATAATTTCGATAAAGCAAGTACCATTTCCTTCAAAAAAAGCTGTCTGTACAGAATCCGACAAACGGAACTGTGTTTCCTCGTCGGGTTGACTGTCAGCTTCTTTTTTAATGACTACACGGTCAATCAGAATTTTATAATTATTACTAAATAAATCTATGGCAGGCAGATTTTTGAGTGCCGTTTTATCATCCAAAAGTTCTTCTAGAAATTTGGTTTCGCCATCAATCACAATACGCGTATAGCCTTTTTGAAGTAAAATTTTCATTTCTTCAGCCAACTTCCTTCCCTCTTTTAAATACAAGGGCGAAAGCACCATTACTCTTTGTCCTTCTTCTTTGGTAAACAAATAATTGACAACATCTGTAACGGTATCTTTTCTTACTTCATTTCCAGAAATAGGAGAATAAGTAATGCCTATTCTAGCAAAAAGTAGTTTTAGGTAGTCATATATTTCGGTAGTAGTTCCTACGGTAGAGCGTGGATTTTTACTCGACACTTTTTGTTCAATGGCGATAGCAGGAGAAATGCCTTTGATGTAATCAACATCAGGTTTTTCCATTCTTCCCAAGAACTGACGCGTATAGGCACTTAAACTTTCTACATACATCCGTTGCCCTTCTGCAAAGAGGGTATCAAAAGCCAAGGACGATTTCCCCGAACCCGACAAGCCCGTAATCACTACTAGTTTATTGCGAGGAATGGCAACATCTATATTTTTTAAGTTGTTTACTCTTGCCCCTTTGATAATGATATTACGTTTGGGGTCAAGGTCTTCAAAAGCGATATGATTCTGGTCGATGATTTCGGTATTATTCATGAAACAAAGATAAGGAATTCTAGTTTGCTAAAATTTGCATTAAGGTCATCAAGTAATCAGAAAAGACAAAAAAATGAACCTCCTTATAATCAGACACGTTTTCTAAAAAGATTGTTTCGTGCTTTACAAGAAAATAGCTAATCTTTGCGTTAAATTAGCGGATTCTATCAATGTTTCTAAGAAACTAATAAATTATAACCATGCAAAAATTACTTTTCATTATTCTAATTTCTATAACTGCTTATACCACTTCTTTTTCACAAGCTCCTGTTGTTATCAAACAAGATAGTTCTGTTCGGGATTTAGACGAAGAACAAGATGTAAGAGATTTACCTTTCAGACAAAGACTTAAATTTGGAGGAGGCCTCAATGGCTTGCAGTTTGGTACCCCAACAGTTATTGGAGTTTCACCAATGGTAGGTTATCAAGCTACTAATGATTTTATTGTTGGCTTTGCTCTCGACTACCAGTATTATAAAGCATACAGCGTATCTCAGAATCAATATGGGCCACGTGTTTTTGGACAATATCGTTTACATTTTTTAGATAATATTGCTTCAAATATGTTTGCTCAGGCAGAAGTACAAAAATATTATTATAAATACTCGGGAACGTCTTATGAGTTTCCTATTCAAACTTTAGCAGGTATTGGCTTTGGTTTTGGAGGTTTCCAAATTACTGCTTTGTATAATTTGACTTACGATAAATTTAATTCTCCTTATGGAAGTCCGTTAGTACTTAGAGTGGGTGGCTTTTTCTTTTAATGCATTAATGATATAATAAGAAATAATATAAGGCGGGTTTTGAATCCGCCTATTTTTTTGACAATGGAAAATAAGAAATCGGTTTTTGATAAACTTCGTCCTCTTTTATTATCAACGGTTGTAGCTATCTTGTCTTTATTTATTGTAGTTGAGGCTATCCTAATCGCCTTTTTAATTTATATTTGGTATGCAGACCCAGCCAATAATTCTTCAAACCATATTGAAGAAGGTATCATTGCTTTAATTATTTTAACCCTTCTGACTTATGTGATGAAGGTTAGATTTAGTAAATTGGTTGAGAAAAAATAATAGGGATTTTTACCCGCTGATTTACGGAGATTGTAGAAGCTTATGTGATATTTACTAATCTGCATCATGAGTGCATTTTTTCAGCGTAAATAACGAGTATTTTTTTACTCGCTGATTGCAGAGATTTTAAACCGCTGATTTACGGAGATTATTAGAGATTATGTGATATTTAATAATCTGCATCATCAGCGTATTTTTTCAGCGTGAATCTGCGGGCAAAAAATATATTAGCGAGGTATTTAAGCCCTATATAATAATAGAATAGCTAATATTCATTCAATACAAAAATCCATGAATAAAAACGTACAAAAACTTTATCAACTAGCAGGAAAATCTTCTCGTAAAATTATTGGTCTTATGTCTGGCACATCAATGGATGGCCTTGATGTAGCCCTTTGTGAAATAACTGGTAGTGGCGAAGACACCGCAGTAACCCTTCTAAATTTTGAAACCGCAGATTATTCTGATGCCGTTAAAACTGAAATCAGGAAAGTATTTGCTAAAAAAACGATTGACTTTCAGCACCTTGCTTTGCTGAATGAATGGATTGGTTTACTTCATGCTGAAATGATATTGGATTGCTTAAAAAAGTGGAATATTACTAGTGAAGAGGTAGATTTAGTAGCTTCGCACGGACAAACCGTTATGCATGCTCCTAAAATTTTGCATCAACAGGAAATGTTCACTAATGCTACTTTACAAATTGGTGATGGCGACCATATTGCAGTAAAAACTAATATTATTACACTTTCAGACTTCAGACAAAAACATATTGCCGCAGGAGGCGAAGGTGCTCCATTAGCCGTATATGGCGATTATTATATTTTTGGTAAGAAAGGCGAAAACCGCATTATGCTTAATATGGGTGGTATTGCCAATTTTACATTCTTACCTGCCAGCATGAACCCAGAAGAAGTGTTTGTTACCGATACGGGGACGGGGAATACATTAATAGATGCATTTACAAGATTTTATTTCCCAGAAATGGCTTATGACAAAGATGCCAATATTGCTAAAGAAGGCATCGTAAATGCTAGATTGCTTGAAGTATTAAAGGCCGATGATTTCTTTTTTAGTCCTTTCCCAAAAACCACTGGCCCAGAATTATTTAGTATTGATTATGTCAAAAATGCTCAGGTAATCAGTAGGACTGAAAATATTTCAGTAAACGATTTATTGGCTACCCTTACCCGTTTTAGTGCTGAAACCATCTCCGAGGCCATTCATTGGGCTGTAGGTTCACAATCTTTAGCAGATTTCAATATCTATCTTTCTGGCGGAGGAATGCATAATCCCTTATTAGTACAATGGCTAAAAGAATTGATTCCTGCCAATTTCTTTAAAACAGACGATTTAGGTATTTCGGGCGATGCTAAAGAAGCTGTACTCTTCGCTATTTTAGCGAATGAAACCGTAGCAGGGGGCGAATCTGACTTTGGTACTAGAAAAGGGATTCCATCAGTATCTATGGGTAAAATTTCTTTTCCTAACTAGTGCAACCTTTAATGACTGCTTTGCATCTTATGAGAGAATTGAGCATAAGTGATTACTTCATTTCGAAATCAGGTAATCACGTTGAACGATTATAGTAAATGGTATTTCGCTATCAAAACAATATTAGAGAACGATATTAATCATCCATTTATAACCGCGGTGGCGGATCACTAACTCACAATTTACTCATTCACAATCAATTAACATATTATGAAAAATTTAACTAAATCTCTTTTAATATTACTTGTTACCATCATCTCTGTTATCGAGGTTTCGGCACAAACGACTAAAGAAAACCGCTCAATTACGGGCTTCAAAACGATTCGTGTTACCAGCGGTATTGATTTATACATCAAGCAAGGAAGTGCTGAATCTGTAACGGTTAGTGCTGATAAAGACAAACAAGATAATATCATTACTGAAATCAAAGATGGGGGCTTGAATATCTATGTTGAAAACTCTAAATGGAGTTGGTTCAACTGGAATTCAAAACCAGTAAAAGTGTACGTTACGATTAAAGATATTACGAGTATCTCTGCGACAGGTGGCTCTGATGTTTATTCAGAAAACAAATTAGATTTAATTAAACTGAATGTAAGCGCAACAGGTGGGTCAGATGTTAAACTAGAAGTAGATGCTGACGAACTTACGTGTCACTCAACAGGAGGGTCAGATGTTATTTTAACAGGTACTGCTACTGTATTTAAAGCTACTTCAACAGGTGGAAGTGATTTAAAAGCTACTGGATTAAAAACAAGCTATTGCAGTGTTTCCTCTACAGGTGGTTCTGACGCTTATGTATGGGCTGAAAAAGAAATCAGTATTTCTGCTACTGGTGGTAGCGACGTATATCACAAAGGAAATGCTAGAGTTGTAAAATCAAGCTCTTCAGGTGGTTCAGATATTCATAAACAATAAATTGCTATTTGCTTAGTATTCAAAGGTCAGTTCAGATTTGGGCTGACTTTTTTATTGTTAATAAAGCTATTCCTCTCATTGACACCGACTTGTGAATATTTTTTTTTAAGCTTAAAATATTCCAAACAAAATCTATCAAGAATCCGCATAATATTCCCCTATTCTTCGTTATCTGAGTACTTCTAAGCATTAGTATTTTAATACATCCGATCTTCCTCCAACTAACCTGTATTATCATTTAGGTTTATTTTTTTATACTTTCAAATTTTCTCTTCCTATTTAATTAGCGTTAATTTTATTGTAAATTCGTATCTTTTTTATTTGTATCCCAACCATTAATTGATAAAATGTATAAGCAGTTTTCTTGGTTTTCGATTACACTTATTCTCCTTTGGTTCGTACTAAAACTACCCCTTATCGGAGCATTAAACAATACTTTTTTATATTCCCTAACGGCAAAAAAGGAAGCAACTGTAACAAAGCAATTTGTTAAGAAACAACGTGTATTAAATCCAACCAAATTCATTAACAATAGTCAATTACTAGAAACCCAATGGGTTGATAGCGTATTTGCTACGATGGATAACGACCAAAAAATTGGTCAGTTTTTTATGGTGGCGGTAAACCCTACTCACGGGGAAGCTCATTTCAAAAAGCTAGAAAGCCTTATTCAAAATAATTATATCGGTGGGTTAATTTTCTTTCAGGGCGACCCTACGGCTTATGCTAATTTAAACAATCGTTTTCAGTCAACTACCAAAATACCTTTGTTAATCGGCATCGATGGCGAATGGGGTTTGGCTATGCGTGTCAATGCTACGATGGCTTTTCCCAAACAAATTACGTTGGGAGCCATCCAAGATAACTCACTGATTTACAACATGGGTACAGAGATTGCCCGTCAGTGTAAACGCTTAGGGATTCATTTGAATTTTGCACCCGTAGTAGATATCAACTCTAATCCACAAAACCCTATTATTGGTTTTCGTTCTTTTGGCGAAATTCCTGAAAATGTAGCGGCTAAAAGTAGTGCCTATATGAAAGGCATGCAAAACAATCAGCTTTTGGCTTGTGCCAAGCACTTTCCGGGTCATGGCGATACCCATACCGATTCGCACTTTACACTCCCACAAGTGTCGTATGGTTTCGAACGTATGCATAATATTGAATTGGTTCCTTTCAAGCAATTGATTGATGATTCTATCAAGAGTATGATAGTTGGTCACTTACAAATACCTTTTTATGATTGGCGACCAGCAACGCTTTCACAGAGCATCATTACCAATCTTTTAAAAAAAGAAATGGGCTTCAAGGGCTTGGTAATTACCGATGCCTTGAATATGAAAGGCGTTCGGAATGGACAAGGAGTATCGTCGGCTGAAATAGATTTGCAGGCTTTTGTAGCAGGAAACGACATCTTGTTATATTCTGAAAATATTCCAGAAGGCATCAATAAAATCAAAGATGCCATACAGTCGGGATTGATTAAGCAAACAGAAATTGATAGTCGTGTAAAGAAAATATTACACGCCAAATATTGGGTAGGGTTAAATCAATTCAAGTATATCGAATCCAATAATTTATATCAAGACTTACATACTCCTCAGGCACAACAAATCAAACAAGAGTTATTTGACAATGCCATTACTGTGGTAAAAGATGCTAGAAAACTTTTGCCCCTTGCACCAGATAATAATAAGCTGGTTTCTGTCAGCTTAGATATTGCCACTAACAACCGTTTTCAACAAGCTTTAAGTGCTGTTGTACCAATGGCACAGTATGCTAGCGTAGCCAAAAATGATGAAGGCTTATTCAATGAGGTACTCAAAAACGTAGACTCTACCCATACTGTCATTCTAAGTGTTCATAATATCAATAAAAAATCTGCCAGTAGATTAGACTTGAATTATGGCGTACAGGATTTTATCAAAAGACTTGAAAAAAAGACACCCAATATCGTAGTATGTGTGTTTGGTAATCCTTATAGTTTAAAATTCTTTCCAGAAGTCTCTAATCTGGTGTGTGGATACGAAGACGATGATGCCGCTTATGCAGCAATGGCAAAAGTATTATTCGGGCAAATACCCGCTACGGGAAAATTGCCAGTTTCTGTAGAAAATCTATACATCGCAGGGGATGGCATTACGCTAAGAAAACAAGGGCAATTAGAAAAAGCATCTCCCGAAAGCGTGGGCATGAGTTCTGATGAGCTTAAAGGTATTGACCCCATTATTGTTTCATCCATTAATCAAAAAGTATTCCCAGGGTGTCAGGTATTAGTTGCTAGAAAAGGTAAAATCATTTTGAATAAAAACTATGGGCAACTTGGATATGAACCCAATAGCCCACCAGTGACTAACCAAACGGTATATGACTTGGCATCAGTTACAAAAGTATCAGCAACGCTTCAAGCCGTTATGTATCTTTATGACCAAAAGAAGCTTAATCTGGATGAAAAAATAGTTACTTATCTTCCAGAACTCAGAGGAACTAATAAAGAAAATATGACTATCCGCGACATCCTCTGGCATCAGGCAGGGTTGGTTGCTTATATTCCATTTTGGGAAAGAACACGTATTCCTTTAGGATGGAAAAAAGAGTTTTATAGTACCACGCAATCATTAGATTATCCATTGCAAGTTGCAGACGATATGTATGCCAAAACGGCTATTAGAGACTCTGTTTGGAAATGGGTAATAAAATCGCCTTTAATTAATAAACACGACCGTGATGGTTCTTTTAGCTATGTCTATAGTGATTTGGGCTTGATGATTATGCAACATGTAGTGGAACGAATCTTGGGGCAAGGATTAGATGTCTTTACGGCGTCTTATCTGTATGAGCCACTAGGTATGAGAACAACAGGCTTTAATCCGTTAAAGAGAACAGAAAAAGCCAAAATAGCCCCTACTGAAAACGACCGTTTGTTCAGAGAAAGAAATCTACAAGGTACTGTTCAAGACCAGACGGCAGCGATGCTCGGTGGCGTATCTGGTCATGCTGGTGTATTTAGTTCAGCGTCAGATTTGGTGAAGCTGTTTGAGATGAACCTTGAAAAAGGAAGTATTAATAACTTGATTTTTTATAATAAAGAAACCGTAAACACTTTTACGAACAGTGTTTCTACAAAAGGAGAAAGAGCTTTAGGATGGGACAAACTTCCAGCAGATGGTGAAAGTAATTATATTTCAGCCTCGGTTTCACCCAATTCTTATGGACATTCAGGCTATACAGGCACGTTGGTTTGGGTAGACCCAGAGAAAGAGTTAGTATTTATCTTTTTATCAAACAGAGTAAACCCTTCTGTAAGTAACAATAAAATAAACGCCTTAAAAATCCGAAGAAAAGTAATGGATATCGTATATAGGTCTATTGAGGATGTAAAGTAATAAGAATATAAAAGCCTCCTGATACAAATCGGGAGGCTTTTATATTCTTATCTCAATTCAAATTGTTAGTAATCCTCAGTCTTACTCCTTTTGTTTTGAGTCTTCAATCTTAAAGTCTAAACAAAATCTACTGATCTAACAAAATCTCAAGTTCTTTCTTGAACTCAATTAGTAATGTTTCTTTCATAGAGATTTTACGTTTTTGTGTGTTGATTTTATTCATCACCAACTTATCTCCCATCTGACCATTGTAATTAGCATCAGAGATAAATGAATCTAGTTCGTTTTTCTCTTTCTTAGTCATGTAATCCATTTGATTAATCATGATTTTCAATTGCTCAATTCTTGGCTTTTCATGTAAAGCAGGGTGGCGATAGCTGATTACTCTTAATAAGTAATTCATTTCGAAAATCTTATCACAGATATTTCTGAAACGTTCAGCAATTCCTCTATCAACATTTTTGGCAAGAGCCGATAGCTCTTTCCATTTTACTAAATATCCTTTTGCCTTTTCCGAAGTTTGTGGAATCAATTCTTGTTGTTTGAACAATCCTTCCAATTCGGTGGTCATATCCTTCATCTGTTGTAACCTTGGATCAACTCTTGGTGTTGATACAATACCTTTCTCACGGTTATAACGCTCAAAGAAGAAATCACTTGAACGTTTGAACTGTTTCCAAAGTTGGCTTTGCTTTTTAGGCGGAACCTGACTGATTGTTTTCCATTCGCGTTGTAAATCCTTGATTTTAAGGAATCCAGCATCTACATCTTTTTCATAACGTAAATTACGGGCATCATCAACAATGCGTTGAAGTGTCGCTAATTTTTCGTCGATGATTCTGTTTTTCTCAGCATAATACTCACGGCGTCTCACAAAGAAATCATCTACAATCGCATTGAATTCTTCTTCAACGCTATCTTGTAAAGATTTGTCAACAGGACCAGTCTTTAACCATTTGGTTTTTATTTCCATAATGGCCTCTGTAGTTTCTGCCCACTCTTCGCTTTTACTTGCTTCTCTCAACTCTTCAATCAAAGCTCTTTTTATTTCAAGATTTTTGATTTGGTTGTGTAGAATAAGCTCTCTTAATTCCAATTCTAAGCCATCCAAACGTTCGAGTAAGGGCATAAAATTTCCTAAGCCATCAAATTCTACAAGATTTTTGCGAAGCTGAAGTAGTTTGGTAAGGTAAGAACCTTTGTTCTGAG
This sequence comes from Arcicella sp. GW821-FHT09D11, assembly GCF_059416265.1. NCBI lineage: Bacteria > Pseudomonadati > Bacteroidota > Cytophagia > Cytophagales > Flectobacillaceae > Arcicella > Arcicella sp. GW821-FHT09D11. Next base: position 75,151 of record NZ_JBWKOV010000011.1, on the reverse strand, counting down.
CTTCTTCTACTTGTTCAAAAAGTAAGGCTACTTTATTTTCAGCAATCGTAAAACGATTAACGAAATATTGTAAGGCCTCCTCTTCTGTGTTTCTAACAACACCAATCTGACGTTCTGGATATTCTGAATATCCTTTCAAAAAGACCTTACCATCTTTACAATAGCCATAGTCGGCGGAGTTCTTAACTGTATTTTCCATTGGTTTACATTACATGATTAGAGTGTCTGGCAAGGCTCATAACTCTAAGAGATTCATGGTTTAGGTTGAATTTATTTTAGTAGTTTTGCGATTGTTTAAAAAGTCTGATTTTTCTATTATTAATGAAACGAATCTAATTGAAAATAATTTCAAAATTCTAAAATTAACAAATTTTGAAAATGGAAACTCTTCTTACACCTAAATTTTTCGCAATTTACTGATTTTCAGCAAAAAATCTAATGATTTGTTTACATTATCAATCTATTCATAGTTTTTTTATTTTAACGCTTAAATACAGCCCAAAATAAACGATAAATGAATATAAGTGAACCTCAAATGGTTAAATTATTATTGTAAAATATACGTATTGCTTAAATTAAGCGATTTAAATGACAAATACAGCTATCATACAAGAAAGGTAAGGAGGCTTTGATTAAATATACTATCTTTGAATAAATGATTATAAAATTTATTTGAAATAAATTGATACTAATTAAATGACAAGTAAATCTGTTTTCTGTTGCATAAACTTTGGCATTTTTTTGAATCGATAAAAAATTACATTAAACGATAAATTAACCCGATGAGTCAGGAAACCATTATTTTTTCTATGGAACGTGTTTCTAAAACCGTTCCACCCCAAAAACAAATACTCAAAAATATCTACTTATCATTTTTCTACGGAGCAAAAATTGGAGTTTTAGGTCTAAACGGTTCTGGGAAATCTTCACTCTTAAGAATTATTGCTGGTAAAGACAAAAGCTATACTGGTGATATTGTTTTCTCGGCGGGTTATTCTGTCGGAATGTTGGAACAAGAGCCAGAGCTTGACCCAACCAAAACAGTGAAGGAAGTAGTAGAAGAGGGCGTGGCTGAAATTGTAGCTTTGTTGAAAGAATTTGACGACATCAACGAAGCTTTTGGTGACCCTGATGCAGATTTTGATAAGCTTTTAGAACGCCAAGGTGAGGTTCAAGAAAAACTAGACCATTATAATGCTTGGGAACTAGATACTCGCTTAGAAAGAGCGATGGATGCCTTGCGTTGCCCGCCTTCGGATGCCAACGTTGCCAACCTTTCTGGGGGTGAAAAACGCCGTGTTGCTTTGTGTCGTTTGTTGTTACAAGAGCCAGACGTACTTTTATTAGATGAACCTACCAACCACTTGGATGCCGAGTCTGTTTTGTGGTTAGAAGAACACTTACGTCAATACAAAGGAACAGTAATTGCCGTAACCCACGACCGTTATTTCTTAGATAACGTAGCAGGTTGGATTTTAGAACTAGACAGAGGTGAGGGTATTCCATGGAAAGGAAATTATTCTTCTTGGTTAGAGCAGAAACAAAATCGTTTAGCGCAAGAAGAAAAGACAGAATCTCGTCGTCAGAAAACGTTACAACGTGAATTAGAATGGGTGCGCATGGCGCCGAAAGCGCGTCAGGCAAAATCTAAAGCACGTTTAGAGGCCTACGACAAATTGATGTCGGAAGAAAACCGTCAGAAAGAAGATAAGCTAGAATTATTTATCCCTGCTGGTCCACGCTTAGGGAATAAAGTAATTGAAGTAAACAATGTAACAAAGGCTTACGGAGATAAATTATTGTTTGATAACCTTACCTTCTCGTTACCGCCTGCTGGTATTGTTGGAGTAATCGGGCCAAATGGTGCGGGTAAAACTACGTTGTTTAAATTGATTACGGGACAAGCTCAACCAGATGCAGGAACATTTGAAGTGGGTGATACCGTACAAATGGCTTACGTTGACCAAGAACATAATCAATTAAAAGGTGAAAAATCTGTTTTTGAAACCATTTCTGGGGGTACAGAACATACGATGTTGGGTGGCAAGCAAGTAAATGCCAGAGCCTATGTAAGTAAATTCAATTTCAATGGAGCTGATCAGGAAAAGAAAATTGGTAATCTTTCAGGTGGAGAACGTAACCGTGTACACTTGGCAATGATGCTGAAAGAAGGCGCCAACCTTCTATTGCTGGATGAGCCTACCAATGATTTGGACGTAAACACATTACGTGCCTTAGAAGAAGCCCTCGAAAACTTTGGGGGTTGTGCAGTAGTCATCTCCCATGATAGATGGTTCTTAGATAGAATCGCGACGCATATTTTAGCATTTGAAGGTAATTCGCAAGTATATTGGTTTGAAGGAAACTTCTCTGATTATGAAGAAAACCGTAAAAAACGTCTAGGCAATGATGCTACGCCAAAACGTATTCGTTATAAGAAGTTAGGAGAGTAAAACTATTCTGTATATGAAAAGCAACAAAAGTTCACTTGTCATAAGTGAGCTTTTGTTGCTTTTTACTTTATTAATTATCAAGCCCTTAGAAAAATCAGACTTTGTATAAAGATTTTAAAACTTCGGGCACTTTAGTTCTCCTTTTCTTGGACGATTACTCTTTTTAGACTGAATCAAATCCGTGAAAATATAAGAAATTGATAGCTCGTGAGCACCACCTGTCGAGCTTAGAGAAGAAATGGTGGCATCGTAGCTGTAGCCAATAGAAAAATTATCTTGACGATAGCCTACCAAAAACACCAAGGCATCATGGCTAACGATACTTACATTATCTTTCTTATAAGATTTCAAAGGAATACCTCTGTACCATGCCCCAATTACAATAGGAGCATAAGTTAAATAAGCACCCACATCTAATTGGTCTGATTGTCCTTGACGTCTGTAGTGAACTACAGGAGTAATACTTTTTTCTTTATCAACCGCATCGCCAAGATTATTCCCTAACATATAGTCGGCCAAAGGAATATTATAGCCTGCCTGAATACCTATGCGCATAGGCAAAGCGGCATTGGCATTAGAAAATGACTGGTTAGGTTGATTGATATGATGGAATGAAGCCCCCACCCAAAATTGTTCCCCATACAAAAGAGCACCCGTTGAAAAATCCCAATATTTTAATTGAGGAGTCAAATTGTTACCACCTTGTAAAATCTGATCAGACGAATAACGTGGATATGCTCCTGTAGTTAAATAAGTATTAATTTGGTCACCAAACGTATAGTCTGCAAAATTTACACCACGTGTTACATACGAACCTTGTATCCCTAAATTTGCCCTTAATCCATCATTTATTTTAAGGTGATAAGAATACAAAGCACCAATATCCGTTGTTACCAAGTTAGTAAACTGACGGTCTGAGGTAAGTAATATCCCTACGCCACTATTGATTTTATCTAAATACATATCAGCCGAAAGTGAAGACGTCACAAAGTTAGCACTTAACGATGGCCACTGATTTCTGTGATTTAAACTGACACGAGCTGCTTTAGCAGACCCAGCAAAAGCTGGATTAAGAAACATAGGTGCTGCATAAAACTGTGAATATTGAGGGTCTTGTGCCTCTGCAAAAGACCAAGTTAACATACAAAATACAAACAGGAAACTTCTTTTCAACATGGAATTCGGAATGGTTAAATGCATCTTTATCAACAGTAAATCATAATGTTAAATCTTAATAAGATATTTTTCTTTAAATAATACTTTTATCTACAAAATGTACTTTATCTACATAATTTTGTACCATTTTGTGTTTTCTATAATTTTAAGCATTATATTCCGTTAGAAAAGTGCTATACTCTTATAAATTTCGTTTATATTATCGGTGCTTGATAATTTTGTTTATTTGAACGATGAACAATAAACTCTAGTTTATTTAACACAGAAAAATCTAAATTTAAAGAAGATTTTTTTATTAAAATCAATTTTTATAATAAGTATTTTCACATCCAACCTTTTAGGTATAATAGCTGTCTATATAAAAGCAAAGAGTATTTATTTTTTATAACGAAAGAATGTTTAGAATTAGTAGCATACATCGTTTTTTTTTGCTCATCACCTCTGTTTTTATTACATGGGTTTGTACAAACACGGCTAGTGCTCAATTCAGTGCAACAAAAACTTGTTTGTCGGAATGTTCAGATTCTACAGCAGCAACAATTTTTAAAGATTTAGGCACAACAGTGGCAACTGCTTGGCGGTGGGATTTTGGTGACCCTAGTAGTACCCTAAAAAACGTTTCTACTTTACAAAATCCTGCACACTTATATTCTACCCCTGGCCCTAAATTGGTAACACTTATTCGTACAGAAAATGGTGTTCCTGTAACTTATACAAAAACAATTACGATTAATGCTCCTCCACAAGCTTTCTTTTTGGGGCAAACACCATCACAACAAGACACAACGATTTGTAAGGGCAATACAATACTATTAGACCCTTATAGAAATGGCGGCGCACAACCTCAATATAAATATCGCTGGTTTCCTAAAGGTGATTCTACGCAGACGTTAATTGCCGATACAACAAGCTGTTATTCGGTACAAGTAACCGATACGATAACTGGCTGTTCGGCTCAAAATAAAATCAATGTTCAACTTTGTGTACCTCCTCCACCCAAACCACCAGAAACCTCATGGTTCTTTGGAAATAATGCTGGTATTAAGTTCTCTAATGGTTCAGCCACGCCAGATACTGAAGGAAAGTTAAATACCGTAGAAGGGGTATCGTCGATAGCAGACCAAAATGGTAATTTATTGTTTTATACCGACGGTAGAAAAGTATATGACAAAGACGGAAACGAAATGGGTGCGATTAATCCTGCTGATACTTTAAAGGGAAGCTCGTATTCCACCCAATCGGCTGTGATTGTACCTCAGCCTAGCTGTCAAGGCTGTCAGTCATATTATTATATTTTTACTACCACAGAAATTAATGGTGAAAAGAAATTAACGTATTCAATTGTTGATATCCGATTGAATGAAGGAAAAGGGAAAGTTATTCAAAAAAACCTTCCTTTAGACGACGTTTCTTCGACTGAAAACCTTATCTCAACTTTTGTAAAAAAAGACTCTACTTATTGGGTCATCTCACACGATTATAATACAAATACTTACCGTATGTATCGTGTGACAAAAAATGGTATTTCTATTTCTAAAACGATTAATATTGGTTCCAAAATAGATTCTGTAGAGAAAGCGCAGGGATATTTAAAGGTCTCGCAAGATGCCACTAAATTAGCCATTGCCATTCCTGGCGGTGCAAGAAATCTCGTAGAAGTGTATGACTTTGCAGATTCGACGGGAGCAATTACCAATAAAAGAATTATTGATTTAGGGTCAGCTCCACCAACGGTGTATGGCATTGAATTCTCTCCAGATAGTAAAACACTGTTTGTAACGATGAAGGCGGATACCATTAAAAAGCCCAATTCGTATTCTTCGTTATTACGCTATGATTTAACCCAAGGTGACTCAACATCTTTGGCTACCTCAAAAATCACGTTAGATTCTTCCAAAAAAGAATATTATGGTTCGGTACAGCTAGGGCCTGATGGGAAAATTTATCTTGCCGTTCAAGGTACTGATACCTTGGGAGTGATAAAACTGCCCAATGATACTGTATCTTATACCAATGCTAATAAAATAAAAATTGATACTTCATACTACCAAAGGGATGCCTTTAGCCTAAGTGGCAAAACTAGTCAATTAGGACTACCCACTACGGCAACTCTTGTAGTCACCAAAAGCTCTGGTGTGGGTATTATGGCTTCAGATACTTGTTTTGGGTCACCTTCTAATTTTCAGACGAATCATCTTTGTGAGGGAGAAACCTTTAAAAATACTAAGACCAACTGGAGATTTTATGCCGGCCCTGCTCCTCAAGCTGGCAATGATGGGAAATATACGCCCGTCGGGTCACCCGTTTATAGTGTAACGGGTGGTGCAGGTGATGCAGGCTTAAAGGTTTCTTATACTTTCCTTGCCCCAGGTAAATACCATGTTTTTGTCAACATGGGTAATCAATGTTTGTCCGATACGTTACTACCTCCACAGGAGTTCGAAATATTTGCTATACCCAATGCTGATTTAGGCAATGATATTAACCTTTGTCAGAATACTACTACTCTGACTACAGCGAATAACCTTCCTAATAGCCACTATGCATGGTTAATAGATGGTACTTTTTCGCCTAGAGATACCCTTCGTACTTTAGTAGCCACGAAGTCTGGAAAATATACGGTATTGGTAGAGAAAAATGGTTGTATGGCCGAAGACTCTGTAAATGTAAATTTGTATGCAGCCAAGCCTTTTAATTTAGGAGCAGATACTACCATTTGCCAGAATGCTTCGTTCGTTTTATCTGCAAGCAATGCTGGCACTAGCACAACAACTACTTTTTTATGGAATACTGGACAAACTACACCAAGTATAGTAGTAACTAGCGCGGGTACTTATGCAGTAACAGTTAAAGAGAGTACGACGAATTGTGAAGTAAAAGACCAAGTCACGGTACGAACATTGCCAAAACCAAGTTTTATTGTCAATAGAAAACTGCCGAGTAGCTGTAATATTAAAGACGGGCAAATTGATATATTGAACTTATCCCCTGCTGATACCTATACGTTTGTATGGTATAAAGACGGTATTGCCATAACAGGTCAAACACAAAGTTCATTGAAGGGCATAGAGGCAGGTAGCTACCGTGTATCTATTCAAAGTACAATTTCTTGTGATACTACGTTCAATATTACTTTATTGGCTTTGGGTTCTAATCCAAACATTATTGTAAGACCGACTGATACCTATTGCGACGTACTCAATAGCGGTTCAATCGCTTTTACTGTCAATACGAATAGTGGTGTGCAACCTACCACGTATGATTTAAAATTGAATGGCAATCCTGACGCTTCTGTTAGAAGTGGTTCTGTGGGTTCAATATTGGTATCATCCAGAAATTACTTAATTAGCGGTCTTGGCGCTGGCACTTATACCTTAGATTTATCAGACCCTTCGGGCTGTAAGTATATTGAAAGTAATTTAGTCATCGCCATTCGCCCAAGAACGGTTACAAGCATTACTGTGCCTCCATTGGTTTGTCAAGGCGATACGATTGTTTTGAAGGCTAATAATGCTAACACTGGAACGATATCATGGAGTACGGGTGAAAATACGCCTGAAATCAAGGTTTCTAGGGCTGGTCAGTATACTGTAACAGTTATGGATGCTACTGGAAAGTGTGTCAGTACAGCCAAATCTTTAGTTTCTTTCAAGCCTGTTCCTGTTATCAATCCTAATGTCCCGAATGAAGTATGCGAAAATAGTCGCCCAATACAGTTATTAGCGAGCCCAGTAGCAGGGGTTTGGAAAGGAACGAATGTAACTCCTGGTGGACTTTATACGCCTTCTTCTTATCCACAAACTGATATTGTACGTTATGAGGTAGCGGGTGCGAATGGTTGTGTTGGCAGTTCAACTAGTATAATTAAAATAGCTCAATCGCCTAAAGTAGATTTAGGAGCAGATAGAGACGTTTGTAGAAATGGTTTTGATTTTATTGGTACTAACCTTGAATCGGGCGTTACTTATCGCTGGAATACGGGACAAACAACTAATTTTATTTATCCAACTCAGCAAGGGGCATATACGTTAAATGCTAATCTTGGCAATTGCAGAGCTACTGATGATATTATTATTCGTTTATTGCCATCTCCTTTTATTCCTTTAAAATCTGAATTACCACTTTGTGTGCCAGATGCTTTACCGATAAAATTGGATGCTGGTGGCGGAGCAGGGCAAACGTATAGATGGTTCCCAACTGGGCAAACCGACCAAACTATCTTTGTATCAAACGTAGGAATTTATACCGTAGAAGTAACCAACACATTAGGATGCACTAGTCGCGCAAGTACTAATGTGGTAGATAGATGCGAACCTAGTATTTTAGTGCCTGATATCTTCACGCCTAATGGTGATATCCAGAATGATTCATTTCAGGTATTTACAGCTCATATCAGAGATTTTGAATTAAAGGTATTTAACCGTTGGGGCGAGTTATTATTCATCTCTAAACGTCCAGAAGACCGTTGGGATGGCAAATACAAAGGTGTATTAGTAAAACCAGATTCATTCGTTTGGCAGATTACTTACACCGCTGAATACTTCCCCGAAAGAGGTACATTAAAAAAACAAGGAGCTGTTACGGTGGCTTGGTAGCTTTTGGGCTGTCGGGTGTCGGTCTTCGCATGTCAGCTTTTTTATCTGAATCGAATGTAGGGACGAATTGCATTCGTCCTTTGTAGCAAAAAAATATCAGTAAAGGACGAATGCAATTCGTCCCTACGGTTTTTATCATGCTGATAATCCTAAAATAAAAAAGTCGGCTTCCGATAAACCGAAAGCCGACTGATAATAAATTATTTGAATCTCAATAGCCGATGACCGACAGCTGAAATCTGATAGCTAAAAGCTTAATCCTCATCTCCCCCACGTACTCCTGAAAGTATTGTTGAGCCAAAGAAAATAGCATTTAAAAACAATTTGTTAGTACCATACCAAAATGCTCTGAAGTTTGGATTATCTGTCATTACAATCACCTTTCCTGCTCCAAAAGCTGTTGCTACTACCGAAGGAGTATTTTTCATTAACTTCTTGTTACGTTCAGTGATATAACCACTTACCAGAGGGTCGTTAGTATAAATCAATGGTGCATTGTATGGGTCTTTAATTTTCTCTAAATAAATATTATTATCTCTGAAAACGCTTAGCGTTTGGTCTTTATAGCCATAACCAATTGGGTGCGTAGGGTCTAATTTAACTTGGAAAATAGCCCCACTTGTTTGTTGTGCACCTTTATAGCGTTCTGCCAACGCATAAGGCTTAGCAGTAGCAGTATCAGCAGGAATATTTTTAATTTTTACAGGTGATAAGCCTTTTGCCGAAGCCCATTCTACTGCATCCGTTAAAGCGATTAAAGTACCGCCGCCTCTCACCCATGTTTTTATTTTCTCTTCATTCAAAGTACTATATTCCCCACTTGAAAGAATCAACGTATTGTATTTCTCTAAACTCATGCGGTTTACTTGCGTAATATCCGACATTGATAGTGGAATGTTTACCCTTGTATCTAATAAATGCCAAATCTCACCCGCATCGTTCGGATTCACGCCCGTACCTGTCAACATCAAAACCTTCGGTTGGCGCATCGGTGCGAAATAGCTACTTCCTAAATCAATTCCTGATGGTGTTAAGCCTGTTTGTAAAGCATAGAAATCAATGCCATCTCTTTCAGCCAGTGTTTGTAACAATGTTTTCAAGGCAACGAAATCTGCTTGTTGATTTGAACCAACGGTGATTTCTACTGTACCATAGCTAAATGCTTTTGTTCCCCCTTCAAACACTCCTGTAAAAGGCTCAGTAGCTACTTTTAGTTTGTAGCCTTTCTTCTGTAATTCATAGGCTGCTCTTGGCGCAAAATAGCTATCCCACTCAAACACATACCCGTAAGTGGTATTACCAATGATTTTTCCTTTCGGAAACTCATTCTTGGTTAACTTATCTCCTAAAGTTAAAGCAATCTTAGCTTCTGAATAAGGCACATTAAAACAATGAGGCATAGACCACGCCGAAATATCATAGAAAAGAGAATCTTCAAAAGTAGTACGTTTTTCAAAAATCCCTTGTACTAAACGGTATTGTGGCTGACTTAAAGGCACTACAAATGCTTCTCCCTTTTTAAAGGTTTTTCCATCCAATGTTTCATCTTTTGATACATTGAAAACATCTATTTCGTGTTGACGAAGGATATTAATCATTTCCCAAACCTTTACTTTATCAGTACCTCCACCAAAAACATAAGCTTTGGTAGCCGAAGTAGATTTTTCTTGATAGAAACTTCTTTGATAATCTAACAAATCCTGACGCATCGCTTTGGCTGCACGCAACGTAGAAAGCGTAGTAACAAATTGGTTTCTAACGGTAAAGGCAAAACTCATATTGCCGTTCTGAGTTTCCTGTAAATGTCCACGAGAACTCGCTTGTTCAAACAGAATACCAATGCTTCCTTGTACGTCTGGGAAGGTTGAGCCTTTTCCGTAGTAAAAATCGTCATAACCTTCTTTCGTAAAGTATAATGACCCGATTTTATCTAATGCTGCCGCATGAAACTTACCAATTACTTCGGTTAAGTCTATATTTTTCTTTGGCGTAAGTGGGTGTGTTCTTGCTGGAATACCGGGTTGAAAGAAGAATGATGAATTAGGCCCCATCTCATGGTGGTCAGTCAAGATATTTGGTTTCCATTCATGAAATTTCTGTATTCTGCCTTTACTTTCTGGATGTTGCGTATAAAGCCAGTCACGGTTAAGGTCGAACCAATAATGGTTATAACGTCCACCCGGCCACATCTCATTCAGTTCTCTACTGTTCGGGTCAGACACCATGTTCATGCTTTTGTTAGCATTCACCCAACTTGAAAAACGCTCGCCACCATCTGGATTAATGCGTGGGTCGAGTAAAATGACTGATTCGTTCAAGATAGAATCTATTTCAGCCCCTTGAGCCGCTGCCAAATAATATAATGCCAGTACAGAAGCATTGGTACCACTGGCTTCGTTTCCGTGTACAGAATAGCCCATCCACACTACGATAGGCATATTTTTAGTATCTAAGCTCGACGATTTATCAGGCTCTACTAATTTATGATGATCAGCTTTAATTTTGTCAGCATTCGCAAGGTTTTTAGGAGACGAAATCGTCAGTAATAACAATTGTCTGTTTTCGTAACTACGCCCATATTCGCTTAGCTCAACTCTGTCTGACAATTCAGCTACTTTTTTCATATAGCCCATCAGTTGCTCATGCTGGATGTGCCAATCGCCTACCTGATACCCCAAATATTGTTGTGGCGTAGGAATTTTAGGGTCATAACTAATATTCTGTGGCAGAAAGTAGCTATTAGGTACTTGTCCGAAGCAAGTACGAATAAGCATAAAAAACAAAAAAGCGGTTAACCGCTTTTTGCTAGGAATGTAAAGAGGAAAGTTGTTTGTCATATTGATTAGTTTGATGATGATGCACAATTAAAATAAGCTATAAGATGCTATAGCCTTAAAATACTTTTGAATTTTGAATGAGCGAAACAAATAAGAGGGCACAATAAATAGTCTATAGAGATTTTATTAGAAAAACTCTATCATCAATAATACTAAAATTGCCTTTCAGATAATTAGCGTTGTTTCATCAACTTCGCTTCAATTGTCTGTTGTGTATGAGGTACAGCTCTTAAACGTTCTTTAGGAATCAATTTTCCAGTATCGATACATACACCATAAGTGCCATTTTTGATACGGATTAAAGCATTCTCTAACTGAGTAGCAAATTTTTGCAAACGTGCTGCTAATTGGCTCATACTTTCTTTTTCAGAAGTATCAGCACCATCTTCCATTGGCTTAGAGCTACCTGCTGTCACATCTGTTCCCGGATCATTACGTTTGTGTAATGCTTCACGAATGTAGTTTAACTCGCCACGTGCATCTTCCAATTTGTTAGTGATAAGCACTTCAAATTCTTTTAGCTCTTCCTCAGAGTATCGCGTTTTTTCTTCTACAATTGTGTTCATATTCAATTGGGCTGTTTGGGTTGAATATTAAATTAATAGCATTTAAAATTTTTGCAAAGATAAGTTGTTGATTTTAAAATTTGCAATATTTCAAGAATAAATTAAATTTTTCTAAAATTTTATAATTCCTTAATTTTAAGAATTAACCAACGATTATTTGGCAAACGCATCTATCTTCCATAAAGTTAAAAAGCAAAAAGCAAAAATACCTCAAATTTATGTTTTTTGATTAAAAATCAGGTATTTATACTTACATACAAAGTACTTGTTTTTGTCGTTTCAAGTGTGTTATGTTTGTGCATAATCAACAAAAACAAATCTCAAGGCCTGATTACCACTTATTTAGAGAAAAACAGGAAATAGTATTTTCCTAATATTTCAATCTCCTATAATAATGGTAGTCGGATATATAAAAACAATGACTTATTTAGAGCCCGCTCCTATCAAGGACAAAGAAAACCCGCTAGAATCCATGATGCAACGCTTTGACAAAGCAGTTGAATTATTGGGAATTTCTGATGAAATGTATTATATCCTTAAAGTCCCTGCCCGTCAGGTAACAGTGGGATTACCCATCACAATGGATAATGGAAGTATTAAGGTATTTGAAGGCTACCGTGTGATACACTCTAATATCCTTGGGCCATCAAAAGGAGGAATTCGTTTTGACCCTGCTGTAAATATTGATGAAGTACGCGCATTAGCTGCTTGGATGACATGGAAATGTGCTGTAGTAGATATTCCTTATGGCGGAGCAAAAGGTGGTATCGCTTGCAATCCTCGTGAAATGTCGGCTGGCGAGATGGAACGTTTAATGCGTGCTTATACAGTATCGATGTTAGATGTGTTTGGTCCAGACAGAGACATTCCCGCACCAGATATGGGTACTGGCCCTCGCGAAATGGCTTGGTTAATGGATGAATACTCTAAAGCAAAAGGAATGACGGTCAATGCTGTTGTAACAGGTAAACCTTTGGTTTTGGGTGGTTCGTTAGGTCGTACAGAAGCAACAGGTCGTGGCGTAATGGTTTCAGCTTTGGCAGGCATGGATAAACTTAAAATCAACCCTTATAAATCTACTGCCGCCGTTCAGGGTTTTGGTAATGTGGGTTCGCATGCAGCTAGTTTATTGCATGAACGTGGTGTAATGATAAAAGCAATTTCTGATATTTCTGGTGCTTATTACAACGAGAACGGTATCGATATTGAAGGTGCTATTAAATTCAGAGACTTAAACAAAGGCACATTAGCAAATTTCCCTGGAGCTGAAAGAATCTCGAATGAAGAGCTATTGACTTTAGACGTGGATGTATTAGTACCTGCTGCTAAAGAAGATGTCATTACTATCGAAAACGCACCTTATATTCAAGCAAAATTGATTGTTGAAGGAGCCAATGGCCCAACGTCTGCTTCTGCTGATGATATTATTAATGAAAAAGGAATATTAGTAGTGCCAGATATTCTAGCGAATGCTGGTGGTGTTACGGTATCTTATTTTGAATGGGTTCAAAACCGTATGGGTTATAAATGGAATCTCGATCGTATCAATCGTCGTTCAGATAGAATTATGAAAGATGCTTTTGATAAAGTATTCTTAACATCCCAACAGTTTAAAGTACCTATGCGTATTGCGGCTTATATCGTGGCTATCAAAAAGGTTGCCGATACTTATAAATTCCGTGGAGGGTATTAAAAATATTTTTCTGTTATTCCTAGCGAGTGACTTAAGTCACTCGCTAGGAATAACAGAAGTTTAAACTGTTTACACCGTGATCTGTGTGCCACAGACCACGGTTAAGCTTATTTTATTGCCATTCCTAAGCAAGTGAATTCACTTCATTGAAGCTCCTTACAGTTTTAGCAATATCTTTGATTAATTCTATTCGTTCTTCAATAGCATTTCCAACCACGATAATATCTGCACCCGCCCTTAAAGCATCATGCGCTTTTTTAGCAGTATTTATTCCTCCTCCTACGATAATAGGTACATCCACAGATTGTTGTACTGCGGCAATCATTTCTGGCGAAACAGCATTATATGCTCCTGAACCCGCATCCATATAGATTAATTTCAACCCTAACATTTCACCTGCCATAGCCGTACAAGCGGCAATACTTGGTTTGTCGTGCGGAATGGGTGTGGTATTAGAAATATACGAAACTGTAGTTTGGCGACCGCTATCAATAATCATATAGCCCGTCGGTAATACTTCTATGCCGCTTCTTTTCAGAATAGGGGCAGAAATTACTTGTTGACCTATCAGGTAATCAGGGTTTCTACCCGAAATCAAAGACAGAAATAATACACCATCTACTTTATTATTAAGATGCAAGCTATTACCAGGAAATAGCACCACTGGTATATCACAATTAGCCTTAATATCCGTAATTACCTTTTCCATGATAAAGCTAGTAATTAAACTACCGCCCACAAAAAAGAAATCTACTGCTTGCTCTTTACTTAAGCTTATTAAATGCGAAAAGCTGTCATCATTGACTTTGTCGGGGTCAATCAAGACAGCAAATGCTTTTTTGCCTTGAGCTTTCAGCTCATAAAATTTATTGAGAAGATTTCTCTGCATAATTTTCTTTTAAAATCGAAAGGGCTTCTATGATTTTATCTTTGGCAATGGCCATTAAAAATGACAACATATACCCTTTGATAGATGAAACAAGCCACGATTCTTTCGCTTTTTCTTTTTTTACAATAACAGGTAAATTACCGTTTTCTGATATTTTGGCAGATACTTTTTTTTCATCATCCGAGGTCAAATAGCTAAATAGTAAATAACTAGTAGCTAAAACACCACCAATGATAAGGGCTCTCGTACCTATACGAGTAGCTTCTGATTTAAGGTTGCTAACCTGTCCATCAATCGTTTCTTTATATGCTTTCGCTTCTAAATGTAATTGTCGCTTACGTTCAGAGATTTTTTTGGGGCTAACTGCTGGAAACATAATCTTTACGTTATTCTGTTATTGTCCGAGTAAATTCATTGCACAAATCGCTGACACAATAACTGTGTACGTATCTAAAACTATTCAAAAGTAATAAAAATTGCTTTTTTGCGTAAAAATTTAAAGAAAGAATTATCTTTTAATTTTCTTGAAAGTTGGATTGAGTTTCTACTTCGATACTTTCTGTAATTGTATCAGGTTTTAGTAGTTTTTTTCCAAGATAAAAAACAAATGTTATCACAATGGCTAGGAAAACTGTAACTGCTAGAAAACCAAGGTATTCGCTTTTGAAAACATGGTTTAAAAATAATGCCAAAGTAAGAAGGAAGAATAAGAGAAGTAACAAGCCAGATAATACAAGGATTGCTCCGATAATCAATTTTTTAATCGTTTCCTGAACTCTTTCTTCTACTTCAAGTTTTGCAATTTCTACATACGTTTGTACATACTTATAGATGTTGTCAATCAATCCGTTTGTCTCTGGTATTTTCATGGCTTAGTTATTTTTGCAATACAAATAACTAAAAAATAGTATCCCAAAGCAAATATCCATTTAATACAATGATAATAATTACGACAATCCAAGAACAGATTTTCATAAATGTAGAATTAACAAATTCACCCATCTGAGTTTTATCATTTGTGAAAAGAATCAAAGGTACTACCGCAAAACTAAGTTGCAATGATAATATCACTTGGCTAAGTACCAGTAATTCGCCCGTTCCTCTTTCTCCATAAAGTATCGTTACTATCAAAGCAGGAATCACTGCTATTAAGCGCGTTATTAGTCTTCTCAACCATGGCTTTAATCTCAAATTCAAAAAGCCTTCCATCACGATTTGCCCTGCTAACGTACCTGTTAACGTAGAGTTTTGTCCAGAAGCCAATAAAGCTACAGCAAAAAATATTCCAGCAAACTTTACCCCCAAAACTGGGTCAAGCAAGTGATAAGCATCGTTGATATCTGCCACATTTTGATTTCCTGTATGGTGGAACGTAGCGGCAGAAATGATTAAAATAGCAGCGTTGATAAAGAATGCTATTGATAACGATAAGTTTGAGTCTATCGTCGCAAAAAATATTGCAGAGCGTTTACCTTCACTATTTTTTTCAAAATTTCGGGTTTGAACAATACTAGAATGTAGGTATAAATTATGAGGCATTACCGTAGCACCCAAGATACCAATGGCAACGTACAGCATTTCAGGGTTAGTCAGGATTTCAGGTTTAGGTAAAATATTCCCGAAAATTTCTTTGATGGAAGGTTGAGATACAAATATCTCATACCCGAAACAACAAAAAATCATAAAGATTAATCCTGCCACAATAGATTCTAGTGTTCTAAATCCCTTTCCTTGGAAATATAAGAGTACCAAGACATCTAAAACGGTAATTACGACTCCTACTGAGAGGGGTAGACCAAAAAGTAAATTAATAGCTATTGCAGAACCTATGACTTCTGCTAAATCGCAAGCGGCGATGGCAATCTCGCACAAAACCCATAGTGTGATGGCAACAGGTTTTGAATAAGCATGGCGACAAGCCTGTGCTAGGTCTCGTCCTGTGGCAATTCCTAGTTTTAATGATAGATGCTGGAGTAGCATCGCAAAAATATTAGAAATAAGGATTACCGAAATGAGTGTATAGCCAAATTTTGCACCCCCAGCAATATCTGTTGCCCAGTTTCCAGGGTCCATGTACCCCACTGCAACCATTAAGCCTGGGCCTGTAAAAGCCCATAGTTTTTTGGAAAAAGAACCATTTTTAGGCACTTGTATTGAACCATATACTTCTGGTAACGACTGATTTATAATTGTATTTTTAAGGTCCATGCTAAATATTGTATTAAATTGTAAGGGGCTGACTTAGATATATAACGTAAATTTATTTTTTGTTCACTACAATTCAAAATTTATTTTTAGATTAACCTAAAATTTATTTTTTCACTTATTAAATAATATCTTTGTAATACAAACAACTACTGTTATTGTCCCAAAGAATATTTGTCATGACTTCATTCACGGAAGAAAACTACCTTAAAATAATTTATAAGCTTTCTGCGGAAACTGGCAGTGAAGTCAGTACTAATGCTGTAGCTGAACTGACGCTTACGAAAGCGGCATCGGTTTCGGATATGCTTAGAAAACTTTCTGAAAAGCAACTGGTTAATTACCAAAAATATCAGGGTGTGAGGCTGACAGAGTTGGGTGAGGCTGTGGCATTAAAGGTGATTAGAAAACACCGTTTATGGGAAGTTTTTTTAGTAGAGAAATTAGGCTTTAATTGGGATGAAGTACATGAAATTGCTGAGCAATTAGAACATATCGATTCTGAAGAGTTGGTTGAAAGACTTGACGAATTTTTAGGCTTTCCTAAGTTTGATCCACACGGTGACCCAATTCCAGATACTTTCGGAGTGATGCCTGAATTACGATATCAGAATCTGTCCGAAATTGCAGTCGGACAACATGTTGTAATGGTTGGGGTATCTGAACACTCCCCTACCTTTTTACAGTACTTGGCCAAGATAGGCCTAACTCTAGGTTGCCACATTGTCGTAAAGGAATTGAATGAATTTGATAAATCGCTATGTGTTAGTCTTGGGGAAACCTCTAATCATTTCATTAGCCACGAAGTAGCCAAGAATCTGTTAGTAAAAAGTATCAAAAATTGATTTTGAATAAAAACATAAAAAAAACCTAACAACGCCGCCACGTTATTAGGTTAAAAAATCTGCGTTCTATGAACACATTACAAAGATAGAAAAAATGGAGTTTAAGTCAAGCATTTTCAAAGAAATCCTTGTATAAACTTATAAAATATTACACGAACCAAGAATATTTCTTTATGAACTCCACGAATTTGTTTACGAAACGGCAAATTCTTTCTATCTAAATTTTATTAATTAGTTTTTTTGATAATTAATTGCTTGTAAGCAACCCATCTTTACAAAACTATTTTCAGATTTAATATTGTATTTTCTTGTTTGCAATATTAACTTATGTTAATTCCCTGAAAAATTCTTTGTTATCCCTTTTTTTGCCCATCATTAGCATTTATAATTTTAGCCAATCTTTACTACACAAAAAGACTCAATTTTTTAAAGTAATTTATGATTACCCATCTCGTCTTTTAGTTGTACGCCGCTTATTTTTTTTCCTCTTATTTCATTCAAAAGATAAAAAATCTTTTCTGAGGCTAGCGCATAATTTAATCCTTCCGGACGAATATTGGAGACACAATTTCTACTTTCGTCAGTCAGTCCCAATTGAGGTTGGTAAGTAATATAAGCGCCCATACTATCTGATGAAGTAAGCCCTGGGCGTTCGCCAATTAAAATAACGACGATGTTTGCCTTTAATAAAAAGCCTATCTCATCAGCAATCGCTACTCTCCCTTGTTCAACAATACAAATCGGTGCAATCTTCCAATTATCAGCTTGAAGTTTCGGAAGTAATCGTTGTAGAAAAGGAAAGGAATGTTCGTTAATAGCTTTCGCCGAAAGTCCATCTGCAATGACAAAACAAATGTCAGATGCAGAAGCCTCTTTTTCAATCAATGTTTCTCTAGATAGTTGGCAAATAGTTCTTCCTAAGTCGGGACGTTGAAGATATTGTGAGCGAGATTTCACCTCACTTTGCAAGGGTAATACTTCTATCTTAAATTTTGACATAAAAGCCTCTTGCAAACTGCTTATCTGAATTTCAGAATAAACAGCATCTCGTGCCTGAGCATGGTCGGATTGAAATTTCAATAATTCAGCAGTGGGCAAACTATGCCCAGCTCTCCCACGAGCAATGCGAGCGGGTGTATAGTTTTGTAAAAATTGCCATTGGTCGGCAGATACTGTTTTATTTATTTCCATTATCCTTCAATAAATCCAGTTACACTGCTGATTAATTGTTTATTTCCTGATTTCAAGCTCATTTTTTTATCAAAAATATTCATTTTCATAAGCCAAGCTTCAAACTCTGGGGCGGGTCTTAAACCTAATAAATGTCTGATATAAAGCGCATCATGAAAAGAAGTACTTTGGTAATGCAACATCACATCGTCTGCACCCGGAACGCCCATGATAAAATTACAACCAGCTGCACCTAATAGCGTCAGTAAAGTATCCATATCATCTTGGTCGGCTTCGGCATGATTGGTATAGCAAACATCTACACCCATTGGTAGCCCTAACAGTTTTCCACAAAAATGGTCTTCAAGACCTGCTCGAATAATCTGTTTGCCATTATACAAATACTCTGGGCCAATAAAACCTACTACTGTATTGACCAATAAAGGATTGAAATGCCTCGCTACTGCATACGCACGGGTTTCACAAGTTTGTTGGTCTAAGCCATGATGCGCATTTGCCGAAAGCGAACTCCCCTGCCCTGTTTCAAAGTACATTAAATTATTGCCTATTGTACCGCGTTTCAGCGAAAGCCCTGCTTCATAGCCTTCTTGCAAAATATTCAGGTTTACTCCAAACGAAGTATTGGTGGCTTCTGTGCCTCCAATAGACTGAAATACTAAATCGACGGGCGCATTTTGTTCTATCGCTTGAATGGTCGTAGTGATATGGCTAAGAATACAAGACTGCATCGGAATATCAAAGCGTTGACGAACACCATCTAACATATCGAGCAACCGAATAACGGTTGGAACATTATCAGTAGCTGGGTTGATACCGATAACAGCATCACCACTGCCATAAAAAAGTCCGTCAATCATACTGGCAGCAATTCCTTTAAAATCGTCAGTGGGGTGATTGGGTTGTAAGCGAGTAGAGAAATGGCCTTTTATGCCGATGGTATTTCTGAACTGCGTAATTACTTCACATTTTGAAGCAACAGTCACTAAGTCTTGAATACGCATTAGTTTACTAACAGCCGCTACCATCTCGGGGGTTAATCCCTTTTGCAAAGCTTGGAGAACCTTGGTATCAGTGGTTTCTTCCAACAAAAAATTCCTAAAATCTCCGACGGTTAAATGACTGATTGTACTAAAAGCTTTTATATCGTGAGTGTCGATGATTAACCGTGTAATTTCATCTTGTTCGTAAGGGACTAGGTGTTCTGTCAAAAACGTTTTCAAAGGCACCTCCGCTAAGGCCATTTGTGCTGCTACACGTTCTTCCGCTGAATGGGCAGCAACGCCTGCTAGTTCATCCCCAGAACGCAAAGGACTGGCCTTTGCCATTAAGGTTTTTAGGGTTGCAAAGTGATAAATATGGTTTCGAATACAGGCTTGATACATAGATTATCATTTTTAGCTTAGTCAATACAAAGAAACGCTATTTTATCATTCGCTCCATGATAATTTTTTCATATCAACCCCGTTATTCTACATCGGTAATGCTATCTTGCATTTTTATTAAATCTTTCATCAAATTTGTGTTTATTATTTGTGTAGCCCCAAGATAGAATAAACATTAAAATAAGCATCTTCTCTACGGGGTTAGAGAATTATCTATTATCATGAAAAAAATTACAACCCTTATCGCTGTTGTAGCACTGAGTTACTTCTCGGGATTTACGGCGATAGCTCAAGAAGATTTGAGTAAAAAGCTCCTTCCCATGGACCCAAAAGTAAAAGTAGGGGTTCTTCCAAACGGACTTAAGTATTATATCATGAAAAACGCTGAGCCTAAAAATAGAGCACAGTTGCGTTTGATAGTAAAGGCGGGGTCTGTATTGGAAAATGATGCGCAACAAGGGCTTGCACACTTTATGGAGCACATGAATTTTAATGGCACTAAAAACTTTCCCAAAAATGAGTTAGTTGATTTCCTTCAAAAATCTGGTGTACGCTTTGGAGCAGACTTAAATGCTTATACAGGTTTTGATGAAACAGTATATATGTTGCCAGTTCCAACGGATTCTATAGAAGTATTTAAAAAGGGTATTCAGATTCTGGAAGATTGGGCTCATAATGCTACATTAGACCCTACTGAAATCGACAAAGAAAGAGGCGTAGTATTAGAAGAATCTCGTACAGGTAAAGGCGCTCAGGCTCGTATGCGTGATAAGTTCTTCCCTATCATTCTAAACAATTCGCAATATGCCAAACGTTTGCCTATTGGGAAAGATGATATCCTACAGAATTTCAAGTATGATGTGCTGAAACAATTTCACCAAGATTTTTATCGTCCAGATTTAGAAGCCGTAGCCGTAGTAGGTGATGTAGATGTCGCGATGGTAGAAAAAATGATTATCGAGAAATTTAGCGGTCTTCAAAATCCTGCCAATGAAAAACCAAGAACAAAGTATAAAATTGATTTGAACGGTAGTACAGATGTAGCCATCATCACCGACCCTGAGCAACCTAATACGATTGTTCAGATTATGAATAAGCAGGAAAAACGCAAAGACGTTACTTATCAAGACCGTCGCGAAGGAATGCTTCGTTCATTATTCAATCAAATGCTTTCTGGACGTATCCAAGAGCTTACGCAAAAAGCTGATCCTCCTTTTCAATATGGTTATGCAGGTTATAGCGGATTTTTAGGAAACCTAGATGCTTTCAACACTGTGGTTGTGGCAAAAGGTGGAAATATAGAAAAAGGCTTAAAGGCAATTTTAGAAGAAGTATCTCGTGCTAAGAAATTTGGTTTTAATGCCTCTGAATTACAAAGAGCCAAAACTCAGTACATGGTAGGTCAAGAACAGGCTTATAAAGAAAAAGACAAAACAGATTCTGAACAATTAGTAGAAGGATTAGTGGGTGCTTTCTTGGAAGATGAAAACCTCACTTCAACTGAATTTGGGTATGAGTTTACCAAGCAGTATTTGGAAGGTATAAAGCTAGAAGAAGTAAATGCATTGGGTAATTTATTGATTACTGATACCAACCGTGCTGTGATTTTGATGGCTCCTGAAAAAGACAAAGCTACCTTGCCTACAGAAGCTCAAATCAGAGAATGGTTGAATTCAGCTGGAAAAGATGTAACAGCCTATGTTGACCAAACTGTCAATAAGCCTTTGATTGCGAAATTGCCGACGGGTTCTAAAGTAATTGCTACTAAACTAATTCCAGAAGTAGGTCTTACAGAATATACTTTTGCGAATGGTGTAAAGGCTGTTTTAAAACCAACAGATTTTAAAAATGATGAAATTTTGATTGGTGGTTATAGCTTTGGCGGGTCAAATTTATATGGTGCCAAAGATGCTGATAATGCTCGTGTAGCTTCTGCTATTGCCACTATTGGTGGCTTAGGAGATTTCTCTACAGTAAATCTCCGTAAAGCCTTAACAGGCAAAGTAGCGAGGGTTAGTCCATTTGTTTCAGGAACGACTGAAGGCATCTCAGGCTCTAGTAATCCTAAAGATTTAGAAACGGCATTACAGTTATTGTATAGTTATTTTACTCAGCCTCGTTTTGATGCTGATGTAGTAAAAGGTTTCTTAGCTAATCAGCGTGATGCTTTGGCTAGTCAACAAAAAACTTTGACGCCCGAGAAAGTGTATAGTGACTCTTTAACGGCAATTTTAAGCAATTATGCTCCTCGTAACTTACCAATGACGGTGGAAAGAATGGAGAAAATTGATGCTGCTCGTGCTTTCCAGATTTATAAAGAACGCTTTGCAGATGCTTCTGACTTTACATTTTTCTTTGTAGGGAATTTTAAAAATGAAGAGGTTAAGCCTTTGTTAGAGAAATACTTGGGAGGATTGCCATCAACTAAACGCAAGGAAACTTATAAAGATTTAGGTATTCGCCCACCAAAAGGAAAGGTTGAAAAAACACTTTATAAAGGTACAGAATCTAAAGCACGTGTTACATTGGTATGGTCTGGTGATTTTGATGGTACTACCGAAAGTGAAACACAGGTTGAAGCTTTATCAGAAGTATTGGAAATCAAATTGATTGAAAAATTAAGAGAGGAAGAATCAGGTGTATATGGTGTAGGTGTAAGTGGCAGTACTGCTAAGATTCCTGCTAAACGTTATAATTTCCGTATTGCTTTTGGCTGTGCTCCTGAAAACGTAGAGAAATTGGTAGCACGTACTTTGGCTGAAATTGAAAAAGTAAAAGAAAAAGGTGCTGAACAAACAGATATCGATAAGTTTAAGGTAGAAACGAAGCGTCAGACGGAAACACAATTGCGTGACAATGGTTTCTGGATGGGCTATTTACAATCTCAGTATCAAGAAGGTGACGATGTAAAATACATCTTGAAGGAAGAAGAAGCCCTTAAAAAAGTAACGGTTGAAAGTACTAAGACGGCTGCTAAAAAATACTTCGCTGATAATGTCATTAAAGTAATTATGTTGCCAGAGAAGAAGTAATTTTTTGAAGACTAAAGATTATGAGAGTTGAGGACAAAGGAAGAAATTCTTTTGTCCTCATTTTTTTAGTTAAAATAGTAGCACGAGTTTTCAACTCGTGAAAGGACAACCTCACGAGTTGAAAACTCGTGCTACAAATCATTCATAATTATTACGAATAACACCATCAAACAACGTAAAACTATCTTATCTTTGTTTAGCCAATTATTTATTCAACTAAGTTCTATAAAAACCATATTCTATGCTTGCAAAAACCTTCGGTAGTGCCGTTCATGGTGTTGATGCTACCATTATCACTGTTGAAGTGAGCGAAGGCCAAGGACAAAACTTCTTTATTGTTGGGCTTCCAGACGGAGCAGTTAAAGAATCTACTCATCGGGTGGAATCCGCCATCAAACAAACAGATTTTTTCTTTCCTCGTACCAAAGTCGTTGTAAATCTTGCTCCTGCTGATATCCGTAAAGAAGGTTCTGCTTATGATTTACCCATCGCTTTAGGGATTATCCATGCATCTGGACAAAGTAATTTAAAAAGCCTTGAAGACTACGTCATTATGGGCGAATTAGCCTTAGATGGTACTTTACGACCTATAAAAGGAGTTTTACCCATTGCTATTGAAGCCCGAAAAAAAGGCTTGAAAGGATTCATTCTTCCTATTGAAAATGCTTCAGAAGCTTCTATTGTTAATAATTTAGACATCATCGGTGTCAATACGTTAAGCGAAGCGGTTGACTTTTTGAAAGGAACACTTCAGATAGAACCTTTAGTTACTGATACTCGTGATATTTTCTTTAACTCTCAGAACAATTACGATGCAGACTTTTCGCACGTGCAAGGACAAGAAAATATTAAAAGAGCCTTAGAGATAGCCGCAGCGGGTGGACATAATGTTATTATGATTGGTCCTCCGGGTGCTGGAAAAACCATGTTGGCAAAAAGGATTCCTTCTATCCTTCCTCCGCTTTCATTACAAGAAGCCTTGGAAACCACAAAGATACACTCTGTAGCGGGGAAACTAGGGACGAAAGCTTCATTAGTTTCTACACGCCCTTATCGTTCGCCACATCATACTATTTCAGATGCCGCCTTGGTTGGTGGAGGAGGAAATCCGCAACCTGGAGAAATTTCATTAGCCCACAATGGCGTATTGTTTTTGGATGAATTACCAGAATTCAAACGTTCGGCTTTGGAAGTAATGCGTCAGCCTTTAGAAGAGCGAAAAGTATCTATTTCTAGGGCAAGATGGGCAGTAGAGTTTCCCTCAAGCTTTATGCTGATTGCTTCGATGAATCCTTGCCCTTGTGGTTATTATAACCATCCTGAAAAAGAATGTGTTTGTGGGCCAGGTGTAGTGCAAAAATACCTTAATAAAATATCGGGACCATTATTAGATAGAATCGACCTTCATGTGGAGGTAACACCCGTAAAGTTTGAACAATTATCGTCTAACAGAAAATCTGAAAGTTCTGCTGATATTCGAGAGAGGGTAATTAAAGCACGAGAAATACAAACTATTCGTTTTAAAGACCATCCTGCCATTTATTGTAACGCCATGATGCCTTCGCAAATGGTGAAAGAGATATGCGAAATTAATACGGCAGGCGTTGCTTTATTGAAAAAAGCGATGGAAAGGTTACAACTTTCGGCACGTGCTTACGACCGTATTTTAAGAGTAGCCCGTACAATATCCGACTTAGCAGGCACTGAAGACATACGTGCCGAACATTTAGCCGAAGCAATACAGTATAGAAGTTTGGATAGAGAGAACTGGGCGGGGTAGGAATGTTAGCTTTGTCAACTTTGGAAAGTTGACAAAGCTCCTGTACTAACAATTTTATTCTCCCTTCACCATTTTCACAAAGGCTTTGGTATCTCCATCTAAATCTGTTGAAGTACTTAGCATTTTAATAAAAGCACTACCTATAATAGCCCCCGCTGCATGAGAGGAAGCCTTTTTAAAGGTTTCATTATCCGAAATACCAAACCCAATCAATCGTGGGTTATTTAAATTCATGTTATTTACCCGTTCAAAATACTCTTCTTGGACATCCGAAATGCCTGATTTTGCACCTGTAGTACTTGCCGACGAAACCATATAAATAAAACCATGTGATACTTCGTCGATATGTCTGATTCTACTTTCGCTAGTTTGTGGGGTAATCAAGAAGATATTCAGAATACCATATTTATCAAAAACAGCTTTGTATTCTTCTTCATACACACTAGCAGGCATATCTGGCAAAATCAAACCATCAACACCTACTTCTTGGCATTTTTGGCAAAAAGCTTCTACTCCAAATTGTAAGACTGGGTTAATATAACCCATCAATAAGATAGGCACACTAATGCCTTCCTGACGGATACCTGCTAGTTGTTCAAACAAAAGCTTTACCGTCATTCCATTGTCGAGCGATACTTGGTTAGCTTGTTGAATAGTTTCACCATCTGCCACAGGGTCTGAATAAGGCATTCCTATTTCCACTAAGTCTGCTCCCCCATCTTGTAATGATTTCAAAATCAATTTAGTATCATTGATTTTCGGAAAGCCTGCTGTAAAATAAACGTTAAGTAAATTATTCTTTTTTACTGAAAAAAGTGCTGTAATACGGTTCATGATATGGTTTACCTCACCCCCGCCCCTCTCTGAAAAGAGCGGGACGCGTAGTCGGGCTGGGGGTGAGGTGTTATTTTTTATTGTAAAATTCCTTGAGATAATTCTTTAAAATCAAGTCCATCGAAAGTCCCTGATGACATCATTAACAAATTACTGTTACGCCATCGCTCGGCTAATAGAAAGTCTTTGAGGGAAGCATTATCTGTGAAAACTAATAAATTAGGGTTATTGAAATGAGTCTTAATATCCTCTGGCGTAATTGCTGGCAGTTTTTTATGTGCTAGCGTCTTCGGACTAAAATATACAATAGCAACATCTGCCGCATTCAATTTGTTGGCATATTCTCCTAAAAAGTCTTTGTTCAAGCTACTAAAAGTATGTAGTTCTAAACAGGCTACCAATTTACGGTTAGGAAATTGTGCTTTTACGGCCTTGGTCGTTGCTTCTACCTTAGACGGTGCATGAGCAAAATCTTTATAGATAATCGTTTCCGCATTTTCAGCGACCAATTCTAAGCGTTTGGCAGCACCTTTGAAAGATGGAATAGCTTGATAAAATTCATCCTCTTCAATACCAATCTGTGAAAGTACTAACTTAGCGCCAGTCAAATTTTTAAGGTTATGCTCTCCGAATACTTCAATGGCTAATTCTTTCTTATCGGGTAAAATCAACAATGTTTTGCCGTCTTTTACTTTGTGTGGATGGGCTGAATAAGGGAATTTTCTAACGCTTTCGTATTCTTTTGCTCCGATTTTATTGACCAATTTGTCTGTTTCATCATAAATAAAACTACCTGCCTTGGGAAGCAAGTCTGCTAGTAATTCAAACTGATGTACATAATTGTTAAAATCTGGATAGACATTGATGTGATCCCAAGCAATACCCGACATTAATACTACGTGGGGGTGATAATGTAAAAATTTAGGCTGACGGTCGATAGGTGATGATAAGTATTCATCGCCTTCAATTACAATCACAGGAGCATCCGAAAGGCTCGCCATTGTATCAAAGCCTTCTATTCTGGCACCCACCATATAGTCGAACTTGCGATGATGGTATTTCAGTACATGCAAAATCATAGAAGTAATGGTCGTTTTCCCATGACTTCCTGCAATAACTACTCTTTGTTTATGTAAACTTTGGCTATAAATAAATTCAGGATACGAATAAATTTTTATGCCTAATTCTTGGGCTTTAGCTAATTCTGGATTATCTACCCGAGCGTGCATTCCTAAAATTACACAGTCTAAATCATTCGTGATTTTATCAGGAAACCAACCTATTTCGGCAGGGAGCAAACCTTTTTCCCCCAACAGGGTTCGTGAAGGCTCATAGATTTCATCATCCGAACCTGTAATATGATAGCCTTTATTATGTAAATCAATGGCTAAATTGTGCATCGCTGCACCTCCGATAGCAATAAAATGTATTTTTTTCATGAAACCTGTTTACGGAAAGTACTCCCCGTAGAAACTAATTCTAAAAACGGAACGTTAAATATAGAATAAATCCAATTTTTATGCTTGCAAAGGTCATACTTTTATTGCACTTTTGCACGCTTTTTATGTAGCAGTTTCGTTAATAGTAAACAACAAAAATTTACCTTTACTAAAAAAACTTCTGAGATTAAGTTTCACGAAGATATAAGTATTTTTAATCAAAACCCCGCATTTATGCTTTTCGCAGTAGGATGAAAAATTACATTGACCTAATTGACCAAACCATTGAATTCCCAACCTTGGAATTCAACATTGACCAAGACAATGAACTTTTGTTCAATAATGTTCCGCTCATGGACATTATCCAGCAATATGGTACACCCTTGAAAATTACGTACTTACCCAAAGTTGGCGAGCATATCGAGAATGCCAAAAGGATGTTTAAGAACGCCATCAAAAAGTACAACTATAAGGGAAATTATACTTATTGTTATTGTACAAAATCATCCCATTTTAAGTTTATTGTCGAGGAGGTTCTGAGTCACAATGTGCACCTCGAAACATCTTCTGCTTTCGACATTTCACTTATTCGTGATTTGTACAGAGAAAATAAGATTTCTAAGTCTACTTATATTCTTTGCAACGGATACAAGCTACCTCTTTATACGCAGTATATCAGCGAGTTAATTAACGAAGGCTTTAATTGTATTCCAATTCTAGACAACCTTAAGGAGATTGACTTTTACGACAAATTTGTAACGACTGAAACCGTAAATTTAGGTATCAGAATCGCAACGGATGAGGAACCAGACTTTGCTTTCTATACTTCTCGTTTGGGTTTACGCTATTCAGATGTAATGGAATTGTACAAAGACAAAATCCAAAATAGTGAGCGTTATAAATTAAAAATGTTACATTTCTTCATCAATACAGGTATTAAAGATAGTGCCTATTATTGGTCAGAATTGAGCCGTTTTATCTATAAATATTGTGAACTAAAAAAGGTTTGCCCTGAACTAGATTCTATCGATTTAGGGGGTGGTTTACCTATCCAAACTTCTTTACAATTCAACTACGATTATCAGGCGATGATTGACGAAATTGTAGAGTCTATCTCATGGATTTGTAATAAAAGCAACGTACCTGTACCAAATTTATTTACTGAATTTGGCTCTTATACTGTAGGTGAAAGTGGTGCGGTTTTATACGAAATCATCGACCAGAAGCTACAAAATGATAAAGAATTATGGTACATGATTAATGGTTCTTTCATTACACAACTGCCAGATTCTTGGGGTATGAACCAAAAATACATCATGTTGCCAGTGAATAACTGGGGAAGTCCATACCAAAAAGTAAATTTAGGTGGACTTACTTGCGACTCGATGGATTTCTATAATACCGAAGCCCATAGTTCAGATTTGTATTTACCAATCTTTGAAGAAGGACAAGAACGCCAGTTTGTTGGATTCTTCCATACGGGTGCTTATCAAGAATCTTTGGGTGGCTATGGTGGTATTCAACACTGTTTGATTCCAGCACCAAAGCACGTAATTGTTGACCGACTAGAAAACGGAACGATTACAACTCGCCTCTTTGCTGACGAACAGGGTAAAGAAGGCATGATGACAATCTTAGGATATGGTGAAAAAGCTAATGAAGAAGGAGAAGAAAAAGTTTTTATTCTTAGCCAAGATGAATTGACATTGGCCGAAAACCTTTCGATGGTTGAACAGTAGTTTTATAAGTGATGAGTTTTGAGTGTGGAATGAGGAGTATTTTGTAATGTTCATTTCCGATTCATAAAGATAAAAGCTAAATCTCTAACGATGGAATTAATTCCCTCGTTAGAGATAGGAGACGGCAAGCTTTTTTGATTCTATCAATTTCAATGATTGGCTTTTAATTAAAAGCCGAAATCTGATGACTGAGAACCGACAGCCATCTTCACAATCCTTTGAAAATTAATCATTTGCGAAACAATATTTATTCCTTTTTTTCGTAATTTAACGTAAGAGTACCTTTATGTACCACTTACATTCAAATATTAATCATGAAAAAAGCTACTATTATTATTGGTTTTATGGCAGTTTTGTCTTTAGCATCATGTGCAAGGAAAAATAATTGCCCAGCATATGGAAGCACAAGTATTGACAAACCAACTTATAAAGGACGAAATTAATACTTTCCGCTAACGCATTTGAAGCAACAGTAAAGGTTATTCTCTTTACTGTTGCTTTTTCGTTTATTGAAACTTTGTTCAACTCAATAAATCGTGTTAAGTTTACACGATTTATCTTTTCATAAGATTTTCCCTTCCAAAAGCATTATAATTTACTGTAAAACAATACGTATGCAAGCATTTATTTTTGATATGGACGGCACAATGGTGGACAATATGATGGTACACCACCGTGCATGGCAACTAAAATTAAAGGAATTAGGACTTGATTTAACTATCGAAGAAGTAAAGGAACGTTGTCATGGAAAGAACGAAGAAATCATAGAGAGACTCTTTCCTAATAAATATACACCCGAAGAACGCTACCAGATTTCTTTTGATAAAGAAGTGCATTACCGTAAAGTATTCAAAGATGATTTAAAATTGATAGACGGACTTGAGGGATTCTTAGAAGAGGCAAAGGGTGCTAATATCGCTATGGGAATCGGTACTGCTGCACCTATCGAAAACATCAATTTTGTATTAGATAATTTAGGTATTCGCGACTATTTTTCATGCGTAGTCCATGCTGGAATGGTGGATAAAGGCAAGCCAGACCCCGAAGTTTTTGAAAAAGTAGCCAAAGGATTAGGTGTTTCTCTTGCAGAAAGTCTTGTATTTGAAGATTCGCCAACAGGCGCTAAAACAGCAGAAAATGCGGGTTGTACAGCTATTATTCTAACTACTACTCATCAAGAAGTCGAATTTGAAAAGTTCTCAAACATTAAATTATTTATAAAAGACTATACAAATCTTACGATTGAGCAAGTCAAAAACCTTTTTTAACACCCTTTAGCATTATTACCTCACATGAAAAAAAGTATCTTTTTATTAGTACTCCTTTTTACAATTGTTTATTCAAAAACACAGGCTCAAGATAAATTCTTATTGTTTTCTTACTTTGTGGATAACGGACAAGACGGACTGCATTTTGCGGCAAGTACGGATGGTTTAACATGGAAGACCCTAAAAGCGGGTAAGTCGTTCTTGAAACCAAACGTTGGCAAAGATAAATTAATGCGTGACCCATGTATTATTCAAGGGGCAGATGGCGAATTTAAAATGGTTTGGACAAGTGGTTGGAACGATAGAATTATTGGCTATGCTTCGTCTAAAGACTTAATCAATTGGTCTGAACAACAAGCCATTCCCGTGATGGAACATGAACCTACTGCCAAAAACTCTTGGGCTCCAGAGGTTTTTTATGATGATAAAACTAAGAATTATTTGATTTTTTGGGCAACTACCATCCCAGGAAGACATTCAGAAATTGGAGAAACTGAGCGTGAAAAAGGCTTAAATCACCGTATTTATTATGTAAAAACACGTGATTTTAAGACTTTTAGTGAAACAAAGTTATTCTTTAACCCTACTTTTAGTGCCATTGATGCGACTATTCTGAAAGATGGGAAATGGTATTATATGTTTGTAAAAAACGAGAATCCGAAACCAGCAGAAAAGAATATCAGGATTACACGTTCTAAAAAAGCAGAAGGCCCCTATCCTACTGAAGTATCAGCACCAATCACTGGAAATTATTGGGCAGAAGGACCTACAAGTGTAAAAATCGGCGAATATACCTATGTATATTTTGATAAATATACACAGCATAAGTATGGCGCTATCCGTTCTAAAGATTACAAGACTTGGGAGGATGTTTCAGACCAAATGACTTTTCCTAAAGGACTTCGTCATGGAACTGTCGTTGAAGTATCAAAAGCTGTTTTTGAGAAATTACAAGCTGAATAAAATGTTGGTTTTAAGTCAAAGTATTTGACTAATACAGCCTACTCACAATATTATAAACATCTAATAATCAAACCCTTATCCATATCCATAGCGATGGACTTAAGTCCATCGCTATGGATATGGATAAGGGTTTGATTACCTCGCTAGCAATAAATCCTATCTTTACGGCTTAGCCTTTGCAATATTGACCGTCTCCAATTCTTTTATTCGCTCAGTAGCTAAAGAAATATATTCGTTATTTTTTTTATTTTTAGATAGTATATACTGTTTATACAGTTTCAGCGTCTTTGTCTTATTTGGTGACTTCCAGTCATTTACTCGTGCTATTAAATATAAATAATCTGCTTTTCCTGAATACTCAAAAGCCTTTTGATAAGCTTCTAACGCATTGCTATACCTAGTATTCTTTTCATCAATTAAGCCTATTCGTTCATAGTACTTTGGTAAATCATCTGACAACCCTGCATTAATAGCTTGTTGAAAGTATTGAATCGCTAAATCTTCCTTTTTTAGTTTAGTGTAACATAAGCCAAGGTAAAAAAAAGCGGGTTCCGACTCTATTTCTACTTTTAATACTCGTTCAAAACAAGCAATTGACTGTGGAATACTATCCAAATAAAAATACGCATATCCTAATAATTGTTGATAACCAATTGTAGAATCTCCTAAAGCCATTGCTTTTTTAATAGACGACACGACAGGCTTAAATTTGTTTTCTCGATAATTTACTCTGGCATTCAATTGCCAAAGGGATATATAAGTGGAATCTAAAAGGAGTCCTCTTTTGATTAGTACTTTTGCTTCGGACAAGCTATCGACTTTTACCAATAGCTTCGCTAGTTCTACCATACTCTCAGCATCGGACGGACTAATAGAGATAGCTTTTTTGAAATGTATTTTTGCGAGAGAATCTTTAGCCTGTTTTAAACAAAGCATAGCATAACTTTTATACACAAAGGCATTCGTAGAATCTATAAAAAGTAAAGACT
The DNA here is from genome assembly GCF_059416265.1 of Arcicella sp. GW821-FHT09D11. Lineage (NCBI taxonomy): Bacteria > Pseudomonadati > Bacteroidota > Cytophagia > Cytophagales > Flectobacillaceae > Arcicella > Arcicella sp. GW821-FHT09D11. The sequence goes on along the minus strand of NZ_JBWKOV010000011.1, from coordinate 43,275 downwards.
CATAGCTTTTTTGGGCTTGATATAATTTCCCTGTCTTTTCATAGAGACTTGCCAAACTCAGCATTGCCAAAGTATTGTTTGGATCTTGAGATAAAACAGATTGATAATTTTCAATGGCTTCTTTTAGTTTACCAACTTTTACCTGACAAAATGCTAAATCTAAACGACAAGCAAGTGACGAACAGTTTTTTAAACTTATAATTGCCTTTTCAAATTGATATTGGCGAATTAAGTTCTGGCTTTCCATTTCTGCTTGAGCTAACACTGTCCTCAGGCTGATTACCATTAATAATAATACTAAGTATAATGTTCTCATTTTCATCTTTTAAAAACATAGTTATATAACTATAAAAATAGTTTATAAATTTATCCTTTCAAAGTGAAAACTAATATTTAAGTTGATTTTTTATTAATATTTTTCATTTTATTAATCATTAAAATAATCATCCAATAACAACCATAATTAATTGATTATTAGATAATTATATTTACAATTAAATACTATAAGGCTTCTGAGAAATCGATAAAATAAAAAGGATGGATATTGATGCGTAAATTTTAAATTCTCGTTTGCTTATTTCTCAGCCAAATAATAAAAAAGCGTCTATTTTATTTGCAATAACGTTGCATTGTATTACTTTTGCAACATGATTACAACAATGGAACATACTCATAGTCATACTCTAAAAATAGAGAAGGTTGGTTTTTACCTTTCTGTTCTTTGTGCGATACATTGCATAGCTACTCCTTTGTTAATTACACTGATTCCATTTTTGGGTGGAAGCTTATTTGCTGACCATACTTGGGAGTTATGGTTCATCGGTGGGAGTCTTGTTTTAGCAAATATTATTTTAATAAGAGATTATAAAAAACATTTGAATGCTATTCCACTTTTGCTTCTAATGTTAAGTTTACTGATAAAGCTTAGTGAAATAGTTTGGTTTGCAGACAAGTATGAACTTATCACTGGTGGCTTAGGTGGTTTATTAATTGCTTCAGCTTATTATATCAATTGGAAAACCAAAGAAAAAGCTTGCGATTGTTGATTTACAATTAATAATTCATAAAAAAATCCCTTTCAGTTTAACACTGAAAGGGATTTTTTTATGAGAAGATTATTTAACTTAGAAATTTACGCCTAATCTTACCGCCATTCTGTTTAATTCATATTCCTTTGTTCTGCTAGAAGGGTAATCGTCTGTACCAGTATTGTTAGTCGTAGTAAAAGCATTATGCTTATAACCGATACTCAATACAAAGTTCGCTTGTCCGCCCGTTGGAATCAATAATCCTAGGACGGGACTAATTGCCAACCCTCCTTTAGCAGTTTGGTTATCAGATGAATCATCATTGAGCCATGTAAAGCCATATCCAGCATCAACGCCAATGTATGGTTTTACTTTTTTGGATGATGATTTTCCATAAGTATTTCTTATCCCTAACGATACAGGAACAATCTGCATAGCATGAAACCAGTCGACCCCGACAGTAACACCTACTGAAAGCTTATCCGAAATTTTATATCCGTTATATGATTGAATGGTAAAATTGGTTCGTCCCTCAACGGGAGTAGAATAAGACATCTGTGTAATTTGATACGACTTACCAAACAACCCTCCTATTTCTGTATAGTTTACGTATTTATCTTTCAAGAAACCCTTGCTCGATTTTTCTTCTTGTGTATAAGCCACAGAAAATATGAGGCAACCTATTATTGTTAATATACTTTTCATGTTCTTCAGGGCTTATTAGTTTTCTCGTTTTACCAATATCTTACTCAACAATTTCAAATTATTGGCATCTTTATAATCATATTGATATAAACCGTCTTTGCCAATAAGCATTAGAGTGCCATTCAAAGGGATTACATCATAAGTATTCATGTCTGTAAAATGCTGTATTAGCTTAATATCCATTGAATTGGTAGCATTGAAGGTCTTTAGCCCCCCTTTACCCTCGCAGATAAATAATTTTTTATTATCAATTCCTAAGCCATAAGGGCTATCCATATTATATGATTTTAGCAATACGGGCGTAGCTGGATTTGAAACATTGATAACATCTAATTGATTGGCAATAGCAGCACCACAACGACTAAAATTGTTTACCGAACGAAGGGTAACATAAGCGATATCGTCTTCAACTACTACAGGGTCGCAAGCACGTACGTGGTCTAAACGTGATAAAAACGTTGGATTACTAGGGTTTTCATTGTTCCAGATTTGCATTCCTGTGGTAGTACCTAAAAACAATTTATTTTTATAAGGGAAGATTGTCTCGATACCAAAACCAAGTTTTATACTGGCATCTTTAGTCGGTTTTTCAGGATTAGCCAAGCTAAACAGTTTCATTTCATCTTGTGTGACAGCATACAGGTGATTATTCGTAATGGTGAATCTTGCTGTCGATCCTCCAACACCTGCTCCTTTAGCTACTGAACCTGTAGAACTGCTTGATGAAAAGCTTGAATATAGTCCCCAACTATCATAATACACAACTGGGTAATAGGAAGGGTCGCATGATACCTCTTGAGTCGTGGTATACCATTTCCATTTATAGTCATAGATGGTCTGATTATTCGGATTATAACTCCAACTAATACCATCGGCTACTCCATAAGTAAATACTTCGTTTACCCGCGATACCTCTTTGATAGCAGTAGGATTACTAATATCAAAAGCTACAAAATCGGTGTAACTATCGGCATATAGGATATTGTCTTGCACAGCAATATCAATATTACCTAATACTTGAATAAAAGCAATGGCTTTGGGTGATGATGGATTTGAATTATCTATTACATGGAATCCTTTCTTTATTTCATTGATAAACAGATAGTTATCTTTTACATAAATTTTTCCAGGATTCACTAAGTCTTGTGCAGGCAAAGCTTTTACACTATTTCTGAGTTCATTGAGTGAAATCAACACAGATTCAGTTCCTCTGTAAGTATTGGTTTCTTGACAATGGTCTTTACAAGAAACAAAAGCAATTAACAAAGCAAAGAAGTGAATTGCTCGGAGTAAAGTTTTTTTCATGAGCAAAAGGCCTAAAAAGGCGTTAAATAAGAGTGAAAAGTTGGAAGTTTTGAATTGTGAGTTGAGAATCTTGAATTTAAAATTGTGTATATCAACAATTTTAACTCAAAATCCACAACTCTTTTTATGAGGTTAAACAGCTTTACGCAATCAGATATTATTTAGTTGTACAAAGTCCGTTTACACAGTCGACAGTAGGCATAATCATCATAGCGCAATCAGAAAATCTGTTGTACTTTATATTCAATTCTTTTTGAAAGTCTGTATAAACTTTCACTTTCTCAGTCAATACCTTTTCATCTGTTTTCGACAAAGAATATACAATAAAACGGGTAGGCCCTCCGCATGCCTTTGCTCCCATTGGCATTACTCTACAGTCATCGCCAGCACAAGCTTTGTTGATAGCAAAGGCTTCCACCTCAGAAGCTATTTGTGCTAACTTCAAATTATCCTCCTCTTCGTTACCAAAGATGTCTTTATTCTTGCACGCAAAAAATAGTACAAAAGCAAGAATCATGTAAAGCATTTTCGATAATTTCATGGCTATTATTTAAATTTAAGGCTTGTAAAAGCTGTACCTAATGTCTTTCCATAGTTAGATAAATAGCTTGGAAATTTTTGCCCGATTACATCTGTCTCACTATAAAAAATATTATCATCAATCCTCCATGTTTTAATAGTCTTGCCTTTTTCTTTTCTTTGTATTAACAACATTCCTCCATCCGCACAACCTGGGCAACCATACGTTTTACCTTGTTGATTAGCCAAATCAACTGGAAATGCTGTAAGCAAATTTTTGACCTTAGCATACTCACTATCAGGCAATTGATAACCTACAAAGGAATATTTCTCTTGGTCTTTACAGAAATTACCACTTGTATCAGCATACACTCTTCCACTATTAGTTACCATATAAATAACAGATGCTCTGCATCCCCAGCCTAAGCCAACATGACTAAAAACTAGGTAGTTGTCAAGTTTTTCTGCACTGACATCTTCAGAAGATTTGGGTGTTTGTAGTTCATTTTCTGAACACGCTAGCATTCCTAAAGTCGTTAGGAAGACTAAAAATAAAGCTAATCTTTTCATGTTAATTATTGTTGATAGGTTCCTACTCCAACTGATACTTTTACATTTTTAAAAATTGACTTTTTAGGAGGTTTTGGTTTTGCTGGTTCATAATATGGTGTTGTCTCTACTGGCACAACAATATTAGGTTGTTGCCATGCATGAGTAGTATTTTTTGTTGATAACGGCGTTATCGTCTCAATACTATCTGCCAGTTTAGTTCTTTCGATAGGTTCTTCTGGCAAATTTTCCAAAGGTTGTTCTTCCGATAATTCTATCGGAAGAGGCTTGGTTTTAACTGGTAATTGTGGGTCTAGAGGTTGAATTTTTCTTACCTCGTTTTCATTGATAGTAGGCGTAGGACTTTTCACCAATATTTGTTTTTCTAACTTAATTTGTTCCTGCACAGCAGGTTCAATATCTTTGGTAATGTCAGTGTTGGCAATAAAAACCCAATATCCTATCCCTAGTAATGTTACCAGAACAGTACCTATGTAATAGAATGGAAAAGTATTTTTAGGGGTTTGAGGAGCCGTTGGCACAGCCTCAATGCTCAAGCCTTGCTCTATCTTATCCCAAACGGCGTCAGATGGAGTCAAAGAGGCATCGTCAAAGGCTTTTTGCCATTGTTCCTCAAATGAATTATTTGTAAAATCGTTCATCATTAGCTATTTACGGATAATTGACTTTGTAAAATGGCTCTAGCTCGTGCATATTGTGACTTTGATGTTCCTTCTGTAATATTTAGCATCTCAGCGATTTCTTTGTGTTGATATCCCTCTATAGCATAAAGGTTAAAAACAGACTGACAGCCCTTTGGTAATTTTCGAATCATTTCGATTAATTCTTGAAAATTAATGCCTTCAATACCTGTAAGTCCATCGCTAAATTGATTTTCATATTCCTGTACATTATCCATTCCTTGAAAATGTTGTTGTGCCCGAATATGATTGATAGCTACATTAATAACGATTCGCTTAATCCAAGCTCCTAATGTACTCTCACCTCTAAACTTACTTAAATTCTGAAATATCTTAATAAATGCCTCTTGCAATACATCCTCGGCCTCTTCTTTATTTTGCATATAACGAGCACAGACCACCAACATTCTACCAGCGTAAGCATTGTATAGCTTTCGTTGGGCGTTACGGTCATTTTGCAGACAGGCCTGTATGAGCTGTTCTTCGTTTTCCAAAATTTATTAATATTTAATTAAAGAGGCTTATGTATATTTTATTGTTGCTGTCGGCTGTCGGTCATCGGCTGTAAGCAGTCGGCTAAAAAGCTGTCTCAAAATGACTGACAACCGAAAGCTGAAGACAGAAAGCCAACAACAAATAATATCCGATAACCTCATCATACAAACACTTATTCTTCTACTTACTTTATAACTAAGTTTTATGGAGCTTTTGTATAAAGACGTTTATTCTTATTAAACAGTTGGAAAAGAACTAAAAAAAATTATATTTTTCTCTGTCACCACTTACTTATCTGTTCTAAAGCCACTAACTATTTGCTTTTTATTATCTTTGCATTCTAAAATTTGAAATTGTACCTTCTGTGAATCAAGAAATAAGAGATAAATACGAAGTCGTTATCGGCTTAGAAGTACACGCTCAGTTACAAACTGAGAGTAAAATTTTTGCAGCCGATGCTGCGTCATTTGGTGCTTCACCTAATACCCATATTTCACCAATTACCCTTGGGCATCCGGGCACGCTACCAAAGCTTAATAAAAGAGCGGTAGAATTTGCCATGAAAATGGGCATCGCTTGCCAGTCTGCAATAACTAATAATCAGTATTTTGACCGAAAAAACTACTTTTATCCAGATCTTCCAAAAGGTTATCAAATCACCCAAGACAAAACCCCTATCTGCATGGGTGGTGGTGTGCATGTGAAACTTTCGACAGGTGAAAAAACAGTTCGTTTTCATCATATTCACTTAGAAGAAGATGCAGGTAAATCATTACATACTGATGGTTCAAGCGATAGTTTATTAGACTATAACCGCGCTGGAACGCCATTGATTGAAATGGTAACTGAACCAGAAATTAAGTCAGCCGAAGAAGCCGCTACTTTTATGACCGAAGTGCGTAAACTAGTGCGTTATCTAGGGATTTGTGATGGTAACATGGAAGAAGGCTCGCTCCGTTGCGATGTCAATATTTCGGTCATGCCAGTGGGTAGTAAAGTTTTCGGGACAAAAGTCGAAATCAAAAACATGAATTCAATGCGTTTTATCCAAAAAGCCATTGAATATGAAATTGTCAGACAAATAGATGCCGTTGAAAATAACGAGAAAATCATTCAGGAAACCCGTAGTTTCGACCCTGCCACTGGACGTACATCAGGTATGCGTGAAAAAGAATCAATGAACGATTATCGTTATTTCCCTGAGCCAGACCTTGTCCCTTTAGTAATTTCGGAAGAATGGCTTTCGTCAGTAAAAGCATCAATGCCAGCTTTGCCTTGGGAACTTTTAGAGAAATTCACGAAGCAATACGGCTTGCCAGAATATGATGCTCATGTATTAACAGATACAAGAGAAGTTGCTGAATATTTTGAAGCGACTTGCCAATTTACCAAACATTATAAAGCAGTTTCAAACTGGATAATGGGTGCGGTAAAATCTTATCTGAACGACCATAATTTAGAAATCGGGCAACTAAGTATTACCCCAGAACAATTGGCTAAATTAATACAATTGGTTGATGATGGTAAAGTGAGTAATTCAACGGCTGCGCATCAGATATTTCCAGAAATGATTGTTGATACAACTAAAACGCCTTTACAAATTGCCGAAGCTAAGAATCTGATTCAACAAAGCAATACAGATGCACTTCAAACGTTAGTTGATGAGGTTTTAGCCAATAATCCAGCGAAAGTAAAAGAATACAAAAATGGCAAAAAAGGGCTTTTAAGTATGTTCATGGGTGAAATCATGAAGAAATCTAAAGGTTCGGCTGATCCTAAAGTAACCACTGCTTTATTGCAAAAAACTTTAGACAATTTATAACTAGTTTATAAATTGAGTTATCATACACAAAACATGAAAAAAATATCAATCATCATTTTATTTGTACTGACGAGTATCTCTACTTTTGCTCAGGATAAAGTGGTTAATATTACGGGTAAAGTAATGAATGTAGTACCTGATAAAAAGGTATTGCTACAGGTAATTAACGGACGAGGAACTGCTATAACGGTAGATTCTGCGGTAGTAGCTGCTGACAAATCATTCAAGTTTAATAGCAAAATACCTGATGGTGGTGGTTATTATTTAATCAATTTCTTTGGCATGGAACTCAGCCAGAAAGTATTATTGATTCTGGAAGGTGGAGAAACCGTAAACCTTATTGCTGATGGCATGGATACTCCTGCCAAAAGAGGAAGTTTTCAATTGACTGGAGATTCTAAAAATATTGAATATTTCAATAGAATTCTGAAGATTAGCCAAGAGTTACAAACCAAAGTAGAATCTTGGAATTTACAAGTAACTGCCGCACAAGCCAAGAAAGATGATGCCACTATTCAAAGAATTCAGAACGAATTTCAGGCAGCACAAGAGGCTAACCTTAACAAAATAAAGGCATTGATTCCTGAAATGGGTACTAATTTGGTGGCTTTATGGACGGCTGGAAATTTCCTAAATCCTGAGAACGATACGGAAACATTATTACAAGTAGCAGAAAAATTCAAGACTGAAAAAGGGAATTCTGCTAATGTTCATATCAAGACATTCTTGCAACAAGTAATGCGTTTGAAAGGGGTAAGTGTAGGGTCGGAAGCACCAGAAATTGCGATGAAAACGCCGAATGACAAAGTGTTGGCTCTATCGTCTTTGCGAGGGAAATATGTATTACTTGACTTTTGGGCATCGTGGTGTGGACCATGTCGCAGAGAAAATCCAAACGTTGTAAGGATATACTATAAGTTCAAAGATAGAAACTTCGATATTTTTTCAGTAAGCTTAGACCAAGAAAAAACATCATGGCTGACTGCTATCGAAAAAGACGGCATGGCTTGGAATCATGTTTCTGATTTACAGTATTGGAATTCAGCAGCAGCCGTAGCTTATGGCGTTCAAGGCATACCAGCTACGTTTTTATTAGACAAAGAAGGAAAAATTATTGCAAAGGATTTAAGAGGTGAAGCGCTTGAAAAGAAACTCGAAGAGATTCTAAAATAAGCAATTCTCAAAATATTATTCTGCATATTTCAATCCCTGACATTTTTTATAAAACTGTCAGGGATTTTTCATGTAATTTTGTTCTTCCAAACAATCAAAACAGAATGTTGAGAAAAACATCTCAGAGATTCTATCACACAATCAATTTTTGAAATGAAAGTAGCCATCATCGGAGCAGGAAATATGGGAATGGCATTTGCCAAATCGTTTATCCAATATGATTTAGTAAAAAAAGAAGACCTTTTTCTAATTGAAAAAAACTCAGAACGTGCCGAAGCACTACGACTGGAAAAAGCAGGAGTTGTTATTGACACCATTTCTTCTAAAATCGGAGAGTATGATTTAATTATTTTATCCGTAAAACCACAAGATTTTCCGTCTTTACAAGAAGAACTTCGTGCCGTAATTCAGCCTAAGCAATTAATATTAAGCATCATGGCAGGGATTTCTATTGAAAAAATCATTAGCACCCTTAACCATCCTTTGGTAGTACGTGCTATGCCCAATACGCCTGCATTATTAGGAATGGGTATGACTGCTTTCTCGGCTGCTGGCGATATTACTTTAAGTCAATTAAAAAAGGTAGAAAACCTTATTAATTCAACTGGTAGAGCGGTTTTCTTAGAAGATGAAAGTCTATTAGATGCTGTAACGGCATTGAGTGGTAGCGGACCTGCTTACTTTTTCTACTTAGTAAAAGCGATGATTGAAGCTGGAAAACAAATGGGCTTTGAAGAATCTATGTCAGCTTTATTAGTGAAACAAACCATGTTGGGTTCTTTCCACTTAATTAATAATGCTGAAAAAAGTTTAGATGAATTAATCAAAGCGGTGGCATCAAAAGGTGGAACAACCGAGGCTGCCTTGAAACGTTTTGAAGAAGGACTTTTAGCACAAAACTTACAAGAAGGAATTTACGCTGCTCAGAAAAGAGCGACGGAATTATCGAAATAGATACAAGCTTTAGGCTGTAAGCAAGAGGCTTTATGCTTTAAAAAAACCTGTAGGGACGAATTGCATTCGTCCTTATTTGTTTAACAATATTATTATCAAATCTTTTATTATCACTAGCGAGGGACTTAAGTCCCTCGCTAGTGATAAGGCTTGAATGTAAACGCTTTACTTTATGAATTAAACCATTAATGATGCTAAATGGTTAGTCAATTTCCAAGCATTCTCATATCACAATTCTTCTCAAATTTTAAACACTGAATTTTCTCAAATATCCAAAAGTCTATTTCCTAACACCAAAATCTGATGTACAAAAGCTGAAAGTTAAAAGCCTTCTTCAATTACTTTCACTTTTAAATAAACTATTTCAAGCAAAAATATAATTTTATAGCTATCCCCTTCATTTTAACACTAATTTTCGCTTTTTTTACATAAATCATAAAACTAACGTTCAATTTCAATCTATATGTCGATAAAAGTTGCCATTTCTCATAAGACGAAATACAAGTTTGATAGAAGCGTCAGTCTATCTCCACACATTTTTAGATTACGTCCTGCGCCACATTCACGAACAGTGATTGAGGGATACTCGTTTAAAATATTTCCTGAAAATCATTTCATCAATTGGCAACAAGACCCATTTGGTAATTATCAAGCCAGAGTAGTTTTCCCTGAAAAAACCACAGAATTACATGTAGAGGTAGAAGTTATTGCCAAATTACAGGTAATCAATCCTTTTGATTTTTTTGTAGAAGAATATGCTGAAAAGTTTCCCTTCAGATATGACGAACAGTTAAGAAGAGAACTAGGGCCTTATTTTGAACAAAGAGAATCTGGCGAAAAATTATTGAATTGGATTGAAAACAATAGAGTTTATACAAACATTAATACGGTTGATTTTCTAGTACACCTTAACCAAAGAGTATTTAATGGCTTACATTATAATATTAGAATGGAAACAGGTGTACAAACCTGTGAAGAAACACTAACTTCTCTAAGCGGTTCTTGTCGAGATTCGTCTTGGTTGTTAGTCCAAATTCTAAGAAAACACGGCATTGCAGCTAGGTTTGTATCTGGTTATTTAGTACAGCTTACGTCAGATATTAAATCTTTGGATGGGCCTTCTGGACCAATAGCTGATTTTACTGATTTGCACGCTTGGGTAGAAGCATACATCCCTGGTGCAGGCTGGATTGGCCTTGACCCTACTTCTGGGCTTTTTGCGGGCGAAGGACACATTCCTTTGTCGTGTACGCCAGACTATGCAAGTGCTGCCCCTGTAACAGGCGCTACCGATGTTTGTAATGTTACGTTTGAATTTGATAATAAAGTTACCAGAATTCATGAAGACCCAAGAGTAACGAAGCCTTATACTGACCAACAGTGGGAAGACATCATGCAAGTGGGTTATGATGTAGAAAAAGATTTACAAGAAGGCGATGTACGTATGACGATGGGAGGCGAACCTACCTTCGTTTCAGTAGATGATTATGAATCGCCAGAATGGAGCTCAACTGCGGATGGTCCTTTAAAAAGAAAATTGGCCTATGATTTAGCATTACGCCTAAAAAATCGTTTTGCTCATGGTGGATTATTACATTTCGGACAAGGTAAGTGGTATCCAGGCGAATTGATTCCACGTTGGCAATATGCCCTTTACTGGAGAAAAGACGGACATACTATCTGGAAAAATGATGCATTGGTTGCCAAAGAAAACGACCAAAAACTTACATTCCATGATGCTGAGAAGTTTACCTTTGAACTTACCAAATACTTAGGCATTAATACCAACAATATCATTCCTGCTTATGAAGACCCTATCTATTGGGCGTTAGAAGAAGGTAAGATTCCCGTTAATATTGACCCTCTAAAAGTAAATTTAAAAGATTCGGTAGAAAGACGCACCTTAGCCAAATTGTTGGAAAAAGGCCTGAATAATCCTACTGGTTTTGTATTTCCTTTGAAATGGGATAAAGGTATCAATACTTGGACAAGCTGTGCTTGGAGTTTCAGAAGGAATCATTGTTACCTGATTCCAGGTAATTCTCCGATTGGCTATCGTTTGCCACTAGACTCATTGCCTGCGTTATCAGACGACAGAAAAGAGTTTCCAGCAGAACGTAGCCCTTTTGAAGATTTAGCACCATTAGGTGACTTTAGCGGAATCGTGGAAAAACGCTATGGTGCTGTTGCTCCAGACTATCAGCTCCCTCCTGCTAAAAAAGCAAGCGGAGACGAGAAAGGAAATGAAAAGCAGATTATTTTCGAAGTACCTACGTTCACTACAGCGTTAACAATTGAAGAGAGAGAAGGTATTTTGTATGCATTCTTACCTCCTACTGAGTATTTAGAGCATTATTTAGACTTGATTGCGTGTATTGAGGCAACTTGTGAAAAGCTTCAACTACCGATTAGAATAGAAGGTTATCCTCCTCCGTCTGATTACCGTTTAGAAAAACTAAATGTTACACCAGACCCAGGAGTAATTGAAGTAAATATTCATCCAGCCAAAAGTTGGCAGGATTTAGTTGATAATATCACTGCTTTATACGAAGAAGCTTTCTTTGCTCGCTTGGGTACAGAAAAATTCATGGTAGATGGCAAACACACAGGTACTGGCGGAGGTAACCACGTAACAATTGGTGGTGCCAAACCAGAAGATAGCCCAATCTTGCGTCGTCCAGATTTATTACGTAGCTTGATTACTTATTGGCAACATCACCCTGTATTAAGTTATTTATTCTCTGGTCCTTTCATTGGTCCAACGAGTCAAGCACCACGTTTTGACGAAGGTAGAGAAGAGCGATTGTATGAAATGGAGATTGCCTTCGACCAAATTCCAGAGGGAGAAGAAGTACCATTCTGGATGGTTGATAGAATTTTCAGAAACCTTTTGGTTGATGTGACGGGCAATACACACCGTACAGAATTCTGTATTGATAAAATGTATTCTCCTGATTCATCAACGGGTCGTTTAGGAATTTTAGAGTTCAGAGGGTTCGATATGCCTCCTCATAAACACATGAGTTTGGTACAAACCTTATTGATTAGAGCTTTGATTGCTAAATTCTGGAAACAACCATATAAGAAAAAGTTAGTGCGTTGGGGTACAGAATTACATGACCGTTTCCTTTTGCCACATTACGCTTATTTAGATATGCTTGATGTTGTGAATGATTTGAAGGACGCAGGGTATAATTTTGACATCTCTTGGTTTGATGCTTTCTTTGAATTCCGTTTCCCTTATTACGGCGGTATTACTGTTGATAGTACTCAACTAGAAATACGTTCGGGCATTGAGCCTTGGCACGTACTAGGTGAGGAGCTCTCAAACTCGGGTACTGCTCGATTTGTAGATTCTTCTTTAGAGAAAATACAGGTAAAAGTAACGGGCTTTATAGAAGGTCGTCATATCTTAACTTGTAATGGTTGTAGAGTACCATTAAGAAGTACAGGCGTAAAGAGTGAATTTGTGGCAGGTGTTCGTTACAAAGCATGGAATCCGCCTTCGGCATTGCATCCCACTATTGGCGCAGATGCACCATTGGTATTTGATATTTTGGATACTTGGAACAATAAAGTAATTGGAGGTTGTACCTACTTTGTTTCGCACCCAGGTGGTAGAAGCTTTGATACGTATCCAATTAATAGTTATGAGGCAGAATCAAGAATGATTAGCCGTTTCTGGGGTTTTGGGCATACACCAGATGCACCAGAAACAGAAGAAGCAGCACCAATCAGAAATACGCCAACGATTTCTAGGTTTGTGGCAGAGAACAAGAAGGAACTCAAAGCCGATACGCCAATAGAAGTAATCAATCCAGAATATCCAAATACTTTAGATTTAAGAAAGTATTGGAAAAGAAGATAATATATAGTTTCATTCTTTCAATCCTCCTAAATATCACTAGCGATATTTAGGAGGATTTGAATTTAATCGTAAATTGATTTTCTTCAAAGTTAATTTTCATTTCAACAACTCCTGCACCGCAACAGGATAATCCGTTATTAATATAGCTACCTGCTTCGTTTTTAGAAATTCCGTATAATATCCTTTATCAAAAGCATCAGGATGTTTTTGAACATTTTCGCTAATATCACTTGTTAACACTATCTCATTTTTCTTGAGTTTTTCAATTAATGACACAGGCGTTTTAGCATTAATATAGGCTACCAAATTACTGAAAGGTATATTCAAGGTTTTTATTCTTTCCCAATCCTCCTCATTACTGATTAATGTTGAAATAGTAATAGAAGAAGAAAGCTGATATACTTTCTGTGTATTGATGGGTGAAAACGTCAGTATTAAGCATCGGTCTTCTAGTCCTTTTTGCTCTATTTTTTGAACCGTTTTTTGCCATAAGTCATCTTTTACATCTACCATCAGATAAACGTTTTTATGAGTTGATAACCAGTTTAACACTTCATCAAAGGTTGGGATGCGTTCTTGAGTAGGCTCTCCGTTTTGTGTTTTTAGAAATAAGCTTTCTAAATATTTTGAAGACAATTGCTTAATAGTCCCCACGCCGTTGGTCGTTCTATCGATGGTTTCATCGTGCATGATAAACAAGTCGCCATCAGCGCTTTGTCTGATGTCTAATTCTAGCATTACAGCTGATTTTTTGAAGGCATTCGCAATCATATTAAAACGAGCAAGACTATTCTCAGGTAAATTACTATCAAATCCACCACGGTGTCCACTAATAAGTGGCCCATTCTTCCATGATTTTTTAAAATGTTGATTAACGTAAATCGATGTGTCTTTTTTCTGGGCATGAATATTGGTTATACAAACCATTAATAGCAAAATGCCAGAAAATAAGTGAATTGATAATTTCATTTGATGATGGTTTTTTAAAATATGGTAATAGTCACCAATTTAACAATGTATTCCAACGCTTGCAATTGTCAATACATTAAATATTTGTAAAGTAGTCCTTTGTGAAAGCTGTTATATGAAGCTATTAAGGCAGAAACATTACAGGATAATACTAATATTTTTTTACATTTTTTTATTAATTTTATTCTAATAATAACCACTACTAACTGCTAATAATAAAGAAGATGAAAACTCAATCTCCTAAAAAGGTCGTTTTACTGGTAGGAAGAGACGATTGGCACAAGGACACTCATTTGAATCATATCTTAAGAAACTACCTAAAAAAGAACAACTACCAAATAATGTGGGAACACCCTGCAGGAAGTTTTATCTATAAACTTCAATCTATCGAAAGTCATCTAAAATGGCTACCCAAACCTGTCAAAGCATTAAATCTTAAGCTTGTTAAATTATTGTATATGCTTACTCATTGGAGCTATGTTGTATATTTATACAACCGTCCTAATGAGTTTATCGAATTTAGATGTCCCAGACTAAAAAAGCGGATACAAAACCTGAGTGCTAACAATGAATTAATTGTTTTTTCAAGGTCATCAGGAGGAAGAGCCGTGTCGCTCATCGCAGACGAATTGAAGATTAAACACATTGTGTGTTTGGGCTATCCATTTCAAAATCCTAATAATGGTGTAGAGCCCGAAAGGTATTTACATTTAGCAAACTTACAAACTCCGATGTTAATTATTCAGGGAATTAATGATGTATACGGAGGCACTGAGATTAAGGAAAAGTATCATTTTAGTCCACAAGTCAACCTATTTTTTGTAGATACAGACCATAATTTTAATATCGACGATAGCACTTGGAACGTTTTATATGCTAAAATTGATGAAGTTATCAAATGAGTAGTGCAAGGTTTTCCTACAAAAGCCTTAATTTTAATAAATTTTAAAATACTTCATTTTCAACCAATGAGCGATGATTACAGAAAAATCACCTAATTTACTTCAAGCCTATCAGCGAGAAATTAACTCTTATGATGAAATCTTGGGAGCAAACGGTCAAGTAAAACCTCATTGGCAAACACTTTTTTCTACTTTAGAAAAAATAGGCATGAAGGAACTCCATTCTCGAAATTTTGAAATTATCAACAAGCTTCGTGAAAATGGTGTTACTTATAATGTTTATGAAAACTCGGGAAGTTTAAATCGACCTTGGCAACTAGACCCTATCCCATTCCTTATCGAACAAAAAGAATGGAACGTTGTTGCTAAAGGACTTAAACAAAGAGCGTTAGTACTAGATTTGATGTTGAGAGACATCTACGGTCGCCAACGGTTAATCAAAGAAAACATCCTACCACCTGAATTAGTATATGGGAATAGAGGCTTTTTTAGATCTTGTAATGATATAAAGCTACCATCGGAAAATCAATTAACACTCTATGCTGCCGACATCGCTCGTGGGCCTGACGGCAGGATGTGGGTAATAGATAATAGAACACAAGCACCTTCTGGAACAGGATATGCCCTTGAGAACAGAAGTGTAATGAGTAAAATATTGCCTGAGCTTACCAAAGGAATGTATGTAAGTAGGCTTTCTCCTTTTTTTACCAGTCTTCAACAAACAGTAGCTTCTTTGGCTGTCAAAGCCAAAGACCATCCTAATATTGTTTACCTAACGCCAGGGTCAAATAACGAAACTTATTTTGAACACGCTTATTTGGCGGCTTATTTAGGATACACTTTAGTACAAGGTGATGATTTGTTGGTACGTGATGGTTTCGTTTGGTTGAAGTCTATAGATGGCTTAGAAAAAGTGGACGTTATCATCAGAAGGATTGATGATGAATGGTGCGACCCTCTGGAACTTAGACAAGATTCTCGTTTAGGAATTCCGGGGTTATTACATGCCATTCGTTCAGGAAATGTTTCCGTTATTAATCCCCCAGGGGCAAGTGTTCTCGAAAACAATGGTTTATTGCCCTTTATGAATGCCGCTTCAAGGTTCTTTTTAGGAGAAAGCCTGATTATGCCTTCTGTGGCTACTTGGTGGTGTGGACAAGCCAAAGAGATGAATCATGTATTGGCAAATTTGCCGAAATTGATTATAAAAAGTACCAATCGTAAACAAAAAATAAGGTCGGTTTATGGAAAGTTATTATCGGAAGCACAATTAAATGACCTCCGTAAGCTTATTATCCAAAACCCCACTGAATATGTTGCTCAAGAAGAAGTAAGTCTTTCTACTACGCCAGCCTTGATTGATGGAAAAATTGAACCTCGTTTTGCAGCATTGCGTGCTTATTTAGTGTCAGATGGTAAAGATTATCATGTGATGGATGGCGGTTTAACTCGTAGTTCAGCCGTAAGAGACCGCTTTGAGATTTCGCATCAGTATGGTGGTTTTTCCAAAGATACTTGGATCGTATCTGATACCGTTTTACAGCCTCCTCCGCGGATTATCATTCCAACAGCAGCATCGGTTCATCATCATACATCGTTACCTAGTAGAAGTGCCGAAAACCTATTTTGGGTAGGTAGATACTGTGAAAGGACAATGGCCGCTACAAAGTTTTTGAAAATTACGATTAATGCCTTACAAGAAAATGTCAACTTTGGAGGTTCTGTTAAATCAGAGCACATTGATATATTATTAAAGTCGCTTACCCACCTTACGCTCAGTTATCCTGGCTTTATTGATGAGGATAATCCTGAGTTATTGAAAAAGCCTTATCCTGGCATTCATGATTTAGTTTTTAATGCTAAAAAAGCAGGAACAGTCGCTTATAGTGTAGAGTCTTTTTTGAGGGGTGTAATTACAGTAAGTGATAAATGGAGCCATGATACATGGAGAATCATTAATTTAATAGAAAATAGTTTAAAAAAGATTAAGAGCTCGGACCCTGATGCCAACAATCCGAACATGATTCAAAAGATTTTAGACAAGCTCCATACGCGCTTATTTACTTTCTATGGAATCATTTCAGAATCTATGCCACGCGACAGCGGTTTTTATTTATTAGAAGCAGGGAAACTAATTGAAAGAATTTTATCAAGAATTAGCATTATTCGTTCTACTTTTAGTTTTAAAAATGACCTTAACGTAGAAAATGATTTAATTGAAGCCGTATTAATCAATCACCATTTATTGGTTCATTATCGATTATTGTATAAATCGCATATAAGTTTAGAATCCATGCTTGATATGGTTTTGTTGGAAGAAAGTTTACCTTATTCACTCAGCTATCAATTAGATGCCTTAGCCGAATGTCTCTCTAAACTGCCTAAAACATCAAGCAATGAAAGGCTAACTAAAGCTGAGAAAGCAGTGTTGGAGGCTTCGACCAAAATTAAGCTAACGGATATTGCAACACTTGGCGCTTATGATGCAGAGACTTTATACCGAGAAAAGTTAGATAACTTACTCGCCAATGTTTTTAGTTTGATTTCGTCTGTTACTGTTTGTCTGACAGATGTGTATTTTACGCATACTGTCATTCAACACTCATTAATGGAAAATCCAGAAAATAGTGATACCAATGAAATATAGACTCTCCCACCAAACAAAATATAAATATCATGATTCTGTAAACAGCTATCATAGTTTAGTGTGTTTAAAACCCCAGAACATATCTACACAGATATGTCATAGTTTTTCGTTGTTGGTCACTCCAAAACCGTCTGAAATTGTAGAAAGGGTAGACTTTTTTGGTAATACTATTCATTATTTTTCTATTCAATCGGCTCATCGAGAATTGATTGTTAAGACTGAAAGTAAAGTAGAAACCTTTCCTAAGTTTTTAAATACTAACTTTTCGGTATCTTGTAAAGAAGCCCGAGTGGCTTTTAAAACCAACAGTGCTTTAAAAATAGAGCTTTTACAGTATTTATTACCTAGTCCGTTTATTCAGTGGGACGAAGAAATCCGTGCCTTTGCAGAGGCTTCTTTTCCCGACAGCCAATCTCTTTACGAAAGTGTAAAGAACCTTTGTCATAAAATATTCACAGAGTTCGACTTTGTTTCTAATTTTACCAATATCAATACGCCTATTAAAACAGTGTTGAAAGAACGCAAGGGCGTATGTCAGGATTTTTCACATTTAGCCATTGCTTGTCTCAGAAGTATGGGCTTTGCGGCTCGGTACGTAAGTGGTTATTTAGAAACCTTGCCTCCTCCGGGCAAGAAAAAACTGCAAGGCTCAGATGCGTCTCATGCGTGGATTTCAGTATTTATTCCCAATATTGGTTGGTGCGAATTTGACCCTACCAATGATTTAGTTCCTCAAGAACGGCATATCATTACAGCCTATGGACGAGATTACAGCGATGTACCACCCCTAAAAGGCATTATTTTTAGCTCGGGCAAACATACTTTATCTGTTTCTGTAGATGTAATACCCTTATTTGAACCATGATATACATTTCATTTTAATCATTATACATAAATATAGTATTATTGCTATTCCTGAGAATTCGGGTTGTTTTTGCGTATATTTGAGAAAAACATATTAATTGCTAAATGATTAAACCAAAACAATCTAAAGAACAAACTTTTCGTGATAGGATAAAAGAAGAAATTCTTGAGTTCTTTCGCCTAAATGAAGATACAGCTTGGTCGTTAAACCAAGTACATAAAGCCTTTGCCGTTCGTGACCGTAGTACAAAAACTTTATATGGAGAATTGCTTGAAGAACTTCATAAAAATAAAAAAATCATTCGTCAACAAAACGGAAGTTATATAGTAGACACTGTTACAGAATTTGTAGTTGGTAGAATCGACCATGTAAATGCTCGTTTTGCTTTTGTAGTGGTTGAAGATAGAGAAGATGATATTTGGATTAATACCCGTGAACTAAACGGAGCCATAGATGGCGATACCGTAAAAGTATTAGTATTTCCAAAAAACAAAAAAGGAACAACTCGTGCAGAAGGCGAAGTAGTAGAGATTATAGAAAGAGGCAGAAAAGAATTAGTAGGTACTATCGAAATTTTACCAAACTATGCTTTTGTGACTCCTGATGCTAAGAAAATATTCCAAGACGTTTTTGTCTCAAAGTATGATGTTGGCGATGCTCAGAACGGCGATAAAGTAATTGTAAAAATTACTACGTGGGCTGAAAAAGAGCGCAAAATGGAAGGCCAAGTAATAGAGGTATTAGGAAAAGCTGGTGAGAATAATACTGAAATGCATGCTATTTTAGCAGAATTTGGCTTACCAATTAGTTTTCCTAAAAATATTGAAGAAGAAGCCGAAAATATTCCTGTAAAAATATCAGCCGCAGAAATCAAAAACCGTCGTGATTTTAGAGGAACTACCACTTTTACGATTGACCCCGTAGATGCCAAAGATTTTGATGATGCCCTCAGTTTTGCCTTCTTGGAAAATGGTAATTACGAAGTAGGTGTACATATTGCAGATGTTACTCATTATGTATTGCCAGAATCTAATCTTGAAGCGGAGGCTTTTAAAAGAGCTACTTCGGTATATTTGGTAGATAGAGTAGTACCGATGTTGCCTGAGAAGTTATCTAATGGGTTATGTTCTCTTCGCCCTAATGAAGATAAATTGACGTTCTCGGCTGTTTTTGAAATCACTCCTGATGCCAAAGTAGTTGGCGAATGGTTTGGTAGAACAGTTATCCATTCTGACAGAAGGTTCTCTTACGAAGAAGCTCAAGAGGTTTTAGATAAAGTAGAAGGCGGAACTATTGCTATAGAGGATGCAAAACCTATTGAAACATCCGAAGAAGAACCTAAGAAAAAAGGACGTAAAACGAAAACTGCCGACGTTGCCTCACTTCCTACTTTCCCAAAAGAGCTTTTAACGCTGAATCAATTAGCACATAAACTTCGTGACGAACGTTTTGCCAAGGGAGCCGTAAATTTTGAAACTGTTGAAGTAAAATTCAATTTGGACGAAAACGGGAAACCGCTAGGAATTTATCAGAAAATCAGAAAGGATTCTCATAAGCTTATTGAAGAATTTATGCTACTTGTCAATAAGAAAGTAGCGGAATATGTATTCAATTTGCGTAAAACAGAACCTAGAAATACGATGGTGTATCGTACGCACGACGCCCCAGACCCAGAAAAACTGAAAAACTTCTCGACATTTGCCAAACGTTTTGGATACAACGTACAAACGGAAGTGTCTCAGATAAGTACTTCGTTTAATGCTTTGATGCATGATGTAGAAGGAAAACCAGAACAGAATATTCTGGAGAATTTGGCGGTACGAACAATGTCTAAAGCAAAATACAGCACCGACCCAATCGGTCACTTTGGTTTGGCATTTCCTTTTTACTCGCATTTTACCAGCCCTATTCGTCGTTATCCAGATATGATGGCGCACCGAATGCTCCAACATTATTTAGATGGCGGACAGCCTTTAGAACGTGCTCCTTGGGAAGCTCGCTGTAAGCATAGTTCTGAGATGGAGAAAATGGCGGCTGAAGCTGAACGTGCCTCTATTAAATACAAGCAAGTAGAATTTATGAGCTTGATGGAAGAAGGCAAAGTATGGGACGGTATTATTTCGGGCGTTACTGAATTCGGAATTTTTGTAGAAATTACCGAAACTGCTTCGGAAGGCTTAATCAGAATGAATGATTTGAAAGATGATTTCTATGATTTCGACCGTGATAACTACAGAATTGTTGGACAAAGAAATGGACGAGTATTTACTTTTGGAGACAAATTACAAGTAAAAGTAAAAGAATGTAATTTAGGTCGAAGAAGCATGGACTTAACTTTAGTAGGCAATGACGGTGATGGTAAAAGAAAAACAAAGCCGTCGCACCGTGGAGACTCAAGACATAAATCTAAAAATGCTAAATCGGTACCAAGAGGCGATAGACGCACAAAAGGTAGCGGAGGAGAGAGCAGAGATAGAAAGAAAAAAAGATAAGATGATTGATAAAGCAAAGAGATAGCCATTGGCTATCTCTTTGCTTTTATTGTAAAACCAATTCACTTGCCGTTAACAAATTACTCGTTGTCAGCTCTGAAAATGACTCTTCTGGTTTTTCCGTTAAATGTATCGTTTTTACGCCTGCTTTTTTTCCTGCTTTAATATCACGATGAGCATCGCCAATCATCCAAGAGGAATCCCTATCTATTTTATATTTAGCAATCGCTTTTTCTATCATTAATGAATCTGGCTTACGCGTCAATGATGCCGAGTTAAATTTTTCATGATGTGGACTAAAGTAAATATCATCTAATAAATTCCCACATTGCTCTTGAAAATAGTTATGACATTTCCATACATCCTCGCGCGTATAAATTCCTTTGGCAATTCCTGATTGATTGGTAATCACAATTAATAAGTAGCCTGCTTCTTTAAATCTTTTCAATGCTTCAATGGCGCCATCTGGAATAATCAAATCCTCAAGTCGGTACACATAATCTACACGGTCTATGTTTAATACGCCATCACGGTCTAAAAAAATACATTTCTTCATCACTTATAAATTTAGTCAATAGATAACAAAACGGCTTTGAAAATCAGGATAATTTGGTTCAAAGCTAAAACTATCACACAATATAACTATTTTGTTATTTTTTTGCACAATTAGTTTTATTTTTTTATCTAATGAAATAGTATTCAGATTTTTCACAAAAAAACGCAGACTTTCTGATAAGTCTGCGTTTTTAACAAAAAATCTATTAGAAATATAAGAATTTATTGATTGCGGGTATCAGCTATCGGATTTCGGATTTCAGCAATTGATTATTTGAAAGCCGAAAGCTGACAGCCAATACTACAACTTATCCCATGGAATACGACTCAACAATAAAATTAAGCCTAAGCCAAAGAAAATCAATGCATTTTTATGACGAACGATTGAATCAGTAGCACGTTTATTCTTAGAGTACCCTACTGTAATCAAAGCAATCGCAATGATGTTTGTCAGGATATGTTCAACAGCAATTTTACGGTATTCAGCAATTTTCATTACTTCTGAACCAAAGTCTGTAAATGCTTTGATACCAAACGGACTCAAGAACAAATACAATACTAAACCGATTAATAGTTGAGTATGGTTCGAGATAAGGAAGAAAAGACCAAACTTACGGTCTGTGTCCGTGAATTCACTTTTTGAAGTGAGTCCCATCGCTGCACGTACTAAAACGACTAGCCCAAGAATGATTACGACAAAGAAAAGTGTCTTATGGATTAACTGAAAAATTTCATACATAAATTTTAGGATTTTGAATTGCCAATTTTTCCCAAAGATAATAAACAAAGATTTCGTTTATAGTGTAATTTTATAAAAACATCATTAAGAACTTTAGCTTACCCGTTTTCCTCACTTCATCCCACAAAATAATATTTCATGAAAAAAACTTTATTTATTTCAGCCCTTTGCCTCGGGAGTATGGCTTTAGGTGCATTTATGACTAAATCTCTTGAAAATGAAGCCATCACGATTGACATCGTAAAAAAAGCCGAAAAAATTATTGGTTTAGAGTTTACTCAGTCCGAAGCCGATTCAATGCTTGCTAAACTTACTACCACACGCAAAAATTTTGAAGAAAACAGAAAAGTGGAGTTAAAAAATGAGGTTGTTCCTGCCCTTATTTTTAATCCATTACCCCAAGGATTCGAGTTTGAAAAAGGTGCTTCCTATTTCAAAGCATCTAGTATTGCAAAAATCTCTTTGCCCAAAGATAAAAATGAGTTGGCTTTTTATTCGGTAAGGAAATTGGCTGCTTTGATTCAAAGTAAACAAATTACTTCATTAGAGCTGACCAAATTCTTTTTAGAACGTCTGAAAAAATATGACCTTCAGTTAGCCTGTGTAGTTACCCTTACTGAAGACTTGGCCTTAAAACAGGCTTCACAAGCGGATGCGGAAATAGCTGCTGGAAAATACAAAGGTTTATTACACGGCATTCCGTATGGAGCAAAAGATTTATTAGCAAAAAAGGGTTATAAAACCACATGGGGTTCTGTACCCTACAAAGACCAAGTATTGGATTACGACGCCACCGTGATTCAACGTTTAGAAAAAGCCGGAGCTGTTTTATGTGCCAAACTAACATTAGGAGAATTAGCCATGGGTGATGTTTGGTTTGGAGGAACTACCAAAAACCCTTGGGACTTAAAGCGTGGTTCTTCTGGTTCTTCGGCTGGTTCTGCTTCATCAGTATCTGTAGGGTTATTGCCCTTTGCCATTGGCTCAGAAACGTTAGGGTCTATTGTGTCTCCTTCTTCCGAATGTGGTGATACTGGTTTACGTCCTACTTTCGGACGCGTACCTCGCACGGGTGCGATGGCTTTAAGTTGGAGTATGGATAAATTAGGCCCTATCTGTAGAACTGTTGAAGACTGCGCCATCGTATTTAATGCTATTCTCGGAAAAGACGACCAAGACCAAAGTGTGATAGATGCTCCGTTTCAGTTTGATGGTAACAAAAAGGACTTGAAAGGCATTAAAATAGCCTACTTGAAAAAAGATTTTGAAGGAAAATATCCTAATAAGACGCAAGATTCACTTACCTTGGTCGTGATGAAAAAATTGGGAGCAGAATTAATTCCTTTAGAATTACCAAACTTACCATCCAGCGACATTAGTTTTTTGTTGACTGTGGAAGCCGCAGCAGCTTTCGATGAGCTGACACGTTCTGGTAAAGATGATTTAATGGTTCGTCAAGTTAAAAATGCTTGGCCAACGGCGTTTAGAGCAGCCCGACTCGTCCCTGCGGTTGAATATTTACAGGCTAATCGCCACAGAACTTTATTGATTCAAGAATTCAACAATAGGCTTAAAGGAATTGACGTTTACTTATCACCAGCTTTCGCTAGTAGAAATTTAACGATGACTAACCTTACAGGTCACCCATGTGTAGTATTACCTAATGGTTTTCGTGCGGAAGGTCGCCCTACAAGCATTACATTTATGGGTAAATTATTTGGCGAAGGCAAATTATTACAAGTAGCAAAAATTTATCAAGATGCCACAGATTTCCATCTGAAACATCCTAAATTATAAGATATGTACTTTAAACGATTGTTCTTATCAGTGGCTTTGGGTTTTCCCTTAGCCACCTTCTCGCAAGATGCGAAGCAAGAGGAGGCACTACAGAAAATGGTAGAAAGCGAAAAAGCCTTTGCTCAAACATCTATCGATAAAGGCACAAAAAATGCTTTTTTAGCCTTTTTAGGGAAAGATGCCATAGTTTTTGAGAAAGGTATGCCTATAAATGGACTGGAAAAATGGCAAAATCTGGATTTTCAGCAAGTGTTGACTTGGCAACCTAATTTTGCAGAAATTGCAGGCGCTGCCGATTTGGGTTATACGGCAGGGAATTGGCAAATTCATGATAAAACAACAGACGGAAAATCTTTTGGTTTTGGTACCTTCGTTACTTTATGGAAAAAGCAAAGTGATAATACTTGGAAAGTTGCCGCTGACATTGGCGTAAGCCATGCAGATAATGCGAGTAAAAGCACACAAATCATCAAGAATTATCCTGTTTTTAAACCCGCCGATTTAAAAAATCCTGCTACCTTAGCCGAACGTTTTGTTTTTATGCAGGATCATTTCTTTTGGAAAAATGCGAAGACAGCACTCAATCCATTTGAGCCTCATTTATCTCAAAATGTTAGGGTTTATAGAAATAACCAATTGCCAATTATAGGAAAAGATGTTGCTAGTGCCTTTCTGAAAAAAAGCTATGATAAAAAACTTATCTATACTGGCTTAAAAGCGATTGCCTCAGCATCGGGCGATTTAGTCTGTGTGTATGGAACAGTATCGGGAAAAGGCACCTCAGGAAGTTACCTAAGAATGTGGCGTCAAGAAGCAAAGGGCGTTTGGAAAATCACCTTAGAAATCGTTAGTATTTAATTTAGCATATTTCAATTTACCCATTATGTACGCTTTAAAAAATTGCCAGATATTTACTTCTGAAGAAATCCTTAACAATAAAATATTAGTGATAGAGGCTAATAAAATTGCAAGAATATTGGATGAAGAAGACATTGAAGACTTAGACAATCTTTTTCCTGAAATTCAACTTGTTGATTTAAAAGGCTTCAATATTGCTCCTGCTTTAATAGATATTCAAATTTATGGCGGTGGTGGAAGCTTGTATAATTCAAAAACAACGGAAGAGACCATTCATAATACTTATCTAGAAATTCGTAAAGCTGGTACTACGAACTTTCAGATAACGCTTTCCTCAACCCCTCTTGATAAAATTCTTGAATCGATAGAAGTAGCTAAAAGTTATATCAAAAATGGTGGACAAGGATTAGTAGGACTACATTTAGAAGGCCCGTTTTTTAGCTTTCCTAAAAGGGGTGCGCATGTAGCTGAATTTATCAGAAAGCCCACCGACGAAGAACTAACAACTATTATTGAAGCTTGTGTGGGTCTGCCTACCTACATGACCATCGCACCAGAAGAATTTACAGACACACAATTAGACTTACTCTTACAAAGCGATATTAAAATTGCGGCTGGTCATAGTTCGGCTACTTATCAGCAAGCTAAATATGCTTTCAACAAGGGAATTAATAGAGTAACTCATTTATTTAATGCGATGTCAGCTTTTCAAGGACGTGAACCTGGCTTGGTGGGTGCCACTTATGATTCTGAAGCTTGGGCAAGTATTATTCCTGATGGCATTCATGTTGATTTTGCCAGTGTGAAAATCTCTAAAAAAATAATGGGCAAAAGGTTATTCATCATTACCGATGCTGTAACGAATGATGTTTCGGGCGATTATAAATTTATTCACGCTGGTACACATTATACCGATACAAAAGGAACGCTCTCAGGCTCAGCCTTAACGATGATTCAAGCTGTTATCAATTGTGTTGAAAAAGTAAATATTCCATTACAAGAAGCCCTCCGCATGGCTTCTACTTATCCAGCCGAAGTCTTAGAACTAGACCATTCTTTGGGACAAATCAAAAATGGGTATCAAGCCAACATGATTATCTTTGATGATTCCCTCAATATTAAAGGCTTAGTTGAAAATGGGTGCTTAGAGTGGTTTTAGGGAATGGTGAATGAGTGAGTGAATTGTGAGTTAGTGATTATTGCCATTCTCTTTTGTATATCAAAACAAATAAGATAAAATCTGAAAGCCGAATACCGAAAGCATTTAAAAATGAATTTGATTTCTAAACAACCCAATACAGGTACTACTATTTTCACTGTAATGTCCAAATTAGCTTCCGAATACGGAGCGTTGAACTTATCACAAGGCTTTCCTAATTTTGATTGCTCTCCTAAGTTAACAGAACTAGTGAATCATTACCTTAAAAAAGGGATGAATCAATATGCGCCAATGGCGGGTATTCAAGCACTTCGTGAAGTAATTGCCCAGAAAGTAAGCGATTTATATCAGGTTCACTACCATACAGACAGTGAAGTAACCGTAGTTTGTGGTGCTACAGAAGCGCTGTATGCTGCCATTACGGCGGTAGTTCATCAAGGCGATGAAGTTATCCTGCTTGAGCCTTGTTATGACTCCTACGCCCCTGCCATTACTTTAAATGGTGGCGTTCCTGTGTATGTGACCTTAACTCCTGAAAATGGCTACAAGATTGATTGGAATATTGTAAAAGGAAAGATTAATGAACGAACAAAATTAATTATTCTGAATACGCCTCATAATCCTACAGGGACAGTTCTTTCTCAAGAAGATTTAAACAGTTTGGCTGAAATCGTTAAAGACACCAATATTTTCCTGATTGGCGATGAAGTATACGAACATATTATTTTCGATGGACTTGCTCATTGGTCTTTGCTTCGCCATCCTATCTTAAAAGAAAGAAGTTTTATTTGTGGTTCGTTCGGGAAAACATTTCATGTGACGGGCTGGAAAGTGGGATATTGTTTGGCTCCTAAACCATTGAGTGAAGAATTTAGGAAAGTACATCAATGGCTAACGTTCTCTACGGTAACGCCTATTCAATACGCTTTGGCTGATTTTTTACAAGAACCCCAAAACTATCTTTCGATTCCGTCATTCTACCAAGAAAAGCGTGATAAGTTTTTGACTTGTATTAAAGATTCTCGCTTTACCTTTACACCTGCGAATGGCAGTTTCTTTCAATGTGTAAATTATGAAAGAATTACGGATGAAAACGATTATGAATTAGCGATTAGGCTTACCAAAGAAATTGGTGTTGCTAGCATTCCAGTTTCTGTATTTTATAATCAGAAAAATGATTTTAAAATATTACGATTCTGTTTTGCGAAAGATGATGAAACACTAGAGAAGGCTGGTGAGAAATTATCGAAACTTTAAAAACCTACTCGGCTATAAAGTTCCGATAATTAATTAATGGGCATTGCACTTTTTTATAATTGGGCTGGTGATTAGATTGTGTTAAATTTTTAAGTTAAACTGATTTTCCAAAAACATGAAACATTCAATTTATATAATATTACTATTTATTAATTGCATTGCCTGTACCAAACAGCCTAAACTAGATGGTCTGGATCTTGAAAAATGGCGCGCTGATCGTGGTGGTTGTAAAGGCGACAGATTGAAAATGGTTGAAAAACTAAAATCTTTAAAAGACGAAATAAAAGGAGTAAGCTCTAATGATATTGATGATTACTTAGGCAAGCCCGATATTCAACAATTAGCAGACCGTAGCCAAGAATACTATATTTATTTCTTAGAACCTGGCAACCACTGTGATGACGTCAAAAAGAAATCTACTGCACAAATGATGGCCGTGAGGTTCAGTGCTATGGGCATGGCTACAGAAGTAAATTTTCAACGAGGAATGCCTGAGGAATAATTAAAACTTTATCGGCAAAACATAAAATGAAGCAACCGATATTCCTCGTATCTGAGCAGGAATCCAATTGTGCATTTTCTTCATTAGTTTTATTACCTCAGCACTTAATGTTGGAGAAATACCTGTATCCAACACGTGAATCTTACTGATTTCACCAAAACGTTCCACTTTAAATCTTACTAAAACAGTTTCTCCTTTAGCATCCGTTGGACGTACTAAGTTTTGATAAACAAATTTATTTAATTCATCATTACTTTCAGAGAATTTTGCAAGCGTTTCAACTTCATAATAAGTTGAGTCTAAATCAAGGGTCATATTCTCAAAATAAGACCTATTATCTCTGTCTTTTTTGTTGGCAAGACTTACATGTGTTTCTAAAACACTGGCAATAAGATTTCTATCTTTTTCTGAAAAAGAAGCTGACGAGATGGTACTTTTTTGTGCTCGGGCACTATTAATCCCTAATAAAAGGACTAATCCCAATAGTGTAAAAGTTTTCATAATTGTCTACTTAGGAATTTTATAATTTTAAAAACAGGCTAATCTCTATTAATTCTCAGGGTACTTTTTTGAACAAACAATCCAATAATACTTAATATTTAAGGCAGGCAAATTAAAGTCTCTCGTTCAACTGTTTTATTAACTTATGATAAGATTTGAGAGTACAAATTTAAATGTTTTTTTGATATTTCCAATTATATATAAATTTTTCTATGAAATTTTATATATAATTGGAAAACAAATGGTTATAGCATAATTCGGGTAATATAAAATACTTATATAATATTAATCTTTATCAAAAAACCACCCTAAAATTGTAGAGGTAATTGATAACACAAAACTAAAAATCAGAGGAGGAATAAAACCTCTTACTGTAAAGCCATCAATAAAATAATCTACTATATATACTACTATTACATTGATGACTAACAAGAACAAACCCAACGAAAGAATAGTAATTGGGAAACTTATAAGTTTTAAAATAGGCTTCACAAAGGTGTTGGCAAAACCCATTGCCAATACAACTATAAAGGAAGTCTGAAAACCATCAATAAAAATTCCATTTATATATCTAGTACTAAACATTATGACAATGGCAAGGACTAAATACTTGATAATGAAGTTTATCATTTTACAATTTAATTTGTTTTTAAAAAATTCATTTATCTTGAATGTCTCGAACGAAGTACATCAATAATTTCATCAAAGTCAAGTCCTCTTTGCTCTAATAGGACTAAATAATGAAATAATAAGTCCGCAGCCTCCCCTTTGAACAGCTCATCGTTGTTATCCATCGCTTCAATCACTAATTCTACTGCTTCCTCTCCTACTTTCTGAGCAATCTTATTTGTTCCTTTTTCGAATAAACTTGCAGTATAGGACTTATCTGAAGGGTTATTTTTGCGGTCACGAATTACAGCCTTTAGGTGATTCAACCATCCTGCTTGTCCAGGTTCATTTTTTTCACCCCAACAAGTGTCGGCTCCTGTATGGCATGTAGGTCCTGCAGGATTTACCTTAATTAATAAAGTATCTTCGTCACAATCTTTCAGAATTTCTACAACATGTAAAAAATTATCAGACGTTTCACCCTTAGTCCATAAACGTTGCTTAGAACGACTAAAAAAAGTTACTACTCCTTCACGCGCTGTTTTTTCCAGAGCCTCTTGATTCATATAACCAAGCATTAATACTTTTTCTGTCTTTGCATCTTGTATGACAGCAGGGATTAGTCCACCCTGTTTTTCAAAGTCTACTTTCATTTTTTTCAAACCAATTTGGTTCTTTATGGTTATTTTCTTGAAATAATAGCAATCTTAATTCCTAAAAGAATTAAAACAACTCCAGTTACTCTCTCTTGAACTTTAGTAAATAATGAATATCATTCATTATAATCTCATCGAAATACCTTTATCTCTCAAGTATTCTTTTAATGCAATAATATCAATTTCTTTGAAATGGAAAATACTAGCGGCTAATCCAGCATCAGCTTTACCGATAGTAAACACTTCATTAAAATGTTCCATAATACCCGCCCCGCCAGAGGCAATAATAGGAATAGAAGAATTACCTGAGACAGTCGCCGTTAATTCATTGGCAAAACCTGCTTTGGTTCCATCCGTATCCATTGATGTCAACAAGATTTCTCCTGCTCCACGATTTTCTACTTCTTTTGCCCAATTTAAAGTACGATATTCTGTTGGTTTTCTACCGCCATGCGTATGTACGATATGTTCAGTAATACCTTTATCCGTTTCAACAAAGCGCGTATCAATTGCTACGATAATACATTGCGAGCCAAACTGCAACGCTAACTCATCAATCAGTGCTGGTCTGCGAACAGCCGAGGAATTAATAGATACTTTATCGGCTCCTGCATTAAGTAATGCTGATACGTCTTCGATAGATGAAATACCTCCGCCTACCGTAAAAGGAATATTTACATTTCTGGCTACGTTCCTTACTAAATCTATTAATGTTTTTCGATTGTCCACGGTAGCGGTAATATCCAAAAACACCAATTCGTCTGCTCCTTGTTCAGCATAAATTGCTCCTAATTCTACGGGGTCGCCAGCATCACGCAGGTTCACAAAGTTGGTACCTTTTACCGTACGACCATCTTTTATATCAAGACAAGGTATTATTCTTTTTGTAAGCATTGTTATAGCTATCGGCTTTGAGCAATGAGCTTTGAGCCTTTTTTATTTAGATTTTAGGACAAAACAGGACTTTAAGACTAAAGGATATTAATAGTAATTTAGACTTATATAGTCTGCAACATCAGCGTATTTTTTCTGTGAAAATCTGCGGGTGGAAAATATTTCCTTCTTAAAAAATAAAGAAAAATTTGAAAGCTGACATCTCTATTGATGCAATGTTGCAATCTGTTTTAAGCTGATTCTTCCTTCATAAATTGCTTTGCCGACAATCACTCCGAAAATATTCATTTCGTCTAATTTCAAAATATCATCCATTACCGAAACTCCTCCACTAGCAATAATGTGTAAGTCTGGAAATTGGTCTTGCAAATTTTTATATAATTCAAAACTTGGTCCTTCCAAGAGTCCGTCTTTAGCCACATCGGTCGAGATAGCATATTTTGCTCCTTTTTCTATATAGTTTCCCACAAAGTCGTATACAGATGTTGTAGTAGCTTCTTCCCAACCTGAAATGGCAATTTTTTCATTGCGAGCATCGGCACCTAAAATAATTTTTTCGCCACCGTAGCTCTGTAGCCATCCTTCAAATAAAGTAGGTTTCTTTACGGCTACACTTCCGCCTGTTACTTGCTTTGCTCCTGAGTTAAAGGCAATTTCAATCATTTCGTCAGACTGTACACCTCCTCCAAAATCAATATGCAAATTGGTTTTGGTCGCTAACAGTTCTAACACTTTGTGGTTAACGATGCGTTTTTGTTTTGCTCCATCTAAATCAACTAAGTGCAAACGCTGAATACCAGCATCTTCGAACGACTTGGCTACTTCTAATGGATTTTCATTATAGATTTTCTTCTGAGCATAATCGCCCTGCGTAAGACGAACACATTTCCCATCAATTAAATCTATGGCTGGTATTATTTGAATCATTGTTTTTCTTGAGATTAAAGATACTAGACACAAGACATTAGACACAAGACATTAGACACAAGACATTAGATACTAGACGTAAGATACTAGACGTAAGATACTAGACGTAAGATACTAGATGTTAGATATATCATAAAATAATAAAAAAGATACCATTTTGAGTTATACTCTTCTAAATCTTATCTTGTAAACTTCTACCTAATCCTCGTAACATTTTCTGTATTTCTTGTATTTGACTTATTAGTTTTTCAAATTCAACTTCTGATATAAAATTGAGGTTTTTAGCAACTATTAATTGTGTTTCTACTTCAAAAGCAGAAGCAATGCTTATTGATAAAAACCGTATAAATTCTTTATTACTTCTTCCAGAGCCTTCTGCTATGTTTGACGGAATAGATAAAGTCGCTCTTCTTAATTGTGAAGTAAGCCCATAAATTTCATATTGTGGAAATGAAGAAGAGTATTCATAAATTTTAGTTACAAAATCTATCGACATTTGCCAAACTTTTAATTCTTTAAAATTGTGTAAAACCATGTTATAATAATTTAAACTCTCTTACTAATTATGTCTTCATAATTTAATTATCTTAAATCTTATCCCTCACTTTAATATTTTTTCTATTATTCCCCTCCTTATACTTTAAGTCTAATATCTAGTGTCTTGCTTCTAGCATCTCCCCATCTAAACCTTCAAAAAATTCTCAATAATCCTCTGCCCTTCCTTCCCACTGATTTCAGTGTGAAATTGGGCGGCGTAGAAATTATCTTTATGGAGCATTGCTGAAAAAGGCTGAACATAATCACATTCTGCCACAGTGTATTGACTGATTTCGGCATAATAGCTATGCACAAAATACATAAAAGCACTTTCCTTTAAGCCTTCGGTCAGCTCGCTTTTAAGATTGTAAATATTATTCCAACCAACATGAGGTACCTTAAAGGATGTAGCATCAAAACGTTTTACATCAATATCAAAAATTCCCATGCAGGTAGTATCGTTTTCTTCAGAATGGCGACACATCAATTGCATACCCACACAAGTACCTAAAACAGGTTGTTTCAATGAAGGGATGACCTTATCTAATCCTTTTTCACGCAGATAAGCCATCGCAGTACTTGCCTCGCCTACACCCGGAAAAATAACTTTATCAGCCGAACGGATTTCATCCTCATCATCTGTCCAGAGATAATTTACCCCTATTCTATCCAAGGCATACATTACCGACTGAACATTCCCTGCATTATATTTGATTATTACTGTTTTCATTTTTCAGAATTAAGGGTAAATCGCTGTTATTATCTCGTTAAACGCAGCGGTTAGCACGAAAAAAGCCTGACTCTTTTCAGGAATCAGGCTTCTATTTATATCGAATACTTGTGTCGTTGCTATTGGCACAATACTCATCAGCCTTCCCTGTTTAGGAAATTACATGATGGTAATGATGTGTGCCTTTGAAAATCATGATGCAAAAATAGTTATTATTTTGAAATTTACTTCCTAAACATTTGGTATTTAGTGTGAAATACGATAAATTTTTCTTTAGCTGTGAGCAATGAGCTATCAGCTATGAGTTTTTAATTTTAAATAATGGTTGAGTTAAAACAAAAAAGGCTCATTGCTGATAGCTCATTGCTCACAACTAAAACAAACTCATCTGTTCCACCTTCGGTAAGAACTTTGGTTCTTTTAGGGTTAAACCGCAATGCTTATTCAATTGCTGAATCCAATACAGCGCTAATTCTGGTGCAAAGGTACTTTCGCAAATATGTACAAAAATATAGGCTTCTTCTAAACCTTGATGAAACCACATTTTTAATTTTTGTATCCATTCATCTACTCGCTGACGGTCGGAAGAATGTTCATTACCAACCCAACGGATGGTTGCTATTTTGTTTGATAAACTCTGGTGTACTACATCTCTCCTACCTGCTACGTCCGTTATAACAGTGCCATGCCCATAATGATTTAACAATGACAAAGCATCTTGCCAGATTTTTTCATTTTTAAACCAATCCTCATGACGAAACTCTACTGCTATTCTCAATTCAGCAGGTAAATCTTTAAGATACTTTTCTAATGCATAAAATTGTTTTGGCGTAAAGTAAGGCGCTAATTGTAAAAATGGCATTCCCAGTTTTTCATCCAAATCCAATATTTTCCTACAAAAAGCCTCTGTCAAGCTTTCTGCTTTTTGAAGCATTTTATCGTGCGAAATAATTTGAGGAAACTTTGTACAGAAAGTAAAGTTGTCTGCTGTTTCTTCTTTCCATCGCTCAATTGTTTCTTCACTTGGAATTTGATAGTGAGTAACGTTCAGTTCAATCGTATTAAATTGTCTAGAATAAAGCGACAAATAGTCAGCCGTTTTGGCTGAGTGTGGGTAAATTTTTCCATTCCAATCTTTGTTTGACCAAACTGGACAACCAACGTGTACGATAGGTTTTTTGACAGGTGTATTACCCAATACTTTTTCATTGAAAG
Organism: Arcicella sp. GW821-FHT09D11; assembly: GCF_059416265.1. NCBI lineage: Bacteria > Pseudomonadati > Bacteroidota > Cytophagia > Cytophagales > Flectobacillaceae > Arcicella > Arcicella sp. GW821-FHT09D11. The sequence continues at coordinate 9,345 of NZ_JBWKOV010000011.1, read as the reverse complement.
TATTGTCTGCCTGAAAGGTAAAATTTACTTTATCTATTTCTTGTATAGGAAGTTTACCGAAATCCATATGCTTAATTGTTAATTTTTAAAGGTAATAAAAAAATCCTGCCAGTACTGGCAGGATTTCATTATCAAGACAAATGGTCTATTCTTATTTCGGATCTAATCCCTTTTCTATTCTGAATAATACATCTTCATAGTGGTATTTCGTCATTTTGTCGGTTGTTAAAGGCAACGCTGCTTTCAACTCACTTTTCAATGCCAATAAATGTCCACGAGTTACTGAAGTAATATCCGTTTTACGAGGATCAACAGCAGCAGGAACAACAGTTCCTCTGAAGCTAAAGCCCGCTTGTCCACCTATAGCAGTACCATTTAAGATGCTAACCATTTTTTCAACATACACTTTTTGTAAGTTTCTACGTGTAACATCTGTTGCTTTGTGTGTACGTGCTTCAGACCAAATAGACGAACGAACATCTGTAAAGAATTCATCTAAGCCATAGCTCGCTGGGTTCTTAGCATTCATTTCAACCAAACGTTGCAGACGGTCTGAAGTAAATAAATTATTCAAAGTAGCTTCCTGAATACGGCTGATTGCATCAACACCATAGTCTGGACGAATTTTTGTAATAATTTTATCATCTAATAACCAAGCTGGCGTATCAAAAACCTGACGGTTCAACCATAATACAGCACTTTTCTGAACAGCCTTAGGCGTTGGTTCATATACTGCTCCTTGTTGATCCATCGTTTTAGGAGTTTCGTAAACACCGCCAATGTTTTTGCTTACATGACCAATATAACGACGATACTGCGTAACAATTTCGTTATAAGACTCCGCCAACATATCATAATCTTGCGCTTCTTCTTTTGTCCATTCTGTTAAGTTTGGTACAATTCTTTTCAAGTTTTTGATACCATAATCACTTGCCAACATATTGTCATCCCCCAAACATTCGCTTTGCGTACGAGGGTCATAAGGGTTTGTTTCTGTTCCGAACCAAATTCTTGGGTTTTTAGCAAACTCTTGAATATATTGTTTATTAAGAGTCTTTTGGTCTTCCTCAGGTGTTGCACCCTCTAATGTTTGGTATGCCCATTTGATAGCCCAAGTATCATATTCACCAATGCGTGGATATAAATCTTTCACACCATCTTCTGGTTGTGCTACATAGTTGAAACGAGCATAGTCCATGATTGATGGAGTATGTCCATGTTCTGCAATCCATTTCGGGTCACGAAGTTTTTCAACTGGTATAGTACTGCTTGAACCATAGTTATGACGTAAACCAATCGTATGACCAACTTCGTGTGACGATACAAAACGAATCAAATCACCCATTAGCTCATCATCAAACTTGTTTTTTCTAGCACGTGGGTCAACCGCCGCACCTTGAGTCATATACCATTTTTTCAATAACTTCATTACGTTATGGTACCAACCAATATGGCTTTCTAGGATTTCTCCAGAACGAGGGTCATTTACGTTAGGGCCATAAGCATTCTCGATATCAGAAGCGAAATAGCGAATCGCTGAATAACGAGCATCTTCTAAGCTAATCGTTGTATCTTTATCTGTCAAGATTTCTCCACGGATAGCATTTTTCCAACCAGCCGCTTCAAAAGCTTTTTGCCAATCGTCAACACCTAGCTTTAAATATTTACGCCATTTTTCTGGTGTTGCAGGGTCGATGTAATATACAATTGGTTTTTTAGGCTCAATCAACTCTCCTCTTTTTTGCTTAGCAGCATCTTCTGCATTTTTAGGCTCTAATCTCCAACGAACTGCAAAAGTTTGGTCGTCTGTACGTTGTGAATTATCATCAAACACAGTATATCCGGTAGCGAAGTATCCAACTCTGTTATCGAAATAACGTTTTTTCATTGGCGTACTTGGCAATAAAATCATCGACGTATTCAATTCTATCGTAACCGCTCCCGTGGCTGCTGCAGCAGGAATATTTACCGTAGGAATTGGGCTTGGTGCGCCCCCTGGCATTGGTGGAACAGCATTAAATGTTTTAACCGTTCTGATTTCCGTATTGATTGGATACGACTTGATTGACTGAATATAAGAACGATCAAGGGCTATTGATGTAAACTTATACGTTGTTTTTGCATAAGGAGGTAAAGAAAAAATCTGATTATCTCCTTTAAAAAAGTCTGTTACTTCAATAACCGAAGCACTCGTTTTGCTTGCAGAATCTTTTTTGATAGCTTTTAAATCAAAAGCCTGAGCGATAGGCTCTACGTTAGAGTTCTTAACAGCTTTGTAAAGTGGTGCTGTAGAATCTGCTGAGACATTGATGTACTGAACCGCACGCAAGAAAATTTTATTTTCTGGTGCTTTCTCGAAACGAATTACCTGACGGTTTAACATTTCACCACCATAAGTACCTGGAATCGTTGCTGTTTTAGCAAGACGCGTAATACTCATGATTTCTTTTCCCATCAATGAGTCTGGAATTTCGAAGAAATATTTATCCTCAATTTTGTGAACCGTAAAAAGCCCTTTTGAAGTTTTTGCTTTATCCGTAATTACCTCCTTATAAGGCTTAGGGCCAGTCTTCGGCGCTTCTGCTGGTTTAGGAGTTGTTGCTGTCGTGGCGGCCGCTGGGGCTTTAGTATCTCCTTTTTTGTCTTGTGCATTTACTGTAAAAGCAAAACATGACAAAGCAATCAGAGAAAGTTTTGTTTGAGTTTTTAGCATGATGACTTTAAATTATTAAGAATTTTAAGGGGTCTAAATTAAGTGATTAAGGTGTATTTTGGAAATTTTGTTTGATGAGTGGTAATACTTTACTTAATACTTTATCGTATTAATCGCCAATGCCCACTTGATAAGCATTATTTTTTCGCAAATTAATATAAGTTATCCCTAATTGTTTTGCCTGATTGCTCAGCTTATCAGCATACCAATCTGTATAAGAAGCATCAATGACTAAGTGCTTGAATTGCACTTTACCCACAAGCTGATTTAAATCAACTACAGATTTGTTGGCAAGAATCACATAATCGAAAAACTGATTTTGAACATCAAAGTCTTTCTTCTTTAAATTTTTCCCTATCCATAAAAAGGTCTTGTCGTGCCAAGCCATTATTGTTATTGAATCTTTGCTTTGGGAAATCATGTCGAAATCTTTTAAGTGCTGATTGTCCATTAAGTTTATTTTCATTGTATCCACTAATCCACATTTCGCCCAAAGGTTATTCAACCTGAAGCCAATGTCTTTTCTGCTCTCTAAAAGTGATTTGTCTGCCAATATTATTGCTTTTTTGCCTTTAATGATAGAAAAAGCACTATGTTTTGGAATAGCATGAATTATTAAAAAATCTTGACTTCGTTGTCTCATATTTTTACTGATAATAAACACTATTAATAAGCAAACGATTAGGCTACTGATGCGTACCCACTTAAACAACTGTGTTTTCCACAAAACTATCAGGGCAAAAATAAGCGCATATAATAAGTACGTTTCCCACTGTGAAATCCACAAAAACTTAGTAATGGCAAAAGGAAGACCTTCAAACCATAATACTGTTTTATTTAATGCTAAAATCAAAAACTTAAAACCTTGACCTAAAACATAGATAATTTCCTGTTGGTGAAAGACTAATAGCAATTTTGCTAAAAACACAAAGAATAGCCCAGCTATCAGCACGAATGAAGAAAGTAAGATTACTAACGGATTAGCCAACAGAAAATAATTAGGAAATTGGTGGAAATAGTAAATAGCAATAGGGAAAGTAGCAATCTGTGCGGCAATAGCTACGGTGCTTATTTGCCAAAGATGAAAACCAAGCCAATGTAGCCAACTTTCTGTTTTATCGATTACTATAAAAGGACTAAGTTTTGGCTGAAAATAAATCATACCAAAAACGGCTAAATACGATAATTGAAAACCTACATTAAATAAAAAAAGAGGATTTATCAACAACAAACAGAAAGCCGAGAAAGCTACAGTATTATAGGCATTATGCTTCCTTTGAAAAGTTCTAGCAACTAAAATCACCGAAAACATAAAGGTAGAACGGAGTACTGGCGACGACAATCCTGTAATGAAAGCATAAAACCATAGGGTGATTAAAGTAATACTTAGTATAAGGAGTTTTCCATTTTTGCCCCATCTCTTTAAAAAGCTAAGTATGGAAACCAAAACACCACAAATTATACCCACATGTAAACCTGAAACAGATAATACGTGTACTGCACCCGTAGCTGAATAAGCTTGCATTAAATTGCTATCGATATCATCTCGCTGACCCAAAATCATGGCATTCGCTACACCATATTGCTCTTTGCCTTCTACAAAGGTGGTTAAAATAGAATCAGCCAACACATTGGTTTTGATGGCTAAGGCCTTTATGATATTTTGTTCCAAGTGCCCTACTTGTCCAATCATTGAAGCACGGCAATATTGTTGAAAACCTATATTTTGCCAAGCCATGTATTGACGATAGTCGAACTCTTCTGGATTTCTAGGTGCTGAAATCGCTTGGGGTGTTCCTTTAATCAAAAAGATGTCTCCGTACTTTGGTTTTTCCACAGTTTGATTATCAAAATAGAGCAGTATTTTTCCAGAAGTTGATAATATACGCTTATCGATAATCACCGAACGAACCTCAGCGACAGCTTTCCATGAATTTTCTTTCTCTTCGACCAAGTTATCCACAATTATTTCATAGTAACTAAGTCTTGAAACATAGTGTGAATAATGCTGTGGATAATTATTTTCGGTTGAATGAAAAGCAAGCAGGTAGCCCGTGAAAACTAAGGTGGTTAATCCACAAATGCCTGTAAGTAGATGGTTCTTAATTTGTTGCCTGAAAAGATATAAGGCTATATAAACTAATATCAGCAAGAGCCAAAGCCCAAATATAAGCTTGATATTGAAAGGAGTAAAAAAATTGTAAATCACAATGCCAAAAATCAAGGCAATTGTAAAGCGAACAAATGGGAATGTGGAGAAGTAGTTCATCTATAGCGACTTAAGGTATAGTATCCTAAATTAATAAATTTATATGAAAAGTAAATTATTGACCTTTTCTCTTTTAATTAACTTTTCCACTTCATTTATCTGTATCTTTGCGGATTAGCCGATTTCAAACAAAGCATTCAGAAAAATGTCAATAATCCTTGCAGAAAAATTAAGAAAATACCTCAAATCAAATGCCTTACCGCAAAGTGTTTCTCGTGGTAAGATTATTTATCAAAAAGGGGGTACTACATTTGAAAAGATATCCTACACTGATAAAGGCGAAGCTACTATTAAAGTAAAAAGTGATTCTAGTTCAAAATTTTATACCGTTCATATTCGCAATTGGAACACAGCCATTGTAAGCTCAAGTTGTTCTTGCGACTACGACTGGGGTGGTATTTGTAAACACAGAGTAGCAGCCTTATTATTTTTAGAACAAGATTTACTTACCCGCAAACCAACCGTTATACAAACACTTCCTTTAAAGAAAACATACCCTACCTCATACCATATTATTCGAATCAGTACTTTCGACGATTGGTCATTGAAAAGCCATTCTAGTTTAGATGATTGGAAAAATAGGGCTAGTGTTCAAAATGTACAAATTATTTCAGCAATTGATGGCATCGCCATTGTAGATGTAGAATATAAAAAAGAGATTTTTCACCTAAAATTTGAAAAGCTCCGTTTCAATAGCGAAGTAGCCACCTCTTGTTCTTGTGCACAAGATATCGAAAACCAATTATGTATTCATAAAATTGGTGCCTTGATTGCTATTCGTGATACCTATGGTCCGAATAATCCATTCGATAGAATGCGTGATTATACCATAGAAAAAAACAAACTATTATCAGAATATGGCTTTACTTTAGAAGATGATTTACAAGATAAATTTGATTTTAAACTAAAGGCGGATGGTTCTGTTCAATTAGTTCGTATCGACCAAAGTATTCAAAAAATCAGTCAATTTCAGAACTGGAGAAATATCAATAATCGTATTTTTCGTACACCTGAGAATTCTTATTTAATCAACAACGATGACGTTGATAGAGAGCTTCGACAAATTTTATATGTCCTTCGTTTCAAGGGAATAGAGTTTGTAAACGATGTAGCGATTGATACTTATTCCTATAAAGCAGGAGCAAATGGCAAAATGGCCTATATCCGTTCGCTGAAAGATAGTGACTTTGAAAGTTTTCCAGTATTGACCGATGCTGATAGCCAAGTGATAGGCTTAATTAATAGTATTAAGGATGATGGACTAAAAGCTTTTGGTAAGAAAAAAGATTTACGTTTGCCTTATTTCTATGATTACCTGAATCGTGATGAAGTATCTGCCAACGATTTACCGATTGTAGAAGAATATATTAACAAAAAACTTGATAGAATTTTTAATTTATTAACAGACAAACAAGTTCATACTAGCAAGACTTCTTTTGTGAGCAGTCAAGTTGATGTTGAAGAAATAAAAATTGGTAGAGAACGTATATTCCCCGCCTTTACCTTGTCGGAAGAAGACGATTTTATTGTATTAGAAGGTTTTACTACCATTAATCAGAAAAAAACGAAGCTTGCATCGTTGGTCAATCCTAATAGTTATTGGGTGCGTAGTATCGGCAATGTTTTGTATAAATTGGCAAATCCTGAGGTCGCCAACTTATTAAGTTATCTTCCTAAAAATGGAGTATTGAAAGTAAAGAAATCTAATTTTGGTGGTTTCTTTCAAGACTTTGTGTTGCCTCTTGCTGATAAATTCACCGTTGATTTACAAATCAATCAGGAAATTGAAAATCAATACGTGAATTATCAGCAGATAAAAATCTACCTCAAAGAAGACGATGGTAATTTGCTCTTTGTACCTATGTATGAATATGAAAACGGGGTAGAGTTTTCTCATGATCAAAAAACAAACAAAATAAATTTTGAGAACGAAAAAATCACTATTCTGCATAGAAACTATGATGCTGAAAAAAACTATTATGGTCTTATAAAAGAACAGCATCCTTCTTTTGAAAATCAAAGTCAATATCCTTTCTTCTTCCTTTCTTTTAATAATGTGTTGAAAGACGGCTGGCTTTATAAGTTTTTCGAAGCCATGAAAGCCCATGATATTACGATTTTGGGTTTTAAAGATTTAAAGAAATTTAGGTATAATCCACACAAAGCAGCATTTAATATCAAAGCAGGTTCGGGTATCGACTGGTTTGATATGAAAATAGAAGTACAGTTTGGTGACCAAGTAATTGGTATCAAGGAAATTCAAAAAGCAGTTTTGAAAAAACAAAACTACGTTGAATTAAAAGACGGTTCTTTAGGAATGCTACCAGAAGAATGGTTAAAGCGATATGAAAGTGTATTGAAGCTAGGGAAAGTAAAAGGTGATCAGCTACAGCTTTCGAAAATGCACTTTTCATTGATTGATGAATTGAGTAAAGACATTGATAGCTTTGAGTTTGAGCAGGAATTGTATGAGAAAAAACAAAAGCTGCTCAATTTCAAAGAAATGGCAGAGATTGAGTTGCCTAAAAACATCAATGCTCAATTACGTGACTATCAAGTAGAAGGCTTTAAATGGTTAAATTTCTTGGATGAATTTTCTTGGGGTGGAATCCTTGCCGATGATATGGGACTTGGTAAGACGCTTCAAATGCTTACATTTCTTCAAGAACAACAAAATCGTAACCCACAAGGAGTAAATTTAGTAGTCTTGCCAACAACATTAATTTTCAACTGGCAAGCTGAAGCGCTAAAATTCTGTCCAGATTTAAAACTGTTTGTTCACCGTGGAGGTACTCGACAAAAAATCAATGATCACTGGCGAGAATATGACATTATTTTAACGACTTACGGAATGGTACGCTCGGATATTGAGCTTTTTCGTGAGTTTGATTTCAATTATATTATTCTTGACGAATCGCAAGCTATCAAGAATCCAGACTCCTTGATTTCTAAAGCGGTTAAATTACTTCGGTCACGCAACCGTTTAGTGATGACAGGAACGCCTGTTGAAAACAATACTTTTGATTTATATTCTCAAATGGAGTTTATCAATCCAGGTTTATTAGGTAGCGGCGAGTTTTTCAAGGCTGAATTTTCAAACCCTATTGATAAAAACCAAGACAAAGAAAAGGCCTCACAATTACGTAAAATTGTGTATCCTTTTATGCTCAAAAGAACAAAGGAGGAAGTAGCAAAGGATTTACCTGAAAAAACAGAAAGTATTATTTACTGTGAAATGGACAAGAAACAGCGAAAGGTATATGATACTTTCCGTGAGATTTATCGCCAAAAATTGGTGGATAAAATGTCTGTTGATGGCAGGGAAAAAGCTGCTTTCTTGATTCTTGAAGGGTTATTGAAACTTCGTCAGATATGTGATAGCCCTGCGCTATTAAACGATGATACCGAATATGATACAAATTCAGCCAAGCTAGAGGAAATAATCCGTGAGATTGAAGAGAATGCAGGAAATCATAAGATTTTGATTTTTAGCCAATTCTTAAAAATGTTGGATTTAATTAAACAGCATCTTGAAAAGCATAACATCAAGTACGAATATTTAGATGGTAAAACGACTGACAGAGCGGATAGAGTAAATCATTTCCAAGATGATGAAACTTGTAGGGTATTTTTGATGAGTTTGAAAGCGGGGGGGGTTGGTATTAACCTTACAGAAGCAGATTATGTTTATCTAGTAGATCCTTGGTGGAACCCTGCGGTAGAGCAACAAGCCATCGATAGAACGCACAGAATCGGACAGAAGAAGAGTGTATTTGCTTACAGAATGATTTGTAAAGATACCATTGAAGAGAAAATATTATTGCTTCAAGATAAAAAGCGAGACATTGCGAAAGATATTATTAGTACCGAAGATGGTTTCTTGAAAAAACTATCGCAGGATGATATTATTGATTTATTCTCATAGGTGTTTTTTTGAGGACTGTAGGACTAAATGACTGTAAGACTTAAGGATTTAGGATTGTATGACTAAAAGATATAGGACTTAAAGACTTTAGGATGATTATCATCTTATAGTTTTTAAGTCTTTTTCATTTAGGGGCTTACTTAAGTCAGCCCTTAAGTGAAAATAGCAGAGCCACACCATAAATAAGATGTAGCTCTGCTATTTTTTTGTTCTTCTTCCCAAAAGGGCATATGCAATATGCCCCTACATGTACTTACCTAGTCTTGTGTCTCTTATCTTGTGTCTTATAGTCTTTAAATCCTTTAGTCTTCAAGTCCTAAAGTCTCCAAAACAAGAAGAGCCACCATTTCTGGTAGCTCTTTTCTAATATTTTTGGGGTTTATTTACTTTCCCGCATGTGATTGCAGTATCATCAACGGAACTGGGCTTAACTTCTCT
>NZ_JBWKOV010000010.1:83628-144296 GCF_059416265.1 Arcicella sp. GW821-FHT09D11 | reverse complement strand
CAAGCTTTTTTTTTAATAACAATACCTAAATCAAAACTTTTTTCAATCTTTTTACAAAATAATCCGCAACTGTACTGAAAATTAAACTGTTAGGATATGAAAAAAAATCAATAAAAATACTCAAAAAAAGATGAGTAGAAATTACTCAAATTTAGTCAATTAAAATTATTATAAAAATACTTTAAATAAGCATATTGGCATTTGTATCTATTCTGAAATTGATTGGGTTTAAAACCAAAATATCCAAACCTCTTGCTGAAAGTTTGGATATTCTTCACTATTTCTCAATAATTGAGCAATTGTATTATCTCATCTGAGATTTCCATCTCTTTTCCTTCCTTACTCATCCAATATTGAAACTTCTCTAGCCTGTTATATGGATTGTATAAATCTCTTAATGAGAAAATCATTCCCATGTGTTGCTTGGCTATTTGTGTTGGCTGAGTATTTATATCAAAGTACCATTCGCTATTTCGCCCAGCTTCCATCATTTCATTCATCAGACTGAGTTTGTCCTCATCACTCAATACATCATATCTCCTTTCAAAGTAATTCAGCTCTGCTTCTTTAAAAAGCATGACTAGCCTTTTTAGTTCTTCTTGACGATTGACTCGTTCGGCTTCTTGTTTAATCTTCTGTTTTTTCTCTTCTGCTTTTTTCCTTTTTTGTTTGGTATATCCTTCGTGCTGTTCAAACAGATTTCTAGTACTGAAATATGCCATACTCCGCACTGCTATTTTTTTATCTATTAATGCATTGAAACAATCTTCTACTAGTTCTCTTCCATATTTGTCTACATAAGCATCAATTTCTATTTCAATCGTATTGACTTCTGGCTTTTCTTGTAAATTAACTTTTTTAAATAATGTATATAGACGGGTGTTATTATCTGGCTCTTCTTCTTGTTTCAAAGGTTCCATCATTTCAGAGAAGCTCTTGAACTCAATCTGTTTTATAAATTCGTCCTGTTCTGAAAAAGGGGTTTTATCTTTCAATTTAATTACAAATAATAATCCCGTAATTTTCGGACGTAATTTATCTAGGTTAGTTCCTCTTTTCTGATAAGTAATAAAAATGTCTGTTTTATCATTGATTTCTTCAATGGCTGGTATCAACACCCGCTTTTCAAGATTTGAAAACTTTAAATAGCCACTAGTGTTATATTCAAATTGAATTTTGAAACGTTCGATATCTATTTCATAAAAACCTTTGTTCAACCAAGATTTAAAAAATGGATAAAGCTTAATAGATTGGCTATTCTGTAGCCTAAAGAAATTTTCTTTTAAAAAGCTGAAGTTTTCTCGCTCGTTTACCTCTAAAATCTTCTGAGCCAAATCTCGCACAATAAAGAGCTGTATTTTTCCTGATCCTTCATCGTGAATCATTTGAGAAATAATGGTAGTACTAACTTCTAATTTTCCTTCACGCCACTTTAATAAAGTAGTTTGAAGCATCTCGGCACTTTCAATTAAATAGTTGTAGCCTTTTTTATGGGTTACTCCTATCCTTTCTAAAAAATCTTTGATATGAATAGTAAAACATACGCTTTCATTCTGTTCCATTCCGAACAGATGTGATGGCTTTAAACGTGAAGCGATTTCGATGAATAATTTCCTTGTATAAATATCATCTACAGAAACCGACTCATTCTTAGAAATTCTTCTAATGAATTTGGGATTGGCCAACGGATTATTGAAAATCAGATAATCAGGATTATTCTGAAACAATTCAATATTTAAGCTTGGATCTAATTCATTTTTCATCTGCATATTGGTTACCTATACAAAACTAATTTGTTTTGGCAACTTTACAAAAAAATGTTTCCAAACCTGATGCTTATTACTCTATTTTTTTCCTGTTTACCCGATGGCAATAATGTAGCGTAATAAGTATTATAATTTATTTACCTACATTTTGTTGCCTAATAGAATATAAAAAAACATAGATAAAACAGCCATATATCATAAAAATACCTACAATTTGTTGCATAATAAAGATATTGACTACTTTTATCAGTCAATATTCAAAGCCAGTAAATATTCAGAATAAGGATAATTTAGCTAAAAAAACGTTATTTAGCGAGAAATTACCTACAATTTGTTGCCTATTAGAGGCATAGACAGACTTTTGCACGAAGCAACACGTGGATAAGCCTTAAAAAGGCAAATCACCTACAATTTGTTGCTTAATGAAGAGTCGGAAAGCAATATTGAAAGGCAAAATATACCTACATTTTGTTGCCTAACACATCAGAAGGAAATTTGTCTTTTTATATTATTCCCTCCTATCAAATGATGGCTATCGGAAATCTGAAAAGGAGAGATATTTTTGAAATAATCGATTTAAAAATATATCAAATTACCTACATTTTGTTGCCTAATCATTCAAAGGTGGCAAATCATTGATATTTCCAAGCTTTTTAGTGGTAATTTATACTTAAACCTACATTTTGTTGCCAAGCTATTTTATAAATAGCTAAAAATCATTCACTTAACATATCTTAAAAATGAACTCTTATTTACTATACCTACAATTTGTTGCTTAGCACCTACATTTTGTTGCCTATTACCTACAATTTGTTGCTTAATCGCCTACATTTTGTTGCCTATTACCTACAATTTGTTGCCAAACTACCTACAATTTGTTGCCAAACTACCTACAATTTGTTGCCAAAAAGTGGTGTAATAAATTGATTATCAGTCAATTACAGAGGTGCTAAAAAATATATTAAAAAACTCTTTTAAAAATATATTAAAAAACTCTCTCAAAAAACAAAAAATTGAGAGAGCGTTTTTATTCTTTTTTTATTTTTAAAAAAGAAATGATTTAAGGGTAAAATAATTATTCGCATGAAATTTTATGCTTTATGTATATTATTGCATAATATATCATACAAATCTTGTACCTTTGATAATCTTTTCATTTCTAATCATTACATAAATGTTGACTCAAGAGTTATTATTGAGATTTCTCAGAAGAAGGAATGCTATTTCAGTGGCGACATTGGAAAGAGAAGCAGGACTTGCCAAAGATACTTTGGCTAAAGCATTGAAAGGAGAACGAAATTTAAGTGAAAAGCATTTAGAGCTCTTATTGCCAGTGGTAACTTCGTACGGATTTTCAACAAATTTATATGAAAAAGCCAGAGTGGTATCTGTTATCAACCATAAAGGCGGAGTAGGTAAAACTACGACAACTGGATATTTGGGTGAGGCAATTGCTAAAATGGGCTTTAAAGTATTGATTATCGATTTAGATCCACAAGGTAATTTGAGTCAGATTTTTGATATCCACCTGCAAGATGAAAAACAAGTTTACCATAGTTTAGTAAAATTAGCAGATTTGCCTATCTACAACATCGGTGAAAATCTAGACATTGCTCCGTCAGATATAGAATTGGCAAAAGCTGAAACAGAATTGGTGAATAAGGTAGGTGGCGAACAACGCTTGAAAATATTGATAGCGAGGATTAGTCAGAACTACGATTTTATTTTGATTGACTGTCCCCCCTCTTTGAACATTCTTACGATGAGTGCCATGCAAGCCTCTAACAGTTGTTTAATTACCCTTTTGCCAGAAATGTCGGCTTTAAAAGGATTAAATACCCTGTTGGAGCGTATTTCTGAAGCTCGCCAAATTTTCAATCCAGCCCTGCAAGTAGATGGCATTGTATTTACCATGGTAAGGAAAAATACTGTTCATGACGGGATTAAAGAGACGGTAAGAAGCATTTTCCCACACATTAAAGTATTCAGCAAGGAAATTAAACATTTGATTGCTTTTCAGAAGGCTCAGATAGAACAGATACCCATAAGAACATTTGATAAAGATTCAGAAGCTGCAAGATGTTATGAAGAGTTTTGTGACGAATACCTATCATTGTTTTAATCCAATTAACATTTTATAGAAATGGCAAAGAACATAAAAATGTCGATTGCAGAAAAAGCAAGGGTGTCTATCACAAATAGTTTTTCGCCCTTAGAGTCGATAAAGCAAAATATAACAGTCCTTGAAGAATTAAGAAGCTTCATTCCTCCCTTGTTAGATTCCGAATTAGCGCAATTAAAGGCTAATTTGTTAGCAAATGGATGCAAAGACCCACTTTTACTTTGGGAAACAACCAAGGATGTTATTGGTGAAGGCAACGTAATGGAGCCAGCTTATGTGTTGATAGATGGGCACAACCGTTATGGGATATGCAAAGAATTTGGGGTTTCTTTCAACGTGCAATTATTGTCTTTTAACTCATTTAAGGAAGTAAAGGAACACATGATTGATTTGCAGTTGGGTCGAAGAAACCTAAATGTACAGCAAGCATCATATTTGAGAGGATTGCGCTATAATACCGAGAAAAATGACGTTTCGGATAATTTACAAGGCAAAAAAGAAGAATTTTTATCAGATGGTCAAAATGACCATTTGGAAAATGCTGTAAAAATTACCACTGCCGAAAGATTAGCCAAAGAATATAATGTTGGCGAAAAAACAATTAGGAGGGATGCTGCCTTTGCTGAAGGCTTAGAAAAACTCACGCCTACCCTTCGCAATGAAGTACTTTCGGGAAAAAAGAAAGTTGAGAAAAGTAAAATACAGCTATTGGCAAAGTCGAATGAGAAAAACCAATCGATTGATGATATTGAGAAAGTAGAGGAAATTTTATTGCAACAAGAGAGTAATTCAAAAGATAAAAAATCAGAGAATGATTCAAACGATATTGCTCAAGAGAAATATAATAAAGTATTAAGTACTATTAACGAAGCATACGCTAGTAGAAATATAGAAGCTTTTGAGGCGATAGAACTTGCTTTACAAGACTTTAAATTGATTTTAAACTGATATTTGCCAGATGGTCAAAATGTCCATTAGGTAAACGAAATAGAAAAGCATTATTGATAAAAAAGCCAGATGGTCATTTTGACCATCTGGCTTTTTTATGTTTTATTTCTTTAAAATAGTATCTAAAAACTTTAGTTTTCCATCTATTTTATGGCTGTATTCTAAGCCAAGAATCTTACTAATCATTGGATAGATATTTACGTTTTCAAAACCATCTATTTTTGTTTGAGGGTTGAAGGCTGGTCCCCAAGCAAAGAATGTAGCGTGCATATCTTCAATGGCTGGGTCAAAACCGTGTTTACCTGGCGTCGTAGATTTACCTGTAATACCAAATACTTTAGGTAAATGTGGCACAAGTAGGATATCGCCAACACGATTATACTTGTCGTCTTTTTTACCATAATGCCAACGACTAGGAATATTTTTCTTTAAGTATACGTCAAAATCTACTGCTTCTTTCTTCAAAGCTTCGTAGGTCGGCTTAATATCTTTTTTATCTTTTGCATACAATTGTAACAATGCATCTCCACGAGGAATGATGAATTTTTCAGGGTCGATTGCTTTAGGTAAAAGCATAGGATGTTCATATTCAACTTTCGTCATACCGTGGTCAGAAACAAATACGAAGTTTACAGGCAAATGTAGTGAATCAACAGTGGCAACCAATTTACCAATGCTATTATCTACAAAATGTACTGCTTCTTCGGTTTCTTTTGAGTCTGGGCCATAAGTATGGGCTTCATGGTCAACCTCAGGGAAATAAAAAGTAATCATATGCGGACGCTTATCTTCAGGTAATTGAAGCCAGTTTTTAACCGTTTTAATACGCGTATCAATATCTATTTTATCATTATAGATGTAATAATAAGTAGGTAAAGTTCCTTGAATATTACTTTCAGAAGCAACCCAATAAAAACTAGCACTTATCATTTGTTGTTGCTCTGCTAACACCCATAGAGGTGTTCCGCCATACCATGAACCATCAGCAACAGCTTTTTTATTGCCCATTCCATAACTCTCTTGGCGCTGAGCATCATAAAAAGAATTATCAACCAAGCCATGATGTGCTGGATACATTCCCGTTACGATACTATAATGATTGGGGAAAGTAAGAGACGGAAAAGAGGGTAGCATGTAGGCTGCTGTTACGCCATCATTACTCAATTTACGAAGATTCTTGGCTTGATACTTATCAGTAAAGTCTGCACGAAAACCATCAGCCGAAATCAAGATGACATAAGGTTTTTGTTGTTGAGATAGGCTATTGCTACGATTCGGAATGATTTGTTGCGTTAAGTCTTGAGCAATGGTATTAGAAACACAGAAACATAGCAAGACAAAAAGAAGATGGAGTATTGATTTTTTCATTTGAAATACTATCATAAATTGATAGGCTTTAAAATTTGTTGAAGTGAATTGATGATTAATAAAATCTCTTAAAGCAATTTAGTCCATTCTTAATCAAAAATCAAAAAACTTATTCATATCTGTTGTTTAACCAAACATCAAATGGATACAAAAGTCAAATTTATAAAAGTTAGGTACATCATCTTCATATTAAATATTTGTTAAACTTCTAATTGAAATAATGATTTTGAGCTATTGAAGAGGGAAATTTAGCAAATTTTTCGGCTAATACTCATTATGAATTTCATCCAATATTATTCTTCGCGTCGCTTTATCAAAGGCTTTTTTGTTGTATGCTTATTAATAAATAATCTTTCAAATCTCTGCTCACAAACATTTAAGGAGGAAGATAAAGAAAATCTGGGGCTGTATTTTCATAATCCAGATACTACTTTTCGCCTATTGAAAGAAAAGTACAATAAGGCAAACGAGCAAAAGGATTTTGTTCAAGCAGGACTTTATCTACAGCAAATGGGGCAAATTTGTTATCACTTTGGGCATTATCCTCAGGCGTTGGATTTCCATTTACAGGCCAGCACGATATTTAAGGCCAACCAAAAGAAAGAATTGTTGGCCGGTAATTTAAACGATTTGGGTGTTTTATATTATTACAATCATCAGCGAAACTTGGCTCGTCAGTATTATGATGAAGCTTTGGGGATTTATAAAAATACCAAAAATGATTTAGGCATGGCCAATACGTTGGGTAAAATTGGGCAGTTATACGAAAAACAACAGAAATATGATAGTGCCTTTGTCTATCAGCGTCGGGCAATGATGCATTACCAAAAGATTAATAATCGCCAAGGAATGTCTAAGATTTACGAAAATATTGGAAGCATTTATGAAGACCTTGCTAAGTACGACTCAGCCTATTTTTATTACCAACGCTCTTTTACACTTAACAAGGAAACAAACAACCAAATAGCCCAAATAGAAGTATTGAATAATCTAGGAGATGTTTTTAGAAAAACAGATAAGGTAAAAGAAAGCTTACAGTATTCTAAAAAGGCCTTAGCTATGGCATTGGATACAAAAGAAAATTATCAGCTATCAGGAGCCTATCGTGATATTGCTAAAGCCTATAATTTACTTGGACGAAACGATAGTGCTTATCATTACTTAGAATTAAGCCGAAAAACGGCCTTAGATATTTATGATGAGAATAGTAATAAGCAATTGGCTTTGCTACAAGTAATGTATGATATCAGTAAAAAGAATAATGAAATACAGCAATTGAATAATGCGAAAAAACAAAACCAAATTATTGGCTTTGCCATCGGAATCGTAACCATTTTATTAGCAGCTTTGGCGACGGTAATTATTAGCCGACAGCGCTTGAAAATAAAAAGTGAGCGATTTTTGAATGAAGAGCGGAATCATGTATATGAAACCCAAAAGGAATTGATGGAGGTAGCTTTGAGAAATAAAGTATTGGAAGAAGAAAATCTTAAAAATCTATTGGAAGTAAAAACCAAAGAATTAAGCTCGCATACACTGCATGTTATCCAGAAAAATCAATTGCTTGAAAAGCTCTATAACAAGTTGGAAGAAATGATTAAAGACGAGCGTCGTGACCCAAAACGTCAGCTTAGGCAAATCATGCAGGAAATCAATCAAAGTTTTAATCATGATCAATATTGGGACGAATTCAGGGGTATTTTTGAGCAAGTGCATCAAAGCTTTTTTGATAAGCTAAAAGCTACGACTGATAACCTTACGGCAAACGATTTACGATTGGTGGCTTTGTTAAAAATGAATCTTAATTCTGCTGATATTTCTTCGTTGTTAGGTATCTCACAAGATAGCTTGAGGGTAGTTCGTTATCGTCTTCGTAAGAAATTAAACTTAGCGCAAGGAGATAGTCTTTCGGCATTTATTCAAGCATTATAGGTTGTTAATGATTTGGAAATGTAACGGTAACAATTTGATAATGTAGCGATTGATTACTTATAAATATCTGATATACAGCTATTTGATTGTTTTTTGTTTCTATTGTTGCCTTCTTGTTTATGCCCTTTGTAACGCTGTTGCTTTTTTGTAACGCCCCAAATTTGGTTGTATTCATTTTGTATTTGAACCTTTGTCACATCAAAAAAATGATGTCGAAAGAATTTTTAACTAAGCTCATACGAAAAAGCTAATTAAAAATAAATCACAAAACAAAATGAACAAAATATACAGCCTGATTAGCTTTTTTATCTTAATCACTTTTACTGCTTTCTCAGGAACATTGAGTGGGGTAGTGATTGATAAAGAAACGGGAGAACCACTAATAGGAGCGAATGTACGATTAGATAAAAAAGGTTTTTATGATGTTACTGGACTAGACGGTTCATTCAGTATCAAGAATCTTCCAGCAGGGAAATACCAAGTAAAGATTAGCTACATTACTTATGAGACCATTACACAAGAAGTAGTTATCGGGAAAGACAATACTTTCCTAAAACTAAGTTTAGTCCCTGATTCAAAACAATCACTTAATGAAGTTGTTGTAACTGCCACGTCCGATAAATCAACGGAAAATTCAGCTCGTTTTTCAGAAAGAAAGGCTAATCAGCTGATGAATATTGTTTCTGGTAGGGCGATAGAAATTTCTCCAGATTTAACGGTGGCGAACTTAATCCAAAGAGTATCAGGAATTTCAATTGAAAGAAATAGTAATGGTGACGGACAATATGCCATCCTGAGGGGAATGGATAAGCGCTATAATTATACCTTGGTAAATGGTATCAAAATACCTAGCCCAGACAACAAATATCGCTATGTGCCGCTAGATATTTTCCCTTCTGAACTGTTAGGTCGTTTAGAAGTATTTAAGACCCTGACGCCTGATTTAGAGGGTGATGCCGTAGGAGGTGTTGTAAATATGGTGATGAAAGATGCACCTAATCAATTAGAAATTAAAGGGAATTTAGCAGGAGGGTACAATGAATTGTTTATCAATCGTGGATTTACAAGTTTTGATGCAAGCCAGATTCAAAAGCAATCGCCTTATGAATTAAATGGTAGTACTTATTCGGCGACATCAAAAGACTTTCCGAAAGGAACTTTGACATTGCAAACTAAAAATCCGATTCCAAATATAGTAGGAGGGTTATCAATTGGAAATCGTTTTTTACAAAACCGTTTGGGTGTAATTTTAGCAGGAAGCTTTCAAAATACGTATCGTGGTAGCAATAGTAAATTCTTCTCTTCAACGGTTTATGATACTGAAAAAACTTCAAGAATTACCAGTTTAGCTGAACGTCAATTTTCTGAAAGACAAGAGCGTTTGGGTTTGCATGCCAAAATAGATTTTCGATTTAACGAGCGAAATAAGTTGCAGTGGTATAATGCCTATATGAACCTGATTAACGAGCAATTAAGGGATACTAAAACCACAGAATACTCATCAGGAGGGTACGACCCAGAAAAAGGAAACGCAGGATTAACTTTTGGGGTTCGTTCAAGGCTTACACAACAACAAATTTTCAATAGCACTTTACAAGGTACACATCAATTATCAGATAAATTCAACTTCAATTGGTCGGCAGTATATTCTACGGCTTCTAACCAAGTGCCTGATAATACTAGTTTTAGCGTTTTGGGTAAAAGAGAAAATTTTGTAGAAACTAAAATTTATCCTCAGCAAAGTAGTCGCCGTTGGGAACATAATGATGACCGCGATTTAGCCACTTACTTAAACTTGACGTATTTAAGTTCATGGAAGAGTAACCCGCTAGAAATCAGTACAGGAGTATTGTATCGAGATAAACAGAGAAGTAATTTTTATAATAACTATGTACTTCAACCAACGAATCCTTTTGCAGTGTTTGGCAAAGATTTTAACAATTATAACGAAGTAGATTTTACCGTTCAAAACCCAAGAGGAACAGTAGCCTCAGCATTGAATTATGATGCTACTGAAAAAATAGCAGCAGGGTATTTAATGGCAAAACTAAATACCAAAGCAACGCAATTCATTGGTGGACTTAGGGTTGAAAATACAGACCAAGGCTATCAGATGTTGTTCCCACTTGGCGAACTTCATCCGTCTGGAAACCAAGTATATACTGATTTTTTGCCAAGCTTAAACGTCAAGCATAGTTTAAATAATATTCAAAATTTGCGTGCTTCATATTTCCGTTCAATCAATCGTCCAGGATTTTTCGAGATTGTTCCAGGGAAAGTAGTCAATGAAGAATTTCAAGAAAGAGGAAATCCTGATTTGCAACGTGCTGTGGCCGATAATATTGATTTGAGGTATGAATATTTTCCGAATGCATCAGACCAAATAATGGCAGGTGTTTTCTACAAATACATCAAAAATCCGATAGAATATACCTTGCAAGTGGATGAGACTCGTGGCCAAGACGTATTCTATACACCAGGGAATTTTGGGAATGCCAATAATTACGGCTTGGAGTTAGATGTAATCAAGTATTTTAAAAACTTTGGCATCAAGGCAAACTATACCTACACACATTCGTCTATTACAACCAAAAAGAATATCAGGATTCGTAATAGTGCGGGGAACTTAGAATCTATCTCCGTTGATCAAACGCGTCCACTCTATGGACAGTCGGAACACATCGGTAATTTTTCTTTACTCTATAGAAATTCAAAAACAGGATGGGATGCACAATTAGCAGCGTCGTATACAGGTGAGCGTATCAATACAGTTTCACAGTTTTTAGATAATGACTTATGGCAAGAAGCCTTCGTTCAGATGGATTTCTCGATAGAGAAGAAACTGAGTGAACGTTGGGTAGTTTTTGGCAAAGCCAACAATTTATTGAATACACCGATGCGAGTATTTATCAAAAATACCAATCCTGTCAATGCCAATATCCCAGAGCAATCAAAAGGAGGAAATGATAAAACCTTGATTCGTGAAGATTATTACCAAAGAAGTTATTTAATAGGCATAAAATTCAAATACTAAAATATTCAAAATTCAACTTTATTAATGTCATGAAAAATTCAAAAATCTTAGTAGGAGCATTCTTACTAGCCACATTGTTTAGTGCTTGTAGTAAAGACGAAAACAAAACAACACCAGTTGTAGAGCAGTCGGTAACGGGTGAAGTATCAGGAACTTGGGTAAAAGGTTCTATCATCCAAGTAAAAACAGACATCATCATTCCAGCAGGCAAAAGCTTAACGATTGAAGAAGGCGTAACAGTAGTGATGGATACGACAAGCAAGCCTGAGATTATCGTAAATGGTAATTTGTATGTAACAGGAAGCACAGCCAACCTTGTAAAAATGACTGTTCCTGAAAGTGCAAGAATTACTAAAAACAAATTCGGTAAGTTGTGGGGTGGAATTTTGGCTTCAAAAACTTGTTCAGAATTGTTATTAAACAATGTAATTATGGAGTATGGTGGTGCCGTTACAACAGAATCGTCTACATCGGTAAAACAAGGTTTATACAAGGCTGTTAGCGGTGAATTTGACCCTGCTATCTGGTTCTCAAACACTGCAGGAAAGTTAGTAATGCAAAACTCTATCGTTCGTTTTTGGCATGATGACTGTACTTATTTAGAAGGCGGAAGTATCATTTTTAGTAACAACACTTTTCATACAACAGGCGAAAGTGGTGGAGAAGCTATCAACATCAAATCAGGTTGTATTGCTGACGTAGCTTATAACTTAATTTATAGCACTAATACAAATGCCTTGAAATTATCAAATGCTGGTGACCGTACTCCTCAAGCGTACGTAGTGGCTTATAACAACACGATTGTGAATACAGGCTGGAGAAGACCAACTATTAAAGGTGGTTCTATTTGGGTAGAGGCAAGTGTTCGTGCAGATTTGTATAATAACTTAATGGCAAACACTCGTTTTGGTATTAAGAGAGACGCTAAAAAACCGGAAGATAGTCGTTCGGTAGTTAGTAACTCGTTGTACTATGGCTATACGCAAGAGGGAGTAAATCAATTCCAACCAAGTACTGAAATTTTAACAGGCAAAAACGATATTATCAGTACAAAAGTAGGTGATAACGACCCTAAATTTGTGAATTACCCAGTAAGTACTGATAAATCAAATGCTGATTTTACAACTAGTTGGGACTTCCACTTGGCTACTGATTCGCCAGCGTTGAATAAAGGAATTACTACCTTCACGAGAAACTATAAAGACGGTATCACGATTAATGGTCAGACTTACAAATCGCCTGAGCCTGCATCGTATATTGGTGCTTTTGGAACGAAGTAAATAGTTGTGATTGAGTGGATTACGAGTTAGTGATTCACTCAATCACTAACTCACAATTAAATAGAAAGAATAATGAATCATAGGCTTTTAACCATCTTTTTGCTTGCCTTTTCGCTTAATGCTTGTAAACAAGTGGCTGTTCAAACAAATACTACTGCTAGTGAACAACCCATCGTACAGCCCACTTTTATTACTGAACCTGTACAACATGATACCGACGACCCTGCTGTTTGGATAAATCCCAATGATGCTAGCAAAAGCCTAATAGTGGGTACAGATAAAGACGTAGATGGAGCTTTGTTTGTGTATGATTTACAAGGGAAAATTCAAGCGGATAAAGTAGTGCATGGATTGAAGCGACCTGATAATGTGGATATTGAGTATGGATTGATGTTAAACAACAAAGCCACAGATATTGCCGTAGTTACAGAGCGTCTGACCCATAAACTACGTATTTATTCATTACCAGACATGAAGGCCGTTGATAATGGAGGCATTGAGGTATTTGAGAATGAAACAGGAGCAGAGTTTCGTGACTTGATGGGAATATCTTTATACAAAAACAAAGCAGGAAAAATTTATGCGATTGTAGGTAGAAAATCGGGTCCAACAGATGGTAGTTACCTTTGGCAATATCTTTTGGAAGACAATGGTGCTGGACAGGTAAAAGCTACGTTAGTAAGAAAGTTTGGAGCATATAGCGGAAAAAAAGAAATAGAATCTATCGCTGTAGATGATGAACTTGGCTATGTCTATTATTCCGACGAAGGCGTTGGCGTAAGAAAATATTACGCTGAGCCAACAAATGGTAACCAAGAATTAGCGTTGTTTGCTACTACAGGTTTTACTGAAGACCATGAGGGAATTTCTATTTATCAAACCTCACCAACGACTGGTTATATTCTAGTGTCGGATCAAGGAGCAAATCAATTCCATATTTTTAGCAGAGAAGGAACAGCTCAGAACAAAAACGACCATCAGTTACTAAAGGTAGTGAAGGTAAAAGCCAATAAAAGTGATGGTTCTGAAACAGTTGCAGTGCCTTTAAATAATACTTTCAAGAAAGGATTATTTATTGCCATGAGCGACGACCGTACTTTTCATTTCTATAAATGGGAAGATATAGCAGGAAAAGAACTTAAGTAATGAAATGAATAGTATCGAGTTTTGATTGCGGAGTTAGAAAAAATACTCCGCACTTAAAACTCAAATTTCTTAGTTCTTATTGATATTGACTACTCTATGAGCCTCAACTAGCAAGGCAATTTCTTCCATCATATCTAATACTTCATCTATTTCACTTTCTTTCCACAAAACAAAATAGTTTTTCAGTGGTGTACGCATCATATATTCCTTACCATGCGAAGTCCAAAAATCATGAATGCCTATTTTGTTTTCCAACATTTCTTGAAAAGCACCAAACTCAAATTCATTCAGGATAAACAAAGAGTTTTTGTAGGCAAGGTTATACTTTTTACAACATGGACAGTAACCAATATAACCGTTTGAATTTTCGGTTAACGTATTGAAATCGTGTGAGTTTTCCATAAGAATAGCTTTAAACAATGACGCTTATTAATTAGATAGTAGACGAACAGAAATTAAGCAACAATAGCGAGTATTGGCCAAGGAATTAGAAATCTGAAGATTACTATAATCACTATTAAGAAAAACTACCACCGCAAAGCAGTGGCAGTTTATATAAGAGAGCGATGTCTTTTACTCTCTCATTGAGCGATTCAATATCATCAGTTAAACTTTGTACTTGCTTCTGGTTGATATACATATCTGAATGTATAATAACGCGCTACATCAGTAGTAGTTGGAGTAGTCGGAGCACCTTTATAGTAGCTCAAAATCTCTACTTTAGCATATTTGCCATCAGCAGTTTTTATTAATATTACTTTTCCTGCTGCAGGTGTAATGATACCATTAGCATAGTTGTACCAACCATTTCCTGCACCTGTTGGAATAGCAAATGTGGTTTTAGTATCTTGTGCAAAAGTGGCAGAAGCAGGCACTTCTTTGATTTCATCGAAAATACCCGATATTACTACTGCGCCACCTTGGCCACTACCAGAACCACCACCATTTGTGATAATTGTAGTAGCTCTTACGCCAATATCCCATTTCGTAGTTGCTGAGTCTGAACTAGCAACAGCACCAGTTTTGAAGCTAAAGAAAGCATACTTTCCTGTTCCTGCGGGCTGGCCGTTAGCACCAACGGCAGTTGTAGGGTCGGCAGCTAAATCTTTCACTGTTTCTGATTTTACAGGTTGTACTACTACTTCATCATCTTTTTTACAAGCAGTAAAGAGCGTACTAATAACTAAAGCTGACAAGGCAATTTTTTGTAAAGAATTCATGTTTTTTGTATTTAAATAAAGGGATGAGTTTATGATATTTTCTCGCACTGGTAACCTAGCCCAACAAGGGCACTAATAATTTTTTCGCTCGGTGTAAATTGTTCAGACACAATTTTTAAAACTTTGTTCACATCATGAAAGTCAATGTTGAAATTGCTAATTCCTACTGACTTGAGGGCATCCCAAATGGCTTGTATACCAATAGGAGAGGTAATGTTTGTTTTGAACATTAATGTTTCCATCTGACTGATTTTATTGTTTAGGAGTTAAGTACAAATCCATTAACCATCTTTGAGCATCAGAACGAGTTTCAAAAATATTTACAGGACAGCCATAGGTACGCTTAGCTAAATATTGTACAATATGGTGATAGACGTTTGCCATAAAAAATGATTTCGTGACGATTGCAATCCCAAAACATTGTCTGGAAAACTCTCTACGATAATGTTTAAACCAAGTGGTTTCTAATTTTACGACACCTCTTTCACGACATAGATTTCCTTCTGGGTAGTCGAAGAGCAAGCCAAAACTTTCGTTTTTATTAATAAGCTTACTCATTTCTGACAAATAGCTTCTGGTATCTTCCTGCGTTGTTTTTCCACTAATTTTCATCGAAAAAACAGGACATTTAAAATGTGTTTCAATTTGTACCATTAGCTTAGTTATTGTGAATTGTATTCCTAAAAATTAGCTCTAAATCAATCTTTTCACAGGCTGTATGCAACACAAATAAAAATTCTTTCATTTCTGTATTACTTAAAAATAGACCAGTTGAAAATATATCTGTTTGTATGTTTGGAACGCTTCTTAAATTGCACAATTCTATGACATAAAACTTTTGGGCGTGCGGGGCTTCATTTAATTTTCTTAAAAACGTCACCATCGTAGTCCATTCAAAAGTCATCAAAGAGTTTTTATATTGAACTTGTATTTCATTACAACATTTACATTGCCAAGCACTGGCGTTATCCGTTTCAACTAAAATGATATGTTGTTGTTGCATCTCTTTCATATTGATAAAATTTAGTAGAAACTTTTTTAAAAACAGTCTCGATAATTCAAGACTGTTTTTGTACAATGTGAACGAAAAGAAAAAATAAAACTATTGATTCTCAGAAATGACTTTAATAAAATCATAGTCATTTACTATTTACCATAATCTCGTGAATTCGGGATAAACGACCCCCCCGAATGCTACTCTACTGTTCTGTAATCTTGTGCTTTTCAAGGTTGATACCAAGGCTTACCCAAATCAGTCTTCCTGCTAGGTTAGGGATATTTCTATTATCTGTATAACCCAATACATTATCAACACCTGCTTGTAATCTAAATCTTTCCTGAAAGGTTTTACTGGCAGATACATTCCAAAGGATGTATCCATTTACAAATTCATTGCTAACATCAGCAATACCATTTCCGTTATAATCAGCAAAACCATATCTACTTCTATAAATCCCTCTTAACGAAGCCGTTAATCCACTTTTCATGTCTTCATAGAATACTTTGATGTTGGCTGAATGCCTAGAGCGATTGAAAAGTCCTTCATAGTTAGCAGCTTTTACCCTTACTGTTACCAACGTTTCAGGGTCACGTCTGAATAATTCACCTCGGGCTATTTTATCTACTACGTCTTTATCTTTTGCTTCCAAAAACTGATAGCCTGCACTCAACGTAATAGGCGACTTATTATTAGCAATCGTATAACTAGCATCTAATTCTATTCCTTGTGTAAATGCTTTCGTAAGGTTCATGTAACTAAAAACACTTTGTCCATTCGTTTTCAAGGCTACGGCTTGGGTTTGAATTAGGTTTGAAATGTCATTTCTAAAAACATTTGCCTTGAATTTCAGACCATTATCTAAATCAACTTTTCCACCAAAATTAAACGCTAATGAGCTTTCAGCTTTTAACCCTCCGAATTTACTTACATCGAATAGCACTTCTGCAATCTGATTTTCAGCCTGTAAACGAGCTAAATTTAATGCTACTTCTTGCGTACCAAATACGCTATAGCCAGCTACGGCATTGGTGAAGTTGAGGTATAACTGTCTGAAATCTGGTGCCTTGAAACCCACTCCAACAGAGCCGTTGAGTTTTACCTTTTTAGATAAATCATAAGCCACCGAAACTTTGGGGCTAAACTGAGCTTTGTAAGCAGAGTGAGCGTCAAAACGACCACCGATAGTTAGGTTTAGAGCACTCACCAGTAAATTTTCGTATTGAAAAAACCCATAATTGGTTTCAAATCTTTTTACATCATCGTATCTTGTTGCTTCTACACTCTCCCAAATTTTACCAGCCCCAAGCGTTAATACTTGCTTATTGCCTATGGCATAATCTACCTGAATTTCTGGTCTTAGAAATTGCTGATTGAAGTACGTTGCATCATATACGTTATTGTCTTTCTGAAATAAAAGTTCAGAATTTGTTTTATACTGTGTATTGTAAAATCTAAAAACAGCTTTTAGGTTTTGGTGAAAAGAAACCCTTAAACTTGGGTTAATATTCCAGTCTTTTACCGACCCTGTTCCTACTATTTGATCCGTTCCGACTAATAAGCTACTTTCTTGATTTTCAATATTATACCTTGTTGATATATTCAAACTTACATTTTTTGAAAAATCATAGGTAAATTTTGGGGTAATCGTATAATTTTGAAAAGGTGAAACTGTTGGTCCAAAAGTTTCAGGCGTAAAATCATATCCACCAGAAGCATAACGATTTAAGAAAAGGTTGAATCCTAACTTTTTCGTTTTCATGCTCATGTTTCCAGATAAATCAGTTGTCTGATTCGTTCCGTATCTTGCTGAAAAAGAACCTTTTGTCCCATTAGGTCTTTCAGTAATGATATTTACTACTCCAGCCAAAGCCTCTGAACCATATAAACTAGAGGAAGGCCCTTTTACGATTTCAATTTGTTTAATATTAGCTACTGCCAATCTTGATAATTCTAAAGTACCAGCTGTTCTCCCAACCAAAGGTTCACCATCCAAAAGAATTAAAGTATAATCTGGACTAAACCCTTGAACTTGAAGCCCTTGCCCGTGGTCGTTTACAATAAAAAGTCCCGTTTGTTCTGCAAGTACTTCGCTTAATCGCAATGAACCCATCGCCCGAATCTGTTTCTGCCCAATCAGTGTTACAGGCATGGGTAAAGCGTTTAAAGCCCTTTCATTGCGAGTAGCGGTTACAACAACTTCATTTAAATTACTTGTCTTTAAACTATCACTTAAAACATGTTTCTGTTGCCCAAACACGTTTAAAGCATTATATATAAATAATAAGGTAATTATACACTTCATAAGATGTTCAGGTAATTAGCTTTTAGCAGCGAGCCTCAGCATTATTCAATGTTAGTGATTGATATGAATCTTTGGTTTGATAATTTAGAGAAATTAAATTCTTGTTTCCTTTCCAATAGTCCTAAAACTTAAAATCCCCAAGTCTAGTGTCTTACATCTAGCGTCTTCTAGTCTTACAGTCCAATAATCTCAAAGTCTCCAAAACTTTCTATTTCAAAAGGAACATGACAAAGGTAATAGATTATTTAGAAGGATTCCAAATAAAAACTAAAATTATTTTGAATTAGTCTAAATAAGTATAATCTTTGCATTGTCAAAATCACGTTTGATGTCTTTAAAAAATTAAATCCTTATATTAAACAGTATCATGAATAAACAATTATCAAAACACTTTTTTAGCATTATTTTCTGTAGTGTTTTATTGTTAAACAGTGTATTTGCTGTAGCACAGCAGACAGCCCTTATTAAAGGGAAAGTTATTACAAGTGACGGAAAACCAGCAGAATTTGTAAATGTAGTTCTTAAAGGAACAAACAAAGGGGTAATAGCAGATGCAAATGGCTATTATGAAATCACAGAAATTAAGCCAGGGAAATATACACTACAAGCAAGTTTTGTAGGCTTAGAAGCACAAAACCAAAGCGTTGTTTTAGCCGCTGGAGAGACTAAAGAAGTAGATTTTAAACTAACAGAAGATAGTAAACAACTACAAGAAGTTGTGGTGGTATCAAATCCTAGTAAATATGTTACGGATTATCCATCGATTTCTTTACGTTTAAAAACGCCTTTACTTGAACTTCCTCAGAACATCCAAGTTGTTACGAAACAATTGCTTCAAGACCAACAAATTTTTGATATGCTAGAAGGCGTAACCAGAAATGTAAGTGGTGTAACACGTTTAGAGCACTGGGACAATTATGCGCTTTTAAATATGCGTGGTTCACAAATTGCTGCTTTTAGAAATGGTATGAATGTACAAATGTCATGGGGCCCATTAGCCGAAGATATGAGTATGGTTGAACGTATTGAATTTGTGAAAGGTCCTGCTGGTTTTATGTTGGCAAATGGCGAACCTTCTGGTTTCTATAATGTAGTAACAAAGAAACCTACAGGTATGACAAAAGGAGAAGCAACTATGACAGTTGGTAGCTTTAATACCTATCGTTCTACGTTAGATTTAGACGGAAAATTAAGAGAAGATGGTAAATTGTTGTATCGATTGAACATTATGGGACAGATGAAAGGTTCGCACCGTGATTTTGAATTCAACAACCGTGTATCAATTGCTCCTGTTATCAAATATCAATTTAATGATAAAACATCTTTGACTGCTGAATATACTTATCAGTACAATCAGATGTCGATGATTGGCTCTAATTATTCATTCTCTAAAAAAGGATATGGTGATTTGCCAGTGAACTTTACCACTGCTGAAGCCAATATGCCTGCAACCAATATCAATGACAACACGTTTTTCTTGACATTGGCACATGCTATCAATAAAAACTGGAAGTTTACAGGTCAAATTGCTTATATGAACTATAGCCAAGTAGGACAATCTATGTGGCCAACTAGTATATCAGCTAATGGTGATACTTTGCATAGAAACATGGCTATTTGGGATATTGATGGAACCAATAAATTAGGTCAGTTTTTTGTAAATGGTGATGTTGAAACGGGAAGCGTTAAACACCTTTTGTTGGCAGGTTTGGATATGGGTAATAAAAACTATTTCCACGATTGGAACCAATCAGGAGATATTAGCCCATTAACTATTTATAACCCACAATATGGCGTAACACCAGCATCAAGCTATCCTAAGTTCGACCGTTCTTTAAGTCTTCGTGAACGCGGTGCAAACTATTATCAAACGTATACAGGTATTTATTTACAAGATGAACTTCATTTTTTTGAAAATAAACTACGCTTAACATTGGCAGGTCGTTATACTACTTCAACTGACGGAGATCCTTATTCAGGAATTGCTACAGCGAATAAATTTACACCTCGCGTTGGGTTAAGTTATTCTTTAGACAAGCATACGTCTGTATATGGTGTATTTGATGAAGCTTTTGTACCACAAGCAGGTGTAGATAAGAGTGGAAAGAAATTTGACCCAATTACTGGAAATAACAAAGAATTAGGATTGAAAAGAGAATGGCTTGGAGGCTTATGGACAACGTCATTAGCAGCGTACCGCATTACAAAAAATAATGTATTAACATCTGACCCAAGTAATCCAAATTTCTCTATACAACTAGGACAAACTCAAACAGAAGGTGTTGAATTTGATTTACGCGGACAAATTGTTCATGGTTTAGATTTGACATTGAACTATGCTTATACTAATGCTAAAGTAACGAAAGATACTGATGCTGAAAAAGTAGGTGTTGCAGTAGCAGGCTCAACTAAAAATATCGCCAACGCTTGGTTAGCTTATAAAGCAACGAATGGAAAAATGAAAGGATGGGGTGTTTCTTTAGGAGCACAATATCAAGCAGGACGTTCTTCATGGTATGTATTTGATGGAACAACACAGCCATTGAAAGATTACTTCCGTATGGATGGAGCGGTTTCGTATCAAGCTAATAACTTCTCTATTGCACTAAATGTTAATAACATTTTAAATGCTTATTTATATTCAGGTGCTTTCTATAACTGGAGTGGTTTTTACTACTACCAAACAGAAGCTTTGCGTAATGCACGTTTGTCGGTAGGTTATAAGTTTTAAAAATTTACTAAGTTCATTTAGCACCTCAACGTAATAAATGAACACAGGATTACCAACATTAAGTTTATATACAGATAACTAATTACTATTTATATATTAAACTTGATGTTGGCTAAATCAACTCTTAGTATCATAGAACGAATTTCCCAGTTATTGTAGGGATATAAATTTTTTGAATAAAAGAGATGATTTTTTACGAGTACCTTATTAATCATTGAGCGTTAATCATACTTAAATATATGAAGAGTTTTAAAAAAATTATAGGACAGGTTCACCTGTGGCTTGGGCTTGCGTCTGGCCTTGTGGTGTTTATCGTTTCTATAACGGGCTGTTTGTATGCTTTTCAGGAAGAAATACAGAATGTCACACAGCCTTTTCGCTTTGTAGAAGCCCAAAATAAACCATTTTTACGACCATCGGCCCTTGAAAAAATAGCATTAAAAGCTTTGCCAAACAAACAGCTACATGCTATCATGTATTCAGGTAAAAGTCAGTCAGCACAAGCTATTTTTTATCATTATGAACCATCCTATTATTATATCACCTACCTCAATCCTTATAATGGAGAAGTATTGGAAGTAAAAGATATGGATAGTGATTTTTTTAGAATAGTACTAATGGGGCATTATTATTTATGGCTCCCTCCAACGATAGGCCAACCGATAGTGGCTACTTCAACATTGGTTTTTGTAGTCATGTTGATTTCTGGTATTATTTTATGGTGGCCAAAAAACGAAAGTGCTGCCAAACAACGCTTTTGGTTTCGTTGGAAAAATACCACAAAATGGAAACGTAAAAACTATGATTTACATAATATTTTAGGTTTTTATTCAGCTTGGATTGTCTTGATTATTGCCTTAACGGGCTTGGTATGGGGCTTTGAATGGTTTTCTAATGCGGTGTACGGAGGCTTAGGAGGTGAAAAATCAACGATGTATACAGAAGTTTTTTCAGATAAAAAACAGAAAGAGCTTGTAACAAAACAATCGCCTGCCATTGACCGTATTTGGTATAAAATGCTTGAGGAACAGCCACTTGCCAAAACGATAGAAGTACATATTCCAGAGTCTGATTCAGCATCACTTGCTGTCAATGTAAATATGGAAGAAGGCACAACGTGGAAAATTGATTACCGTTATTTTGACCAATATTCGTTAAAAGAATTATCAGTAAATCACCTTTATGGAAGATTTCCTGTAGATAAAGTAGCTGATAAAGTACTCCGAATGAATTATGATATTCACGTAGGGGCAATATTCGGCTTGGCAGGAAAAGTATTAGCCTTTTTAGTGAGCTTAGTGGCTGCTAGTTTGCCTATTTCTGGTGTGTTGATTTGGTGGGGGAGAAGAAAAAAACTGGCTTGATTGTAGAATCCTCAAAGTATCTATAGTATTATTTAATCAAACCCAAAACAGTCAAATATGAAGAAGAAAATATTATTCAAACTGGCTTTTTTATTTACCATTATGTGTCTCCCGTTTTTATCCATGGCACATGGATATTGGCTTGAAACACAAGGCTCTGGTAAAATAGGAAGTCCCGTTAAAATCCTAATGTTTTACGGAGAATACGCTTCTGGAATAAGAGAAAAAGGAGATAGGCTCAATAAAATGAATGAACTCACTGTTTCAGTAATTGATGGAGATGGAAATCAATCAGCCGTTACTATGACTCAGCAAGAAACCCATTGGGAAGGAATCTTTACACCAAAAACAGAAGGAACCTATCAGGTTTTGGCTATCAACGATACGCGAGAGGTACAAGATTGGACAAAACATAATTTAGGAGTTACTCGACCTGTACAGTTTTTGCGCACCATTTATCAAGTTGGTAAAATAAGTAATCCAAAAAACAAGCTTCAGTTTTTGGATATTACCGTTAGTAAGGAAAAAGATAAGGTTGTGTTAACAACTTATAAAGACCAAAAGGGTTTGTCTAAGACTAAAGTAACTGTTATTAACCCACAGACTTGGGAGAAAGCATTATTCACTAATGAAAAAGGAGAAAGCTCTTTTTCCCCAACAGGAAAAGGAATGTATTTAGTAGAATTGGAATGGATTGATAACACTCCCGGGACTTTTAAAGGGAAGGATTATCAAACAATTAGATATAAATCTGAAACAACCTTTATGCTTGATTAATAAGCAATAATCTATTGACTTGAAAAATTGGTGATAGCTTTTCTGAAAAGAAAAGCTATACCCTCATGTGCTGAAAGTTTGACAAAATCACTTTTTGTCGATAAAAAAATACCAAAACTTAACTCTTTACTTAATATTAAAATGAAAAAATATTTACATAATATAATCCTTCTAAAACGTATACTTCCTTTGTTTGTATCGCTTATTACATTTTCAGGATTTGCCCAAAATACAGGGAAAATCATCGGAACGGTAAAGCTAACAGATGGTAGTCCTGCTGAATTTGTTACGATTTCAATTAAAGGAACAAACAAAGGAACTACCACTAATAACAAAGGTGAATATCAACTTGAAAAGCTCAAAGCAGGTACTTATACAGTAGTTGCTAGTTTTGTAGGTTTTGATTCTCAGGAACTTAAAACCACGTTGAAAGCCAATGAAACGAAAACACTTCCTGTGTTTAATCTGAAAGAAAATACCAAAAACCTTAATGAGGTAATTGTAACAGGAGAAAAATCAGAAAAATATATTGCTGAAAATCCATCGGAATCTCTTCGATTGACAGCTCCATTGATTGAAATTCCACAAAATATCACCGTTGCTACACGCCAGACAATTGTTGATATGGGAATGCTTAATAAAAACGACGTTATCAGAGCCGTAAGTGGTATTACTAAGACTTATGGCGAAGACTTAGATGCTAGTCTTTTGATAAGAGGAACTGATGCAACGTATAGCACTTATCGTAACGGGGTAGGTGGACCTATTTGGTGGAATGCACAAGAAGATGCAGGCATGATTGAAAGAGTAGAATTTGTAAAAGGACCAGCAGGCTTTATGTTAGCCAACTCTGAACCAGGGGGTTTGGTAAATACTGTAACCAAACAACCCACTCATGAAAGAATCAATGAAATTACGTTTGGGCTTGGTAGTTTTAACATGATGCGTACCGCCATTGATTTGGGTGGAGAATTTTCAAAGGATGGGAAATTAACCTATCGTTTAAATACAGGATTTCAACAAAGTGCGAAGTTTTATAAAATGGGAAATTTCAACCGTTACTTTATTTGCCCTTCTTTGAAATATGATTTTACGCCAAAATCAAGCATTACTATTGAGCATAACTATGTAAAAGCTGTTACAGCTCATAATTCGTATAATCAGATATCAATCAACGAGCAATTCTTTGCTTTGCCATACAATATGGCTATGAACGACCCTAATGTTGGTAACTACATGGGGTCAGATGTTTATACAAGATTAGGCTTTAAACATCAAATCAATGACAATTGGAATTTAAATGCTCAAGTAGCCTATATGTCAACAGATTGGGATGGTATGGCACTGTATGTGAATAATATATCGGCTACAAAAGACACCATTTATCGTACAAGTTCAGGAAGTGACTGGACAGGCAATTTATACAATATGCAAGTATTTGCAGATGGAAAATTCAAGACAGGGAAATATGTTGAACATAAAGTATTAGTAGGCTTAGATTTTGGTGATGGTGGCGAAGGAAATAATTATAAAGGAGATTGGAGTAATCCTGAAAGATTAAAATTGTCTATTAAAAATCCGATTTATTATCTTCCAAAAGATAGCGTAAGATATACTCCTACTGAAAATAATGGCTCATGGCGTTCTACTAACAAGTGGCAAGCATTATATATACAAGACCATATCAAAATTGCAGGGAAGCTTATAGTAACGTTAGCGGGAAGATTTACCAGCCTTACAACAGGGCAAGATTATAACGGAGGAGTAGATGACCCAGAATATGAAATTACTGAAAATGCCTTTACACCAAGATTTGGCTTAACGTATATGCCATCTAAAAACCTTTCAGTTTTTGCTATTTATGATAAAAGCTTTTTGGCACAACGTGGCGCTATTTTTGGAGAGGGACGTTTGCCTGCACTTACAGGAAGCAACAGAGAAATAGGCGTTAAAGCATTGTTATTAAATAATAGACTTGGTGTAAATGCCTCTATTTATCGTATCGAGAAAAACAATGTAAGTACAAGTGACCCAATCCACGATGGTTTTTACTTAAAAACAGGACAGATAACGAGCGAAGGCTTTGAAATGGATATCGTAGGGAAT
Source organism: Arcicella sp. GW821-FHT09D11 (assembly GCF_059416265.1). Lineage (NCBI taxonomy): Bacteria > Pseudomonadati > Bacteroidota > Cytophagia > Cytophagales > Flectobacillaceae > Arcicella > Arcicella sp. GW821-FHT09D11. The sequence continues at coordinate 119,200 of NZ_JBWKOV010000010.1, read as the reverse complement.
ATCACTAACAATGTAAGTGTTGTTGCTAACTATTCTTATACCAATGCTCGTGTAACCAAAGATGCAGATTCTACTGTAATAGGCATCAAAAACTATGGAACACCAGACCATACGTTAAATGGTTGGTTGAAATACAAATTTACAGATGGTATTTTAAAAGGACTTGGATTTGGTGCTGGGGTGCAATACATGGGTAGTCGTAGCGGCGTATATGTAGGTTGGGGAAGTGAATTTGGCAATAAAACGTTACCAACTTATACAATCTATGATGCTTCGTTATCTTATAATTTTAATAAACTTTCAATCGGTTTGAATGTGTACAACATTGGAAATCAGAAGTATGTGAGCAATGGGTATTATAATCCAGATGCAAAAGAATGGATTTATAACCCAGGTACGCCTGTAAACTTCAGAATTCAAACAGTTATTAAATTTTAAAGCATTGAGTATGGCCGATAAATATAGATTAGCTTTTCTGACAGTAGCCTTTATTGGTTTACTGTCAGGTAGCGTCTGGGCACAACAGAAACCGAACATTTATATCAATTGCGCAACTTCTACAACACGTTGTTATCAGGATTACCTACTTCAAAGTTTGTATACCTGCAATTTTGTGAGAGATGCTTCTAGTGCTACGATACAAGTATTAGTAACAGAAAAGCCAAATTCGCAAGGAGGATACCGTATAAACTTTGAGTTTACAGGGATGAATGAACTAGTGGGCAAGAAGGATACGCTTTTTTTCGATTTACCGCAAGGGCAAACGGAAGAGTATGTTCGAAGTATGATTGTGACCCACCTATCAAAAGGGCTATCTTTTTTATTACATCATACAGTTTTTGAAAAAGCATTTGATGCCAAAGTAAATGAATCGTTTGTTCAAGCAGATTCTGTGTATATCGAAAATCGGGATTTATGGAAAGGATGGAATTTTACAGCAGCCTTTGAGGGCTATATGGAGGGGCAATCGAATTACCTGTACTATAATGTAGGTCCTAAAATTGCCATCAGGAAAATCACACCCAAGCATAAACTGGTCGTTAATATACAGCAGGGATTTAAAAAGAACAGTTATACCATAGATGAAATTAAACAATCTATTTTAATCAAAAGCCTTGATATTATTCCGTTATACGCACGCAGTATCAATGAACATTGGTCTGTTGGAGGGATTATGCATTATCGTAGTAGCGAATATAGTAATATTAAAAGTAGCATTAGAATAGCTCCATTGCTTGAATATAATTTATTCCCGTACTCAAAAAATACCATTAAACAGATACGATTTGTATATCAGGCAGGCGTACAAAGTTTTGATTATTATGGAGAGAGTATCTGGAATAAAATTCAAGAGACGCTCCCTTATCAACGTTTGGCAATATTAACCGATGTAACTCGCAATTGGGGAAGTATCAGAGGGTCTGTACAGAGTAGCTCTTATTTAAACGATTTGACTAAGAATCGCCTTTCATTTGTCAGTGAATGTTCGTTCCGACTAGCAAAAGGTTTATTCTTTAATATAACAGGGCAGTTTGAAATGGTAAATGACCAAATCTCATTACTGAAAAACCCTTTGGATGAAACGACTTATTTATTAGGAGGACAGCAGTTGGCGACAAAAAACAATTTTTGGGCAGAGTTTGGTATTTCATACAATTTCGGAAGTAAGTATACGAGCATTGTGAATCCTCGAATGGGAAGTTTGGATGAAGTATGGTTTCAAAATAAATAAACGATGACATTAAAAAAAATATCAGGGCTCTTACATTTATGGCTTGGTTTAGCATCGGGGATAGTCGTGTTTGTGGTATGTATAACAGGTGCTATTTGGGCATTCTCGCCAGAAATAGAAAACTGGACGCAGTCTTATAGACATGTAGAAAAACAGAACAAACCTTTTTTACTTCCTTCTCAACTAAAAGAAATAGTACAAAAGCAGTTTCCTAAGCAAATTGTTTCAACGGTGGCTTATTTTGAAGAAGGAAAATCAGTCGTGGTTTATTATAGAGGAACAGACTTTAGAGCATCGGCTTATATCAATCCTTATTCGGGCGAAGTACTGAAAGTAGTAAATGATGAAAATGATTTTTTTAGCATCGTCATTACAGGTCATTATACGCTTTGGCTAGGTGAAATCGGAGGAGAAATGGTAAGATGGGGTACGCTATTATTTACTATCTTATTAATAACAGGTATTGTGTTATGGTGGCCCAAAAATAAAGCTGCTGCCAAGCAACGCTTTTGGATAAGATGGAAAGAGAATGTAAAATGGAAACGTAAAAACTATGATTTACACAATGTACTAGGTTTTTATAGTGCATGGATTGTCATATTTGCAGCCCTCTCTGGTTTAGTTTGGACGTTTGAATCTGTCAGTAAAGCAGAGTATTGGCTAGCTAGCGGGGGTGAAATACCTGTAGAAGAACCACAGGCATTGTCTATCAAAAAAGGAACAGTGGCACCCAAAAATGGAGTAGACATTTTGTATTTAAAGATGCTAACTAAATACAAGAATAATATTGGAGAAATGTATGTCTCAATTCCTGAGGCAGATTCTTCAATAATTGGCTTTTATATCATCCCGAAAGAGAAAGCATATCAGTCAGATGATTATTCTTTTGACCAATACAGCTTGGCTGAAATTGGACATGGAGCTTATGCCGACATGAATGGAGGAGAGAAGCTTAGAAGACTAAATTATGATATTCATATCGGAAGCATATTTGGCTTACCTGGTCGAATCGCTATGTTTTTTGCAACCCTCATTGGAGGAAGCCTACCCGTAACAGGCTTTTATATCTGGTGGGGACGTAGGAATAAAACCAAACAAAAATCAAACAATATTAATCACTCACAGGAATTTTCACGTAAAAAAATGTCTAAAATAAAATGAAAAAACTATTCTTCGCTATGGTATTGATGGGAGTATCAATCTTAGCAAATGCTCAAAAAAGTACAGATATTGCTGCCATTAAAGGTCAATGTGGCTGTTTTGATATAAAATTCAGTTATGCAGAAACCTTTGCACCCGATAAAAGCTATCAATATCACGACCGTTACGTAACGGGAGGAAGAGAATGGGTTTTTGTGGATGAAGAAAGCAAAGACAAATTGGTATTAATGCACTTGTTGGTTATTAACGATACGATGGTCATAAAACATTGGCGTGAAGACTGGCAGTATGAAAATACTGACCTATTGGCGTTTGACAAAGGAATGACTTGGAAGGCTACGCAATTGCCTAAAAATCAGGTGAAGGGACAGTGGTCTCAATCTGTTTTTGAAGTAAACGATATGCCACGTTATGAAGGTACAGCTTCTTGGATTCATAAAGATGGCCAACACCTTTGGGCAAATATTACTGATGCGCCACTTCCAAGAAGAGAATATACCAAGCGTTCAGACTATCAAGTATTGAGAAGAAACAATCGTATCCATGTAACGCCTGCTGGCTATTTACATGAGCAAGATAATGATAAAGTGATTCGCGATGCTTCAGGCGATAAGTTATTAGCACAAGAAAAAGGATTGAACGATTACAAAAAAATTGATGATGAAAAATGTAAGATAGCAACTGAATTCTGGGCTAAAAACCGTGAATATTGGGTTGATGTTCGTACTGTATGGGGACAGTTGATTGCTCAGAACAAAGGAATTAGCTTAAAAGCAAAATCAGATGATGGAAAGATGTTATGGAAAGAATTAGATGATTTAGTAGAATCATTGAAAGCGAAGGGAGAGAAAAATGCGACGAAACGTCAAGCAGAAATTCGTTCGGTAATCAATAAGTATTTGAATAACAGTAATTTATATTCTTTGAAAAACTAGATTTAGCTACCAAAACATAAAAAAAACCGTCGTTTGTATTTTAACAAACGACGGTTTTTTTATGTTTCATAAAGCTTATTTCTTTTTCTGATATTCAGCAATTGTTAATAACAAAGAGGGTAATAATATTAAGTTAGTAATCATCGCTACTAAAAGCGTAATAGAAACCATTACACCCATTGCTGCTGTACCACCAAAGCTTGATACTGCAAAAATAGAGAAGCCACAGAAAAGAATAATGGCAGTGTAAACCATACTTAAACCTGTACCGAAAATACTATTGGTGATGGCTTGTGACACAGTATGTCCTTTTTCATATAATTCCTGACGGTACCTTGTCAAGAAATATACCGTTCCATCTGAAGCAATACCGAAAGTAATGCTGAATACTAAGATAGTAGAAGGCTTAAAGTGAATATCTAAAAAGCCCATCAATCCCGCCGTCAGTGCCAAGGGAATTAAACAAGGAAGTTTTGATAGAATAATTACTGGAATAGAACGGAATAAAACCATTCCAACGACAGCGATTAAGCCGATAGCAATCAATAAACTTTCGTATAGATTCGATAATAAGTAGTCATTACTCTTCAAGAAAACCAAACTATGACCCGTCAGGCTCACTTTATATTCTTTAGGGTCAAAAATAGCATCAACTTGCGGGCGGATTTCATCAATGAGCTCTTTCATACGCAAAGAACCAACATCTGCCATTTGGAAACTGATACGTGTAACGCTTTTATCTTCATTCAAAAACGATTTGAATTGCTTAGAGGATGCACCACCATTTTGCACATATTCCGTTAGTTTAGAAAGCTCCAGTATGTTTGGCAAGATAAAATACTTGGCTTCGCCACCTTTATAAGATTGGTACAGGAATCTGGTAGCTTCTACAATCGACAAAGGCTTTGAGAACTCTTTATAAGCACGCATTTTGTTTTGCAACGCTTTTATTTTGTATAATGTTTGAGCCTGATTATCAAAAATCCCGTTAGGTCTTTTGGTATCAATCATGATTTCAAAAGGTAAAACTCCATTGAAATTCTTTTCAAAAAACCTTAAATCGGTATAAATTGGATCATTTTTTGGTAAATCGTCTACGACATAACCAATTACTTGTACTTTGGTAATACCATAAGCAGAAATTAAGACTACCACAAAAACCGCTGAATAAATGACACTTCGCTTGTTATGCACCAAGTAATTGATTTTAGATAAAAATGTGTTAATCCATTTTACCTCTAAATGCTTTAAGTGGCGAGACTTTGGCAGTCCCATATAGAATAATGCAATCGGAATTAAAAAGATACAAATCAGGTAAGTAATCATGACATTAAGCGCCGCAATTACCCCAAATTCAACCAAAAGACTACTATTTGTAAAGTAAAAAACGCCGAAGCCAATGGCCGTAGTAACGTTTGCTAAGAAGGTAGAAAGCCCGATACCCGTAACCATATTGGTCAAGGCAACGTCTTTATTGCCATGCGAGACTAATTCAGCTTGGTATTTATTAATTAAAAAGATAGCATTTGGAATCCCGATTACAATTAATAATGGCGGAATGAGTCCCGTAAGAATCGTGATTTTATAACCCAATAATTGGAGTGTTCCTAGTGAAAAGATTACACCAATCAACACTACAAAAATGGATAGAATAGTGAAACGAATAGAACGGAAGAAGAACCAAAGGATTAAGCCCGTAATTAAAATGGCTAAACCCATAAAAAGCTTCATTTCTTTAGAAACTTTCAACATGGTAGCCGTACGAATAAAGGGCATACCCGAATAGTGTAATTCTGTTTTAGTCTTTATTGAAAAATCATTGGCTATTTTTTTGATTTCGTTGACAATCGCTATTCTTTTCGCTGAGTTGAGTGTCTTTTCATTGAAAGTAATGGCCATCAAAGCCGTATTGGTTTCATGGTTAATCACCATGCCTTCATAAAACTTCAAGGCTAACACTTTTTGCTGAATTGAATCTAGCTCTGCTTGCGTAATTGTAGCACTACTATGAATCGGTACTACTTCAAATTTTTTAAGAGAATCATTCCGTTTTAACTCGTATAAATTTGCGATTGAAATGATATTTTTGATACCTTCTAAACGCTTAATATCTTCTGTAAGCTTAACTAGATTTTGGTATTTCTCTAACTCAAAAAGTTTGGGTGATTGCCAGCCAATCACCATGATACTTCCGTCTTCGCCAAATCTTTTACGAAATTCTTGGTATTCTTTTTCGATAGGGTCGTAAGAAGGTAAAATCCTTGCTATTTCATACGAAAGCTCAATTTTACTAGCTTCAAAACCCATAAAAACAGTTGAACTAAGAATAATTCCTATCCAAAGAAGGCGATATTGGATAATTAATTTGGCAATTGTATTCCACATAATAATATGATTTTGGAATCCTGATGTGTTACAAAAGGATTATTTCCTGAATAAAATATTCAGGGGAAAGTGGTCGTGCTTTTCATTTTTAGAGGATATTACTAAATAAGAAAAGCGATAAATTGATAAAACTAATGATTGAATAACGAAAACAATCAAAGTCATTGTAAAGATTTTATGAAATTGTTTAAAAATAAAGAACTCACGGAGCATTTTTGGCAATAAAATGCTCAAATAAAATTTGATAAAAATGATATTTAAAAAATGATGTCGGTTCAAATTGGAAGGCTACTAGCGAAATGTTTCTAAGGGAATAAATCGAAGGAAAAATCTCACGGTGAGCATCAATTGTATTTAAGGCAAGTAGTATGCGAATGTTTGAATTGATATGATGGCGTTCACTGGGGCTATCAATTTTGCATTTATTTTTACCAAAATGATGTGCTTGTTGTACCGAAAGCGTTCGTCCATAAACCGAAAGCATAAGTATCTGACACACCAAAAATGTGCTAAATAACCGTATTATGAAAGATTTTTTTTGCATATCAGGATGCAAAAATACAGTGTTTTTTGTTAGAAAGAAAGAATTTTAAGGGTGGACTTTAGGACGAAAGACACAAGACTTTTAGACACAAGAAGCTAGACACAAGACATAAGAGCTAAGATTTTATATTTTCATTTTAGTCTTACATCTTATGTCTTTCGTCTTAAAATCTCCATCTATTTCTTAACCTTCACTTCAACGCCTTCTCTAATTTCCTCAGTAGCTACTTTTGCTAATTGGTCGCCTTCGGATAAGTCGCCATAAATTTCTACTTTACCATCTGCCTCTCTGCCTTTTCTTACTTCTATCCAAACAGCTTTGTTATCTACAATTTTCACAACGAATACTTTTTCTGGAGCATTCGCTACAGCAGCTTTAGGAACGACAAAGGTCTTTTCCGTAGCAGGGAAGGATATTTTTACTTCAGCAACCATCCCTGGCAATAGTTTTTTACTACTATTATCAATGTCCATTTCAATTCGTTCTGAGCGGAACTTTGTATCTAATGCTCCTGCTACACGATTGATTTTAGCTTTGAATACTTCACTTGGAAATGCTTTTACCGTGAAAGTTATCTCATTTTTTTCGCCCAAATACGAAGTATAAGCTTCTGGTATTAATACAATTAAGCGTAATTTTTTCTGATCTTGTAAAGTAAACAGAGGGAACTCAGAGCCTTTTCCTGAAGGACCAACATAAGCACCCACACTAATATTACGAGCAGTAATAAAACCATTAAAAGGAGCTCTGATTTCTAAGTAGTTCTTGTTATCAGCAATTTCTTTATAGCCTGATTTAGCAGCATCCAATTGTGCAAAATCAGCATTTTTGCGTGCTAAAGCTTGGTCTAACTCGTTTGGCGAAATTGTCCCAGGTGTTTTACTAGTTTGTAAAAGACGGTCGTAATTAGCTTTACTAGCCGCATATATCGCTTCTTGTGATTGTAGCCTTGATGCTGAAGTTGCTAGTTGGGCTGATAATTCTGGTGCTTCCATCGTGACCAACAATTGCCCCTCTCTTACTTCTGAGCCAACATCTACGTTCATTTTCTTGACAAAACTGTTTACTTTGGCATATAAATCAACGCTATGTTTGGCGATTAATTCTCCCGGAATTTGAATATTGGTTGACATCATTCCTTTTTCCAAAGAAAAGGTCTCTATGCTATGCACTGTTGGCGTTTGTGTTTTCTCTTCTTTTTTAGCTTCAGAAGAACCACAACTGTTTAAAAGTATTGTGGCCGTAAAGAAGGCAACAATAGTAAAAATTGAATTGATAACTTTTGATTTCATGGTCTTATTTTTTAGCTGTAAGCTAAAAGCTTTTGAGCCTTTAGCTTTTAAGTTATATCTATGTCTCGGATAATATTAATTACCAATATCTCTTTTATAAATCGTAGGAATATAGTGTTTGCTTTCCTCATCTTCTGGATCTAAGGAAACAGATTCTATCGATGTTTTCTCTTGGAACCAAGCAAATACCAAAGGCAGAATAATTAATGCTGCAAAGGTTGAAGCAATTAAGCCACCAATAACGGCACGAGCTAATGGAGATGTTTGGTCGCCACCTTCGCCTAGGCCAGAAGCCATCGGAATCATCCCTACTACCATAGCCACACTAGTCATTAAAATAGGGCGAATCCTCAAAGCAGCCGCTTCTTTAGCTGCTTCCAAAGCATTCCCCGATACTTTTCTTAATTGTTCAGCATTGGTAATTAATAAAACAGCATTAGCGATAGATACCCCAACCGACATGATGATACCCATATAAGATTGCAAGTTCAAGGTAGAGTTAGTCAACCTCAACATTACTAACGAGCCTAATACTACGGCTGGAATAGTGGTAAGAATCACGATAGATACTTTGAATGACTGGAAGTTTGCTGCCAACATCAAGAAAATAACGATAATTGCTACTAATAATCCTGACTGTAAACTATCTAGTGTTTCTGTTAAAACCTTGCTTAGACCAATTGGCTCAACGGTCAATCCACGAGGTAATTCTCCTAGCGAAGCAATGGCTTTACTTACGTCTTCCGTAGCTGTTCCTAAATCTTTCTTGTATAAATTGGCTGTTACCGAAAGCGTTGGCATAGCCCCTAAGTTATCGTTTTCGCCATAAATGGTATCACTTTGAATCGTGGCTACATCGCTTAGAACAGGTCTTGCTGAATTTTTCAACAAAGCAATCTCTCCGATATCACCTATACTCGTCATTTTATTTTCAGGAATTTGTACTTGTACACTGTAAGTCAGCCCTGATTTTTCATCTACCCAAACACTTTTGTCTGTATAACGTGAAGAAGAAGTTGAGGCTGTGAGTGTTCTAGAAATATCATTCATATCAACACCCAATTGCGAAGCCCTAACACGGTCGATATTAATATTAATCGCTGGGTACTTGATAGGCTGTCCTAACTGTACGTCACGCAAATAGCTAATCTGACTTAATTTTTCGATAAGCTTCTTCGCATATTCTTCATTGTTCTTCTTGCTTCTACCTGCCAAACGTACTTCAATAGGCGTTGGCGAACCTTGACTTAATATTTTTTCAGTCAATTCGATAGGTTCAAAAGAAAGCTTCAGATCTGGAATAGTAGCTTTGATTCTTTTTCTAAAGTCATCTTTTAACTCTTCTAAATCAGTTTCATATTCTTCATTTAACTGAACTTGTAAAACTGCTTCTTGAGGACCACTCATGAATAAGTAAATCGGGCTGGTCGAGAAAAGCCCAGGGTGTTGTCCAATGAATGATGATGTGATAGAAATGTTTTCTTTACCCACCATTTTTTCAAGAATGGCAATCGATTGAATCAGTTTCTGTTCCGTCCGTTCAATCCTTGTTCCTTCTTTGGCACGCAAGCGTACTTGAAATTGTCCACCATTAGTCTTTGGTAAAACATCTCTACCAATCGTACTGAGAAATAGAAAGGCGGCTCCTGAAATAATTACTAAGTAACCAACCACCACGAGTTTACGAAAAGGAATGATTCTTTCAAGAAATGAGAGGAAAGAATTTCTGAATCGGTCAAATAAACTTAGTTTTTTAGCAGGATGTTCTACATGACCTTTTTTCTGGGTAATCTGGTTAAATTCTGATTCAACAGTAATATTAGAGGCAATAAAATCTTCATTATCGTGCAAATTGGTAGTATGTGATTGCTCATGCTTATGTCCTTTCATAATCCAGTTGGCCATGATAGGCACAAAGGTTTGTGATAGAAGAAAGGAAACCAACATTGAAAACCCAATGGCTAATGCCAAGGGTAAAAACAAAGCCCCTGGAATACCCGTCATGGTGAAAGCAGGTGCAAATACGGCTAAAATACAGAAAAGAATCAATAGCTTCGGAAAGGCAATTTCTTTACAGGCATCCCAGATGGCCAGTGCCTTGGGCTTGCCGAGGTCTAAATGTTGGTGGATATTCTCAATGGTCACCGTGGACTCATCGACCAAAATACCAATAGCTAATGAAAGACCGCTCAGCGTCATGATATTGATGGTTTGTCCACTTAATTGCAAAAAGAGTACGCCTGCAATAACCGACGTTGGAATGGTCAGAATTACAATCAAAGCACCACGAGCATCCCCTAAAAATAGCAAAACCATCAAGCCCGTTAAGATGGCACCAATGGCCCCTTCTGTCAGTAAGCTTTTTACAGAGTTGATTACATAAACTGATTGGTCAAACTCATAAGAGAGTTTTACATCTTCTGGTAAAAGACTTTGTAAGCGAGGAAGGTTCTTTTTGAGGTTTTGAACAACTTCCCACGTAGAGGCAGTAGATGATTTGGTAATGGCCAGATATACAGAACGTTTACCATTGATTAAAGCATAACTCCCTGTAATATCGGCACCATCTTCTACTACCGCAACATCACGCATATAAAGGTTTTGTACGCCGCCCTTAAATAAAGGAATGTTTTCAAAATCTTTAATGGTTTTAATGGTTGTGTTAGCGGGCGTAATGTAGTTATAATTGCCTACCCGCACATTTCCAGAAGGAGATGTTTGGTTGTTAAGGCGAATGGCTTCAACAATTTGGTCAACCGTCATATTATGCGACCGCATCAGTTCTGGGTCAGCTTTGATGACTACTGTTCGCACGTTTCCACCAAACGGAGCAGGTGAAATTAACCCTGGAATAGAGGTAAAAGAGGAACGAATATAAGTATTGGCAAGGTCTGATAATTCATTATTCGACCGTATCGGGCTACTTAGTACCAATTGTCCTACGGGTAAAGTAGAGGCATCAAAACGTAAAATAAAAGGTGGTTGTGAACCAGGCGGGAAAATAGCTTGGGCTCGGTTACTAAAGGCTGAAACCTCTGCTGCGGCCTGAGCCATGTTAGTACCTTGGTAAAAAGTAAGTTTCATCAAGGTTAAGCCTTGTATATTTTTGGTTTCTATACTTTTAACCCCTGAAACGTATAATAAAAGATTGACATACTGACGCCCGAAAAAAGATTCCATTTGGGTAGGCGTATAGCCACCAAATGGGTGAGAGATATAAATTACGGGCATATTCATATCTGGGAAAATATCAATTTTGATATTCCGAATGGCATTGATACCAAAGAATAACAAGCCCGCTACTAATACAAGTATTGTGATAGGTTTGCGTAAAGCTGTTTTAATTAAATTCATTATTATCTGGCTTGTTTGATGAGTAAATCGAAATCTCCGTTGCTGGCCGCTTTAAGGACTAAAGCTTGCCAAACATTGGCATAAGCTACACTAATATTAGTTTCGGCTCTGTTCAATACAAATAAAGCTTGCGTCAGGTCGATGATGTTTGATAATCCGTTTTTATACAATACGGCTTTTTGTTCATAAGCATTGCGAGCGGCCTCTAATTGAATTGGAGATTCTTTATAAGTAAGCAAAGCATTTTCGATGCGTTGGTCTGCTAAAATCATCTGACTTTCCAATTGGTTTTCCGTCAAATCATATTCGCTTTTTAAGCCTTCGCTAATAAATTGTTGTGCTTTGATTTGATGGTTGATTTTGGTCGGTGACATGAAATTCCAGAACATACCCGCACCTACAATGAAATTGCTTCTGGATGGAGCAATTCCTGAAAAATAACTTTGATCAACGTGATGATTATCAGGAGAATAGTCATAGTCAAAACCAGAGGCTTTAGACTGAAAAGCACCGAATAAGCTGATAACAGGTAGCTTGTTTCTACTCAATAATTTTTGTGTATTATTAGCGATTGTAATACGAGATTTAAGGAACAGCAACGTTGGGTTATTTTCAATAGCTAATGATGAACCAAGTTGACTCGGAATTTTAGAGAAATACAGGCTATCTAACTGAAAATGTTTAGCAGACGTATTTAATAAAATAGCTAATTGATTACTTGCTTGTATTTCAAGGTTTTGTGCATCAATCTGGCTAAGTTTTGCATTAGAAACTTCCGCATTAGCAATGGAAGAATCTACTCCTGCATTCAAACCACTTAAAGTCCTAGCTTTAATTACTTCACGTAATGCCACCACTCTTTTATGGTTTTGCTGGCTGATTTCTACAAATTTTTGTGCCGCCAACAAATTAAAATATGCAGCCGTAATTTTGATAGTATGCGCAAATTTTTCTTGCAAAACATCTAAGGAATCTCTTGATACTTGCGACTTGGCGATATCTACGGTAGCTTTTAAACGACCAAAGGTATAAACATCCCAATTGACGTTAGAAGCATACAAAGCACCAAAGGCAGTATTCCAGTTTTGGCTTGCTGAACTTGGTCCAGAAGCTGCCATCCCCACACCTCTATAAGAATAGAGTGAGCCAAACTGCCCATTCGCTGTACCATAATTATTTTGAATCGCCACGTTTACATCAGGAAGGAATTGCTTTTGTGCATTTATTACCAAGGCTTGTGACGCTTTTAGATAACTGTTTTTGGCTTTAATTGAATTGTAATTTTCTAAGCCAAGCTGAATCGCATCTGTTAGTTTCAAGAAATGGTCTTGTGCAAGTGAAAACCTGCAAGGCAACAGAAAGGCGAAAAATAATAAAATGCGTTGGTATTTTATTTGAATCATAATGTTAAGTATTGCTATTGAATGGAAGTGCTCATGCTGATAGTCTATTTGGTTGACCAAATATATTCAAACATTTTGGTTTGCTTTATAGGCTATTGTATCATTTTGATATATTTATAGCTGTTTGGAAATATAATACCCTCTAAAAAAATAGGAATAGAATGTTTCCTAGAAAAAATAAAAAAATATAAATAAATCAAGAATTGGTTAATTTTACGCCTTAGTTAAATAATATCTTTTCTCTTTTGAAAGTTCATCGTAACGGTCTTATTAACTGATTGATTAATTTACAGATAACGATTTCCTAACATTGGAAGGATAATTTTGAACTTTTAACAATCTTCATTGCTATCAACAATATGAAAAGACACATCCTCCTTTTTTTACTCTTTACTATTGCAACAAAGACCTTGGCTCAACCCATGAGCTATTCTATGAAAAATACGCATGCACACAATGATTATTTGCATGATTTACCTTTTTATGAAGCATACGCTTTGCACTTTGGAATGATTGAAGCCGATGTTTTCAAACAAGGAGAAGAGTTGGTAGTGGCACATGAAAAAGAATCCATTCTTCTGAACCGTACTTTCAAATCGTTATATCTTGAACCATTATTGAAGCAAATCAATCAGAATAATGGGAAGGCCTATCAAGACGGACAACGCCTACAATTATTAATTGACATCAAAGAAGATGGAGCGGAAGCCTTAAAGCTTTTAGAAGCACAATTAAAGCCTTATCGTAACTATTTTGATTTAAAGCATAATCCTAATGCGGTGCAGATTGTTATCAGTGGTGATATGCCATTAAGTATAGACTTTGATAAATTTGATGATATTTTCTACTTTGATGGTCGCCCTAGACAAAGCTATTCGCCTAAAAGTTTTGAAAGAGTTGCGTTAATCAGTACCAGTATTACAGATTTTACGCGTTGGAATGGCAAAGGTCTCATTACAGCACCGCAGTACCTAAAGATTAAGAATTTTGTTGATTCTGTTCATCATATTGGAAAACAAGTTCGGTTTTGGGCAGTCCCTAATTCGTTGACAGCTTACAAAGCTTTAATGAAATTAGAGGTTGATTACATAGGCTCAGATAATTTATCAGAATTGGCTAACTACATTAAAAACTTAACAGCTTACTCAGGTAAGCCTATTGCTCAACACATTCCTTATTTGCCTACCTATCAATCAGATGGAATAAAGAAGCCTTCTAAGAATGTCATATTCTTGATTGGTGATGGTATGGGTTTATCCCAAATTTATAGTGGGATAGCTGCTAATGGTGGAAAATTAAACTGGACAAATTTCAAAAATATTGGTTTCTCTAAAACTAATTCAGCAGATAGTTTTTGTACCGATTCTGCGGCAGGAGCAACTGCATTTTCAACAGGTGAAAAAACGAATAATCGTTATATTGGGATGAATACCCAACAGCAACCGTTAGAAAACATATCGGAAATTTTAGACAAAAAGAAGATAAAAGTAGGGTTGGTGGTTTCGGAAGAAATCACAGGGGCCACCCCAGCGAGTTTCTATGCACATGAACCCGAAAGAGATTGGTTCCAGCTAATTGCTGATGACCTGCCCAAAAGTCCAATTTCATTAACGATTGGGGCGGGAATAGAATCTTTTAGAGCGGAAACACTAGAGAAACTAAAGAAAAATGGTAAAGTATTTACGACCATTGAAGGGCTAAAAAAGGCAAATACGAAAGAGAAAGCTTTTGTATTTGTTGATAAAAACGAAGTGCGTCCAAAGCATGAAGGTAGAGGTGAATACCTTTCTGAAGCTTTTGATGCCGCAGTGAAACAATTAGAGCGTACGTCTCCAAATGGTTTTTTCCTGATGTTAGAAGGCTCAAAAATTGATTGGGGTGGTCATGCCAATCAGTTAAATTATGTTGCCAACGAAATGCTTGATTTTGATAAAGTAATAGGTAAAGCCCTAGAATATGCTGATAAAAATGGAGAAACGACTATCGTGATTACGGCTGACCATGAAACAGGAGGATTGTCGTTATTAGATGGTGATTTTAAAACGGGTAAAATAGAGGGGAGTTTCAGTACCAGCGATCATTCGGGCATTATGGTTCCAGTAGTTGCTTATGGACCTAATGCACAACTTTTCAGTGGATTTTATGAAAATAATACTATTTTTGAGAAGTTGCTTCAATGTTTACGGATTAAGTGATGAGCTTTGAGCCGTGAGCTGTAAGCTTTTTAATGCTCATAACTCACGGCTCAAAGCTCAAAGCCAAATATGCTTTCTTCTCAACTAACATATTTTTTTGAAAATCTTAGTATTGCAAGTCTTAATTATTTAACGATTTTAAAACATAGTTCATCGCTCATTGCTACGGATGAAAAAGGTTTTTTTGATCTTCAACCTGAAAAAATTGAGCTGAATTTTGTAGAAATACCTGTTTACCTCACTCGAACAGACTTTGTCACTGTTTCCGTTAGGCAAGAAGAGAATGCCATCAAGCTTTCGTGTGAATGTAATGCCCCCATCAAGAATCTCTGTGAACATCAAGTACAAGTATTGCTCAATCTGACAGAACGCCAAAATCTTAGGGTATTTTTTGATGATGCTTTGCGTTATAACAAAATGTTGGCTTTTGCCAAAGATTATGGCTTAGAGCAAGAGAAAAACTTGGATGAATATTTCCAGTTAGAATACAACCCATTCAAGCTTTCCATAAAGCCTAAATTGAAAGAATTGATAGCAGTTAATCAAACGACGAACTCGTTGTTAAGCACGTCTTTATTACCACAGCCTCTTGCAAAAAAACAGTCCTTGTTTTCTTTGGAAGAAACATCCAAAAAGATAATTGTATTGGGGAAACACCGCTATTATGACCATCTGGTAGTAGAGCTATATGAAGTGCAAACAACCAAAGATGGGAAGGTAAAGAATCCTTTTAAAACAATTGACCCCCTTGATTTTATTTGGAAAACTACTGATATAGAGGAAGTTAAATTTTATTCGAGTATTCTGAAATTTCAACAACCTAATCATGAAAAATCGTCTAAAACACTTTTTGAAGGATTAAAAGCTTTGGCTAGAAATCCACTAAAGTTGGATGTCTTTTTTCATGACGTTAAACTCTCAGAGAAAGTAAATGCTAATACTATCGTCCCGATTGAGTTAAAAACGCTCAAAATGGACGTGAAGATGCAGATAGATTATAAAGACATCTTTCATGAAGTTTCGGCTCAATTATTTATCAACGAAAAGGCTTATGAGCTAAAAAACCTATCTGTCAAATTCGATTATTTTACCCAAGTGGCCAATACGTTATATCTGATTGAGAATCCAGACTTTTTAAGAATCATTACTTTTTTCAAGCAGAATAACCATAAAATCCTGGTTCATCATACCAAGTTTGAAGAATTCCAACAGAATATTCTCAACAAACTTGAACATAAAATACAGGTAAATTATTCTTATATCAGACCTGCAACGCCTGCCCAAATTGAAGCAAAGGCTTTTGATACAAGTCAGCAAAAAATTATTTACCTGTCTGATTCAGAAGACTATATTTCAATTACACCTGTAATAAAATACGGGAATACAGAAGTGCCAATTCTTTCCAAAAAACAAATTTATGTAAGTGATTTCAATGAGAATATTTTTCTGTTGGAAAGAGACCAAGAAGCAGAAGTCCAATTTACAGCCAATTTATTGAAGCAACATCAAGCCTTTGAAGAACAGCTTGACCATGAATATCTTTATTTACATAGAGGACAGTTTTTAGATGAAGGTTGGTTTTTGGATGCTTTTGAAGAATGGCAAAGCCAAGGCATTACTATTTTGGGCTTTAATGAGCTCAAAGAAAATAAGCGAAATTACAATAAAATAAGGGTATCGGTCAGTGTAACGAGTGGTATTCATTGGTTTGAAACCGAACTCTCTGTGCGTTATGGAAAACAACAGGTTTCTTTAAAACAACTGCAAAAATCTGTTAGAAATAGGACTAAATACGTACAATTGGGTGATGGAACTTTAGGTATTTTACCAACAGAATGGATACGACAATTCACAGAATATTTTCAGGAAGGCATTATTGTTGAAGAAAAGATTCGGGTTCCGAAGAGCAATTTTTCTGAAATAGCAAGGATGTATGAAGAAGAGTTTTTGGCAGATGAAGTAAAACGGGAACTGACGATTTATGCTGAAAAACTAAAGACCTTTAAACAGATTGAGCGTGTAGAGATTCCGAAAGAGCTTAATGCAACGCTAAGAGATTATCAAAAGGAAGGATTGAACTGGTTAAACTTTCTGGATGAATTTGGCTTTGGAGGGTGTTTAGCAGATGATATGGGTTTAGGGAAAACGATTCAGATTATCGCTTTTATTTTATCTCAACGCAATAAAAATGTACAAAATACTAACTTGATTGTAGTCCCTACGTCTTTGATATTCAATTGGGAGGCTGAAGTAGCAAAATTTGCTCCTTCTATTAAAATACTAAGTGTTTATGGGAGTAACAGAATAAAAAACACGAAGAGTTTTGATAATTATGAAATCATTCTGACATCTTACGGTACACTATTATCAGATGTTGGTTTCTTGAAAAAGTATCATTTCAATTATGTTTTTCTGGATGAATCTCAAGCGATAAAGAACCCAACCTCACAGCGTTATCAAGCGGCTTGCCTTTTGTCTTCTCGTAATAAAATCGTACTGACAGGTACGCCGATAGAAAACAATACTTTTGATTTATTCGGTCAGCTTTCGTTCGCTTGTCCAGGTTTATTAGGAAGTCGTCAGCATTTTAAAGACCATTATTCTATGCCGATTGATAAGTTCAAAGACCAGAAAAGAGCAAAGCAATTACAGCAGAAAATCAATCCTTTTATTTTACGGAGGACTAAGAAACAAGTTGCCCAAGAATTACCCGAGAAAACAGAAGTGGTAGTTTATTGCGAAATGGGCGCACAACAAAGAAAAGTGTACGATGCTTATGAGAAGGAGTTCAGAAATTTTTTGAATAATCAGATAGAAGGAGATATACCCAAAGAAAGTATGCATATTTTAACAGGTTTAACTAAACTCCGTCAAATTTGCGATTCGCCTGCTTTGTTAAGCGAAGATGAATTTTATGGGAATGAATCTGCTAAAATAGAAGCGTTGTTGGAAGAAATAGAGAATAAATCTCCCGAACATAAAATATTAGTATTCTCGCAATTTGTAAAGATGCTTGAATTAATTAGAAAGGAATTAATAAAACGAGGCATCTCTTTTGAATATTTAACGGGCGAAACTAAAAATAGAGCGGATAAAGTAAATGAATTTCAGGAAAACGAAGGCGTAAGGGTATTTCTGATTAGCTTAAAAGCAGGAGGAACAGGGTTGAATTTAACCGAAGCCGATTATGTGTATTTAGTTGACCCTTGGTGGAATCCAGCAGTTGAAAATCAAGCAATTGACCGTTGTTATAGAATTGGACAAAAGAAAAATGTAGTGGCTGTCAGACTAATTTGTCCGAATACTATCGAAGAAAAAATCATGCTGTTGCAAGCCTCTAAAAATGATTTAGTCAACGATTTAATCAAGACAGATGTATCCATGTTGAAATCTTTGACGAAAGATGATTTGTTAAACTTGGTAAGGGGAAAATAGTAGGAGTGGAATAGTATTCCGCCTATTTCTCACATTTAATAATAGATAAAAATGAAGGAATTAGCTATTAATCTTGATGAAATAATAATTAAGCCGATTACTAATCAAGCAGATTTTGAGAGGGCATCTACATTAATTGATGCTTTAGTCGATGCTGACCTTATTGAAGATGAAGCGACGAGAAATAAAGCCTTAGATATTTTAGATGCAATATCAGTTTTGGCATTAGATTATGAGAAAAAGCATTTCCCAATAGAGAAGCTTGAACCAATTGAATCAATCAAGCAAAGAATAGAAATGCTTAATCTTTCTCAAAAAGAAATTGCAAAATATTTTGGGGGAGAAAATAGAGTTTCAGAGGTGCTTAATAGAAAAAGACCTCTTACTTTAAAAATGGTAAAAAACCTTTATCATGGTTTGGGGATTCCAGCAGAAGTTCTTTTAGCATAAAAACAAAATAAGGCGAGATAAAATCTCGCCCTACAGTTTTAACAAACACCCTCTTTTACTTTTTCTCTTAAAAGCTCAGTAGCTTTAATCATATTTTTTAAGGCTAATTCTGTTTCTGCCCAGCGACGAGTCTTCAAGCCACAGTCTGGATTTACCCATAAATTTCTAGCAGGAATATTCACCAAGGCTTTTTCTAACAGAGCAAGCATTTCATCTGTTTCGGGTACTCTTGGCGAGTGAATATCGTACACCCCTGGTCCGATTTCATTTGGATATTTAAAGTCAACAAAGGCATCCAATAGCTCCATTTGTGAACGAGAAGTCTCAATCGTAATCACATCGGCATCCATATCGGCTATGTGCTTGATGATGTCATTAAACTCAGAATAACACATGTGCGTATGAATCTGGGTTTCATCTTTTACGCCCGAAGCACTTAAACGAAAAGCTTCTACAGCCCATTGAAGGTAGTATTCCCAATCGGCACGACGCAATGGCAATCCTTCACGAATAGCAGGTTCATCAATTTGAATAACTTTAATACCTGCTTTTTCTAAATCTAATACTTCATCCCGAATCGCCATCGCAATTTGGAAGGCTGTGGTTTTTCGTGCTTGATCATCTCTTACAAAAGACCATTGTAAAATAGTAATTGGTCCAGTAAGCATGCCCTTCATCAACTTTTCTGTTTTAGATTGTGCAAATTCCGACCAACGGACTGTCATAGCAACTGGGCGTTCTACGTCACCATAAATAATAGGAGGCTTTACACAGCGACTACCATAACTTTGTACCCATCCATTTTGCGAAAACACATACCCTGATAATTGTTCGCCGAAATATTCTACCATATCATTGCGTTCAAACTCCCCATGAACTAACACATCTAAGCCAATTTCTTCTTGCCAACGGATAGACTTTTCAATTGCTATCGCAATTTGTGCATCATATTCTTCTTGAGAAATAATTCCTTTTTTAAGGTTTGCTCTCAATACACGTACATCATCTGTTTGTGGAAATGAACCAATGGTTGTTGTCGGAAAGAGAGGCAATTTTAAGGTTTCTAACTGCAAAGCCTGACGAACCGCAAAAGGACTTGGTCTATGAGCATCTTGTTCTGTTAAAGCTGCCATCCTAGCTTTTACCTGTGGTTTATGAATCAAGGCTGAATCTTTTCTGCTTTGAATAGCCTTTTGATTTTCAGCGAAATGTTGTGCAAACAAAGGTGCGGACGCTGGCTCAGAAAGCTTTCTTAATACATTTACTTCGGTCAATTTTTGTTTAGCAAATGCCATCCAATTTTTGATTTCTGGCGTAAGGACTTCCTCATTTTGTTCTAAATCCAAATCGCAAGGACTGTGTAATAATGAACAAGAAGGTGCAATCATTACTCTTTCTTGCCCTAATATATCAATTGCTTTTTGAATCAATGTCAATGATTTAGCATAATCGTTCTTCCAAATATTACGACCATCCACTACACCAAGCGAGAGGATTTTTTTCGTTTTGGCAAAATCGGTTTGCTCAAAAATATCCTGTAACTGCGAAGGGCAACGAACTAAGTCAAGATGCAAGGCATCAATATCTAAGCTGGTAGCTACATAAATGTTTTCGCCAGTACATTCAAAATATGTGGCTACCAATATATTTAAGTTCGGAACTGCCTTTTTGATTTTTTGGTAGGCTTGTTGGAAGGCTATTTGTTCATTTTCTGTCAAATCCAACGTCAAGCAAGGTTCATCTAGTTGTATCCATTTTGCTCCACGTATTGCCAATTCTTGTAGAATATCAATATAAACAGGCAATAGTTTTTCTAATAAATCTATTCTATCAAAGCCCGCTTCCTTTTCTTTTCCTAATAGGAGGAAAGAAACGGGCCCAATCAAGGCGGGTTTTGTAATAAATCCCATTTGCTTGGCATCTTCAAAATCGACGATTATTTTATCAGAATATCTTTTAAAATGTTGATTTTTAGTGAATTCAGGAACGATATAATGATAATTTGTATCAAACCATTTGGTCATTTCCATGGCTTTAATATCGAGACCGTCACGTTGTACGCCCCTTGCCATCGCAAAATAAATATCTAATTCACGGTTGGTTTGTCCGTCCACCAAAGCATGGTAACGCTCAGGAATAGCCCCGACCAACAAAGCAGTGTCGAGCATGTGGTCGTATAAAGAGAAATCATTTGAAGGAATCAATGCTATTCCTGCCTCTTGTTGAAGTTGCCAATTCTCTCTTTTGATTTGGCGACCAATGCGAAGTAATTCGTCTTTGGTAGATTTTCCTGCCCAAAATTGCTCGCAAGCACGTTTTAATTCTCTTTTGCTACCGATACGGGGGTAACCTAAATTGTGTGTAAACATAGTAATTGTTGTTTTAAGGTTCGTGCCTTATCAGATTTTGATAAAGCATTTTGACGTATTCTACAACACGCCGAATGGAACTGAAAACACCACACCGTCATGCATAAAGCATAAGCACACGCTGATTCATTGCTGAAACAGAGTAATATTCGACAAGTATTTTATAAAAATCAATGCGTGAACTAAGCCCTATCTCGTGAGGGAATAGTCATTGAGAAGGTAGGCAAGTCTCCTGACTTGTAACATTTTCTTCACCCTTCTCATTCTTTGAAAAGAACAATGGGCAAAACGGAAGAAAAATCGTTTCTGCTCGAAACCGTTACTTACAGTAGCACGTCTGTTCGTGATTCTCACACGATTCCTTTTTAATTTATGGCGAAAGATTATTCACTTTCCCTTAAAACCAACCTCCTGATTGACGGGTGTTTACTGAGTTACTGAGCAAAGGTATTAATGATAAAAATATGATAGATATATTATCCTTATTTATTTAAATATTTGGATAATTTAATAATTATATATCTTTTTAATAGATAAAAAATACAATAAAATTGTAAAATT
This sequence comes from Arcicella sp. GW821-FHT09D11, assembly GCF_059416265.1. Classification (NCBI taxonomy): domain Bacteria; kingdom Pseudomonadati; phylum Bacteroidota; class Cytophagia; order Cytophagales; family Flectobacillaceae; genus Arcicella; species Arcicella sp. GW821-FHT09D11. The sequence goes on along the minus strand of NZ_JBWKOV010000010.1, from coordinate 97,384 downwards.
TAAACAAAATATCTTTTTATTTTTTCTTCCTTGATTATAAGTTTGTCACTCCATTAAAATAGCTGTCATTGGTGATAGATATTAAGACAGTGTTACGAAAAAATCATGTTTTGATAACAATGCCTTTACTTTCTGGAAATCTTACGTGAATAACTTGCGCCCTCAATTAAAAAGCAAATCCTTACTTTTCTTTTTTTATTACAATTTAATTATATTGTGATTAAATATGAAAATTCCATTTACAACACAACTAAAAATGAACACAAAACCTTTTTTTAAGACCCAATCAACGTTGATTCTTGGTGTCTTAGTTGGGGCGACAGTTGGCATTGCTGCTAGTCCAACTTTTGCCAACAATGTTTCCCTTCTCACAATCAATAAATCTTATACTTATGAAAAAACACTACTAAAGAAAGCTCTTAAAGAGATTACAGTAAAAGGTAGAGTGATTGATGCTAAAACCAAAGAGCCTTTGGCAGGATGTAATATTCTGGTAAAAGATAGCAAACGTGGGGTGAATGCAGATGCCAATGGTAACTTCAGTATTATTGCGGACGAAAATGCAACGTTAGTATTCACATTTGTTGGGTATGAAAAACAAGAAGTAGCTATTGCAGGGAAAAGTACAATTGAGGTAGCGTTGGTATCTACTGCATCAGACTTAGCACAGGTAGTAGTAATTGGTTACGGAAGTTCAACGAAAAAAGATATTACAGGGTCGGTGAAGTCACTGAAAAGTGCAGAATTTAACCAAGGGATTATAAACTCTCCTGAACAACTTTTACAAGGTAAAGTATCGGGCGTAAATGTTACCTCTGCCAGTGGTGAACCCGGAGGAGTACAAAGTATCAGTGTTCGTGGGCCAGGTGGTGTAAGAACAGGAAGTACACCACTTTTTGTGGTAGATGGTTTGGCTTTAGATAACTCTAGTACTGGTGGAGCAACAAACCCTCTTAACTTTTTGAACCCTCAAGATATTGAATCAATAGATGTGTTAAAAGATGCTTCGGCAACGGCTATTTATGGTTCAAGAGGTGCAAATGGGGTAATCTTGATTAGTACTAAAAAAGGAAAAGCAGGCTTTTCTTCTTTCAATTATTCTACTAGTTATGGTTTCTCTACGATGGCGAGAGCTTTACCTGTTTTCTCAGCAGATGAATACCGTAAACAAGTACCTGCTGTAGGCGGTGTGCTAGAAGACTTGAAAGCATCAACCGATTGGCAAAAAGAAATTTCAAGAACAGCCCTTACTAAAAACCATAATATTTCATTAGGTGGTGGTGCTGATAAGCTTACTTATTATGCTTCGTTTGGGATTCAAAATCAAGAAGGTATCTTGAAAAACAATCAGTTAGATCGTTATACGGGTCGTATTAATGTAACACAAAAATTATTAGACGACCGTATCAGCATTGATGTAAACTTAAACGCTACTAATACTAATAACGAACGCCCTCCAATCACAGGTATTATTGGTACTGCTATTTCTACCAATCCTACTTATCCTGCTTACGACGATAAAGGTCAACCTTATTCTTATGTGAATGGCGTAAACCCATTAACTACTTTGAAGTTGGAGAAAGACGTTACTTCTATTACACGTATCATCGGAAATATTTCTCCTTCTATCAAAATCATTGATGGTTTAGTATATAAATTGAATTTCGGGATTGATAATTCAAGCTCATCTCGTGATTTACAATCATTGGCAAGTGCTGTACCTTTGCAAGATGGTCGTTTAGAGACAATCAACATTAATAATACTAACCGTTTGATTGAAAACTATTTGACTTATACAAAAGCCATTAAAGACCATAGTTTCTCAGCTTTAGTAGGACATTCGTATCAAAAATTCATGTTCCGCGGACGTTCTTATAGCATTAACAAATTTCCAATTTCAGACATCGAGCCTATCTATAATCCAGGATTAGGACAAGACCTTACGTTGGCAAATAATAAGCCAACAGGTTATGCGACTAATGATGAACTACAGTCGTTTTTCTCAAGAGTAAATTATCAATTTAAAGACAAATATTTATTAACAGCTACGTTAAGGGTAGATGGTTCTTCAAAATTTGGAGCAAACAATAAATATGGTGTTTTCCCTTCTTTCTCAGCAGGTTGGAGAATCTCTGAAGAAGAATTCTTGAAAGGTTCTGCGTTGAGTAATTTAAAAGTAAGAGCAGGTTGGGGACGTACTGGTAACCAAGAAATTCCTTCAAAAATTACTCAGGCTAGATTTACTTCAGTGGTTTCTGCGGGGACTTCTTATCCATTAACTGAAACTGGAGCATATCCTGCAGGAACGTCTTATACTAGATTAGCCAACCCAAATATTCAATGGGAACAATCAACACAAACAGATATCGGTATTGATTTTGGCTTCTTAAATGGTGCTTTGACGGGTACAATTGATGCTTTCAATAAAGTATCTGGAGATATTCTCTTAGAAGTGATTCCTGCTGACCCAGTTCAGCCTGCAGGTACATTCTGGACGAATGTAAACAATATGACAATTACCAATAAAGGGTTAGAATTAGAATTGAACTACCGTCGTGCTTCAGCAAGTGGTTTTACTTATGAAGTAGGTGGAAACATTACTTTTATTGATAACGTTGTTAAAAACTCTCCTTACTCAGTTATCGCTTCGGGTTCTGCCTCTGGTTCTGGTTTGACTTCGGCTACTATTAATGGTTATGTGAGTGGCCAACCAATAGGTACGTTCTTCTTGAAAGAATTTACAGGATTTGATGATAAAGGAATCAGTACTTTCCGTGACGTAGATGGCGATGGAATCGTAACTGACAAAGACCGTATTGCAGCAGGAAGTGCTTTGCCAACCAAACAATTTAACTTCTTTGGTCGTGCGAACTACAAAGGTTTTGACTTGTCGATTAACTTCAATGGTGTTGCTGGTAACAAAGTGTATGATAATACAGCTAATGCCAATTTCTATAAGTTAAGACTATCAAAAGGAATTAACACCACAGCCGAAGCCATTGCTTCAAGCAACGAATCTGTCAATAACTCCGCTCCAGTTTCTACAAGATACTTGAAAGACGGTGCTTTCCTTCGTTTGAATAACTTGACTTTAGGATATAATGTAAACACTAAAGCATTGGGTATTAACAAATGGGTATCTACATTAAGACTTTCGGTAACAGGTCAGAACCTAGCAGTATTTACAAAATACGATGGCTATGACCCTGAAGTAAATACAGACAGAACTGTTAATGGTATTACTTCTTACGGAATCGACTATTTAAGTTATCCAAAAGCTAGATCAGTTATTTTTGGCTTAAACATTTCATTTTAATTGACAGAACAGTTATCTGAAAGCAGTTAACGGTTATCTGTTCAATCTTTGGATTATGTGATGATTGAGAATAATTCATTTTCAAATCTTCAAATCACCAAATTTTCAAATTACAAATCGTCGAAATCATGAAAAAGAAAATATATGTACTATTGGCCCTCATGGGTCTTTTAACCATTGAAAGTTGTACCAATCTAGAAGAAGTAGTATTGGATGAGTCTTTCACGTCAAATCTTTCGGATAAACAAGCTGCTGATGGAATTATTGCTCCTGTGTACGCAAGGCTTCCAGATATTTTCCTACATACCAACTACTTCGCAATCCAAGAAATCTCTACAGACGAGGCAATTTTGCCATATCGTGGGGGTACAGACTGGGGTGATAATGGTATCTATTTAGCACTACATGCTCATACCCAAACAAGTACTGACCCTAATTTAAGATCCACTTGGAACTTTATATTACAGGGAATGTCGCGTGCTATTACGGCAATCAATACACTGCCAAGTTCAAAAGACCCAATTGCTAAAACCTATTTGGCAGAAGCAAGAGGTATGAGAGCTTACTATTCAATGTTGACGCTTGATTTATTTGGCTTAGTATTCGTAAAAGATGACATTGGCGAAAACTCTACTATTTTAAGAGGAGACAAAGCCGTTGAATACATCAAAAGTGAATTATTAGCTGTTGAGCCAAGTCTAGAAACATCTGTAGGACCAGGACGATTAACAAAAGGGGCTGTTTGGGGATTATTGACAAGACTTTATTTGAACGCTGCGGTTTATCGTGATCCTTATGCGGCAACGATTACTTTCAAAAATGAAGATTTGGATAAAGTAATTGAATATTCTGATAAAATTATTTCTTCTGGTCAATACCAATTATCAAATGATTATTTCTCAATCTTCAATTCAGATAATCATACGAACAAAGAATTAATTTTTGCCGTTGATCAACGTGCAGAGCTGAACGGACATAACCGTTTGGCATATTTCTCTCTTTCTGGAGACCAATTTCCACTGCCTGCCTATCCGAATGCTAACGGAACAGATGGTCCAGGGATTACTTCTGACTATTACCGTACTTGGGTGAATGCTTATGCTCCACAAGACCCAACTGTTGACCCTAGATTTTACAAACAAAATTTGTCTATCTATTCAAACCCTGCGGATTCATGTGTTGCGGCTGAGAACTTTAATATCAATCGTGGTATTTTAAGAGGACAACAGTATGGTTTGATTCGTAAAAATGGTGTTTTCTTGAAGTGTGCTGATGGAAAGATGAAAGTGGGTAAATTAGTTTATGATACTAGAAATAAGCCAACGTTAGCGGTAGATTTCACAGAGAAAATAGACTTTACTACTGAAGGAAGTAATTATAACACTGGTTACAGAGTAGAAAAATATGAATTCAGTAAGAAATCTGTAAGTGGTAGAAATTTCGGTGAGGCCGATATTAGCATTGTGCGTTTGGCCGATGTTTATTTGATGAGAGCCGAAGCAAAATTGCGTAAAAGTAATGATGTGGCTAGTGCATTATCAGATGTAAATATGATTAGAGCAGCCAGAACGTCGTCTAAGGTAGCTCCAGCACTTAGTGCCATGTCATTGGATATCTTATACCGTGAAAGAGGATTTGAGCTTTATTGGGAAATGCATCGCCGTACAGATATGATTCGTTTTGGTAAATTCGAAGATAAATGGACAGAGAAAATAAATACTGATAGAAACAAAAGACTCTTCCCAATTCCGCAAACTGCGATTGACGGGGCTTCAAATATTCCAGGATATTTAACTCAGAATCCGAGTTATTAATCACATAAAAAAGGTTGAGATGAAAGTCTCAACCTTTTTTATGTTAACTGTTTTTCGCCATTTTCGCCCTCACCTTACTGAGAAATTCAGCAGAAATGCCAAGGTACGAAGCGATATAATGTTGAGCTACACGCTGAGGAATCTTTGGATACTTTTTCAGGAAATCAGCATATCGCTCATAAGCAGTTTGGGCAATGGAATTGATTAACCTACTTTGTGTTGCCGACAAGTTTTTCTGTACCAACAATCTAAACTGCCTTTCAAATCGAGGAGCTTTCGTTAATAAATCCTCTTTTTTATCAGGTGTCAATACAAAAATCTCACAGTCTTCTAAAGCTTCTATAAACAGGTCAGAAGGTTTTTGCTCATGAAAACTAGCAATATCACTTACCCACCAATCTTCAATGGCAAATTGTAAGATTACTTCAAAGCCATTTTTATCGATATAATACTTCCGCATACAGCCTTTTATGATAAAAGCTTCGAAATTACAAATTTCACCTTCTTGTAATAAAAAGGTCTTTTTCTTAATGGTTTTATATTGAAGATGTTCATTGAAAATGTGTAATTCTTCTTCCGAAAACGCTACATTTTTACAAACATTCTTATTGATTTGTTCGAAATAAGTACTTTGAGGAGCTTGTGAATTCATGTTGTACTACAACTTTTAAGTTTTTTGAAAGATTTAGATTATCCTCAAAAATACTACTATTTTCTAATTATCTTATCCAAATCGCTCTACATCAAAAGCTTTCATATCAATGCTTGTAGGCTGTTCATTCACTAATTCTGCTACTAATTTGCCCGTTGCTGGTCCCAAACTCAAACCCATCATCGAATGCCCTGTGGCAATTACTACATTTTTATGTTTCTTCGTTTTGCCAATATAGGGTAGCCCATCTGCTGAACAAGGACGATATCCATACCATATTTTATCATTACTAGGCATCGGAATATCAAAATCAGGAAGGAAATCTTTCACCGATTTTAAGATGCCTTCAACTCTATGATACTGTGGTGGCGTTTTAGTAGAAACCACTTCCATCGTACCTCCAAATCGAATTTTATTGCCATCCATTGGCGTTAAAGCTACTCGCCCTTCTGCCAAGATGATAGGATGATTTATTTTATAAGGGGAATTCTCTAACGTAATGGAATAGCCACGTCCCGGTACTAACGGCAAACTCACCTCTACCATTGCTGCCAATTCTCTGCTCCATGAGCCTGTAGCAATTACAAAACTGTCGGCTTCATAAGCTTGTTGTTGGGTGATTACTTTCGTGATGTTCCCATTGTTTTTTTCAAAGCGTATTACCTCTTCATTTGCTTTGAATACTACACCTTTGCTTGTTAAATCCTGTAGTAATACACGCATCAACTTATCTGGGTACAAGTGGGCATCACACTTAAAAAATAATGCACCAAGACCATTAATTTTAGCTTGTGGTTCAAGGCTTTGTAATTCGTCATAATTCAATAAAGTAACGTCTAAGCCTAATTCCTGTGCTTTCTCAACGGTGTGATGTGCATGGGCTTGTACGCCTTCTGTCTGGAATACTTCTAGCATTCCTTTGTGTTCATAGGCAAAATCAAAGTGAGGTAAACAAGCCCATTCGGCAAATTCGTGTTGGCTCAATAAAGAAATATCTCTCAAGGGAATAGCCGAAGCTGCTACATTTTTTTCAGTCGCACTCTTCATGAATTTCCAACCCCAATCTATCAAAGCAGGGTTCAAAGATGGTTTTACATAAAACGGACTTTTAGGATTCAGCATCCATTTTAACCCTTGCCAAATAATGCCAGGTGCTGCCAAAGGAATAAAGTGGCTTGGACAAACATAGCCTGCGTTGCCGTAGGAGCAATTATCCGAAAAATCACCTTTGTCGATAACCGTTACCTGATTACCAGCTTTTTGTAAATAATATGCTGTACTTAAACCAATAATTCCACCTCCGATTACTACTACACTTTTCATATCTTAAATATTAATTGCTTACTTGAATTTGTAAAATCGCCAATTTGTTTTAAAATCTTTGCTCAAAGATTGTTTTGTGAGAATAGCCCTGACCATTTCAACGGGCAACGAGTTTTCCTGCATAATGCTATCATGAAATTGCTTGTAAGACATTTTTCCTGTATCAACTAATTCGCTTTTCAAGGCCTTAAATTGTAACCCTCCAATCATGTAGGCAATTTGATACAGTGGGTCATACCCACCTACAAATGAACGCCTTACTTCGCCTTCTGCATTGGCTTTTTCATGTCCAACTCGGTCGATTAAAAAATCGATACATTGCTGTGGTGTCCAATTACCCGTATGATAATTAAGCGAGAAAATGATTCTTGCACAACGGTGCATCCGCCAGAATAGCATGCCTATTTTATCTTCTGGTATCTTTGGGAAATTCATGTCATACAATATCAATTCCCAATATAATGCCCATCCTTCCATCCAAAATGGCGTATCAAACTGACGATACGTTTTGTATCTATTCAGCATAAAATACTGTAACGAGTGTCCTGCAATTAATTCATGATGTACAGTTGCTCTTGAAAAATGAGGATTATTGCCACGCATACTCATTAACTTCTGGTCTTCAGTCATAGTATTGGTTGGATAGGAGATAATGAATTCTTCACCACCCAAGAAAAAGGGAGCAATGAGTTGTCTTTCGGGCGACATCATGCTCATTCGCCATGCTTCTTCTGCCAACGCTGGAATGCTTATTAATTGATTTTTCTTTAGGAAGTCAACCGATTCATTGTATAACCTCATCATTTCTTGGGGCTGTTGAGAAGGTTGTACATACTTAGTTTTTACATATTCCAAGGCGGCTTTCCAGTTGTCTCCAAAGCCAAGTTCTTTGCTTGCCTTGAGCATTTCGGCATCACACCAAGCAAATTCTTTATTGGCAATATCAACTAATTCTTCAGGAGAATAAGGAATCATTTCAAGCTGTAATCGGCGGGCGATTTCTTCTTTCCCAATCGGATTACCAACAATACCACTAGCATCTACTTTTTGCGTAGAAAGGTTTTTGCCTTTCTTTTGAAAATTAGTAGCATACACTTTTAATAGCGAATCTAACTGAGCATAAGGTTGGGGCATCCACCAAGTAAATAAAGGATCATAGCCCTGATAAAAGCCATAAACTGACTTAATAGCTTTCTGTAAATTTGTAGTAATGCCTGCTCCCCGTTTTCCTAAGTTGTTGGTTAAAGAGGTGTCTTTAGCCAATTTAGTGTTCAGTAAAACGAGTTGCTTGGCTATTTCATTAAACTGAAATGCCAATTTAGGAGCATCTAAAGGTGTTCCTCTTCTTCTTATTTTTTCTACGGCATATAGGCTGTCAGCAAAAGGAAACCATTTCTTCAAGGAGTCATATTCTTTCTCTTCAATCGTAAATTGATAATATTCTTCATCCAGATTCCTTTTGAATAAGACGTAGTCTACTTTAGTACCAGTATTTAATTGATTAAAATTGAGTTTTGATAATTGGCTTTGATAGTCACCAATAAGTTTTTTTAGGCGTTCTCTTCGTTCAGGGGAATTTTCAACAAAGTAAAATCTGGAAAGTATGCCTTTGTCAGCATAATATTGAGCCATTACATTGTTTACTTCACTGCTTTGTTGATACAAATCTGTTGTAGAGATTTGAGCAAAAACGATTGATTGATAGGTCATTATCAAGAACCCTATCAAAAAAAGTCTGTGCTGTAATAGTCGATATTTTTTCATTTGTTGCTCAAATTATGGGTTCCCACTTATGACAAGTAAAAGTATAATTTTATAATGATTTGAAGTACATACATTTTATCAATACATACTTTAATATTAACTTAATGTCAAAGAAAAAGCCCTGCATCATAACGACACAAGGCTGAATTACAAATTGAAAGCAAAGAGGGTTCTAAACTTTTATTTTAACCAATTTAGATAGTCCTTTAGAGGCTCTCCATTGGTCATTTCCACCGAGAACATTCTGAATTGTATACTTCTTAACATCAGATTTCACTAATTGTTTAGACCACTCTACCCTTGCTTGTGAAATACCACCAGCTTCTCTAGAGTCATATTCTGCATAAAAAGCTGTTTTCTCGGCATTTGTTTTATGCCAATTGTGCCATCCTTCTGGCTTAATAATGTTCGACATTTCACAACATAAAAAAACCGTTTTGGCATAATCTCGCCAAGGTCTTCCTAAATAATAAGTAGCTGCTGGAGCGCTTCCTGTCAAAGTACAGCGATTGAAAACAAACCCATAAGATTGATCTTGGGGTGTTGATGCTGCTGTAAAAAAGCCCGCATCTAATTTGCCATTTAGTTGGCAATGGTCGAAAAATGCAATGGCCCAACCAAAAATAAAATCAACAGTGCCTTCAATATAACAGTTTTTATAGTATTGTCTGGTTCCAGCACGTTTTGGATATAAGGTATCTTGAAAGCCTAGAAAGCGACAATTGATAAAACGAGCTTTGTCACCATCTACAAGCATTGCTACTGCTTGTCCAACTGGCCCTGCCGTATTAGCAAAGGTGATGTTTACGGCAGTGAAATTATCTGCCACAATTCTCGTAGATGCCGATGTTGTAGTCGTGATTTTTATACCATCTGCCCCTAACTTACCAGAGAAATCATCAAAAGCTAAAATAGTTTGTGATGCACTCTCACCCACTAGCGTTACCATGTTTTTGGTTGAATCTAGCACTATTTTCTCTTTATAAGTCCCATTTTTAACAAAAATAACAACAGGATTACTATTATGAAGGGGAACAGCATCAAAAGCCTCTTGAATGCTTTTAAAATCACCAGTGCCATCTTTTGCCACCGTTAATTGTTTGGCAGGTGAAGCCAATAGTCCCGTGCTTACCATACAGCATAAGCAAAGGAAAATGTATTTTAAATGTGACATGTCTAAATGTTAAGAATACAGTTCTTCATGAAATGGGTAAACTATCAGGAAGCTTTATATCCTTTATTTAATTTTTGAAGAATAATTGTTTTTGGTTAAGCTTTGTTTTACAAAATTATAGAATTTTATCAATAAAAAATATAATATAAAAAATATTTTATAGTTAAGATATTACTCATTATTTAAGAAACATAATGCTTAGAACATCACGGTAAAGGATTTTGAAAATTTGTAAGTGCATGGTGGGCTTAAAACAAAAGAAGACTCCTAATGAATTAGAAGTCTTCTTTTGTTGAATATGAATGTTTTTTGTTAAATTGTAATCGCTTATATACTAAATAGTTATGGCCGAATCAATTTATTTTACCAATGTATACCTTTCAACTACTTACGACGCCAAAAGTAAGAGAATAAGGGTTCGTCCTACAGAGGGGCAGAAGGTGCCCGTATTGTGGGTTAGTTGTTCAAGAAAACAGCGAAATCAAATGCAACTTGGCACAGTTTTCAGAACAGATGTTAAATTGATAATTTCTGGAAAAAGAAAACCGTACTTAGCTGCCACTAAAAAGATTTTAGGACAGCTAAGCTTGTTTTAACCCGCCTTTACAATTTTCTTAACCATTTGTTCTTTTCCTTGAATTACTTCTATTACGTAGTTTCCAGCAGGTAAGTTTCTGATGTCTAATTTTTCAGAAAATTTACTTCCAGATTTTTCAAATACATTTTGTAACATCACTCTGCCGAATGTTAAGTCACTAATTCTTACTTCAAGGTTTTCAGTACTTTCATTATCTAGCGTCAATAATACATAATCAGTAGTTGGATTTGGATATGTATTTAATGAACCTAACAATGGTGTTTCAGGACCTGATTTTTCACTAACCGCAATACGGCTATTCATTTCCGTTGTTGGAATTAAATTACTTGTTGGTTTTACACTACCAGCTTGATTTGTAGAGGCTGTCTCTGTTGGAATCAAGAAGATAGGCGTTTCAGTAACATTTAATGTGAATTTTCCGCCATTTGCAGCCAAAGCTGAAACACTCATTGAATCTGCACCTACTTTTAAGTTATATAAATTTGCTTTTGAAACATTACCAAGATTTAACGTATAATCTGCAGTACGTCCTTTCTCGTCAGCGATAAACAAAACATAAGCAGATTTACCATTGTACTCGTAACGATCTACGATTGGGTCTTGCGAGATAGTTTCTTTGTACACATAGTTACCCATTAATTTGTTTGTTTGATAAAGGTAATCTGCGATTGGTCTGCGTTTTTGATTTGGACCAATTAAGCCAGATGAACCAAATTGAATAGGGTTTTCAAAGTTGTCATCATATATTTCATAAAAGAAAGATTTTTCAACGCCTAAACGGTTATACATCAAAGATGATCTTAAACCCCAGTCTGCCTGAGTAATATATTCGCTTTTATTACCAATCGGAATTGCTTTTAATGGGCTTCCTTGGTTAAGGTCAAAGCCTAATTCTGTAATCCAAACAGGCATATCATTCGCATAATCATGAGCCATTTGCACAAACTCTTTTGCTGTTTTTGCCGCTTCTGATACTTCTGGAGCAGCACCACGAGATGATGTGCCATCTTGTTTAGAACCCGAATTATCAGAATATTGGTGGTAGTTGATTATGTCCCAGCATAAATTAACAGTTCCATCAGCATTATAACCTCTGAACTCTTTACACCAGTCAATCATACCTCTTACATAGTCAGTTTTTGCGAATGCTAAACCTGCCATTACCACTTTCATAGTAGGGTCAGCATTTTTTACACCAACACCAGGACCCATTGTGTTTTTATGTCCATCATAAAAAGCAGATAAATTAGCAGCGTGTTCACGAGCAGTTTGATAAGCACCTCTGCCTTTCCACCATTTATCGCGCTCATTGCCACATTCCATGTATTTTACTACACCTAAGCCTACTTTTACAGTATTGATGTTGTCAAAAGTCCATCTTGGTTTGTCATAAACACTTAAAAGAGATCTATCAACATTTTTATTACTTCCATAACGGGCAGCATATTGAAATGCTACTCTAGCTTGTTCAATATAAGAAGCAGGCTCTGTAATAGATTTTCCGTATTTTACAGGAATAACGTTATAGTCTTGGATACTTTCAGGATATGTTTTAACCAACCAAGTTGAAGCCACTTGAATACAAGCTAATACTTCAATACCTTCAGTTTTACAACGCTCATAAATCGCATCATAATTCCAACCACCGCTATATGTTGGATTGAATGTATATTTGTTTTCACTGAACTCAAGCTTATCCCAATCTATGTAGTGACGGAATCCTGAGAATGATTTAACAGCTTTAAACTTTGTTTCATCAACATAATCTGGATGATATGGATCAAAGAAGTCCCATTCAAAACCATTTACGCCAAAACCATCTTTCATTTTGATAGCTTTCAAAGGAGCTGCTGTAACAGCTTTTTTACTTGGTACATGTGTTCCATACAACTCCATTTCTGTTGGTAAATTACCATAGGTATTGATTACCAAATATCTGATTTTACCTGCAGGGATATTGCTCAAAGAAAATGTATTTGGATTAAGAGCATCTGGACCAACCCAAGTATTGTATAAGTCTCCTGTGAATTTAGCAATCTGAATTCTCTCCCAAGTATCAGTAATCACAGAAAGCGTCATAGGCTTGTCGTGGAATATACCTTGTCCGTCATAAAAACGAATGCTTTGCAATGTCATTTGCTCGTCATCAAGAAGAGGGTAATAAGCATCATAGTTATCTAATAATTTTCCCCATCCTGTATTTACTGAAGCATCTACATTACCATCAAAAAGTTCGTCTAATCCATTACTATTATTATTTAATTGATACCATCTTTTTGGGTTAATTTCTATTTTAGTGCCAGCAATTACTGGTGCTGGAGGTACTACTACTACAGGTGTAGGCGGTGTTGGAGTAGTAACAACTGGGCTATCTTCAACTAAGCCAGTAGAAACTGTAGTAGCTTCTAAGCCAAAAACCTGTACTTTTTGAGGAATGTTGTTCGCAAATTTATGAATTACGATAGCATCTGCATCAAAAGGAGTAGCTACAATAATATCTACGAATGTTTTGTAAGCAAGACCTTCAAACAAGCCTAAGAAAATTTTATTAGCACCATCTAAAGCATATACCGAAACAGGATTATCAGCGAAAGTACCTTCATAGTCATACAAAGAAACTTTAGTGATTTTACTGCGTTTTTCAAAAGTCAATCTTACGTCAACCCATTTAGAGTTGCCAGTCCAAGCATATTCAACCAAGCTGTTCAAATCATCATTCAACCAAGGAGTATAGTCTTGACCTGTGTTTTCGCTAGCTGAAATTTTAGCAATTTTAATACGGTCTGGCGCAACAGTTACAGGCGTTTCTACAATAGGCGTAGGTGGTGTTACTACAACTACAGGATCAGGCGTTGTAATTACTGGCTCTTCTGGTTTAGTAGCTGGCGTAGTAGTAGGAATACCATATACTTGAACTTTTTGTGGAATAGCATTAGCATATTTGTGAATGATGATAGCATCAGCATCTAATGGAGTACTTACCACGATGTCTACAAAAGACATATAAGCAGTTCCATTAAATGTTCCCAATAAAGTTTTAGTAGTTCCGTCTAAAGCATAAACAGAAACGGGCGTATCTTCGAATGAACCTTGGTGGTCGAATAAAGAAACTTTA
>NZ_JBWKOV010000010.1:0-83528 GCF_059416265.1 Arcicella sp. GW821-FHT09D11 | reverse complement strand
GTGATTTTACTGCGTTTTTCTAATTTCAAGGTAACATCTACCCATTTGAAATTACCAGACCAAACAAATTCAACAAGGTTATTTAAGTCATCATTCAACCAAGGAGTATAATCTTGACCTGTGTTTTCGCTAGGAGTAATAGAAGAAATTTTAAGACGCTCAGGAATAGCAACTGTAGAAACAACAGGAGCTGGCGTAGGCGTTACTACAACCACTGGTTCAGGCGTTGTAACTACTGGCTCTGCTGGTTTTGCAGCTACTGTAGTAGCCGCAGTACCATATATCTGTACTTTTTGCGGAATAGCATTAGCATATTTGTGAATGATGATAGCATCAGCATCTAATGGGGTTTTTACTACAATATCCACAAAAGACATATAGGAAGTTCCATTGAATGTTCCCAATAAAGTTTTAGTAGTTCCGTCTAAAGCATAAACAGAAACAGGAGTATCTTCGAATGAACCTTGGTGGTCGAATAAAGAAACTTTAGTGATTTTACTGCGTTTTTCTAATTTCAAGGTAACATCTACCCATTTGAAATTACCAGACCAAACAAATTCAACAAGATTGTTTAAATCGTCATTCAACCAAGGGCTAAAATCTTGACCTGTGTTTTCACTAGCAGTGATAGAAGAAATTTTAATGCGTTCAGGGCTTTGGCAAAAAACAGCAAATGGTGCTATTAAAAATAGCACAAGTAAAAGTAAGCGTCTTTCCATTGTTTATTGGCGGTTAAAAATGGAGTGAATAAAAAAAGAAAAAATAAGATAAATTCAATAATATTTATAACTATTATTTGCCTTTTTGAAGCAAATGAAGAATTTATTATTCCAAGTTAAGAAATTAAGTTTGCAATTTTTATAAAATTCGTAAAAAAATATTAAAATTTTTAACAAAAAGTGTATTTTAAGGGCTAAAAAAAATGATTTCTTAACGCTGAGCTTAATTATAGTTATTTTCATAACCTTTATTCTTCTAATCTCTATTTTTTAGAAAATTTTGCTAAAAAAACTACTTTCAAAAATACATACGAGATTTCAAAGGTGTTAGTCGCAAATTCATTGAAAAGAGTAACAAAAAAACACTTATTATAAATTGTCTTTACAATAGTACTATATAAAGGTTATACATGGCTATGATATTATCTTATATTAAATCTGATTAAAGTCATAAATAAAGACTGACTAGTACTATAAATGTTGAAAATAAAATAGGATTGATTCATTTTCCTTACGATTTTTGTAACAAACCCGTTTTTAACAAATTGAATATGACTACCACGCTTTCAAAAACTCCCTTACAACATCTTTTAAGTATTCCAGTGATTGTGGCTTCTTTAGGATATTTTGTAGATATCTATGATCTTCTGCTATTTGGCATTGTTCGGGTTTCAAGTTTACGCGACTTAGGATTGAATGAAGAGGAAATATCGTCGGTCGGAAAAGATATCCTTAATTGGCAAATGGGCGGATTATTAATTGGCGGAATTTTATGGGGCGTTTTAGGCGATAAAAGAGGGAGGTTGTCTGTATTGTTTGGGTCAATCATTACTTATTCTATTGCTAATATCGCGTGTGGGTTTATTCAAGACCCTACTACTTATGCTATTTTAAGATTTGTAGCGGGCGTAGGTTTAGCAGGAGAATTAGGAGCAGGGATTACATTAGTTTCTGAGGTATTGCCTAAAGAGTTAAGAGCATTAGGCTCTTCTTTAGTCGCTGGTGTTGGTTTGTTCGGAGCCGTGGCTGCTTATTTTACTGTAACCCAATTTGGAGGATGGCGCAACGCTTATTTTATTGGCGGTGGATTAGGGATTATCCTTTTATTGATGAGAATAAGCGTTTTTGAATCGGGTATGTTTGAAAATGCTAAGAAGCAAAAACATGTCAGCAAAGGCAATTTCTTTGCTCTCTTTACAAATGCTGATAGATTAAAACGATACTTAAAATGCATTGCCATAGGTATGCCTACATGGTTTGTAATAGGTATTTTGGCAACATTCGCCAATGAATTTGGCAAGAAATTGGGTATTCCAGAAAACATTGAACCAGGGAAAGCTATTATGTTTTGCTATGTAGGGCTTGCCATAGGTGACTTATCTAGCGGTGTAATAAGCCAAGTGTTACAATCTAGAAAGAAAGCCGTTACCATTCTTTTGGTCCTTTCATTGATTTGTAGCATTATCTTCCTTTATGCGGGTATTTCTACAGCATCTGGGTTATATATATTATGTATTTGTATGGGTTTTTCAGTAGGATACTGGGCGATGTTCGTTACTATCGGTGCAGAACAATTTGGAACAAACCTTAGAGCAACAGCCGCTACAACTGTTCCGAATATGGTACGCGGAACGGTAATTGGGATGACCTTACTTTATGCAAATTTGAAAGGAGGAATAGGAGTATTTCATGCCGCCGCTATTGTTGGCATAATTTGTTTTACCCTAGCATTCTATTCTATTTTAACCATTCCTGAAACCCATGGGAAAGATTTGGATTATTTAGAAGAAGATTAAAAGCTGATTTTAATAAATATTTCCCAAATGGTCATCATGACCATTTGGGATTTTTTATTTTCTGCCCAACCACAAAAGAGCATCTAGTATAAATTGGCTTTGTGTTTTATTTTGAAAGGTATTTGATAAATCTTTATTCGTTTTATGCTCATAATCGATATCATTATGACCCATATTAACATAAAGCATTTTATAGTTTTTGTTTGTCCAAGCCACAGGATAATCGCCACTATGCCAAATCTCATGTGCTTTAGGGCCTGTGCCTAAAGGGAAACTACTAGGATGAATAGAAAGAAGTACTTCAATGTTGGCATTTTTCCTTAAATCGTTTGTCCATCGATACCATTCATTAGGAGCAGCACTAAATGTTTTTGGTAAATGCTTTACGGCAGGATGTTTAGGGTTTTCGATGCTCAACACTGCCGACGTTGGTCGCCAAGTATTGCTTTTGTATTCACCTGACCCTAAAAACTGTTCATGATACCAATCCCAATTTTGCGGATAGGTTGAATTATTAAGGGCAAAACCTGCGAAGTGAAAGCCCATCCATGCACCACCTTTTTCCATATATTGCTGAAAAGCGATTCGTTGTTCTGGTGCTTCGGGACGAGTGTCTAAAAATAGCAATACCTGATATTGTGAAAGGAAATCAAGGTTAAGATTTTGCCAATTATTGGTAGAGTCATACACAAAATGATGCTCTTCGGCCATTTTAGCAAACCATTTATTAGCCTCGTGAACATAGCTAATATGTGCTTGGTCATTTTTGGCTGTATAAAAGCCTATTACTTTGAAACTTGAAGAGCGTTTTTGTGCATTGCTTTCAAAAGAAGCTATCATACAGCAAAACAAGTAGGTGATTAATAATAGTCTGCGCTGAATCATGGATATAGTTAAGTATAAATTTAGTTAGGCTAAATTTAAGTATATACTCATCTTTTTTCTATCCTCTTTTAATTGGTATTGTTTTATTAAACAGGAGACTTGAAGCAAAAAATCCACCAGAGATATATCTCTGATGGATTTTCATATTGGAATAATTATTCGTTTATTAACTGTAAGGTTTCTGCTGTATGCTCTCTTACGCTTTCACTTAGCTCAACGTTTTTGCTCAGCGATTCACCAAATGAAGGAATCATTTCTTTTAATTTTGCTTGCCATGCTGGCGTACTTAATTGCTCAGGGTAGCAACGCTCTAATAAAGTAAGCATGATAGAAACTGCCGTTGATGCTCCTGGAGATGCTCCTAACAAAGCGGCAATAGAGCCATCAGCAGCGCTAAC
Organism: Arcicella sp. GW821-FHT09D11; assembly: GCF_059416265.1. Taxonomy (NCBI): domain Bacteria; kingdom Pseudomonadati; phylum Bacteroidota; class Cytophagia; order Cytophagales; family Flectobacillaceae; genus Arcicella; species Arcicella sp. GW821-FHT09D11. The sequence continues at coordinate 79,730 of NZ_JBWKOV010000010.1, read as the reverse complement.
TACTTCTGTTCCAAATTCTAAGATTCCACCATGTTTTGGGTCTTTCTTAATTACTTGTACACGCTGTCCAGCCGTTTCCAACTCCCAATCTTCCATTTTAGCATTAGGTAGATAGTCTTTAAGAGCTTCCAGACGGTCTTCTGGAGATTGACGAACTTGGTCGATTAAATATTTTGTAAGGGGAATATTATCTAAACCTGCCGAAATCATCGGAACAATATTATTGGGTTTGATAGATAATGGTAAATCTAACAAAGAACCATTTTTCAAAAATCTCGTAGAGAAACCAGCATAAGGGCCAAAAAGTAATGCTTTTTTACCATCAATCATGCGTGTATCTAAGTGAGGTACCGACATTGGAGGAGACCCAACGGCAGCTTTTCCATATACCTTCGCATTATGACGTTCAATAACTTCTGGATTTACACATTTCAACCACTGTCCACTTACGGGAAAACCTCCAAAACCATTTCCTTCAGGAATAGCTGCTTTCTCTAATAAAGGAAGCGAACCACCACCAGCACCAATAAATACAAATTTGGCCCTGATTACTCTTTTATCACCCGTTGTTAAATCCTTTACTTTTATTTTCCAGAAGCCATCTTTCTTCTTCAATTTCTTTACTTCATGATTGAAATGAATAGATACATTTTGGTCATGCTGTAAATCTTCAAACATAATTCTCGTTAAAGCACCGAAGTTTACATCCGTTCCTAAGTCCATTCGAGTAGCCGCTACTTTTTCCGCAGGATCTCGGCCTTCCATTACTAAAGGTATCCATTCGCTAATTTGCTGACGGTCTTCAGAATATACCATTCCGTTGAATAAATGCGATTCTTGCAGACGTTCATAACGCTTACGAAGATATTCTACATTTTTTTCTCCCCAAACAAAGCTCATGTGTGGTGTACTTTTGATAAAAGTATCTGGCGACACATCTTTATTTTTTTGTACAAGGTATGACCAAAACTGCTTGGATACTTCAAATGATTCTGCAATAGAAATTGCCTTTGAAATCTCGACAGACCCATCAGGAAGTTGAGGCGTATAATTTAATTCACAAAAAGCCGAATGGCCTGTGCCAGCATTATTCCAAGCATCCGAACTTTCGGCTGCAGCAATGTCTAGGCGTTCAAAAACTTCTATACTTAAATCTGGTTGTAGTTCTTTGAGTAAGGCACCTAAAGTGGCACTCATAATTCCTGCACCAATCAAAACTATATCAAGAACCTTGTCTGAATTACTATTTGTACTATTCATAAATCAATTAATTTTTGGACAACTCGAAAAAAAGAAAAAATGAATTTTATCAGTTTGAAAATTGGATATTCATAATAGGATTTATCCAATATTTAGTTCATCAAACAAAGTTATTACCTCAAATATCCTAAACAAACTACTAGGGGTAATCTTATAAGTTATGTCCAATTACTCATTGGAATTAATCTATAATATGCGCAAAAACTTCAAAGAGGTATGAAAAGATTTTATGGAAATTTTATTTTGAAGAAAAATAGAAGGAACAAGATTTAAGTATGTTTAGGTCATTGTGAATCAGCAATTAAGCCGAATGATGTGAAAATTTAATCATTTAGTAAATGTTCCAATTTTATCAAAATGACTTGCTATCAGGCTCATGGTTAAGTTTAGTAACCTTCTAATAGTATAATTTATTCAATACTATACTCCCTTTCCTAATATGGGTAAGTATTTGCCAAAACGTAACAGTATCAGGAATATAGGTAGGAATTCCAGTAATATGTATAACGTTTAGTTTCGATTATTGAGCGAACTTTGTTCCTTGATATAATCAATTTATTTCAATGTAAAATGCTTGTAGAGAGAGCTGTATTATTACAACCCTTTGATTTTCTGAAAATGCTTATCCTGTTAATTAATGCTCAATAAAACTTCTATTTATTGGAAATAAACACCTTATTAAGAAAATAAAGAAGCACAATCTTAGCTAAGAATAGCATAAGTATTTAGAATTAAAGGGTTATTTATTGAAAAAATATTTAAAATAAAAATGGGATAGTCCTATTTTCAAAAAAATAGTCAATTTTGTTGTCTATTTTTTTGAAATCGTGAACGAATATCATTTTTTATAGGTTATAAAGTCATGTTAATATCCAAATAACATACAAAACGCATTAATATTTACTCAAAACGATCAATTTTACCTATCAATGTTCATGTACCAGACTAGAAAAATACTACCGATAATGTTCTTGACAACGTTATTGGTTTTAAAAATTCCCTCGAAACTATATGCTCAAACGGTTGTTCAAGAAAATCTGTCTAGCAAAACAGAAACGGCATCTAAATTAGAAGATGCAACACTCGAAAATGTCGTTCAATATGCGATTAAGAATCACCCACAAATTCAACAGTCATTTATCGACCAACGAATCGTTGAAAATACGATAAAGAGTAAACTAGCTGACTGGTATCCGCAGATTAACTTTAACTACAATTTACAGCATAACTTTTTGGTTCAAACAAGTATCATCGGGGGCAATCCTGTAAAACTAGGGGTTGATAATACTTCGGCTGCGCAGTTTTCTGTTTCACAGAATATCTTTAATCGAGATGCCCTTTTAGCGAATAAAAGTCAAAATGATGTCCGTTTGCAAGCAAGTCAGGCTACGACAAATACCAAGATTAATTTGGCGGTAAATGTTTCAAAAGCATTTTATGCAGTATTGGCAACCAAGCAACAAATTAAAGTGACAGAAGGAGACATTATCCGTTTGCAGAGGAGCTTGAAAGATACTAAAAATCAATACACTGCTGGAACAAGCGACAAAATAGACTACAAACGTGTAAGTATTACGTTGAACAATACATTGGCTTTGAAAAAAAGCAATGAAGAGTTATTGAAGGCTAGATTACAAAATTTGAAGTCGTTGATGGCTTATCCAGAAAATGAAGAATTAGTAATTGTGTATGATACCCTACAAGTAGACAGAGATATTATGATTGATACTTTACAACAGTCAGATTTTACCTCACGCATTGAGTACAAACAATTAGCTACGCTAAAAAACCTTCGTGAAGCTGAATTGAAGTATAATAAATGGAGTTATTTACCTTCTGTTTCCTTCAATGGAGCCTATAATCTTAACTTCTTGAATAACACTTTTACAGATTTGTATTCAAAAAACTACCCTAATTCATTTGCTAACGTAACGCTCTCGTTACCAATTTTTCAAGGAGGAAAACGTAAAGCTAATATCAACTCGGCCGAATGGCAGTTGAAGCGAGTAGACTTAGATGTTAAGAATCTGAAACTAAGCGTAAATACAGAATATCAACAAGCGTTAGCTAATTATAAAAGCAATTTAGCCGTGTTTCTCTCACAAAAAGAAAACATGGACCTTGCTAAAGAGGTGTACGATTTGATTCAACTGCAATATCGTTCTGGTATCAAAACCTACTTAGAAGTAATCACTTCTGAAACCGACCTTCGTACAGCCAGAATTAATTATTACAACTCGCTTTATTTGGTACTAGCGAGCAAAGTAGATGTACAAAAAGCATTAGGTCAGTTGAATTATTAATAGCTGACGTTTTGATAGCATATATATCATTTCAATACTAAATCATTTACTTCTGCTAAACACAGCAGGGAAATAACAGACAACTTAAACGAATAGAACCAACATGTTTTCCAATAAATCAACACAATATTCAATCATTGCAGCTTTGTTTTTATTAAGCTCATGCGGTGATAAAAAAGCTCAACAAATGCCAGCACCTCCAGCTGTTCCTGTAACGATTGAGGCCGTACAAGTAATGGATGCTGCGTATCATGATGAATATCCAGCCACCGTAACAGCATTGGATGTGGTAGAATTAAGACCACAAGTAAGCGGTTTTATTACAGGAGTACATTTTAGTGATGGTAGTAGAGTACGTAAAGGACAGCTGTTGTATTCGATTGATACACAATTGTATGAAGCTAACTACGACCAAGCAGTGGCTAACCTAAGTGTTCAGGAAGCTAATTTGGTAAAAGCACAAAAAGATGCCAATCGTTATCATGAATTAGCTCAAAATGATGCCGTTGCCAAGCAATTAGTAGATAATGCAGATGCTGCCTTGGAAGTAGCTAAAAAACAAGTTGAGGCTTCAAAAGCTAACATCAAGGGTGTGCAAACTAATGTACGTTATACGAAAGTATATGCCCCATTTGACGGAGCTATCGGTATTTCATTAGTGAAAAAAGGTGCAGCTGTAACAGCAGGCCAAACGATATTGAATACGGTTTCTACTGACAATCAATTAGCGGTTGACTTTAATGTTGACCAAAAAGATATTTACTACTTCACCAACTTAATCCAAAAAGGGAAAGCTAATAATGATTCAACTTTTACGCTTGCTTTTGGTGGCGACGTTTATCCTTATACAGGAAAACTTCTTTTGATGGATAGAGCTGTTGACCCACAAACAGGAACGATAAAGACGAGATTAGCTTTCCCGAATCCTAAGAACCTACTTCGCTCAGGGATGACGGGTACTGTTAGGGTATTGAGTACATCTAAAAAAGCAGTCGTAATTCCTTACAAAGCTATCTCAGAGCAATTGGGTGAATTTTTTGTATATGTGCCAGGTGATAGTAGCAAGGTAACGCAAAAGAGAGTACAATTGGGGACAGCTTTAGGGACAAATATCATTGTAAAAGACGGTTTGAAAGAAGGCGATAAAATCATTATCGAAGGGATTCAAAACCTACGTGAAGGGTCTGTTTATACCACAGAGACTCCAGGAGCAACCCCTCCAGCTAAAAAATAAGTTTATGAGCTTAGTGTTTATGAGTTCACGTTATTGTTGGCTCATGTATTAAACTCATCAAATTAACATCATAAATATCACGTTGATAGCTTCCAACTATTGACAGATACAATTTTAATAAGACATAAAAATGATAGCAGATGTTTTTATAAAAAGGCCAATCACCGCAATTGTTACCTCGTTGGTGCTAGTCATCGTAGGAATTATTGCCTTGACTACATTGCCTATCTCACAATATCCAGATATTACTCCGCCAACGGTTACTGTAACAGGTAATTTCACGGGAGCAGATGCCCAGACGGTAGAACAAACAACTACCACGCCGATTGAAACCCAAATTAATGGTACACCAGGTATGACATACATGTCTAGTAACAGTACCAGTAGTGGACAAAGTAGTATCAACGTAACATTTGACATTGGTACAGATGTTAATATTGCCGCGCTAGATGTACAAAACCGTGTAAGTGTGGCTCAGCCAACTTTACCAGATGCTGTTAAGCGTTTGGGATTAACGGTTCGTAAGCGTAACCCAAGTATCATGATGGCCTTGGCTTTGTATTCGCCCAATGGAACCCATGATGCAAAATTTATCGGAAACTTTGCCAATATCTACGTAAAAGATGCCTTACAAAGGGTAAAAGGAGTGGGTGATATTGTATCAAGAGCGGATGATTTTGGGATGAGAATCTGGTTAAATCCTGAAAAATTGGCTGCTATGAGAATGACGCCAAGCGACATTACAGCGGCTTTGGCAGAACAAAACCTTCAGATTGCGGCGGGTACAGTAGGAGGAAATCCACAACCTTCAACGCAGGCGTTTGAATATAGTGTATTGACAAACAGTCGTTTAAACACAAAAGATCAGTTTGAAAACATCGTTGTACGGACATCACCTGCTAATGGTAGTATTGTATATTTGAAAGATGTAGCAAGAGTAGAACTAGGAAGATTTGACTACGGCTTAAATGCTTTTGTTTCTGGTAAACCTGCTGCATTCGTAATCATATATTTAGCACCAGGAGGAAATGCACTGAATACCTATGAAGGTGTGATGAATGCATTACAGGAAATGAAAAAGACTTTCCCTAAAGATATCGACTATGTGGTGCCTTTAGAATCTGCATCAGTAGTAAAAGTGTCTATTGAGGAAGTAATACATACCTTGGTAGAAGCCTTGATATTAGTAATTCTGGTAGTATTCTTATTCCTTCAAAACTGGAGAGCAACCTTGATTCCTATTTTGGCTATTCCAGTATCGTTGATTGGTACGTTTATCTTCTTTATTCCTTTTGGATTTACCATCAATACGCTTACACTATTTGCCTTTGTATTAGCGATTGGTATTGTGGTGGATGATGCCATTGTGGTAGTAGAAGCCGTACAGCATAATATGGATGAACATGATATGACACCCAAGGATGCTACGGTGAAGGCTATGAAGGATATCTCTGGTCCAGTAATTGCCATTGCATTAATCCTTGCGGCGGTGTTTGTACCAGTAAGCTTTGTGCCGGGGATTGTAGGTAGACTATATCAACAATTTGCGATTACGATTGCGGTTTCTGTAATTCTTTCGGCATTTGTTGCGCTTTCGTTAACGCCAGCATTGTGTACCATCATGCTAAAACCATCGAAAGATAAAGATGCTAAAAAGAATGTTTTAGAGAAATTCTTCGCATGGTTTAACACCAAATTTGATAGTCTTTCATTTGCTTATACAAGAGGGGTGGCTAAATGGATTAAGGCTACGCCTATGGTTATCATCATGATGATTTGTTTGTTTGTTGGTTTAACGTTCTTGTTTAAGTCTAAACCAACAGGGTTTATTCCTACTGAAGATGAAGGGCGTTTGTATGTAACGTATGAAATGCCTGAAGCAACTTCAACAAGCAGAAACGTAGCATTATTCCAAACGATTATGAAGCGTTTGGAGGTGCTACCAGAAGTAAGAGTAGTAGGGGGTATTTCAGGCTTAAACATTGTGAGTTTCTCTAACAAAACCAACGTAGGTACTTTCTTTGTTAACCTAAAGCCTTGGTCTGATAGAGAAGGAAAAGAACACCACGTTCAGGCGGTAATTGAAAAAATTAAGAAGAGTACGGCTGATATTAAAGAAGCCAGAGTCCTTGCAATTGCACCGCCAGCAATTCCTGGATTAGGACAAACCGCTGGTTTTACCTTTGAATTATTGCAAACTACTAGTCCAGATAATGTACAACAGTTTGAAAAAGTAGCCCGTAAGTTCTTAGCAGCAGTAAATCAACGTCCAGAAATTGGGATGGCATTTACTTTCTTTAGCTCACGTACACCAAGTTATCAGATAGATGTTGACCGTGAACAAGCCAAAAAGCAAGGGGTACAAGTATCAGATGTATTTGGTACACTTTCTACGCTATTGGGTAGTTCTTATATCAACGACTTTACGTTGTATGGAAGAAACTTTAGGGTAATGGTGCAGGCAGATAGTAGCTACCGTTCATCTTTAGATAAAATAGAACAGTTTTATGTAAGGAACAATGTAGGAAACATGGTGCCGTTGAAAACGTTAGTGAAAGCAAAAGTAGTAGAAAATGCGGCCTTAATTTCGCACTATAACGTATATCGTTCGATAGAAATCAACGGTTCACCAAAACCAGGCTTTAGTAGTGGACAAGCCATTACGGCTTTAAAAGAAGTAGCAGCGACCACATTACCTACAGGATATGGATATGAATTCTCAGGAATGAGTAGCGAAGAATTAAAAGCGGGCGATAGTACCACGACTATCTTTGCCATATCTATCGTATTCGTATTCTTGTTCTTAGCGGCTTTATACGAAAGTTGGTCTATCCCTTTCTCTGTATTGTTTGCAGTACCGATTGGGGCGTTTGGGTCAATCTTGACACTTACATTGTTGCCAAATCTTTCTAATAACATTTATGCGCAGATTGGTTTAATTACACTAATCGGTCTGGCAGCGAAAAACGCCATCTTGATTGTAGAGTTTGCCAAAGAGCGTGTAGATAGAGGAATGGAGCTGATACCAGCAACTTTGGAAGCAGTTCAACTGCGTTTACGTCCAATTATTATGACATCCCTTGCCTTTATTCTTGGCGTTTTACCCTTGGCTTTTGCGAGTGGTGCGGCAGCAGAATCTCGTAAAACTATCGGCTGGACAGTTTTCGGGGGTATGTTGGCAGCAACATCTTTAGCGATTTTCGTTGTACCAGTACTCTTTGTATTAATCGAAAAGATAGCAGGAGGAAACAAAAAACATGAAATTTCACCAAAAGTGGAAGTAGAGTAAAAGAGTGAAGATTTATGGTTGTGCATTAAAGCGTTTTAATGTACACCTATGAATTTTAGCTATAAATTTAAGGTAATTACACTTCAATATGGATAAGCTAACATAAAAGCATTATTAAGAATTAATAATGTTTTGTGTTAGCTTTATTTTTTGAATCTAGAATTGTTTATTATCGCATTGTTAAATAGAAATCGACAACGGTTTCGGAATAATAAACACTACCTTAATCCTTCAATTTCATGAGAAATATTTTTTGCATTTTATTAATAATTGTCTCTTTTTCAAGCTTTTCACAAAACAAAAAACAGCTAAAACATCCTAAAAACATCATTTTATTAATTGGTGATGGTATGGGGGCGGCACAAGTTTATGCGGGTATTGTGGCTAACAAGGGACATTTGAATATCGAAAGAAGTCAATATATTGGCTTTCATAAAAACCAAGCAACAGATGAGTTTGTAACCGACTCAGGAGCAGGCGCAACAGCATTGGCTATTGGACAAAAATCATACAATGGGTCTATTGGAGTAGATAGCCTGAAACAAGCTCAACTTAGTATTTTGGAAATTGCCGAGAAGAATGGCTTAGCAACAGGATTACTGGCCACTTGTTCTATTACACATGCTACGCCCGCTTCGTTTATTGCACATCAACCTTCTAGAAGTATGGTTGAAGAAATAGCGAATGATTTCTTGAAAACAGATATTGATGTTTTTGTAGGTGGTGGTAGAAATCACTTTGCAAAACGTAAAGACGGTAGAAATTTAATTGATAGCTTGAACGCTAGAAATTATCAGATAGCCAATAGTATTGAAGATGTAGAAAAAGTAAAATCTGGAAAGTTAGCAGGATTTTTAGCAGATGAAGAACAAGTGAAAATATCGGAAGGGAGAGGCGAGCAGTTGTTGAAATCTACCAAAACAGCATTGAATATTTTAAAGCAGAATAAGAAAGGCTTTTTTGTAATGATTGAAGGTTCACAAATAGATTGGGGCGGACATGCTAATGATACTCAGTATATTATCAATGAAATGACTGATTTTGATAAAGCCATTGGTGAGGCATTTGATTTTGCAGATAAAGATGGAAACACGTTAGTAATCATCACTGCCGACCATGAAACAGGAGGTTTTTCATTGATTGATGCTGATAAAGAAGGGCATATTGAAGGAAAGTTCACTACAAAAGGTCATACTGGCGTCATGATTCCTGTGTATGCTTATGGAGTAGGAGCAGAAGCTTTTTCTGGTATTTATTTCAACAATCAGATTTTTGATAAAATGTTGAATGCCTATAATTTTAAGAAATAATTCTTTTGGATGGTCATCTTAATTTAAAATGACCATCCAAAAACTATTTACTTAGCAAACGATAGATTTCCGCTTGTGAACGTAAGCGTAAAGCAGTTTCATCTTTTGAGAAAAACACATTGTTTGATGAATCATCAATCGCAACAGCTTGAATGGTGTCGCGAAGCTGTAAATCAATAATTTTTAATATTTCTTGTTTGATGGTTTCATTATAAATAGGAAAACATACCTCAATTCTTCGATAAATATTTCTATCCATCCAGTCTGAAGAGCCCATATATACTTCTTTATTTCCTTGGTTATGGAAGATAAAAACCCTACCATGTTCTAAGTATTTATCAATGATTCTCCGTATACTAATATGCTCACTCATACCTATAATACCAGGGATTAAACAGCAAATACCTCTGATAATTAAGTTAATTTTTACACCAGCGTTTGATGCTTCATATAATTTGCTAATCAATACTCGTTCCTCTAAATTGTTCATTTTGAGGGTAATGGAAGCAGGTAATCTATTTTTAGCATTATTAATTTCTCGGTCTATTAAAGCGATAAACTTATGCTGTAAATTGAATTGAGCGACCAATAAATGTTTGAAGTTACTAATATCTGAAATATTGGGTTTTCGTTTCTTTTTACTGAGAAAGCGAAAGACCAACTCCATTTCTTGAAGCATTTCCTGATGAGCTGTCAATAAAATATGATCTGTGTAAAACCTTGCAGTACTTTCGTTGAGATTGCCAGTGGCAAGTAAGCCGAAGTAATAGGTTTTCTTACCCATTTTTTTCTTGACTAAAGCGATTTTTGCATGGACTTTCAGAGATGGTACGCTGTAGATGATTTTTACACCTTCGGCTTTCATTCTTTTTGCCCATTTGATATTATTCTCCTCGTCAAATCGTGCTTTTAATTCAACTAAAACGGTAACTTTTTTGCCATTTTTTGCCGCACTAATCAATGCATTTACAATCCTTGAATCGCTGGCAACTCGATACAGAGTTACATAAATTTCTTCTACATTCGGGTTGATAGCCGCTTCATTAAAAAAACGAAGTACAGTATCATAAGACTGATAAGGTGGGTGGAAAATCATATCTCCCTGACTAATTTCATCAAAAAGGGTTTTGTCTTCAGCGATTTGATGAGGAATAGCGGGCCAATTGTCGTATTTCAAAGTAGCATTATGAATGGGAATAGAAAAGAAATCTTTTAAATTATGATAGCTTCCTCCCTCTATGATACTCTGTTTTTTTAGATTAAGGTATTCGGTTAGCGTATCTAAATGGTTTTTAGGAACTTTGGCATCGTATAAAAAACGTGTGGCAAAGCCCAAATCTCTTTTCGCAATTTGTTTTTCTAGCTTTTCTACTAAATCACCTTTATAGTCATCTTCCAATGCCAAATCGGCATCTCTCGTAGTTTTAAAAGTATAAAAACCTGAGATGGTTGATTTCTTAAAGACTAGATGAAGATGCTCTTTGATAATATCTTCTAAAAATACAATGTATTGTATATTGTCTTTAACTACGCTGTGAAATCTTGGTAAATCATTCGATGGAATATTAATGATTTGAATTTGCTCTTCTGGATGTTTTTCAGATGAAAATACCGTTAAAGCATACAGCTTATTGTTTTCAGGAAAAAAGCTTTTCTCGCTTTTTAATAAGGAAATGGGTTGTAAAAAGGCAAGTACTTGTGTGAAAAAATACTCTCTTGTAGCATCCAAAATAGTAGTCGGGATGGGTTCATTATAAACAAGATGGATATTGTTTTCCTTTAGGGCAGGCAATATTTGTGCTGAAAGTATTTGTCCAAAACTTTGTAATTGATGGTTCACAATCTCTTTGATTTGATTGAGCACCTCTTTATTCTTTCCTGCATCGTCCAGCTCATCTTTTTCCGAAAGCTTTTTTAGCGCCATCAAAGCAGGAACCCTTACTCTATAAAACTCATCTAAGTTTGAAGAATAAATAGAAAGAAATTTTATTCTTTCTAACAATGGTACTTCATTTCGTTGAGCTTCGATTAATACTCGTTCGTTGAAGTATAACCAGCTAATATCTCTGTCGAAAAATGTAAAATCTTGCATGAAATATGAGAAAATAATTAAGTAGATTAAAGCTACTATAAATCGAATAAGATTGAAATACTTTTAATTTTCTTAACAAGATATTAATTTAAAAGGATATCATATCGGTTTACAAGCCAAGTTTCATCGCAGCATTATGTTGTTTGATATTTTCAAGGCGAGTGTATCGAATAATCATGGCCGATGTTTTATGTTTTGTTTGTCTCATTACCTCGCTGTCGTCAGCACCGTTGAGTTTAGCAATGGTTATAAAAGATGCCCTGAGTGAATGGGCAGAATACTTTTCACCTAAATAACTTTTTACTAAATCGTTTACCGTTTTATCGTTAAGCCTTTCGTCGGTTAATCGGTCTCCTTTTCTAATCCTAACGAATAATGGACCTTTGGTTCTTTCTAACGTAGCCATCCAATTTTGTAAAGTTCGTACTGGACAAAGCGCTGTCTCTGGACTATAGAATATTGCTTTTTCTTCATAGTCACCATATTGATTGGTTTTGCTTGTTCCCATTGATACGATAAGCCCGTCTTCCGAAAAAGTTAAATCTTCCAAATTTAAAGCCACCAATTCTGAGCGTCTGAACGCCCCAGTAAATCCTAATAACAAAAGAGCCTTGTTTCGTAATAAAGTATTGGTGTCTGTTTCCATACTACGCAATACATTTTTGATTTCCTTGATGTTAAAAGCGGGAGCTTGTTTTTGACGGATACCATTTGTCCTTTTAATTCCTTCCATCACTGCTCTGAACTGGCGATCCTGCATGGGAACATCTATATTATTCAAATGATGTAATTTGGCAATAGCCGCAAAACGACGATTAATCGTTGACCATTTATGTGTATCTGCCAAATATGCTGCATAGCCAGCCAAAGTAGTAACCGAAATAGGCATCATTGTAAAATCATTTTTTTCACACCAATCTTTGAGATGTTTTAAATCTGCTCTATATGCTCTTTGGGTATTTACTGCACCTTCTAAACCTTTGCGACCATAAGCATTTATTTTTTCAGCAAGTGTTTGAACATTTGCCAAAGCATGATTATCAACGGTCGAAATTTCTTGCATGGTTTGATTTTGTTTTAAGCTTTGCAAATATACTTTTACTTCTGATAATGTTTAATTATCGGAAGTAAAAAATTATACCTGTAAAGCTTCATTATAAAAGACATAATTATAAAATAGTGATTTTTACTTTGGTATGACGTTGTATTTTTTGGAAGTCAGATTTATTGAAGGTGTAAATTTCAGTACAACCATTATTCTCTGCAATTGCTGTATGCAGACAATCATTGATATTTTGGAAACCTATCAATTTTGCTAGTTGAATACCTCTGATGAAATCTGTTGTAGTATAAGCAACAGGTTTTGCAATCATAAAGTCTTGAATCATTATTTCGACATCAGATTCTCGACAACCTAAACGATTAGCAACATAGCTAAGCTCCTGTAAAGTTAGAAGTGATGTGAAAAATACCTTATCTTTTATGGCTTGTTGGTAAACGGCAATTGCTTTACTATGGCTAAGTTGGTTTTGATTAAATAAATAGTTGATTAGAACATCGGTATCAAAATAGATCATAACATTATAAGTTTACTTCATTTGCCAAGGCAGACAAGTCTAAACCTTCAGGAACAATAATCGCTTCATTTTTCAATCTTGTTTGTTCCGTTCTTTTAAACATTTCTGTATAATCAATATCCTTATTTTGCTCGCTTTCTTTTACGGTAATGTCTATCATTACAGTAGCGCCAAATAATGATTTAATTAATTTTACAATATTTGGTAATGCATTGACAGGAATTTTAAAAGTAGCCTCCATGATATTATTGTTTTTATCAAATTTACTTCATTATAAAATATGTTGGTTAAACTTTAGCAATTATTAACTCAATATCTCTAAATGAAAACCTTTATAATCAAGCTTTAAACAAATTTTGTTATTTAGTCTGAAAAAATATTGAATAATTTCAATATTTTTTCAGACTTTTGTTTTATAAAGTCTCAAATTGAGACAATAATAAATTTTACCTTTCAAAAACTCAATTTTATATCAATCTTCTATTTACAATGAAAAAGAAAACATCCATAATACTGTCGCTATTGCTCATGGGTTTATCTCCTATGTTGAGTTTTAGCCAGAAAAAAATCGCTGCTCCTACTCCTATCATAGCCAATTCAAGCACTGGCGTTGTACAGACTGAATTTGGTAAGGTAAGAGGCTATGTTCACAAGGGTATCTATACTTACAAAGGGATTCCTTATGCCGTATCAGAACGCTTTATGCCTCCGAGTAAACCAAAAGCTTGGGAAGGTGTAAGAAGCTCAATGACTTATGGACCAGTATGTCCGATGGATGCAACGACTTCAGTAAATGATGTAATCGAATTTGCGTTTAATCACAATTGGGGTTATACCAATGAAAATTGTCAAAGCCTTAATGTTTGGAGTTCAGGAATCAACGACCAGAAAAAACGTCCAGTGATGGTTTGGCTACATGGTGGTGGTTTTACAGCAGGTTCTTCTATTGAACTCCCTTCTTATGATGGTGAAAATTTGAGTAAAAAAGGCGATGTTGTAGTTGTGTCTTTAAATCATCGTTTGAATATTTTGGGCTTTTGCGATTTATCGGCTTATGGTGATAAATATAAATATTCCGCCAATGTTGGCATCATGGATTTAGAGGCGGCTTTACATTGGGTAAAAGCAAATATTGCTAATTTCGGTGGCGACCCTAATAACGTAACGATTTTCGGACAATCAGGCGGTGGTGCTAAAGTAACAACGTTGATGTATGCACCTTCAGCAAAAGGCTTTTTTCAGAAAGCTATTGTACAAAGTGGAAGTTACAGAACTAGTTTCTTAGAAAAAGAAGATGCTCAGAAAGTAAGTGCAGCTTTATTAGAAGAGTTAGGTTTACAGCCTAATCAAGTAGATTCTTTGCAAAAAATACCATACGATGTTTTAAATGCAGCAGGCAAAAGAGCGCAGCAAAAAGTACAAGCCAAAATGAAAGCAGAAGGAAAAGCTTTTGTGGGGGGTGGCTTGAGTTGGGGTCCAAGTCATGATGGAAACTATTTACCTTATCAGCAAGTAGATCCAGCAGGAATTGAAATTTCAAAAAACGTTCCTTTGCTGATTGGTTCAACTAAGAATGAATTTATGGCATCGCTGATTAACCCTGCTATTAGAAATTTTTCAACAGACGAAGCGAAGGCATTTTTACAGAAAAAATACGGAGATAAAACAGAGGCTTATTTAAAAGCAGTGGAGAAAGCGTATCCTAATACGACCAAACCATCTGACTTAATAGATATTGATGTGGCAACGTTTCGCCCAGGAGCAGTTAAACAAGCAAATATAAAGGCTACTGCCGATGCAGCTTCAGTTTATATGTATATGTTTACTTGGCAGTCGCCTATTATGGATGGGATGTACAAGGCTATTCACTGTATCGAAATTCCTTTTGTATTTGATAATATCGCTCGTTGTGAAGAAATGACTGGAGGCGGAAGTGGTGCTTATGCTCTTTCCAATAAAATCAGTCAGGCTTGGATAAACTTTGCTAAATCGGGGAATCCAAATCATAAAGGCTTACCAACTTGGCAAAAATATTCTGCTGAAAATGGTGCAACTATGATTTTGGATAATGAATGTGTTCAAAAATTTCATCATGATAAAGACTTACTTGAAATAACGGCAGGTAAGTAATCTAATCTTTAGATATTATTTGAAAAGCGGTTTCGACTTACCTCGAAACCGCTTTTTTATTTAACGGATCATTGGAAAGGATAATGCTGATGGTGTCACATTACATCTATTTGGCAAAGCCTAAAGAAAATAGAATTTCAAGGTCAAATACAAGGATAAATTAGACTTTTGGTGTCCTAAATCTCATTTTTAACACAAATTGAGACATTTTGAATAACTTTTGAACAGAAAAATTAAATAATTATTCTTCACTTTGTCCTGTTAATTATGAGAATACTTTAATAATATAAAAATATTCTTGAAAAACCCTTAAAAGGGGAACCAATAAAACTGTTTGAAATGATTTTGCTTAAACGTATTTATCTTATTAGTGCATTCTTTTTATTTTCTGTAGAATGGGGACAAAGTAGTAGCCTTATGCCTCAAATTCAGCAAGACACCACTAAGATTAATCCTACTATCTCGTCCCGATTACCTATCAATGGCATTCGAATAGCATGGGATTTTAATACTTTGCGAAAAGTCTCATCATCTGCTAATAATGAAAGATATTGTGGATACGCACGAATGATACAACGCATTGATAAATCATTAATAGCAGTCTATGAAGCAGACGGCAATGTGGTAGTGGTAAAAAGCACTGACCGTGGGAATACATGGAGTGAGCCTATCGTGGTTGCTAATAAGCACGATGGTGTAAATATGGCAGTACCAGATATTTTAGAACTAAAAGACGCTTCTATTTTAGTGTGTTATAATCCTCGTCCTTCTGGGAAAGAGCCTACTAAACGTTTTGCTATTCGTACTAAAAAAAGCTATGACGGTGGATTGATATGGAAAGATGAACAGCTTTTGTATGAAGCTGATTATCGTTTTGAAAATGGCTGTTGGGAACCGTCTGCTATTCAATTACCGAATGGGGAAATTCAACTCTTTTTTGCTAACGAAGGAATATACACCACTTCAGGAGAGCAAAATATTTCGATGCTCCGTTCAAATGATAATGGGTTAACATGGACTCAAAAACCGCAAATAGTAAGTTTCAGAGCAGGTAGCAGAGATGGAATGCCTGTTCCTGTATTACTGAACAATCACAAAGAAATAGCCTTTGCTATTGAAGATAATGGTTTTGATAACTTCAAACCTTATGTTATTAAAAATACGCTTGCACAAAATTGGGATACTGTCGTAGATGCTAAGAACGATAATCGCTTTTATGCCCTAAGTGAAAAAATAAGGAATGATATTTATGCGGGAGCTCCGTATTTACGACAACTAAAAACAGGAGAAACGATTCTTTCATATCAGGGAACAGAAGGACGAAACAATAAAATGGATTTTTCAGAAATGAAGGTGGTTATTGGGAATGACCAAGCCTATAATTTTAGTCGAAAATCTAGCCCATTTTCAATACCAAATAATAAATCAGGATTATGGAATAGTCTTAGCGTATTAGATGATAATAGCGTAGTGGCCCTGACAAGTACGAATGCTTACGCCAACAGATCAGAAATATGGATGATAAAGGGTTATGTCATTCCAGCACTGAAGGTAAATAAAGAAACGCTCGTCATCGACGGGCTTACACAAGAAAATATTTGGAAATCAGATTTGCCAATATTAATTGGTCAAAGAAGTGCTACACAAGCCAGAGCATCAGTAAGTTATGATAAAAAAAATCTTTATATAGTTGTTAAAGTAAATGATACTAAAGTTGTAAGTAACGTTGCTACACTGGAAAATAATGATGGAATAAGCATTTTTATTGATGCTCAAAACAAAGCTTATGAAGCACCAGACAAAGGTGTTTATAGGTTTTTTATGGCTACTAATAATCAACTTTCTATGAAAGAAGGTGCTGAGGGGAAATGGATTGACAAAGCAAATATGTCAGGAATTAAATCTGCTGTAAAAACAGTGACAGGCGGTTACGTCCAAGAAATCGCAATCTCTTGGAATAGTTTGGGTGGAAAACCACCTAAAGGAAAACGGATAGGTTTCAATGTAAGTCTTACTGAAAATTCAGGAAAAAACATAGCAGATTATACCGAAACCATTGCTGGAAATATAGAAAATGCACCCTATACGTGGTCTGGGATTTTTTTGAAATAAATAGCATTAACATACATATTCAATGAAAAAAACAATACTCTTATTATTTAGCCTAATTGCCTTTGTTGCTGTGAGTTGCGCTCAATCAGTTGAGGAAGGCGGTATTTTTAACAATCCTTTATTGCCATCTGGGGCAGACCCTTATAGTTTTTATAAAGATGGTTATTACTATTATACCCATACTTCGCAAAACAAATTAGTGCTTTTTAAAACAAAGAGCATCGCCGATTTAAAAACTGCTGAAAGCAAAGTGGCATGGATTCCTCCTACGGGAACAATGTATTCTAAAGAGCTGTGGGCTCCTGAAATTCATTTCATTCAGGGGAAATGGTATATGTATTTTGCTGGTGACGATGGCGACAACAATCATCACCGAATGTATGTATTAGAAAACCCGTCTATCGACCCTATGCAAGGAGAGTGGACTTTTAAAGGAAAGGTAGCTGACCCATCAGACAAATGGGCGATTGATGGCGATGTATTCGAACACCTTGGTCAATTATATATGATTTGGTCGGGTTGGGAAGGCGATAAGAATGGAGCACAAAATATTTATATCGCTAAAATGAAAAACCCTTGGACGATTGAAGGGAATCGTTCAATGATATCAGGTTCTGATTTTGAATGGGAGAAACATGGAGATATTACAGGAGATCCTAATCTTTCTCACGTAAATGTTAACGAAGGCCCTCAGATTTTAATGCATGACAAAAAACTATTTATCATTTACTCAGCAAGTGGCTGTTGGACAGACTTTTATGCCTTAGGAATGTTGACGGCTGATGCAAGTGCAGATTTACTAAATCCGAAGAGTTGGAGAAAGTCGCCAAAACCTGTATTTAAGCAATCGCCAGAAAACGGCGTATTTGCTCCAGGGCATAATTCATTTTTTAAATCGCCCGATGGCAAAGAAGATTGGATTCTTTACCATGCTAATTCAAAGGCAGGACAGGGATGCGGTGGTTTTCGTTCACCAAGAGCCCAAAAGTTCACTTGGAACGCCGATGGCTCTCCTAATTTTGGCATACCAGTAAAAGAAAGTCAAGCATTGAAAAAACCAGTAGCAAACAATTCAAAATAATTCATAAATAAATTTTAATCACATGAAAATTGTCAAAATATTACTGAGCCTTCTGGTTTTCAGTTTATTATCTCAACGTATAGTGGCACAATCCGCTCCAAGAGAAATTTGGTCAGTTGAAAAGGCAAATGCTTGGTACAAAACAAAAGGTTGGTTGCGTGGTAGTGATTTTATACCAAGCACAGCCATTAATCAATTAGAGATGTGGCAAGCAGAGAGTTTTGACCCTACAACTATTGACAGAGAACTAGGTTATGCCGAAAGCATTGGGATGAATTCTATGAGAGTTTATCTACACCATTTAGCGTGGGAAGTTGATCCTAAAGGATTTAAAAGTCGTGTAAATCAGTACTTGACAATTGCTAATAAGCATCATATTTCTACCCTTTTTGTATTATTTGATGACTGCTGGAATCCGACATACAGTGCAGGGAAACAGCCTGCCCCAAAACCAGGGATTCATAATTCAGGATGGGTACGTGATCCAGGTGAATTGATTTTCAACGACCCGAAAGTCATTGAAAAGTTAGAAGTATATGTAAAAGATGTTTTGACAACTTTCAAGAATGATAAGCGAATAGTATTATGGGATTTATACAATGAACCTGGCAATTCAGGCTATGGAAATAAGAGTATGCCATTGCTAGAAAAGGTATTTATTTGGGGTAGAGAAGCCAACCCAAGCCAACCTCTTTCTGCGGGTGTTTGGAACTGGAGCTTGAAAGAATTATCTGATTTCCAGATTAAAAACTCAGACGTTACTACTTATCATAATTATGGTGATTTACAAAATCACACAGATGATATAGCCAAGCTAAGAACATTATCAAAACGTCCATTGCTTTGTACTGAATACATGGCCAGAAGCAGAAATAGCTTATTCAGTAGCATTATGCCTTTATTAAAGAAAGAAAATATTGCAGCCTATAACTGGGGTTTAGTAGCAGGAAAAACCAACACGATTTACGCTTGGGATAAGCCAATGCCTACTGGAAATGAGCCAGAGTTGTGGTTTCATGATATTTTCAGACCAGACGGAACGGCTTATAAACCAGAAGAAGTAAAAGTAATTAAAGCACTTACAGGCAAGAAGTAAGCGATATTTATAGATTTAAGAATGCCGTTAGTGCTATCTAATTTTTTCGATAGCACTAACGGCATTTTCTATAACTGATTGATTATTAATGATTTTTGACAATATACCTCAATAAATTCTTAGAGGGTAGCGTTTTTAAGAAGTTCAAAGCAAATAAATCTTCAAAATACTGTATGATAAGTTTTAATTTTGTCGAGTTTTCAGTACTTTTAATCGTTGTAAATAGTTGTTAAACAGAATTATGATATTAATTTATAGAAAGTAATTCTTCAAACATCACGTTTTTTTTAATTCAGTCATTTTTATGGTATAGTTTTTGTCAATTAGTCATAAGAAACAATCCAAGATATGTTCAGCTTTAATTCTCAAGTTAATGTTAATCACCTCAACAATATTTATGGTGATGATGTAACAATTGTAAAAATAATGTTTGAGTCTTTTTTAGAAGATAGTTTACCTATTTGGGAGGATATTCAGACTAAACTACAACAAAAAAAGTTTGCCGAAGTAGGCGGATTGGCTCATCAATTTAAACCGTGTTTTTCGATGATTGGCTTTCCTGAGATTAGCCCGAAAATTCATGAGTATGAGCTTTATGCAAAAGGAAATCCGACAGGAGACGAATTAATAAGACGCTATAATGCACTTTCGCCAGAGGTAGTTAAAGTAAAAGAGATTGTAACAGAAGATTTAAAAAGAATGGAAGAAGAAGGATTATAGTCTTAAAACAACCTTGCCATTTATTAGTTATTAAAATCGGAGTATATTTGATATTCGTAAATGATAAATTTTAACATGAATCGCTTGATTCTAAAAGAAGATAGGAAATATTAAATTTCTTTAAATAGATTTTTTATGGTTGGGTCACGAAGATATACTATTAGCATTTTTTTATTTTTGGTATTATGGATAAGTAAATTAGAGGTTACTGGGCAGTCACTTCCTGCTGATGCCTTATTAGCAAAAGCTTTAGATTCGGAAGAGTTTTTGCCCTTGCTGATTGATGCTGCGACAAAGTCGTCTCCTCAAATAAAGAGAAGTATGAATAGTGTAGATATCGCAACATCAACGTTAAAAATCAACAAAAATGTTCTCTTTAGTGGAATAGGCCTTATCTCTTCATACAATTATGGTACAAACTATTCAGCCGTAAATAATACAGCAACAACTGTTCCCGGAGCAAATTCTTTTACGACAGCACAAACTGGGTTTTACAATTTTGGGGTTGCGGCATCACTTCCTATAACCAATATTATCAACAGAAAGCACTTACTGAAATCGAGTCAGGCGCAAGTAAATATTGCATTAGCTGAACAAGAAAACCTTACGCTTGAAATTAAACAGCAAATAATAGGTTTGTATCAACAGCTAAGACTAGCAAGAAAGGTATTCATCATCAATAGCAATAACCTGCAAATTGCTAAGTCTAATAGCTCTTTGGCAGAGAAACAATTTTTACAGAATCAGATTACTATCGATCAAGTATCAAGTGTGCTTGAATCCTTTAATAAAGCAAAAGTAGAATACGAGACTTCCCTCAATAATTTCCAATTAATTTTCATGCAACTTGAAGTTGTCGTTGGGGTAAATCTTACAACATTATTACAACAGATTAAATGAGCTTTTTACATTTTATAAGACTAATTGTCAAAAATCTAAAGTGGTTAATTTTAATCCCTTGTGCTTTGGCATTTACTATTTTTTACTTTACCAGAAATGAAAAGAAAGTATATTCTTCAGAGTCTATTATTTATACAGGGATAGCCTCTGGCTACAGTCTTAGTGGAATTATAAAAGCCGATTATTTCGCTACTAGTAATGCTTTTGACAACTTACTTACCGTAATTGATTCGAGAGAAACCAAAGAAGAAGTAGCGGTACAATTACTCTCAGAACACCTTTTCTTAAAAAAACACGACCCTAACGTCATTACGTGGGGAGCTTACGATGAACTACAAAAGCTAGTTCCAGAATCCCTAAAAAGAAGACTTGTTAAGTCAACTGTAGCTGAAACACGCGATGCTGTAGTTGCCTATATGTCAAAAAGTGAAGAGAATCCTATTTACAAACTCATTCACTCAGATAATCATTACTATTCAATTGATGTACTTAATAAAATAAAGTCTTCAAGGATTAGTAACAGTGACTTGATTAAGATTTCGTATGAAGCCAATGATCCATTTATCTGTAAGCGTACACTTGAATTATTAGAGCAAGTGTTTATGTTGAAACATCGCCAGTTAAAAGAAGGTCAGACAACAAGTGCATTGACTTATTTTGAAATTGAAACCAAAAAAGCGTTTTCTAAACTAGACTCTGCCGAACGCCTATTCTTGGCATTCAATAAAGATAACGATATCATTAACTATTATGAACAAACCAAAGCTGTAGCAGGGGAACGAGAAGTTTTATATGCCATGAACCATAATCTGGAAATGGATAAAATGGCATCAAGCTCTTCTTTAGCTAAAGTAAACGAAAATATTAAGGGTCGAACATATCAGACTTTATACGGGAGTGATGTAATCAAAGAAAGAGAAAAACTGGCGGATATTTATAGCAAAATTGCCCTTGAAGATTTACTGAATAAAAAAGGTGAGAAAAATGGCCAAATGGATAGCCTAAAAACAGTGGCGGCTCGACTTGAAAAAAAGTTGAAGTCATCTTTAGAGAATCTCTATGTGGAATCTATGACGCCGAGTGGAATACCTACCAAAACAGTATTAGACCAATGGTTAGCTACAACACTTGCTTTTGAACAAAGCAAAGCGCGTTTAACCGTAATGGATAAACGAAAAGCGGAGTTTCAAGAAGAATATAGAAAGTTTGCACCGATGGGGGCAATGCTGAAAAAAATTGAGCGACTTATTGCTATTTCAGAACAAGAATACCTTGATTTACTCCACAATTTGAATGCAGCAAAGCTAAATCAACAAAATACAGAAATTACGGCCAAGCTTAATGTGGTAGACCCTCCGTTCTTACCATTGAAGGCCAACGCATCTAAAAGAATGGTTTTAGTAATCGTTGGTTTTTTGGTTGGGTTCGTATTAGTCTTAGCACTTATCCTCACGCAGGCGCTCATCAATAAAACCTTGATGGAACCCCAACGGGCCAAAAATATTGTCGGTCTGCCCTTACTGGGCGTATACCCCTTGTTAAATGAAAATCCTTCTTTTTTATTAAAATCAAACTTAAGGTTGATGCAACAATTGCTCGCAACAGTTGACCTTACCCAGAAACCCGTTACGATTGGTTTGATTAGTACCCAAAAAAGCGAAGGGAAGTCTACCATTGCCTACTTGCTAGCGAAAGAGCTGACAGACTTAGACTATAGCGTAGAAACACATAGTTGGAATAATGATTATGATTTTAGAGAAAGCCTAAACGCAGATTTCTGTTTAATTGAGTTTCCTCCATTAGAAAACATGATTATCAAGCCAGAATCGTTCCCAAGGTTAAACGCTACCATTTTATTATGTAGAGCCAATAGAATCTGGACTAAAATAGATAAAGAAATGATTTCTATTTTTACTAAAACTACTGGCAACAAACCTTGGTTTATTTTAAATGGTGTTGATATCAACTTTGCAGAAGAATATATCGGTGAAGTACCAAAGAAAAGAAATCTATTACGTGCATTCGTTAAAAGAGTAGCCAAGTTTGAGTTTGGCAATAGAAAATCTATCGATAAAATAGTACCTGCAAATAATGCCCATACAGGCAATGTTAGGTATGAAGAGCCCAACCGTAAAGTTAAAAAAAGTAACTTAATCGTCATTTTTGGGGTAATAACGGGTGTTCTTTTGTCTACAGCTGCCATTTATATGTATCGTAAAAACAGTTCAACTGCTGTGAAAGCGGATACTTTAGTGGTACAAAAACAACCAGATACTACATTTGCATCCAAACCAGATGATGGATTTGGCGCTACTACAGATTTTAATACTCCAGCACAAACATCAGCCAATACAGTAGAACCCTTGTCATCTACTAATAATTATTTTGTTGTTGCAGGTAATTTTAGTAGTGAAGACAATGCTAAATCGTATGTAAAAGAACTCAATAATACAGGTTTCCCCAATGCTCAAATAATTACTCCAAAACAAGGAGAAAGTTCTGTTCGAGTAGCTTTTGCAGCTTTCACTTCAGAGAGCGAAGCCTTGGCTGAAGCAAAGGAGATTAATAGAAAATTTGGTAAAAAGAGTTGGGTTTACACTGAAAAAAAATAGCAATCATTGTAATGTGAAGACTAAAAACCTGCATGGACAAAAATTTATTTTATACTTCAAGAAATAAATTAAGTAATATCTGGCTTATCCCAGCTATTATGTTTGCTGTTTTTATGGGCATTGTCATTGCTAAAAAAGGTATAGCCATTGGCTTTCTCTTATTGGTTTTACCTTTTGCCGCAGGCTTCATGATTTTGATATTCTTTAGACCACGCCTCGGCATTATTGGTTTTTTGATTTATTGTTTTGTCATGCCAACCATTGGGAGGCATATAGCAGGATTACAAGTTGGCTTAGGGATGGAAGCATTATTATTCGTTACCCTATTCGCCGTAATCTTTCATCAGAGTAACAGGTTCCGAAAAAGACATTTGAATATAGATTTGTTTTGGGTAATCGTGGCTTGGGGAATTATGACTATCCTGCAAATTGGGAATCCTGAAAGACCTAGCATCTTGGGATGGGTTTACGAAATGAGAACGCTTTTGCTGTATTGGATTCTCACTGTTTCGTTATCCATACTATTACTGAATAAGAGATCAGACATTGATTTATTTCTTAATATTATTATCTTATTCTCATTTGCTGGCGCATTGTATGGTATGAAACAATTGTACATTGGGCTTGACGATGCCGAAAATACTTGGTTGGAAAATGGAGGGAAAGTAACGCACGTCATCTTCGGGAAATTAAGAATTTTTTCATACTATTTTGATGCCGCCCAGTTTGGAGCTTCTCAAGCTCAATTAGCCATCATGTGTATTATCTTGGCTACGGGTCCGTATAGTTTCAAGAAGAAATTATGGTACTTTATCGCAGGGATGTTTATCCTTTATGGCATGTTGATTTCTGGTACTAGGGGTGCAATGTTTGCTTTAATTGGAGGGGGATTTGCCTTTTTAGTATTGATAAAACAAACTGAAATCTTGATTGTTGGTGCTGTCGTTGGGCTAACATTTATCGGAATACTAAAATATACTCTTATCGGAAATGGTAGCGCCGAGATTGTACGTCTTAGAAGTTCGCTAGACCCAGACGACCCTTCGTTACAATTAAGGTTCATGAATCAAAAGCGACTAAGCGATTATTTAAGTTCTAAACCTTTTGGAGCAGGAGTAGGCACCATGGGGCAATGGGGGGAATCCTTCAATAGCGACAAGTATATTTCGCATATCGCCCCTGATAGTTTATATGTAAAAATATGGGGTATGTATGGTATTGTTGGTTTTCTTACTTGGTTCGGAATAATGTTGTATATTACTGGAAAATCAGCAGGGATTATTTGGAAAACACGAGACCCCGTCCTTAAAAACCAGTTGATATGTTTATGTGCTGGTTCAACAGGGATATTATTATGTAGCTATGGCAATGAGGTATTAAACACGATGCCTACCTCAGCAGTTGTATATATTAGTTGGGCATTAATCTGGCTGAGTCCACGTTGGGATACACCAGTCACTAAAGCAGACGATATTGCCTTAAATACGCCCGAAATATCTGACAAGTACGAATATTCAAATGATTTTTAAAGGAACCAAAACCATTAAATAACAAAATGATACAGCAAATAGGTAACGCCATCCAATTAATCATCCTTGTTTACTTATCTATTCAGATATTTTACTTGCTCTTTTTTGCATTAGCAGGAACTTTCGCGAAGAAAACCCATTTTCCAAAGGCAAGTAAACTCAGAAAAATTCGCATTTTCATTCCCGGTTATAAAGAGGATGCTGTTATCATTGCTACAGCGCGTGAAGCCATTAAACAAGACTATCCAGCAGATTTATTTGAAGTCGTAATCATTGCAGACTCATTCAGTGAAAAGACCCTCAATACTCTTCGTTCTTTACCCATCAAAGTAATAGAAGTAAGCTTTGAGAAAAGCACCAAAGGAAAAGCCCTACAAAAAGCCATTGAAGCCACTATCCACGACCCAGTCGATATTTTATTAATCCTTGATGCGGATAACCACATGGCGCAAGGATTTTTGCATGCCGTAAACGACGCTTTTGAGCAAGGTTACGAAGTAGTACAGGGACATAGAACGGCTAAAAACCTTCAAACTCCTTTTGCCTTATTGGATGCTTGTACAGAAGAAATGAATAACAACTTTTTCCGTCGTGGTCATGTAGCAGTAGGCTTACCTTCCGCATTGATTGGTAGCGGCATGGCATTTGACTGGAAATTGTTTGTAGATTTTATACAAGATATTGGCGATACTTCGGGTGAAGACAAAGAATTAGAATTTAGAATTGCCAGACAAGGTAAGCAAATAGCTTTCTTGGACGGACAATATGTATATGATGAAAAAGTAGCTAAATCTGATGTATTCGTTCAACAACGCAGTAGATGGTTTGCCATGCAAATAGAAGTTTTAGAGAAGTATTTTGTAGAAGGTTGGGTACAGCTTTTTAAAGGAAATATAGCCTTCTTCAACAAGGCCTTTCAAACCTTGATATTCCCGAGGGTAATGCTTGTAGCAGTTATGTTACTTTGGTTGGCGGTTTCGTTTATTGTTTCCTCAAGATACCTGAATTATAGCATAGGCTTATTCATTCTCTTTGCTATTTCGCTATTATTAGGGATTCCTACGAGATGGTATAACAAACAACTTTTGATGGCATTTTTACAAATACCCGGAGCGATAATTTCTATGATGAAAGCCATGATGAAAATCGGTAAAGCACGCAAGCAATTTATCCATACGCCTCACGGAGATAGTGAGCATTAAACAGTTAAAGATATGCCTTGGGGAATCATTGCCATACCAGCCATTATTTGCCTCACATGGGGCTTTATACAAGGTTTAAAAACTAAAAACAGAAGAAATGTCAGAAAAAGTTGAAGCATATATCATCATTGCACAACAAGAATGGGCATTAGACTTGGGAAGTAATGCCAGAAATTTGGCGATGGAGTTTAGCAAGTCTAAGCCTGTGTTGTATGTCAATCCAGCAATGGGCATCAAGACGCTCCTGACTCAAACAAAAACTGCCCATGAAAAACAGCGATTAAAAATCTCACTGGGTTTTGGGGAAGATACAGTCAAAGTCGGCGAGAACTTATGGGTTCATACGCCTTCTACTGTTAGTTATTCTGTCAATAAGCTGAAAAATATAAGCCTTTATAATTTCTTAAATGAACGCAATGGCAAAGGCTTTTTTAAAAGCCTGAAAAGTGCCCTTAAAAAATTAGGATGGCATCATGACAAAGTTGTAGTACTGAATGATAGCCAAATATTTACTGGCCTTTTTACTAAAAAATATCTCCAACCATTATTGAGTTTTTACTATATCAGAGATAATTTGGTTGAACATCCCTATTTTAAATATCATGGCACTAGGCTTGAACCTGAAACAGTTGCATTAGCAGATGCTGTTTTTGCCAATTCAGCATACTTAGCAGACTATGCCAGAAAGCATAATCCGCTTAGTTTAGATATTGGTCAAGGATGTGAAACAGATATTTACCAAGCAGACTTTACTTATACCGAGCCTACGGATTTGGCCAATATTCCTCATCCTAGAATTGGCTATGTAGGTTTTCTAACTGGCGAAAGATTAGACATTAAATTGCTTGAAAACATAGCAGATGCCAACCCTACTTGGCAAATAGTATTAATCGGCCCAGAAGAAATTATGTTTCAACAAAGCCGCTTACACAAAATTAAGAATGTACATTTCTTAGGTTCCAAAGATTCAAGTCAGTTACCATCGTATATGCGGTACTTGGATGTGTGTATGAACCCTCAATTGGTAAATGCTTTGACGATTGGAAATTACCCAAGGAAAATAGATGAATACTTGGCTATGGGCAAACCAACCGTAGCAACAGAAACACCAGCGATGAAAATGTTTTTACCGCATGTAGAGCTGGCTTTGGGAGTAGAAGGTTATAATAAAGCCATTAGTAAAGCTTTATTGCCACAAAGCGAAGAAGCACGAAAAGCCGCCATTGTCTGTGCAAAAAGCCATACTTGGGAAGCTTGTGTAACACAGATTTATTCAGTAGAAGAACAATTGCTGAAGGATTAGATAAAAAATCAACATACATATTCCTGTTTTTATTCAAAAACAAACACCGACTTTTCAGCAAAACATATTTACTACCACATATGAACATTCAAAATATCATCTTAAAACTAAAAAACAAACATTTCTTGTCTCTTCTGGGCAATGGTTCAATGTCTGTTTTGGCAATGCTAACCGTTAGTATATTACTCCGTAATATGCTTCCTGGGGAAATTGGTTATTGGTTTTTCTTTCAGTCAGTATTTGTTTTACTGGATACTTTTAGGGTTGGTTTCTTACAGATTGCCATGATAAAGTTTTATACTGGTGCTGAAAAAAGCAGAGCTGATACTGTATTGGGGTCTGTTTGGTTTTTGAGTTTATTGATTACTGGAACGCTTGTAGGCGTAAATATTATAGCTGCATTATTTTTACCTCTTATTGATAGTAATAATATTGGCATTATTAGTATTATCAAATGGTTTGGTATTACGTTCTTATTTACTTTACCTTCTGCAATTGCCTCTTGGATTTCGCAGTCGGATGAACGCTTTGATAGGCTTTTATTATTGCGTTTTATCACGCAAGGAGCATTTATTATCATGGTTTTACTTGTTATCTTTTTTATGAAGCTAAGCCTTGATATGTTATTAATTATCAATGCATTGAGCTCTGGCATTGTAAGCTTATATTGTATTTTTAGAGGATGGACACGCCTTAGTACGTTAAGCAAAAGAACAAAAGAGAGTATTATGGAGTTATTCCATTTTGGTAAATACAGCGTAGGAACTACTATTAGCACAAACTTACTTAGAAGCTCGGATACTTTTATTATTATGTCGGTTTTAGGAGCAGCAGGACCAGCCGCTGTAACGATGTACACTGTTCCGATGCGTTTGATGGAAATCATAGAAATTCCTTTAAGAAGCTTTTTGTCAACAGCCATGCCATCTATGTCAGGGGCATTCAACAGAGGAAATAAAATAGAAGTGGTAGAAATCATGCAAAAGTATGCTGGAACGCTTACGTTGGCATTATTCCCTGTATCGGTCGTGGCAATTGTATTTGCCGATTTTGCGATTACGTTGTTAGGGGGTAAACAATATTCTGGTACAAATGCTGTCGTTGTTTATCGTATTTTAATGTCGTTTGCACTATTTTTCCCTATAGATAGGTTTTTGGGCATTACCTTGGATATTATCCATCAACCCAAGATTAACTTTTATAAAGTATTAGTAATGCTTGCAATAAATGTTTCTTTTGACTACATCGGTATTTATATTTTCGGAAATATCGTCGGGGTAGGTTTAGCCACTTTATTTACATTTTTGTCGGGTGTAGCATTTGGATATTATTGGTTAAGAAAATACCTAGATTTTACATTATTTGGCTTCTTTAAAACGGGATTCATCGAGATTAGAATGATATTGCAGGAGTACGTATTCAAAAACAAAACAGTTGGATAATGAAGATTGCCCATTTGATTTTAGCTCATGCAAATCCTTTGCAATTACAAAGATTAGTAAATCGTCTGGCTCATCCAGATGCAGATTTTTATATCCATATAGATTTTAAAACAGATATTACTCCATTTCTTGCTTTGGCTAATGACCATGTAACCCTTGTCAAAAAACGTGAAAGTGTTTATTGGGGCGCGTACAGTATCGTACAAGCAACGGTAAATAGTATGGAAGAAATATTGCAGTCTGGAAAACAATATGATTATATTAATTTGCTAAGTGGGCAAGACTATCCTTTGAAAGCCACGACTGAGATACACCAATACTTTGAGCAAAATCCGAGCAAGGCTTTTATGGAAACGCTAATCTTTGAAAAAGAATGGCACGAGGCAATACAAAGGGTAACAAGATATCATTTAACTAATTATAATTTTTGGCGAAAACATACCGTAGAAAAATACCTTAATATGGTTTTGCCTAAAAGAAAAATGCCCAACAATTTGATTCCTGTTGGGCGTTCTCAATGGTTTGCTATTACTCAAACACATGCTAAGTATATCGTAGATTATTTAGCACAAAACAAACATGTAAGACGATTCTTTGAACTTACATGGGGAAGCGACGAATTCGTATTTCAGACACTCCTTTATAATTCTATTTACCAAAAAGATATGGTAAATGATAATCTTCGCTATATAGACTGGTCAGAAGGGAAATCTAGTCCAAAAACATTTACTATCAACGACTTACCAACCCTTCTTAACTCAGGAAAACTCTTTGCGCGTAAATTTAATGAAGCATTAGATGCTACCATTTTGGATAAACTAGATTTACTATAACATCACAGGTAAGCCCGTTCTTACAGATTCGTCACAAGCAAAAGCAATGCGAAGACTGTTTACAGCGTCTTCCAGATGGTCTGTCAAATCCATATTTTCTTGAATAGCTTTTAAGAAAAATCGTTGTTCACGATTACACAATTCTTGATGGTCTGGTTCATCAGTAAGGTTAATCCATTCATCTGCTTTTACAAAAGCATTTTCGGAATTAATATCTGAATAATGGACTCTTAAAGATTCCGTTTTGGTATGTGAATCTACATTGTCTGACTTACCAGTTCCGCCAGCTTCTTTCGCTACAATAGATACACAACCTTTTGGGCCGATAACATCTTTGATAAAAAATGCTGTTTCGCTCATCATTGGTCCCCAGCCAGCCTCATACCAACCTACAGAACCATCTTCAAAACGAATTTGTAATTGTCCATAGTTATAATTTCCTTCAGGGATATCGTCTGTCAACCGTGCGCCAATCGCATTTACTTGTATTGGTTTCGAGCGTGTCATTTGACACATTACATCAATATAATGCACCCCACAGTCTACAATCGGGCTTAAGCTTTTCATCAGGTTACGGTGTACATTCCACATCACGCCATGACTTTGTTGATTCAAGTTCATACGCATCACCAAAGGTTTTCCCATTTCTTGAGCAATTTCTACAAATTTTTCCCAAGATGGATGATGTCTTAAGATATACCCTACTGCTACTTTCTTTCCTTTCTCAGCAGCAAAATCAGCTACTCTTTTTGCTCCTTCTACGGTATCCGCCAAAGGCTTTTCGATAAATACATGACAATCCGCTTCTAAAGCCATCATTGCAAATGCTTCGTGTGTATCTGGATAAGTAGAAATACAAACAGCATCAGGCTTTGTAGCGACTAGTGCTTCAGCGTAATCACTAAAAAGCGGATAGCCCCCACCCAAACGTTCGTTGAGTACCTCTTTACTTTTTCCAGTAGAAACGATTCCGCAAATTTCAAAGCCTTCTGTATGTTGATATGCAATAGCATGAGAAGCTCCCATATTACCACAACCCACTACGAGGACTTTGATAGATTGTTTTTGAAGTGTCATGAAGTTTAAATGTTAAAATTGAGATTACGATTATCAAAACTAATTACTTCAAAGATAATAATTATCCTGTTTTAGTCACAAATATGTTATTTGTATCCATTTTTCTATTTTTAATCGATAAAATGATTAATTTTAAATAAACAATCGGCAATATATTACAATACAGGTCAAAACACTGTAAGGTATACAGATTAAAAAATATAGATTTGTGTAGATTTAATATTAACAAACCTTTAAATGTAATGAAAAGACGCTCTGCAATTAAAAACTTATCGATGGCTATAGGTGGCTTGGTAAGTTTACCTACTTGGGCTTCGGGTTGGACGAGCCAAAGTATCGGACAATTTTCTACGTTAGCCATCAATGATGAAGCTCTTCTAGCTGAGATTGTAGAGACCATCATTCCAGAAACAAATACCCCCGGTGCAAAATCATTAAAAGTACATCAGTTTGCCATGCGGATGATTAATGATTGTTACGGCGAGGTCGCACAGAATACGCTTAAGCAAGGTCTTGTGCTAGTTAACGAGCTTTCTCAACAAATAAATAATAAGACTTTTCTGGAAAGCAACGTCAATCAACGTACCAATGTGTTGCTTAAAATGAATACAGATACAAATCCTATAGCAAAGCAATTTGCAGATATGATTAAACGATTGACCATTCAGGGCTACACCAATTCAGAATATTACATGGTAAATCAATTGAAATTTAACATGGCTCCTGGTTATTATCATGGCTGTGTACCGATTCCTAGATAGCTTTCAGTAATCAGTCATCAGCTTCGGCTTAGAATTTTAGGGTGATGTCAATGCACAACTCACTCATTCACTCAATTACTAAATGTATCATAAGATGTCATATTTAAATATTAACGCTATAAAAGACCGTACGTTTGATGCCATCGTGATTGGCTCGGGCATTAGTGGTGGTTGGGCGGCAAAAGAACTAACAGGCAAAGGATTAAAAACCTTAGTATTGGAACGTGGCCGTGACGTAAAGCACGTTACCGACTATCCTACCACGATGATGAACCCTTGGGAGTTTGAACACCTTGGGCAATTGCCAAAAGCCCTTAAAGATGCCAATCCTATTGTCAGTAGATGTTATGCTTTCAATGAAGACGCTGCCCATTTTTTCGTAAAAGATGCTGAACACCCATATGTACAAGAAAAGCCCTTCGATTGGATTAGAGGTTATCAAGTAGGTGGAAAATCTTTAATGTGGGCGAGAGGTACACAACGCTGGTCGGAACATGATTTTGATGGCCCCGCTCGCGATGGCTTTGCCGTAGATTGGCCCATTCGTTATGCAGATATTGCTCCTTGGTATAGTTATGTCGAAAAATTTGCAGGGATTTCAGGCAATAAAGATGGTTTAGCGAGTTTGCCAGATGGTGAGTTTTTACCCCCTCACGAGATGTCTTGCGTAGAAAAACACTTTAGCGAACAAACAGCCAAACATTATAATAATACTCGTCCTGTAATTATTGGGCGATGTGCGCACCTTACCAAACCAAAACCTATTCATTTACAGCAAGGTAGAGGTCAATGTCAAAACCGTTCCTTATGTCAACGTGGGTGTCCTTATGGCGGATATTTCAGTAGTAACTCTTCTACCCTACCTTGGGCGGCTCGTACTGGCAAAATGACGTTGAAGCCCGATTCAGTAGTACATTCAATCATTTTTGATGAAAAGAAAAACAAGGCTACAGGCGTGAGGGTAATTGATGCTCATACAAAGGAAATGACAGAGTATTATGCTAAAATCATCTTTGTGAATGCGGCTACGTTGAATTCTAATTTGATTTTGCTAAATTCTAAATCCAACCGCTTCCAGAATGGCTTAGGAAATGATAATGGTTTGTTGGGTAAATACATGGCTTTCCATAATTTCCGAACTACTATTACGGCTGAGTACGAAGGGTTTTTAAATACTACTACAGAAGGTATTCGCCCAAACAGTAGTTATATCCCTCGTTTTAGGAATGTTTTCAAGCAAGAAACAGATTTCTTAAGAGGCTACGCCGCAGGGTTTGGTTCAAGCAGAATTACCTCAAATGATACTTCGGGCATAGGCGAATCGTTAAAAGCAAGTTTAAACGAACAACAATACGGAAATTGGCGAGTGGGCTCACACATGATGGGCGAAACCATTCCTAAAGAAAGTAATTTTGTGGCTTTAGATAGCAATCTGGTAGACCCTTGGGGAATTCCTCAATTGAAAATTTCGGTGGCTTATGATGATAATGATGAAAAGATGATTGTAGATTTTCATAACGAGATGTCTGAGATGTTAACCAAAGCAGGTTTTATCAATATCCAAACTCATGATAAACCAAATAAAGCACCGGGACTAGATATTCATGAAATGGGCGGTGTACGCATGGGAAAAGACCCTAAAACATCTCTGCTGAATAAGTGGAATCAGTTACATACTTGTAAAAATGTATTCGTGACAGATGGCGCTTGTATGACCTCAACGTCAACCCAGAATCCATCATTAACTTTTATGGCCATTACTGCCCGTGCAGCAGATTATGCTGTAAAAGAATTGAGAAAAGGGAACTTGTAAAGTGAGGAGTTTTGAGTTTGGAATGCGAAGTGATAAATAAATCAATAAACGATGGCTTTAAGTCATTTTAACATAATAAACATGAAAAAAATCAATGCGTATTTAATAATTCTAAGCTTGTTAGTAGGCTTTATTACACAGGCTCAAACTCCTAAAAAAGGTAAGTGGGTTAACCTTTTCAATCAAAAAGATTTAAGTGGTTGGAAGATTTACGGTACCGAAAAATGGTATGTTGAAAAGGGTGAGTTAATTTGTGAAAGTGGACCAGACAAAGAATATGGGTATCTAGGCACAGAACAAAGCTTTCAAGACTTTGAATTAAGTCTTCAGTTTAAGCAAGAAGCAGACGGCAATAGTGGTGTCTTTTTTCACTCAAGCATTGAAGGTACAAAAATTACAGGTTGGCAAGCAGAAGTAGCTCCTCCAGGACGTTGGACTGGTGGGATTTATGAGTCTTATGGTAGAGGATGGCTGATTAAACCAACAGATGATAAAGACAAAGCCTTGAAAATGGGCGAATGGAATACCATGAAAATAAAAGTAGTGGGTAATCAAGTAACTACTTGGGTAAATGGACAAGAAATGATTACCTTGAATGATGATAAAATTGGAGGACGTGCAGGTATTATTGCCCTCCAAATCCATAGCGGTGGTGGCATAAAGGTAAAATGGCGTAATATAAAAGTGAAAAGTTTATAGTAAATCTGCTAATTATCAGGTAATGACTTGTTGCCTGATAATTAGCGTATCTTAGCAATGACTACTCGAATATTAACATCATTTTGAATAATTTCCGCTTGTGTTTGTTAAAATAAAGCCAATGTTTTATTTTTATGTAATTAGAACATTATGCCTTCTAATTCATTAACAAACACAATCCATATGAAAGTCCTGCCATTTACCATTCCAGTGCCTCATGATAAAACCATTATTGTTCAAAAGGACGTTCTCCCTCATTTTTATCCCCATTTACACAGGCATCAGGAAATTCAGATTATGTGGATACAGCAAGGAGAAGGCACATTGATTGCTGATAATAATATGCACCGATTTCGTTCCAATGAAATCTATTGGTTGGGCGCTAATCAACCTCATCTTTTCAAAAGTGAGGCATCGTATTTTCATCCAAAAAGTAAAAAGAAGGTAGTCGCTACTGCTATTTTCTTTAACCCAAGCGGACAATTAGCTTCATTTTTCGACTTACCAGAAATTAACCTGCTAAAACGTTTTCTACAGCAACATTCCAATGGTTTTAAAATTCCGCAAGAAAATGTAGTGGAAGTAATTAATAAAATACTACTGATTAAAAAAAGTACTGGGGTTAGCCAGATGCTATATTTTATTGATTTGCTTAAAAGTATCGCATTGATTCCTTCCCTTTTACCCCTTTCAATGAGTACTCAACCGCAGAACTATAGCGAAAATGAAGGTGTAAGAATCAGTAATATTTATAATTTTATCATGCAAGACTACGAAAAGCCTATCACGCTTGAAGATGCGGCGAACAAAGCCCACATGACGCCCCACGCCTTTTGTAGGTATTTCAAAAAACATACTCGCCATACTTTTTTATCGTTTCTTAACGAAGTAAGAATCAATGAAGCCTGTAAAAAATTAACCAACAGCAACAACGAAACCATTGCGAATGTGGCATATAGTTGTGGATTTAACAGTATCACGAATTTCAATAGAGTATTTAAGCGAATCACTACTCAGTCTCCAAGTGAATACATTGAACGTTATTTTAATAATAATGAGGGAAAATAATCTTGTATTCGTTTTTCAAAATAACTAATCTCCTCCCTCCTATTTTCTCCTAATTAATTGTCAAATAAAGCATTTATACTAGTATTTCTATAGCGAAACACATAGAGATGGTCGTGCTTTTCTGTCCAAACACGTCATTTATAAGCTAATACATTTTAACTAATGGTAAACCCCTGATTTTAAAATCAAGGGTTTACCATTAGCGATAAAGTTCTATTTAATATTAATATTGTCATGTAATTTTCGACATTCATCATTTATTTAATAAATAATATACTTATCAATCGCTGTTGAATCCCGAAAAATTACAGCTGTATAATACCAACATTCACTCTCAAATTAATTATGAAATCAATACTACTTACAATTCTTTTTGTAGGGCTGTCGCTTATTGCTGATGCCCAAATGAAATTAACAGGTCGTTTTTTATACACTCAGAATAATGAGAAGGTAATTCCACGAGGCGTTAATGAAATGTTTATTTATGCCGCTGATAAATCAGGCTGGAACACCTATCCTGAAATCAAAAAATCAGGTGCAAACATGATACGCATTACATGGAATACGACAGGCTCTGTATCAGATCTCAAGAACTCTATTTATAACTGTGTTACCAGAGGTACTGCTATTCCTGTGGTTACCGTTAATGATGCTACTTGTGATTTTAGCAAGCTACAAACTTGTGTAAATTTTTGGCTCAAAGCTGATGTCAAAGCTGCCATGATGGATTTCAAGAAGTGGACTATCTTGAACATCGCTAATGAAGCAGGAGATGGCAATGTGACAAAAGCCACGTATTTAAGTTCTTATAAAAGTGCTATTACACAATTACGCAATGCGGGGTATACGATTCCGATTATGATTGATGCAAGTGGTTGTGGTCAAAATATCCAAATGTTAAAAGATACTTGGAGTGAATTATTGAACTATGACCCTTTGAAGAAAATCATTTTCTCAGCCCATACCTATTGGACAGACGGTGGAAATTCTAAGTTTTTGGATATGGTCAATTATGCTAAAAACAATAATATGCCATTTATTTTTGGCGAAGGACCACAGCAAAAAGCATGGGATTGTAATACTAACATTGATTATAAATATGTCATGCAGATTTGCCAAACAAATGAAATCGGCTGGCTGGCTTGGTCATGGGGAGTTGTTAAAAATGGCGATTGCCAAGCGGCTCGTTCACATGATATTACGACAAATGGCGTATATGGAAGTTGGGTGAGTCAATGGTCACAAGATATTGTTTTCTATAATGCTTATAGTATTCAAAAGACTTCTGTTCGCCCTGCTTCTCTGACGGCGAGTAATCCATTTGCTAGGGTTGCGGCAACTGATTATGAGTCAGTTGATACACAAGATGAAGCATATTTTTATCCAAATCCTGCAAAAAGTAAAGCTACTATTTCACTCCCTAATGATGATAATGCACAAGTGCAAATTGAGGTAGTTTCGATGTTAGGAACTGTCGTCAGTCAAAAATCATATACTGTTCAGTCATGTGATAGAACTTTAGAAATAGATTTAGAAAATATAAAAGGCGGGAACTACATCATTAAATCAACTCGTGGGAATAGGGTTGCTTCCACAAAAGTAGTTATTGAACAGTAGTTGACAAAAGCATTAAATTCATCTATCCGATAAACTAACAAAAGACATCTTCCTTAGTAATTTGAAGATGTCTTTTATTAGTTTATCACTTCGTTTGATAACGATACTTTTAAGATTGAAAATGTCTTTATTCTGCTAAAAAGCTCATAATTTCATCCGAAAAAGGCTGTGTTCTGTAAGTTCCATTATGATTACCTTTAACTAATTTTAAGGTAGCATTTTTGAAATATGTTTGTAGTATTTTAGGGTCTCCATTATCTAAATCCTCATCTCCACAAATAATTAGTACTGGTTTTTTATACTTCATTAATTCGGAAGGCAAGGTAACAGGCTGATATTTTTGAAGAAAACCTAAGGCTATCGTATCCACTCCAATTGATTTAGCATAAGCAACAGCCCCTTGGGTTTCAGGATGCAAATGTGCTTTCCCACTAAAGGCATCAGCAAACATCTTTCTCCTGTCCCACTCAGGATTCGTAAAGTACTGACCTACGCCCCCCAAAACAGATTTGCTTACTCTTTTATCTTTCGTTAATAATTTAGCTGCTACAATAGCTCCTCTTGAATATCCTACTAAGATGTAGTCTTTAATTTTCAAGTCAGAAATAATACTCATTACATCTTTTATTTCAGCATCATTTTGATAATACTTATCCTCATGAGGCTTGTCGGAAGCACCATTTCCACGAAGGTCAGGGACAATAACACGGAAGCCTTTTGTTATCAAATCTTTATATAACAATGTTTTTCGCCAGTTTGCACCCGTATTGATAAAACCATGTAGCAATACGACAGGCTTTCCTTTTCCAGTATCTTCATAAGCAATGCGTTGTCCGTCAGAAGCTTTTAAATACTTGAAATGCTGGGCTTTAGTAGTCAACGATATAAAAATCAATACACAAAAAAGAAATAGTTTTTGGATGCTTTTCATTAAATTAGTGTTTAGTTATTTCTAAGTTGGACTTATTATACAATCATTACTAGATCGGTTCGACCCCGGCTCTGGGTACTTCAATATTACTCCACAAAAATCTCATCAACCAACAACCAAGCTTTACCACCAGCCCCATATTCTCCTGTTGGAATAATACCTTTATTTTCTGCCTGCACTTTTATAAAACGAGCTTTCTTTGCGGCGATTTTAGCTCGAATTTGGTTAATTCCATTAGCAGGAAAATCAGAGGTGCTGTATACTTCTTGATAATGAATGCCATCTTCCGACAATGAAAAAACCAACTTATTCGGCTCCCACATTCTTTGCCAATGATATTTCAAAATATTAATTCCTATCAGACTAATTGACTGAACACTTTCTAAATCAACAATTGCTTCTAAATTTTCTCCACTAAAGCCCACCCATTGTGTATTATTATACCTACTATTTCCAGTTAGTCCATTTACTAATACAAAAGGTATTGCAGGATTATAACCAGCTTTAGGTTGATTGCCTAATGTTACCTTTTTAGCAATGGCTTTATGATAGCTAAATACCTGTTCAAATGCTTGTCCATAAGGTTTATTCCCCACAAATATTTGGGCTTTCAAATGTGCACTTTTATTAATAACTATTTGCTTACTATACACCTTATCATTTATCGTTGGTATTTTACCATCTAACGTATAGTGAATAGTAGTATTAGGTAAAGTAGTAGCTAAATGCACAGTAGTATTGCCTGAATTATCCATCAAGAAATCATACGTAATTTCCTCAAAGCGGTCGAAGAAGTTTACATTTTTATGATGAAGGATAGCACGATGCTGACGAAGTCGAAGCAAAAAATTATCATAATTACGAAGTTCTTTTTGCGACCAAGCAATTTCTGATAAAGCCAACGCTCTTGGAAAAGCCATGTACTCTACCTGTTTGGTTGTCGGCATATATTCCGACCAAACATTTGCTTGTACCCCTTTGATATATTGCTCGTCTTCGGGTTTCAATTCAGCCGAAATTGGTTCATAACTATATACTTTTGAAAGTGGTGTAAAGCCCGCTGCTGCCGTAGGCTCATTTGCTTGTAGTGACTGATAATAATCTAAATACAAGTGACTCTCAGGCGTCATAATCACATCATGCTTTTGCTTTGCCGCTGCAATGCCCCCTGCTTCACCTCTCCAACTCATTACCGTAGCTTTGGGACTTAAGCCTCCTTCTAAGATTTCATCCCAACCGATTATTTCACGCCCTTTGCTATTGACATATTTTTCTATTTTTCTGATAAAATAGCTTTGCAATTCATGCTCATCAGCTAGATGCTCTTCTATCATACGTCTCTGGCATTTTGGACAAACTTTCCAGCGTGTTTTAGGGCATTCGTCTCCACCAATATGAATGTATTTTGAAGGGAAAAGAGGAATTATTTCATCTAATACATTTTTCAGAAAAATAAATGTGCTATCATTTCCAGCACAATAAACATCATCAAAAACACCCCAAAAAGTAGCTGTTTTATAAGGGCCTGTTGTACAACCTAAGTTTGGATAAGCGGCTAACGCTGCTACTGCATGGCCAGGCATTTCTATTTCAGGAATGATGGTAACGTACTTCTCTGAAGCATATTTTACCAATGCTTTCACTTCTTCCTGTGTATAAAAACCACCATATTTTTTGCCGTCAAAACGATGTGGAGAGTCTTTTTTATGCCCAATAATGGTTTCGTCTCTATACGCTGAAACACTTTGTAAGCGTGGGTATTTTTTAATTTCAATTCGCCAACCTTGGTCTTCTGTAAGGTGCCAATGAAAGGTATTGATTTTATAAAAGGCGAGCAAATCAATGTATTTTTTCAGAAAAGAGAACGGGAATAAATTCCTACCGACATCTAAATGCAAACCACGATAAGCGAATCTTGGATAATCATTAATATGACAGCCTGCTAATTTAAAACCGTTTGATTGAGCTTGATAAACGATTTGAATTAAACTTTGAATCCCATAAAAAACACCTGCTTCGTCATGCCCAATTAGCTCAATACCCTGCTTAGTAATATTCAGTTGATAACCCTCCTGTTTCAAAACCTTGCTAGCATCAATACTAAGGCTAATATAATTTCCTTTTGCTTGATTTGAAAGTGGGAATTGATAACGTGTTAATGAAGAAAGTGCTTCGCGGAGTAAATCACTGTTTTTTGCAAGCGAAGACGATGGTTTGACAATGGTAGTATTCCTATTTAACTGAAATATTTCTTTATTAAGAACAACAGAAACGGGCTTGGGAATAATAGCGATGCTTTGTGCAAAAGAGGCATTTGATGCCAAAAGCAACACTAAAGACAAGATGACACTAAAAAAATTATTCATTTTTGACATGAGAAGAGATGGATTGAAAACGAAAAATGTTTTTGAGGTATTTAAAATTCCTAATACCTCAAAAACATAAAATCAACGCTTATTGCTGAAAGCTATTTACTCCAGTTCTTTCTTAAAAACCTCAACCAGTTACCATGCATGATGTTTTCTATATCCGTTTGAGTATAACCTCTTTTCTCTAAAATAGCTGGTATCGTCTGTAAATCCGCAATAGTATCTAAGTCATAAGGACTTTGTTCTCGTCCAAAAGCTCCATCTAAATCTGAACCAATGCCCACATGAAGTGCATTGCCCGCCAGTTGACAAATATGGTCGAGGTGGTCTACCATGACAGCCAAATTACAGTTCATCCCTTCAGGTGTTGATTTGCCTCTAACCCAATTAGGAACCATCATCCAAGCATCTAACGCTCCGCCAATTACGGCATCTCTACTGATTAATTCCTTTATTTGTTCGTCGCTAAACTGTCTATTATGGTTCACTAAGCTTCTACATAAATTATGACTCGCCCAAACAGCCCCATTGAAATGATCCATGGCTTCCCAAAAACTATCATCACATAAATGCGTAGCATCCAGAATGATGTTCAGTCTTTCCATTTCTTTCAATAAATCCTGTCCTGCTTTTCCCATAAAACCAGTAGCATCTGTTCCCTGAGCATAACGCCCTGGGCCATAGTGTGCAGGACCAATAGCACGCAAACCATATTGATAGGCTCTCTCTACATGATTGATAGTCACGAGCGAATCTGCTCCCTCTAAGCTTAAAATATAACCAATAGGCTTACTTTCGTTGGGTGTGCCATCATTCCATAATGCAAGGTGTTTTTCTAATGTTTCGAGGTTATTGATTTGAACCATCTCGCCACATTCCTCCATGCTTTTATACCATGCTACTTGTCCTTGGCTTTGTGCCCACGCTTGTTCTGGCGATGCCCAGCCTGGTAAGGTACTATCTGGTTTTACAAAACGTGCTATTTGCGTAGCAACTACCAAGCCTATATTCCCTTTTCTTAATTCAGGAAAAGTAACCGTTCCTTTGGCACGATCTGGCTTATCAGTCATACCTTTTTCTCTCTCACGAATTTCAGAGACTGATAATCTTAAATCACGATTCCATTCCATCGCATTCATGCTAAGGTCAAGATGTGCGTCTATTGTAAACATATGCTATTTCGTATAAGACAAGTTTTGAACTTGTCAGATTTTTCAATGAATTTAGATATAATGTGCAAAAAGACTTTCCAGCACTAAAAAGTTTCTGGAAAGTCTATATAATAATTGTCAAGCATTATTTAATGATATAAAACAACATTCACTAATCGCCCTCAATAATTGATTTGTCTGTCTCTGGCAACAATTTTCCATTTTTCACCTGTCAATACCTCATGCGCTACAATATTTGCTTTTTCGTACAAAGCACATGTTGGGCAGATATGAATGGGTAACCCATAAAAAACATCTCCAATTTGATAAGTATGGTTTTCGGGAACACCCAAGACTAAGTGTTCTTCACTTTGTCCGATAAAAGTTACGTCAGGAGCATTCAAGAAAAATACTCTTCTATCCAAAGGGTTCTCTGCTGCTACAGACTTGTGTCCTAAATCCAAGCAAATTTTATCTTTATCAGGCAAAGAAATTACCCGACTTATCACTAAAGCTGCTGGTTCAAAATCTTGCTCAGGGAAAGAATCTAAATAACCCTTATCCCAATACACAAAAGTACCGGGGCTACATTCTACCTTATCCCTTTTCGCATGAATCGGAAACGTTGGTGTTCCTCCCGCTACAATAGTAAGGTTTTGAATGCCTTTTTCAGTTAGTTTTTCTACTAAATCATTTACAGCTTGAAAAGCCGTATTACATTGTTGAGTACGAACTTGAAGGTCAACATCTTTGATGTTACCATCATAAATATGAAAGCCTTTAACTGATAAGGCCTCCATATCTTGTAAAGAAAGGATTAATTCAAGCGCATTTTCTGGTAAAATCCCTGTGCGATTCATACCAACATTCAAATCAATATAAAGCGATAAAGTAAGGTTGTTTTCTTGAGCGACTTTCGCCATCTCTTTTGCTACCGCCAGAGAATCAACTAAACACGAAAATTTCGTTTCAGGAAAGTGTTTGATGATTTCAATCAAACGTAACAATTTAGCCCCTACTGGCTGATATGCCAAGAGTACATCC
Source organism: Arcicella sp. GW821-FHT09D11 (assembly GCF_059416265.1). Classification (NCBI taxonomy): domain Bacteria; kingdom Pseudomonadati; phylum Bacteroidota; class Cytophagia; order Cytophagales; family Flectobacillaceae; genus Arcicella; species Arcicella sp. GW821-FHT09D11. The sequence continues at coordinate 37,175 of NZ_JBWKOV010000010.1, read as the reverse complement.
TTGGCTTTAGCAATTGCCAAGAGTTCTGTTTCTGCAATGGTAGCACATTTAAATTTCTGGATACCAGCTTCTTGCAATAACTTTATCACTTCTAAGGTTTTATGTGTTTTGATGTGTGGCCTCAAACGACTGACATCATCAATAGAAGCAACAAGCTTTTGGATATTACGCTGTACGATGTCTGGGAAAACTACCAATGCAGGCGTATCAAGCGTATGAATATTTTCAATGTTGTACCCAGTAGTGTTATTACTCATGGCCTAGTCTTCATGAAGTTCAAACATCGCCTCAATTTCTACAGGAATATTATCTGGAAGTGTTCCCATCCCTACTGCACTTCTTACACCAATGCCATTTTCGGTTCCCCATACTTTGGCAAAAAGCTCACTACATCCATTGATAACATAAGGATGGCGTTCAAATTCTGACACGCAATTCACCATGCCTAAAATTTTGATGACACGCTTTACTCTATCTAAACTACCAAGATGTGTTTTGATGGTTGAAAGCATGGTTAAGCCTACTTGACAAGCCGCTAATTTTCCTTCTTCTATATCTAAGTCTTTACCAATTCTGCCAATAATCAAGCTTTTATCGTCTCTTACAGGGCCATGTCCAGATAGGTACAGGTATTTGCCATCTATTAAATAAGGTTTATAAACACCCAAAGGAAGCGGTGCTGGAGGTAGGGATAATCCGAGAGTTTCAAAAGACTGTTCTGGACTAAGTAATTCAATAACGTTCATAATAGTAATTGTTTTTGTTTCAAATTTGTGTTGATGAAGCTTTTCATAAAACCTTCATCATGCATTTTGCAAGGTTTAAAAAAGTAATATAAGTGTTGCCCTTATCAATCCTGACGTTTTCTATGAAGCAAATCCGTGAATTATTTTATTAATTTACTATAAATGAACATCTTACAGGATTAATTAAGAAAATTATTTTCACAAATTTTTATCCTGTCAATAACGGATTGAAAGTAATAATATGCTGACGTCCTACTTCGCACCGTCTATCGAACTTTGGGTTGCTTTGGGGGTATTGATTTTTCTGAATTTTGCATTTTCAATTTTCAGTACTACCGCATTTTTCCATTGATTATTAGTGTAAAAGCGTTGACCATTGACGGCACTTACAACTAACCCAATGGTGGTAGGAGCATTGTAGATTTTAGCATCAAAATCTTTTTTGTATTCTACCAATTCGCTTTTATAGCCTAGAATACTCACTTTGGTATTGGCATTCCCTTCTATGTGTGTCAGCACAAAGTTTTTGCGTGTTCCATATCTCCAGTCTTCAAATCCACTTCTTTGCACAATCGCATAAATGTAATTTTCATCGTTCGACTGCGTGTACCAAATATTATCTTCACGCACGACAGAAAGTGGTTTTACGGCATGAATTGCTTCGGCATTAGCAAAATTCCAAAGGGCTATTTCTTGTAAAAGTGCTTGTTGTTCTATTTGCAACTCACCATCTTGCTTAGGGCCAACATTCAACAAAAAGTTGCCCCCTTTTGCCCTAATTTCAACGAGCATATTGATGATTTCTGTCCCAGATTTATGAGGGTCATTCGTTGGTTTGTACTGCCAATCTGTGCCCATGGTATAACAAGCCTCCCAAGGACGCGCCATCGGTTCGTCGGGTGTGTTTTGCTCAGGCGTTGTCATGATATCACGCGTAATCACCAATTCAGGGTTCAAACTCCAAGCATATTCACGCAATCCATCACCTGGGCCATCAATAAAAAGAATGTCTACCTTTCCGTAATTAGTCAATAATTCCTTCAATTGCTTTTTATCATAATCCATCAACCCTTTATTATTAGCAGGAAAATGTTCTGGCAATTGTAAACGACCTATCTGAATATTGTTTTTATGAAAATAGTTAAAGTCTTCTGGCGAGAAATAAATTCCAATGGCAATTCCTTCTTTTCTGAAAGCATCAATAATTTCTTTGGTAAGGTCTTTTCCATAAGGAGTATTCATCACATTGAAGGGTGTAGTTTGGGTATTAAACATACAAAAACCAGAATGATGTTTCGCCGTAAAAACTACATACTTCATGCCTGCTAATTTGGCACTCTTTGCCCAATCAGTAGGGTTAAATTTGTTAGGATTAAAGTATTTAGGTAATTCGTTGATGTATTTTTCAACATATTCGTTTGAAGCTCCTGCCAAGGAATGACTGATAACTGCTCCTAAAGAGACATCTACATTCCAATGAATAAACATCCCAAAAGCTAAATCTTGAAACCAATTTATGCGTTCTGGCTTATTATTTACTTGTACTTTTTGTGCCTGAATTTGCATCGTAAAACAAATGCAAATCAAGAATATTACTATCTTTTTTAAAAACATAATCTTATTATAAACGATTGTGATTGAGCAATTTATGAAATTACAAAAGTTTATTGATTTTAAGTACTTCACCCCGTATTGACGAACATCGAGGCGTTCGTCAATACGGATGAAGTGTTTATATAAAATTGGATAATAGTCTATTGTTTATCCCACCAAACTCGGGTTAATAAATCGTCAACACCTTGTCTTTGTACAGCATCATTATATGAAGCTCTGTTAAGCGTCTGTTCTAACACAGGATATAAGAATCGACGGAATATTTTACCACCTGTTGCATTACCAGGATATACGTTTGGCGTCAAAGCTGGATAACCCGTACGACGGTAGTTGTTATATACTTCCTGAGCATCTGGGAAAAGACCAACCCAAACCTCATTGTAAATCTGTTCCGTCTGAGTAGCTACTGAACCAGTAGTCTTTAAAGCATGAGCCGCCACATAACTATCGATACGAGTTTTGTCAATCACGTTGGTAGTCCCACTAATCAAATCCCACTGTCTCATCGATGCACGAATACCAGCTTCGTATAAACTAGTAGCCGTTTCGGCACTATACCAACCTCTTAAAGCAGCTTCTGCCAATAAGAAATTAGATTCTGCTGCTGTAAATAATAATAAAGGGGCATCTACTTTTAATACTGTTGTTTGCTTTGGCTCTGAATAAGTAACAAAGTCAGAAGGCTTGGTTCCATTAATCGTAGCAGGCATCCCTTTCTGAATACTTTCATCTGAACTAGCAGCTCCATTTACATATATCACAGAAAGCACACCTAAGCGAGGGTCATTATTAGCTTTTAATGAATTGATAAATACTTGCTGATATTTACCTCCTTCAGTATTGTTCACGCCGTCTGCACGTAAATAATTATCATTCAGTAACTGCCATGCTACTGGATTTTTATTAATATTCTGTCCCCCAGAGGTATAGCTCATTTTGGCAATGTCTGCATACTCTCTGATTATTCCACCAGCAACGGCTTTAGTCACCCAGCTTTGTGCACCTGCTGCATCTACTTTTGTCAAACGCATACCTAAACGCAACATCAATGAATAGGCAAACTTTTTCCATTGAGTAACATTTCCTTGGTAAATCAAATCAGAATTACCGAAAGTAGTAGTATTAGAAGTTGTCAAGGCCGTAGCTGCCGCCTCTAATTCTTTCAACATATCTGCATAAATCGTACTCTGAGCATCATATTTAGGCTGAAATACAGAAAGATTATAGCCTTGTCCTGCCTGTGAGTAAGGAATATCGCCATATAAATCGGTAAGGCGACTGAAGCAATATACTCGCCAAATACGTGCTGTTGCATACAAGTTTACCTTTGTAGGGTCATCTTTTACAGCTTTAATTACCTCACCAATTTCATTAATCTGGTTTGGATAAGAATTCGTAAATACACCACCTGTAGCATTCACTTGTGAGGCTGTATATTTAGAACCAAAACCTTCTACGTCATTATAGCTGGTAGTATATTGCATCAACCCAAACAAAAGGCTCCCCTTGTTTCCACTATTCGCTGCACCATCGTATAGGGCTTTGCTAAATATATAGGGAGTAGTAGGGACAGATACCGCATTGGGATTGGTGTTGATTTCAGCGAAATCTCCATCGCAGGATGTAAGAAATATGCTACATGCTGCGAGTAAAGGGAATGTATATCTTGAAAATAACTGTTTCATTGTCTTGCTTTTTGTTAGAATTTCAAATTCAGGTTCAAACCGTATGAACGAGTACGAGGTAAGCCAACCGACTCGATACCTTGTGCTGCACCATTGGTCAAGCTTTGCTCTGGATCAAAATTGTCTGTTTTCTTATACAGAATCAGAAGGTTACGTCCTACTAATGATACGCTTGCCGACTGTATACCCAATGCTTTCAAGAAACCAGCAGGTAGACGGTAAGAAATGATAACCTGACGTAGTTTCACAAAACTTGCATCATGCACAAATAATTCAGTATATCTGTTTAAGTTATTATAGTATGCACTACGTAAATTAGCCACAGGCACTGTATAAGAATAGGCATCTCCGTTAGCAGTAACACCGCTTAATGCTAAACCATTTTCACGACCTGGCAAGGTAGATTTCAACAATCCTAGACGAGTAGCATATACTTCCATTACTGAGAAGATACTACTACCAAACTTACCATCAACCAATACATCTAATGAGAAGTTTTTGTATTTGAATGAGTTCGTTAAACCCATTGTATAAGGAGGAACACCATTGCCCAAAAACTGGTTGTTATCAGTTTGCAAAGGCAGGTTAGAGTTGGTATCATAGATAATTCTTCCCGCAGCATCTGTCTTTTTACGGTATCCATAAATTCCACCAAAAGGCATTCCTACTTGGTTGTTAATGAATGCGTTACCATTGGCAGAAGTTCCGATTGAAAACGTACTGATACCATCAGCCAGCTTTAATACTTCACTTTTGTTATAGGCGAAGTTGAAGCTAGTATTCCATGAGAAATCAGCAGATTTAATAGGCGTACCTTCTATCAACAATTCTATCCCTTTATTACTTAATTCGCCTGAGTTCAAAATAGCACTTGTATAACCTGATGCTCCTGAAATAGGCACACTTACAATATCATTGGATGATTTTTTGTCATATAAAGCGGCATCAAAATTTAAACGACCTCCAAACACGCGAGTACTTAATCCTAATTCAACTGTTGTAGACGTAAACGGTTTTAATTCTGCGTTAGTAATCGAAGCAGAGCTTACATTTTGTAATGGTACTGAGCTCGCACTTGGAACATTACTATACGCTAAGTTGATAGCATAAGGGTCAGGACCGCCCCCACCTACTTGTGCCCATGAACCACGCAATTTTACTTGATCAAATGCCTGTGGCATTCTGATTACATCTGATAAAATCAAACTTGTTCCAACACTTGGATAGAAGATATTATTGTTTTTAGGACTTAGCGTTGAAAACCAATCCTGACGACCTGTTAGCGTTAAAAACCAGATTCCTTTATAATCTAAATCTGCTGAACCAAATACAGAGTTTGTTTTGATATTACTAGTAACTGGAGTAGCCGTAGATGTTGACAAGTTTGAAAAACTATAGAAATAAGGTATCGTATAGCCCTGTCCATAGAAATCAAATTGATTGTTTTTAAACTGACGAGTATTCCCTCCTGCTAATACTGACAATCCAATTGTTTCTGCAAATTTGGTATTGTAAGCAACCGTAATCATGCTATTAGTTTCTGATACATCCGACTTGATGCCATCGTACTGACCTTGAGGGATATACTGCCCGCCTGTTGGCTGAATACTCGTGAAATTATAATTATAGAAATCGCGTGTCGTAGTACCTTTTATGGTCAGGTTTTTTAATATATCATACGAAATTGAAGCTTGTCCAATAAAACGGTCTTTCGTATCTGTTTGCTTAAACTTATTGATAAAGAAGTAACCATTGGTTACGATACCTGCATCATTCCAAAAAATCTCATTACCATTAGTATCATATCCAGGATTCAACCAACGTACATCTACTGTATTGGCTACTTCGTATGGCATCCAGTTGGGGTTACCCAAAGCATCCCCTGCCACTGGTCTATTATTACCTTTTTCAAGATTATACTGTACTACTGCTTCTGCTCTAAGACGGTCGCTTAGTTTAGCTGAAATATTTAAACTAGCCGTTTTACGATTATAAGTATTAGAAGGCAATATGCCTTTCGCATCCATATCTGCTAAAGAAAGACGGTATAAAATCGCGTCGTTACCTCCTGAAAAAGCAATTGAGTTGGTGAAAGTTGTTCCTGTCTGATAAAAATTCTTCAGGTTATCCTTTTGTGCTACATACGGGTGAGTTTTACCATCAGCTGCTACATAATCAGTAGAACCATCGATTTTTGACCCAAACGAACGGCGACCAGTTCCTTGTGCCTGTGCCAGTGTTGTTGGTTTTACACCACCATCTCCTTGTCCGTATTCATATTGAAAATCTGGAAATACAGAGATATTTTCCATTGAATACGTACCATTGTATTCTACGCCAATTCCTTTTTGTTGCTTTCCTTTTTTGGTAGTAATCAAGATTACCCCATTAGCACCACGTGAACCATACAATGCCGCGGCAGCACCACCTTTTAGTACTGTCATTGACTCGATATCGTCTGGATTGATGGCTGCAATACCATCTCCACGGTCTGTTCCAGCTTTAGTTCCTAAGCCGTTAGGTAATGAACTTCCACCAGGAACACTGTTATCTATTGGCATCCCGTTGATTACATATAACGGTTGGCTATTGCCTGTCAATGAGCCATTACCACGAATAACCACACGACTTGAACCACCAGGGCCAGTAGATAGACCAGTAGCATTTACCCCAGCTATTTTTCCTGTTAAACCATTGGCTACGTTATTCTCACGTGCTTGTGTAAATTCCGCACCATTTATTTCTGATACTGAATAGGCAAGTGCACGCTTGTCTTTCTTTACACCTAAAGCTGTTACGACAATCTCTCCAAGTTGCTGAACACTTTCTTTTAATGTCACTGAAACAGAAGTCTGTCCTGCTGAAAGAGCTACTTCAAATGTTTCAAAGCCTACGCTACTTACTACTAACGTAATATTTTTAGTAGCGATGTTATCTGGCAAATTCAGTTTGAAATTTCCTTCTGCATCTGTACTTGTTCCAACTCTTGGACTTTCTTTGATAAAAACCGCAGCACCAATCACTGGACTTGCATCTTTTGCAGAAACAACTTTCCCCCCTATTTCTTTAGCTACACTCTTTTCTGATGGTTTTCGAAGATAAGTAACGGTATTTTTATTCACATCAGCATGCGAATAGCCACTTATTGCTAAACTTCCAATAAGAGAAAGCCATAAGAAGCGTTGAGGGCTTTTTAATAGTCTAATTTTTTTCATGCTTAAAAGTTTTTTATGGTAAATTGGATTCTGCAATAACCGCAAATAAATATTGCACTTATTGCAACAAACATATAAATTTTTTGCACACAAAAAACAATTTGTTAAGAAAATAATAACAAATTGTAATAAAAATGAGTATTTTTTCTTAAAAATTGCAAAATTTGCAATATAATTTACCCTAAAACCTTCTGATAATTTGCAGTTTTTTTATACCTTTGTTCTATTCAATTTGATAAATTTTAATAATTATAATGTCGATTAACTTATTAAAGAAAGAACGTAAAGATTTGATTTTAAAGGAAATCAATGTTCATACAAGAATATCTTTAGGAGAATTAGTAGAAGCGTTGAGTGTATCTGAAGACACCATTCGAAGAGATATTAATGAATTAGCAGAAGAGGGCGAAATTATCAAGATTAGAGGCGGGGCTATGTCAAAAGCTTACCATCACTCTTCTAATCTTAAGGAGACCTATGCCCATAGTCATAAAGTAGAAATAGGACAAAAAGCATTTTCTTTGTTAAAAGAGGGAATGTTAGTGCTGATTGGTGGGGGTACTACTATCCGAGAATTTGTAAAACTAATTCCAGAGGATTTTACGGCTACCTTCATGACAGTCAACCCTTTAACGGCTGTTGAATTATTGGATAAACCTAATATTGAGATTATTCTGATTGGTGGACAAGTATCAAGATACAGTCAAATGTCTATTGGTGGAGAAGTACATCACCGCCTTTCAGAAATGAAAGCAGATTTATGTATTTTGGGTACAAATGCGCTAGATGCTCAAGGAGGTTTAACCGACTCTGATTGGGAAACGGTACAAGTAAAAAAGGCGATGATGAAGGCATCAGACAAGGTGGCCGTATTGGCTATTTCAGAAAAATTAAATTCTGTGATGAAAATGAAAGTAGCCGACCTACAAGAAATCGACTACTTAATTACTGAATTGCCCGCCCATTCTCCAGAATTATCTGCTTATCAAAATAGCAAATTGCAAGTGTTATAATTAATTGTGAGTTAGTGAGTTAGTGAGTTGTGAGTTAGTGAAGGATATTCACACAAATAGAGTTTCCTAAAAATCATTTAATCTCAATATTTTCAAAAAATCACTAACTCACAACTCACTCATTCACAACTATCTCTCTGGTTTATATTTTACAAAGCCGAAGAGGTGTAAAAATACAGATCTCGACATTCTGAAATTAAAAGGTACCGAAAGAAGTGATACTACTGTGATTGGGATGATATAACCCATAATCGGAGGGTCATTAAAAAACCAATACAATACTACGCCCAACACAATTAATATTAATATGGAAAACCCATAGCTTACAAACATCGCTCCATACCAAAAGCCTGGTTCTACTTCGTAACGTAAATTACAAACAGGACAATTTGTATGCATTTCATCAAACTTATCTACACGTAAGAATGAATATTTAAACATTTTACCTTCTCTACATTGTGGACATCTTTGTTCGACAATGGCTTCAAATTTAGAACGCTCTCTATCTAATTTCAAGGTCTGATACTGGCTCATAACTTTATTGTTTAATTATCTTTAAATGATTTTTATCATTTAATAATCATACAACAAAGCTACTACCAAGCCATCCAATCCAATGGTATTTAATAAGCTGTCTATAGGACTTTTTACTTATTTTGTTTTAGTTGTGAGTTAGTGAATTGTGAGTTGTGAATAGTTTTAAATCTTAAAGTGTATCACTCATTCACAATTCACTAAATCACAACTATTTTACCACGTTTGTTTTTTATGTCCAATCGTTGCGAAGTATAGTATGTATAGATAGCAAGGAATTAATATCAGATAAGCTTGTTGAACACCTACTGACTCAGCGATTTTTCCGTAGAAAAATGGTAAAATAGCACCGCCACCAATACCCATAATCAATAGAGCAGAACCAAATTCGGTCTTTTTACCCAATCCTTTAATCGCTAAAGGGAAAATAGCTGGCCACATTAAAGAATTAGCTAAACCCAACAATGCCACAAAACCAACAGAAGTAAATCCAGACGTAAAGATGATACCGATGGTAAATAGTACGCCAATAATACCACAATACATCAATGCCTTATTTTGCGGAATGTATTTCGGAATAGCCACGATACCTACAAAATAACCAACTAGCATAGCAATTAACGTTAGCGAAGTAAAGTTTTTAGCAACATCTAAACTAATGCCTAATGAACTTCCGTATTGCCCGATGGTGTCTCCAGCAATTACTTCAACGCCTACACAACAGAAAATCGCTAAAATTCCTAATACCAAATTTACATGTTGGAATATACTTTTTCCACTTGTGTCTTGAACGGCTTCGTTTTCATCCTTGCTTGTGTCAATCTCTGGCAAACTAGATTTATAAATCATAAATGCCAAAAGCAATAATGCAATAGCCATTACGATATAAGGTACGATAACTCGTCCAGCCAATTCGTTTAATAATATTTCTTTTTCACTGGCAAGGCTCGTTTTTAATTGATTTTCGATGTCGCTTGCACCATCTAAAATGATTGCCCCTAAAATCAGCGGACTTAACGCTCCTGCAATTTTATTACAAACACCCATGATACTAATGCGTTGAGCTGCACTCTCAATCGGGCCTAAAATACTGATATATGGATTGGATGCCGTTTGTAATAAAGAAATCCCTGCTCCTTGAATGAATAATCCTGTAAGGAATAAAGCAAAAGAACGACTTTGGGCAGCAGGCACAAATACAACGGCACCTATCGCCATTATCACCAACCCCCAAGCCATGCCATTTTTAAAGCCTACTTTTGTCAAAATCAAAGACGATGGAATCGCTAAAAAAACATAGGCAATATAAAAAGCAAAGGTTACTAAAAGAGCCTCGGCATATTCAAGCTCACAAGCAATTTTAAGAAATGGGATAAGCGTTCCGTTGAGCCAAGTGATAAAACCAAAGATGAAAAACAGCATCCCGATGATAACAATGGGCGATAGAAAAGATTTATTTTTAGTCATAATGGTGGTTGGTTTGGGGCAAAATGTATAAATAAAGTAAGTTGAAGACAATCTTGAAAGGCACATATTAAATAAATTCACTACAGGCATAGCCCGTAGTGAATTCTAATGTTCAAGCATTATTAATATATAACCAGTTCTAACTAAATACTTGTTGTTTTGATTGATAATAAGGAAAAACTTACCCTAAAATCAATAATGATATCTTACAAAAGCCTCGATGGCTGCATATTCTGCAAAACCTAACTTATTGTACAATTCAGCGGTAGCGCTATTTCTGTCTTCGGCACGTTGCCAGAATTCTCTTGAATCGTTCCCTTGAAAAACTACCCCATCTTTTTGAGATTGGTGTTTGAAAATACCATGACGCTTCTGCAATACTTGCGTTGGGCTCATTGGCACAGCCATTTCAATTTCATGAATATCCCATTCTGCCCATGCTCCTCGATACAACCACACCCAACAGTCATTCATGTACTCTTCTTTTTTCAAACGGTCAAGCGATTCAAAAATAGCATCTAGGCATACTTTGTGCGTTCCGTGTGGGTCTGCCAAGTCGCCTGCTGCAAAAATTTGATGTGGTTTTATTTCAGCAATGATATTCGATACAATCTTGATGTCTGCTTCGCCCAATGGCATTTTTTGAATAGCGCCTGTTTCGTAAAAAGGCATATTCAAAAAGTGAACGTTAGTAGCAGGAATGCCTACAAAACGACAAGTAGCTTTTGCTTCACCTTGACGAATAATACCTTTTACATAACGCACAGCAGGAATATCTATTTCACTATCTTTTTTAGTACTTAAAAATGCACGAGCTTCTTCAAAAACAGTATTGTATTTTCTGTTCTCGATATCGAAGGTGTTATTGAAATCGTCTAAGAAATCGATAAAGCGTAGGGCTTCATCGTCTGCCACAGCAATGTTTCCAGAAGTCTGATAAGCTACGTGCACATCATGCCCTTGGTCAACTAAACGTTGGAATGTTCCCCCCATCGAGATAATATCATCGTCAGGGTGTGGACTGAAAATCAATACTCTTTTCTGTGCAGGGAAAGCTCTTTCTGGTCTGTTGGCATCACTCGCTAGCGACTTGCCCCCTGGCCAACCCGTAATAGTATGTTGAAGGCTTTGGAAAACCTGTAAGTTAATATCGTAAGCCTGTCCGTAGTTCGCTAGTAAATCACTCAAACCGTTTTCATTATAATCACGATTGGTTAATTTCAAGATAGGTTTATCCAAACTCAATGCTAAATTGGTAACGGCCTTTTTCACCATCATCTTATCCCAATTTACTTCATCAAACAACCAAGGTTTTTTACGGCTACTCAATTCAGAAGCACTTGCTTCGTCTAAAATAAACCTTACATTTTGATGCCCTTGCAAATACGAAGCTGGTATTTTTTCAGAAACAGGGCCTTCTATTGCCTCCTTGATTACTTTTGCTTTATGCTCCCCAAAAGCTAAAAGAACAACTCTTTTGGCTTCCATGATTGCCTTTATTCCCATTGTCACTGCTCTGCGTGGCACTTTTACCAAAGAACCAAAGTCGCCAGCAGCATCCATGCGGGTAGTAATATCAAGTGTCATTAGACGGGTTCTTGAATTAACTAACGAACCTGGCTCGTTAAACCCAATATGTCCGTTTCTACCGATACCTAATATTTGTATATCTAGTCCGCCTAATTCTTCAATCTGAGCCTCATATTCTTTACAAAAAATTGAAAGCTTTTCCAGTGGCAAAGTACCTGTTGGAATATGGCAGTTTTCAGGAGCAATGTTTATATGATTAAACAATTGTTCTTTCATAAAGCGATGATAACTCTGTACGGCGTCAGGTTGCATCGGATAATATTCATCCAAATTGAAAGTAATCACATTTTCAAAACTTAGTCCTTCTGTTTTATGCAGGCGAATAAGTTCAGCATATACTTTTTTAGGTGTTGACCCTGTGGCTAAGCCCAATACTGCGGGTTTGCCTAAAGCATTTTTGTGACGAATAATTTTTGCGATTTCTTGTGCCACCGCTTTAGAGGCTTCAGAGGCATCTTTATAAATTTTGGTGGGTACTCTTTCCAAAGAGATTGCTTCTTTTTCTAATTCTATGGCTTCAGTTGCTTCAATCATTTTAATGACAATTTTGAGTAAATATTTCTTAGTGATGGAATAAGAAGCACAAACTTAATGTCAAAAGAATTATACTACACAATGAATTTTAAAATAAAAAATACAAAACAGTAAAATAATTATTACTGAAATATATTACCGAATTTAAAAAATTACCTAATGTTAATTAGAAAAGAGAGGAACAATAAAGATAAAAAATCGGAAATAAAATATTGATTTTTTCAAAAAATGCATTAAATAGCACATAAAGCCTATTTTTAATGGGTAAAATACAATATTGATTGAGGATTCAAGTAGGAATTAATGGAAAAACAAGAGATAGTAGAAGAGATATAGAATTTCTTGAAGAGCGTTGAAAACATCAAATGGGCTAAAAAGACATATTTTAACCCATTTGATGAAATTTTGATAAAATTATAAATTTCACACATCTGGAAATATATTTCCGATTAACAAAATTTATTAATTATTTTTTCCATTCGTTATCTACCATTCTCCAAATATTCAATGGATTAGATTCTTGTAATTCTTCTGGCAAAAGGCTATCTGGGAAGCTTTGATAACTAGCAGGACGAACAAAACGTTTAATAGCATCTGGTCCAACTGAAGTAAAACGAGCGTCAGTACATGATGGGAATGGTCCGCCATGGTGCATCGCAAAACACACTTCAACACCTGTAGGAACACCATTAAAAATCAATCGACCACTGATATTTCTAAGTGCTTCTAATATGTCGTCATTCGCTTGTAATTCAGCTTCGGTAGCCATAAATGTAGCTGTTAGCTGTCCTTCTAAATGCTGTATCACTGCTATTAGCTGTGCTACATCTTTACATTTTACCACTAAAGAAAAAGGACCAAATACTTCTTGGTGTAAAGTCGGATTTGCTAAAAACACCTCAGCATCAACAGAAGCTACAGTAGCCAATCCTTGAATACTATCCGTTTTCTCAACAAGCGATTCTGCTTCTGTTTTTACGTCCTCTTGTGCTAATGCTACCGTTTTTTTGCCTTCATAGTTTTGGTAAATACCTGCATTAAGCATCTTTGCAGGGACCACTTTTTCTATTTCCGTAGCAAGAACGCTGATGAAACGCTCCAAGTCAGCATTATCAACGCCTAAAATCAACCCTGGATTAGTACAAAACTGACCAACACCTAAAGTGATAGAACCTGCATATTCTTTTGCAATGCTTTCAGCACTTTCAGCCATTTTTTCAGGCATTAGTACTACAGGATTGATACTTCCCATTTCTGAAAATACGGGAATCGGTTCTGGACGCTGATTCGCCATATCAAACAAGGCTTTTCCGCCAGCAAAAGAACCTGTAAAACCAACCGCTTTAGTTACTGGGTGCATTACTAGGGCTTTCCCGATTTCAAAACCGTTGCCTCCATCTACATGGGAAAAAGTACCTTTAGGCATTCCTGTGCGTTCTGCTGCACGTAATACCGCATCTGCAACCATAGCTGAAGTACGAGCATGCGCTGGATGACCTTTTAATACTACTGGACAACCAGCAGCCAAAGCCGAAGCAGTATCGCCACCCGCGGTTGAATAAGCATAAGGGAAATTACTAGCCCCAAAAACCACTACTGTCCCAAGAGGCACAGACATTTTACGAAGGTCAACTTTGGGTAATGGTTTGCGGTCTAATTGAGCAGTATCTATGCGTGCTTCTACCCAAGAACCTTCCTCTAATAAATCAGCAAACATTCTTAACTGAAAAATTGTACGTCCACGTTCGCCCAACAAACGGGCTTCTGGAAGATTGGTCTCTTCCATCGTAGTATGAATGAGCTCCAAGCCCAACGCTTCAATCTCTTCGGCAATCGTTCTTAAAAATACAGCTTTTTGTTTTCCAGAAACCTTACGGTATTGTTTAAACGCTTCAGCAGATTGAAGCATAATTTCATTAATATTATCCATTTCGTTTAATTCCAGCGATTTATGATGAGGCTGTTGATTATGTATATTATATAAAGTAAATAAAGGAAGAAATTACCTATTGAACAAAAACTAAAAATCAATAAATGATTATTTTACAAACTTATAAAGATAGGGTGCTTTGTGTGCTGCTCCTGTAAATTTTTTTTCAATGCGTTCTAAAATGCCCATTGTTAATATTTTACGTTGAAAGTTATCTCTTCTTAAAGGCTTATCCAGAATAGTTTCATATAAAATCTGAAGCTCTTTCATAGTAAACGTTTCAGGTAACAAATTAAGTCCAACTAATTTATCATCGAGCATAAATCTCAATGTTTCTAACGCTTTCTGAATTATTTCTGCATGGTCAAAAGCTAAATTAGGTAACTGGTGAATATCGTGCCATTCGCAAGCTTCATCATAGATACCGATTTTGGTATTTACCTTTGAAAAATCAACCAATGCATAATAGCCTATTGAAATAAAACGCTCGAAAACCCAACTATCTTCGGCTATTTGAATACTATTCGCCATTAATACTTTCTTGAGGGTTTCACCAGTAGAACGATTGGCTCTGCCAAAAACGTAAAATTGTTCAAGATAAATGTCTTGTAGCCCTGTTCTTTCTTCCAATATTCTTTGTGCAGCGGCTTCAATATCTTCACTTTTCATGACATAACCACCTGGCAACGACCATAATTCTAATTGCTTTACTTTCGGTAATAATACCTTTAGTTGCTCTCCATGAAACCCAAATATCACACAGTCAATGGATAATTGTTGAATGTATTTGCTCTCGTCAATCACTATTTTATCGGATTCCATACTTGTCTTATTCTAATACTAATTTCCACAAAAATAATACAAAAACTTGGCGGATTCAAGAAAATGAATTATCATTGTTCCATAATGAAACAATGATAATACTTAATCAATGAAATATTTAATTTTTTAATTATTTATCCTTGCGTTTACCTACCATTTACTTTGTTTTCAGCCATTTAATTTTATTATCTAATTCAAAACAATCAGTCAAAATGAACAAAAAACACTACCAGTTTCCCCCTTTAATAAATACCCTTGTGTTGATGTTGGGTATTTTTTTATTGGGTTCTAAGGTACTTATTGGACAAACAAACGCACCCAGAGTATTGGTCTTTAGCAAAACGGCTAGCTTTCGTCATACTTCTATTGAAGCTGGACAAGCAGCCTTTCAAAAAATGGCCAAGGAAAAAGGGTTTGTTGTAGACTTAACAGAAGATGCAACTGCATTCAATACTGAAAACCTTAAACGCTACCGTGCTGTTGTTTTTTTAAGCACAACGGGGGATGTATTAAACCCTGAACAACAAGTAGAATTTGAACGCTACATCCAAGCTGGCGGTGGCTACTTGGGTATCCATGCGGCAACAGATACGGAATACGACTGGCCTTGGTATGGTCGTTTGGCAGGTGCATTTTTCTTAGACCATCCAAGTACTCCGAGCAATGTTCAAAAAGGGAAGTTTTATGTAACGATGAAAAACCACTGGGGAACAAAGATGTTGCCTGACGAGTTTGAGCGTGAAGATGAATTTTATAGTTTTCAGAAAATAGACCCAACTATTAATGTGTTGGTAAAAATCGATGAGAAAACATACCAAGGAGGTAAAAATGGCGACAATCACCCAATTAGCTGGTATCACGAGTTTGATGGTGGGCGTTCATTTTATACAGCCATGGGACATACAGACCAAACTTATAGCGAGCCTCTTTTCTTGGCACACCTTTGGGCTGGCTTAAATTATGTAATGGGTGGTGATGCTCCAAAACCGTTGGATTACACAAAAGCTCGTCCAGAAGAAAACCGTTTTTCTAAAGTAGTGTTAGAAGAAAAATTGAGCGAGCCAATGGAATTAAGCGTCTTGAATGATGGACGTATTTTATTTATCGAGCGTCGTGGAGATGTGCGTTTGTATAATACTAAAACGAAACAATTGAAAACGATTGCATCGATTCCTGTAAGTACAAAGTATAAAGATAAAGAAGGCAAAATTTCAGAAGCAGAAGATGGTTTATTAGGCTTAAGCAAAGACCCTAATTTTGCACAAAATCACTGGATTTACTTGTACTATTCACCTCCAGGAGATGATGCCAAAAATATCTTGACGCGTTATGAATTACGTGGTGATGAATTGGTTTTATCTTCTAAAAAGGTACTGTTAGAAATCCCTACACAAAGAGAACAATGTTGTCACACTGGTGGCTCTATTGCTTGGGATAAAGCTGGTAACCTTTTCCTTTCAACAGGCGATAATACTAACCCACATGGTTCTAGTGGTTATAGCCCAAGCGACGAACGTCCAGATCGTAGTCCTTGGGATGCACAAAAATCATCTGCTAATACGAATGACTTAAGAGGTAAAATTATCAGAATTAAGCCTACTGCTGATGGTTCTTATACTATTCCAGAGGGAAACTTATTTGCAAAAGGTACACCAAATACGCGTCCTGAAATTTATACAATGGGACATCGTAACCCATTCCGTATTTCGGTAGACCAAAAAAATGGCAATTTATATTGGGGAGAAGTTGGACCAGACGCCAACAAACCTGCTGCTGACCGTGGCCCAGCAGGACATGACGAAGTAGGACAAGCACGCAAAGCAGGCAATTATGGTTGGCCACATTTTGTAGGTGATAACAAGGCTTACAATAAATTTGATTTTGTTAATAATAAATCATTAGAATTGTGGGATGCCAATGCACCAACGAATACTTCCCCAAACAACACAGGTTTGAAAGTATTACCTCCAGCACAAAAAGCATTTATATGGTATCCTTATGCCGAATCTCCAGAATTCCCATTAGTAGGTAGTGGCGGTAGAAACGCCATGGCTGGACCAGTATTTTATAGTGAAGCTTTCAAAAATGCTAATCATGCTTTTCCGAAATATTATGATGGAAAATTATTGATTTACGAATGGATGCGTGGCTGGATTATGGCAGTTACGCTAGACAAAGAAGGTAATTATGTGTCGATGGAACGCTTTATGCCAAGCTATAAATTTAGTAATCCGATGGATATGGAATTTGCCGAAAATGGTGATTTATATATGTTGGAATACGGCTCAGGCTGGTTCACGGCGAATGATGATGCCCGTTTGATTCGCATAGAATACAACGGAGGGAATCGTAAGCCAATTGTACAAATTGCGGCAGATAAAATGGGGGGCGCTATTCCTTTTAAAGTAACACTTAGTTCAAAAGGTACGGTAGATGCTGATGGAGATGTATTAAAATATACTTGGAAAATTACCGATAAGAAAGGGTTTATCAAAGTAATCAATACGCCTGATGCTTCATTGACATTAACCAAAGCTGGGGTTTATAAAGCAACGCTTACAGTTTTAGATGGTAAAGGCGAAAGCAATAGCCAATCGATGGAATTGACGGCAGGAAATGAACCGCCAGCATTGGCTTTTGATTTACCAAAAAGCAATAAAACGTTTTACTTCCCGAATAAACCATTCAATTATGAAGTAAGGGTAAATGATAAAGAAGATGGAAGCTTGGCAGATGGAAAAATCAAACCAGACCAAGTAGCTGTGAATATTGACTATCTGGCAGAAGGTTTTGATAAAATTGCTATCGCACAAGGGCACCGTTCAGCAGATGCTTCGGCAAGTTTTGCGTCAGGCAAAAAATTGATGGAAGCGAGCGACTGTAAGGCTTGCCACAGTATTGATAAAAAATCAGTGGGACCGATGTACAAAGACGTTGCGGCTAAATACAAAAACGATGGCGGGGCATTGGAAAGACTTACTAAGAAAGTCATTTCTGGTGGAAGTGGCGTTTGGGGAGAAGTTCCAATGAGTGGTCACCCACAACTTTCGGCCGCTGATGCATCTGATATGGTAAAATATATTTTGAGTCTCTCACAAGAAAAAGCTAAAGCAAATACTTTGCCTGTAAAAGGAGCATATACGGCTAAATTGCCTGCTAACGACAAAGGACAAGGCGTATATATTTTGCGTGCTTCTTACGAAGATCAAGGCTCGAAAGGAATACCTTCATTAGCTTCTGAAAAAACATATACCCTTCGTAATGCGAAAATGAGTCCGCATAAATTTGATACATACGAAGCCGTTTCAAAAATGTCATTCGGTGGTAACGAGTTAATTATTCCTTCTAAATCAGGTTCTTATGTCACTCTTAATCAGATAGATTTAGCAGAAATTAAGCAAATATCATTCTCAGCTGTTACACCAAAAGCACAGTTGAATGCCCAAGGCGGAGTTATTGAAATACGCCTTGATTCACCAACGGGGAAAGTAATAGGAGCATCTCCATTCCTTGCTCCTTCAGAAGAAATGAGCTTTGCGGGCAAACCAGTTGCCATCAACATTGCTCCTACCGAAGGAACGCATGATTTATATGTTGTCTTCCAAAACCCAAAAGCGGAAGGCTCGTTGATGGTAGTGATGGGTGTTGAGTTTAAAACAGAAGTAGGTGATACTGCTCCTGCCACTGTTGCGACGCCTGAGACTAAAACAGATTACAATGTTTATGCAGGCAAGTATAAAATGACAGGCTTACCGTTTGAGTTTATCTCAATTGCTGCAAAAGACGGAAAATTAATCATTGATGCAGGTGGTAACGTAGGAGAACTGACTCCAACCGACACTGCTGACAAGTTTGATGCAGGAGGTAAAGGAACGGTTAGTTTTGTAAAAGACGATACTGGAAACGTCATTAAAATGAAATTAGAAGCAATGGGAATGGCTTTTGATGGTAAAAAAGAATAAGTATTAAAACAGAAGGGCAACAGGGTGAAAACTTTGTTGCCCTTTTTTCAAACCTTTAAAACAAATGAAAAATAACATAGAAAATCTGGAACAAAATCATTCAAGCCGTCGCCAATTTATGGCTCAAATGGGACTTTTGACAGCGGCAAGTTTTCTTCCTGATACAATACTCGCTTCGGCAAAACCACACTTTGAAATTTCTTTGGCTGAATTCTCGTTGGCTGGGTCATTATTCAGTGGTAAACTGAAAAACATGGATTTTCCTGCCAAAGCTAAAAATGATTTTGGTATCAATGCCGTGGAATACGTCTCGATTTTTTGGGCTGATAAAGCCAAAGACCAAGCTTATTTAAACGAGCTGAAACAAAGGACTGCTGATTTGGGTGTTCAGAATGTATTGATTATGGTAGACTCCGAAGGTGATTTAGGGGCGAGTGATGCATCGGCTCGCCAGAAAGCCATTGAAAATCATTATAAATGGGTAGACGCTGCTAAATTTTTGGGCTGTCATTCAATCCGTGTAAACATGGATGGCGACGGTACGCCCGAAGAAATCATGAAAGCAGGCGTAGATGGTTATGGTAAATTGGTAGAGTATGGACAAAAAGCAGGTATTGGCGTAATTATCGAAAACCATATTACCATTTCTACCAATCCTGATTGGTTAGTAAGTTTACTGAAACAAGTTAATAATCCTTATGCAGGTTGTTTACCTGATTTTGGCAATTTTATTCAAAGAGAAAAGCCTAAAGCCATGACGATGGAGGGATTCAGAGATGCCAAAGTAATTCATGAATATGATAAGTACGATGGCGTAAAAAAACTGATGCCTTTTGCCAAAGGTGTAAGTGCTAAAACGCATTTCTTTGATGAGAGTGGAGCTTGCACAGATACAGATTTTGCTAAAATAATGCCGATAGTCAATAAAGGGATTACTAAAAATTTCAAAGGGTTTGTAGGCATTGAATACGAAGGAGGATTTATGAAAATGATGGGAGCTAAAGAAAACTATTTGGACGAGGATGCGGGCATCAGAGCAACTAAGGCTTTGTTGGAAAAGTATAGAATGTAAGGGTTAATCTATTGAGTATTTATTAATTATTATTATAGAATCTACTGATGGCATGACTTGAAGTCATGCCATCAGTGTTATATCACTTCTCAGAACTCTCTCTTTAGCGGAAAAAAGCTTCTCTCTGAAAGCTCAATACCCATTGCTGACTATCTTTGTCAGAAACAAACCTTTTGCCATTCATGCAGACACTCCAACAATTGTACTCAGGAGAACTATTAGGAACAACTCGTTTAAAATTATCTTGTGGATTAAAGACCTTTCCAAAGGAGATTTATACTTTAGCTGATACCTTAGAAATTTTAGATTTATCAGGCAATGAGCTTTCATCTCTCCCAGATGATTTTGGCATCCTAAAAAATCTAAAAATCGCCTTCTTTTCAGATAACCTTTTTACGGTGTTTCCAGCAGTATTAGCTGACTGTCCTGCCTTAGAAATGATTGGTTTCAAAGCCAATATTATCAAAACGATTCCAGAAAATGCCATTCCTATCAATACTCGTTGGTTAATTTTGACGAATAATGCTATTGAAAGCATTCCTGCTTCTATTGGGAAATGTACTCGTATGCAAAAGTTGATGTTGGCTGGTAATCGGCTAAAAGCCTTGCCACAGGAATTAGCAGGCTGTAAAAACCTAGAATTATTCCGCATTTCGGCCAATCAAATTGAACAATTTCCCGAAGAATTATTAACGTTCCCTCGCCTTTCATGGTTAGCTTTTGCAGGCAATCCTTTTTCAGAAAATACTGAAGAACAAGTAGCCTTAGAGGAATTTTCTTGGGATGAACTAACCATTAAAGAGCAATTGGGTGAAGGGGCTTCAGGCATTATTGCTAAAGCTGTTTGGGAAACTCATCATAAGGAAGTTGCCGTAAAAGTATATAAAGGAGAAGTAACCAGCGACGGCCTACCAACTGACGAAATGAATGCTTGTATTTCAGCAGGATCGCATCCGAACTTGGTAACAGTACTAGGCAAAATCAAAAACCATCCAAGCAACAAGCATGGTTTATTGATGGCACTGATTCCTCCGACATTTAGAAATCTTGGTGGACCACCAAGTTTTGAAACTTGTACCAGAGATACTTATCCTGCTGACACCGTCTTTACCTTGGCAGAAGTCATTAAAATATCTTCTTCTATTGCTAGCGTTGGCGAACATTTGCATGCCTTAGGTGTTTCGCATGGTGACTTATATGCCCATAATACGTTGGTAGATGAAAATGCGAATACATTGTTTGGAGACTTCGGTGCGGGCAGTACTTACCATGTACATTCTAGCAAAGCTCCTGCTATTCAGCGTTTAGAAGTAAGGGCTTTTGCTTGTTTGTTAGATGATTTACTAAGATACACTCAGCCTGCTGAAACAGAAAAAGAGGCTGTAGTTATCCTTCAAAGTTTGGTAAAAGCTTGTATGAACGAAATCGTTTTGGCACGACCAAGTTTTAAAGAAATTCATCAGCAAATTTTACTGCTTTGCTAAACTACCTAGTCTTTCTTATACACTCTATCTCAAAACCTATTTAATTTTACAAAAAACTTATTGCTCTCGGCTCAAAGCTGATAGCTTTATAAACCTTCCATCATCAAACATTCATGAAACAAACAATTACATTTATTCTATTATTTTTCAACCTAAATCTATTTGCCCAAAAAGTTGAAGGAACCATTACAGATGCTAACAAAAACCCCATTGAAGGCAGTTTTATTCTAAACAGACGTATTGACAAACATTCACATTCAAACAAATTGGGATATTTTGTTCTGGAGAAAGTCAGCAAAGGCGATACTTTAGAAATCTCGTGCATGGGTTTTAAAACACAGAAAATTGTGTTTACACCAGCAGAGCATTTTTTAAAAATCGTTTTAGAAGAAAGTACTTTTCAGCTGAATGAAGTAACGATTAGTCCAGAAGTAAATGCCCAGAATATTATCTCTAAAATAGATTTAAAGACTTATCCTGTCAATTCTTCTCAAGAAATTTTACGCAAAGTACCAGGGCTATTTATCGGTCAGCATGCTGGCGGTGGCAAGGCTGAACAATTATTTTTGCGAGGCTTTGATTTAGACCACGGCACAGACATCAATATTTCCGTGGATGGAATGCCCGTAAACATGGTTTCACACGCACACGGACAAGGCTATGCGGATTTACACTTTCTGATTCCAGAAACCATTGAAAAAATTGATTATGGCAAAGGTCCTTACTTCGCCAATAAAGGCAATTTAACAACGGCGGGGTATGTTGAATTTCAAACCAAGGAACGTATCAAGGAAAGTCAGGTTTCGGCAAGTGCTGGCATGTTTAATACTTTCAGGGCGATGGCTTTGGTCAATTTATTAGGTCAACAAGAAAAACAATCAGCTTATATCGCCAGTGAATATTTGTATTCTGATGGCCCTTTTATTTCGCCACAAAAATTCAATCGATTGAATCTGATGGGGAAATATGCCCTTGAGTTGCCCAATCAGCATAAAATCAATTTTTCAGTAGCCTATTTTACCAGCAAATGGAATGCTTCGGGACAAGTACCACAGCGAGCCATTGATGAAGGTTTGATTACTCGTTTCGGGGCAATTGATGATAAAGAAGGGGGAAATACCAGCCGAACAAACATCAATATTCAGCATACTAAAAAGGTAGGTAAATCGCTTCTGTTTAAAAATATGGCTTATTACAGTCACTATAATTTTGAACTATATTCCAACTTTACTTTTTTCTTAAACGACTCAGTCAATGGCGACCAAATCAAGCAAAAGGAATCCAGAGATATACTAGGATTTCAGTCAGAAATTCATAAATATTATACACTTTCAGGGAGCAGTTTATCTTGGCAGTCGGGCTTAGGGCTTCGTTATGATGCCGTGAACGACCTTGAGCTTTCGCATACGCTCAACCGTGTGACGATTTTGGAAAGGTTAAAATTTGGAGATGTACAAGAAACCAATGCTTTCGGATTTACAGGTATAGAATATCACCGTGGTAATTGGCTGATTAATCCAGCCATCAGATTTGATTACTTCAATTTTAATTACCTCGACAAGCTTAATAACAACCAAGTTCAAGCTGTTTCAAAATTTATTGCTAGTCCGAAATTGAATGTGATTTATAATCCAGACCACGACATTCAGCTATTCTTTAAAGTAGGTAAAGGCTTTCATTCAAATGATACGCGTGTAAGTAGTTTAGCAAGTAATAGCAAAGAGGTATTACCAGCCGCTTATGGCAGTGATTTAGGCATGATTTGGAAACCTCAGTCACGTTTAATCCTAAACATTGCTTTGTGGATTTTGCACCTCGACCAAGAGTTTGTGTATGTAGGCGACGAAGCTGTGATTGAAGCGAGTGGTAAATCATTGCGAAAAGGAATTGATTTAGGCATCCGCTATCAATTAAACAATTGGCTGTTTTTCAATGCCGACATGACGAATACTATAGCCAGAAGTATTGACGAACCCAAAGGGGCAGATTATATTCCCTTAGCTCCCGATTTTACCTTAACAGGCGGATTAAGTATTACTCACCCTTCTGGGTTTTCTGGTGGACTACGCGTTAGACATTTAGGCAATCGAGCAGCCAACGAAGATTATGCTATCGTAGCCAAAGGTTATACTATTACAGATTGTAATGTAAATTATAAAATCAAGAAGGTAAACTTTGGTTTAATAGCAGAAAATCTATTGAATGTAAAATGGAATGAAACACAGTTTGCCACAGAATCAAGATTGAAAAATGAAAGCGAACCTGTCACTGAAATTCATTTTACGCCAGGTTTTCCTTTCTTTTTAAAAGGCACAATAGGAATTAGTTTTTAGTTGAAACCAACAAAAAATGCCCCAGCTCTTTATTGAACTGAGGCATTTTTTATTTTAAACCTTTCTTTATTTTAGACTTTTTGCAGATACAAAATCTATCCATTCTAAACTAAACAAATCCTTGTTTGGCGTTTCGTTTTTGATAAAGACAAAATACAAATCATGTTTTCCTGCAATTGCTTGAATCGCCGTACTCTGTTCTGTATAAGTATTCCAGTTACCTGTTGGTGCATACGTCAAAGTACTAATAATTTCACCTGTTGGTGAATCAGCATGTACTTCAATTTTAGCTCCTTTGTCTTTTGAAGAATAACGATAAGTAAGTTGTTCAATATTCTTTAAGTCAATATTTTTCAACACAAAGTACGAGCCGTTATGGATATTACCTAAACGTTTTCCTTGTCTGCTAATATTATTAAGCACATCTGCTTCGCTACCAAATACTTTCGTAGGACGCAACACCAATACGTCACTCTTACTAAGTGCTAGTACCGCCTTTGTTTTGCCTTGTGGTGCTACTAATGACCCTTTGTCTGTATAAGAAGCCGTCAACACATAGCGTCCTTCTTGCTCCTTACCTACGTGCTCTTTTAACGTTAAATTCCCTTGTTGAGGTATTCTATTCTCTACAGGTACATTGCCTAATGATAAAATGTATTTTACCATTTCGGTAGTTTCTTCACGCGACAGTTGTGGATGGGCACTCATCTCACGTTCATCCCAAATACCACCACCACCGATGATGATTTTATTGGCAAGTTTAGCTATTGCTGTTTTATCATCTCTATATCGTTTGGCAACTTCAGTAAACGATGGTCCTACAGATTTTGCATTTACTTGGTGACAAGCCTTACAGTCTGAACCCGCAATTAATGATTTACCCAAACTAAAGGTTGATGTTAATTGCTGATGTCCCATCAATGGCTCTCTGCTCACTTTAGGAATATAATTAAGGATAACCTTTACTTTCTTAGGGTCAATTATTTTATCCTCTTTGTCTTTTACACTTACGACATACTTTAAAGTAGTTTGCGAAGGCTTAAAGAATGTGCTATTATCCGTCGTAGCAATCGCAACTTCAGGGGTTGTATTTCCTACTTTTATTTTTAAAGTATCCGTGTTGCTTGCTCCTAATTGGTCTTTTACCGTTAATACTACTTTGTAGATGCCATTTTTACTAAAAGTATAAGTAGGATTTATTTCTGTTGATACAGCTTTGCCTTCAAATTTCCATTGATATGTCAATTGATCTCCTTTGTCAAAATCATAGCTTTTATCTCCTTTGAAAGCTACTTTTAATGGAGCTAATCCAATAGTATCTACCGCAGCAGCTTCTGCTACAGGGGCACGGTTTCCGCTATTGAAATCTATTTTTACCAAACGAGCATCTTCATTATCAATACCATAAACTGAGCCATACTCAAGCAAATAAACACTGCCATCAGGCCCTATTTCCATATCTACTGGGCGACGGAAATCTCCTGTTGTTGGCATGAACGCCTCCATTGATTGATAATTCTGTTGCTCATCTAAACGTACTGCATAAATCCAGTTACGCATCCAGTCGTATACAAATAGTGCTTTATCGTAATAGGCAGGCAATTTTGTTGGATTAGCGATTGAAGGATCAAAATGATATACTGGCCCACCCATGGCACATCTACCACCTACGCCTAAAGCAGGAAATTCCGCTGATTGGTTATAAGGATACCAAATCATTGCCTTTTGTGCTGGAGGCAAGTTTTTAAGCCCTGTATTATAGGGAGAAGTATTTTCAGGCGCTTTTGGGTCAAAAAGAGAACCTATTTTTTTCGTAGCAAAGTCATATTGAAAATATGGTTTATTATCGCCTACAAAATATGGCCAGCCATAGTTACCTGCTTTCTTCGCTTGATTAAATTCATCATAGCCACGTGGTCCTTGAATACCATCTGTTCCAGCATCAGGACCAATTTCACCCCAATAAAGGTATGATGTTGCTGGGTCAACCGAAATACGGTAAGGGTTACGACAACCCATTACAAAAATTTCTGGGCGAGTACCTACTGTTCCTTTAGGAAACAAATTCCCTTCTGGAATCGTATAAGAACCATCAGTCTCTACATGAATACGAAGAATTTTACCTCGTAAATCATTTGGATTACCTGCCGAGCGTTGTGCATCAAAAATAGGTCTTCCTTCTCTTGAGTCTATCGGTGCATGACCATTCGATTCAAAAGGCACAGTATTATCCCCTGTTGAGATAAACAAGTTTCCATGCGCATCCCAAGCCATAGAACCTCCTGTATGAGCACTTACTTCTAAGTCTATAGGAAACTCAATAATTGCTTTTTCGCTTTCAATATCAAGGGTACTGTCATCATTTACTTTGAATCTTGCAATTCTCTGTTTAGTTTGTTCTTTATCTTGTACGGTATAAAAAAAGTACAAATAATGATTCTGACTAAAGTGAGGGTCTATGGTCATCCCCAACAAACCATTTAAGTACTTATCAACCGCTTTGGCAGGAAAATCATAGAGTAATCTAGTCTTTTTCTGAACAGGGTCGTATACATAAAATTTACCTGCTCTTTCTACGAAGAATACACGACCGTCTGGAGCAACAGCCAATTCCATTGGTTCGTTAAGGTCGTTAGAAAGTACGCTTTTTTTAAAGCGATTTTCTTCAGGTCGATTTAAGGTATCTGCCCACACATTAGCCTTTGAGACTGTAGTATGTGTGTTCATAGATTCATGGGTAAGAGAGCTTAAACCTAGGAATGCTCCTAGATACAAACTGTATTTTGCGATAGAATGAAACATTGAGAGTATATTAAACTTAAATAATAGAGATAAATAAAAGTACAGTATACCAAATTTAAGTAAGTATGTTGTATTTCTTCAAGACTTGATTTGAATAATACAAAATTATTAGACAGGATAGAAATATCAGTCTTGTTTTTCGTCAAAAATAGGGGACATATTGGTAATACCGATTTTGTTATTTCATCGTACTTTATATTGCTAAGAGGCCTCTTTTTTTTAAATATACCCTTGTATAATAGAAATTTATTTAGAAAACTTATTACTAACATTACTGAGTATATTTTAGAGGGCAATGTATTTTTCTCCGAAGAAGACATTACAAGCGTATTCCTGATTAAATTAGGCTTATAAATACAAACAGAACACAAAAATCAAAGCATTATCTTTAAAGGATTATCCAACATAAAATTTTATAAAAATGATTAAACGATTTTATTGCTGCTTACTTTTTATCACAATCAGTTTAGTTTCACTTGCACAATCAAGTGAGCATCCCGTTGATTTGGTAAATACATTGATGGGCACGGCCTCAAAGCCAAGTTTATCGGCTGGGAATACGTATCCTGCCATTGCCCTTCCTTGGGGAATGAATTTCTGGATGCCACAAACTGGTAAAATGGGCGATGGTTGGGCATATACCTATGATGCTGACAAAATCAGAGGGTTTAAACAGACACACCAGCCAAGTCCATGGATTAATGACTACGGTCAATTTGTAATTATGCCAACTACAGGCAAGCGTGTCTTCAAAGAAGATGACCGTGCAAGCTGGTTTTCACATAAAGCAGAAGTAGCGAAGCCACATTATTACAGTGTTTACTTAGCTGACCACGACGTAACAACCGAAATTACGCCCACAGAAAGAGCAGCTGTACTTCGTTTTACATTCCCAAAAACCGACAAAGCACATATCGTAATCGATGCTTTAGATAAAGGCTCATACATCAAAATCATTCCAAGCGAAAGAAAAATCATTGGCTATACAACCAAAAATAGTGGGGGTGTTCCTGAGAATTTCAAGAATTACTTTGTGATTATCTTCGATAAGGCTTTTGCCAGTACAAGTACTTGGAACGGCAAAGAATTGGTTGATAATACGTTAGAAATCAAAGAAAACCATGTAGGTGCTGTAATTGATTTTGCTACCGAAAAAGGCGAAAAAGTTCAAGCAAAAGTGGCTTCGTCCTTCATCAGTTTTGAACAAGCAGAAATCAATTTAAAAGAAGTAGGAAAAGACAATTTTCAACAAGTAAAAAGCAAAGGTGAGAAAATCTGGAATGCATCCTTGAACAGATTAAAGGTTGAAGGTGGTACTGACCAACAAACACGTACTTTTTACTCTTGTTTATACCGCACAATGCTGTTTCCAAGGAAATTCTATGAGCTAGATGCTCAAGGGAAAGTAGTTCATTATAGCCCATATAATGGAAAAACATTGCCTGGCTATATGTTTACTGACAATGGATTTTGGGATACTTTTAGAGCAGTTTTCCCTTTCTTCAATTTGATGTTCCCTTCGTTGAATGCACAAATTATGGAAGGCTTGGCAAATACTTATGATGAGAGCGGTTTCTTGCCTGAGTGGGCTAGTCCGGGGCATCGTGATTGTATGGTAGGTTCTAACTCGGCTTCTATCATTGCCGATGCATACTTGAAAGGTGGACGAGGGTTTGATATTAATAAACTGTATGAAGCCTTATTGAAAAATAGTGAAAACGAAGGCCCGATGAGTTCCGTTGGACGATTAGGCGTAAAGTATTACAATCAATTAGGCTATGTACCTTATGATGTAAAAATCAATGAAAATGCAGCCAGAACGTTGGAATATGCCTATGACGATTTCTGTATTTATCAATTAGCAAAAGCCTTGAAGCGTCCACAGGATGAAATTGACCGCTTTGCAAAACGTTCACAGAATTATAGAAACTTATTCGACCCTAGTACAAAATTGATGCGCGGTAAAAATCAGGATGGCACTTTCCAAAGTCCATTCAATCCTTTTAAATGGGGAGATGCTTTTACAGAAGGAAATAGCTGGCATTATACATGGAGCGTTTTTCATGACATCAATGGTCTTTCTAATTTAATGGGTGGTAATAAAGGTTTTAGTCAAATGTTAGATTCTGTCTTTGTGGTTCCTCCTGTTTTTGATGATTCATATTATGGATTTGTCATTCATGAAATCCGTGAAATGCAAATTATGAATATGGGGAATTATGCCCATGGAAACCAGCCTATTCAACACATGATATACTTGTATAATTATGCAGGACAACCATGGAAGACCCAGTATTGGATTAGAGAAGTAATGAATAAAATGTATCAGCCTACGCCAGATGGTTACTGTGGTGACGAAGATAATGGACAAACTTCTGCTTGGTACGTATTTTCTTCTTTAGGTTTTTATCCTGTGGCTCCTGCTACGGATCAATACGTTTTGGGGGCTCCGCTATTCAAAAAGGTAACTTTATCGCTTGAAAGTGGCAAGAAGATTACTATCAATGCTCCTGAAAACAATACACAAAACAAGTATATACAAACCCTTAAATTCAACGGTTTACCGTATACTAAAAACTGGTTGAGTCACCAGAAGTTAATGCAGGGTGCTACGATTGATTTTAAGATGTCTGCTTCTCCTAACAAAGCACGAGGCACGAATACAGTAGATTTTCCTTATTCCTTTTCTAAATAATCATCAAAATCCCCCAAACGAATGTTAATTGTTTGGGGGATTTTTTTAGAAATACTTAATCGTCAAATCTATTAGCTTCTGCTTAAAATCAGTATAAGGAGGCATTAATAAATCTAACGCAATAAAAGGCGACCATTGTTTCATAATTGCCCTTTGGTTAGAAAATGCTAGGAAACCATAATGCCCATGCCCCTTTCCAATGCCACTATTATTTGAACCTCCAAAAGGTAATTCGTTATTAAAAAAGTGTAAGGTATTATGATTAATTACCGTCCCTCCTGCCCTTGTCTGGCTAATTATGCTGTTTATTGAGCCCTTATTCTTACTAAAAATATACAAAGCCAATGGTTTTTCGTGTTGTTGAATATGCTGAATAGCTTCGCCTAGTTCCTTAAAAGTAATCAAAGGTAGGATTGGTCCAAAAATTTCTTCTTGCATCACCTTGCTGTCTTTACTGACGTTTGATAGTAGTGTGGGAGCGATAAATGCTTGGCTTTCATCTGTTTCTCCACCCATTTCTATCACGGCTCCTGTTGCCTTAACCTCTTCTATATAACTCTTCAAACGATTAAAATGCCCTTTATTTACAATTCGATTATAATCTTTTGACTCTTCAGGATTTTTTCCATAAAAATTCAAAACTTGCTCTTTGAATAGTTTTACAAAATCATCCTTTATGCTTTCTTGGATGTATAAATAATCTGGGGCGATGCATACTTGTCCATTATTCAAATATTTTGCCCACGCTATTCTACTAGCAGCTTTGACCAAATCAGCGGATTCATCCACAATGACAGGTGTTTTACCTCCCAATTCTAACGTAACAGAACATAAATTTTCAGCCGCTGCTGCCATAACTTTCTTTCCTAAAGCAGGACTTCCCGTAAAGAAAATATGGTTGAAGGGCAATTTGGTGATGTATGCTGCTACTTCGGCATTTCCTTCAAATATTGCTACTTCGTTTTCAGAGAATACTTCTCTTATTATTTTTTTCATCAACGTTGCCGAATGAGGAGTATGCTCTGAAGGCTTTATGATGACACAGTTTCCAGCAGCAATGGCAGAAACCAATGGTCCAAACGTTAAATTAAACGGAAAATTCCAAGGAGAAACGATTAATACAACACCCTTTGGTTCGTAATGAATATAAGATGAAGTGCCTAATAGAGAGATTGGACTTGGCACAACCTTCGGCTTCATCCAATGCTTTAGGTGTTTGATTGTGTGGTTTAGCTCATTAATAATCGTGTATATTTCCGTTAAATCTACTTCAGCAGGCGCTTTTCTGAAATCATCAAACATTGCTTTTTGAATCTCTGCTCGATATTGAAGAATCGTTTTAAGCAATTTTTTTAATTTAGTTTTTCTTTCTAATGCATTTGTATGACCAATATTATATTGGTTCTCTATTTGCTTACTAAAAATAGCATCAATTGCATCAGTCCATTCCTTATTTTCCATCATCAATAAATGATTAGCAAACACCAACAAAATTAGATTAAATTAGAATTATCCTTAAATTAGAATAAATAATAAGGATTTATTCTAAACATATCAGCCACCAAAGATGAGGGAGACATCTATGTTGCTACTAAAAAAAGTATAAATGAAATTTGTTTATTGTAAAATAGCAATATTTTGTCAATATATTTATATTTAAGGTTTGCATAAATGTGGATAGCAGTATTCTTTATGTGAGTGCAAAATTTCTATTGTACAAAGTCCGCCTTGAATATAGTTTAGGTTGTTTAAAAGCATAAAAACATTTGTTTGGCAAGGTAATTGATTGTAACTTTAAGAGAGGATATTAAAAAAATAACATTTTTAATATTAATCTATTGCTGCATCTTTTTTTATAATATTTATTTTATACTATTGATTACTATTGTATAAAAAAAAGTAATACAAAAAGGCTTTTCATTACATCAGTTAATGGAAGTGTTTCTTAAGTAACCATATTTTTATTGTTTCCACAATAGCCCTAAAAAATTCAATAACTAAAAATAATGAGCAACAGTAAATTGAAACTTCTAATAGTTGATGATGAAGCAAGTACTAGAAAAGTATTAGAACATTTCTTGAACAAAGAGTTTGATGTAACAGTTAAAAACGATGGAATGGAAGGAATGAATTGGTTAGATGCAGGAAACGATACAGACTTTATCATTGCTGACCTTAACATGCCAAACTTGGATGGTAAAGAGTTTGTAAAAGTAGTACGTGCAAGTAATTTATTCAGTAACCTACCAATCATTATTCTTTCTGGTACTGACGAAAGTAAAGAAAGAATAGAATGCTTGAACTTAGGGGCTGACGATTTTATGCTAAAACCATTCAATCCGATGGAAGTACATGCCAAAATAAAAGCTATTTTACGTAGAGTAAAATAGACACCACCATTAACCATTTATTTTATAAAACATATTAAGAGGTTTACTCATTATTTGTTACCTTAATGCTTATGAGGTCAAAGTTTATCGTGTATGTCTTGAGATAGAATTATTAAAATCACTAAAATATGAGTAGTATCCCACAGACTATATCATCACCAAAGGATGATTTTCCTATTAAAGTAATTTTGGTTGAAAATGAAGATTTTGTAGTGGTCAATTTTTTGAAAAAATTTGGACAAAAACTTCACATAAAGGTTATTAGTAACTTAGACGAATGTCTGGAGTTTGTGAAAAATACCTATCCTCCTGATGCCATTATTATTGCTAGAAATCTAGGCGGAATCAAATTTTTAGAAACAATCAGGAAAGATAACTGGACAAAAAATTTGCCTGTTATCCTTACCAGCGACCATGTAACGCCTGGCCTGATTAAAGAAATCATTGAGAAACAAGGAGATGATATCTATCCTAAAGATTTCAGTTCTGGTGATTTAGTTACTCGATTAGAATACTTCATCAAACGTCGTCATTATGTTGCCAGTCAACAAACAAAATCAAATATTTTAGAGGTAAAAATTCCATTCTGGAAACGCTTTATTGATGTTTCCACTACTGGTTTTGCTTTGTTGTTGCTGTCTCCACTGCTTATTATTATTTCTATCCTAATCAAATTAGATTCTAAAGGCCCTATCGTCTATAAATCTAAACGTGTGGGTGCGGGCTACAAGATTTTTGAAATTTATAAGTTCAGAACGATGCGTACTGATGCTGACCAGTTAATTAAAAACATGGAATCGCTGAATATGTACACCAAAGGAGCAACTGAAGCCAAAACAGATGGACTTTGTGATGAGTGTGCACTAATTGGTTCTTGTCAGCAACGATTATATCTTGATGGTGAAGAAACTTGTGAAAAGGTTTACTTGAATAAGAAAAAAGAAAAAGTAGCCTTTATGAAATTTCAAAATGACCCAAGAATTACAAAACTAGGCCGTTTCTTAAGAAATAGTAGTATCGATGAGCTACCTCAATTGTTTAATATCTTCTTGGGAGATATGTCTCTGATTGGAAATAGACCTTTGCCACTATACGAAGCTGAAAAATTAACAACAGACGATTATATTGAACGCTTTGCTGGTCCGGGTGGACTTACTGGCCTTTGGCAAGTAACCAAAAGAGGAAAAGGCAAAAAAGATATGACCGAACAAGAAAGAATAGAATTGGATATTGAGTATGCTCGTAACTTTTCTTTCAAGTATGATTTAAAAATCTTTTTTATGACATTCCCTGCCCTCTTACAATCTGAAAATGTATAAAAACCCAACCCAGAAAAACTGCTCAGCCCTGTGGTATTAATTAAATTAATATCTCTCAAAATATTAAACTATGAAACTCATACTTGAACTATGTTTCTGGATTTGTATAGGGCTAGTAGCCTATACTTATGTTGGCTACGGTATAGTTGCTTGGATTTTTGTAAAAATCAGAAAAATATTTGGGTATACTTTTAAAAAGTATAACGACCCTACCTTTCTTCCAGAAGTCACTTTAGTGGTACCCGCTTACAATGAAATGTCGTGCATTGAAGCCAAGGTTATTAATACATTTGGGCTCGATTATCCATCGGATAAATTCGAAGTTCTTTTCGTCACAGAAGGCTCAAATGATGGAACGTCAGAATACATAGCATCTCTTCAATCAGAATATAGTAATCTAAGAATGATTGCAGGCGATACCCGTAGAGGTAAAATTGAAGCCATGAATATGGCTATGAAAACCATCAATACCCCTATTGTTATTTTTACAGACGCTAACACAACCCTCAATTACGCTGTTATTAAAAATATCGTAAGGCACTTCCAAGACCCCGTAGTCGGGGCAGTTGCAGGTGAAAAACGTATTCAAACAGAAGGATCAGAAGCCGCTGCTGGAGCTGGCGAAGGGTTATACTGGAAGTATGAATCTTTTCTGAAAAAATTAGATACTGAGCTTTATTCTGTCGTAGGGGCAGCAGGTGAATTATTTGCTGTAAGAACCAATCTATTTGAACACGTTGAAAAAGATACACTGCTGGATGACTTCATTATTTCCTTACGAATTGCTGCCAATGGTTTTAGGGTAATTTATGAACCAGATGCTTATGCCAGTGAACGCCCTTCGTTCTCTATTCAAGATGAAATGAAGCGGAAAATCAGGATTTCAGCAGGAGGTTTTCAGGCAATAGCCCGTTTAGGTTTCCTTTGGAATATCTTCCGCTATGGCTTACTTTCGTTTCAATATGTTTCACACCGTGCTATGCGTTGGGCAGTGGCTCCATTTTGCCTTCCTCTTTTGGTATTAATCAATTTTATCCTACTTTTTACAGGTTCCGAATTATTAGATAATTTCATATATCATCTTTTGATGCTTGCTCAAATTGCCTTTTACATTTTAGCTTTACTTGGCTATTACCTTGAAAACAAGAAGATTAGGGTAAAAATACTTTTTGTACCCTTCTATTTTTCTTTCATGAATTATTGCGCCGTCCAAGGGTATTTTAGATACAAGAATGGATTAACTTCAGGTATCTGGGAAAAAGTAAAAAGAGCAGAATAATTGTTGCCTTTAAAAAGATTTGTTATTCCATAAATTGAAAAAACTATGATTAATTTTTCGTTACCAACTTGGGTAGAGCAAATATTAAGCAAACCATTACTCATTAGTAAATATACCGCTAGTGAAGTTGAAGAGCTAAAGAAAAAATTATCTATATTTTCTAACGAAAACCCCATTGTTAGTGTAGTAATCCCTGCATGGAACGAAGAAGAAAGTATCTTACATACCTTAATTTCGCTGGCAAATACTAATACAAAATATCCTGTTGAGTTAATTGTAATTGATAATAATTCAACCGATGGCACAGCCAATCTTTTAAATACAATTGGTGTAAAAAACTTTTTGGAGACCAAGCAAGGCGTTGGTCATGCCAGAACTTGTGGTTTGCACAAAGCAAAAGGCACTTATGTGTTAACCTGCGATAGTGATACATTATATCCAGCAGGTTGGATTACGGCCATGACTGATGCACTAGTAAAAGGACAAGACAAACCTGTTCCTGTATATTGTGTACATGGTAGTTATTCATTTCTTCCTTCTCCTTCTACCCCACGTTGGCAATATGCTTTCTATGAAATGCTGAGCAGTTTTGTGATTAAACAAAAAGAACGTACACAACCTTTTCTGAATGTATTAGGGTATAATTCTGGCTTTATTAGACAAAAAGGTATCGACATAAACGGCTATGATATTGAAGTACAAAGAACTTTCAGAGGAGTTGCTTTTGATGATGCAGGTCATGCTACAGAAGACGGAATGATGGCATTACGTTTGCAAGAAGCAGGAGGAAAAATTGAGGCGGTAGATAGCGATGATGCAAAAGTTTGGACAAGCGATAGACGAATACAAATAGATGGTGGTTTAAAAAAGGCACTTATATTTAGAATCAAAAAACATCTTTTCAAAAAATAATTCTTCTTATGTCTATTATTCAAACCATCAAATCAAATCCTGCCTTAAAGAAATTTGTGCATTGGTGTTTAATTCCAAAGTATCAGGCACGACCGCGACTTTGGGTAAAATGGTTTATTAATCCTTTCTTTCATAAAAAAGGGAAAGGCTCTGTAATATGCAGAAGAACAAGAGTAGATGTTTTGCCTTTTCAGCCTTTTACACTGGGCAATTTTAGTACAGTAGAAGATTTTGCTACCATTAATAATGGCGTAGGGGCTGTTCATATTGGCAATAATTCAAGAGTCGGTATTGGCAATGTAATCATCGGCCCTGTAACAGTGGGTAATAACGTTATTTTTGCACAAAATATCGTAATGAGTGGTCTTAATCATGTGTACACTGATGTTACCCTTCCTATTGATTTACAGCCCGTTACAACAGCTCAAATCACGATAGAAGACGATTGTTGGATTGGTGCCAATGCGGTGATTACTGCGGGCGTAACTATCGGGAAACATAGTGTAATTGCGGGGGGAGCTGTTGTTACTAAAAGTATTCCTCCTTTTAGCGTTGCTGTTGGCAACCCTGCTAAAGTAATTAAACAATACAATGCTACATCAGGGCAATGGGAAAAAGTAAGCTGAAAACGAATAACAAAGATGGCAAATCATCAACCAAAAGTTTCTATAATAACCATAAATTTTAACAGTACTGATGTTACTGCTGC
The DNA here is from genome assembly GCF_059416265.1 of Arcicella sp. GW821-FHT09D11. Classification (NCBI taxonomy): domain Bacteria; kingdom Pseudomonadati; phylum Bacteroidota; class Cytophagia; order Cytophagales; family Flectobacillaceae; genus Arcicella; species Arcicella sp. GW821-FHT09D11. The sequence goes on along the minus strand of NZ_JBWKOV010000010.1, from coordinate 1,068 downwards.
GCTATTACGTTCGTTAGAAAAAATAACTTATCCTTCTATTGAAGTAATTGTCGTTGATAACAGCACCAAAGATTTTGGTTATCAACTTCCAATAGATTTTCCTTGGATTACTTATCTTGAACCTGGAGAAAACCTTGGTTTTGCTGGTGGAAATAACAAAGGATTAAGAATAGCAACAGGAGAATATTATTTGCTCTTGAACAATGATACAGAAGTAGATGCAGGTTTTCTTGAGCCTCTTATCGCACGCTTTCAGACGGATGCTAATATTGGGGTAATTTGCCCTAAAATTTTATATTTTGACGAACCAGACGTTATACAATTTGCAGGATATACGCCTATTAATCCTATATCAGGTCGAGGCTTTGGCATTGGTTATTTAGAAAAAGATACAGGTCAGCACGATAAGGCTATGCCGACATCACGTGCACACGGAGCAGCAATGATTTTTTCAAAAGTCGCTTTTGAAAAAGTTGGATTCATGGCAGAATTATTCTTTTTGTATTATGAGGAAATGGATTATTGCGAAAGATTCAAAAGAGCGGGTTATACAATTTGGTACGAGCCAAGCAGTAAAGTCTGGCATAAGGAGTCTATGAGTACGGGCAAAGGTTCAACCCTTAAAACCTATTATTATAGTCGAAATCGCTTACTTTATTTACGAAGAAATACTTTTGGGTATCAAAAGATACTGATGTATATATATTATACTGCTATTGCTCTTCCAAAAAATCTATTAGGATATTTAGTAAAACGAGATTGGCCTCATTTAAAAGCTTTTTGGCAAGGATTTATCTGGAATTTTAGTAATTCTTCGAAGGATGAACATGACTTGAAGACTTGAGGATGTATGACTTTAGGATTATAAGACTTAAAGACTCTAGGTTTTACTCTTACAGTTTTTAAGTCTTTTTTACGAAACCTTCCTATTAGGGGATGACTTAAGTCCTACTGATTACCCACATCTTTTAAAAAAGTTGAAATGAAGATATAATTATTGATAAAATTGGTTTAAATAGGGTTAAATCGCCTTTCAAACTGAGCTTTGGTCTCCTCATGTCACAGCCT
>NZ_JBWKOV010000009.1:0-200951 GCF_059416265.1 Arcicella sp. GW821-FHT09D11 | reverse complement strand
TTGGGTCTGATGAACCTGGATTCACATATAAGCCCGCAGGGTGATTAAACGGGGTTGTTGCTTTTGACTGATAAGCATAGAAAACACGAGACGGGTAAGTGATACCTGCACCTGCTGGTGGGTTCTTCGTAGAAATCACCTTGCCGAAGAAAGGGCTAGCAGGATTCGTTGCTACCACTTCTCTTACAAAGTTATGATTAGCATTTCTAATATCATTATTGAAATCACTTTTCCAAACAGAATCTGCAAAATACGGAGTAGGTTGTAAAAAGCCCACGCCTCTACCTCCTGTATAATCTCCCACAGGCCATTGAAATAATGCTACTCCATTTACTCTCATATCACGATAAAGCGGTACATGTACTCTTTCTAATTGATAAGCCCCTGCCATCGCTGTTGAAATAGAAGATCCTCCCTGTACGTCCGTCTCGAACTGAATAACCCACAGCCCTTCTCTGTTACCTGCTGTCTTTCTATTTTGATTATTCGCTTGAAATAAATCCCAGTAAACATCTCCAGGTGTTACAGAAGAGCGCGCACCAAATCTATTTAACATCAAATCTGTAGCGGCATCATCAATCACCACTGAAGCGGCATCGGCAGCATTTTTAAATTGACCATCAGCAAGATACACTTCTGACAATAAATGTAATGCTACCAGATTTGAAATTTCCCCATCTTTAACCGTTGCAATCGTTGGAAGATTTGCCGCTGCAAATTTTAAATCGTCAATTACTAATGTTAAAACCTCTTTCTTTGTGGCTCTTACAAAGTCTGTTTTTTCAGCAATGATTTCTTCCTTAATCAAAGGAACACCTCCCCATAAATAAGCCATCGTTCTATAGGCGAATGCCCTGAAGAATTTTGCTTTTGCTTCAAACACAATTTTGTCTTTATCAGAAAGCGAAGAGCTAGGAATACGGCTTAAGATAGTATTGGCATCCGCTACAATCTTAAAAATCTGACTCCAGTGATTGTTCGAAAGTGTCCCCGATGGACCAAATTCTGACGAAAGGTTTGGGTTCGACCCTACTGCTACTTCTACGCCTAAATCTGTTCTATACAAATATTGCATAGGTTGCCAGTCGCTTCTAGTATAAAATTCAGCTCTTACAGAATTATAAAGACTGTTTATTGAAGAATTAAAGTCGTCTGCTGTCTTAAAAGCATTGCTTGTACTCAAGAATGAAAGCGGTGTTTCATTCAAGAAATTCTCCCCGCACGATGTGCTAAATAAAAGAAGAATTAATAGTGATAATACATTTATTTTTTTCATTTTCTAATTTGCTAACTTGGTTAATAAACTATGTTTAGGCCTACAGTAAAGGCTCTTAATACAGGTCTTCCCCCATTGTTCAGACCATTCACAGGGTTTCCATCGGTGTCATTATCATTTACTTCAGGATCCCATCCTTCCCACTTAGTCCAAGTATAAAGGTTTTTGCCACTGATATAAAGATTGATAGATTGCGCCTTCGTTGATTTTAATAAATTGCCTAGGTTATACGAAAGCGATACATCTTGTAATCTGACAAAACTTCTGTCCTGATACATATTAGGCTCAATTTTAGCTCTACTACCCGAGATATTTCTTGGATACTTTCCTGTTGGATTTGTAGGCGACCAGAAATCAATTCCTTGAATGTAGTTTATTCTAATACTATTATCATCACGGAAATATGATGGGTTATTATTTCTAAGATAACCATCTTTACCTCCTTGGATTGAGTTAATTAATACGCTCAATGTAAAACCCTTATATTCAAAATTATTCGATAAGCTGACACGATAAGCAGGTTCGGCTCTACCTAAAAAGACTCTGTCCATTAAAGGTGTAATGTCCTTATCACCGTTCTGATCAACAATTTTCACAGTACCAACTGGAAAGCCTGCTAGTCGCTCATCAGCAATTTGATTGATTCCATTTATTTGATAGTTATAAATCGTACCAATTGATTTTCCTATAAATAAATTACTTGAAATAAGATCATCTTCTTTACCATCTTTATCAGCATCCACACCAGTAAGCGAAACAATTTTATTGTTGTTAGCTGAAAAATTGACAGTTGAAGACCATTTAAATCCTGATTTTTCTAATATTTTACCTGTAATCGATGCCTCAAAACCTGTATTGTTGATTTGCCCTAAGTTGGTACTAATACTGCCAAATCCAGTTACAGCAGGAATCGCTACGCTATACAATAAATCTTTTGTTTTGTTATTATAATATTCTAGCGAACCGCTCAATCTGCTTTTCAATAAAGTAAAGTCAACTCCTAAGTTCAATCCTGTTGTACGTTCCCATTTTAGGTTGTCATTACCCAATGAAGTTACTTGCTGTCCGAAAGCGGTAGCTCCTCCATCTCCATATACGTAAGCGTATGTATTACCTGTAGAAACCCTAGCAACAGACGTATAACGAGATGTCTGGTTCCCGATAGTACCATAACCCGCACGTAATTTTAAGAAATCAACCGTCTTTACATTCTTCATAAAGTCTTCTTCTGAGACTACCCACCCTAAAGCCGCTACAGGGAAAACGCCATATTTGTTGTTTTTAGCAAAGCCCGAGAAGCCATCACGACGCACTGTGGCTGTTAAAAGATATCTGTTCTTAAATTTATAATTCACTCTTGCCATCTGATAATTCAAGGCTTCGTCCCACGCATCAGACTCTACAAATTTTGTATTACCCAACGAAAGGTTGTTATAGCTTAATGATAGTCTGGTAAATCCTTCTGCCCTAGCATTCACTGAATTGAATTTTCGCTCTACTGCTCCATACAAAAATGTACCCGTTACTTCATGGTCGCCAAAAGCTTTGTTATAAGTAAGAATATTATCAAACGTATAGTCATAATAATCTTGCGTATTTTTATACGCAGAACCCGTCTGACCTGCACCATAAATACTTGAGTTATATCGTTGAGAAAGACGATAATTATTCCCAAAATTCATGCGGTATTTAAGTCCTTTCAAGAATGGGAAATCTATTTCTGTGTAAATGTTGGCAAAAAGGTATTTGTTTCTATCATAGTCGTCAACCTCATACGTAGTAAAAGGGCTTGGTTCTAAAGTGTTTGTAGGGAAAGGAATGAGATTACCATTAGCATCATAAGGAACTAATAGGGGCGATATACGCAAAAGGCTACTGAATGAAGGTTCTTGTCCATCTTGGTTCACAAATGAACCAGAAGATACCAACCCGATTTTTAACCAATCTAATGGAAGCACTTCTATATTGGCACGAATCGATTGTCTTTTGAAAATATCATTCACAATAAATCCTTTTTGATTTACCAATGACCCAGACAATAAATAGGTAACACGCTCAGAACCACCTGAAATACTTAAATTATTCTCAAAAATAGAACCTGTATTGGTTCCTTGTTGAAACCAATTGTAATCGTTTGGCAATAAATTTCCTGAACCATCACGCATGGCAGCATCAGCATAGTCTGAAACTTTAAAGTTTGGGTTTGGCTCAGTATAATTTGGTGCAAGGTATGCTTTATCATAAAAAGACTCCGTTAATTGCTTAACAAAACCAGCACGGTCATAAGGCTTTAAATTACCGATGGTAGGCGTTTGTGAAGTATAAGCAGTTGAGAATGAAATACGAGGCTTTTGATTATATTTTCCTTTTCTAGAAGTAATCAATATTACACCATTAGCCGCTTGAGCTCCATAAACCGCTGTCGAGCTAGCATCTTTCAATACATCTATTGAAGCAATATCATCGGGGTTAATAGATGATAATGAACCTGTATATTGAATACCATCAAGGATGATTAATACACTTTGGCTACCATTCAGCGTTACTTGCCCCCTGATAGAGATAGGAGGCGTTCCACCAGCACTAGTTGATAATCCAACGTTTAGCCCCGGAACAGTTCCTTGTAGGTACTGACCAATATTTGTATTAGGAGCATTACGTAAGGTTTCAAGATTTACACTTGCCACAGCTCCTGTCAAATCTGATTTTTTCTGCGTACCATATCCGACAACAACCACTTCGTTCAATGTTGATAAATCTTCTTCTAAAACAATATCTATTACTGTTCTATTTCCCACCACTATCTCTTGGGTTTTATAACCCACCGAACTAAGAATGAGTATTTCTTTGGGTGAAGAAGTAATAGAATAGTTCCCTTCATTATTAGACGTTGTCCCTCTTGTCGTTCCTTTTATCCTTACAGAAACACCTGTTAGTACCTGATCATTCTTTGTCTTTATCGTACCTTTAACAGTTTGTGCTTTTATTGTAAAGCTGCAAATCATAAACAGCAAAACATAAAATACCTTAAAGTATTTGTGATGTTGCCACTGCAAAATTGAGTAGTTGAATTGTTTCATAGTCATTAAAAGATATGATTGTTTTAATAAAAAATTAAAACTTCTTTAGGAAAGAAGCCTTTTTGTCGATGTAAAATAAGCAGACTGGCAAAAAAAAAATTAGCACATATTGACAAATTAATGTTCCGAATGTTTAAAAGAGGGGGTATTGGCGATGTGTCATCCATATTATGTTCTCAAAATAGCAAATCGTAGGGAAAATGGCTTTGCAAGCACATTATAAGGCTTTTATAAACTACAAACACCTATAAATAGTAGCTATTTTATCTATTTTGTACATAAAATATCAGGTATGTGAAGTCATTAAAGAGGGTTTTCTTTAAAATTTGTTAGTATATGCCTTGAGGTTAACGCTAAAGTGAAAACGTTTTGATAGAAATCACCTAAGCCTAGCAACATACCAATATTTCTGGGCTGATTAATAGTAGAAATATAGAGGGGGTATTTTTTGAACTCATCACCATCCTTTCGTAAAAGTGAAAAGATGGTGACGGCGGTTATGAAGTATAATATTTGACATTCTCTATCTAAGTTGAGATATCGCCAACTTTATTACTAGACCCTTTTGAGCTTTATGTATTCCGATGAAGACATTCCATATTTAGCCCTAAAGGCACGGGCAAAATAATTAGAATTAGAAAAGCCAACTTCATAAGCGATTTGAGATATTTTCATATCGCTTTTTTCAAGCAAGTTGATAGCTTTTTTTAATTTAACTGACCGTATATATTCTACGGGTGTTTCTCCCGTAACGCTTAATATTTTATTGTAGAGTGTCCCTCTACTCATATTCATTTTCTGACTTAAATCTTCAATTGATAGTTCTTGGTCTACTATATGGTCTTCTATATAACGCCCAATTTTTAATAAAAACTTTTCATTTTCTAATACTATCTCCTTTTCAGGTACTTCTAAATTAATTTGTTTACTATACGTATTTTTTAAAGTACTATTTAAGCTCAGTAAATTATTTATCTTTAAATTCAGCAACCTCAAACTAAAGGGTTTGGTTAAATAATCATTAGCTCCCGTTTCAAGGCCTTTCAATTGTTCTATCTCATCCCCCAAAACAGTCAGCATGATTAACGGAATGTGTTTTGTTCTATTGTCATTTTTTATTTTCCTTACCATCGTTATGCCGTCCATATTGGGCATATTTACATCGCTTATTATTATTTGTGGATGTAACGCAAGGGTTTTTTGCCAACCTTGTTTGCCGTCTGAGGCTTCTATTATTTTATATTTTGATTTTAAGCTTTCCCTCAAATAAGTCCTTAGGTCGTCACTATCGTCTACAATCAATATAATTGGCTTTTCAATTATTGATTGTTCTGTATCATTATTTTCAACACAGATTGTATCAAAGGTTTCTACTGTTATCTCAGGAGGATTGTCTTGAATAAAATATGAAGTCGTTTGAACAAATGGAAAAGAAATAGTAAAGACGCTTCCAATATTCTCTTTACTTTCTAAGCTTATCGTACCATCATGGAGTTTGATAAATTCTTGTGCAATAGATAACCCTATGCCACTCCCTTGGTTGAGGATATCATCATGATTATTAATTTGAAAGAATCTATCAAAAATTTTAGCCTGCATTTCTTCTGGCATACCTATACCAGAGTCTCCAATAATTAGTTTTATTCCTTTACAAGCATCACAGGTTATTTTACAATAAACATTACCATTTTCGTTTGTGAATTTTATGGCATTCGATAGTAGATTGATTAAAATGCGTTCTACTTTATCCTTATCAAAGCTTGTATAATATTCAGTTATTGAACTTTCAAAATCAAGGTGTATATTTTTCCGCTCAGAGATATACTTAAATGAATAGAAAATTTCCTTGACAAAAGCGATAATATCTTGCTCAGTAAGATTCAGCGTAAGCTCATTTTCTTCAATTTTCCTAAAATCAAGTAATTGATTTACAAGATTTAACAACCTTTTAGAATTTCTATTGATTAACGTTAAGATTTTTATTTTATCTATGCTTTTTTCATCAAGCAGCAGGTTTTCAATTGGATTTAAAATTAACGTTAGCGGCGTTTTTAACTCATGGCTTAAATTAGTGATAAACTTAATTTTCAACTGCTCTAATTCCATTTTACGTTCTGCCTCAAGGCGTTCTTGAGCTAGGGAAAATTCGTTCTTTAATTTTTGGATTCCTCTTCTTCTAATCAACCAAAGGGAAATTACTAGGGTTATTAAATAGAAAAAATAGGCATAATATGTCCGCCAGAACGGAGGATTCACTTTTATAATAATGGTTTTCTCAGGGGTTTGCCATGAGCCATCTTCACTTCTTGCTTTTAAGCGGAAAATGTATTGTCCTGGGTCAAGATTTGTATATACTGCTGTTGTTACAGAGCCTACATTGTTCCATTCTTTATCAAAACCATCGAGCATATAATAGTATTGGCTTTCCTGAGGGGCAGTATAATTTAATGCGACAAAATCCAAAGAGAAGTTTTGTTTATAGCTTAGGTTTATTTCTTTGGCGATAGAAAGGTGGTCTGATATTTCTGAATTTTCGAGTGGATTAGCACGCTTATTATTGATTTTCAAATCTGTAATAACTAGCGGGGGAACATTGATATTTTGATACAGGTTTGTAGGATTAAAAAAGTTGAATCCATCAAGCCCTCCAAAATAAAAAATCCCAGTGCTAGTCTTCAAACCAGCCCCTACATTAAATGTACTTTGCTGAATACCATTATGATAAGTATAATTTTTAAAGCTTTTTTTAGCAGGATGAAATACCGATATTCCTTTGTTGCTACTTACCCATAGTTTGCCCGTATTATCCTCTAAAATTTTATAGATTACACTGTTAGATAATAGATGGTCTTCGCAATATTGGTAAAATAACTTTGATTTTGAATCATATTGACATAATCCACCACCACCAATGCCCACCCATATCTTACCATCACGCGCTGCATAAATGTTCAATACCCTATCCATCGGCAATTTACTATTGCCATGATTCAGCACTTCAACATTTTTTTTGGTTGGATTAAACACCGCAATGCCCGACCCATTAGTCCCTATCCAAATATTCCCTTCTTTATCCTCTTCAATGGTTGTGATAAAACCATTTATTGGAAGGGCTTTTTCAGCGTTGTGAGACAAAATTTTTGCAAATGTGATTAATTCTTTTGATTTAGTATTATATCTATAAAGACCGCTACCATTCGTTCCTATCCATAGATTTCCTTTACTATCTGCTTTTAAACAATTGAGGGGAGAATAAGCATTACTGAGTGTATCTTTTATCCCATTGAATTGCCTAACACTATTATTTTTTAGGTTTATCTCAAATAATCCATTGTGATAAGTTCCTACCCAAAGTTCATTTTCAAGCTTTTCTAATGCTAAAATAGTTTTGGCTTTCCCATTAGTGCCATTCAAAGGGAAAGGGCGAATGTTATTAGTTTTATTATCAAATACATTTAATCCGCCTCCATCTGTACCCACGAAAACCTCTCCCGTTAAGGGGTTTTCAGCAAGCGAAGTTACCGAAGCTGCCGTTAGCCCTTTAAGGTCAAAGGGATTATAGGATTTATAGTTAAAAAAAGCGAGATTACGGTCGTATTTATTAACTCCTCCTTGATAGGTGCTAATCCAATAAATCCCTGCTTTATCAATGTATATATCTCTGACGCCATAACCCACAAAACTACCAAATACATTATGTTTATTCAATGAATGGCTTTTTATGCGTAATATCTGTCCATCGTTAGGGTCAAAAATATTGATTCCCATTTCAGTACCAACCCATAATTTGCCATCTTTGTCAAAAACAATCTTGAAGATTCTATTGCTACTCAGTGTTTTTTCATCTGATTCTGCCTTTTTGAAAGATTTAAAAGTTTCATTCGAAGGATTCATCACATTCAATCCTCCCAAGTCAGTACCTATCCATAAATTCCCCTTTTTGTCTTCAGCAATCGTTCGGATAATATTGTCAGAAATTGTATTCTTTTTTTCGTCTTGGTGAAGAAATCTTTTGAAACTTTTATCTTTAGGATTAAACAAATGAAGTCCTGATTTAGTACCAGCCCAAATGTTCCTCTTACTATCCTCAAATACGCAAAGGATTAAATCTGAATTCAATTTTTTAGGATTACTTGGGTCTACCTTGAAAGATTTAATCTTTTTTGTTTTAGTATTAAAATAAAAAAGCCCCTTGTAGCTACCAACCCAAATATTACCCAAATAATCTGCACACAGACTGCGTATCCATCCTATCTGTGTAAAATCATAATTAGTAAAATTGTTTAAACTTCTATTATAAACAGACAACGTTACATTTGTTCCAATCCATAAATTATCATCCTTGTCTTCAACTATTGCCATTACTCCCCCTCTTCCGATACTATTAATATCACTTTCCCGATGTTTGTAGGCTGAAAAATTGTGCCCGTCAAATCTATTTAACCCATCTTCGGTACCAAACCACATAAAGCCATATTTGTCTTTATGTATTGCGTTGATAGTATTAGAAGAAAGTCCGTCTTTACTATTAAAATTGATAAAATTATACTCTTTTTGCTGTCCAAAAGTACCTTGGCATAACAGAAAGAGGGCAATTATCAAAATTACATTTTTCATATTATTTTTAGCAAAAAGTGATATAAAGTCAAAAGATAGCATAAATATAACCTAAGATATTTGTGACAGACTTAATAATAACAACTCACAAAACATTGAAAATCAAATATATAGTACCTGTTACTCAACAAATTAAACTTTCAAATCAGGTTTATTCATAACAAAGATACAAATAAAAAATTTCATGCAACCGATTGCATGAAATTTTAAAGAATAAATTGTTTTTATTAAAGTTATAGCTAGCATTATATATGCTTAAATAGTGGGATAATATTTAAAAAAGGCAAAATAGGCTCACTATTACTTATTGTAAATATGTAATCGGTTTAAATTAAATATTGTAGGCTATTTAAACGTCAGGATTGTATTTATTGAGGGATTCACAAAAGTAGGGTAACTGATATTACTGGAAATTTATGAGATGCCTGAAAAATGATAGGAGCATTTAAAAAATGCCCCTATTCATGATAATTTATAGCTTTGTTGGATAATTTAATACCCAAAAATGAATCAATCGTCTATAAGAGCGAATTTGGAATTCACAGATTGAACATTTTTATCATAGACTGATATAATATGGTTTGTAACCTAATCAATGTCTACTATTTTGTATTTACTTCTTCCCCTCTCCCATCGAATCTTACCTAATCAATGTATTTGCTTACTTGTTTAACCAACACAATAGAAAAAATTGTTTTTTTATAAAAAATTAAATAGATATAATCTTCTGACTTACAGACTATTATCTATTTATTTCAATATTTTATAAAAAATATCCCTTTTTCAAAGGTTACAAAAGGTTTATTGTACTTTCTATACATTTAAAATAACTATTTGGAGTCTAATGATAAATATACTCAGGTGTTTAATGTTTTATAAAGTTGCTTAATCGTTTAAATAATAAATAATGTTTGTATTAAATAGCTAACCATGTTGAGCATGAAAAAAGAAAAATAATACCATGAAAAACAAGCGACTAGTTCGCTGAATAATTTATGATTTCCCCTTACCAGTATTGGAAAACATCCTAAAAAAGGATGCAGGGAAGCTTTTTGCCAAAAAATTAAACAAAAAAGTATGAAAAACATGTTACAAATTAACAAACCATTTTTAACGGCCATTAGAGCGGGTTTTTATCAAATTCCTCTGGCTGTTATTCTTTTAATAACCAACAATGTATATGCATTGGAAGCTAGCAAAAAGCCTGATGCTTCTAAGATTGTTGCATTATTTGCAGACCATACTGTTACAGGAAGAGTAGTGGATTCAGAAAAAGGTGAAGGCTTGCCAGGGGTAAGTATCACCATCAAAGGAAGTGCTAAAGGAGGAACCACAGATGCAAAAGGTAATTTCAGCATTGTAGTGCCAAAAGACAATGACGTTTTAGTTTTTTCTTTTATTGGTTATGCCCGTCAAGAAGTAGCGATTAACAAACGTACAGTTATTAACGTTAGCTTGCTTTCTGACATTCAGGCATTAGAGGAAGTCGTTGTCGTGGGTTATGGAACTACTAAAAAAGCGACTTTAACAGGTGCTGTTTCCATGGTAGATGATAAGGCTTTTAAAGACAGACCTGTACAAAATGCGGCTTTGGCCTTGCAAGGAGAAGTACCCGGATTGGTGATTTCTAGAACGTCTACTCGTCCAGGAAACGAAGGATTAAGTATTAGATTAAGAGGAGAATCATCTGTTACTGGCGTTGACCCTCTAATTATCATTGATGGCGTGCCTGTGATTGGTACTTGGGAATTTAACCAAATCAACCCTAATGATATTGAGTCTGTTACGGCATTGAAAGATGCATCAGCAGCTATCTATGGTGCAAGATCAGCGGGTGGGGTAATCCTAGTGAAGACCAAAAGAGGGAAAAGTGGTAAGATGAAAATTAATTATAATACTAATTATAAACTCAATACCATCGGCATGGCTGTGCCGTGGGCTAATATGTCTCAATGGGCTACTATGTACTTAGATGCTTCTACGCAAGACAAAGTTGATGCGAATGGTAACCCCGTTGAGTGGTTTCCACAGTGGACGAAAGAAAACCTTTTGAAAATGCAAACTGATCAAACTGTTGACTATGTTAACCCAACAAATGGTGAGATTATGAGGTATGCTAATAATAACTGGTTGAACGAATTGTATGGTTCTGCTTATTCGTCTCAGCATAATTTAAGTTTGAGTGGTTCTTCAGATAAAACTTCTTATATGTTGTCTCTGGGATATGCAGACAACAAATCACTATTAAAAACTGCCTATGATGGAGAAAAGAAATACAATTTGAGATTTAACTACGATTATTTTATTTCTGATAAAATAAAATTAGAAACAGGGGTTTCATTCGATAGCAGGATTGTAGAAAGCCCGAGAAATGGTATTGGTAATGGTTTTTTTGATGCTCCTATCTTTCCAACCTATAATAAAAATGGAGATTATTATGATATTTATGGTTACAGAAACCCAATTGCTTTTACCAAAAGCGGTGGAACTGTTTCTAATAACGATGCCATTGCTCGCATCAACACTACCTTGACGGCAGAAATTGTGAAAGGCTTAAATTTAATAGGTAGTGCTGCCCTTGTAAAACGCAATACAGAGAAGACAGAGTATAATCAAACGTTTAGATTTTATAACTGGATTGGCGATAAGATAACTTCAACGCAATATCCTAAGCCAGGTATTACTGAAACAATTGGTACTACTTTATATCAAAACTATGGAGCTTTTCTAGACTATAAACATACTTTTGGGAAAGACCATAATTTCGGTATCATGCTGGGTAATACAGCAGAGTTAACAGAAAACAAGACTATTGTAGCAGGAAGAGATAACTTACAGTTTCCCGGACTTTACGATTTAAACACAGCTTATTCCGCAGATCCAACTACTGGATTAAATGTTCAAAGCAATTCAGGGGGTTCAAATCATGTTGGTTTGGTTTCTTATATTAGCCGTGCTAATTATAACTATAAGCAAAAGTATTTATTAGAAGTATTAGGTCGTAGAGATGGTTCTTCACGTTTTCACCCAGATTTCAGATGGGCTAATTTCTATGGAATTTCTGGTGGTTGGGTAATTACGCAAGAAAAATTTATGGAAAAATTCAAAGGGATTGCTAATTTGAAAATCAGAGGAAGCTATGGAGAAACTGGGGGACAAGCCAACATTGGTAACTATGATTATATCTCTGCGGTAACTACTACGGGAACAGCTTTATTCGGTCAGACACCTTCGCTTCAAGGTACAGCCAGTGCTGCCAGCTCTATTAGTTTGACCAGAACTTGGGAAAGAATGGTGAATAAAAATATAGGTATTGATATCGCTTTATTACAAAATAAATTAACAGCAACTTTTGATGTATTTGAGAAAAGAAATATTGGTATGTTAATCGATATTACTTATCCGCAAATATATGGTGCCACAGCGCCAAAATCTAATAGTGGTGAATTGAAAACCTCTGGCTGGGAATTCTCAATGAATTGGAAAGCAAGTGCGGGCGAAGTTAAATACAACATTGGTTTTCAATTAAGTGATAATCAAACAAACCTGATATCGATGCAAGGAAAAGATACTTGGGGAGCTGGCAAAATAGCACTTCGCCAAGGGTATCCTCTTAACGCATTGTTTGTCTATAAAACAGCAGGATATTTTACAAATAATGATGATGTAAATGCGTATTATGCTAAATACGGTGGCTTTGATAACTTATCAGCAATGACTGGCGCGACGACTAGATTGCGTCCTGGAGATTTAAAAATTGTTGATTTAGACGGAAATAATAAAATAAGTGCCACTGGTGATGGTAAACCAGGCAGTGGTGATGTGTATTATTATGGCGATGCTAACCCTCACTATACGTTTGGACTCAATTTAGGATTACAGTGGAGAGGTCTTGATTTTTCTGCATTTATTCAAGGGGTGGGTCAGCAAAATATTCTTAGATCAGGAAATGCCAGAGCACCATTTTTCAGAAATTACCTGAACGTAAACACTACTTACATTGGCAAAACTTGGACAGCAGAGAATCCTAATGCTGAATTTCCTAGAATATCATTCGATGCCACAAGAAACAACTGGAACTGGCAAACGAATGATGTAAATATTCAAAATCTTCAGTATGCTCGTTTAAAGGCCTTGGTGATAGGATATACTTTACCAAAACAGGTATCAAATAAAATAAAATCAGATAGAATAAGAGTGTATTTCTCAGGAAACGATTTGTTTGAAATTACATCAGTAAAAGATGGTTTTGACCCAGAAAGAGGAGAAAGTTCTGATAGCAGTTATCCATTTGCTAGAACATGGTCATTAGGTCTAGATATTTCTTTTTAACAACAACGCAATTACAAAGTTATGAAATCAAGATATTTTTTAGTTCAGCTATTCGCTTTAGTTAGTTTAATACTGACATCATGCGAAGATAAGTTTTTAAATCTTGCCCCATTAGATCAAGCAACAGAGTCTATTTATTTCACAAAAGCTAGTGATTTTAAGGCTACTGCCAATGGGTTTTATAATCAAATGATTGGCTTCCGTCCCACGAATAGTAGTAATATTTATGATTTTATGGACGTGGGGTCAGACTTGTCAGCATCTACTTCCCTATTAGGACAAGGGGCGAATGCTATTCCAACAACTGATATATATTGGAAAAACTCTTATTCTTATATCCGTTCTAATTGCTATTTGATTCAAAAAGGAGCGGAATATAAAGGCAATCAAGCTGAAATCAAGCAGTATGTTTCAGCAGCTTATTTTTTTAGGGCTTGGCAATATTTTTTCTTATTAAAAAGATATGGTGGCGTTCCTATCGTGACAAAAGTACTGGATTTGAATGATGATATTTTGTATGGTGCAAGAAATACACGATATGAAGTAGTAGCTCAGATTTTAAGTGATTTAGATATGGCCATTGCGGGTCTTCCTACAGAGGCTAATATTGCAGTAATTGATAAAGGACAAGTTAGCCAACAAGCTGCTAAATCGCTTAAAGCTAGGGTATTATTACACGAAGCTACTTGGGAAAAGTATGTAGGCGAAACTACCGATTTAGTAACAGGACAAAAACCAGCGGATAAAACAACGGCTTATCTTACTGAAGCAGCAGACTTGGCATATCAGGTAATGACGGATAATACTTATCAGTTATTCAATGGTTTAGATAGCCTAAGCTATTATTACTTGTTTATTTTGGAAGATGGATTATCAAACCCTAAAGGATTGACCAAGGCTAGCAATAAAGAATTTATCCTAAAAAGCTCTTACGACTATACGTTGCTACAAGGAAATGCAAACTTATCCCATACTTTAGGAGGGCTAATTGCTCCTAACCGCAAAATGATGGATATGTATTTGTGTAAAGATGGGTTACCATACACTGTATCTCCCCTAGCAAAAGGTTATAATGGCATAGCGGATGAGTTTGTAAATAGAGATGCAAGATTGAACAATTTTGTACCAAAGCCTGGACAAAAATATTGGGGACGTGGTACAAGTACTGGCGCTGATTATACCAAGGCAAATTATACTACCCTGAATAATTGGCCAACAGTTATCACAGCGTTTTATCCCAATTTGACTGTCAGTGCCTCTGATGCAGGATATGGAAATAGAAAGTTTATCACAGAACATCCTAACAGACAGGATTATCAGGAATCTTATGACTATCCTCAAATTCGTTTGTCCGAATTGTATTTAATTTATGCAGAAGCGAAATGTGAGTTAGGTGGCGGTAAAATCTCAGATGCAGATTTGAACATTTCCATCAATAAAATCAGGGCTAGAGCCTATGTGGCACCATTAACCAATGCCTTGATTGCTCCTTACCCAAGTTTGAATATGTTAGGAGAAATTAGAAGAGAGAGAGCCTTAGAATTATATGCAGAAAATTTCCGTTTTGATGATTTAAGACGTTGGGGAATAGCAGAAGCGGAATTGAATAAACCTATTTTAGGAAGAGTAGTATCTTATAATGGCAAGCCAACGGAAATAACTACTTTCATCAGTCCAGTGACGAAACTTCCTATTTACAAGGCAAGTGTTTATACTTTCGGTGTAGATGCCTCTGGAGCATTAATCATTGATCCACTTTCTAATAGAAAATTCACTAGAAAACATTATTTGTTACCTATTCCCACTGACCAATTGCTTTTGAATTCAAATTTAAAACAAAATCCAGGTTGGTAATTGTTTCACTCTTTAAATGCTTGAAATATGGGGCGATACTGATTCGTCCTATATTTCAAATCTTTTCACCAACAACTTCCAGCCGTAATTATTCTTATTATTTCATTTACTCTGCTACTTCCTTGATTCAGGTAGTATTAACTCGTTGTGAGGAATTACTACCTAAAAAAGATTATTTGGATTAAATGATAATACTTAAATCAACCTTTAACAAAACAGTACTATGAAAAAGTATTACTCAAATTTTATATTTGGATTGTTGCTACTGATTTTTGTAGTTCAGCATCAAATTAAAGCCCAAAAAACATTTGTGCATCCGGGTATTCCATTTACCCAGTACGATTTGAATCAGTTAAAAGCCAATATTACCCAAGAGCCTTGGCTAACAGGTTATAACGCCTTGAAAAATGATTATCGTTCTCAACTTTCATTCTCCATGCGTGGGCCATTTGCAAATGTTACGAGGTCTCCAGATTTAAACAATAGTGCATGGAAAATAGACATGGTTGCTATCCACAACCTTACGTTTATGTATGTTTTTACGGGGGAGGCAGCTTATGCCGCCAAAGCCACTCAGATACTAGACGCTTGGGCTGTTACTAATACTACGTGGGGTGGTGGCGAAAATATGCTTGATATTGGCGATTATGCCCCTTATTTTATCACAGCCGCAGATATTTTGAAAAGTACCTATTCGGGTTGGACAGCCGACAATACTGCACACGTTAATAATTATTTTGCGAATGTCCTCTACCCTGCTTCTTGGGTTCCTAATCCGCTGAGAGATTGTAATAAAGGAGCTATCCAATTGCAAATTGCACTGGGTATTGCAGCATTTTTAGATGATGAAGTGAAATGGAATCAAGCTATTGAATCGTATCGTATCGAAGCAGGTGCTGGTTTACGTAATAGTATTCCTTCTGGTCAGGTTGGTGATACAGGTAGAGATGACCACTGGTTTGGACAGGCTTGGGCATTGGCTTGGGATGGTGAAGTGGCTTTTAAACAAGGTAATGATATGTTTGCGGAAATGAATAATCGTCTATTAGCAATTGGCGAGTTATATAATCACTATGCTATTGACCCTACTGGACTAACATTCACTCCGTATGGTGGCTATTCTACTTACTGGACTTCAGGTTGGGGAATTGCTACTGGTTCTCGTAAACAGCACCCATTCAATAATATCATTCAAGGTGCTTATTCACTTCGTAAAGGCATTCCTACTCCTTATACAGACCAGATGCGCACACTGGTCGGCGAAGGAGCTTGGTCATTCTTATACTTGAAGTCATCGGATAATTCAACAGCTACTCCCATGACTCCGATTGTTTATCCTTCTGAAAGTGTTGTTCCTTCAAGCTATTTTAGTAATACAGATATTGGTGTGACAGGCATTAAAGGGAGTGTTAATTCTAATGCAGGAACATGGACACTGAAAGGAGCAGGAACAGCTCCCTCAAATTCGAGTAATTTTACCTTCAAACCTGTAAAAGGGGACGTTGCCATCGTCGCTAAAATTGAGAATAATTCTGTAGCGAATGCTGTCTCAGGATTAATGATTCGTGAATCATTATCGACTATCTCCAACTATGTATCTATTAATTTTAATCCCCCAGGAACCATTAATGTAAGTGGATTAGGAGCAACTGCTGCAAACAGTGGTTATACCCATTACAGCACCAGTTCATCATGGTGGCTTAAGTTAGAGCGCGTAGGAAACAGAGTATTTGCCTACCATTCACACGATGGCGTAACATGGACAAACATCGCTTTGTTTATCATTCCATTCCCTACTGATACTTATATTGGTTTCTATACTGCCTCAAGAAACACTTCTGCCTTAAATACGGCTACTTTTACTAATGTAGCAGTCAACAATACTTTTGCTGTTGGTTCTCCTGAAATCAATAGTACTACTTCGGCAACAGCAACTGTGGGAACAGCATTCAATTTTAATATTACTGCTACAGGAACACCCACTACTTTTGCTGCGACAGGTTTACCTACGGGGCTAAGCATCAATGCAACAACTGGCGTAATTAGTGGAATCCCAACAACTGTAGGGAAGAGTGTAGTGCTTTTAGAAGCGACAAATGCCAATGGAACAGGAAAGGCTGCATTAGTGATTGATGTGATAAGCAATCAAGCGCCTATTGCCATCAATAGTTTGGCCGTTAATGCTGCGAACTCTTCTATCAAGCTTTCGTGGACTGCCACTGATAATACTACTAGCTACTCGGTAAAACGTTCTCTAACATCTGGCGGGCCTTATACCACCATTCAAGCAAATATTACGGGGACTTCCTTTACAGACCCTTCGCCTGCCTATGAAGTTAATAATTATTATGTAGTAACGGCTTTGGTAGGAGAAAATGAAAGTGCAGTATCTAACGAAGTTTCTGGCGCTGTTCCTCCTGCTGTACCAACGAATATTGTGGCGACAAACCAAAACGGACAGGTACATTTAACATGGAATACTGCTGACGGAGCATCAACGTATAAAGTAAAGCGTGCTACTATCAGCGGTGGGCCTTATACTGAAATTGCTTCTGTTGGTACCAATACTTATACAGATAATAATGTTACGAATGGCACGGCGTATTACTACGTTATCTCTTCAAAAGGGACTAACTTAGAAAGTGGTATTTCAGCAGAAGTATTCGGAAATCCTGGCACCAATAGCTTAACTTGGAACGAAACACCAACGAGTAATACATTCAACGTCCCTACTAACTGGATAGAAAATGTTGTTCCAATAAATCCAGCTATTTTGAATTTTAAAGAGACAGAAACCTATACATTGAACAATGATTTAACGGGATTGGTAGCTTCAAGAATACTCTTTGCTGATGATGCCGTGAATTATACCATTGCTGGAAATGGCATCACTTTAAAGAGTGATTTAGTGAATAATTCTTCACAAGCACAAATATTATCAACGCCAATTGTTTTAGACGGACAGTTAAATGTAAATGCCAAAAATAATAGAATAGAACTTAATGGCGTAGTTAGTGGCTCAGGTAGTTTACTGAAAACAGGAACCTCGGCTCTTGTGATGTCAGGCGCAAATACATATACTGGCAATACTGTTATTCGTGGAACAATAGGTTATAATTGGGGTTCAACAGATGGTATTCAAGTTGTGGGAATTGGAACGGGAACATCTGGCTCGCCTACTGCTGGTCCTTTGGGTACTGGTAAAATCATCTTAGAAGGTGGTGCTTTATACACAGGTGCCAATGTAAATCCTGCCACTTTATACAACGACATCGAAGTAACAGCTGGAAATACTGGATACTTTTATGAACGCCAAGGGAGTTTAAATTTCTATGGACGACTTTTGGGTAATGGTACATTCATCAATGATGGTTCGGATAATTATGCTACCATTAGCCTTTATGGAAATAACAGCAGTTTTACAGGAACATTCATTACTAAGTTACGAAGTGGTAATCACCGTATGGCATTTATGGTTCCAGAATCTGGCAGTGCCAATGCAGCATGGTTGTTGGATGCCGTTGGCGTAGATTGTCACAGAATTATGTATAGTTCAGGAGCACTTGAATTTGGCTCATTATCAGGCAGAGGTGGTATTCGTTGTAATGTTGCAGGTACTCCTATTATCAGAATTGGCGCTTTGAATACAAATACTAACTTTGGCGGTACAATAGCCAATGCAACAGGAACATTATCGGTTGAAAAAGTAGGTACTGGCATTTTGACTTTCTCTGGGAATAGTACTTTTGGAGGAACAACCACCATATTAAACGGAACATTTTTATTGAATAACAGCAATACAACGGGTACATACAGTAGCCAAATTATTGCTAAAAGTGGTTCATTTGGAGGAACTGGAAAAAGTACAGCCGTTGTAACAATTGGTACGAATGATGGAACGGGTGCTTTGCTAGTGCCAGGAACAGACGGAACAATTGGTACTTTTACAACAAGTACATTACTTGCTTTAAACAGTGATGCAACGTATAAGGTTGATGTCAATAACGTAGCCGTCTCTTCCGATAAAGTTATTGTTGGGAATGCACAATTAAATCAGGCTAAATTATTGATAAACAATGTTGTTTCAGGTACAATACCTTTAGGTTCAACATTCACTATTCTGGACAATACGGGTACTAGTGCCATTATAGGAACATTCAAAGATTTACCAGAAATGTCCATAGTAAACGTGAGTGGGTATAATTTCAGAATTACTTATAAAGGAGGCACGGGTAATGATATTCAGTTGTTGGATGACCGTGCTACTTATACTAATAGTATCGCTACTGGAGTATATTATATCAAAATAGCTGGGTCAGATTCTTTGCTAACAAAAAATGCGTCAAGTAATAGCCTGACTTTTGGAACACTAAAATCTGATAAAAATTTGCAACGTTGGAGAGTTACCAAAGAAACAAATGGCAGATATAAGATTTCATCATTTGGCGATGCTCCTAGTGGATATAATAATCATATCGATGCGAATGCACAATTCGGATCAGAAGTTTATGATTCGACATTAAATACTATTAATCTATACCGCAGTGGTACTAGATATGCTATTCAGAAAACTGGAAACGGAGGATACTGGTATATAGATAAAGATACCGTTCGAGTACAACAGGGAAATAACTATAGTGCTGTACCATCTTCTTTTCCATTTGAATTTGTATTAGATATTTATTATCCTCTTGATGCCAAACTTGATGAAGCTAAAGCGATTAGAGATGCAGCTCAAACCTCTACAACGCAAGAGGTAGGAAAGTATCCTGTAGATGCCAAGCAGACTTTTAGTAATGTTATTGCTGCTACGTTAGCTCGCTATAACACTTTGGTAACGGCCGACCAAGTAAATGCTGAAATACTCATTTTAACGAATGCCATAAATGAGTTCAAAAAGACGATTTATTACAACACCAATCTGTTAGCGAATGGTAATTATTTTATCAAGATTCCTAATACTGAATCTTATTGGACCAAAAACACTACAAATGTTCCCGTTTTTGAAGCATTGAATACGGATAGAACAAACCAAATTTGGAATATTATAAAGCAGTCAAATGGTCGATATAAAATAATACATGAGAGTGCCCCAAATAGTACATATCTAAACTACATCAATGAAGGTGCTCAGTTTGGGAAGAACGTATATGATGCCACTTGGAATACAATGAATGTATATTTCAACGGTACTACTTACGCCATTCAAAAAGCACAAAAAGCTGGCTATGGATATTGGTATATCAATGAGACAAGTATGCTGTCAACGTCATCTACAACTTCATCACCTCCTACCTCATTTCCTATTTTACTAATTCCTGTGGCTAGTTTGCAAATTATCACATTTAATCCTTTACAAACTAAAACTGTTGGTGATATTGATTTTGATGGTGGTGCAACAGTAAATTCAGGTTTATCTGTTTCTTATACCAGTAGCAATCCATCTGTAGCAACAATTGTAAATGGACAAATTCATATTGTTGGAGCTGGAACAACAAATATCACAGCTACACAAGTTGGAAACGCAATATATACCGCAGCAACTCCTGTAACACAGACGTTAACAGTGCTGAAAAAAAGCCAAAGTATTACCTTCAATGCTTTAGCAAATAAATATGTAGGTGATGAAGACTTTGAAACAGGAGCCACTGCTAGTTCAAATTTGGCAGTTGCTTATACCAGTTCAAACCCTACAGTAGCTACAATTGTGAACGGGAAAGTCCATATTATTGGTGCTGGCACGACTACTATTACAGCTTCACAAGCTGGCAATGCAACATATTTATCTGCAACACCTGTGACTCAGAGTTTGACAGTTTTAAAGAAAACCCAAAGCATTACTTTCGCTAGTATTCCTAATAAGATTTTAGGTGAAGCTGATTTTGAAGGTGGAGCCTTGGCTAGTTCTAATTTGAGCATTTCTTATACAAGTTCAAATCCTGCTGTCGCCACTATCGTTAATGGTAAAATTCATTTAGTAGGTACAGGAACAAGTACGATTACTGCTTCACAAAATGGTAATCAGACGTATAATCCTGCTATCGATGTTAGTCAGACACTAACGGTTATTGCAACGCTGAAAGTAAAATATCAAGATGGGGATAATAATCTGACGAATAATCAAATTAAACCTAACTTGATTGTTTACAACGAAGGTACTAGCACTATTCCTTACAATGAACTGACGCTTCGTTACTGGGTGACTCCTGAAAACTATGCTGGAATAAGCACTTGGATTGATTATGCACAACTTGGGAACAGCAATGTAAAAATGAAGTATGTTCCTTTGTCGAGTCCAAAAAATGGTGCTTTCGGATACATAGAATATGGTTTTGAGGCTAGTGCTGGAAACTTAGTTGCGGGGGGTAATTCAGGACAAATACAGTCAAGATTCGCAAATAGTAATTGGAGCAATCTCGCTGAAAGTGATGACTATTCTTACACCAGTTCAAGTGTTTATGCTTATAACGAACATATTACGATGTATCGTAATGGCGTGTTGGTTTGGGGTGTTGAACCTGTTGCTGTGCCCTCTGTCGTTAATTTAAAGGTATATACTGAAACGAAGGCTAGTGCTACGACTAACACGATTAGTACTTATCTGAAAATTAACAATGAAGGAAATATGCCAGTAGCCTATGGAGATGTAAAAGTAAGGTATTGGTTTACGAAAGAAGGTACTTCTAATCTGAATTATTACTTAGACTATGCGGCCTTAGGAAATGCTAATATTGAATCAGGATTTGTAACACTGAACCCTGTTCAAACAGGAGCGAATACTTATTTGCAACTGAGTGTAAAAGCAAATTTGGGCACTTTCTATCCATCAAGTAGTACGGGGAATATTCAGTATAGAATAGGCAAGGCAGATTGGTCGAATTTTAATCAAGCAGATGATTATTCATTCAATACAAATACGACTATGACGCTGAATGATAAAGTGACAGTGTATTACCAAGGTCAATTGATTTATGGTACAGAACCATCAGTAATTGCTAACGGTAGAATTTCAGCAGACAAAGAAGAATCCTCATCTGGTTTGGAGGCGATTATGCTAGGGAATCCTATTGTAAGTGATAGAGGTGAGGTATTAATCAAAGGAACGAAAGGCTTGCCTCTTTCTATCTCTTTGACAAATATTAATGGACTTCAAGTATTGACCCACTCAATAGAACAACCTAGTGAAACAGAGCAGTTTGTATTTCCAGCAAACAATCTTAGCAGTGGAATATATCTTTTGAAAGTTGTTAATGAATTTCAAGCCGTAGTTATTAAAGTAATTAAATAGAACCTAATCAATAAATAGATTAATGAAAGGTCTTTGACCTGTTGAAAATCAGGCTGATATTTTTCAGCCTGATTATTTATTTTATTAAAATGTTCCCTGAGTTTGAACAGACATACAGATGGGAGAAAAGATAAACCTATCGAGTGGGGTATTGCCATATATCACTACCCTCTTTTATAGGCATTAGGAATGCTTATAAAATCCTTATAAATTTTAATTACTAACAAAATCATGAACATACAACGAATATTCTTTTTATCAATACTACTATTCATCCAATATAATCTTTATTCACAATCGTTAATTACTTATTCAGTACCCAAGGAATTATACTATACTGCTCATAATGATGACTTTACGGTAAGAGTCCGTAATGTTGGCGGGCAATGGCAAGACCTATATGAGTATAAAGTAAAGGTTGACATGGACAATGTGCAGGAAGCATCTATGGTCAATTTTGATTTTTCTAAAACGGTAGAAGTGGCTATTACTAAAAACAATGGAGATATTCATGCTGTTAAGATTCGCCCATTATCATACGGCATAAAATCTACTGTAAAGAACAATACTATCTTCTTTACGTTGAACAAACCTCGTAATCTCTCTATTGAAATAGATGGCGATAGGCTGCATAATCTACATGTTTTTGCCAATGCTATTCTCCAAAATATTCCTAAGTCTACTGATAAAAACGTCATGTATTTTGGCAATGGAACACATTTACCAACTGATTCGACCAAAAAAGCTTTTATTATTCCTAGCAATACGATTGTTTATATTGATGGGGGAGCTGTACTGAAAGGTAAATTAGTATGCAATAAAGTAGAAAATGTGAAAATTTTTGGAAGAGGAATCATTGATAATCCACAACGAGGCATAGAGATTATGCATGCTAAAAACATTGAAGTGGACGGGATAATTATCAGGAATCCAGACCATTATACGGTATATGGTGGCGAAAGTCAAGGAATTACTATCAAAAATATTAAATCGTTTAGCTGTAAAGGGTGGAGTGATGGTATTGATTTAATGAGTTGTTCTGATGTTATGGTTGATGGTGTATTTCTGCGTACTTCAGATGATTGTATCGCCATTTATGCCCATCGTTGGAATTTTTATGGCAATTCTAAAAATGTAATAGTCAAAAACTCTACACTTTGGGCAGATATAGCACATCCAACCAATGTTGGTTTACATGGCAATACAGAAAAAGGCTGGGTGGGCGACACCATAGAAAATATTACCTTTAAAAACATTGATATTTTAGAGCATGACGAGGATGACCGAAATTATCAGGGTTGTTTATCTATCAACGCAAGTGACAATAATTTAGTCCGTAATTTATTATATGATGATATACGCATTGAAAAATTTCAAGAAGGGCAAGTATTCAATCTACGCGTGTATTTTAATGAAAAATACAGTGGTGCTCCGGGAAGAGGGATTCAAAACGTACATTTTAAAAATATTAACTATCGTGGCGCTTTAGATAATATTAGTCTAATACAAGGTTTTGATGATAACAGAAAAGTGTCTGGTATTTTATTTGAAAATGTGAAAATAAACAATAAACCACTGTTAGGAACCAAGACAGGTGAAATTAAAATTGGAGAATTTGTGGATGATGTAAAATTCATCATGACAAATAATCATCAATAACATTTAATATCCTTATTTTTTTAATATCTAATTATTCAAATTATGCTAAATCAAATCTATAAAACAGGTTTAATTATATTATGCTTATTGATTACAAATTTTGTAATGAAAGCCCAATCCTTTATCCTTACAAACCCGATTTTGGCAGGGTTTTATCCTGACCCGAGTATTGTAAAAGTAGAAACTGATTACTATCTGGTTAACTCTACTTTTTCGTATTTTCCTGGGCTTTCTGTTTTTCATAGCAAAGATCTCAAGAACTGGAAACAAATCGGCAATGCTATTGATAGAGTTTCTCAATTAGACTTTATGGAAACAAAGATGACCAGAGGTCTTTTTGCTCCAGACATTAGTTATCATAATGGCACTTTTTATATTACTTGTACAGAAATTGACCGTCGTGGTAACTTCGTTATTACCGCTCAAAACCCTGCGGGGCCATGGAGTAATCCTGTATTTCTTCCTGCTGCAAAAGGCATTGACCCTTCTCTGTTTTTTGATGATGATGGAAAAGGATACCTTATTTTTTGTGGGGATGCTCCGAACAATAAACCTTTACATGCTGGTCATAGAACATTACGGATGTATGAATTTGATTACGTAAACTTAAAAATAAAAGGGGAAGAAAAAATATTGATAAATGGTGGTGCAGACCTTAGTAAAAAGCCCTTTTGGACTGAAGGACCACATATTATGAAACGTAATGCTTGGTATTATCTTTACGCTGCTCAAGGAGGTACTGGCATCAATCATTCTGAAGTAGTTTTTCGTAGTAAAACGATTGAGGGTCCTTATGAATCTTATGAAAACAATCCTATCCTTACTCAAAAAGACTTGCCTGAAGATAGGAAAAATCCAATTACTTCGACTGGGCACGCTGAGTTAGTGGATGGTCCAGATGGAAATACTTATGCTATCTTTTTGGGCACTCGCCCTTATACGGGTGATTATTACAATATAGGTCGTGAGACATTCATTGCACCTGTGGCATGGAAAAACGATTGGCCAATCATCAATCCCGATAGTAAAGAAATTCAATACCACTATACTGCTAACTTTAAAGAAGTTAAACAAAAAGGCACATTACCACAATCTGGGAATTTTGCTTATAAATTGACTTTTGATAAAGGGATTGACTTGTCTTTATTATGGATGCGTAGTTTTGATAAAAATGCTTTTTCTACCTCAAAAGAGCGTGGCTTGACCCTTAACCTCAAACCTGAAACTTGTATGGATTTAGGTAATCCTGCTTTCTTGGGCAAGCGTCAGCAACATTTATTTAGTACAACTGAAGTCGCATTAGATTTTTCACCAAAGACAGCTAATGAAAAAGCTGGATTAACTATTTTTCAAAACGAAGGACATTTTTACTTTTTATCAAAATCATTAGGAAGTATTCAATTGTTTAAAAGTAATCCTAAGAGTAAGAGTAAGAATATGGAGTTATTAGCCGAATCACCAATAAACGATAAAATAAAACAAGTGTATTTGCGCATTCAATCAGCAGGAGATACCTATAGTTTTTATTTTTCAACAAATAACAAAAACTGGGAAATTTTAAAAGAAAAAGTAGATGCAAAATTTTTAAGTACCTTAGAAGCAAGGGGCTATATAGGTTGTTTATTGGGTATGTATGCTACCTCATCAGGTGAATTAAGTAATAATAAAGCGTCATTTAAATATCTCTATTATAAAGGGAATGACCCAGTATATTCGAAATAAAGGACGTCGCATAAAATAAATAATCAATATATTATTAAAAAATAAAACCTTAGTAAAACATGAATATCAGGTATAGATATATTTTCCTTTACTTAACAATTGCTTTCCATATTTCAGGACAAAAAACCACAAAAATACCTACTGAAAAAGACATGGCGGGATATCTTATGGTTTACTTTAAAGACGATACCCACGATTTGTATTTTGCTACGAGTAAAGATGGCTACAGCTTTACAGACATCAATAATGGCAAACCAATTATGGATGGAGATACCCTTGCAGAGCAAAAAGGTATTCGTGACCCACACATTATGCGTGGTCCTGATGGTTGGTTTTATGCTGCATTGACCGATTTACATATTTATGCTAAAAAAGCAGGTTACCGAACTACTGAGTGGGAAAGAGACAGAAAAGAATATGGATGGGGCAATAACCGAAGCATGGTTTTATTAAAATCTCCTGACTTAATCCATTGGTCACATACGGTATTAAGAGTGGATAAAGCTTTTCCTGAATTAGAAAACATTGGGTGTGCTTGGGCACCTGAATTAATTTACGACGAACATCAACACAAAATCATGATATATTTCACAATGCGTTTTGGTGCAGGAAAAGAAAAGGTTTATTACGCCTATATGAACAAAGACTTTACATCATTGGAAAGTATGCCCAAAGTGCTTTTTGATTATCCCAATGACAAACCTTATATTGATGGTGATATTACTAAAGTGGGCAATAAATATCACCTTTTCTATTGCTTACACGATGGCAAGACAGCGGGTATCAAACAGGCAACCTCAGATTTACTTACGAGTGGCTATACTTTTGATTCTACATGGATTGACCCAGAAATTGTTAGTTGCGAAGCACCCAATATTTTTAAACGAATTAATGAAAATAAATGGGTATTGATTTATGACATTTATCAAATCAGCCCTCATAATTTTGGTTTTAGCGAAACCTCCGACTTTGTTCACTTTAAGCATCTTGGACATTTCAACGAGGGTGTTATGAAGGCAACCAATTTTAGCATACCCAAACATCCTAGCGTGATTCAAGTAACAAAACAAGAAATAAAAAGCTTAGAACGATATTGGCGTAATCAACAAAAATGATTGCTAGCGTTTTTATTACTATTAGCTGGCGACTTAAGTCGCCAACTAATAGTAATAGATTATATTTAAAGAATTTATTACCAACCAGGGTTTTGTTTCAAAGAAGGATTTAATATAATTTGATTAAGGGGAATAGGTGACAAATAGCTTTTCTTAGTGAATTTTCGATTACTGGCTGGATCCATAACAATAGCGCCCGTTTGTGAGTCTATTCCGAAGGTAGCATAAGCAGAAGGCATATAAATGGGCTGACCATTATTTACGAATGTTTCGTATTCGTTGCCAATTAACCTTACTCCCATAACGGCTTGATTTAACTCTTGTTCAGCAATATTCCAGCGTTTTAAATCATCAAAACGAAAGTTTTCTCCATACAGCTCTACTGTTCTTTCCCTCCTAATTTCTCCTAACATCGTTAACTTTGGATGATTATTGATTAGCTTATTACTTAAGTGCGCTACCCCTGCCCTATCTCTAATTTTATTAATTGACAAATCAAGATTAGCATCAGAAATAAAACCGTCTTTTTCATAGAGAGCCTCGGCATACATTAAATATACTTCTGCCAATCTGATTTGCGGATAATCATAAGACTCTTGGTTATCTTCTCTGAAACGATGTTCAGATAAAAATTTTCTATTCAAATATCCACTATTAACGTTTGTATAAAGCTGTGGATAAAAGGGCACTATTGTTGGTGGAAAGTCTTGTCCATAAATGGCTCCGCCTCCCCAAATGCTTAATCCATAGCCCCAATATTTTTTCCCAGGCCTAAAAACAAAATTGGTTAATCTATTATCTCTATTCTCAAATTCGTCAGCCATTTTTTGGTACCCTTTAAATACCGAAGATTCAGAAGGGGGGAGTCCGTCCTTACAAAGATACATATCCATCATCTTTCTATTAGGAGCTAATAATGAGCTTAGGGTATGGGTAAGGTTATTCAATGACTTGTAGAATACAAAATCGTAATTACTTTTTAAGATAAATTCTTTGTTAGAAGCTTTTGTAAAACCAAGCGGATTAGAAAGACCATCATCTAAATTAAACAAATAAAAATAGCTTTCATCGCCCAGTTTATTCCAAAGCTCATATCCGCCTTGTTCCATCACTATTTTGGTTAGGCTAATAACTTCGTTTAAATACTTTAGCGTATTATTTTCTTTTTTTTGTCCTTTCTCAAAATCCGTCGCTTCTCCTACATATTTTTCCCATGTTGCCTCATACAGTAAAACCCTAGCCTTGAAAGCCATTGCTGCCCATTTACTCACATGTCCTTTTTCAGCAGTACCAATATTTTGTTCGATAGGCAAGTCTTTAATGGCCAAGTCTAGGTCATTAATAATTTGCTTAGTCACTTCATATCTGCTTGCTCTTTTTGAATATAGTTCTGGCGAATCAACATCAAGAACGGTAGTAATGATAGGTACTCCACCAAAACGTTTTAATAAAAAGAAGTAGTGCCATGCTCTAAAAAAATAAGCTTCTGCAACATATTGCTTAATTCCCTCTTTGTTATCTTGGTACTCTTGGGCTTTTTTTAAGAGTATATTATTATTTCTAATATATTTATAAGGGTTTCTCCAATAAATATCTATGGCATTCGTGATGCCCCCTCCTTGTCCATACACAGTGGTTTTGGTTGT
The DNA here is from genome assembly GCF_059416265.1 of Arcicella sp. GW821-FHT09D11. Classification (NCBI taxonomy): domain Bacteria; kingdom Pseudomonadati; phylum Bacteroidota; class Cytophagia; order Cytophagales; family Flectobacillaceae; genus Arcicella; species Arcicella sp. GW821-FHT09D11. The sequence continues at coordinate 172,362 of NZ_JBWKOV010000009.1, read as the reverse complement.
TAAATCAGACCCTACATCCATCCAATCATAGATAGAACTATCATCTATTTTTCTCCAAGCAATCATTTTAGTGTAGAAATCGTTTGCTGCGGCTTTAAACTGTTCTGGCGTATTAAAATAGACAAATTCTGTTGTTTGATCAATTGGCTGTAAATCAAGCACTTCGTCTTCACAACTCATTAGTCCGATGAGTAGTATGATAACTTTAAAAAATGTATATCGTTGTTTCATTGAAAATACCCTTTAAAAATGTAATTCAAGACCCATCGACCAAGTTCTGGCAAAGGGATATGTTTGATTAGTATTTTCACCAAACTCTGGGTCAAAGCCATCTTTGATAGTAGTCCATTCCCATAAATCATTCCCCGATACGTATAAACGGCATTTCTCAAGCCCTATTTTCTTGACTAAATTCTTAGGAAATGAATACCCCAAGACAAATGTTTTTAGTCTTAGATAACGGAGTTTCTGAACCATAATATCGGTATTATTATAATTCCAGTTATTTCTTTGAGATACTAGAGAGAGTCTTGGAAAAGCGGCATTAGTATTATCGGATGTCCAAGTATTTCCTAAAAAATTAGGATTTTGATTTACATACATAACCCTAAAAGGAGCATTAAGATAGCCCCATCTTAACATATTTTGACTGCCTACTCCTTGGAGAAAAGTAGTAAAATCAAACCCTTTACAAGTAAAGCCTAGATTAAAACCATACGTGAAATGTGGCGCATTATCTCCGATGTACTGTAAGTCACCCGTGCTTCCGTTTTGATTAGCATTTCCTATCGCACTAATGTATCCATTCCCATCTAAATCAAGTTTTCTTAAATCGCCAGGGCGTAGTTTTTGGGTACCTACGGTGGGTAGTTCTCCATCATTAATGGCTGTATATTTCGAATAATAAGCATCTACTTCCTCTTGTGTTTGAAAGTATCCATCTGTTTTATACACAAAGATGGCGTTAAGTGGATAGCCCTGTATTTGAGATACCAAACCCGTATTCCAAGCGTTCTTGCCTTCCATGGCAATCAATTTATTTTGATTATCACTTATGTTAAAAGAGAGATTGTAAGCACAGTCCCCTCCTATCTTATCTTTCCAATTTACCTGAAACTCCCATCCCTTAATCGCTAATATACCATTATTAGTTTTTGGAGCAGTTGCACCCAATAGCTCTGGATAAGCGACATCTATCAGCATCCCATTATTTCTTTTCAAAAAATAATCAAATGAACCACTTAGTTTATTATTGATGATGCCAAAATCAAACCCTATATTTTTCACACTAATACGTTCCCAAGTGCGGGTAGTGCTAGTCATTCCTGTCAAAGAAGCCGTTTGTTGAATCGTATAAGGTTCACCAAAAATGGTAGTACCTGTATTAATCGTTGACAAATAATCGTAAAGCCCTATACCCGACTGTCCGCCTGTTTCGCCATAACCACCCCTGATTTTCAATTCATTAATAAAAGGTATTTCTTCCATAAATCTCTCTTTGGAAATCAGCCATCCTGCCGAAACGCCTCCGAAGGTAGCCCACTTAAAGCCCTTCGCAAAACGCGAAGAGCCATCCCTCCTACCTGTCAATTCAAGGATATATTTTCCTTCATAATCATAATTTAAGCGACTGACATAAGAAAATAATCCCCAATGACTTGCTCCTCCTGCATTGGTGGCATTAACGGGGTCAGCGGTGTTTAAATCATACAATCCTGGATACAGAAGGCGCATTCTTTTACCCATTAAACTTTTATTGTCATTTAATTCAGTAGTGACACCCACCATGGCCGAAAAACTATGCTTTTCAAAAGTCTTTTTATAATCCAGAAAACCTCCATAACTCTGATAAGTAGTGTTATAAACATCCTCTTGAATGGTTGGGTCTGGGTTTTGGACACTAGTAACCCTATCCCCTATCCAATTGTATAATTTATAGGTTTGATAATACTGTTTTCGCCAACCTCTGAGGTTGACATTAGATAGTTGACTGCTAAAGGTAATATTTTTCCATAATTTGGCAGAAAGCTTTAAATTAAGTCTTATAATATCATCGGTTGTCGTTACTCTCCCGCTTTCTGCTGTTTTGGCTATAGGGTTCCGAAAACCAAAATCATCATACCAATTTCCTTGACTATTATAAACAGGAAAGATGGGTGGGTCATACCATCCATCTCCAATACCAGCAATCGGGAAAGAAACTTCTCTCTTATCATAAGAAATACCCGTTTCAATTTTTACTTTTTCTGAAAGAGCATAGTCATAATTGACTCGCATATTATATTTTTTTTCTCCATCATAAGCAGGTTTCAATAGCCCTTTGTTGTTAGCATAAGCTAATGAAATCCTATAATTTGATTTATCAGTAGTACTACTTAAACTAATATTGTGTTGCTGAGATACTGCCGTACCATAAAGCGCTTTCATCCAATTGTTGTCTTGATATACTTGCCCATATCCTGTCATGGGGTTATTCCATAGAAAGGTCTCTCCTTGTTTCATTTTTTCAAGCCTTTCTCTATCATAAATCCAATAATAGCCTAAGCCATCTTGTTCTGAGGCTTCTAATAACAACTGGGCATATTGTGACATATTGGCTACAGGCGTTGTTCTCCCTAATGTAGAAGCCCTGATATTGGAATGGTAGGTTAATTTCATTTTCCCTTCCTTCCCTCTTTTGGTCGTAATCAAAATTACACCACCAGCAGACCTTGCACCATAAATAGCAGCCGAGGCATCTTTTAGCACACTAATTGAGGCTATATCGTCAGTATTTAATTGACTCAGCTCCCAAGTACCTAATGTTGGAATACCATCAATTACAATTAGTGGGTCGACATCCGTAATGGATGATTCTCCACGAATCCTGATTTTCAGTCCTTCATTGCCTGGTCTTGATGAACTGCGTGTAATAACTAAGCCAGATGTAGAACCTTGAAGCGCCAAAGCTGCATTACTAATCGCTCTGTCTTTAAATGTCTCTGCGCCTATTGTAGCTATTGCCCCTATAAGGTTCTGTTTTTTTTGAATGCCATAACCAACTACTACTACTTCTGACAGAGGACTATTATCTATTTTGAGCGTTACTTCAATAAACCGCTTATCGTTGATAGTAACTTCTTCCTTCAAATAGCCAATGCTTGAAATGATTAATATGGCATGTTCTTTAGGAACAGTTAACGTAAAATTGCCTTCTTTATCAGTTGATGTTCCTTTAGCAAGTCCTTTAATAATAATGCTTACTCCTTGAAGGGCTTCATTTCCTTCGTCACTCTTCACATTTCCTTTGATGATTACGCCTTCAACAGCTCCATTAGTCGTTTTTTTTATTTCAACGCCTATTTTTTTTTTTATGTTAATACTTGGGTCATAAATAAGATAAGACTGTTCGTTAAATTTTTCAAATTTAAACGAGAAGGGTTTAATGAGGAAATCGAGGGTTTTTTCTAGCGTAGAATATTTATTAAGTGCCGACAATTCGACAGTTTTATCGGCTAATAATTTGTCATTATACTCAAAAATTACATGATGATGTTTGCCTAAAATTTCGATGGCTTCGACTAATGAAATTTTTAAGGGCGAGTTAGACAACCCTTTTTTTCTTTGTGCAGTAGATTGGCTACATAAAGAAACACATATTAAAAGCAGTAAAAAGATATTTCTAAGTAATTTTCGATACATTAATTTATTAGCCAAAAATAATGCTTGTTCTCTGCTACTAATTAGCGTTGTTACAAAATCTATATTATTTCAAATGTATAGCGTCTCCCTTTTTAGTGACTTGTATCGGATATAATTTTTGTAGTTTCACAAAGAAAACATCCACTGAATCCGTCGGGAATGAACCTGTAAATGTTTCGTTTTTCAAGGTAGGGTTATCTATTATTATGTTTATATCATACCATTCCTTCATCATCACCGCAATCTCTGTCAAGGTTTTTTGTTTAAAAAGGATGATTTTATCTTTCCAAGAGGTATAATAACGGCTATCTATTTCTTGTTTGATTAACGTATGTTGTTCTTGAGATTGACTAACTCCTTCGCCAGGGCGTAATATTACGGTGTTGGTTGTATTATTTTCATCCGTAACTTTTACTGAACCATGCTGCAAAGCAATGTCTTTTTTATTTCTCCGATTTGACACGCTAAAAATAGTACCAAGCACCTCAACATTTAGGTTGTCGGCATGAACTACAAAAGGGAGTTTTTCACCCTTGAGTTCTTGCTTGCTTACTTCAAAAATAGCATCGCCTTTTATCCATACTTCTCGATTTGAATTAGCATACCACCCATTTTTATAAATAATGGATGAATTTGCATTCAGTGTTACGATTGAACCATCATTGAGTAAAACTTTTTTTGTTTCACTAAAAGCGGTAGTCGTTTCTTGTGTTCTGAAACGATAAAAATACAATGCAACCGAACAAAGGATTATCAATGAACAGGCTATTGCTAACCAACTCCAGTTATTTTCCAGTTTTACTTTTTTATAATTATTTTGTTCCTTTTCTTTTTCAAGGTTTGATTCAATATACGACCACATTTTAGAGCGTTCCGATGGCGTCCATTTCTCATTAAAATCAACTTTTTTAATAAAGTGCATGGCATTATCTATCTCTTTTTTCTTTTCTGGATGCTCCAAAATCCATTGCTTCCAAAACTCATCACTCTGTTCATCAGGTGCTTTTACCCATTTTTGGAAAAAATCATCCATTATAAAATCTTCTATGTCAAATTCTAAATAGTTCATTTTCAAATGGGAAGCTATTAATAATTAAGGATTATATAGTTAAAGATATAAATTATGGTTTTTGTAACCTTTGCCGTATTTTTTTATTAAAAAAAGCATCAATTCCTTCATAAACAAGCAAACAGTAATAGCATCAAAGGCAATAACAGGTCTATTTTATCAGAAAGATTATGCCTTAAACTTTTGATGGCTCTGTATAAAGTATTACGAAGAATCTGGTAGTCGAGCCCTGTTACTTCTGAAATAGCTTCATAGCTCATGTTTTCAAAGAATCTTAAAAACACCAATTCTTGTTGCCGTGGTGGGAGCGTCCTAATAGCACTTTGTAAAATGTTATCAATGTCTGGGACATCTAATTCTGGTATTTGGCTATAATTATTTACGAAATAATCATCATCAGCATTCGTATCCAGCTGTTTTCTGTCATCAATAACACTTTTTAGAATAATCCTTCTTAGTGAAGCTATTAGATAATATTTTACAGAATTTGGCGTAGATAAGTTTTTCCTACGATTCCATATTTGGACGAAAAGCTCTTGAACGGCATCACGTACTAAATCTCTATTATACACTATTGAAAGTCCATATTTCAATAGTGTATCAGCATATTTTTGGTAAAAATATCCTAGTGCTTCTTGATCTCCATCAAGAAGGCGTAGCCACCAATCGGTTTCAGTATTTGGTAATTCTGAATACAAGTTTTAATAATTTCAAGAAAAAACATCATTCGTATGATATGCAAGATAAAACAAGAATCTAGGCTTTACAAAGAAAAGTAATGATGATGTTAAAAAAGCTTTTGAAGCTTGCTGTAGAAGAAAAGGATATTGTAGGCTAATTTATCTAAATTGACAATATTAACCCATGCTGTTGTTATTGCTAACTATGTTTTTTAGTTAGAAAATCTTATTGTAATTACCGTAAGCTTTGTAATCGATTATGAAGCTGAGTCATTTCTTTATTGAATTGATTCATTAATGATTGATACTCAGGAAACATTTCAAACAATATGGCTGTTCGTAACCCTTTGATGCTATCTCGTTCTAAATTATTTTCTAGCGATTGCTTATGATCATAAAAACTATTCGCTTGAATTTTATCAATTATTTGTTGATAAAGAATAGGGTTTTCCAATAAATAGCGTTTATCTAGTCCAGCAAGCGCTTTTTCATATGCCTGTTGTAGTGTATTTATCTTTTCCTTTAAAATCGATATTTCGCTATTTTGTTCTGTATTACGTTTAACTACTTTTTTTACTTTTTCTTTCTTTACTTCGTATTTATCGAAAAGATTAGGGGTATAAACCATTGTATTGAGGAATCCGCCAATATTTTCTATTTTTTTCCCTGATGCTAACGTATGGAGGGTATAGGTAATGGCTCTTTCAATTTGGTCTGCTGGCACCTCTCCTACCCATTTCTTCACTTGCTGTATCGTAACATATTTCTCTACTTTCTGAAATAATGTTTCAACCACATTATCTACAGGAATAATTTCTATGCTCTTTTCAGCAGTTTTTGCTGAAGCAACAGGTTCTACTTTCAATCGTTGGTTTTTTGTATTTTCGAAGATGTAGAAAGTAACAGCTACCACTTTCCTTTTCTGAATTTCTTCTTCAAACTGAAAATATATATCCGTGTACTTCGCCAAATCTTTTTCTGCTCGTTTGATTAAGCCTTTAAAATGACCATAGAGTTGATATTCATGTGATTCTATTGATAACAATTCTTTTAGTTCATCTAGCATGAACTTCCTTTTACCTATCTTTTGATATTGTTTTAACAATTCAAATAACCTAACTGAATAAATACTGGTTAGGCTCAGAATATTTCTAATATCATATACCAAGTACCTGGCTTTTAATTCTAATAAAAATTGTTTGAGCGCAGGATGAAAACTAAGCTTAATATAATTTTCCTTAGCGCCTTCTTCTGGGTTAGCCGTTGATGCCACCAAGTGAGTTTTAAAATACTCTCGCTTTCCTTCGGCTGTAGTACGAAGGATTTCTACTTTTTTATCCAACAGTTTTTCTGCCGCTTTTTTTATACTGTCATATACCAACCCTGAGTCATGTAAGTTAAACTCTCGCACGATATCTCCTGTGTTGATGGTATATTCATTAAAGTCGGTATCATTGTGTTTAATAAGTGTTAGCATATAAGCAAAAACCCTTGTTTCCCAAATATCAAATTTATAACGAGCTTCTACCAATTCGTTAGCTTTTCGAATTAACTTAATATCCGAATCGGTGGTTAATGGAGCTTTTTTCTTTTTGGTTGCCATTCATTAAAAAGGTAAATGCTTGTAAAAATATATCAATCCTTATTAAAAAACAATAAATATATCACATTAAAAAATGGGTGTGATATATTGCATTTTTTAAGGTAATTAATTACTCCGAATTATTTGTGATAGATAAATAAAGTCTTTTGTGTTTTTGAAAGTAGCATTTTAATAAGATAGATGTTATTACATTTATTTTCCGTATCCGTTGTGATAGTTGGTAAATCATGGTGCTGTATAACCTCTATCATAGAATAACTTTTCATAAAACATTTTAATAACTCCGAATTATTTGTGATAGTTAGATGAAAGGAATAGTCAAATAATAGGTATATCAAAGGTAATAGTACATAAAAAGGTGATTCGTATAATTGGTACATTTAACATTGGTTAAATAATCATTAAATGTTAAATATTAAGGAAAAGATTGTACAAAAAAACATTAAAAATTAGCATAAACTTATTTCCGAATTATTTGCGATAGATAAATTCATTGACATTTATACACAAACGTTACTACTATAATATTTGCTCCGAATTTTATGCGATACTTCTCCGAATTTTATGCGATACTTCTCCGAATTATTTGCGATAGATAAGTACCTTTTTCCGAATTATTTGTGATAGTTGCCGAATTATTTGTGATAGATAAGCTTGTAATCAACTAATTATCAATTAGTTGCAAAGCCTGAAAGTATTTAAAAATAATAAATTAAAATAAAACAACATTGTTATTGTTTATGATTTTTTATAAAAAATAAATATGAAATAGATATTTAGCTACTATTAGTAAGAGCTAAATACAACCAAGAGCTACTACTGATATTTTAAAAGTAGTCTGTAATATATAACATACTTAATATAAAAAATGTATTTTACTTATTAATATTAAATACAGTTCTTATATTTGCATAACTTATTTTATACTATAAAAAATGCTGACAACAGAATTATTGATAAGATTCTTGAATAGGAATCCGGCCTTAACAATCACAGGCATTGAGAAAGAAGCGGGTATGCCTACAAGGTCGCTGACACAAATTATTAATCTCAAAAGAGAACTATCAGATAAACAACGATTGAAATTATTACCAATTTTGATGAAGTATGGTTATAGCGAGACGTTCAATTTAAAAGCTACCACAATTGCTATTGCTAATAACAAAGGTGGGGTTGGTAAAACAACCACAACGGCTTATTTAGGAGAGGCGTTATCAAATAGAGGGCTGAAAGTACTTTTAGTAGATTTAGATTCTCAGGGAAATTTGAGCCAAATTTTTAATGTAACAACCGATGAGGGACAGGTTTTCAATTCGTTGATTAATTTTAATGAAACCCTCCATATCAAGCCAATTACGGAAAATCTGCACATTGCTCCATCTGATTTAGAATTGCAAAAGGCAGAGCTATCTCTGCTCTCTGCTCCTGCCAATCAACAACGTTTGCAACGAGCTCTAGTGCCGTTTTTAGATGTGTACGACTTTATTTTAATAGATTGCCCCCCTTCCCTATCTGTTTTGACGTTAAACGCGCTAAATGCCTCTAATTCATGCATTGTAGCCATGCAACCAGAAATGAATGCTGTAAACGGGTTAAATTCTTTGTTTGGTGTAATTCTTGAAACACAAATTTTATCTAATCCAGGACTGAAAATAGAAGGAATCTTGTTTACGATTGTTGAAAAGAATACTGTTCATATTGGCTTGAAAGAAGCAGTTCGAGAAACGTATAGCAGTGTAAATATTTTTGAAACAGAAATTAAAAAAGGCATAGAAATCAAGAAAGCACAAGCGCTTAAATCACTGATTTTTGACTTTGATAAGAACTCAGCCGCCGCTAAGTCTTATGATCAATTGGCAGTGGAGCTTCTTAATAACTTGAACAATAAAAAGTAATCAGGGAATGGCAAAAAAGATTGATTTTAAAACACAGATGAAATCTAACGTGACGCAGACAGTAACTTCTGGATTGATTTCTAATGAAACGATAAAACAAAAAATAGTTATCTTAGAAGAGCTCAAAAACCTTATTGAGCCATTGCAAGAGGAAGAGCTACAAGGTTTAGAAAGCAATATCCTTGCAAATGGGTGTAAAGATTCTTTAATAATCTGGCAGACTACTGAGAAAATAATCAATCCTGAGGCTATTACTGATACAGAACGTTTTGTATTAGTAGATGGACATAACCGGTATAAAATTTGTACCAAACATAACATTTCTTTTAATGTTATGCTGATGTTTTTTCATAGCTTACAGGATGTCAAAAACTACATGCTTGACCTTCAGATGGGTAGGAGGAACCTAAGCCAAATTCAGATGGCATATTATCGTGGGCTAAGGTACAATAATGAAAAGATTACGAGCAAAGCTGAAAATTTCAGCAAAGACGCAGGTGAAGAAAAAACATCTCAAAAAATAGCCAAACAATTTAATGTAGATGAAAAAACTATTCGCCGTGATGGTGAATTTGCGATTGGTTTAGAAAAACTTAGTCCTGCTTTTAAGAAGGAAATTCTTGCTGGAAAACAAAAAGTTTCTAAAAAATCGGTACAGCAATTAACGAAAGTAGCCGTAGATAATTCGATTGAATCTATTGAAGATTTAGAAAAGGTTTTGTCTAAGAAAGATAGTACTGAAGCAATGCTTGGGACGGAAAGAAAAATAAATAGAGAGACTATTCTTACGATTCAGAATATGTTAGAAAGAGTATATCAAACGAATAGTTTAGATGATTATCAATCACTAAAAGTAAAAGTAGAAGAATTAGGAAAGGTTCTTTTTGAAGCTTAATCGCAATATTTTCCCAAGAGGACATAATGTCCGCTTGGGAAAATGTGAAATATTCCAAATGTTATAATCAAAAAAAGTGGGTCAGAAAATTAATTTTATGACCCACTTTTTTTGATTGATGAATAGCAAAAGGTTATTCCAAATTTTTATTTCAATACAAAAGTGAGGGAAGAGAACAATCCCCAAAACGTCTCAATTGACTATTGATATTTCAGTTAAAAACGAATAGTTGAATCATGTTTCCCAAGCGGACATTATGTCCACTTGGGAAAATAAAGCATTTAAATAACTACTATAAATAGGAGGGAAGATCTGTTTTATCAACCTATCAAAGGGGATGTCGTATATATTAAAAAGTTAACCTCATCCAGTGAAAATGCTTTATTTCTCAGATGGGATTATAAGAATTTTTTCAGGTATTTAAAGTCTTTTTTTACATACCTAAAATCACCGTTGGCATCATGTGGAGTGCTGTTTAGATACCTTTTTAAATAAGATACTATTCTTTAGATAAATATATGTAACTTCCGAAAGAATCAAACTCGCATAGAAATTTAGTATATACTAATCACTTTGAACCTAAACCTAATAATGATAACACATTTATTTACAAGTGTTTATATACTAAATACATCAAAGGATAAAATTGCTGTAACAGTTTTGTTAATACTCTTATCAGTCACAGCTTTAACAAGCATGGGGCAATTATTCGATAACCTAGAAAGCCAGAAATATTTCTCTATCACTGGTAGATTTGAAGTTCCCCAAACCTAGTATAATACAAAGAGAATGTCCAATTGTAACCAAAGTAATGCCCATCTTTTTCGTAGTTCGGCTACCATCAATATTTCTAATCTTAGTATCCCAATTTTAGCTATATACAGTCTAACAACAGTCCGTTCTTTCAATTAGTCCTTTAATCATCAGTTTGGTATAAGTTCTATTTATAAATAACTTAAAGATGCCTGCTTTTTACTTGGAATAATCCCACGCCAAGGTTATCACAAACTATACCTAATTAAGAAATGAGATTACTTACTTATTTAACTTTTAACTGTATGAAAAAACTATTACTTAAAGGATGCCTAATCTGTCTGTTGATGGGTTTGTTTACAAGTTCTTTTGCACAAATTAACGTTAGTGTACAAGTGCTTCCTCCATATCGGTACCGTATAACCGATTATGCGTCGCACCCTGAACAGGTTATGATTACTGTGATGAACACTAGTACTACCGAAAGACGCATTCAGCTTTTAGCAAGTATTGCGGGTGATAACGGCGTCGAAATTCATAGCAGTTTGTCTTTCCGAAGTGGGAGCCCAATCGTCGTGCCAGCTGGTGGATTAGTAGTGCTGAATGCAGGTGACTTTTCATCATTCTTAGATTTCGAAAACCTCATTTATACAGGCATCACGAAAAATGAAGCCATCAGGGGCAATGGACTTCCTGAAGCGAATTATAGGTTGTGTGCACGGGCCTATGATTATGATAATAACTTACCACTGAGTGCTGACCAACCAAATGGTTGTAGTAATTCTTTTAGTATAACCAGTCTTGAACCGCCAACGCTTATTTCTCCGTACAACGAGCAAATTGTGATAGCATCAGGTACACAGGTACTTACTTTAAATTGGAGCACGCCCCCAGGGGCACCGCCAACTGTAATGTACCGTCTCAGGCTAGTAGAGATTGTAGGAAACTTAAATCCTAACGCTGCAATGCAATCTGCTTCTACACCATTCTTTTTTGAAAAGGAAGTGATGGGGAATATGTACATCTATAATCCAGGCGACCCGATATTAGTGGCAGGACGAAGATATGCCCTTATGGTACAGGCTTTTGACCCTACTAATGCTATTACTTTCCGTAACAATGGACAAAGTGCCGTTATCGGTTTTACATACAGTGCACCAATACAATACGGTACAACTCCTACAATTAAAACTCTACCCACTGCTACCGTTGCTACTAATGTTCAGGTTAAGATAGGAGGAACCGTTAACTGGGCTTTCGATGCCTCGGAAGCGACCGATGAAACAGGAGGGACACCATTGGTATCCACCGCATCAATCATTGAAACCTCACAAGAAATTGTGCCATCGTACAAAGCAGATAGAACTCAGTATCCTTTAAAGGGGGCTGTGGTAATTTTGTATGTGCCTCATTTAGGCTCTCGTTTACAGTCTAGTCCGCTTGGAAGAGCTATGACAGATGCTGAAGGTAAATATGTCATGCCTCCTATTTCAAGTAAACAATGGGAGATAGTAAGAAATCCTTATATAGAAATTTCATCGCCCGAAGGTTTTTTCAACACTATCACTAGAGAAATCGAAGTTCCTAAAGCGGGAGTAGTTGCTATGAATGTTGGGCTTGATGTAGTAACTGCTAATACTATGCAGATAGCAGCAAACGTAGTTAGGCCAACCCTGACTGGAGCGGATCAGGTGTCTGTTAATATCTTATTGAATACTGCTACTTGGAACAAATACAGTTTTTTAAAGAGTGTGAACGCTAGCCTTGAGCATACACAATATAACGGTAAAGATTATGTAATTCTAACTACGCTTAGGTCTGGGAATGCTTATAAAAAGTTGTTTTTAAGTCAGGTAGATGTAAATTATGTTGCACAAGTAAATGTTACCAATAAGCCACCTGTTTATTACCCAATACAGCAGGTAAGAAGTCTCTATGCTCAAAAACGTATTGTAAGTATTAAACGCAATTTCTCCTATAATCTTAATAACACGCTTGACGGTACTATCACCTTCAAAAACAAAGGGAGAAGTGGCGTAAGGATTACAGCTACACTAAACCCTTCGGATGTATCAGGGCCTTTACCTAACCAAGCTTTAGAAACTGTAACAGACTTTTTTGGATATTACAGCTTCAATTTGCCAGATTTGAAAAAAGGGTCTGTTATTAAGTTAAGTATTACAGACCGCACCATTCAAGATATACCTTTTTCTGAAGAAACAATATATAATGGCACTACGCCTTTTACCAAGAACATTGTGCTGAAAAATATTTACCAAAGTGTGGTAGGGCGATTGGTTGACAATAATAATTTCCCAGTAGCAAATGCCATGGTAAAGGTTATTGGTACTAATATAAGTACTAAAACCACGGCAGAAGGAGTATATTATTTAACAACGCTGGCAGGTAGCTCTTTAGCACTAGAATTTTCTGCGGATGGGTATAACAGTGGCAATGTCACGGTTAATATGGGTAGTCAGGATGGGCTAAAGACCTCTGGTTTATCTCCAAGCGAATGGCAGAGCAAAATGGCTGGAAAGGCTAGTATAAAAGATTGGATGACCCTAAAAAAAATCCAAGACCTTACTGCCGATAACTTAGGTATTGGAAGTGGGAATCTGTTTGACGTATATAGTTTATTATTTATAGAACAAACTGATATACAAAGAGTTGTTGATAGCGGAAACAATACTATTAGTAATTTGAATGGTATGGTTAGGCTGAATATTAAACTTAACGGGCAGGCTATTAAGGCTAAAATTAGCATCAACAGTACAGTCAATCAGGATGTTCCAGTAGGAGCCCCCTTTCAGTATAGCAATACCCCAGGCAATTATAAATTTGCCATTACAGCATTGCCCGACGATAAGCCTTTTACCCCGTTCCTTGGAGAGTTTAATTTAATAAAGGGAGGTTTAAATGATATTAATATTCAGTTGCAGGATGGCGTGAGGATAAGTGGTAAGATTGCGAATAAAAAAACAGGGATTGGACTAGATTCGGTAGTAATATCGGTGGTTGGAATGCCCTATACTAGTAGCACTGATAAGAGTGGACAGTATGTGCTTTATCTGCCTAAAAACGAATCTTTTACGTATAGCTTTCAACGTCGAGGTTATTATAAATTAGATAGTGTAGCTAAAATTACAGAGTCATCTACGTTTAATGTAGGATTGGAAATAATCGACCTTTCTATTCCCAAAATCACCACTCTTGCTGGCTACCCAGTAGTAATTACCAAACAATTACGCACCGCAGATGCTAATTATAGCATCACAGGTACTTTAACCGTCGCTTCAAACGCATTATTTAGGATTGAAGGTGATACTAAAACACTGACTTTTAAAAATGTAAACGTTAGGATGGGAGCAAAGACAGGGAATGCAGAGCCTATTGCCGATATTAATTTTGAAGAAGCAGTACTCAAAACAACGATGTTTGGCTTTGCACCCGTGGAAGTACAAGGGATGCCCTTTCTACAACTAAAAGCTAATGCTCAGGGTAATTATTCATCAGGTATCATAGGGGGCAATCAACTAGTATTGAAATTAAATGAAAGTAGCGTTGTCAGTAAGTTGCCTGTTAAACTAAATGATGCCATAATAAAGGATGGAGCTAATACTAATAATATTTTTAATGCTGTATTTTCAGCTCCAAGTACAACCGTTAGTGAATTAACTACCGAAAGAAGCTTTAAAGTCAAATTTTTGGATGCAAACTATGATTACACAACGATTGTATCTTTGCTTACAACTAGTAGTACTCCAACCAGCTATGTAGAATCAAAAGTAGGTAGTATTAGTAGCCTTTTTATTGATAGAAACTTGGCATCGTTAACCAAGGCTGGCATAGATTTGAACGGATACTTCCAGTTTCCGAAGACGATAGCCATTGATTTGGCAGATGGCGGAAAAATAAAGCTAGAGAAATTCTTAATAAGCTCCGACTTTTCTCTGGGACTGATTAAATTCCCAATAAGTGTAGAAAAACCGCTGGTTGCAAACATGCAAAAGGTGGTGTTGAAACTTACTAAGTTAGAACTGAGCGGTCTTGGTTCAGCTAACGTGGGAGTAACAATGGGAGGTTCAATCGCCTTGAAAAAACAAGATGCTGCTGGAAAAGATGATGATGGTGTACTTACCATTAAAACTTTATCTATCATTAATATGAGAGGTGAGCAAACACTTTCTGGAAGTTTCAACCTGCCAGCAAAAGGGTTAAGCATCAAATCGTTGGTATTTACCACACCAGGTAATACGTCTATCGATATGAGTTATAGTTCGGCAGACAAAAGCTTTAATTTTACAGCTTCTGGTTTGTTAGACTATAAAAAAGACGGTGCTACCAGTAGTAACTCTCCGCTAACAAGTATTTTTCCCGTCGAAATACAGAAATTTCAGCTGAGTACCAAAGACTGGGCCGTATTTATGGCCGTTAAGCCAAATATTAAAATTGATTTGAAAGCAGTTAAGATTAGTGTTGACCGCTTTTTGGTAAATATCGGCTATGGCATGACCATGGATAAAATGAATAGCTATTTGGTTAATACTTCTGCTAAGACAGAGGTATCTACTGGACCTGCTAGTACCCCATTCGATGAAGCACAGGGTTCGTGGGCTGTTGGTATCGCTGGGGGTGTGGAATTTCCTATCAAAGGCTTTAAAGCAAATGTAGCAGGGTCTATCTTGGTGGCGAATACAGGAAATGGAATTGATGTAAGGTTGAATGAAATAGCCCTTGCCATCGAGAATCCTACCTTTAAACTAACATCCACCATAAAAATAGCTTATAGTGGGGATAGACAAGGCTTTGAAGGTATTGCTAAAATGACGACTCTTAGCAAAGTCTTCGATGCAAACTTTAAGTATTATAGCCTAAGTAAGGGTGGATTTGAATTAGGGGCAGGCATTAAAGCAACCGCAGGAATCATTACGGGGCCAATTCAATGGCATAGCATAGGTGGTGGGTTTGATTTTAATACTGGTACAAATGTATACAGTGTATATCTGACTGGTGATATTGGCCCAACTGGTACACCTAAAGATGTAGCTTACCTCAAGGACACCAAAATCAATGTATTGTTTGATGCCAATAATTGTGGTGGCACTCCCGTAATTGAAGGAAGAGCTACCCTAAACATGGAGAAGAAGGACTGGGGTAATATGACCATGAAAGTTGACTTCTGTAAAAAACTGTTACTAGTAACGGTTGATGGTAATGTTCCTTTAATGACAGGTTTAGGCAATGTAAATGTAAAAGGAGTATTATTTGGCTTAGGACCTCAATCAACATCAAGTGGTGCATTATTCTTGGCAGTTAATGCTAATTTAAGCACTTTGGGTGATATGCTCAATGGCAATGCTTTTATAGCATTAGGTATTAATTACAATAATACAGATGCTGATTCTCCTGCTGAAGCAAGAAATATGTTCGGTAATATTAATACTTCCGCTTTAGAAAATATACAAACAGGAACAAAGGATGTAAGCATGCCTGTATATAAAAATGTAAACTTAGGTTTTATTACCATCCCAATGTTTATGGGGTTTGATATCGTGAAAGTACCTACTTATACGCCTTATTTTAATGCAATTTACGTTAAAGGTTCGTTAAATATGCCATCAAAAAGTGGGGGCTTTAATGTAGGTATAAGCGGTTTCAAAGCATTTGGTTTCAATTATGGTTTCGGGGGGTCAGGTAAAACTGAAATGTACTATAAATACAATAATAAAACGCTGTTTGCTACCGCATCAATCTCTGCTTATGCTAATGCTTCAGCAAGTATTATGGGTTTCTCTTTGTATGGAAATGCAAATGCTAACATTAATATAACAGGTGGATACGACGGTAGCTGGTATTTAAACGGCAATGCTAGCCTAGGCTTTAGTTTGTACAATGATAATAGTGTGGGTTGTAATAGTATAAGAGCTACATGGGTGGAATGTTGTTGCTCAACATGGCATCATCCTTGTTGTGGCAACCCCTTTAGAAGTTGTTGCTACGATTGGAGCTGTACTAGCTCAGTGTGTCTTGGTTATCCAAGTGTAGGATTTAAAGTTTGTAAAAATCTTTCAGCATCTTTTGCTTATCGCCAAAATAAAGGGACACAAGTTAATTTCAATTTATTGTAATAGTTAATCAGACATGAAAATATACATATATTTCTTCCTAATAGCCATGTTTGCTCTTTGTCAAACAGTAAAGGCTCAGGCTATCGAGGATGCTGGTCATAGGTTATCGACCGCTACTTCTCCAGCTGGTAATTACATTTATTTACTTGGCTCGGAAGACTTATTTTCTAAGGATTCATCATTGCTTCAAAACATCGATTATTTCATTATTGAAAGAACCGCCTACGATGCCCAGAACCTTGGTAAATCTGAGAAGCTCTTAAAAAAGATAGGTACTGCACAGGCAGTATCTTCCGAAAAAGAGTTAGGAAGATTGCTCTCTTCATCGGCTATTGATGAAATGAAAAAATACTATAATCTAGCTTCAGATAAAGAGCTGGTTACTTATTTTCAAACACATCAAACCGCAGCATCTTATTCGCTATTTTACAAAATTATTGAAACTCGTATAGCTGCTGGGCAAGTATTTTTTGATAAAGATGTTAATAAAGATGACCTTGTAATTTATAAAGTAACACGTGTTGACAAGGATAAATCTCAACGACCATGGGGATACTCCATTGTACAAAGCAAAGTAGGTAATTATACTTTAGATTACGTAAAACCTATCAAAAAAGGAGTACTTGCAGCCGATAGCTCTGTGGCTATTACTTGGCAAGTACCAGTTGATGACGACAGGGTTACGATGCTTTTCAAACCAAAAATAAAACTTACTGTCGATGTAGACGGTACTGTTTTTAAAATGCCATTCCCCATCAAAGAATTACGTGCAAAGATACATTTGTTAAAAAATGGGGAATATGTAGATGAACAACAAATGTTCCCTGTATTAAACACCACAGGCGACAGTATTTCTTTCACTTACTATAAAAAAACAGTAAGTGAAGAACAAATAAGTGCCTATATTACTTTGCAGGATGAAGTCTATAATCAAGGTTCACCATCGGATACCGTGAATGTATTTTCCATTACTGAAAAAATTGTACCCCTTATTTATGGGATCAATGTAACTGATATTACAGATGGTATCAGCGTTTCTTGGAAACAACTTCCCGAAAAACCATATTTGACAGGTATCGAGATTATCCGTTATGATAGTCAGGATAAGGCAGATTCATTAGGCGTACTTTCAGTTAGCGATACCTTATTTACTGATTATGCCATACAGGTTGGTCAACATTATCGCTACCAAGTAAAAGCTTTATTTTTACCTAGTACAGGAGTACAACAGCGGATAGCGGCACAAGGTATTGGCACTTACACAAAGTTTTCTAAACCTACAACGCCTTATAACCTTACAACATTGCCCGAAGGCAAAGATGTACGTTTAACTTGGGATGCTTCAGATGCCCCGTCATTTTTTGGGTATTATGTTTACCGAGGAACATCGCCTAAGCATATGGGAATAATTGCAGGCCCTATTAAAACCAAGACCTATTTAGATACAGCTCAGTCATTAAGTGGTCGAAGTCGATATTATTATGCTGTTTTAAACCAAAATCTTCGTCAAGATACGAGTGCTTACAGCAATGTAGCTGATATACGACCACTTCGTAAACTTAATATCACGCCACCACCAGATTTGCATTTTTACTCCGTAAATGGCAAACTGGATATTAGTTGGAAGGATACTCGTACTCAAGATAATATCGTAGAATCTTATATCTTAGAAAAGAAGAAAAAAGGAGATGCCACGTTTACAGTACTTAAAGTATTGCCTAATAGCGTTAGCTATACTGATAGTGATATACAAGCAGGTATTATTTATGAATATAGAGTAGCAGCTGTAGCCGATAACAGCGAAATCAGTCCTTTTAGTGATACAGGAGAATTTATGCTTCCTAAAAAAGAAGTGGAGACTGTGAACGTATTTTATGTACGAGCGGTGCCAGAAGGAGTGGTAGTAAGTCTACCTCAAATGGAATACCCTAATCGTAAAGCCTATAATATTTATAGGCGTGAGGCAACAGGAGGGACATTTGTAAAAAAAGGAACAATAAGTTCATCCACGTTTTCTTTTATAGATGATAAGGTGACACCTAATACTGTGTACATATACACGATTAGCGTAACTGAAATTGACGACCGTGAAAGTGTGTTTGGGGATTCTATTTCAGTAAGAAGTAATGCTAAATAGGTAAGTTAAGCCTCTGTTTTACGTATTTATAGTTGCTAATTTACAATATACAAATAAGCATTGGAAATAGAGTAGGGGATGTTAATTTATAACTTATCCTTAGCGAGGGACTTAAGTCCCTCGCTAAGGATAGTGGGGCTATTGTTATATGATGTTTTCTTAAAATGAAGAACTTAATAACCCTGTATAAGATAGTAGCAATAGAGTAGGGGATAGGGACATTATTGTAATCCTTCTACTACTATTGTACCTTGGTTGTTACCTCAATATTTAGTTGAGCCATCAATTTCTTTAAATATTCTTCGAAACAAGCAGATGTTTTGAAACAGTCATCCGCTAATTCCCAACCTCCAACAGCATAATATTTAAGGGGTGTTCCATTTTTTACTTTCAACTTACCATAATAGCTCAAAGCAAAAGAACCAGTTTTAGGTGATTCGCCATAACCTTGGTAAGTTTCTAGCGGTAAAATAATGGCTAGACCTACAATAAACTCTTTGTTATAAGTTTGGGCATCGTGTGTGTACAAGGCCACAAACTTTCCTTGCTTGATTTCAGTTACAGGATGATTAGTCGCTACTTTGGATAGGCCAATTACCAAGGTTTCATCACCTTTGAGTCCAGCAAACTTAACCGTATTTTGGTAGGCATACATCCCTGGCCAGATAGTCGGATTTTCTAATAATTGGTATGTTCTATCAGCAGTTGGCTTCCAATTATGATAGTTTAAACTAATTTCAGACTTTACAACTCCTTCACTAGCAATTTTAAAATCGGTAGCTTCAATATTATGAACAGTATCATTGGCAGTTACACCAACTCTGTAAAGTTGATTATTGATTAATAATCCCACGCCACCAAGTCCAACAGATAATCCTTCTGTATTACCAGCAGGCAAAATATCGCGTCCCCAGTCTTTCAATACATGATAATTGTCTTGTACAGCACCTGTTTCAGAAATACCTACATTTTCAGGAGAAATAGCAGACGTCCTTTTTCCAAATAAATCCTTAGCATTTCTACCATCTAAATAATGACGAAAAGCTACTTTATCATTTTCCCATGTTGGGCCATCTGTTTGATAAGGCTGATAGCCAATTAATTTTGGTAATTGATTTGCATAAAAAGTATCGCTAGTTTTAGGTTCAACAGGAGTGTTTTTTGAACTTCTTTTCCCAAAACGAACGCTTGTTTTGATAGGGTAGCTAGGTTGACTAGCAATCCATTTTACAGATAGTTTCAAGGTTGTTTTTTGAGGAATATCAGCCACAAAAAATAGCTCATCCCAATTTCCATCTCCATCTAAATCATTTAATTGTGAAGGAATTTCCTTTCCTTTTGCATTGATAATTTGTGGAAAAAGTTGATTAGCAATTTTAGCAGTAAAACTCTTGCGCTGAATACTAATAGGTTTCTCGACTAAATCTGTAGTTGATGGATTCGTTAAAGATATATTATTTATATGCTTATTATGCTGAGCCAGTGCATTAAAAGTAATGATTGAGGTAAGGGTTAATACAAAAAGTCTTTTCATATATGTTGTGGATTTTTATAATTTTAATTTTATCGGTAAAAATAAATCCATTCGCTTTATTTCCAACATCATTTCAAACTATTTAATCCTTACAGATTTTTGTAATAGGCTTTTACTTGTATAAAGTAGATAATTAATGTTTTGTATATTATTTAACATAATAATAATTATAAAACAAAAAAATAAATATTTTTTAACATTTATTCAAATTTCAAGAGTACTAATCAAACAAGAAAATAGTACTCTTGAAAAACGTATTACTATCTAAATTTATTCGAACACAATCACAAAACCATCATTTCCTTTTAAGGTAATATCTAATTCGCCATCAGAAGGAATTGTTATATTGCTTTGTTCAAAAGAAGGCTCATTAGCTACTTCATTTTTACCTGTTTTGATTAATTTACCTTTCTTATTTTTGAAAGAACTCAAGTCTAAACTAAGGGGCTTCTCCATATTTTCTCCATTAATGCCTGCTACATACCATTTCCCAGCAGATTCTCTTGCTACAACATACAATTTACCGGGATAGCCATCAATAAATTTAACGTTGTCCCAAGTATCTGGCAAATTTCTCAAAAAGTCTTTTACATACTCAGGTATGTGTTTCATCCCTTCTGGACGTTCGGCATAATGTTGTATTCCCGATAAGAAAACTACAGATGTTGCTAATTCAAAAGCTGAGGTAGTTACACGTTTTATACGAGGTATTTTGTATAAGTTCATGGGTGTAAAGTCCATTGGGTCGAAGGCATTACGAACCATCGCAATCATTACCGAATGCTCTGGAGCTTTATTAGCAGCATACTGCGAAAAAGTTATCATTTCGTAGCCATCAACAGCCTCAGTAGTCATGAGGTTAGGATAAGTACGGTGCAAGCCTCGGGGCAAAGTAGCTCCATGAAAGTTGACTAATAAATGATAGGTAGCGGCATCTTCCAATATATCCTGATAATAGTTAATCATAGATTGTCCGTCACCAGCAAAAAAATCAATTTTAACACCTTTTATGCCCATTTTTTGGATTCTGCTAAATTCTTCTACTCTGCTTTGGTGAGTAAGTAGTTTATCTCTTGGCGTAAATTTTACTGTATTCCAGCTACCAGCCGAATTATACCAAAGCAGTAATCCTACATTTTTTGTTTTACCATAGTCTGCCAATACTTTTACAGAATCATAGCCAATGGTAACATCCCAATTGGCATCTATCAAACAGTACTGCCATTTCATATCGGCAGCAAAATCTATGTATTTTTTCTGTGCTTTATAAACGGTAGAATCGTCTTTGTCTAAAATCCAACTCCATGATGATTTACCGGGTTTAATAAAGTCAGCATCCATTTTTTTAGCAGGCAATGCTAAGTCTGTGCCTAAAGTTGACTCTGAGATGGTTTTTAAATTTCCTATTGCGATGATTCTCCAAGGAGTTTTCCAAGGTAAAGCTGATTCAGGGTTTAATGTTGCCGTGCCATTTTTGAATACTTCTGGGCTTTGTGGAAAGTTTATTTTGTATTCGCTATCTGGCGATTTTTGTTGTAAAGCCGTACCACAGTAAGTTCTGTCTAACGCTGCTTCCGTTATCAATAACCACGTGTTGTTTGTTTTGAACAAAGCTGGATATATCCATCCATTAGGCCCAGGTGATGATTTACCTGTAGGAATATCTATTTCATAATGCGCTTCGTAAGAAGGATTGGTATGTTCAAAACCTGTTTGAGCTTCTGTTTTGGGTTGTAACCAAGCTCTTGATCCTTCGTTAAAATGAAAGCTAGTCGCTTCTGCAACAATCTTTTTAATATCAGTAGATTTTTCAGGAAACTCATAACGAAAAGCCACACCGTCATTTGATGCTCGAAAGACAATATTCATCTTTTTGCCCGATGCCGTTTTGGTTTCCCATACTTTTTCAGTGGCTATATACGTAATATGGCTTTTTTTAGCGGTACTTATAGCATAACTATCTTTCACTACTTTAGGGACAGACGATTTTATCAATTGTAGATTTTTTGAGAAATCTTCATCTTCACGTATTATCCCCAATTTTGAATTACGGAGTACCGTTTCCCCCTTATATTCGATACTATAGGATGCTTGTTTTACATCACAAGTTACTACAATGTTCTTATCAGGACTTGCCACTTGAGTACTGGCATTTTGAGCATTACTGGTTAAATAAAATAAGCTCAATAATATTGAAAAAAATATTTTGTGTTTCATTTTTAATAGATTGACGAGTAAATTATCCTTGTTATTTCGGAATGATTTACTCAATTATCAATATCCAATATTCCTTTACTGGATATTGATAATTTAAAATTTACTTAAATAATACTTGTGAAAATTGGAAAATATCATGTCGCCAAACAGGCCAAGTATGTCCACCTGCATATTCGCTGTATTTGTATTTGATACCCATTTCATCAAATTTGCCCAACATTATTTTACAATTATTGTATGCTATATCCTCTTTGCCTCCCATCGAAACCCACAATTCTTTAAGGTTAGTATTGATTGTTGTAGCATTATTTTTCATAAAATCATACTGAGGATCTGTTAGTTTAGGGTTATTTGCCCACCATCCAGAACTGAATACACCCAAATACGAAAACATATTAGTATTCTTGATGCCTGCATAAAGTGTTTGTAAACCTCCCATCGAAAGACCTGCCAAAGCTCTATGTTGGGCATCGGTTTCTACTTTGAAATTACTTTCTACAAAAGGAATAGCGCCATTTTTTAATTCATTTTCAAAAGCCCGTAATTGTGCTTCACCAAAATTGGCTATGCCACCTTGCCCACCAACATTACCGTCGAGCATGGCAATTACCATTGGTTTAGCTTTTTGCTCAGCTATCAAGTTATCTAGTATTAGGTCGGTACGGCCTTGTGTAGCCCAACCTCGTTGGTCTTCGCCACCCCCATGTAATAGGTACAAAACTGGATATTTGTCAGTTGATTTGTCATACCCTGGCGGAGTATAAATGTACATTTCACGCCATGAGTTACTGGCTTTTGAGAAATATTTTTTAATGCGAATATCACCATGAGGCACGTCTTTCAACGCATAAAAACCTCCTTCTTTATAAGGAATTTCAATGCCACTTGCTTGGCGACTCATCCCATAAAACGTTTCACTAGCAGGGTCAACAAGGGCTACGCCATCTATCACTAATGAATAATAATGAAATCCACGACTGATAGAATCGGTTGTAACATGCCACACACCACTGGTATCTTTTACCATATCGTATTTTTTACCTAAATCAATTTGCACTTTTTGGGCATTCGGTGCTTTTACTTTAAAAACTACACGATTGTCGGGCAGAATCTGAGGATACTGACCATTACGAATATTCGTGCTGGCAGGAGTACCTAAAATAGTATATTTATTAAAAGATGAAACATCAACAGGTTTGAACAAAAACTGTGAATACATATACAGCCCATTTTTCCAAACTTTGAAATCGTGTACACCAGGCTCAATATAGTAAATATGCGGTACATCGTTTTGGTATAAATAATCGTGTGTACGTTTGCTAAAAGAAAGCAATCCGTCGTTATCGCCACACGAAATCCAAAGGAGTTTAAGTTTCTTTTTAGCCTCTTCAGGGTTGGGCACTAATTCTTGTGGAACTTTGGTATTTGGAGCAGATGAAAAACCTCCCACCCATGCAAATTTGTCTAAATTCCCCAACCCAAAATTAAGCGATTGCCCCCCACCCATTGAAAGCCCAGCAATCGCACGGTTTTCTCTGTCTGTTAAAGTTGGATAGCTTTTTTCAATAAAAGGAATGAGGTCGTTCAATAAATCTTTTTCAAAAGTAGCAAAAGCCTGTACTTTATCAGGAGCCATAATATTGCCAACGGCACGGTCGTCTTTCATCGCACGTCCATTAGGCATTACCACAATCATCGGTTGTATTTTTCCTTCAGCATATAGATTATCTAAAATTACTTGAGGTTTACCACCGTTGAGCCACTCTTTTTCATCACCACCGATACCATGTAAAAGGTATAATACAGGGTATTTCGTTTTTTTATTAAAACCAGGCGGCGTATATACTAAGGCTTTTCGAGTACTACCTACGGTTTTAGACTCATACTTTATAGTATCTAATTTACCTGTAGCAATCCCTGTTCTTACTTGGTCGAAACCTTTAGGGCCTTCTTTTTCTATTTTCTGTGCAAACACCATAAGGTTCATCAGAAAAAATATAGAAAAACATATTATTGTTTTTTTCATATTTGTATTATTAAAAGCTTAATTATGTTGTTGTTTTAGACTAAATATATAAGTTGTCTCAGCGTTTTCTACTTGAGTAAAAGAATGATATTTTTATTTAAAGAGTTGTGGTAAAGAGTTGGCTAAAAACAACTTACAGTTCATCCAAGTATGCCCACCCGATACGATAAGAGGAGCTATTTTGATTTTCTTTTCTTCAAACATAGCAATGTTCTGTTTTACACTTTCGTATAAAAAATCTTCAGTTCCAACGCTAATCGTAAATAATTTTAATTGCTTATTTATTTTTGTAGCATCTGGATTCCAGTCAGTAAAATTCTTTTTAAATTCTTCCGTTGCGGTATATGGTGCATAAGAACACACATAAGCGAATTTATCCGTATTAGTAAGTCCAATATTAAGCGTTTGTCCTCCCCCTACCGAAAACCCAGCCACTGCACGATGTTCATTATCTGTTAGTACAGAATAATTGTTTTCTACATAAGGAATGATATCATTGATAACATCTTTGGTAAAGTCTGACATTGGGGCTGGTCTGACATTACCATAGGGCATTACAATAATCATGGGTTTAGCTTTTCCTGTTGTTATGAGGTTATCAGCAATGAGGTTTGCACGCCCCACCTTTGTCCATGTTTCTTCTGTATCAGAGCCACCATGTATCAAGTATAAAACTGGATATTTATTGCCAGAAAAAGCGTCATATCCTGGAGGAGTATACACAAGCAATTGTCGAGTAGTCCCTAAGGTTGATGATTGATAATAGCAATAATTAATTTTGCCATGAGGTACATTTTGAAGGGAATGAACAAGGGGTTTATCGCCTTTAATATCTACGATACTTCGCTTGAATCTTTCGTTGGCAAAGATATACGTATTGTTAGGGTCTGCTATTTGTACACTATCTACAAAAAAACTATAAGGATATATATCTGGTTTAATAGCGGGTACAGTTACACTCCAAATCCCCGAAGTATCCTTTTTTAATGCAACAGGGTTGGCTAAAAATTCACCAACAAGCGTGACTTTCTGTGCGACTTTAGAAAAATACCTAAAAGTAACACTATTATCAGCGTGTACATCTGGTGAACTAATTGACGGCGGTCGTTGTGCTAAAACCGTAACAGTAGAAAATAACAAGACTTGAAAGAGGTAATTTATTCGTTTCATGATTTTGATTCGTTTGAATACTTTAGATAATTGATTCAGAATTATGCTATACTTTTTGAGAGGCTACTTTTTTGTTATTTGAACAATAATGGTAGTGTTTCATTAAGATATTTCTTCACATTCATCCAAGTATGACCGCCATCGTTGATATATTTTTTGTAGTTTATGTTTTTAGCAGACAAATAGTCCATAAACTCTACAGCTCCTTTGTATAAAAAGTCTTCATTACCAACACTTGTCCATAGTAATTTTAATTGCTTGTCAGTATTTGACGCATTACTAGTTATATGTCCGAAACTTTTATCCATTTCTGCTGGCGAAAGGTATGAGCTATAGCTACAGACCCAAGCGAAGGTATTCATATTGTTAAATGCTGTTCTTAAGGTTTGTCCTCCCCCACGAGAAAATCCGCCAATAGCACGACTCTCACGAGTATTTTCAGTATGATAATTATGCTCGATATGAGGTAATATGTTTTTTATCAAATCATTCTCAAAGTCTTTGGCACGTTTCACCGCATCAGCATCATCACGTACTACAGGGTCAGCAGGTTTTTGACCACCTAATTGTTCTGTTAGTCTGGCTGCTATATTTCCATAAGGCATTACAATTATCATCGGTTTTACTTTGCCTTCAGCTATCAAATTATCCATGATGAAGTTTACTTTTCCTACTTTAAAAAAAGTTTCTTCAGTATCTGTAGTTCCACTGATAAGGTAATAAACAGGATACTTAATCTTGGAATTTTTAGCATATCCGGGAGGAGTATATACTACTAACGAACCTGTTGTCCCTGAAATCGAAGGATAATATTCGTAACTGACAGTACCATGTGGCACATCTTTGATAGCGTGCATAGAAGGAGGAGTACTTGGAATTTCTACAAGACTAGCCTTAAATCGTTCATTAGGAAAGAATGCAACATTGGCAGGATCCATCACTGTAATGCCGTCAACTTGGAAACTATAAGGATAAATGTCTGGATTAACAGGGCCAACAGTCACACTCCAAATTCCCTGAGCATCTTTAGTCATAGATACAGGAGATTTTTCAAACTGTGCATTCAATTTTACATCTTTTGCCAAAAGAGACTGATAACGAAACGTGACGGTTTTATCAAGATTCACCTGTGGAGAAATCACCAAAGTCCCACGTGGTGGTTGAGCAAAAACGTTGCAATAGTTAATCATTAAGCTAATAAGAAAAAAAAGTAATCTCCTGCTTTTCATTGTCTGGATTTTTAATGGTATTTACTCAAATATTTGAAACGATGTTCTATTTATGATAATAGAACCATCTTGGTACGCTTTACATAATAATTAATCCCTCGTACTACTTTGTGAAAGATATCCCGATCCAACGTATTTTTCCTGTTTCCTTTTTTTGTTTGTAACAATGCTATTTTTTTCGTCCTGCTGTACAAATGAAAGTAGTTTGTTATTAATCTGAGAAACTAAGTATAAACTCTTCCCATCTTTCAAATGAAGTTGAGCGATTCCTCTTGCATCGCCCTTTACAAAAAAATTACTCTTTGTTACAGATACATTTTTAAAATTCCCTTTGCCATCACCTTGTAAATAATTTCCGATACCAGCGTCATATCTACCCGTAAGTACTTCTGTACCATAGTCATTGCCCACTGATAAAATGTCTAAATTCCCATCATCATTAAAATCTTTGATGAGTGTACCGTACATAACAGAAAATTGTGCTTCAATGGGTAATGGTTTTAGTTCAAAATGTCCATTGCCTTTATTTTCGAGATAGGAATTGGTAAAAGTGTAAGCCTGTAATTTCGCAATATTTTTCAAATCTGCGGGAGGAAGTACTTTGTCGAAAGTAGTTTCGCCATACTCTTTAAATGTTTTAAAACGTCTCCTCATAGCAATTAACTGGTCTATCAACGCACCTCTTGGATGTACTAAATATTCCTTGTCTTGATTATAAGCTGTGAATAGAGGGTCCATGATAGTATTATCATCAAAATCTTTGTAGTATACACTAACAGGTTGTGATTCAGAGGCTTTCATCTTTGTATTTAGTCCTAAGTTGCCTACAATATAATCTGTATCACCATCATTGTCAAAATCTCCACCAGAAATACTGTTCCACCAGCCATTAGATTTTTCTAAACCTTTGGGTGCCATTTTAGTAAATGATTTCCCTTGATTATTCTTATAAATACAAACGGGCATAAATTCACCAACCACCATTAAATCCATCCACGTATCGTTATCATAATCTGTCCATAAGGCAGCAGTTACCATTCCGCAAAGGCTTAAATCTTGTATGGCAGGAGCAATATTATTGAAATGCCCTTTGCCATTATTTTGAAATAAATATGATTCAGGCGTTAATGGGTATTCTGTTGAACGGACTCTACCCCCACGGAAAATATCCAAGTCTCCATCTTTATCAAAATCACAAGCATTAATGCAAATACCACTTGATTTGGTAACAGGCAAATAACCCATTGAAGGTTTAAAATTCCCTTTTCCATCGTTGAAATATAGTCTGTCTTGATACTTTGTATTGTTGGTAGTAAATTCTGAGCTTCCACTCACACAATACAAATCGAGGTCTTTATCATTATCAATATCAATGAGCAGTACGCCCATATCTTCTTCTGTTTTCTCTGTAAAGTATTTTTTATTAAATTTTCCATTGGCGTTTTGTAAAAAGAAAGCTCCTTGTTTATGAGCCGAACCACCCACAAAAAAATCTTCTAAACCATCATTATTGATGTCGCCTACCGCAATACCCCCTCCTAACTCAGAATGTTTATGCTGTAGTGTATGCTGAATTAAGAAATCGTTATAGTCAAATTCTTCTGAATTCCAGTCGATATGATATTCCTGAGATACTTCTTTAAAAGTGTAGATTTCATCCTTCGGAAGTTGCTTTGAAATAGGCAAAGCATTGTTTTCACTTACAATCAATACTCTGTCTGAGGTAATATTTTTTATTACTTGCTCTTTGCCAGAACCCCATGTAATTTTTAAACTATCAATTTTTGAAGCATTTCCCACACCAAAATGGATAAAATCTTCGACGGTAGATTTATAGCCTCTAATCGTTTGATGTTCTGCAAACTGATATTTTCCTTGATACCAAATATTTACTTTTGCTCCGAATGCACTTCTGTTTGGGCTATTACCTTGTAATTTTAGCCTTAAAAAATGGTTATTGACAGATGAGGCATCTTTGTTTCTATCCATCAATTTATTCCGATAAATAAAAGCTTTATCATCAATATTATTCATGACTAAATCTAAATCACCATCATTGTCAAAGTCAGCATAAGCTGTGCCGTTTGTATAGGAAGCATCACCTAATCCAAAAGATTTTGTTGCATTCTCAAACTGTAAATTACCTTTATTCTTAAATAAAAAATTGGGCTTTTTTACACCTGTCAATGTTGCAAAGGCTTCTTTCATCTTTTTTAGCCTATCTTTAGGATTGTCAATCCTTTCAAAATCTCTACGATAAACGACGAAATCTAAGTCTGTTACATCTAAACGATACCCATTAGTAATCAATAAATCTCTTAAGCCATCGTTATCAAAATCAGCTAATAATGGACTCCAAGACCAATCTGTTGCTGCTACTCCTGACAAGTATCCGATGTCACTAAAAGAACCATTTCCATTATTAATTTGAAGTACATTTCGCACATATTGTGGGTAAAATTTCTTTCTTAAATTATCTTGAAATCTATCGTACTCAATATTCATAAACATTGTTTTTTGTCGGAGGTTATCCTCTGGAAGCATGTCCAAAACCACCAAATCATTTAAGCCATCGTTATTAATATCGGCCATATCTACCCCCATAGAATTCTGAGATAAATGTCTGAAATACTCATCTGTTTTATTACTAAATGTCCCGTTTTTGTTATTAATGTAAAGGTGATCATTAGAGAAAAAATCATTGCCTACAAAAACATCTGGATAACCATCTTGATTAATATCATTGATAATTACGCCTAAGCCCCAACCATCATCCACAATTCCTGCTTGTTTTGAAACATTTTTAAAAATAGGTAAGCCTTGTTTGTTATTACCTTCATTCCTAAATAATTTATCTACTCTTC
The DNA here is from genome assembly GCF_059416265.1 of Arcicella sp. GW821-FHT09D11. Classification (NCBI taxonomy): domain Bacteria; kingdom Pseudomonadati; phylum Bacteroidota; class Cytophagia; order Cytophagales; family Flectobacillaceae; genus Arcicella; species Arcicella sp. GW821-FHT09D11. The sequence continues at coordinate 142,478 of NZ_JBWKOV010000009.1, read as the reverse complement.
GCCCCGATGCATCCTGATGTTGTCCAATACTATTATTTCTATTATACCCTTCCATCGCATTTGTTAACAAATACATATCCAAATCGCCATCTAAATCATAATCAAAAAAAGTAGCCTGAGTACCATAAGAATCATCGGCTAAGCCTACCTCTTTAGCTGATTCCTTAAAAATTGGAACACCATCTTTATCATTTCCTTGATTGATAAATAGTAATTTGAGGGCTGACTTATCTCTGTTAGGATGAATAGTAGAAAGATAAATATCCAATTTACCATCTTGATTGATGTCTATCATCGCCACGCCAGTACACCATGATTTTGTGCTAACATTCGCCTTTGTAGTAATATCTTCAAATTCAAAGTTTCCTTTATTCAGATAAAGTTGAGAACTCACCTGATTACCAGCAAAAAATATATCAGTTAGTCCATCATTATTTACGTCACCCACACCCACACCAGCTCCATTATAGATATACTCAAACTCAAGTACATTTAACGAATCTGTGACTTTAATTTCATTATTAAAGGTAATATTGGTATGATTAGCACTTACCTTTTCAAATAAGGTGTCTTCAGAAGTACAAGCACCAAGCAAGAGTAAAAAAACAATGAAAAAATGATATTTCATGATTGTGGTTTTTATGTAAATCAATTACCTCTAATATATATACGATTACAAATACCTGTTGTATGAAACAATTAATTTTCAATAAGTAGTTGTTGAAGTTCAACGACTACTTATTGAAAAAATAAATGTAAGTCAAAATATATTATATCTTAATATCCAGGATTATTGCTTTTTATATTTGGATTATTGTCTATCTCAGTTTGAGGAATAGGTAATAATTCATGCTTATTAGCAACAAAATATGTAAAAGGTTCTTTTTTCAATTTCCCTTGTTTTCTCCAACGAACAATATCCTTAGCTCTCAACCATTCTGCTGAAAATTCTACTCTTTTTTCATGTTGAATAGCAGTCATCACTTGTTCTTTGGTACCCACTGGATAATTTTTAGTTGGATAATTCGGCATTTGTACATCAGCACGATTGCGAAGCTGGTTTAAAAGTGCTACTGAAGCACTGATATTTCCTAACTCATTTTCACATTCAGCAAGATTGATCAAAACCTCTGCATAACGCATTATTCTCATATTTATGCCATCTAAATCAAAAAACCCATCGGCATTTTTATATAAGCATGAATACTTTCTCCAACTAATTTTTTGTTCAACCCCATCTAAAATTGATGTATTACCTTGAACAGGATAATCAACCTCTAATCTGCCTTTCCCTTGATTAATCAAGTCTCCTTTAAAATATAAGGTGAAACTCATACGAGGGTCTCTTTTTGTATCTCCTTTTTGTGTACGCTCAAATTCATCAATAATCTCATTAGATGGAATAAGGTTTCTCCAACCTACGGCAGAATATTCTTGATGACGAATAGATGATCTTTTTGGACTACTTCCTGCAATATTATCACTATCGCCGTTATCCCAACTCATCCCATTTTTACTATCAAAACCAACTTCAAAAATAGACTCCTTATTATATTCAGTTTCTTCAAGGAAATTATCTAGGTAACTATCTGTTAAACCAAACAAGCCTGACGAAACAATCTTTGTTAGTTCAGTTTTAGCAGCAGCAAAATCGCCCTTGAACATCAAAACCCTAGCTAACTCAAGTTGTGCAGCATGTTTTGTGGCACGTCCTAAATCTGCACCAGTATAGGATGACGGCAAATCAGCTTGTGCTTCAGTTAAATCTTTAATTACTTGTGTAAAAACTTCATCTTGTGTATTTCGAGGTTTAGCATCGGTTGATTTTGTAGCAGTGGTTGTATAAATAGGTACACCACCCCACATAGTACTAAGCTCATAATATGCCATCGCTCTTAAGAATTTCGCTTCAGCGACAATTCTTTTTTTCCTCGTCTCATCCGTTGCATTGAATGTTTTAACGTTATCTTTGGCATCAATGACTACGTTAGCACGGTGAATCATACGAAAGAGACCAGTCCAAACAGCACCTAAAACAGAATTAGTAGGTTGATGTACACCAGTTAGCATCTGAGCACGAGGTGCTTCTAATTGCCCACCACCCGTTGCAAAATCATCACTACGTAAATCATTCGTAAAAAAGTATTCTCTTCCAAAAAGGTTTGAGCCTGTCAAAAGACCATACACAGCACTAACGCCTGATTCTAATTCGGTTGTATTTGAAAAATAACTATCGGTGGTAAGTGAGCCTGGGTTTGTTTTATTCAACTCATCATTACACCCAAAAGCAATGCTAAGTGATAATACTCCTATGAATATAAGGTTCTTTTTCATTTTCTTTTAATTTTAATTTTCCTTGAAATGATACTATTCAAGAAAAGAGCATTGATACGGGATAAATATTAAAAACCTAATTGAAGACCTGCCATCAAAGTACGAGCTTGTGGATATTGTCCATTATCTATACCATATACAAGTTGAGCATTATCACGAGAGCCAATTTCTGGATCATAACCAGTGTATTTTGTGAAAGTCAATAAGTTTTGAGCTGACACATACACTCTTATTCTTGAAATTGACCCCCCTGCAAAAGATTTTAGAATACTAGAAGGTACTGTATAACCCAAACTTATATTTTTTACACGCATGAATGACCCTTTCTCTACCCATCTATTAGATGGACGAGTAGTATTGCCATTAGGGTCGCCACTTACAGCTCTTGGAACATTAGTATTCGTATTTTGAGGAGTCCAAGCGTTCAACACATCAGTAGTAGCTCCAAATAGACGAACCATACCTTGTGTCTGAGTTTTCAGGTTGTTATAAATATCATTTCCTTGAACACCTTGTAGAAATAAAGTAAAGTCAAAGTTCTTGTAGTTGAAGTCAAAATTGACACCGTAAGTAAAATCAGGAAGTGTATTTCCTATCATTGTACGGTCTGAGTCATCTATTTTACCATCACCATTCAAGTCTTTAAAACGAATATCCCCTGGTGCTGCTGAACCTCCTTGATAGCTATCCCAGTTTTTACTTTTTGCTAAAGCTGCATCTGCATCTATTTCTGCCTGACTTTGATAAATTCTATCAACCACATAGCCATAAAGATATTGTACAGGCATTCCAACTTCTGTTTTAGTTACGCTTGCTCCTGTTTCAGCATGACCTCCTGCAAAAATTGGAGCTTCTAATGAGGTTACTTTGTTTCTTACAATACCTACATTCCCTCCTATTTTCCATTTAAAGTCTCCTCCAGTATGGTTGTAGCTAACTTGAAGGTCTAAGCCTGAGTTTTTCATACCTCCAAAATTGGCAATGGTATTATTTGTGTAGCCAAGAGATGATGCTAGAGGTCTCGCTAAAATCAAACTATTATCAGAGGTTTCACGGATATAGTAATCGGCTGAAATCGTAACTTTATTTTTCAACATCCCTAAATCGATTCCAATATCAGCCATTTTAGTTGTCTCCCAGCCTAATTCTGTATTACCAAGTTGATTTGTTGATAAACCCGGTGTTGTTCCGCTAGCAAAAACATAAGTAGTAGCAGCACCTAATAATGACTGCCAAGCATAATTAGGCAAACCACTTGTATTACCTACCAAACCATAACTTCCTCTTATTTTTAACTCGTTAATAGAGGAAATCTCTTTCATAAATTCTTCTTCGCTGATTCTCCAACCAATAGAGGCCGCAGGGAATGTTCCCCATTTTTTACCAGGAGCAAATAATGAAGAACCATCACGACGAATAGAGGCGCTTAAAAGATACTTTCCTCCAAAATCATAATTCACACGTGCCAGATAAGATAAGATAGTAGTTTCACTTTTAGAACCACCAGCCGCTGGACTTGTTACATTTGGTGTAACAATGGTGAAAGTATTAGTGGAGTAATTTCCTGAAGCAGTAATACTTTCAGATTTGCCAAATTGTTGTTCAGCTACAATAATTGCATTAATTGAGTGTTTTTTGAATGTTTTATCAAAAGAAAGTTGATTTGTAAAAAGTGTTCCGTAATAATCTCCTCTTGTATCAGAAATAGTATTAAACGGGCTACTCATTTGTCCCGCAGTATAAATTGGAGTACGGCTTAAGCTTCTTGTTGAATTATAATCTAAACCAGCAGAAAACCTATATTTTAGGTAATCTGTAAATTTTATTTCTGCAAAAAGTGAACCCAATACTCTTACATTACGATTTTGACTTCTAATTAATACTGCTGGAATCAGAGGGTTTACTGGGTCAGAACCATCAGCGTTTGTTGTGCCAAAATATCCACCAATTTCTGTAGGATTATATACAGGAGTATAGGGCAAGCTTTTGATTACATTGGCTAATGCTGTACGTCCACCGCCTACACCTTCATCTAATTTACTCCCTATAGCAACTGTTAACGTTTGTCCGATAGTAAAGTGTTTTCCAAGGTTATGGTCAGAATTAACACGTAGGTTACCTCTTTCATAATTAGTTCCAACATAAATACCATCTTGTTTGTAGTAACCAAAAGATGTCAAGAAACGAGAAGTTTCATTTCCACCAGTAATGGATACTGTACTATTAGCTAAGATACCTGTTTGAAATAAGTAATCTTGCCAATCAGTATTTGTATTAGCAAAAGTAACCCCTGAGCCAGGATAGGTTTCATTATTCATCTGACTCCAACGATCAGGGAAGGCTGCTCCAGCGGCAGTTAATAAAGTTTTTCCGTATTGTAAGTACTGCTGAGTATTTAAGGGAGTCAATTTTTTCCAAGCATTTTGTGTAGCATAGTAAGTCTCAACATTTACATGTAGTTTTTTATCTCTTGTACCTTTTTTAGTTGTAACTAATATTACACCGTTAGCTGCACGTGAACCATAAATAGCCGCTGCACTTGCATCTTTTAGTACTTCTAAAGATTCTACATCTTTCATATCTAAGTCATTCATGTTCCCTACAGGATAACCATCAATCACATATAATGGATTAGCAGCATAATTAATAGAGCCAACCCCTCGTATTCTTACTACTGGAGCAACACCTGGTGAACCATTATTCGTTACTTGCACACCTGAGACACGTCCTTGTAGTGCACCCTCAATGCTTGGAACAGGTAAAGCTGTTAGGTCTTTTGCACTGACCGAGGCTACCGCCGCTGTTACTGAAGATCTTTTTTGAGTACCATAACCTACTACTACCACTTCTTCCAAAGCACTTACACTAGAGACCAATACAACATCAATTACATTGCGGTTTCCAACTTTAATTTCTTGATTTACATAACCAACCGAACTGAAGATTAAAACATCTTGTGGTGAGGCCTGTAGACTATACTTACCACTAGCATCTGTTGAACTACCAATTTGAGAATTTTGAATCCGTACATTGACTCCTGGAATAGGGTTTCCGTCATCTCCCGTGACTTTACCCAAAATATTTTTTTGAGCTCTTGCAAATGAACAGCATAATAAAAGCCCTAATAGAAACAATAATTGTTTTTTCATAATATAAGATTTGAGATTAAAAATTGAAAAATAACACGGCAAATCGTTTTCTCACTTACCAATAATCTGTGATTCTTTCTCAAGGAAATCCATTATTAGTTTAATTGCTTAGTTTACATAAAGGGCAAAGAAATCCACCCCTTAAATAATTTCATTTAAAATTATTTAAGGTCATAAAGTACTATCATCATAGTATCCATCTGTAATAAAGTCAATATGTCTCTCTGACAAACTTTATGTTGACTTTTAGTAAAATCTGCATTTCATATCAAAAAGCACGGATATTATCAAAAGAAATCCTTTGATAATATTTAATAATTTATTTCACCATAAGTAATAATACTTTGTTTAAAATTATCTTATAACACCATAGAACACTATGTAGAAAATAAAAGGACTCTCTCTGGGAAATCCTTTATTTTCTACCGAAGAATACTTTCTGAACAGGCAAAAAAGAGCACACCCAATAATTTTGTTTGAAATTATTGGCTAATAAAAATCTAACAAGTGGAATTAATCACTTTCTTTAAATTCTTCTCATGGGAACAATGACTTTATTGGATAATTATACCGTCTATCTGAATTGAAATCAATAATTCTCTCTGGAAATTTACTCCTATTAATTTTTCAACTTCAATAGCTGTTTCATAAAAATCATTTTAAACAATTTTAATCTTTACATTTATCATAGGCAATATTTTTTTAGAAATTATAGTATAACACAATAGAACACTTACTACAAAAAAAAGCTTGGACAGTTCAACTAAGAGTTTCTACAATTTAAAAGATGGGGTACTCAATAGTTTTCAAATCACTAACTATTGAGAATAATAATGCAAAAAACATGTGTCAAAGTAACACATTTGAAAAATAAAAGAAGACCAGAGAGAGTCCAATACACATGGATTGGATATAGTAAAATTAAACATAAAATATAATACTAGCAACTTTTTATTTGATAAATTCAAGAATAAAAAGCATTAGAATGACTATTTTCTTTAATTCGCCTAACTGTTATTTAAATACATACTTATAATAGTAATAACGCTTATTATTATTCTACATCAGCATATATAAACCTCTCAAAAATCAACTTTCAGTCTAAAATACTATTTATTTAGGTTTGATAATTTGATACTTCCCACTCAGGTGCATCAAACTAAATAAATACATCAGGCCATCATAATAAGGATCAAAATACCCATCTTCGTAAGGCGCTAACTTAGCATTCCAAATTGCTCGTACAAAATCGACATTGTTTTTCTCATGATTAACAAGTGATGCGGTAGCGACTGTAGAGACTAATCCAATTGAATGTCTTAACTTTTTTACACTACCTGCTTGCAAAATAAAATCAGGTTTTGAACCATCTAAGTTAAATTGGTCGTCATAAGTATCGATACCTTTTGAGCGAAAAAAGGCTTGAATCCTTTTGGCGTAATCTTCTTGCCAAGTTTTATCTTTTCCAAACCAAGTATAATCCATGGTAATATTCATTGGTACTCTCCATGAATCATAACGAAAACCTGGGGGCATCCAGCGAGTTGGATGAGGTGCCCCACTAAATTCTGTATAGTCAGAATTTAGTCCCGTAACCGGATGACAAGCTCTGTGTAAAAATACACGAGACGTATCGGCACATTCTTTATAAAACTGCTCATGACCATCTTTAGCATATAATGCCCATACTTCATAAAATGCAGGTAAGTGATACGAGGGGTCTGTCCAATTATAACCATCCCCTTCTGGCACAAAGGTAATTTGCTTATGTGCTGTGTTAATCAGATGATAAATATTTCCTGTACCGTCTTTTTTCCACATCGCATCCAATATTCTTCGCGCTTCATTGTAATAATGAATACCCGTATCATTTCCCCATTTGTTGGCTGCAAATAGTAAACTAGTGACATAATACAATTCGCCATCAGATGCGGAACCTTCAGAATTTTTTTTCATCGTTTCTGTATTGATACTCCATGCGAAATATCCTTCACGAGGACCGCTTTGGTGTTGAAGGTATTTTTTTGACCACCTCCAAATTCTATCAAAAACATCTTTTTTATTGAGTTGAACCGCAATCATCATTCCATAAGAAAGGCCTTCGGTTCGGGCATCATGATTTTTTACATCAGATACATAAGCCATAGAATCACCTACGGCAAAATATACCCGATTGGGTCCTTCAAAAATATCATAATATGCTTTGGCAAGTTTAGCATCTATCTCGTTTTGACTATACCCTACTTCCAAAAACAGATTACGGTATTTCTCCGAAGCAATGAATGCTTGGCTATTTCCTTTTTCTGAATGGCTTTTACTTTGTCCTTTTACTACAATTGGCTGGACTAAAATTATTGAAAATATTAGTATAATTGCTACTTGTATTTTATGGAATATTGAATTATTTCTCTGGTTTTTCATTTCCTTTTATTTATATGAGATACCAAAATCATTGCTAATTAAAACGGTATCCCATCAACTAAAGCATCTTTGCGACATAGTGTTTGTCTAGTTTTTGATAATCCATCGTTATTTAAATAATAACGGAGCTAATTCATGTAAACTTCTACGCCATGTTTGAAACTCGTGACCAGTTTTATCTGACACGTAAGAAACAGCGTTAAAATTTGCCTCTTTTAATGCCTCTACCGATTTTATGACTCCTTCTGGTCTTTCTTTACTGCCACAGCTCAAAAATATAAGTTTCACTTTCGATTTATCTTTGATATCGGTTGGTGCATAAGTGCCACCGCTTAGAAGAGCATAATGCGAAAACACATCTGGGTTATTCAAGGTAATGGTTTTAGTTTCCATACCACCCATACTCAACCCACCCATAGCACGGTGCGTTTGTTTAGCAATTGTTCTAAAATGAGCATCTACGTATGGAATAAGCTCGTCTACCAAAACCGTTTGAAAAGGCTCAATTTTAAACTCTTTCATTTTTCCAAACTTTACTTCGTTGGTCATACCATACGTATTTACGATAATGAAAGGCTTAATTTTACCTTCGGCAATGAGGTTATCCATAATTAAATTAGCATGACCTTGGTTCATCCAAGCAGTTTCGTCTTCGCCCCAGCCATGTTGTAAGTAAAGTACAGGATATTTATCCTTGCCTTTTTCATAGCCTGGTGGTGTATATACAAATGCTCTGCGAGATGTATTGGTGCTTGGTGAAGGAAAGAACACTTGCTGTACATGACCATGAGGTACGTTTTTGAGCGCGTAAAAATCTTGGTCATGTGCAGGAATTTCTATACCACTTTCCCAACGAACTGAGCCATAGTAGTTTAAAGCACCTGGGTCGTTAAATTTTCCTCCGTCAATCTTGATATTATAATAGTGAAAACCTTCGTCCATTGGACCTTCTGTAGTCCCCATCCAACTACCATCACTGGCTTTTTCTAATTTGGTGCCTCCTTTTCCACCAAGACCCAAACTTACACGAACACTATCAGCAGCAGGTGCTATTATTTTGAAACGGGCATAACCTTGCGAGTTTACCATGGGGTATTCTTGTTGTGGCTGATTGAGAGAAGACGGCTTAAAGTCTTCAATAACAGCAGGTTGCTGTGCTTGTGCAAAAGATATACTACCAGCAGCAATGGTGGTAAATATCATGGACAAAAAAATACTTTTCATTGTTTTTAGGTTAAAATTGAATATTAGTAAATCACTTTGTTAAAATATCAATTTCAGCATAACCAGTTGCTGAGTTTTCTTGAATGTTTTTTAAGGCTTTCAGTTTTATATATCGGGCTTTTACATCAGTAAATTCTTTTATTTGCCATGTAGGGTTATTTTTAATATTGGCAAATTCGCCTTCGCTTACCAGTTGCCAGTTGGAATTATCATTTGAAACATAAAATTGATATTGCGAAATTATACTGGCTTCGGCCCACCAGTTTTGGTCGGGCAGGTATCGGAAACCTACAAGGTTTTCCTCTTTACCTAAGTCAATTATTAAGTCGGCTGGTACTTTGTCTTTTTGCCAAGACGTATATTCTTTACCGTCTAAAACATTAAGGGCTTTTTTATCCTGTATTCCTACTATTGACCAATGCTTACGAGCAATTTCAAATTTTTCTTCGGCTACTTCGCTTTGTAACTTATTTTGGGGGCTAAACGCAATGGCTTTTACCGTCACTTTTCCCAAACCTGTGGCAATAGCACCCACGTATTTGCTTGATTTTGAGTTTGGTATGCTACCATCCAACGTGTAAAACAGTTCTGACTCAGCATCTGTTGGAGTAATATGCACCTCTCCTGCCTGATTACGGGTAATTTGTGGGGGCGTTAAAATAATCGGAGCTTGGTACACCTCCATATTGCTAATGAGTGGGCAAGCCTTAGCATCGGTAATGTTCAGCCTAATTTGCGTAGCCTTGACGGTATTAAATCTCAAAATTCGTTTGTAGCCAATGGTAGTTTCTTTGGCAATTTGTTGCCAAGTGTCATTTACTTTTGCTTCTAAGGTAAAGGCTTTTACTCTTTGCCCTAGCCAAATAGGCTCTTGGATCAAAAAACGATTGAATGCTGTAGGTTTTGCAAAACTCACCGTCAATGAGGCTTTTGTGATACTATCATCAGTAGCCCAGTAGCTTTCTTTATTTCGGTCAATGGCTTTTTGTGGTGCAAACTGGCTACTTTTTCCTCGTATATTAGTAGCTTGAGTTTTTGTATTTATTAAAAGATTTTTACTAAAAGCCTCACGTCTTGCTTGGGCAAAAGCAAGCACGTTTTTTTCGTCTATTTCGTGTATCAGTCCATTGGGCATTATCGGGAAATTAAGCAAAAGAGTTCCGTTCCTCCCTACCGAATTATAGTAGGTATCCATGAGTTGAGGTAACGTTTTTACCTTTTTATCTTCTTTGGGATGATAAAACCATTCTGGACGTATAGAGGTATTTACCTCGCCTGGCACCCAAGCATTGCCGTTTTCTACACCGTAGCGTAGCATTTGGTCGGGTACATCGCCAGTGGCGTTGAGCAAGCTCCAATTGGTTTCACCCACATAGCCAGCCTCTGTGCCTACCCAGCGTAAATCGGCACGGTCGCCACCATCATTCCAAATCACTATGTTGGGTTGTAGCTTTCTTACCAGTTTGTAGGTATTCTGCCAGTCGTAATAAGTTTTAGCATCAATTTTTCGGGTTTCGTTTGCTCCGCCGTAGTAGCCTGAGCCACCATTGGCTCCATCAAACCACACTTCAAATATTTCACCATAATTGGTTAATAGCTCCGTGAGTTGGTTACGAAAATACGTGATGTATTCAGGTTTACCGTAGTCAGGATGGTTTCTGTCCCAAGGTGAAAGATATATGCCAAATTTTAAACCATATTCTCTACAAGCATCGGCGAGTTCTTTTACCATATCGCCTTGTCCATTTCGCCAAGGGGCATTTTTTACCGAATAATCGGTGTATTTCGATGGCCATAAACAAAAGCCACTATGATGTTTGGCAGTAAAAATTATGCCTTTCATACCTGCCTGTTTGCATATTCGAGCCCACTGACGGCAGTCTAATTTGGTGGGATTAAATATTTTTGGGTCTTCGTTACCTAAACCCCAAGCCATATCTGTATAAGTATTTACCGAAAAATGGATGAAACTATAATATTCCATTTGTTGCCAACGCAACTGATTTTTGGAAGGCACTGGCAAAACTGGCTTTGGTGCTTTTATCTGCCCCAAAACCGTAAAACTCAAAGCCAAAAGCAATAGCGTATTAATGAAATTATTTTTCATATTCATTTTAAATAATTGCTAATTATTTAGCCCATTCTTTTCCATCGGATGTACGACGCCACTTGTAATATTCATCTAATACTTTCAAAGATTCTTCACTGGGAACTGTACGCATTTTGGGGCTTTGCGAAAAGTGCATTACAGCGTGATTACTTTTAGTATATTGTTGCCAAACGGGTAAATCAGCTCCATTTGGGTCACCATATTTGGCAAAGTTTGTCCAATAGCTCACCATAGCATCCGAAATACTGGCATCAGTAGCAGTGGCTAATTTACTTTGCGGAATGGTATGTCCAAATACAAAGCCTACGTCGTGTCCATGTGGTGTGCCTTGCCCGTACTGTGGTGAATTTTCAGGAAAATCGGGGTGCTGGTCAAAATAATAATAATATACTTTCGATTTACTGGTATTAGACTGTAAGTTTGCCCAAGCCCAAGTATGCCAGCCAAAGGCTGCATCACGTGCTAAATCTCGGGCAGTTTTAGATACAGTAGTTTCGTTCACAGGGTAAGCTTTTATTAAATTATCGGCAAATTTTCCATAGCGTTTTTGTACGCCATCAATATAATCTTTGGGTGTTTTTGGTGGACTAAAACTCAACCCTTCGTCAGAATTATAACCTACTAAAATTGGAGTATGGTTGTATTTGCCTTGCTCGTAAAGTGTGTGCTGGTCGGTAGGAATCACATAGCCATCAATAATAGGCCATCCCCCAGGCATACCAAAACCTTGCGGAAGTTTTTCAATGTCTATTTTTCTAAGTTCGGCCAACGAACTTGCCCCTACTTTTTTCATGTATTCCAAGCCACTTTGCTCGGCATCGGCTAGTAATTTTTGATTTTCTCCAGGGTATGTAGTTACTCTCGCTGGGCCAAAAGAACCCCCACTTTGTGAAATAGCTCCGTGAAATAACCCTTTGGCCAACGGCGAAGCACAGAGCATACTCACGGCTATTCCTCCTGCAGATTCTCCAAAAATGGTAACTTTCGATGGGTCTCCACCAAAAGCTGCAATATTATTTTTAACCCATTGCAAACCCGCTATCATATCAAGTAAGCCATAGTTCCCAGACGTTTTTTGAGGAGTTTCGGCACTTAATTCTGGATGTGCTAAAAAGCCCAATTGCCCAACTCGATAAGCAATTGAAACATATACCACCCCTTTTTCTGCCAATTTTTCGCCAGAATAAACTCCCTCTGCGGTAGAACCAAAGGCAAAACCACCGCCGTAAATCCATACAATTACAGGTAGTTTTTCTTTAGGACTTTTAGCTGGACTCCAAACATTTAGGTACAAACAATCTTCACTTTTACCCGATGGTGGGTTTCCACCTTGATAGGGAGCAGGAGCAAAATTTGTGGTTGTTTTTACACCTTCCCAATTAGTTGCAGACTGTGGCGCTTTCCATCTCAACTGACCGACTGGCGGTTGAGCAAAAGGAATACCACGGAAAACCTGTTGACCGTTTTCAAAAGTACCTTGTACTAATCCATTTTGAGTTTTTATAGGCTCCCATGCTTGAGAAAACGTAGCAAAACTTATTAAAAACAATATTGAAATACAGAAAATTAAATATTTTTTCATTGTATTTTTTATTTTAAAAACAGTGAATATTACAACCAATTGTTACGTTTCATCCAGTCGAAAAGTGGTTCCATCCAACCTTTATGGCGAAAAATGAAGCCGTGGTCACCTTTGGGATAAATATGCATTTCCACCTCAACTTTGTTCTTTCGTAAATTTTCAAAGTATGAAATGCTGTTGTCCACATCTACCAGCTTATCGTCCGCAGCATGAGTCAAATAAGCTGGCGGTGTATTGGCTTTGATTTGCAGTTCGTTAGAGAAAACTTCAATGTCTGCATCAGTAGGGTTTCTACCGATAAGATTGTCCCGTGAACCGCCATGTGTAAGACCTTCCTTCATACTGATAACAGGGTAAACCAAAATCTGGAAATCAGGTCGGAGGCTAGTGTTATTAGGATTTTCGATATACGATTTCTCAAAATGAGTAGCAGCTGTACTGGCCAAATGCCCACCTGCCGAAAAACCCATAATGCCTATTTTATTTTTATCGATACCATACTTGTCGGCATTTTCTCGTAGAAGTTTTATGGCTTGCTGGGCATCTTGTAAAGAACCTATTTTTTTATCTACCATTATGTCGTCATTGGGCAACCTGTATTTTAACACAAATGCCGATACTCCCTTGTCTGCTAATGCTTTGGCAGTACTTATCCCCTCGCCATTGTACACAATTACGCTATAGCCACCCCCTGCTACTATTATTACGGAAGTTCCGTTTGGTTTTTCAGGTTTTATGTATTCCAACGTCGGTACAGTCACATCTTTATACATTCCTTTGTCGCCACCAGTTTCGGGTATATTAGTGGCTTTGGCATTGGGAACAGCACCTTCATATAAAGGAATAATCTGCTGAGCATTAGCCACGTAGCCTCCTAAAATAAGGATAATCGCAAAGAGTTTATTTTTCATCTTTTTTGTAAAAAAGCTTTTTAATAGGATTATGGTCTTGTATAAGCGCTTTCGGGCATTTTCAAATGTGTTTGCTCATAACCACCAGTATCTACAATTACTTTATAAATTACTACGCCTGGGTCTTGAGGTTTAATACTCAATACTTGCGAGCCATCTGTTGTTTTGGGCAAAGCTACCGTTACACTGGTTTCAATCATTCTAGCAGCCCCAGCTGGGTACATTTTGGTATAATTATTTTGCCAAGTTAGCTCGTCATTGATATTCCAAACCTTTTCACTAGCTCCTTCAAATAAGGCAGCTACACGATGTCCTCCTTTTTTGAAAGGTAAAGTACAGTCAAAAAATACACGCACCTTAACACTATCGGTTTTGGTCTGAAGATTCATTTTGTACTTAATTGATGCCCCTTGGGTATTTTCAGTATAAGGCATCAATGCAATACCCGAAAGCGTTCTGCCTAAATCAGGAATGACTGTCCAATGAGTTTTGGCATTTGCTTCTGTATTAAAATAGTGTTCACCTTCCATAACTACAACACCATTTTTTTCCTTGAAAACATATCCTCCATTTTTAGATTCTTCGACTGTTATTCTGCTCACAGTGGGCTTGATATTTCCCCCACGTGGTTCGTCCCATGATTTATAACCAATATGCGTTTGATCCATGATATGGTTCCATTTTCCGCCCGCTATATTGAAGTTATAATCTTTTGAATATTCAGCATCTCTTTTGAAACACGCATCAGCATAATCAGCCCAGTAGTTGGCTTTTATATCTTTTTCAGCCGCTAATTTTTCATTCATGGCCACGGCATAATACATATCGTATAAATTAGCCATAGCTCTTACAGGATGAAGAATGAATTGTGTATAAGCATCTTTATGAGTTTCTGGCAAAGCTATAAACTGTCTAAGGGCTTTGGTTTCGAGGGCTAAATATGCATCTTTTACCTGTTGAAATTCACCGCTTTGAAGGTTATATGTTTTGTGGTTCATCATTTCAGCCGTAATTCTACTATTATATTTGCAGTAATTGCTTATAATTTCGGCTGCTTCAATAGCATATTCATCTCCAAACTGTTCTTGACAAAATTGTTTGGCATATTCGTTCAGATTATTTTCGTTGAAAGCTGTAGGATTCCATGCCATTCTAAGAAAGAAATCCATAGGATATTCATTAGGTTTTAGGTCACCTACGTTTAGTATCCAAATCTTATCGACCCCATAACTATAAGTGAGTTGTAGTTGTTCCCACATGTGTGGTAGTTGCGTCATGTTGAGCCATTGATAAGCGCGAGGTGCACCGTGTAAATCGACATGATAATAAATACCATAGCCTCCTTGATGTTTTTTCGCGCCTAATTCTGGTAATCGACGAACGTTTCCCCAGTTATCATCACAAAGTAAGATGGTCATATCGTCAGGAACTTTCATACCTTGGTCGAAATATTCAAGTACTTCGCTATAAAGTGCCCATATTTGAGGCGTTTGAGCAACTGGTTTTTTAGTAACTTTTTGAATGATTTCTCGCTGCTCTTTCATGATTCTTTCAAGCTCTTTAAAATTGGCTTCCGCACTTCCAAAATCTTTCATCGGTAAATCACCATCACCTCTCATACCCATCGTGACGACATTCTCGTAATCTTTATTTCTGTTGAGACCATCTTCCCAAAACTTTTTCAATCCTGCTTCATTCGATTGATAGTTCCATTCGCCATTACCATATTCTTTTCGATGGTTTCCCCATTCTTTTTGGGCACGCATCATAGGCTCGTGATGTGATGTTCCCATAACGATACCATATTCATCTGCAATACGAGGGTTTTCAGGGTCATCTTCATTGAAGGCATTACCCCACATCGCTGGCCACAAATAATTGGCTCTCAAGCGTAATAACAACTCAAACATATGAGTGTACATTTTACTATTCAGCCCTCCAAATTTCTCTTTTGACCACCCTGTAAAACAGGGTGCTTCATCATTAATAAAAATGCCTCTATACTTGACTTTGGGTTCCCCAGAGGCATATCTACCAGATAAGACGTAAGCATTTATTCGTTTTTTGGCAGGAACATCTGCCCACCAATACCAAGGAGACACGCCCAATTGCCTAGATAATTCGTAGATACCATAAATAGTACCACGCTTATCGCTACCTGCAATTACCAAGAGCTTTTGAGCTGTATTTTTAGGGTTTTCTATTGTTGTAATGACAAAACTTTCCCATTTCCCTTTTAAATCCGAAGCATCCAACTTTTTAGAGGCTATCAATTGGTCTATCTGTTTATTCTTTCCGATAGTACCTACTACAATTTCGTAATTTGAACTACTTTCGGTACTAAGTACATTTGGGCTAATACCTGTTACAGCATTAATATCAGATTTTAGGTCACCAATTGCACGAATAACACCTTTAAAATCAGCAACATCGAAGCAAATAGGCGAGGCTATTTTGTTAGAAACTATTGGAAACGAATTATTAGCATCATTCTTTTCTGAAATGATATTGGCAGTGAGCCCTCCTAATTGCTGTGCATAACCCGATTGAGTAAGCATTGAGCTTAAAATCCCCACAAGAATTAATGTATAAAAGAATTTAGTTTTTAATCTCATCAACATTTTTTTTGACTTATTGCTATCCATTAATGCCTTTTTTGACCAGATTAATTTTGTTTTGAAATCTGATTTTCAATTCGAAAAAAGTCGAAATCGGCATATCCGCCTATATTTTTAGTCGCATAGTTAAATAACCCAAAACGATAACCCATAAAATGCGGAATAGTATAAGGCATTTTGATAGGCTCACCAATAGGTTGCCAAACTTTCCCATCAAGACTATAAAAGAAATAACCTGTATCAGCACGATTTTTAAAATCACATTCAGCTTTTAAAAAGATGATATTTTGCTTTAGGGATACTTTTTGTACCTCAACAGGTTTCCCAGAAGAAGCGCTATACATTACAATTGATTTTTCTCCATTTTCAATTTTTACACCTACCGAACCAAAGTTTTTTTGTAGTAGGCTCAATCCAGCAAAGTCCCCTTCTTTCATTTTTGAAATGTCTAAAGACGTAATTCCCGAAGAAACGGGTCCGATTGTTCGCTGAGTAAGCGTATTTCTGGCTAAAACAAAACTGCTATCAATTCTGCCTGTTTTTAATCGTAAATATCCTTTCCTTTCAGCAACTGACCATAAATTATTGTCAGGATTATGATTCCACTGCCATACTAAAGGCAAACTTGGGTCTCCTTTTTTGCGGGTAAATTCATCCGAAGCGACAATACCAGGGATTAAACTTTTATTGGCTGGAAGGTCTAATTTTTCGGGAACTTTACCATTTTCGCCCAATACTGGCCAACCATCTTCCCATTTTACTGGTACTAAATAGGGAATCCGACCAACTCCACCAAAATCACGAAATAAGTATGAATACCATTTTCCGTCGGGGGTATCAATCAGTCCACCTTGAGCAACGCCCAAATCTTGCAATCCTACTTTCCCTTCCCAAGGTCCTGTAATTTTATCGGCTCGGTGGATTACTACAGTACGCATACCGCCACGTGGCCAGCTAATATTGAATAAGTAGTATTTGCCATTTACTTTAAAGAGTTGAGAACCTTCTGCGGGCAAACCACCGTTGGTTCCTGACGGCGTACTGGCATTTTCAATAATTACTTGTTCAGTACTACCTTCTTTAACGCCCGAAGCATCAGCCTTGAGTTCTACTAATTTGAGTTTACCACTACCATAAATCAAATATGTACGACCATCATCATCAAAAAACAAAGTATGGTCATGATAAGAAGGCCTGAAAGAAATAGCTTTCCAAGGGCCTTTTTCAATGTTTTTAGTGGTATAAATATGTGTTTTGCCTGTGGTTTGTGCAAAAGTAGTCAGATAATAAGTTCCATCATGGAACCGTAAGCTACTTGCCCACGAGCCTCTGCCATAAGTACTTTTGCCATTGGTTAAATTCAGTTCGTTGATGCTGGCCAATGTGTCGTAGGCATAGCCAACCATTTCCCAATTGACTAAATCTTTTGATTTCATAATAGGTATACCCGGGCTCATGTGCATGGTTGTGCTACTCATGTAATAGGTGTTCCCTACCCTAATCATAGCCATATCAGGCACATCTGCAAAGATGATAGGATTTTGTGCCTGTTTTACTTGTGCAAATACTTTTTGACTAAATATTAATATAGTCAGGAATAAAAATCTTTTTATCATTTTGTTCAATACTTAAACTGTTAATCATTACTTGTCTCTCAAGTTTTTGGAAACAGCATAATCCCACGTTATTATTTACTTAAACATACTGTCATTACCTGTGTATTTGAGGTATTTAAAAGAGGCAGTATTATTGCTATCTTCACCAGACGATGTTGCATACATCCCATAAATACAACCAATGAACCCTCCTGCTGTTTTTGTACTCAAAAATTTTCCATCTACTTTATCTTTGATAACTTGCCAATTCTCTTTGTCAGTAGCATAATAAAAGCTGTACTTATCCCCTTCTGAAGTGATACGTAATTTTACCTGTTCTTGCATTGCATCAATAGGTACTTCCGTCAATAAACTCATGGTTTTATTCTTGGTATCACTTTGATAAAGTTGTAGTACGGGCTTCCCTCCTGCAATTGATTTACCTAAGAAATAGAAGTGGTTTTCATTCTGAAAAATCGCTAACCCTGCTTTTTCATTTTCTTTTGTTGCAGAAAATGTCAAGGCTGTTTCGGCTGTGCTGTAAAGATGTTGCTGACGTTTTCCCACGAAAGAAGGATTCGCAAAATCCATTACGGTTGCTGACTTTAGCTTTAGTGTCAATCCTTTGTTAGAAGAAAGGGCAAAAGAACTTGAATCAACTGTTCGCATGAACAAAAGTGATGGATCTAGTTTTTTGTCGAAATTGAACGTATAAGTAAAATTGCCCGATTGTGGCAATACTCCTTTTTGTTTTTCTTCCTTAAAATCAGTGGCATAGCTGTATTTAATTTCTTTGCTATAAGGATTAATAATTGGCCATTCGTCTTTCCATTCTACTGGAGCAATAAATGTTTCACGCCCTGTATTATAATAGTCTCCTTCATAAGGGCGAACGGCTAGAAAAATAGCATAAGTTTTGCCATCTGGCCCATCCACAAACTGCGCATGACCTGCTGAGGTAATAGGGTCTTTTCGGTCTTCTGGTAAATCTCTTTGTGTCAAAATAGGGTTGTTTTCATAGGGTATATATGGCCCCGAAACAGATTTACTTCTTAGTATAACCTCTGAGTGATTGACAGAGGTACCACCTTCTGCGGCATACAAGTAATACCAACCAAAACGCTTCATAATATGTGGTCCTTCAATCCATACAGGTTTTTTGCTGATGTCTACTCCTCCATTTACTAATTGTTGTTCTTCACCTGTAACTTTTAGCTTTTTATAGTCAAACTCATACATACGGATAGTACGATGTCCTGAATAAAGGGGTTTGTAATTAGGGGCGTCGCTATTATAAACGATATAGGCTTTGTCTGTTTCTTCATCAAAATAAAGCGAAGGGTCGATGCCTTTTACCTCTGGCAGTTTTACTGGATTACTCCACGGACCAGCGGGATTATTGGCAGTTACCACAAAATTTCCATCGTGGTCAATATCAGTACAGGTTACATAGAAAATGCCTTTATAATAATTAATAGCAGGTGCAAAAAGGCCACGAGTCATACGCTCGCCCATAAAATCCATTTGCGACGGGCGGTCAATTACATTACCAATTTGTTTCCAATTTTTGAGGTCTCGGCTGTGCATAACAGGAATGCCGGGGAAATACGAAAAGGTAGAATTGATAAGATAATAGTCTTTTCCTACTTGTACAATACTTGGGTCGGGGTAAAAGCCCGTCATGATAGGGTTTACTAACGTTGTTTTTTGAGCGTTTGTGATATTGATTGTAATCAAATATGTCAGTACTAAAACGAATATTTTCATTTTCATGGTAATAAAATTTCAAAGATTTATTTTGTTGAAAAAGTATAAATTCTACCTTTCTGAGTTGGTATATCAAAAAGCATCGTTTCCTTCAATTCAAGGGGTTTAATGGTTGATTTTACAGAAATAATTGGTGTGGGAGTTTCTTCTAATTGATAAAATGGGTTAGGATTTTTACCTAAAGCTTTACTCAAATTAGCTCCTTTGGTTGATTTCAATTCATTGGGTAATCGTAAACGGAGGTTCCCTCCTAAATTAGATTTTATTACTACCTTAATAATTTTAGCATCTTTCCATTGTATTTTTACTACTTCAAACCCTCCTTTAGCACGAAGTCCTCGAATAGAACCCTCCGTCCAAACATCGGGAAGAGCAGGCAATAAATGTATCGCATCGTCGGCACTTTGCATGAACATTTCGGTAATCCCCGAAGTACAGCCAAAATTGCCATCAATCTGGAATGGAGGATGCGCATCAAATAAATTGTTGTAAGTACCACCACCTTCAGCATTTACGCCCAATGGTGTAAGCTGGTTTTTAATTAGTTGATAGGCATGATTTCCATCTTGCATTTTTGCCCACCAATTTACTTTCCAGCCCATACTCCAACCCGTTGAAACATCACTGCGCTGAATAAGCGTATTTTTTGCTGCCGCAAATAGTTCAGGTGTTCTGTATGGTGATATTTGATTGGATGGAAACAAACCGTATAAATGTGAAATATGACGATGGTGGTCATTAGGCTCATCTACATCATCGAGCCACTCTTGCAATTGATTATGCTTACCGATGTGCATTGGGGCTAATTTACTACGTATTTGCTTAAGGGTATCCACAAAGGCATGGTCTTTACTGAGGGCTTCGGCGGCCCTTATGGTTGTACTGAATACATCATAAACAATTTGATTATCCATAGTTGTCCCCGCATCTAAAGAAGACCCTTCATGCGCTCCTGGTGCATTCTCGGGTGAGTTAGCTGGTGATACCACAAGCCAATGGTATTTAGGATGTTCTACTAAAAAATCAACGTAAAAGGTAGCTGCACCTTTCAAAATAGGATATACTGAAGCTAAATATTTTTTATCACCATTGTATAAATAATGTTCCCAAAGGTGCTGACTTAACCACCCCCCTCCTGCATTCCAAACACCCCAAAATGCGCCATCTACAGCACCATTAGTGCGCCAAATATCTGTGTTATGATGTGCCATCCATCCACGAGCACCATACATAACTTTTGCGGTTTCTTTGCCTGTCTCCGATAATTCTCTTATCAGTTTGATTAAAGGCTCGTGCAATTCAGAAAGATTGGTTTTCTCAGCAGGCCAATAATTCATCTCAGTATTGATGTTGATGGTATATTTACTGTCCCATGCTGGACGTAGTTTATTATTCCAAATACCCTGTAAGTTGGCTGGCTGTCCGCCTGGTTGTGAAGAGGAAATCAATAAATACCTTCCATACTGATAATAGAGTGTGACAAAATGAGGGTCATAAGTCTTGTTGAATTTTTTCAATCGTTCATCAGTCGGTAATTTTATGGCATCTGTTGTCCCTAAATCCAATTTTACTCGATTAAAATATTTTTGATAAGCCGCTATATGTCCATTTATAATGACATCATAAGACTTTGAAAAAGCTTTATTCAAATATTCCGAAGCTCTTTTATTTTCGTCGGCACTTATATCATCATACTTGTTAAAATTGGTAGCAATCGAAATAAAAATCGTTGCCACATTTGCATCTTTCACCGATATAGAACTATCAGTGGTGGTCATACTTCCTCCTTCAATGTTGATTTTTGTTATTCCTTTGAGTCTAACCAAGCCTTTTACGCCTTCATGGTCGGAGGTAGTGGCTGATAATGTAAGTTCTTTGGTTGGAGTCGTGGCTATTGATTTTTTAGTGTGTAGTGAAGAATAAGTAGCTGTAAATGAGAGACTATTAGCTTTATTGGCTGTGAGTCTCAATACAATTACTCTATCTGAAAAAGAAACTAAGGCTTCGCGAGTATAAATAACGTCTCCGACCGAATAAATGGTGGTGGCAATTGCTTTTTCAATGTCTAATTCACGACGATAATTTGTATAGTTTTGATGTCCCTCAAAAGTAAGATGTAAATTGCCGACAGGCTGAAACATTTGCCCATGTGATTTTTTAGTAATAATTGACTGGTTCGTTAATTTTTCAGCTTCTTTGTATTTGCCCTCAAAAATCAATTTTCTAATAACTTGTAACGACGCCAAAGCATCAGGATTATCATTGCGATTGGGACTACCACTCCATACTGTATGCTCATTGAGTTGGATGGTTTCTTTTTCAACATTTCCATAGACCATTGCTCCTAAAAATCCATTTCCAATAGGCAGTGCATTTTCCCAAGTATTTCCCGAAGGTTGGTTATACCATAGCTTTAATTGCGATTTATTTTGTGAAAAGCAATGCGTGACTGATAAGAGTAAAAGTACTAAGTAAATTTGTTTCATAAATATTGAGCTTGTTTGAGTATTAGCTTTTATTGATTCTACAACCGTATAAATGTGTTCGGTAATAAATATACGTATGCAGTCGATATCACGCTTTTTTGATGGTGTAAAGTAAGCAAATCAATAAAAAATTGAGTAGCACAAATTGCCAAATATTCCTTCAAAATGTTCAATAGGTATGAAATTTTCAAATTAATATAAATAATATTATAAAATGGGCTCTGTATAGGTAAAAAGCAAATAGATTTTTCATAAAATAGGCTATCAGGATAAAATGCTCTATTATCGCTAACTATTGTTAATATCTAAAAGTCTTTTAAGATGAATCTACCAAGTAAAAGACTGCTCCATATAAAAATATGGAGCAGTCTAGTCATGTGTTAAATCTTAATAACCTGGATTTTGTGTAAATGCAGGGCCTTCGACAGTACGATCTATTTCAGACTGTGGAATTGGTCTTAAAAGATGGAAATCTTTTATATAAGGGCTAGCTTCATTATTCCAAAGTTTTATACGTTTAACCAATGTCTTGGTACGTACTAAGTCTTGGAATCTCATCCACTCACCAAATAATTCACGGCTTCTTTCATCCAAAATAAAGTCGATAGTTACATCTGCTTCTTTTATTAACATAGCATCGGCTGCTGCGGCATTTTGAGCTGCAGAATTAGTCTTACGATAAGCTGCTCTTTGACGTAACACATTCAATAGTTCAGCAGCTTTTGCTTTATTACCTGATTGAAGATAAGCTTCTGCTCCTACAAGATATACTTCTGCAAAACGAGTAATTACAACTGGACGAGTTGAAGGGTCATTGAAATTACTTCCACGACTTGGGTCCATTTGTTTCTTTATTGCAGGATAAACATCTGACTTCCAAAGGCTCGGCGGAACAATAATTCCTTTAAATGGTCTTGTTCCATTAAATTGAGGTGCTCCGACAACCTCAAAGTCTGGAAGCCAAACAGCAGTATCAACCCCTATTTGAGTAGTATAACCAATTCCTCTTTTGTTATTGGCTGCTGTCGCAGTATTCGTAATTGATTGATTGGCGATATACACTGTATAAAATGTATTGGCGTATCTTGAATCAATATCTCTTTTTACAAAAGCTTGGTCAAGAAAATAATTCTTTCCAGCAACGTCACCAGTAGCTTGCTTTACGCTATTTGGACGAATACGTTGGTATGGACGACCATAATATGAATCACGAATCATCAATGAAGTACCTGAATTCACCAAAACACCACTTGCATTTACAGTTGAGTTAACACCACTATTATTAGGGTAATTCCAGTTAGTAAACCAAGGCGTAAGATTTTGTCCAGCACCACCACTGGCACCACTACCAACAGAATAATATCCAAATTTTGCATCATTTGAGTGGTCGCTGACAAACATCGTTTCTTTTCCATAATCATTAGCAGGCACAAATGCATCTCCGAAATCTTGCCATAAATCCAATCCGGAAGTTGCCTTATTAGCAATGATATCACTTGAAATTTTTGCTGCTTCAGCAAAGTCTGCTTGTGAATTAGTCAACCAGCCACGTGTTAGGTATGCTTTAGCCAAAAAGAACTGAGCAACAGGCTTAGTCGCTGCTTTCCCTAAGAATGGAGCAGTTGGCTTATCTGGTAAATCAGCCGCCGCTTCCGTTAAATCCTTAATGATTAGTTTATAAACCTCGGCTGCTGGATCTCTTTTAGCAGCTTGAGAAGGCACTGTTATAAATTCAGTATGCAAAGGCACATCTCCCCACGTCTGAACTAAATAAAAATACCAAAACGCTCTTAAAAACTTAGCTTGTGCTAAATATTGTTTTTTAGTTGCTTCTGGCAAATCAATAGTCTGACCAAATTTCAATACACCATTCACTGTATTGATACAGGTAAATGATGTTCCCCATGCCGAACCAAAGTTAGTACCATTGAGTCCATTAAAAGTATGAACAGGGCCACCACCACTACTTGCACCTTGAATAAATTCATCTGTTCCTGCTTGCAATTCTGAAGAGAACCCTTCAGTACCCCATTGGTTACGAATTTCGTTATACACCCCTGCAATACCGCCAAGTACTCCCGCTGGACTATTGAAGTATGAAGGTACGATTTGAGATTGAGGGTGTTCTTCAAGTATTTTTTCACAACCTAAACTTAAAAATAAAGTACAGGCTACTAGTATGGAAATTTTTATTTTTTTCATGTCGTTATCAATCATTAAAATTTGAGATTTACGCCTAAAGTAAATTGACGTACTGGTGGATTATTTAGGTTTACACTAATTACACGGTTGAAATTACCGCCCTGAATTGTATTCCCATATCCATTTCCTTCTGGATCAATCGCAAGTTTATCTTTCACCAATGGCGAATAAAGGATAAATGGATTCGTTGCATTCACGTATATACGAGCAGAACTAATGCCAAGTTTTCCTAGTACTTTTGTAGGCACAGTGTAGCCAAAATTTATACTTCTCACTTTGATAAATGAACCATCTTGGTATTGGGTTGTGGATGTAAAGTCTCTTACACCACCACCTGCATTTGGTTTAGGGAAAGCATTTGTTGGGTTTTCTGTTGTCCAATAATCCATTACTAACTGGTTAGAACGACCTTGGTTAAGGAATCCAAATCCTGAACCACCACCCGATGTTCCAGCCAAATAAGGAACTAATACTTTCATGCCCATACGTGCGTATGTAACGATTGATAAATCAAAACCTTTAAAACTGATTCTATTGGTAAAGCCACCTTCCCATTTTGGTTGGAAGTTTCCAATAACTTTGCGGTCATTAGCATCAATTTTGCCATTACCATCTACGTCTTCAACCCTGATTTCTCCTGGTACTTGCACTGGCGACGTTTGTTTTGCAAGCGTACCGTTGTCTTTATCAGATTGTTGCCAAATCCCGATTTTGTTGTAGTCATAGATAACTGTGAGGGGTTGTCCAACAAACCAAAAGTTTCCTTTATTGTCTAATTCTGAAGGAGTTGTAAGTTGAGTAATTTTTTCACGATTAAAGAAATAAGTTAAGTCGGTACTCCAATTAAAACCATTTTTATTTCTAACAATATCGAATGTTAAAGATGATTCAAATCCGCTACCTTCGGTTTTTCCTAGGTTTTTCAGGGCAGAACCTGCTCCGTTACTTTGAGGAAGGTTTACAGAAAGCAAAATATCTTTAGTATTTTGTTTATACACATCAAATGAACCCGTAATTCGGTTATTTAATAACCCAATTTCCAAACCAAAATCAGATTGTGATGTTGATTGCCATCCTAAATTGCTTGCAGGTAAACTTGTTACTGTATAGGCAAGTGCTTGCCCAGCAGTAGTAGTACCGAAGTTATAATATCCAGAAGATAATGCTCCTAAAGTTGCATAAGCATCTACGTTACGGTTACCAGAAATCCCCCAACCACCTCTTAGTTTTAAGTTAGAAAACACGGTAAGGTCTTTCATAAATGGTTCATCAATGATATTCCAACTCAAACCAATGGCAGGATAGTTAAAATACTGATTCCCTGGCGATAATGTAGAAGAACCATCTCTACGGAAAGTAGCTGTAAGCGTATATTTATCATTGAACGTATAGTTCAAACGTGCCATATAAGACACTAATCCTGTTTCTCCGTAACCGTTACCGAAACTAGTATTAGCAGTAACTGCTCCAGATGCCAAAGTAAAGTTTGCAGTTTGAATATAATCGGCTGGTACGCCTTTTACATTAAAATTGCTACCTAAATTATGGTTTTTTGTAATTTCATATAACGCTGTTAACCCTATTTTATGTTTTTCAGCAAATACTTTATCATAATATAATAAGTGCTGTAAATTCACATCCCAATACTCTGTATTTCTAATATCTGCACTTGATACACTTTGATCTGTTCCTGTATTAACAAATGTATTTGGCGGGCTATAACCATTAAAATGTACTTGGCTAAAGTTAAGACCAGCATTGAAGCGGTATTTAAGCCCGTCTATGATATTTACTTCTGCATACAAGCTATTGAAAGTTCTTAAAGAACGCTCATTTGAAAGGATATCAGCTCCACGAGAGATAAGCGTCAAGGGGCTAACAGCTTGCGCTTCGATTGTACCTTTTTTAGGATTTAGGTTTACAGACCCATCAGCATTATAGGCAGAAACTAATGGAGAAAGACGTACCAGTTCTGTTGGAATACCACCACCCGCAGGGTCGTTCTTATGGGTCAATGTATTGATTGTGTTCAACCCAATTTTTACATGTTTTCCGATTTTTTGGTCTATGGTTGCACGTATAGTCGCACGGTCAAAGTTTTGGTTTGGCAAAATTCCCGTTTCATTGAAATAGCCAATTCCCATCCCATATTGCGTATTTTCTACGCCTCCTTGTAAACCAAGTTGATGACTAGTATTAAACCCTTGTTTGTACAATAAATCTTGCCAGTCAGTTGAAACGCCAGCAGCTAAATTCGCTTTTTCCTCGTCTGTTAAAGGATAAGCTGTTGTTCCTGCACCTTGGGTATTATAAGCTGCTGACAAATCTTTGAACTTTGCATATTGTTCTCCATTCATAACGTTGTATTTGCCCATCATATTCGTAATACCATGATACCCATCATAAGTTAATACAGGCTTTCCAATTTTACCTCTTTTGGTCGTTACTAAAATAACCCCGCCCGCACCACGCGAACCATAAATTGCCGTTGCAGAGGCATCTTTAAGAATTTCAATATTTGAAATATCATCTGGATTAATATCATTTAGTCCTCCATAAGGAATACCATCAACCACGACTAAAGGTCCATCAAGTCCGTCGCCATTACCAGTTGTCAGTGAGCGATTACCACGAATACGAATCGACGCTTGGCTACCTGGGGTAGACCCATTGCTTACGATTGATACGCCAGCTGCTCTACCCTTTAAGGAATTTAAAAGGTTTGGTGCTGGTACTTCTTTCAGAGTTGCCTCTGTAACTGATACAACTGAGCCAGTGATGTCTCTTTTCTTTTGAGTACCATAACCTACCACGATAACTTCCCCCAACTCTCTGTTATCAGTAAGTAAGGTAACATCAATAACGGTTTTGGTACCCACGCTAATTTCTTGTTTTACATACCCAACACTTGTAATAACAATCGTAGCATTTTTAGGTAAATTATTAAAGAGATACTCTCCATTGCTATTAGCAACCGTACCAATGTTTGTTCCTTTAATTAAAATGGATGCTCCGGGTATTTCTTTGCCTGCGTCTGTAGTTATACGCCCTTTCAGGGTTTGCGCACTCAGCGTAATGCTCGAAATACAAAAGAAAATAATATACATCATAATAGTGTATAGGTTTTTTTTCCTTTGTAGGATTGGATAGTTGAATTGTTTCATAATGAATCAGGGATATGATTGTTTTGATAAAAAATAACACTTAATTGCTGTCACTGGTAGTTTTGACGGTGTAAAGTAAAAAAAATGAAAAGCAAATATTTAGCACTAATCGTTAGATATGCACTTAAAATGTTTAATTGTATAAAAAAATGTCAATTTGACACATTTATAATCATATAATGTCCCTATTTCGAGGCAATATCCCGTCTAAAAAGAAAAAAATAGGGCTTAATTGCCCACTTTTAAATAGAATGGGCATAAAATATATAAGCCTAAAATGCCTATTTAGGCTTATATGATTAGCTGAAAATTAGTATTGAAGTAAAATTGATTACACTTAGCAGGGTGCTTTAATAAGAAGAAACTAGCAACTTACGGTAGTCTTTCCAACCTAAGTAAAAGCTTTATTATGCCTTGAAATAAGGAATGAGCTTTATTTGCCTCTTTTTAACTTAATATATTCTGTAGGCGAAATTTCGTATTTGATTTTAAAGGCACGCGTAAAATAGTTTGGATTTGAAAACCCAGCTTCATACGCAATTTGTGAAATTTTCATATCACTTTTTTCAAGCAAAGGTAGCGCTTTAGTCAATTTAATTGAACGAATATACTCTATCGGGGTTTCACCTGTAATCTTCAAGAGTTTACTATAAAGCGTCCCTCTACTCATATTCATTTTCTGGCTTAACTCTTCAATAGATAGCTCAGAATCATGAATGTGTTCATCAATGTATTTGTTTATTTTTAATAAAAATTTTTCGTCTTCTAAAACCACTTCTGTTTCAGTGGTTTCTATATTAATTTGCTTCTTATAAGTATTTTTGAAAGTACTGTTTAGTTTTAAAAGGTTATCTATTTTAATACTCAGTACCTCAAAACTGAATGGCTTAGTCAAATAGTCATTTGCTCCTGTTTTAAGTCCTTCTAGTTGCTCTACTTCATCTGTCAAAACAGTTAAGAGTATAACGGGGATATGCTTTGTTCTTTCATCTTTCTTTATTTTGTTAACCATTTCTATTCCATCCATATTGGGCATATTTACATCACTCACAATGATTTCTGGATGCGATGATAATGCCTTTTGCCAGCCCTGTTTCCCATCTGCTGCTTCGATGATTTTATACTTTGATTTTAAGCTTTCCCTTAAGAATATACGTAGGTCGTAACTATCGTCTACAATCAGTACTACAGGTTTTTCTGTAACGTCAATTTCTTCTTCACTCTTGTGTATATACGACGAGCTTTCAGGTTCTATTTTTTCGTCCTCCTTATTGGTTTGGTTAATTTTTTGTTGCTCCTGAATAAAAGGGAAATATAGGGTAAAAACACTTCCTTTATATTCTTCGCTTACTAATTTGATGGTTCCGCCATGTAACTTAACAAACTCCTGAGCAATAGATAATCCTATTCCACTTCCTTGATTAAGGATATGAGCTGGACTACTTACTTGGATAAACCTTTCAAAAACTTCTGCCTGCATGTGCTGAGGAATACCAATGCCTGAATCACCAATGATGAGTTCGACACCACTATTTGATATAGACTTGATATGACAATACACATTACCATTTTCGTTCGTAAACTTGATAGCGTTTGAGAGTATATTTATTAAAATACGCTCCATTTTATTTTTATCAAAATATGTATTATACTCCTCAATAGTACTGGCAAATTCAAGATGAATGTTTTTTTGCGAGGCAATGTACTTAAATGAATCAAAGATTTCCTTCACCAAAGGAACAAGGTCTTGTAGCATTAAATTTAGCTTGAGTTCATTTTCTTCAATTTTCCTAAAATCAAGTAATTGATTAACAAGATTCAAAAGTCTTTTTGAATTTCTATTGATAAGATTTAGCATTTCAATTTTATCATTGCTTTTCTCTCTAAACAAAAGGTTTTCGACTGGATTCAAAATTAAAGTAAGGGGTGTTTTTAATTCATGACTCAAATTGGTCAAGAATTTGATTTTTAGTTGTTCCAACTCCATTTTACGTTCCGCCTCTGTTCTCTCCTGTTCAAGTGCAAATTCATTTTTTAATTTTTGTACTCCCCTTCTCCTTATCATCCATAAAGTAAATATCAATACTGCCAAATATATTATATAAGCATAATAAGTACGCCAAAATGGTGGGTGTACATTAATAAGAATGGTTTTTTCTGGGGTTAGCCAAGTGCCATCCTCACTTTTTACTTTCAACCTAAAAATATATTGCCCTGGGTCTAGATTAGTATAAACAGCAGTCGTTACAGAGCCAACATTGTTCCATTCTTTATCAAAGCCTTCAAGCTGATAAATGTATTGGTTTTCATGCGGAGCAGTATAATTTAAAGCGACAAAGTCTAAAGAAAAATTTTGTTTATAGCTTAAGTTGATTTCCTTGGCTAAAGTAATATCCTCTTTAAGTTCTGTATTTTCAGTAGGGTTAGCTCGTTTATTATTGATTTTTATATCGGTAATCACAACCGATGGCGTTTTAGTATTTTGAAACAAATGGATAGGGTTGAAAAAATTAAAGCCATCAAGCCCTCCAAAATACATTTCTCCTGTCTTTGTCTTGATTCCAGCACCTACATTGAATGTTGTATTTTGAATACCATTTCGATACGTAAAATTCTTAAAAATCTTTTTACTTAAATCAAACATAGAAATTCCTTTGTTAGTACTCAGCCAAAGCTTTCCAGCATTGTCTTCTAATATTTTGTAAATAACATTATTAGAAAGTAAGTGTTCCTCTCCATACTGCTCAAATTTTCTTCTTTTTTTATTGTACAAACATAATCCTTCTCCCCACACACTCACCCATGTTCTATCGTGTTTGTCTGAATAAATACTTAGTATTCTATGGATGGGGAAATTATCATTCTTTTGATTAAAGGTAATTAATGTATGTTTGTCTGAATTATAAATAATGAGACCACTTCCGTTTGAGCCTACCCAAATGTTCCCTTCTTTATCTTCTTCGATTGCTGTAATGTAATCATTTAAGGAATACTCTTTTTTGAGTTGTTTATCCAGTATATCCCTGAAAGGAACGAATATATTTGACTGGGCCAAACAAACATACAAGCCTGCACCATTTGTACCAACCCAGAGGTCACCCTTCGTGTCTGCTTTTAAGCAATTAATCACAATAACAGATTTATTCAATTTGTCTCTAATAGCGAACAAGGGTTTTGTTAGATGTGTTTTTTCATTGATACTAAATATTCCTTCTGTGCTTGTGCCAACAATCAAATCATCCCCTTTTTTTTCTAAAGCTGAAATATTTTTAATCTTTCCCTGAGAAGAGTAAATACCAACATCGTGGAAAACATTATTTTTAGCATCAAAAATATTAAGTCCTCCCCCATCTGTACCTACATAAAGACTACCAGAAGTACCTTCTGCAAAAGCCATGACAGAAGACCCTTTTAATCCGTATGATTCATTGGGCAGATGGAATCTATGCTGAAAAAAGGCTAAATTTTTATCATATTTATTTACGCCTCCGTTGACGGTAGCGAACCAACTTATACCGTCTTTCCCAATATAAATGTCTTTTACCTTATAGCCAGCAAAGCTTCCAAAGGGATTATTTTTATCTGGCAATAGGCTCTTAATTCTTAATGCTGTACGGGTTGTAATATCAAAAATTGATACCCCATTTTCTGTGCCAACCCAAAGGTTTCCATTGCTATCAAAAATAACTTTATTAATGATGTTATTGCTAATCGTTTCATCGTCAGAATCAATACTTTTAAAACGCTCAACCTTACCTGTGGTAGGATTCATTACATTTAAGCCTAAGTTGGTACCTATCCATAAGTTCCCATTTCGGTCTTCCGTAATAGCTCTGACGTTATTATCAGAAAGTGAATTAAGGTCATTGTTTTGGTGAACATACTTTTTTACCACCTCTTGAGTGTGGTCAAGTAAATATAAACCTGATTTTGAACCAACCCAAATTTGTTTTTTTCTATCTTCAAATATGCAATAAATCAATTCTGAAGCTACATTTTTTGTAGTTATTTTATGAGTATTAAAAGCCTTCGTTTTTCGTGTTTTAGTATCAAAATAAAAAAGTCCATTGTATGTACCAACCCATATATTGCCCAAATGATCGGAAGATAGCGTATGTATCCAACCTGTTTTGGTAAAATCAAAATTGGTAAATTTGTCTGAACTCCTATTATATAATGCCAACGTTAACTTAGTTCCTATCCATATATTTCTATTTTTATCTTCAGTAATACCCATTACTTCTCCCCTTCCTATGCTTTCTTTTTCATTTTGTTTATGCCTATAAACGGTAAAATTTTGTCCATCAAATTTATTAAGTCCGTCTTCAGTACCAAACCACATAAAGCCTAATTTATCTTTATAAATAGCATAAACTGTATTTGAAGCAAGCCCATCTTTGCTATTAATATTGATAAAGTTATAGTTTTTTACTTGCCCAAAAGATTGTTGGAACAGCAAAAGTAAAAAAAGAAGGAGGTATTTTTTTGTCATGATTAATCACGTTATTCATTCAATAATAGGAATACTATCTCTCTGAAAGACAGTATTTAAAAGAAGCTATATAAAACAACAAATAATTATCAATCTTAAATATTGATACATAAACTAAAAAGGAAATGTGTAAAATAGACACAAATGTAAGAATACATATCAAAACACTCATCCTATTGTTTAAAATAATATTATAAAAATATAATTTTATCCCTTTCCCAGAATATATAAATCTTATTTTTGTTTCAACTAAAGGGAAATACGGGTTTTACTGCGATTTCTACAGCGTCTTTCACTAGTTAAAGTATTTATACAAAATAAATACTCGATACACAGTACTAATGATAAAACACTCATAAAAATTAAAAAAGCAAAACGTGAATATTAGGTACGATAAAGCCAACAACAGAAGTAATTGCAAAAGCAATCAGTAGGAGAGATAAAGCGAGCATCATACAAACAAGTGTGGCAATTAGTGAAATTAACACTTTTGATATTCAAGCCTTAAAAGAAATTCAATAAAGAGTTTATTGTAATAAAATAATAATATAAGGTATTTCAAGTTATAGTAATAGAGACAAGATAACATAAAGGGTTCAATTGATATTATTCAATCAAACCCAATTTAGCCTTCAAATCGGTAATTTCGGCTTCTAAGTTTTTGATGTGTTCGTATTGAGGTTGTAAAACGACTTCAATTTCTTCAACTGTAAATCGTGGTGTAATATGTTGTGGGCAATTCCAGTCATATGCTTCAACATGAAATACCATTAGACGTTCTGGACGAAATTTATAACCTTCCAAATCAAGCAAATGATGTAATTCTGGGTTATCTTTTAGCGCTACAATTTCGGCTTTAGCATATATTTTTAATCGTTTTTTATTGGGATAGTCTATTAAAAACAGTGCTACTTTGTTGTTAGTTGCCATATTACCCACCGAGATATACTGCATATTTCCTTTAAAGTCAATAAACCCCAACCGATTTTCATCTAATACTTTTAAAAAACCCTTGGGGCCACCACGGTGTTGAATATAAGGAAAGCCATTTTCGCCCATAGTTGCCATATAAAAGCTATCTCTTTGGGCAATAAAATTTTGTTCATATTTGCTTAACCCTTCGTATATCGTTTGGCTTTCCATACGGACATAGTTTGCTCTGCTACCAAATTGTTCTTGTAATTTTTTGGCAGCCGAGCTAAATCCGATTTCTGCAAAATTCTTTGCCATAGTTTTAATTATTTATGTGTGTCTGTATCTTCATATTGTGCCAAAACTTTATCCCATAAAGTATCACCACATTCGTCAGGAATAACTACTTCTTCATCTTTATCATGAAGTTGAACTTGCTTTGGCTGACTTGCTAATAATGTTGCTAAGTCTAATTTTTCCGGTTTCTTTACTGTATTTTTCATTGCTCTTTTGTTAAAAATAAATTTTAATTAAAAACAGACTTGTCTGTTTTATCTTTTGAATAAAAAACTATAATAATTTTTCTACGATTCTGCGAGTAGCTTCAATAGTCCAATCTTCTTTAAAAACTTTACTGCTTGCCAAAGCTCCTTCGAATAGTATATATAATTCATCAGCAAGGGCTTCATTATGAATAGGTTCAAGAATTTCGACAAACAACTCACGTATTTTATTCTTTTGGTCTTGAATTAAAATAAGTATGTCTTGGTTGTTTTGTGGAATTTCCGCTGCAATATTTAAAAAATGACAGCCGTTAAAGTTTGTTTCATTTGAAAATTTGACCAGAAAATCAAAGATACTAAGCACTTTTTCTTGTGGTGTTTGTTTTTGGTTGACTATGCTTCTTAAAACCTCATTTGAACTAACGGAGGTATTTTTCAAATAGCTTTTCAGTAAATCGACTTTTGAAGGAAAATGAGCATATAAACTGGCTTTTGCAACGCCCGCTTCCGCTATTATTTGATTGATACCAGTTGAGTTATAACCCTGTTCATAAAATAATCTTGCAGCTGTATTCTCTATGTTTTTTTTTGTTTCCATTAATTTCTTTCTTTTACATAACAAATGTAATTGAAAGTTTTTACAAATCATACAGACCTGTCTGTTTTTTTATTTAAAAAATTATTTTTTGTCTTATAAAATTGTAGCTCAATATTTTTTTGGGAGCGATTTTGATAAAGAAATGGTAATAGCATCTAATGCTACTCCAAAACAATTTAACGGCTTCGTTATTTACTAATAGTAAAAATAATATTTTGATGATAACTCGCCCTTTTAATTAAAGAGAGTAGTCCATCGTATACAGTAACCGCCTCATAGGTTAATATATACGACAAACAACTCTTTTTTAATCCAATTATTCCGAATCAGCTAACACTACATTCTTATTGAGCATCACGTATTCAGATGGAGAGATATTGTATTTTGCTTTAAATGCTCTGGCAAAATAATTTGGGTTAGAAAAGCCCACAGAGTACGCAATTTGTGAAATTTTTATATCGTTCTTTTGCAAAAGCGTAATTGCTTTCTTCAATTTTTGCGACCTTACATATTCTACAGGAGTCTCACCAGTAAGGCTTAAGACCTTACTATAAAGTGTTCCTCGGCTAACAAACATGGCTTTACTCAATTCTTCTACGGATAGATTCGGGTTTTCGATATGTTCTTCCACATAACGCGAAAACTTCAACAAAAACTTCTCGTCTTCAGAGACAAACTCTGTTTCTGGAGTCTCCAATTGAATATGTTTACTGTATGTATTTTTCAATAAACTATTCAAACTAAGCAAGTTCTCTATTTTAATGTTGAGCAAATGAAAATTGAATGGTTTCGACAAATAATCACTCGCACCTGACTCCAATCCTTTCATCTGGTCTGTTTCATCAGATAAAACAGTCAACATAATAACAGGGATATGTTTTGTACGGCTATCACTTTTAATTTTGCGAACCATCTCTACACCGTCCATCCTAGGCATATTAACATCGCTCACTATTACCTGAGGATGGCATGACAATGCCTTTTGCCAACCCTTTATACCATCGGCAGCTTCTATTATTTTATATTTTGTTTTCAAACTTTCAACTAGATAAGCTCTTAAGTCGTCGTCATCATCCACAATCAATACAACAGGCATATCAATTTTAGGAGGCTCGTTTTTAGCAAACTCCCCAATCAAATCAGAAGTTTCATTTGAAACTATTGGAGAAGTAGATTGCTGGAAAGTAATAGGTAAAAGTGGTAGAGAGATGGTGAAAGC
The DNA here is from genome assembly GCF_059416265.1 of Arcicella sp. GW821-FHT09D11. Lineage (NCBI taxonomy): Bacteria > Pseudomonadati > Bacteroidota > Cytophagia > Cytophagales > Flectobacillaceae > Arcicella > Arcicella sp. GW821-FHT09D11. Next base: position 107,191 of record NZ_JBWKOV010000009.1, on the reverse strand, counting down.
ACTTCCTATATCTTCCTCACTTTCTACTTTAATGGTTCCGCCATGAAGTTTGATAAACTCCTGAGCGATTGAAAGCCCTATGCCACTTCCCTGATTTAATATGTCAGCATTGTTATTTACTTGGAAAAATCTTTCAAAAATCTTGTCGGTCATATCTTTAGGTAATCCAATTCCAGTATCCCGTAGAATCAACCTAATCCCTGTTTCGCCATCGCCTGCAATTTGAAGGCTAACACTTCCGCCTTCATTTGTGAATTTTATAGCATTAGAAAACAAGTTGATCAGCACCCGCTCTAGCTTATCCTTATCAAAGGAAGTATGATAGTTACTATATGAACTTACAAAATGTAGCGAGATATTTTTCCTTACAGCAATGTATTTGAACGAATCTACTATTTCCTGCGTGAATGTAACCAAATCGCCTTCCGTTTTATGCAAGGTTAATTCATTCGCTTCTACCCTTCTAAAATCAAGCAACTGGTTCACCAAATTCAAAAGCCTTTTGGCATTACGACCTATCAAATTAAGCATTTCTAGTTTTTCAGTACTTTTCTCTTCAAACATCAGGTTCTCAATCGGATTCAAAACGAGCGTTAATGGTGTTTTTAGCTCATGACTTAGATTAGTCAGGAATTTAACCTTGATTTGTTCTAGTTCTATTTTCTTCTCTGCCTCGTGTCGTTCCTTTTCAATCATATGTTTTACCTCCAAACGTTCCTGTTCTCTGGCAAATTGATTCTTTAATTTTTGGATTCCTCTTCTTCTAATCAACCAAAGAGAGATTACCAATGTCATTAAATAGAAAAAATAGGCATAATACGTCCGCCAAAACGGAGGTTTTACAATGATATCGATAACTTTTTCGGGTGTCTGCCATGAGCCATCTTCACTGTATGCTTTTAATCTGAATATATATTTTCCTGGGTCAAGATTTGTATAAACGGCCGTATTAGTCGTTCCTACTTGGTTCCAATCTTTGTCAAATCCTTCTAGTTTATAAGAATACCTGTTTTCATGCGGAGCCGTGTAATTGAGGGCTATAAAGTCTAAAGAAAAGTTTTGTTTATAGCTCAATACCATTTCTTTTGCTGTCGAGATATGCTCTGTTATTTCAGCATTTTCACCAGGATTTATCTGTTTATTATTAATTTTCAGACTAGTAATTACCAGTGTGGGAACATTCTTTTTATGGAAAATAGTAGCAGGATTGAAGTAGTTAAAACCCGCCAATCCACCAAAAAACAATTGCCCATCAGAAGTTTTCAAACCAGACAAGATATTAAAGTTGCTTTGCTGAACCCCGTTGTAATGTGTGAAATTTCGAAATACCTTTTTCTCAGGGTCAAATGAACTAATTCCTTTATTGGTACTTATCCATATTTTTCCTTTTTCGTCTTCTAAAATTTTGTAAACAACATCATTGGACAAAGAATTGCTTTCATCAAAGCGTTCAAATGTTTTTGTTTGAGGCTTATATAAACAAAGCCCCCCACCCCATGCTCCAACCCATATTTTGCCAGAACGGTCACAGTAAATACTTTGTACCTTGTCCATCGGAAGTCCATTAGTACCGTGATTTAACACTTGAAAACGTTTCTGAGTTGGGTAATATACGGCTATTCCTGAACCGTTTGAGCCAATCCAGATATTTCCCATTTTATCTTGCTCAATAGTGGTGATGAAACCGTTCAAAGGAAATTTCTGGGCAGATGCTAATTGAAAAACTTTATCAGAAGATTCCATAACATCCCGCTGTGGATCATATAAATAAACCCCATTACCATTTGTTCCCAGCCAAATTTTACCATTCTTATCTGCTTTTATACAATTGATAGGTACGTTTGCAGCGTCCGTTGTGTTTTTGGGAAGGTGAAAATGTCTTAAAGCCCCGGTCGTCATATTAATGCTATATAAGCCAACCTGATAGGTTCCTACCCAAAGGGTGTTACCCACTGATTCTAAAGCGATTATAGAGGCTGTATTTGCTTTTTTGTCTTTTAAATCATAACGTCTTATTAAGCCCGTTTTTCTGTTAAATACATTTAGTCCTGCTCCTTCGGTTCCAATAAAGATATCTCCAGAAGGACTTTCGGAAAAGGACATTATTGAACTGCCCGTCAATCCGTTAGGATCAAAGGGATTAAATTTTTTATAGTTAAAGAAAGTTAGATTAGTATCGTATTTATTTACGCCACCTTGATGAACACTTATCCAATATACACCATTATCATCAATGTAAATATCCCTAATTGAGCGCCCAGAAGCACTAGGTGTAAATCCATCTTGCTCTACAAGCGAACTTTTTACACTGATTGCTTTCTCTGTTTGTGGATTAAATATATCGATGCCTATTTCTGTACCTACCCAAAGCTGTCCGTCTTTATCAAATACTATCTTAATTATATGATTATTAGAAAGTGAATTAGGGTTGTTTGAATCATGTTTGTAACTACGGAAGGTGCCTTTTTTTATGTCCATTACATTTATGCCACCTTCTTCGGTACCAATCCAAAGTTTACCATACTTATCAGCAGTGATACTCTTGATATTGTTCCATGAAATACTTGCTGGATTATTCGGATTGTGTAAAAATCTTGTAAATCGTTCGCTCTTTCTGTCATAAACATGTAAACCATCGTTAGTACCAACCCACATATTGTTGTGACTGTCTTCAAACAGGGAGCGAACCATATTTGAATTTAACTTTGAAGGGTTGGAAGGGTCAGCTTTGAACTCTTTCGTTTTTTTAGAGACAGGGTCAAAAACAAATAATCCAGAATAGGTTCCCACCCAAATTTTACCCGAATGGTCAGCATATAAACATATAATCCACCCGAGATTACTAAAGTCATAATTAATAAATGAGTTCAAATTCAGGTTATAAACAGACAAGGTCAAATTCGTTGCCAACCAGATGTTGCCAGCTTTATCCTGAGTCATTGCTGTTATTGGTCCACTTCCGATACTTGTACTATCGTTTTCTTTATGGCGATATTCTGTGAAATTTTGACCATCAAACCTGTTGAGTCCATCTTCAGTACCAAACCACATAAAGCCATTTTTGTCTTTTATAATGGCATTAATAGAATTGGAGGTGAGACCATTTCTGCTACTGAAATTAATAAATTTATATTCTTTCTGTTGCCCATGAATCCAATGAGCAACAAAAACAAAAATTAATAAAAAGTAACATTTCTTCATTTTTATATTCTTTAACACATCAACCATCGCTTAAATATTCTCATTATAGTAATTACCTAATTCAACATAATGTTGTTTTAGGTCATATCGGATACTACCATTAGTAGTCTCTATAAAAGCTAATTATTCTTAAATCTTACTGATAATACAATGTTTTGTTACAATCTCCCTCTAAAATAAACAGAAGAATTAAGGTAAGAACTTATTATTGCATTTAACAAATCAGCTTAATATTCCTTGATTTTTTTAAAAAGTGGTTAGGTAAAATACTCATGCCCATTTATTGAAATAATCCCTAACAAATTGCTAGGGATTATAAACAAGTGGTTATATATTAATGGATAGGGTTATATAGTAAATAGTTGCTTATTTTTAAAGGATAAACGCTTTTCCTTATTATTTCATATTTGCTTTGATAGATTCAGCTACGTAAGAATAAGCCACTTTTCTTACATAATCTTTTGTCCAAATACCAATTGGCTCATCAGCTCTCCAGCTTGAATTCGCAGGGCTGTCTAGTGGACTCCATATAGTGATACCATATCTTTGTGCCGCAGGTATAAGCTCAAAATATTTGTCTATCACATATTTATACATTTCTGCCTGTGCCTGATACTGTGCTTGTGTTGCATTGGCAGTTTTTATGTTACCTAAACCAATATCCAATTCTGAAATTTTAATCACTTTTCCTGTTGCGGCTAATAGCTTAAACATATCTGCTATCTTGGTTTTATCCGACTTGATGTCAATGTGCATTTGAGTACCAATACCATCAACCTTTACTCCTTTTCCTTCGATATAGCCTACATAAGCGATTAATCCACGACATTTATCCAAATTGTATTCTAAGTTGTAATCATTGATGAAAAGTATATCACTAGCATTTCCGTATTTTCTAGCTAACTGGAAAGCAGTTACTGCATAATCTTTCCCCATGTAATCTTGCCAATAAAACTCATCAGTGGCTAAAGTTTTGCCTACGCCTGTTTTAAGTTCGTAAGGTTTGCCATCGTCCATTGGTTCGTTTACTACATCCCATGCTTTTACATAAGATTTGCTCACGCCTAACATCCCTGACATCCAAGTATCTAGTGCATTGGTAACAAGAATGCTTTTTTCTTGAGCTGTTTTTTCAGCGATTGTTACTGCACCTCCCGTTGCTTTTGAGCTTTTCAGTACTACATTATCGATATACACCGTTCCTGCAAATTCACCATAGCTAAATACAAGTTTATTTCTGTCAGCGGCAGTGGCTGTAGTAGAAACATCAACTAATTTCCATTCTTTCGTTACGGCTATCTGACCGAACCCATTAGAAGCATAACTTGGACTTTGAAGTTCTGGTCTAATGATTCCTTCTGCTGTTCCTTTTACCCAAAATGATAAACTGTATGATTCACCATTATTAAGATTTTTACCTAAATCAAGGGCAGTCTGAGCATCCCAATAGTTTGCTGTCTTTGCAGGCATTGTTACATAAAATGCCTTGCCTTTGTTATTATATCCTAGTCCATCAGCAGTGACACCTCTACTTGAGTTACCTCCATAACCTCCCCAGCCAGAACCTGTTTCAAAATCACCATTGGCTACAAGGTTAGTAACAACGGCTGTTCCTTGTGTATCATATACATACAGATTATTTACATCTATGTAGTAGTTTACATTAGGTTTGTATCCTAAGTCAAAGTTAAGCTTGATAGACGTTCCCGTAAAATCACTTACTTGAAACCTTACTTCCTTCCAAGAAATACCTGTCGTAAAAGTAGCTGATGCTTTTCCAGTTTTCATCCAATCTACTTGAGGAGTATTATTTGTTAAACCCTCAAAAGAAATTCTACCTTCTCCTGCCACATCCGATTTAATGTAGCATACTATTTCATATTTGTGTCCAGCTACAACATTAATGCTTGGGCTTACCAATTGTAAGGCCGTCGCTGACGAAGAGCCAGCGGCAGCAGTCAGTTTTATAGCTTTTGTTCCAGTACCCATTCCAGTGTTATTCGCTACCGAAATACCTGCACCATTGTTTGTTGCATTCCAACCCGAAAGTACTCCGCCTTGCAGAGCGGAAGTATTCAGGTCATTAGGAAAAGAAGGAGCCGTAACTGTCAATGGAGCAATCACTCCTTTGAGATAATTAGCATTTTGATTAGCATGCCAACATAATGTATGTCCATATACAGCAATACCACCATCTTTGGCTGTTGCTAATAATTTACTGACGTTATCTAGCGCTAGGCTACCATCGGCTTGTACTACTGCACCATGCTTCATTTCATAGCCTAAGACTATTTCATCAAAGTTTTTATTAGCAAGTCTGTACATTACGCCCTTGTTAACATAGTCAGACAAGGAAAGAGCAACCCCAAATTTAAAATTGGGGTATGTAGTGCGATTGATATAAGATTTTAATGCGGGATAAGCATCAATATCTTCCTGAGCAACAGCGCTTTCAGGTTTGGTGACGCTGAACTCTAGCGCCTCATATTTGGTACAAGAAGTCACCATCAATGTGGTCAGACCTAGTACTACTTTATATAAATTATTCATAAAATAACGGTTCTAGTTAGACAAATTATTATTTTGCCACTGGCGAAAAGGTTTCCATTGTTACTGTACGGTCACGCATCACGAGTGTATCTGTTGAGGATACATTCATTCCTGCAAGATTCACTTCATACTTTAGGTATAGAGCATCTCTGTCCTTATTCCCCCAACTGTTTTTCTCTCCTTTTTTCACAAATGTGCCACTACCAGTTGCAGTATAACCACTCGTTAATGAAGAAATTGTACACTTGTCGCTTTCAAATTTTAGTGATAGTGTTATATTGATGTTCTTACCATCTTTATCTTTGAAAACTACTGGAAACTCAAGTTCGCTTAACGATTTGGTAGAAAGTTTGTTAACTTCATCTTGCTCTACGTATTGTGCATGGCGAACTATCGTTTTATTCATAGTACCTGTAACAACATCCTTTCCACGTCTAAGGTAATTTCCATGCCAAGTATTCACATATTTGATAGCATACAAAATAAAGTGTTTGCCATATAGTATTGAATCGGCATTAGCTACGCTAGTCATCGTTAAAGGAATGACATAGGTATTTTTGATTGATTTTGGGTCTGCAAAAAATGCATCTGTCAATTGTACATCTACTCCACCTGCTAAGGTCCCTTTAGGAATAATAATCTTATCTGACCCTAACGAATAGTAACTATTAGGCATAGGAAGTACCTCGTCTTTTCCTGTTCCAAACAGTAAACCGCTTTTTAGTAGTGAATTATCAACGGCAATTTTTATTGTTACGTCTTTTCTACTTTCGTAAACCCCACCTGTTGAAGCATAAATCTGACATTTATGTTTATTATCCAAATCAGTATTCACATACGTATCCTCTCCTAAAGTAATGGTTCTTACAGGATACTGATAAGCGAAATATACAGTTTGGTATTTGTAATCCGGGAACTCATTTTCCGTATTGCAGGAAGCAAGTCCAATCAGGATTAGTACCGACATTAAAACTAATTTCTTCATAAATATTAAATTTTGTCAATAATAAAATTATAGCTGATTATTAATTCCACCCTTCGTTTTGCTCAAGTGCAGGGAACTTCAGTATTTCTGAATAAGGAATTGGGCCGTATTTCATATAACTCTGGAATACTCTGTCTTGTACAACAGGAATTAAAGTATAAACACCATTTTGGATACTCACTCCTTTTGCTGGTTCGGTAAGTCCTGCATTCCAGCGACGTAAATCCCAGAATCTAAATCCTTCAAAACAAAGTTCTAAGCGGCGTTCATTACGAATCAATGTTCGCATCGTTTCCTTATTACCTTTAGCACTTTCCAGATAAGCATCATTGTTGGTTGTACCAATCCCAGCTCTTCTACGGATAGCTCTGATAATATCATAAGCTGAATAAGCATTTGTACCCGTACCCGTTGGTCCCCAAGCCTCGTTTGCTGCTTCTGCATAAGCCAACGCAATTTCTGTATAGCGAATATGCGGTTTGTAATGACGCTGATTGGTGGCAGATGTAGGGTTAAGGTTTACATCTTGACGTAACAGTTTTCGCAAATAATAACCCGTTCTTGTCGAAGTAGCTACTTTGTTAAGTGCATCATTGGTTGGGCCATTAGCAGTAGTGTTGATGGCCGTATTATTTACCCCAGCAGTTGCACCATTCACCAGCACAAACATTTTCAAGCGTGGGTCACGATTAGTATATGGGTCGGCAGGGTTATAACCACTGTTAGCATCATTAATCGGATAGCCATTCAGCATTGGAAAAGCATCTACAAGGTTCTGAGACGGGTTGATACGTCCGTTACCAAATAATGTTGGTGGAAAATTAGCTTGCTCTAAATCTCTATTTTCTCCCCAGTTATTTCTCCACAATATTTCAGGAGGATTAGCCCCGTCCTTAATATTAGCAATCTCTGTAGTATTAGCATACCAAGTAAGACCACTCGCTGCATTACCTGTTACGGCATTCAACCCTCCATTCGAATTCAATACATTGGCGGCATAGTTGGCGGCATCTGTCCACTTACTTGTATTGCCATTATTAAACGATGGGCTGGCTGCCAGCAATGCAGCTTGTGCTCTTACAGCTTTAGCAATACGGCCAGTAAATAAACCACTGAAGGTAACTCCGAATGCACGGTTATATTGCTCAATCGTAACTTGACCATACTTTGTTGGTATCAGAGATTCTTGTCCCAATGAAAAATTCTGATAGTCTAAAGGAAGCTTTACATCGGCACTGTCTAAATCCTGATAAATTTGTTTCATACAATCCTCAAAAGAAGCTCTCGGAAGATTATAATTATCAGAAGTTGTCTGTGGCTTAAGTAAAATAGGTACGCCTAGCATCGTTCCGCCTACCCCTTTACCTGCGTGTGTTAGCAAAAGATGGTACATCAATAAAGCACGAAGCCCATAAGCTTCACCTTTAATTCTAGTAGTAAACAATCTATTAGCAACAGGATCAGTCACCCATTGAACTTTGTTTACTTCTCCCAACATAATATTTAAGTATTGGATTCCTGCAAAACAATTTGTCCATTGGTTAGTAGGATTATTGTTTGCCGTCCATTGCCCCGTTGCCATTTTTAGATAGCCATTGTCTTGGTCATTACTTACGGCATCATCAGTTGCCACATCATTAAAAGACCATGAGTTCGTCGGAATTCTATTATATCCATTCAGCAATATACCGAATGGAAATCTTGAGTCGCTTGGTAAATAAGCACTAGGGTCTAACTGCCTGTTATTCTCAATAGCAGGCTCTATTAGGTCTTCACATCCGGTCAGCAATACAGCAACGCAAACCAGTAGTTTTAATATTCCTTTATTCATATAAAACATAGTATAATATTCAAAATATAATATTTTCAAAAACTTAGAAAAGGGCTTTTACACCTAAATTGAACAAACGTGTTTGTGGTGCACTTCCCACACTAAGTTCCATGATTTCACGATTGTCTGACACAGTTAGCAGGTTAAAGCCAGTGACATACAATCCAAGTTCACGTACAAAAGATTTCATCTTTAATACATCCGTCAAATCATACGTTATCTGAACTTTACTCAAGTCAAAACGATTCGTTTTATAAATCCAGAAATCAGATGAACGGAAGTTATTATCACTTGTCAAAGTGGTAAGTCTTGGATAGGTGGCTGTTAGTTTTGTTGCTTCTGTCCATCTATCTCTCACTACTGCAGAATACTTATCTTCACCATCCACCCAGAAATAAGAGTTATTACGCATTCCATTAGCCCCAAAACGACCAACACCCATTGCGAAGAAAGTAAGCTTTTTCCATTGAGCAGTAAGGTTTATACCTAAAGTAAGCGGAGCACCGAACCAACCACCTTTTCCTAAAGAGACTTCGTCTCGGCTATTAATAATACCATCACCGTTTTGATCTTTGTATTTAATATCGCCTGGCTTTACTTGTCCGTATGTTTGCGTTGGAGAGTTTGCTATATCGTTTTGATCTTGGAATAACCCCAAACTTTGTAAGCCCCACAGAGCATCAAGTGGTTTTCCTTGACGATTTTGATAAGCATCTTCGTATAATTCTGCTCTTTTAGTAGCAGTAGTTTGGTAGTATGTACCATTCACGCCCAATGTCCAATTTACTTCACCATATTTTTTATTCAAACTAGCACCGAAGTCAAAGCCAACACGTTTGTCTTCATTATAATTTACATAAGGAATAAAAGAAGATACTGGAAAGCCAGTTGTGAAATAACTTGGAAATAAAACAGATGCTTGAATGATATTTCCTGAAATTGTATTGGCAAAGAATGTTCCGTTTAAGGTTAATAATCTTTTGAAAAACGAACCTTCGAATCCAATACTAATTTCTTCTCTTTTAGGGAATTTCATGTTAGGGTTATCACCTCTTCTTGATTCAGTAGCTTGAATACCCGTACCATCTTTCCAACCATACCATGAACCAGCACCAGTATAAACACCTTGATATAAATAGTAATTTGGAATATCAAGATCTGTATGTAAAATACTAGCAGAAGCTGTCAACTTCAAATCGTCTACGATATCTGAATTTTTAAGAAACTCTTCTTCACTTAATCTCCAGCCTAAAGTAAGTGACGGAGAAAATGCTTGACGATTACTTGGAGGAAGTTTTGCAGAATGGATATAAGCCGCACTAAAATCCATGTAGTATTTATGCTTGTAATTATAGCTTGCTAAAAAACCTAAATTCGCATTACTGGTTTTATGGTAAATCGCAGATTCTGATTGTTGAAACCCATTAGCTAATAAAATAGCCGATAAATGATGGTCTTCGTTAAAAGTTCTATCATAATTTAACTGTCCTGAAAATGCAATCGTTTGGCGATATCTATTTCCTGATACATTCTGCGTGCCAGATTTTGCATCTTGGCCATACACTGTAAGACTACTAATTAAGTCGGTTCCGCTATACTTATTCCAAGCAGGTGCATAAGTAGCATAAGAATAATTATAAGCTAACGTATATTCTGTAGCATAATCAACAGCAAAACTAGATTTAAAACTCAAGCCTTTCAACACATTTCTAAGGTCTGCTTTAATCCCCGTATTAAACTGGAATTGACGGTTAGCAAATTGGTTACTACCTCCTGAATAAATGGTAGCGATAGGATTCGTTTGGTCTAATTGAGTACCTCCAAGTAAATATTGTCCATCGATAATATTATTACTGTTTTTGATTAAAACCTGTGATGCCGCATCTTCTTGTTCAATCAGACTAAGGGGAATAAGTGGTGAAAAACGATTCGGACGAACTGTTGTTGCACTACTCCAAAAGTTAGCATTTACACCACGACCAGTATAAAAAATAGCAGTAGCATCAGCATTTAGACTGATAAACTCATTCAAGTTTACATCGATATTTCCACGGAAATTAAGACGGTCTGAATTATTGTTATTTTTCGCTTCTCCAAAGTTCAACAGTGAGCCTGATGTTGCAAATCCTAAATTTGTATAATATTTAACTCTTTCATTTCCACCTGAAATTTCGGCAGTAGCGTCATAGCTACCATAGCTACTTTTTAGGTATTCTGATGAGTAAAAATCTATATTAGGATAACGATATTTATTGATTCCTGAGGCGTGGTTGTAAATATCAGATTCAGAATACAAATTCGTTAATCCATCATTTCTACGTGCTTCATTATATAAAGTCATATATTCCGCTGAACCTAAATAACGTGGAAAAGCTTTAGGAACATTTACACCACTGTTAATTCTAAGGTCAAATCTACTTTGACCTGCTACACCTCTTTTTGTAATTACATTCACTACGCCTTTGGCACCACGGCTACCGTATAGTGCCACAGCGTTAGCTCCTTTCAAAAATACGATTTGCTCTATCTCGGTCGGCATTACGTTTCCAGTCTCACGAGGAACACCATCTATCATGAATAGATAACTTCCCATTCCCCAATTGCTGTTTCCATTAAACCCTGGGACTAAAGACTCCATACCATCTAATGGGTAGGTAAAGTAATTCTTCTTAAGAAGCTCCTTTACATTTACAGATGCTACTCCACCAAGCAAATCTTGCTTATCAACATTACGGAAAGGAAGAGCTACTTGTTCTTGGTTTTCCTCGGGTGCGATAACGATTTCACTGATTTGTTGGTTAGCAGTGATATATTTGGTTTTAAAACCTTTCGCAGCAATTGATAATACCTCGTTTTTAGGAACTTCAATACTGAAAGTACCCAAAGCATCTGTGGTGACAGCTTTCCCGATTTCTTCAGAGCTACTTACAATAGCGCCAATAACGGGCTGTTTATTCGAGCCAACAACGGTGGCTTTAATTTTAATCGTCGAGGCATTCTGCGCCATTATCGTAGCTTTTGAAAAAGCCAGTAATGCACATAAAACCATAATTATTTTTATAAACTTCATTTCTTGTTCGTTTATCTATTGATTATCTCATTATATGATTTGCCTCCCATTACCAGCCAGGATTTTGAGCAAATTCCAGATACAAATTCACGTCATTAACCTTTAATGGCAACCAATTATGCTTATCAGTGAACTTGCGCTCTAATATGACAGACTCTCTGATGTTCAAAACTCTATTGTCTTTAGGGTCTTTCGCTGGATCCAATGTAGCTGCTCTATCAAATTCAATTGATTTCTTAAGCGTATAAGGACTTTTAGCAATCATTAACCAACGACGGAGGTCATTGAAGCGATGACCTTCAAAAGAAAGTTCAACAGAACGTTCACGTCTTAATTCTTCCATATAAACATCCAAAGAACCTATGAACTTAGCATCTACGTGTCCTACTCCTGCTCTATCTCTAATGACGTTGATAGCATCTACAGAAGTTTTAGAATAACTTCCTGCTTTACCCATAGCCGAACCATAGCCCTGTGCAGCAGCTTCAGCGTACATTAGATAAATATCTGCCAAGCGCATATATGGCAAGTGAATGTTAAGACTTTTATCATAACCGTATCCTTGGTCATACTTGTTGGCTGTTCTTGGAACAAACTTAAAGAGCAAATATCCTGTGCGACTACCTGTTGAAATATCACGATAAGAACCTCCAGTATGTAAATTGGCATAACGGTTGTTCACTTCAGCGGCATTTGGAATACTTCCTGCTACCATTCTCACGCCATCGAAAATAATATCATTGTAAAAACGTGGGTCTCTTCCTTTCCAAGGATATTCAGGATTATAACCAGACTCTGTGTCAGCTTTTGTAATATCCTTAATTGGTAATCCATTAGCCATTCCGTAGTTGTCAACATAATTGGCTGTTGGCAAAAACTTCACATCGCCTTCACTGATAATCTGTGGGCTATATTGTTTACTCGTTCCCCAGTTTGAATTATTTGCACCATAGTATGGCCCTCTGAAAATGGCTTCAGTTCCACCTGGCATTTGCCAGTTCTGACCAGTCGTATAGAAGTTAGTATAATATTGTGCAAAAGGAACTAAGCGGTAAGGAGCTTCTCCACTCTCACATAAATTAAGTAATTCAGCAAATGCATCAGCCGCCTTTTTGCAATATTCAGCATTGTAAGTAGTACCGCCGCCTGAGACTGAATTCATCAATGGACTACCAGCCCAAAGATAATTTTTCCCCAAATAGCCAAGTGCCATAATCTTGTTGATACGCAATGTGTTTTTGCCCAATGTCCTCTTACCTGCCGTTGTGTTGTCCCAGTTTGTAGGTAATAAGTTGGCCGCTGCTCTGAAATCCGCGGCTGCTTTATCGGCACATTCGCTGTATTTAAGACGAGGTAAGGTTAATTTCTGATCTCCAGGTAATACTTTGTCAATATATGGAAGCCCTCCAAAATACTGCATAAACATAAAGTGATACCAACCTCTAAAAAATAGCAATTGACCTTTAATTAAATCTTTTTCTTCTTGTGTGGCATCAGTCAGTTTGTCTATGTTTTCCAAACCTAAATTAGCCTTACGGATACCGTACCATCCTAGCCCCCAAAGTGATTTTGCAAAGCGGTCATCGTTGGTTACATTACTGTTACGATCCATCCAACCAGCTTGCCAGCCGTCAAAATTGCGTTGCCAGCCCCAAAAATCACCATTATCAATTTTTACACCAAAGTGAAAGTTTTGAGCTGTAGATTGGATTTCATCCTCTCCCCAGTTAAAAGAATTGGTCCAGTAACCATTAGAAAAGTCTGGAATAGTATGATAGAGTTCTTCGGTAAATCCCTGAAAGTTTACAAAGTTTTTAAAGGCATCTTTTTCAGACACAAGAGATTGAGGATCACGATCCAAAAAATCTGAGCATGAAGTAACTCCAAAAGTCATAGAACAAACTACAGCTACACACAAAAGTTTTATTCTCTTTTTCATGTTTTTATTATTAATTAGAAAGTAATGTTTAAACCTAAATTATATCTTTTTACTGTTGGATAAGCTCCTTGTGAAGCCCAACCAGTACCAGCAAAATTAGACTCCCTATCATCTGGCATTTTGCTCCAAGCAATAAGGTTATTACCATTTAGGTAGATTCGCAGACTACTAAGTCCTAATTTTCTACTAATCTCAGGATTTACAGTGTATGCTATTTCAGCATTTTTTAATCTTACATAAGAGCCATCGTACATATACTGTGTACCTCTATAGTCCCCGAAAGGTGTTGTTAACCAACGTGGAATAGGCGTTCCGCCAGTATTCGTTGGCGACCAGTATGCACCTTCTTGATAAACTGTATGGCTTTGTGAACTTAAACTTGTGAAAACCACTTGACGAGTAGCATTATTCACCGCATAAAACTGTGCAAAAACTGAAAACCCTTTCCAATCAAAGCCAAAAGTAGCGTTGTAGGTATTCTGTGGCCAGCCAGTGTGTCCATAAGGAATTCTATCTTGCGTGTCAATAACTCCGTCTCCATTATAATCAACCAAGTAGTAGTTACCTAATAATTTTTGGTTGTCATTTACATTGTGCATCGCACTTCCATACAACTGATCCCAGCTATTATACATCCCTTTGCTTACGAATGAATAAGCTTGATCAATCTGCATACCTTCTGGTTTCTGATAATCTGGTAACAATTCTGGCGTAGCACGTTCAATAATTTTGTTTTGCGTATGCGTCATGTTAAGGTCTGCCCACAAACGGAACTTCCCTACATTTTTATTAAAATGAAGTTCTAATTCATAACCGCTTGCTTTAACAGCACCTAAGTTGGCAACTGGCGGAGATGCCCCAAAATAACTTGGTACGTCTGATCTTCCTGTTAACAAAATTTTACTTCTATTATCCTGAAAGAAGTCTGCTTTACCTTTCACAAAACCTCTGAAAAGTTCAAAGTCTAAACCAAGATTGAATTTCTCTGATTGTTCCCATTGAACGGTTGGGTTACCTACTGTAGACTGCGAGTACCAAGTATATGGGCTTTGTTCAGCTCCTTCACCACTTACACCCAATCTTGATGTTCCACCATAAGACCATTGCTCAAGATACGGCCATCTTACACCTAGGTTATCAAACCCTGTTTGTCCGTAAGACATACGAAGTTTCATAGAATTGATGAATTTCACCGAATTCATGAATTTTTCGTTCGATATTACCCAGTTAGCACCCCCAGAAGAGAAAAAGGCAAAACGGTAATCTTTTGCAAATTGCTCAGAACCATTATAAGCACCATTGTACTCTACTGTGTACTTATTGTTGAATGTATAAGTAGTTCTAAATACCCAGTCTTCTCTATATGAAGGAATTGTACTACCGCTAGCATACACGTTTCTGTTTGTCAAGCCCATCAAAGTCACATTATGTAACCCTGCAAACGTTTTGTTGTAATTAAGCTGTAACTGATAAAACAAACGACGCTGGCTAGCTCCGATAGTCCCTGCAGCTGGAGCCCACTTGATACCCTCTTGAAAGTCAAAACCTGTAATACCGTCAACAGCCGATTGGTAGGTTTCAATGCCCGTTTCAGGATTTACCCACTTACGTTGAGTTCCATTATAAAGGTCATTGACACCACGATCTGATTCTACAAAAGTATTATCTAACGACACAGTACCCGAAGCTCTCAAGCCTTTCACAAGCATATCCAAATCTTGGTCTAGCGTAAAATCTGTCGTGATGCGGGCAGTGGTTTGATATTGCAGACCACCAATGGCAAGACTTAATGCAGAGTTTTCTGCTTTAGCTTGGTTTGGATAGTAAAAGCCCCATGAACCATCAGAATATTGTGGTAAAAACAAGTCTGGAGCAGCATTATAAGCATCAATCCATGGCCCGTACTGACTTCCAGAGAAGCCCCATGGGCTTTTTCTAACGCCATAAGAACCCGAAAGGTTGGTTTTAAAAAGCGTAGTAGGTGTTAATTGAAAATCTAAATTACTACGAACATTCAGCCTATTAAAGCCAAAGCCTTGCTTGTACCCTCTTTTATTATCATAAATTTTAAATAAATCGGCTTCTTGTAAAAAATCTGCACTGGTAAAATATTTCACAAGATTTGTCCCCCCGCTGATGTTCAAATTAGCATTATTAGATATCGCATACGGCTTAAACAATGCTTCTTCCCAGTTAACATTTGGATAACGTTCTGCTTCCGCTAAATTTGCTGGATTACGATACTTATTAATAATCTGTTGAGGTAAGTAATCTCTCCACCCTTCTGGTCTTGTCGCAAGTTCATACTCAATTGCTTCATTTCTAATTCTTAAAGCATCATATGAATCATACTTTTCGGGTAATTTAGACGGAGCTTTTACAATGGTATTTACGACAGCTCTGATTGATGCCTTTCCCATTTTACCTCTTTTGGTGGTAATTAAGATTACCCCATTCGCACCTCTTGAACCGAAAACGGCTGTAGCTGATGCATCCTTAAGTACAGTAACTGTTTCAACAGAACTGATATCAACGCTGTTCATAGGACGCTCAACGCCATCCACTAGAATTAGTGGGTCTGAATTGTTCCAAGAGCTACGACCACGAATGATAATCTGAGGGTCTTCTGCACCTGGAAGGCCAGTACTTGCATTCGTAATTAAGCCTGGTACATTTCCAGTCAAGGCTGCACCAATACTTGAAACACCCCCTGCTCGCTCTAATTCTTTATTCGTTGTTTGGGTAACAGAAGCTACAACACCTTCTTTCTTTTGTTTTCCATAACCCACAACCACTACCTCATCTAATGCAGATTGAAATTCTTCTAATACTACATTAATACTTGTTTGGTTACCTACTAAAACCTCCTGTGTTTTATAGCCAACCGAACTGAAAACCAAAGTTGTCTTTGGCGTAGCAGCAATGGAAAATGCTCCATCTTTACTCGCACTAACTCCACGAGTAGTTCCCTTAACACTAACGGTTGCTCCAGGTATTCCTTCTCCTGAAGCGGACTTAATAGTCCCTTTTACTGTTTGAGCTTTTAATGAAAAGCTCGAAAAACCAATTAAAAGCGATATGCACCATACAACTAAGTACAGCTTTTTTCGCGTAATTGGAATAGATAAGTCAAATTGCTTCATACGACGATAAATATGATTCATTTAATAAATAATATAATATTTTCGTACAAAGTAAGAGAGTAGTATAAGAATACAGTAGCATAAATCTTTAAATATCTATACCAAATGTTCAGCAACGTAAGAAAGTGCTAATTTCACACGATAATTTTCTAAATAGTATACGTAATGATAGGCTTTTGCCAAAAAAATCGGAGAATTGCACGTCTAAAAGAAAAAATTTGAAAGAATTAAGAACTCACGGAATGAGCAAAAATTCATTGTTTAGTAAATTTTACAGAGAAAAATTGTATGTTTTTAGTACTCTTTAAGTGTTCTTAAGGGGATAATTGGTAAATTTTTGAATATTTTTTGATTTAAAAGTATTATATAAGTAACTCACTAAACATTACTACGCATAATGTATGCGTTTGTAGCATAAATTCTCAAAAGACTTTATTGTTGGGCAAATGATTATTTTAAAGACGATGTTTAATTCATAAAAAGTATCAAATACATTACTAACAACAAGTAAACAAATTCAATAGCCAATTAAAAAGTGTATTATCAGCATGATATTTTAGTACTATCTTGTTTTCTTCTCTACAAGCGTTTCATAATTTCAGCATATTGGATGCCTCTTTTATTGCCCATCATGATTCGATTTTTCATTCAGTTATTCTAAGTAAGTACTACCAATATTTTTCTGAGTAGGAATTTTTTGGAAAAAACTAGCAATAAGCTAGCCTTAAAATACAAAATAAAAGCCACCCAAAAGATGAGTGGCTTTTATGACAAAATAAAAACAGATACTATTTTTTACAAACTATTTTGAATTAAGTAATTCCTTTCTTTTGATGGCAATGCGTACTTTTTCTACGATACTCTGAGCATTCAATCCGTATTTTTCCATTAATTGAGCAGGCGTTCCACTTTCACCAAAAGAATTATCTACACCAATCATTTCAATAGGTGCTATATGATTTCGGCTGAGTAACTGACACACAGCATCGCCTAATCCACCATTCAATTGATGCTCTTCGGCAGTGACAGCACACCCTGTTTTCTTCACTGAATTCAAAATTGCTTCTTCGTCCAATGGTTTAATCGTATGTATATTAATGATTTCTGCATCAATGCCTTCTTTCGCTAATATTTCACCAGCCTGTATGGCTTCCCATACCAAATGTCCAGTAGCAAAAATGCTTACATCTCTTCCTTCATTCACCATCCACGCTTTACCTATTTCAAACTTTTGATCAGGTGCTGTAAATACTGGAACGACGGGTCTGCCGAAACGAAGATAAACAGGGCCTTCGTATTCAGCAATTGCGATTGTCGCTGCTTTTGTTTGATTATAATCGCATGGATTGATTACTGTCATGCCTGGCATGGCTCTCATCATCGCAATATCTTCCAAAATCTGGTGTGTTGCTCCATCCTCTCCTAATGTTAATCCAGCGTGTGACACACAAATTTTTACATTACTACCTGAGTAAGCAACACTCTGTCTGATTTGATCGTATACTCTTCCCGAACCAAAATTGGCAAAAGTAGTAGCATAAGGAATATAGCCTGCAATAGCCATCCCTGCCGATACGCCAATCATATTTGCTTCTGCAATACCACATTGAACAAATCTTTCAGGATTATCTTTAATGAATGCATCTAATTTTAAAGATGCTACTAAATCTGCGCAAAGTGCGACAACTTTTGGATTTGATTTGCCCAATTCTGCCATACCTGCTCCAAATCCAGAACGAGTATCTTTTTTTTCTGTGAAACTGTATTCTTTCATCTCTAAAAATTATTTATTAGTAATCACCAATTGTTTCCTCTAATTGCAATAATGCTGTGTTCAACTGTTCATCATTAGGAGCAGCACCATGCCATTTATGCGTACCCATCATGTAGTCAACGCCGTATCCCATTTCTGATTTCATTAGAATCATAATTGGTTTTCCTTGTCCTTTCAACTGTTTAGCTTGGGCTAATGCATCTAATGTTAATTGCATATCGTTCCCATTTTCTAACGTAATCGTAGCCCATCCGAAAGCTTCATATTTTGCTTTCAAATCTTTATTACTCATTACTTTCTCTGTTGGACCATCTATTTGCTGCTTGTTCCAGTCAATAATAGCAATCAAGTTATCAAGTTGATAATGTGCTGCAAACTGCGCTGCTTCCCATACTTGCCCTTCTTGTTGTTCGCCATCACCCATCAAAACATATATATTACAGTCATCTCCTCTCAATCTCTTGGCTTTTGCTGCTCCAGCCGCTACTGATAAACCTTGTCCTAATGAGCCAGAAGCAATACGAATACCCGGCAAATGTTCATGTGTAGCTGGGTGTCCTTGTAAACGAGAGTTTATTTTTCTGAAAGTAGCCAATTCTGAAGGAGCGAAATAGCCACGATGTGCCAAAACAGAATAGAATAATGGAGAAATGTGTCCGTTTGATAAAAAGAATAAGTCTTCATTTTGTCCCGCACGAGAAAACGTCAGGTATCCGTCAGTCCCCTTTTCTTCATTAATAGTCATTTCATGAAAATAAAGTGCTACGACCAAATCAGCACATCCTAATGAACCACCAGGGTGTCCTGATTGACAAGCATGTACCATCCGTACAATATCACGGCGCACTTGCGAAGCTGTATTTTGTAATTGTTTTAATTCCATTTTTATTTGTTATTACGTTTTCTTTGAGTCTTAGAAAAAACAGGCATTATCTATAACGGATAGGTATAAACGTTTATGTTCATTTTATCATACTGATGTTCAATACTGAAAGAATTCATGTTTAAATTTTCTTTGCTAAAGTCTTAATCCTAATTACAGTAAGAGACATTGCTGGAGCAGGATAGTCAAAAACTTTATTTACTTTAACCGTTGAATATACAGGTACAATGTTCTGTGGATGCTCTAAAGTATTTTCGGCATTGGCATTTCCAGATAGCACAATTTGGGCTGCGTCACTCATATAGTTTTTGAATGTTGAAAGATTCACTTTCATGTTTTTTGCTACATTGCTGTTGTTGACGAATTTTAAAATAATATCACCCGTCTTGCTATCTTTTACACATGAAGCCGCAAGAGTACTGTCTTTAACATTTTGAGCAATAATATTATCATAATAATAATCTCCCTGATTGGTAGTAAACATCTTCTGAACATGATAATTGGGCGTAAGGCTAATTTTTGAATTGTCAAAAAATATCATGTCTGTATTCCACTGAGTATGATTTTTCTTTGCCAATAATGGAGCATACGATGCCATTCTTACGATATCTCCGTTGCGTTCTAGTGCTGTCATATAGGCTGCTTCGGCAATAGCATTATACAATTTATTTCCCCATGAGGCATATTCGCCTAAATAAACGCCAGATTTTTTTCTGTCATAAGAGTCGTAGCGATTCATATTTGAAAGAAACCATTTTGGGTCTTTATAATAATGCTCATCAATCATGGGTACATTGCTATTACTAGCAACTGTCCATCCCTTATCAAAATCTTCTCCGTCAGAAAATGGTCCAGAAGTACCAATAATCGTAATTTCTGGATGCTTTGCTCTTACAGCATCATAAATCATTTTAAAGCGTGCCTCAAATTCTGGCGTAATTTTATCTTCATTCCCTATGCCCACAAATTCAAGATTGAAAGGTAGCGGATGACCAGCAGCCACACGCTTTGCTCCCCACGTAGATGTTGCAAGACCATTCGCCCATTCTATTAAATCCAGCACTTCCTGAATATATTCCTGCATTTCGTCCATTGGCAGGGCTTTTTGTCCTGTACCACCAATACGCCAAGTACCTCCTGAGTTCTGACAACTAACTGCTGCGGGCAATACGGGAAGAGGTTTTGCACCTATATCTTCGCAAAACTGAAAATATTCATAATATCCCAAACCAGCCGTTTGATGATATCCCCAGATATTTTTTTGTTCTACACGTTGTTCTATAGGACCTACTGTATTTTTCCAACGATACATATTTCCTAGTCCATCACCATGTGCAAGACAGCCCCCTGGGAAACGGATAAAAGATGGTTTCATATCTGCCAATAATTGGGCTAAGTCTGCTCGTAGTCCATTCTGACGATTCTGGAAAGTCTTCTCAGGAAAAAGGGACACAACATCAAAGGCTATCTTTCCTTTTGTTGTAGCCAAAATAACTAAGGAAGTACTGTCGTTACTCACCGATGTGGTAAGCGTAGCAGTATATTTATTCCAATCTTTAGAACCAACATTTATTTTACTTTCGGCTACTATTTTCCCTTTTGGGGTTTGCAGGCTAATTGTGATAGCAATAGGGCTTGATGAAAGCTGACGTGCAAACATTGAAAAAGAATATTTGTCACCTTGCTTTATCACTATATTTTCAAATCCATGATTTTTTATGCCAACGCCTGCCTCGCCGACGTGCTCAATATTCAATACTGCATAATGTGGATTGTTAGGATGCACTGGAATGCTGGTCTCAACATTAAGCGAGCCATACGAATACCCTGGAGTAGTATATTCCCAGAAAGAAAGTGAATGCCAATCTGTTCGATCAGTTGGACTGTATTCAAACGAGCGATTTTGTATTAATTCAGCATATAATCCTCCATCAGCGGCATAGTTGATGTCTTCAAAAAATAATCCGAATAAATAAGGACTGATTTTTTTTCCTGTTTCTGTCTTCTTTTTCTGCGATTGACCAAAACTAATTATTGCAGAAAAAATCAAGAAAGACAACAAGCTTACTCGCATATATTTATACTTTTTACTGTGAGATATCTTTGTATTTTTTTTCATTTTTAACTAAAAAATTATAATAACCAAAACAAAATAAATGTATAACACAGTAGAACTGTTTAATCAAAAAAAATGCCTTTCAAACTGTTCTAAGTCAGGCGATAATATATCTCAAAACCTATAACAGACTAGAACAGTATACGCAAAAAAATATTTTTAAAACTCCCTCATCATAGATGATTCCTTCAGTTTACTAGTGACCTTTTTTAGCAAGATATTGAAAAATAAAGTCTAATATATAATAAAATAAATTTATGAACAAACAATATAACTAAAACAAGATATGTCTATAACACAGTAGAACACATAAAACAAAAAAATATTTTTTTCAAAGGTAAAAATTAAATGGTTTTAAATCGTGTTAATTGTACACAATTTCTATTGCTTAAATTAACGTAGACAAAGTTATCAATAAAATATAACTTGAACAACTTAAACTTTAATAAATTCAAGAAAAAATAAAAATTTATTAAAGGAAGTACACTTCGCAATCTTATAGAACTGATTATGACGCAGTTCTCTTCAAAATTTCCGTTTTTATATCTTATAAAATAATCCAAATTCCTTTCTCCGCTATATTAATCGTAAGCTCATCTTTGAGGATGCTTATTTTTTAAAAAGTTTTCAGTGCGGTATAAATTACCGATTCCGACGTATGGTATCATGAAAGTACATGATGGGAAATAAATATACTAAAGATATTCTTGTAGGTAGAGATTCAAAAAATGAATTAAATAGCTTAATAACTAAACAAAAATTGTCCTTATATATGCAAATACCTGTTGCGAAGATATAAAATCCTCATTTTCACATTTTTACTATAATTTATGAAGACATTAAATGAGCATTAAAACATATATTTTCTCATTGTAATGACCCATTAAGTTAGCCATTTAACAATAATGTAATGATAAAAAGAATAATCAACATCAGCACTGTTATTTTATTACTAACCCCTTTTGTAATACTTGCTCAAAACCCTACTTTCTCCAATAAAAAACTTACTATTCTTACTTTAGGAGATAGCAATGGTACATTTCCTATGAGTTGGCCACAACAACTAACAAAAGCATTCCCTAACGCTAAAATTTGTAATATAAGCAAGTCAGGAAGAACAATCGGTTTTCTAAATTTAGGAGATAGTACCTTAAATTCTCTTTTTGTGATTGACCAGAATCTAAAAAAGGCAGCAGCATTTACAGGGAATACACCGTATGATTTTGTGATTATTGAACTTGGTACAAATGATGCGAAGGCAGTTTTTGACAATCAACAAAAGGAAGTACCTCAGAACCTTGATAAACTAATTAATAAGATAAAAGACTCTCCCTATACAACCATAAAGCATGCAAAAATTATCATTATTTCTCCCCCGCCTTACGGAGCCAAAGCAGAAAATACCGTTAAATATGCAGGAGGAAATCAGCGGGTGGAAGCAATGAGCAAAGCATTTAAAAAAGTAGCTAACCGTCAGCATTGCTTTTTTGTGAATGGTTTTTCGACACCAGGGCTTAATATCGAAACCATGACTACTGATGGGATACATTTAGACTCGCTTGGTTCTAGAACGTTAATTGAACCTGTCATATCTCTGCTTGCTAAATAATATGAAAACGTACTAATTAAAAACAACTCATAACTCATGAAGAAAACTTACAAATACCTGATTTTGATATTAATACCTATGATATTTTCTTTTAAAAATGAAGAAAATAAGCTTACTATTAAAAAAATAAAAGTGAAAGCTCCTTTCAATATGCCTGTTATTAGTGTTCCTGATTTCAGTCGTTGTAAAAAATTATCGATTGTTGATTTTGGTGCTGTGGTTGGGGATAAAGAGAGAAATGCTACGGCAATCGCCAAGGCTATTGAGGAAGCAAATAAATTGGGGGGAGGAACGGTGGTAATTCCCAAAGGAGAATGGTTAACTAGCAAAATACATTTTAAAAGTAATGTAAACCTACACTTAGAAAAAGGAGCAACTTTGGTTTTCTCAGGAAACCCCTCTGACTACCTGCCTGCTGTAAAAAGTACATGGGAAGGTATGGAATGTTATAATTACTCTCCATTGGTTTATGCGTATCAGTGTAAAAATATTGCCATTACTGGCGAAGGTGAACTCAAGGCTGTCATGGATGTTTGGAAACAGTGGTTTGCACGTCCTAAAGCTCACATGGAAAGTATAAAAAGGTTGTATAATCTAGCGACAGAATATAGCCCGCTTGAAGATAGAAATATGGTCAATGATACGGCTAATCTTCGTCCGCAATTTATTCAATTCAACAGATGTGAAAATGTTTTGATGGAAGGTGTTTCAATCCAGAACAGCCCATTTTGGACTATCCACCCTTATTTGTCAAAGAATGTTGTTATCAAAAATGTTAAAGTGTATGCGCATGGTCATAATAACGATGGGATAGACCCAGAAATGAGTCAGAATGTATTGATAGAAGACTGTGTTTTTGACCAAGGAGATGATGCAATCGCTTTAAAATCAGGACGTAATCCAGAAGGGTGGCGTTTGAAAACGCCGTCTAAAAATATAGTCATTCGTAATTGTTTGGTAAAAAATGGACATCAATTATTAGCGATTGGCAGTGAACTATCTGGTGGCATAGAAAATGTATTTATGGATAACTGTACCGTTGTTGATGGGGCAAAACTAAATCACTTGGTTTTTATAAAAACAAATGAACGAATGGGTGGCTATGTGAATAACATTTATGTCTCTAATATCAAATCGGGCAAAATAGACCTAGGAATATTGGGTATTGAAACAGATGTTTTATACCAATGGAGAAATTTAGTGCCTACTAAAATCCGTAAGCTTACCCCTATCAAAAACATTTTCTTGACTAACATAACAGCAACAAATGTGAAATTTATATCAAGAGTACTGGGACAAAAGGAGCTTCCTGTTGAAAATGTATCATTACAAAAAGTACATGCTGATACAATTCTTGAAAAAGAAATGATTCATGAGAACTTAATAAACTTTAAAAATTTAAAGTAAACGATTTCAGTTAGGTATGAAGAAGACAGTTATTATTTTAATAGTTACTTTCGTAAAGGCTTTTGGCTTGTATGCACAAACACAAAATGCTATTTATTCGGGTGTTTCTTGGTTTGATAATCGAGGGGAGGTCGTGAGTGCTCACGGAGCCAATATCGTAAAAGACAGAGGGCGTTATTACCTTTTTGGAGAAAAACATACGGATACCAGTAATGTTTTTGTAGGCTTTAACTGTTATTCTTCCAGCGATTTGTATAATTGGAAATTTGAAAGTTTGGCTCTACCAATTCAAAATTCAGGAAAGTTAGGCCCTAATAGGGTTGGTGAACGCGTAAAAGTAATGAAATGCCCCAAAACGGGAGAATATGTAATGTATATGCATGCAGATACGATAAGCTACAAAGATCAATTTGTGGGCTATGCTACCTCAAGCACCATCACGGGGCCTTATACGTTCAAAGGACCATTACTTTATAATAATAAACCTGTTCGCAAATGGGATATGGGTACTTTTCAAGATACGGACGGTACTGGTTATGTATTGATACACGGTGGTGAGATTTATAAACTTAGTGATGATTATAAAAGCATTATCGAACAAACACATAAAAACATGATCGCAGGGTTTGAGTCACCTACTATTTTCAAGAAAGATAATATTTACTATTTTCTTGGCTCGCACCTAACGAGTTGGGAACGAAATGATAATTATTATTATACAGCGAGTGCCTTGAAAGGGCCATGGACTTATCGAGGAATTTTCGCACCAGAAGGAAAACTCACGTGGAATTCACAGACAACATTTGTGTTGCCGATTACGGGTTCAAAAGATACTACGTATATGTTTATGGGTGACCGTTGGTCTTTCCCTCATCAGGCTTCTTCGGCTACTTATATATGGCAACCACTCTCTATTTCAGGCACTTCGCTCTCTATGCCTACTTATCAAGAAGCATGGAAGGTTGATTTGAAAACGGGAAAAGTTTCATTGCCAATCAGCAAGGGAAAAGTAATTGATAACATGGATAAAGATAAAATTTCTTATTCGGGACAATGGCAACAGATCTCTTCAGATACTTTAACCATCAGTAGCTCGAATGTTAAGGGCGCTACGTTCACAATCCAATTCACTGGAAAACAAATAAGATTACACGGGCTTTTAAGACCAGACGGAGGCTATGCAAAAGTAATATTGAAGAATAAGCAAGGGGAAATAGTTCTTTCTACCTTAGTAGATATGTATTGCAAATATCCTGTATCGTCCCTTATTTTTATTACACCAGTTCTTGCAAAAGATAATTATACGCTCTCGGTAACAGTTGCGGGAGAACACGGAATGTGGTCTGATAAAAAGAAATCAAATTATGGAAGTACGGATGATTTTGTTTCGCTTGATAAAGTGTTAATTGACTAATTAAATAATACCTGTATTTACAAGATAATTTCCTCTCTAAACGATTGGCTTAGTGAAGTCAATCGTTTAGAGAGGAAATTGCTATTTTTGTACTCATCTACTAAAAAGGACTTATCAAATAATTAACTGCACAAATCAAGGCTATTTTTTATAACCAAAATTATTCAGAAGCGTATTCAGTCATAAAATAAGAAGAATCTCAAATTTTATCACATTTCTCTTGGCTTGTAAAGAAAGTGGGTAGTATATTTGCTTAATTTATAATTAGTCTAAATAAGGTAGTGTGTGAAAATAGGTAAAATAAAGGAAGTACGAAAGTACGTTACAAGCTTATTACAAGTAGAAATGATAGCAATACCAATACTCAACTGTAAAGCTATAATTGTGAGAAAAACGTATAGTGTTAAACGTTCATATTTCCAGAACTTGGATGTCATTTTATCAAGCTAAAATTAGCCATTGATAACACCAATATTTAGCATACACTAAACCTTTTGCTTTTAAAAAAATCTAAAGATTTAGTGAAAAATTTAGTATCAATTATAACTACATTAATTTAACATTATTCATTATGAAAAAACTATTTATTGTGGCAATAACTTTATTGACGTTTGCTGCAAAGGCTCAACAAAACACATTGTTAGATCAATCGTTTTGGAGAAATAAACCAACAGCAAGTGCAGTAAAAGCAGAGGTGGAAAAAGGGAATAATCCTGCTCAACTTAATGGAGCGAGTTTTGACCCCGTAGTAATGGCTATTAATGCAAAAGCGCCCAATGAAACAATTTTATATCTTCTGTCTCAGTCTGGCAACGATATTACAAAGATAACGCATGATAGTCGTACCTATTTACACTGGGCAGCTTATGCTGGTAATGTAGAAATTATGGAGTATTTAATAGGCAAAGGTGCAAAAGCTGATATTGAAGATAGTCACGGAGCAACGCCTCTTAATTTTGCAGCTTCTGCTGGTCAGACGAATACACAAATTTTTGACCTATGCTTGAAAGCAGGTGCTAATTTAAAGAAAGACTTAACCAATGACGGAGCGAATGCTTTATTATTAGTGGTAGCCAATGATAAAGACTTAGCATTGACGAACTATTTCATATCAAAAGGACTAGATTTAAAAAGCACTGACGCTAATGGAAATAATGCTTTCAGCTATGCCGCCAGAAGTGGAAATATTGAAATCTTAAAAGCGCTTCTACAAAAAGGAGTACCTGCTACAGACAATGCCATGATTATGGCGGCGCAGGGTACACGCCAAAGTGCTAATACAGTAGAGACATTTCAGTACTTAGAAAGCTTGAAACTAAAGCCGACAGCGACGAATAAAAGTGGAGAAAATGCGTTGCATTTTATTGTTAGAAAGCCGAAGCAACACGATATTATTCAATATTTTTTAAGTAAAGGCGTTGACGTTAACCAAGCAGATAGCGAAGGAAATACCGTATTTATGACTGCTGCGCTTGGTAGCCGTGATACTACAGTGCTAGCGTTGTTACTTCCAAAAGTAAAAAATATCAACCAAGGGAATCAAAAAGGTGCTACAGCATTGGCAATGGCTGTGCGTAGTAACTCTCCTGAAGTAGTTCGTTACCTTATCAATCAAGGAGCTTCTGTACAAGTAGCAGATAAGAGTGGTGACAATTTGGCGGCTTATCTTACTCAATCATATAGCAGTGGAGAAGGAAGAGGTCCGAATGGCCCTAAACCAGAAGATTTTGAAACAAAATTAAAACTATTACAAGCAAAAGGATTGAACGTATTGGCGCCACAAAAAAATGGAAATACGCTTTATCACTTAGCCGTAGCTAAAAGTGACTTATCACTTTTGAAACGCCTTCAACCTTTAGGTATTGATATCAACGCTAAAAATAGCGAAGGAATTACAGCATTACATAAAGCTGCGATGATTGCCAAAGATGATAATATCCTTAAATATTTGGTATCAATTGGAGCAGCCAAGGATGCTCAAACTAATTTTAAAGAAACAGCTTTTGACTTAGCAAGTGAAAATGAAACACTTTCTAAAGCTAAAATTTCCATTAATTTTCTTAAATAAACTATGCAATTATTTCGTAAAGCAACCTTACTCGTTGTGCTAATGTTTTTTGTTTCATTAGCAACGTCGGCACAAAATACTGGTACCAGCAAGTACAAATGTATGATTCAGATGACAAACTATATGGGCGAAGGAGCCTATTTAGTTGTTTCGCTTGTAGATGCGAAAGATAGTTATCAAAAAACCTTGTATGTACTTGGTTCTGACAAAAAATGGTATCGAAATTTAAAAGAGTGGCATAAAGCTTTTGCTAAAAAACCAACTAATATTAGTGCCATTACTGGAGCATCGGTAACGGGTGGTGATAGAAGTGTGGTAGTATTAGAACTTGACAATGCCACCATTAATTCAAACTATAAATTACGCTTCGAAACAGCAGTGGAAGATAAGCCTTATTATATAAAAGACTTAGAAATTCCCCTGACAACCGAAAGCCTTTCTGCTAAAAGCGAAGGTACTGGATACATCCGTTACGTGCGTTTTAGCGCTAACCAATAGTAGATATTTATGATAATTTCTCTTTGGAGATACAGCCACTTAGTATTGGCTGTATCTTCTTTTCTATTTTTAACCTTAGCTGCTGTGACGGGTCTTATTTTGGCCTTTGAACCCGTAGTCAATCCTACTAATACCTATCGGGTCAATGATTTTTCACAGATTACGCTTGCTCAAACACTTCCAATCCTTAAAACAAACTATCCAGACCTTATTGAACTAACGGTCGAACCGAATAATGTAGTAAGCATCAATGGTAGCGATGCGGATGGCAAAAATATCCATGCTTATGTAAATCCATTAACAGGGAAATTGTTGGGTGATTACCAAGAAAAGAATGCTTTTTTTCAATGGACAACTACCTTACACCGCTCACTTTTTTTGCATGAAACAGGTCGTTTAATAATGGGCTTTACCGCATTTATCCTATTATTAATTACGCTTTCGGGACTGATGTTATTAATCCAACGACAACGCGGTATCAAGCGGATATTTACGCGTATTGTCCGAGAAGACTTTGCTCAATATTACCACGTAGTACTAAGCAGATGGGCTATTATACCGATTATTATCATTGCCTTTACAGGCGCACATCTATCCTTAAACAGATTTGGAAGCAAAGAGGCCCCTAAAGTAAATCTTGATGTAAACCTTGACGATATCAAAACTCAGCCAGTACAAAAGCTAGCAGATTTTACTTTATTTAAAAATATCAAACTTTCAGAAGTAAAGAGTATTGAATTTCCTTTTTCGGAAGATGTGGAAGAGTATTATGTTATCAAACTTAAAGATAGAGAACTCGCTGTCAATCAAATTACGGGAGATGTACTTAGCCAAGTAGTATACCCTACCTCACAGCAACTTGCCGACTTAAGTTTATCGATACATACAGGTAATATCAATATTGTTTGGGCAATTATTTTAGCCTTGGCGTCTGCCAATATTCTCTTTTTTATTTATTCAGGATTCTGTATTACTTGGAAGCGAAGAGCAACGTCTATTAAAAATAAATATTCAGCCAAAGAAAGTAATTTTATCATCTTGGTTGGTTCTGAAAATGGTAGCACTTTCCGCTTTGCTCAAGCTATTTATAATGAACTAGATAGTCAGGGGAAAACAGTTTTTATGGGCAATATGAATCATTATGCTCTTTTTCCTAAAGCTGAACAACTACTTGTTATTACTTCTACCTATGGACTAGGAGAAGCTCCGAGTAATGCCCAAAAATTCAAATCACTGCTTGAACAATATCCTCAGAATCAGTCTATACAATTTTCAGTAGTAGGTTTTGGTTCGCATGCCTATCCAGACTTTTGTAAGTTTGCCTTTGAAGTAAATCATTGGTTATTGCATCAGCAGTGGGCTAAGGCATTGGTTGATATACATACTATCAATGACAAATCAGAACAAGAGTTTAGTATTTGGGCTGAGGCTTGGTCGCAACAAGCAGGCATTCCTCTTTCGCCTAAAATGGTAAAAGCAGAACCAGCATCATTGGAGTCTTTTGAAGTAATGGACACTACTTCTGAGAAGTCTGTTGATGAGACATTTTTAATTCGTTTTGAAGCTAAAAGAAAATTGCGTGCAAAATCTGGCGACTTACTAGCAATATATCCTGCAAACGACCATCGAGAAAGACTTTATTCTGTTGGTGTATGTGAAAAGCAGATACAGCTAAGTGTAAGACTTCATCCTGAAGGACTAGGTTCTGGCTTTTTGCATAGACTAAAGGCGGGAGAAACTATTCAAGCACGGGTTATTCAAAATAAGCATTTCCATTTCCCTAAAAAGGCCACTAGCGTAGTGATGATTTGTAACGGAACAGGTATTGCCCCTTTTTTAGGAATGATTAGCCAGAATAAACGAAAGGTTCCTTGTTATCTTTATGGAGGTTTTAGACAGCAAATTTCTTTAGAAAAATATGCTCCCATTTTAGAGTCATCTTTAGAAAATAAAGGTCTCATTCAGTTTCATACGGCTTTCTCACGAGAAACGACACTTAATAAACAATACATTGGCGAGTTGATTGCTAGAGACAGTGATTTCATCGCACAAACTTTGGCTTCAAAAGGAGTGATAATGTTGTGTGGGTCATTGTCTATGCAAAAAGGTGTTATTGAGATTATTGATGAAATCTGTCAATCACAACTTGGTAAGGATGTTAGTTTTTATCAGTCTAGAAGCCAGATACTAATGGACTGTTATTAAATAATTGGAAAGAAAGTATGAAAAAAATATTGATATGTCTTCTCCTGATAAATTTTAGTACGACAGCACAAGTGTTGCGAAAAAGGACGGTAAAATTGATGGGAGGTCGATTTGATATTACAATAGTAGCCAAAGATTCCCTATATGCTGAAGAAAATATAGATGCTGTTATTGCTGAAATAACGCGGATAGAGAATCTTATTTCAGACTGGAAAAGCGATACTCAAATTTCTGAAGTAAACAGGAATGCAGGGATTGCCCCAGTAAAAGTTGACCCAGAAGTATTTCGATTGACAGAAAGAGCCATCCATTTTTCTGAAATAACCAATGGCGCTTTTGATATTAGCTTTGCAGCGATGGATAGAATCTGGAAGTTTGATGGCTCAATGACTCAAATGCCTACTATTGAGGCCATTAAGAAATCAGTTGAAAAAGTTGGATACCATAATATTATATTAGACCCCCAGAACTCTACTATTTTCCTAAAGCTAAAAGGCATGAAAATAGGCTTTGGAGCATTAGGAGAAGGATATGCTACCGACCGTTGTAGAGATATGATGCTAGCCAAAGGCATTAAGGCTGGTATAGTAAACGGCTCTGGCGATATGAGTATTTGGGGGAAACAACCCAATGGAAAACCTTGGGGCGTAGGGATAACCAACCCCATCCATAAAGACACGATATTCGCTGTTATACCGCTCTATAAAAGTGCCGTAGTCACTTCTGGGAGTTATGAAAAATATGTAATTTTCAACGGCAAGCGATATGCTCATATTATCAATCCTGTTACGGGATATCCAGCTACTGGATTATGTAGTGTAACCGTTTTGGGGCCTAGTGCTGAAATGGCCAATGGTTTTAGCACATCTGTCATGGTGTTGGGCAAAGAACTTGGGCTTGCTCTTTTAAAAAAATATCCAGCCTATAAAGCCATACTTATCACAGATAAAGGCAAGATATACTCTACTCCTAATATTGATATCAATAAGTATAAATTGGAATAGGTATTTATACTAAAGTAGAGAGTGAAACTTGTTAAAATAATCCTCTGAATAAGCTAGTAAATAGTCTATTCAGAGGATTACTTATTGTTATCTAGCCAAAATAATCATTCCTAATCCTAAGAGATAGAAAAGTAACATTATATTGAGTAAAACATTAGTGCTTTTACTGGCATTCTTGAATTCTTTCCAAACATAAATCCCCCAAATAGCGGCTACAATAGTTGCTCCTTGACCAAGTCCATACGAAATAGCAGGTCCAGCTTTTCCACTAGCAATAATATTGAATGCCATCCCTAAACACCAAATCGTTCCACCCAAAACTCCGATACTATGATTTTTGAAACTCCCTTGCCAATATGCCTTGTAGTTGAGCGAATCGCCCACAAACGGACGATAAATCAATGCTGTATTGAATATAAAGTTGCTCAATAATATTCCGATGGCAAAAAAGAAAATAGCCGTATAGGGACTCAATTTCCCAACTTCTGGTACTTCAAAATCTGGAAACATGGCATTGGCGACGTATTTATAAAACAAGCCCATCAACAACCCACTTATGACTGATAGCACCAATCCCTTCGTTGAGACCTTAGCACTTTCCGAAGAAGTACGATACACTTTTGCATTGAGCAAAATTGCCAAAGTGATAAACGCTACTCCTATTGCCAAAAGAATTCCATTGCCTAGGGGATGGTCTAAATAATTCACAATTACGCCAATGACTAATGCTAAACCAATACCTACAGGAAACGCTACCGACATCCCTGCAATGGCCATTGCGGCGGTTAGTAAGATATTCGCAGCATTGAAAATAATGCCACCGATAATGGCATAACCAATATTTTCGTTAGAAGCTTGTTGGAAATCACTCAAGAAATCCCTTCCTTTTTCACCGTGACTACCAAGGGTAATTGCCAAAATAAAAGATGTTAGTAGAATCCCTACTACATAATCCCAATAAAAAAGCTCGAAACGCCAGTTGTTTGCCGTGAGTTTTTGAGTATTTGCCCAAGACCCCCAGCAGAGCATCGTAATTAGACAGAAGAATACAGCTGTGGAGTAGTTTTCAATGATAAACATGTCTTCTAATATTGAGTGGTTTATTGTTTTGGCTTGATAGGCTGACCAAATCTAAATACATTTTCATTGGCTGTACTATTGGGTTTATCACTATAAATTAAAATATCTGTTATCCTACAATCTTGTTCAGCAGAAGGATTCAATAATTTTAGCAATACAGTATGTTTTCCTTTTGGAAGTTTGTACTTCCATGTCAACTCATGTCTTCTGGTGGTAAATGAAGTGGGTAGTTTGGCTGTTTCGAACAGTTTGCCATCGATATATACTTCCATCTCAAAAACATAATTACTGGTTGATGCCCATTTGGCTGTTTCGCCTTTTACAACAAAGCCCGTTCCTTCAAAGTCAAAAGAATATTCATCTTTCAAAGATTTGTACACATACTTTCTGTCGATAGGATAAGTGTTGTCGAAACTCTTTTCAAATGGTACTGCTACTGGGATTTGCACTGGAATAGTTACAGTTTCTTTCAAAATCTTTCCTCCGTTGCGTTCTATATTTAAAAGAGCATGTTTGTAACCAACTTCATAAACCTTGTTCAAAGACGTAGAAGTATATTTAAAGTCGATGTCTTCCGCTTCTTTCAAACCCATTTTCCAATAAGCTGGAATGGCATCATAGCCCAAAATTGTTCCTAAAATTCCTCCTGCCGACGACGGATTGCAATCAGCGTCTTGTCCACAACGAGTAGTAATTTCCATGGTTTTGGTAAAATCACCATTCCCATACAATAGTCCCACTACTACATAGGCAGAATTAATGGTAGCATCAATATTAAAAGGGGCAAAAACGCCATCTGGACAGCCTACATCTTGCGACCATTTATTTTGAATTTCGTACCAAGTTCTTTTCCAGTCGTTCGGATACATTTTATGCCATTTAATGACATCCGCAATGCATTTATAATAATTACTTTCTTTTGGAACAGTTTTTAAGGCTTCCTGAACCACATAGCGAACATCTTTCGAGACAAAAGCCAAAGCATAGCAAGCGCCTAAATAAACCCCACCATAATAGCCATCGCCATAATTCATGATATGTCCGATTTTATCAGAAATTTTAGAGGCTGTATTTGGCATGGCAGGAGACATCAAGCCTGCGAAATCACATTCGATTTGATAGTCTATACAATCAGCATGTGGGTTGTTTTCCCAATAGCCTGACTGTGGGGGCATGATTCCGTTTAAAATATTGCTTCGTCCTACTTGATTAGCATGCCAAAGTGCATAGCCTGCATTGGCATAAGCCTTGGCATGAGCATTTATTGGAGCATCGAGTCCTTCTTTTTCAAATACTTCTACAAAGGTCAAATCCATGTATAAATCATCGTAAAGTCCAGGGTTTTCTAACATCATTTTTTTGAGATAACCATCATACCAAGGCACAGGTTGGTATTCGTTGATGATTGTCCCATTGTATTTGAATTCCATCGGTCCTCCAAAGGTTACGCCAATGGTTTGTCCAGCCCAACCGCCCTTTATTTTATTTTTAAGGTCTTTCTGAGAGATGGTAATTGTTTTTGCCGTCTGAGCGATGCTACAGCATGCGGTTGAAAGTAAAGCAATCAATAAGAATATTTTTTTCATGTTTATAAAGCTGATTTTCAATAGTTTTACGATTAAAGTAGTCATGGAAAAACTCACAACAATTATTAAATCACCATTCACTAACTCACAACTAATTCCTTCCGATATGGAATAGAAGACTGTGCTCCCATTTTTTTCACCGAGGCTGCTGCTGCTTTGCAGGCAAATTGTACTGCTTCTTTCAAAGACATTTTTTCAAATAGCCCTACTGCCAAGGCACCGTTAAAACAATCTCCTGCGGCGGTCGTGTCAACGGCTTCTACTTTTACTGAATCGACCATTCCTTCAAACTCATCAGATAAAATATACGCTCCTTTTGAACCACGTGTAATCACGACATTCTTCACCCCTTTTTCTCTGAGAATATTAGCGGCTTTTCTGAGTCCGTCTTCATTGACAACAGATATTCCAGTAAGGATTTCTGCCTCCGTTTCGTTAGGAGTGATTACTGTTAAATATTTTAAAATGTCTTCTTTGAGCGGAGTGGCTGGAGCAGGATTGAGGATAATAGTAGCTTCGGTTTGATGAAATTTATTAACCACGTATTCCACCGTTTCAAGGGGTGTTTCTAATTGCATCAAGATTAAATCATCCTTTTCAAATATTGCACTGGCTTTATCTATATTGGCTGGTGATAGAAACGCATTTGCCCCAGGAGCAACCGTAATGCAATTTTCTCCTTGCATATCTACATTGATTAAGGCAACACCCGAAGGTTGTTCTGCATCAGTAAATACAAAATCTGTTTGAATTCCTTCTTTTTCAAATTGCTGTAAAGCCATTTTACCAAAAACATCATTGCCGACTTTACAGATAAAAACCGTCGGACAGCCTAATCTAGCAGAGGTAACTGCTTGATTTGCTCCTTTCCCTCCCGGGTTCATCAAAAATTTTCCACCCATTATCGTTTCACCAGGCAAGGGTAATTTTGGTGCTTTTATCACCATATCCGTATTTGAACTACCAATTATAATAATCTTACGCATTTGTATTCTTTTTTTTATACAAAAATACCTTTTATTAATTCAATTAAAAGTAGAATTTTATCATTTTTAGTTATGGCTAAAATTAAAAATGACAACCTTTATTTGTATTTTTAACATTTAAAGCTAATAATAACTATACAATATAAATATGGCTAATTCTGAACTCTTACTTTTATATAAATTAATACAATCTTTATCAAAAGCAGAGAAAAGGTATTTTAGGTTAACAACACAAATACAAGAAGGAGCTAAAACTTTTATGCAACTTTATGATATTCTGGATAGTTGTTCAAATTTCGACGAAGAGGTAGTTCAAAGAGTAACAAAAGAACTCACATCGAAATCTATAGAACCAGCAAGAAAATATTTGTATGCAAATATTTTAAAAAGTCTGAGATTATTTGAAGAAGAAAATTCGCTTGAAAGTCAACTTTTAAACATGATTCAGGAATGTAAAATCCTATTCAACAAGGGACATATTGATTTGTATAATAAGCGATTAGCCAAAGCGATTCAGCTTTCAGTTAAACATGACAAACATCTTTTTTACTTACTAATCAGTAAGTTAGAACTACAAAACTTGGTAAGTTTACAGTTTTCTGACATTACAGAAACGGAGCTTATACGTAAGCAAGAACAATTCAAAGCCTTGTTAAAACAAGAAAATATCCATCATGAGCAAGCGATGCTTTATGAAATACTCTGGTTTAGGTATCTTAAAAATGGGATGGTCAGAAGTTCGGCGGATATTGAAAAGCTCAATGATTTACTGTTAGAAGAAAGTCAGATTTTACAACAAGCAAGACAAAAAACATTTGAGTCAAAACGATTACACTTACAATTTCAGTCCACTTACTTTTTAGCAGTAGGCAATTCAAAAGGAAGTATCGCTATTTTTTATGAATTGATAAATTTATTTGAGCAACATCAAACACTTTGGATAGATAATCCAATGTATTACATCTATTGCATTGAAGGTATTTTAACCGATTTGAGGGCTATGGAAAAGTGGGAAGAGATGACTTTTTTTATAGCGAAACTCCGAAACATTCCTACTCTTAACGAAAGTACCAGATACTATTTACAAGTACTTATTTTTTCATATCAAGTTAACCTTCATAACGATTTAGAGCAAACCCAACAAGGACTAGAATGGGTAAACAGTCAGCTAAACGAAATTCAAAAAAGCATAGCACAAGTATCCGCCAAGCTTCAAGTCAAAGCTTATTATGCTTTGGCTAGGCTTTACTATTTTACAAAAGATTATACCATAGCACTGCAATATGTGAACGAGATTCTAGCTTCTTTTCAAGAAGACCTTGGCACATCATTGTATGCAGAAATCAGGATATTGAATTTATTGATTCATCATCGTTTGGGTAATTTTGATTACTTGAGTTATGATTTGGTATCGCTAGAAAGAAAATTGAAAATCGAAAAAAAATACCATGCCCTTGAAAAAGTAATCATTCAAGTGTTCAGAAATGTATTTACATTGAATAGTCGTTCTCAAAAACTATGGAATACGTTTAATGACCTCTCAAAAATGCCTTATCATCAACCCATTATCAAAAACCTAAAATTAGATAAATGGGTGTATAGTCGATTATTTGAGAAGCATCGAAACAAATAAATCTACCATCAATTAAGCGTTATATCTCTCTTTCAACAAATTCATCATATATACATTTATTTCCCATTGGTTAGCTACAGGCATTTGGGTATAAGGCAGCACGGGCATATAAGTAGCTGGGCCAAACTCTGTAGTGATAGTCAGCTGTGTTCCTTGCTGTCGATGTCTTGCTACAACTTTGTCCCACCAAGATAAATGTGCTTGTAG
The DNA here is from genome assembly GCF_059416265.1 of Arcicella sp. GW821-FHT09D11. Lineage (NCBI taxonomy): Bacteria > Pseudomonadati > Bacteroidota > Cytophagia > Cytophagales > Flectobacillaceae > Arcicella > Arcicella sp. GW821-FHT09D11. Next base: position 70,002 of record NZ_JBWKOV010000009.1, on the reverse strand, counting down.
TACTTCTTCCCATTCTGGAGCACGTGGGTCATTTACTTGTGGCCCTTCTGGATGACCGACTCTACTATGAATATGATTGGTATGAGCAATGGCCTTGGCTACAGCTTCTTGCTGATCATCTAATAATGATTCGTGGACGTTGCACCAATGAGAAATATCTAAACAAATCCGCAAAGCTGGGATTTGAGTTAGATATTCCTGCGCAATATGGGCTGCAAAAAGACTTTTACCTCGATGAGTTTCATGAATAATTGTAATGCCTGTTTCCTTAGATATTATACGGGCTAGCTCAAATAACTGCTTGTTCTGTTCAAAAGTAAAGTAATCTTTTCCAGTTTGGCAGTTAATGAAAATAGGCTTAGCCGAAATAAGGTTTCTCAAATGCTTTTCATAGCTAACAGCATGTTCGCCTAAATCTTTTTCATGAGATTGCCAATATTGCCCGATAAGCTCTAGGTCAAAATCATTTAAGGTAGCCAGTATTTCAGCCTTTTCTTTTTCATCAAAAGGTAAAGCCATTTCTACACCGTCGTATCCTGCTGTCTTTACATTTTGACAAAAAGTTTCAAATGGAAGTACATTGCCCCACTGAGGAGCATAAAATTTAATATTCATGAGTGATGGTTTACACGTTACTGCCGTTAATTTAGTATTATATTTACTTCAAAGCAACATCTGCTTCTTTTACTAAAAATTCAGCTTTGTCTTCTCTCAATCCTGAAGTTTGCCAAGTTAACAATGCTTCATCTGGCACGATATCAATTGGTGTAATGCTAGAATTAGAAGACGCAGAATCATTATAAGGAATATTAGACGCACGATTATAACAAGAAATCATTGACCAGCGGGGCTTATCTGAAAGGTTAGCTTCTGAACGATGTAAAAGGTTACTATGAAAAAGCAACACATCTCCACCTTGTAACTCCACATAAATTAATTCCATCGTTTTTAAGGCTAAATCCACATATCTTTGCGATGCGCCTACTTGCTCACCCGAAAAGCCATGTTCCACTCTCCCCATTTTATGCGACCCTTTGATAACCTGTAAACAACCATTTTCTTGATTGGCATCTGTAATGGCAACCATTACCGACATCATTTGGTCGGGCAATAAAAACTCATTTTTATACCAATAGCCATAATCTTGGTGCCACTCCCAAGCCCCTCCTACTCGTGGCTCTTTTTGCATCAGCTTAGAATGGAAATGACAAACTGATGCGTCTCCATCAAGTAATTTATCTACAGTATTAATCAAACTATTGCCTCTGGTTAGCAATCCATATATATCATCCCCTGGCTTGTACCATAACGAAAGCTTACTCCTTTTTCCTGAACTATCATTTACATTAATAGCATTTTTACTCATTATGCTATCCTCTATCGCTATTTGGTATAATTTTGAAACTTCCTCCTGGTTAAAGAAACCTTTTAAAATCAAGTATCCATCTTGATTGTATTGCGCTATCTGAGTAGCCGTTAATGTTTGTTTTCCCATGTTCTTATTTTTTAATGTTCCTTTATTGCTTAATTACTTCAAAAAGTTCTCCGTTATATTTTTCATTGATTTTCACCTTAAATCCAATAGAGGATAATTGGCTCCCTGTCATCTGAGTGATTTTCTTGCCAGAAATTGCTTGTTTGATAAGGTAGATTTTTTCAGGCTGTAAGGATGTGATGAATATTTGCCTTTCGGTTTCCAAACTACCATGCTTAAATACTCCGATTATTCCTCCTGATTTTGTTTCTGTATTGATGCGCTGAAATCCATCCCATTGTCCTTCTTTCGGTTCACCCAAACCTGCTAAATCTTGCCTATAGCTCATGATTTGGTGTTTGTTTTCCATCAGTTGTAACCAATCTGCATAAGCTCTATATTGCTTAAAGTCTTGGGCCGATAGTTTTCTTGGGTCACCTAACATGATGGGCAAAGCACCTGCAAGCGATTTTATGTGCATTTCCCAACCTGTATCTTGCATCTCGGGGTTTCCAATAACTAATGCCGTGGCTGGAATAGCAGGCGAACGCCACCATGCCATATTTCTTACTCTTAAATCGACATTTTCCTGAGGCGGGCCATAAAAATTAGATAGCCAGTTTCCTTCAGCATGTTTCAGCATGGCATAATCTATCAATTGTAAACCACCCATTGTTTCAAAAGTACAATCGATAAATAGGCTTGGCTTGGTTGCATGCAATTCGTCAAACAACTTCCAAACACGTTCATAGTTTACATAAAATGACTCATGTTGGTCTTTGTGATTAGCGTGATTGGTAGCATAACAACCTGTATTTTTATGACCAAATCTGTAGGGACTGGTAACAACTGTAAAATCGAGTTTTAAATATTCTAGTCCGTATTCTAAGGATAATTTCATCAAAACGTTTTTGATATAATCGTACCAACCTGTACTAAAGCAAGCCGTTCGCATTTTTAAATCATTCTCATGCAAATTGGCAGGTTGTTGATTTTCATCTAATACAAACCATTCTGGATGTTCTTGATACACTTTGCTATCTGGCGAAGCACTACCCACACTTACCCATAAGCCGGGTTTCATCCCTAACGATTTGATGTAATCGAACACAGGTTTTAGTCCGTTTGGAAACTTTTTCTTGTCAATAATCCAATCTCCATAATTATCATTCCAGCCATCATCTATCACAAATTCTTTCATTCCCGCATCAGCGGCAGCTTTTGCCAGTTCCATGACCAATTTCTCATTAATGTCCTTATGAAAAGGTACCCAAGTATTATATACGAACGTTGGCTTTTGTGATAATTCAGAAAGACGCGTGCCTAAATGTTTTCGCACAAAGTTTGGCACATCCGTATTCAGTATCTCGTCGGGGTCTTTATGATTATTGTAGACCATCGTAAAGACCTGTGGAGACACAAAGTTTTCTCCTTGTTGAAGGTATTTTCTGAAAGGAAACTGTGCATCTTTATGGGTCAACCCACTGCAAATAGTAGGTTCTTGCCAAAAGACAGATGTATGTTTAATTACACCAGCAGCTTCATTGCCAATGACCATTCCTTGTTGCCAATCGCTATTATGAACCGTCAACAAGGCATCTTGCATATTACCATCATAAGGACCAATAGAACGCCTTCTTCCATAATCATGGCAAATCCAACTAAAGGTTGTGGCAAAATATCCCGTAATATTAAACTTCTCAACATCTACAGATTCTAAAGAAACACTTTTGCTTGATAAGTTCTTAATTACCAAATTTTTACGAATAACAGGTAAATTAGGATATAGCAAATAGTTGACGGTAAGTTCAAGTTGTTTATCTTCACTTAACAACTTGACAGCTACTCCCTCGCCTTGTTTAGTATCTGTAATTTTTTTAATATCAATCAAAGTCCAATTGTCTATTCCTGCATAAACTTTGTCATTAACTTCAAATTGAAACTCAGGATTATTTTTTTCGAGGTACTTAAATTCCCCTATTACAGGCTTATAAGAGGTAGTGCCAAAACTGCCTGATAAAGTAGGTAATTTTATATGTCTCTGGACAAATCCATTGTTTAATACTAATTCATCTGTAGTCCATTTTGCATACGATTGTTGTGCTTTTACAAAACTTGGACTGAAAACGTTAAATAGTATTATTACTACCAAGACAGTAATTTTAAGTACATCATAATGAACACAATAAGTGTTTTTAGTTCGTTGAAAGCTGTATTTGCTTAAATCCATTTCTTGTTTTTGTATATAATATTTTTTATATTTTATTGATACAAAATTCGTTTTTTCAAAGAAATAATAACTAAACAATTTTATTAATTACATGGATTATTTTACTTTTATCAAAACTGACTAACACAATATATTTATGCAAAAAAGTAGAGGCTTTGAAGGAGAATTAATTATAGAAATTCCAACACTAGCGATTAATAAAAGCAGAGCTTTGCCCTTAATTCATTCGCTGTATATTACCCGTATGGGATTCTATCCCAAAGCTTTGCACCATTATTACCAACGTCCGCTAGGTATTTCAAAAGTCATTCTGATTTACTGTACTCATGGAAAAGGACGGATTCAGCTTCAACATAAAACAATCAGTATTTCGGCAGGAGAAATATTTGTTATTCCTAAAAACGTACCTCATTCTTATGTAGCTGATGCTCAGAACCCTTGGACAATTTATTGGTTTCATCTCGACGGAAATAATGCCGATGATGTCGTAAAAGCAATTATGAATGATAATGTCGAGAGCGTTCAAGTAGGCTTTTCCAACGAGCGTAATGACTTATTCAAACAGATTACAAATGCATTATTAAAGGGCTATAGTGCCAACAATCTGCTTTTTGCCAACCTTTCGCTATCTTATTATTTATCTACTTTTATTACGACAGAACATTTTCAGCGTGTAAACGATACTCATTCCGTGGTTAGTTCTACCGACAAAGCCATCAAGTTTATGCAAGAAAATCTTGCTAATACGCTTACCCTTGAAGAAATATCTCAATCAGCACATCTTTCTATCTCCTTTTTCTCTAAAAAATTCAAGGAAGATACTGGCTATGCACCGATTGAATATTTCAATCATTTACGCATTCAAAAAGCTTGTCAATTGCTTCATTTTACGGCTTTGCGTATCAATGAAGTAGCCTCAGCAATTGGTATCGACGACCCATTTTATTTTTCAAGGTTATTCAAACAACAAATGGGTGTTTCACCTGTTCAGTACCGTAAAGGTGAACCCAATCATTGATAAATAACATTTAAGCCAATGTGGATACTTCCACAATTTCTCCTGTATCTTTCTTCTTTAAAATCACCTTTTTATCTCCATTAGGGAGTACTTCTTCTTTTACCAACCAATGATCATTGTCATATTCTTTGTAAACAGAGGGCTTTGTTTGTCCAGTCAATCCTCGCCAGATAGGTAGTTGCACTGTTTCCCATTGCTTGCTTTTTGCAGAGACAAAAGCAGCATCTAAAATGGCATTCACTACATATCCATCATAAAATGTTTCCTGTGGCTCTCGCTGGTTTTCAATCGCATCAAACATATCGGTAAACATATTGGGGTAGCCCAACTCGTGGGCTTCATCGCCTACTGGAAATAGCCATCCATTATTTACTTCTGCTTTTTCAGCTACATAGCCTGCTCCTTTGCCTGTGCTAAAAACTTCAAAACCTGTACGTAAAAAGCTATTCAGCCAAATAGAACCCTCGGTCCCCACTACCTCATCTCGCAAATCCATTCCCCCTCTGAAAGTCCAGCTTACTTCAAACTGACCAATCGCTCCGTTTTCAAATTTCACTAGACCAATGGCATGATCTTCCGCTTCAATTGGATGTACCTGAGTATCAGCCCAGCACATTACTTCAATAGGTTTTATATCTTTTCCAATAAAATTTCGACTGATTTCTACACAGTGACACGCCAAATCGATAATGGCTCCACCACCAGATTTTTCTTTATCCCAGAACCAATCACTATGTGGCCCAGGGTGTGCTTCTCTGGATTTTGTCCAGAGTACCCTACCAATACTTCCCTGTTGTACACTAGCTACTGATTTCAAAAATTTAGGCGTATAGCATAAATCTTCAAGGTAACCTGCAAAAATGCCTGCCTCTTCTACTAAATGTAACATTCGTTCTGCCTCGGCTGCTGTTCTACCCAAAGGTTTAGTACATAATACATGCTTTTTGGCTTTGGTACAGGCACTTACGGCTATTTCATGCAAATAGTTTGGTAATGAAATCAGTACAACATCTACCTCTGGATGGTTGATGGCTTCTTCCATATTATCAGTAAAATGCTGTAAATGATAATCGTCAGCAAAGCGTTTAGCTTTGTCAATATTACGAGAGTAAACCGTATAAATAAAGTCTTTTCTTCTTTGGGCATGCAGTGAAGTAGCATAAAAACGAGCAATAAAACCCGACCCCAACATGGCAATTTTCATGAGCTAAATAGTTATTTAAGATAATTTCATTTTCTCGGCATCCCAATTTAATGCCTTATTTTTTTCGGCACTAATATTACAAGCGATAGATGGCCCTGCTGTTCTTAGTCCAAAAGTAGCATCTTCTAGAATAGGCGTATTTGAGCGTATTCCATTAAAAAAGCAAATCATGTGGTCTAATCTGTCATCATAATTGGCAGGTGCTGTAAATTCAATGGTTTTTCCCATGTCAAAACCTCCCATGGTATTGCCATATTTTTCTTTGTACCATTTTTTATAGTCTTCTTTTTGTTGAGCTGAAAAACTATCAAAAGAATCATATCCTCCGAAACCAGGGGCTGCACTTCTTTTCAATGTTCTTACTTTAAAGTCGTTCCAACCAACATCTATTGCACCTTCTGTTCCAATGAGTTTTATGCCAAAACCATTTTTTCCTTCCCCACTTGCTAAGTTGATACGGGTATATAATTGAAAAGAAGATAAAGTAGGCGTTTGAGGATAAGCCATAAATGAATTGATTAAATCATAGGCATCTCTTCCATCTTTCCAATAATTTACTTCTCCTAACGCAAATATCTTATTTGGTCCTATCGAACCTGTGATGGTGTGTAAGCCTGTTAGTAAATGAACGACTAAATCTCCTGCTGACCCTGTACCATAGTCTTTATAATTTCTCCATCTAAAAAATCGCTCTGCACTGAAAGGAACTTTAGGGGCATTGCCTAAAAACTTATCAAAATCAATGGTTTCTGGTGAAGCATCCGTCGGAATAGAATACTGCCACGCCCCTTTGGCATCGGTTCTGTCACAATAGGCCTCTACATAACTCAACTCGCCAATTGCTCCCTTTTCAAAGTGTTTTTTAGCTTCTAGAATAGCTAAACTACTTGCTCTTTGACTCCCTACGAGAAAGACCTTTCCTGTTTTCTTTTGTGTTTCTATAATAGCATATCCATCTTCTATTTTCTGAATCATTGGCTTTTCACAGTACACGTGTTTGCCTGCATTCATCGCATCAATAGCCATTTTCTGGTGCCAATGGTCTGGTGTACAAATCAATACAGCATCAATATCTTTTCTAGCCAATATTTCTCTGTAATCTTTGGTGGTGAAAATGCCATTACCCCATTTTTCCTTTGCTCGTTCTAATCGACCAGTGTATAAATCACAGACTGCTACTAACTCTACACCATCAACTTTGAGAGCGGCATCTGTATCGTAATGACCAATAATACCTGAGCCAATTAATCCTATCCTAATTTTATCATTAGCACTAATTTTAGTAGTAGGAATCAGCTTTTTGTGTAGTACTTCTTCATGAGCATTTACACCAGTAGTACCAATGGATATTGCGGCTACTGAGCCACCCATATTCTTTAAAAATTTTCTTCTTGATTTTTCCATTTTTGTTAAATAAAAGTTTTACTAAATAGAGTAATGTTAAACGCTATCCTAAGAATGTTTCTTTAATGGCTGAAAATCCTTTGATATGAGCACTGACTACATCCATGGTATTGGGCGAGTTGGGTTCTAAACATTGTTCTATCACGATGTGTGGATGAATATTTATTTTTGAGAGTTCTTTTGCTAACCTAATGTAATCAATATCGCCTTGAGCAGTGAAAGCTTCAGACCAAACACCGCCAATAGATTGTCGGAGGTGTAATTCAGCTATTCTTTTTCCATATAGCTTCAATACATCAAATACGGCTACTTCTGAATTATCAGAACCTCTGTAAACCCAGTGTACATCAAAACAAAAGGAAACATTTTGGGGAGTAGTATTTAATAGTATATGATGAAACTCTCTTGCCCCTGCTTTTAGCTCAACATCGTGGGTATGATAAGCCAAAGTTAATCCTCGTTGTCGCAGTTCCTTACCCAATGTTTCCATAGCCTGTGCTTGAAGATTCAACTGTGCATCAGTTTTTAATTCGTTTGAACCCCACTTTATCGGACTTGGATTGGTTACAATAATTTTTGTCCCATAGTTTTTAACTACATCGGCAATGGCTATTATGGTATTGATAGAGGTTTTGATGGCCTCTTTTTCATGTAAAATACTGTTGACATAAATAGAAGGTAGGGCAATACCGTATTTATTAAGCACAGGAATTAATTCTTGAGCCATTGCTGGACTTTCAATATTTGGTTCATAAGCTTTGATGCCTGTTTTGGCAAACTCAGAAAAGTTTTGTTCTAGGTTGTCGCCCCATTTTTTATGAACTCTATTATAGAAAGTAATCCAATTATAGCTGTTACAAGAGATAGGCAAATGATGATAGCTAGGCTTTGCCAAAGCCGTTGATGCTATGGAAATAGCAGGGATAAAAGCTAAAAAATTACGCCTGTTTAATACATTTTTTTTCATACTTAATAAGTAGGATAATATCGTTGTTGATTATTAACATAAATTAATACACAAAAAAACAATGAATAATATTATATTGCCACCATAAAACAACTTTTACCGATACTATTTTGACTAGTTTGAAAATATCTAAGCATGCTGTCTTCCAAAAGCTTCCTTTGAACACAGGAAGTTCGTTTATTATTGGGCGTTATGAGTCGCCAAACTTTGAAACGCCTTGGCATTTTCATAAGGAATACGAATTAGTTTATTGTGAAAAAGGCTTTGGGAAGAAATTTATTGGAGATAATTTTTCCTCTTATCAAGAAGGAGAAGTGGCATTTATTGGTAAAAATGTACCTCATTTATTCAAGGCTGACGATTGTTTTTATCAAGATGATAATCCTATAAAACCTTGTTCAATAGTGATTCAATTTTCAGAAGATTTCTTAGGAGGAGATTTTTTTAATAGTCCTGAAATGACAAATATGAAGAAGGTATTGTTATTATCAATGAATGGTTTGCTTGTCTTGGGAGGAGCTAAAGAAAAAATTAAGCAGCTCATGATAGAAATGCTTCATTTAGGGAATGTGGGGCGACTCAGTAAGTTGATTGAAATATTTGCTATCCTTTCAAATGGACAGGAATTACAACCTATTTCGGTAAATACCATTAGTGGTATCAATATCAACGATAGTTTAAAAATGAATAAAGTATTGGAATATGCTTTATTACATTTTAAAGATGACATCTCTATTACAGAAGTTGCGGGAATAAGTAATCTTTCAGAATCAGCTTTTTGTAGGTATTTTAAATCTCGGACACAAAAAACTTTTTTGAGTTTTGTCATCGAAATGCGCCTCACTGAAAGTTGTAGACTCTTGCAAGAAACTAATAAATCTATCCTTGAAATTTGCTATGAATGTGGGTTTAAAAATCTGTCTAATTTCAATCGCCTATTTCGAAAACAGTTCAAACAAAATCCGATGGAATATAGAAAACAAACGGGAAGATGATTTATTGATAAACTATTTTTTAATGCCAATCAAGGATTTATCAGCAATCAATATCGGAGCATCATACACTGGAAGATCATTAAAAATGTATTTATTGCCTATCTTTTTCCATTGATTATCAGGGATTTCATAAACCAATCCTGTAAGGATATCTACATAAACAGGTTGGTCAAAATTACCATTGAGGATAGTAAAATTTATATTTTTTGTCAAATTGGTATTAGTTGGAATAGCTTCATCTAGCCAGATAGTAAATATTTGCTTTTTAGATTGTGTATGTTCGTAGCCATATATAGCTAAATTCCTGTCGGTTCCCTTATTATATTTTACCTCATCTATTTTTAATTGAGTTTCAGTATTATGAGTAGGTTCCAAGTTTTTAATTCGTTGGAGGGTATTATCAAAAACAGAAGCAACATTTTGCATGGCATAATAAGCTATTTTAGGGCGAACAACCCTGTTTAAAGAGTCTGCTTCTATAATACCTTTTACATTCTTTTTATTAATTGGCCCATTCATCACGCCATAATTCATTTCGACAATCCCTAAAATACTCGACTCTATATCATGTCCTAAATCTCCTAACATTCTACGTACATTCCATTTAGCTTGTGAGATTTCAGTCCAATCATAGTCTCCCAATGCTCCGCGACCATATCCACTTGACGAAGGTGCACCATTTTCACCTTGACGCAATTTTATAGTTGGGGCATATTTATCTAAAATCCGTTTCAACTCTGCTACATGAGCATAATTAGCATCAGGATTATAGACATAGTCGTGGTAAGTCATATTATCAAAAAGCTTCATTTTGCCTTTTTGATGTATCGTTTTAAAAAAAATATCAGCATATTTTAAATCAATATGTCCCATCGCCAAGCCAGAGATTTTAGCCGTGGGCTGATGTTTTTTGATAATCTCTGCTGTTCTAATATTTAATTCGGCTACTTTTTCAGGGAGATTGATTTCATTATCTCCAAAATTGGGTTCATTCCAAATTTCCCAGGCGCTTACTTTTCCCTTATAACGTATAACCAAGGCTTCTACCCACTTATCCCACGCTTCTAGGGCTTCGGGCGAAGTAGGTATTCCCGCACTTAGATTAATACCCCCACCTCCTTCATATATTGGATTACCATAGGATGTTTCTAACCACGGCTGAAAACCCTGTTTGTGGGCATCGTCAATGATTTTATCCAGCCATTGCCAATCATATTTGCCTTTTACTTTTTCAGTTTTAGCCCAACCAGCTTGCATTCTTAATCGTTTGATACCTAGAGGAGCAATATAGGCTTTATATTGTTCATAGTCAGCCATATCTCGATCAAGGGTTTCACAGCCAATTATCCAGTTTGACGAAGATATTTCCTGTGTACTCCTAGGTCTTAATACACCTTTTTTTATGAATGATATTTTCAACTCAGGCATGATATTATTCTTAGATGTCTCTATTTTTTGAGCATCCACAGCAACAACATTACCCATCAAATAACACACTATCAGCAAACGATTGAAGGTATTCATAAAAGTTTTTTTACGTTATTAAACATGAATGTTTAGAAGTCAGTATTATGAGGTAATACCGACTTCATCACACTACTGAGAATCCTAGAAGCTATATTTTACTTTCCTTTTAGTTTTTCTTGTAACCAACTATTCATTTTTTCTCCTTGTTCTGGATAAGTCCAGTGCCCTGTATCAAGGGCTAGAAATAATTCTTTGGGTGCAGTAATCACATTATAGGCTGCATACATTGACGTTGGTGGGCAAGTTTCGTCATTAAATCCCCATGAATACATTCCTGGCACTTTTACTCTGCGAGCAAAATTCACTACATCATAGTATCCAACTGTCGCTAATTTTTCTTTCGTTTCATTGTAAGCTCTACTCCATTTGTCAAAATAATGTGGCCAGCCTCCAGCTCTGCCTTTTAAATAGCCTGTTACATCTGCCAAGGCTGGATAAAATGCTCCAAGCCATTTTACTCTGCTATCTAATGCTGCCGTTACGATAGATAAAGCTCCGCCCTGACTACCGCCTGTAACTGCTAGGTTTGAACCATCATATTGTGGGAGACTCGTTAAAAAATCATTGGCTCTTACACAACCCATATAAACCCTTTTATAAAAAAAACGATTTTTATCGTCAAGGTTATAATTAGGATAACCATTCAAAATACCAGCACCCAAATCGGTATAAACAGATGGCTCCATCGTTACAGGAATGCCATGAATCCCTATTTGAAAAGTAATGATTCCTTTTTCAGCATTATTGATATCACCTCCATAAGGACGCACACCTGCCCCTGGCACTTGTAATAAAGCAGGGTATTTTCCTTCTTTTTTAGGAACACATAATATTCCGTAAAGCCTTGCTCCTATTTTGAAATTTTGAAGATTAACATGATATACGTTTACCTTTTCTGTACATCGTTCTGGCAATAATGTCATTTTAGCATCTATCGGAATTTTAGCTAATTCATCTTTCGCTTCTCGCCAGAAAATATCAAAATCAACAGGGTTTTCAACGGTTGGACTGATAGTCAGGGGTTCAAAAGCCGCAGTACTTAGATTCCTGTATTCTTTTCCATCAATTTCTGCAATAGCAATACAGCGTAGAAAGCCTGACGTTGTCATTGTTCCTCCATCAATAATTTGTGAGCCTGTGACTAAGCTAATGGCTTCCTTTTTAGAAGGTTCTTGTTTTTCAGGACCTATCTCATACCTTACTTTTGCATCTTTTACCAGATTCCCATTTTTAAAAACAGCAATAGTAAATTTTACTTTTTCTCCTAGCTTATAGGTCCAATCGGCGTGGTCGGCAGCTACTAATACTTTTACAAACTTCTCTGTAGGTTGAGAGAAAGCTATTGGTAAACACAAAGCCCAAATAAGGGACAATAAAGCGGTTTTCTTGAACATAGGAATTGTTTCTTTTTTAGCGATAAAGATATATTTCATTGAAATATACTTGTTATTTCAATGTATACCGATACAGCGCAAAGCTATTTATTTCGGGTAAATTGATAATAACATTTCCTTCTTCAAGTACCTGACTTTCAAATGATTTACCTTGCCCTGCTATCAATTCTAGCTTCACTTTTTTTCCTGTGGGCAACCAAGTTTTTACTGCTTTCTTAGTATCTATCGTATTTTCTCGGAATACTAGCAAATATCCCTTCTGTTCATTTGTAATTGATTGTAAACCCGTCCATGACTTGCCATTTGGCTCATCACCTATTGGGAATATTTGCCCTGCATGAATGTTAGTATTGTGCTGTAAATAAGTTTTAATCAATTTGCTGGTTGCGAAAGCTTCTGAAGGCAAACCTGTACCTTCAAACCAAGCTAAAGGCTGAGCAAACATCGTAATGGCAAAAAGATAATCAAATGAGTAGTTCTTTGGTGCAAAAATATCGTTAGCTTGATATTTTTCTTGATTCCTCCATTTGTTCAAAAATTCAATTTGTAGGTTTTGAGCAGGCACATATTTCGATAACATCCATAAGTTTCGTAGGGTGGTATAAGGGTAATAATTTGTCCAGTCGGTATAACGATTTTCTAAGAAAATATTCCCGTATTCATTCAGATAATGATAACCTCCCCTTCGGTGGGCTGTTACATCGAGGTTGAAAACTACTTTATGATTTGTCTCGTTACTGACTTTATCCAAAAACTTCCTAAAATTTACTTCTGCTAATTTATCGGGTAAGTTTACGCCGTCTATCTTAAAAGTGCGGATACCATATTTTTTATAAATATCAATTAAAGCATCAGCATCTTTTTCCCAATGTTCATTACTGTTGTCTTTGCTTGGGTTAAACCATAAACAAATTTCTATACCAAGTTCTTTTCCTTTTTTTACGATAGGTGCTAGTCCATTCGGAAATTTCTCAGGATGTGGCTCCCAATAATTTTTATTATCCCAAATATTACTCAGTGAGCCACCCTTAAAAGCAGAGTTTGAAGAACGTCCCAATTGCCAGCCATCATCTAGCTGAAAATGAGTAATTCCTAATTTAGCACCTGCCTCTAATTCTGCCAACGCAAATTTTTCTTGAATACGCGCATCCTGTCCTCTATCTCCCCAAGTATTCATCAAAATCATTTCGTCTCTGCCCGTTTGGTGAATTCTGATGCGTTCTTGATAATTTCTTAAGACTTTATATCTATTTTCCTCATCTCCCGTATATACCCCCGTTACAAAACCATACCCTCTACGCCATTCTGTTGGGTGTAAATCACTAGGATTCAACCCTGCTCCAATTACCCTAAAAGCGCCATACTCTGTGATAAAATCACTGCTTGGATAAGCCAATTGCACATTAGAGGTAGGTGCTTCTTTCAATATAAAAACGCCGTTATTATTTATATTATCGTGAGCAAAAAGCAGATTGCCCCGATAAAAATTCGGTCTGTACGACAAGGCTTCTACCTTGTTCACCAAATTGTTAAAACGGTCTGTAATATCAAAAAACTCTACCGCTTCTATCTGCCAATGTTTTCCTGAGAGTTCTAATTTTTCAATGACTGGAGTATTACTTCCTGCATTACTGGCACTAACCTTTTCAAGGTTTACCATATCAGCAAGATTGATTCCTTGTTGTAACCAAATACTTTTAGAAGTTCCTTTAAAATACAAATCACAAGCAATTACGGCGCACTCTGGATATAAACGAAACACTCTTTTAATCAATAATTGCTCTAGGCGATAACTAATCTCTATGGCTAAATGTGCTGGAGTAACTTCGTTCTCTGGAATATTTTTCACTGTAAAAGTAGCATCTTCGGCTTTTTCAGTTTGCTCAGGAAAAGTCAAATCAGGCTTACTGCTATTCATTTTCCACATATTACCACTAGTTTTATCTGTTAAAGATTGCGTAATGATATTACCATTATTCCATTTGTATGTTCTCGCTATTTTTGTGTTTTCGATGGTCAGGGTATCATTTTTCAAACTAGCACGACAGCTCTCTATACCTTGTGTAAAGCCTGAAATACTTAGCGAAAGAAAAGTAAGAATAAGGAATGTGTTTTTCATAATAAAATAACCTAGTTAGATTGCTGTATGTGTTCGGTAATATCCAACGAGAAGCCAGCTTGCGCCCCATCCAATAAAAAATATGTATTGTTTTCATGAGTAAACAACCCATTGCTTGAAATTTTGTCCCTTGGTTCACCTCCTAATAATATGGTGTTACCTCGAAAAACGAGCGTGTTTTTTTGAGGTGTTCCTCCAGCCCAATCTATCAAAGTTTTCCATTTTGTTCCTTTAGGAACCATCACGGTGTTGTTTTCAAGCCTGAAATTTTGGACGTCAGCTTTGAACTTACTACCTAAATGAAAGCAAAAACCCCCGCTATTCACGGAAACGTTGTCTGTTACAGTAATACTTCGAGCCAAGCCACCTCCTATCTCTAAAAACCCCAGACAATCTTCTGCATAATTATGATGCACATAAGTACTATCGCCATTGGTATATACTTCAAAAAAACCACCATCAGCTCCGTAGTCATAGCTTGGTGCGCCACATCGTACGGCTCGGTTATAGGCAATTTCATTATGGGGAGCAAATACCCAATACGCCACTGCCCCGTAATCATCATCACCCCCAGGAGTATTTTTTATCATAATAAGATCATGAGCATAATTTTGCGTAATTAAATTATAACTTCCATGTGCCATCACTCCACCACCACAATTTTCAATTTCACAATTTCTAATAATATTGTGGTCGGCACCCTTTGCCAAAAATATTCCTGCTAAACTGGCATTTTTTGCGAAAAACCCATCAATAATTATCCACTTTGCTGTAATATTAATGGCTTTTGACATTTTTCCTGAATTACTAAAAATAGGTTTTGCGCCTTCTCCAATAGCTTTGTAAACAATTGGTTTAGAGGACGTTCCACCATTATTTATTTCAAGACCTGTTTGCCAAGCAGAACCACATTCAAAATTGATAGTATCGCCAGGCATAAACTTCATCGCATGAACAGGCGCAAGCGATTGCCAAGGGGTATTTCTATGAGTCCCTTTATTAGTATCATTCCCTTTGACACTATTGACAAAATACTGTTTGGCTATCGCCTGATTACCTGCTATTTGAAAAGCAAAAAAGAGTGTTAGTCCAACATAAATGAGCGATTTTTTCATAGTTACTATTTATCTATTTTAACTATCAATGCCCCTCCTTTTCTCCCCAGAGAATATTGCTGTTGAACCTTCCGTCCTTTATATTCAACTGTGATATTATAAGTGCCATTGAAGCCTCTAATAGTGTAAACACCATTTTTGTCAGTTTTCCCGTTTTTATTTGTATGCCAAGTTTTGCTTACCAGTTCGGTGAATACTTTCCCGTGTGGACGGACATTCCAATCTTTGTCCCATAATGCCCCTGCGGGTATCCAGTGGGCCTTTTCCCAGAAACCCCATTGTACTACTCCAATAGTGGAAGGATGGCTAAAAATGGCTGTCATAAAATCTTTTAGGTAACGTGCTTTAAAGTCATCATCATCGCTAGTAATATCAAATTCAGAAATTTGAATGGGTAGCCCCAACTCAGCAAAATGGTCTAGCTTGGCGATGATAAATTCAATACCGGGCGGTGTTCCTCCAATATGTCCTTGCTCGCCAATGGCATCAATAGGCGCGCCATTTTCTTTTAAGAATTTTACATAATTATAAAAACTTTCACTTCCTGCTCCTTCGCTATGGAACATCGTATAATCATTCAAAAACAGTTTTACACCTTGGGTGTTTTTCCTAGCTGCTTTAAACCATTCTATCATTAGATTTTTTCCTCCTAAGGAATCCATGATATTATGATGAGCATAAGGTTCATTGACGACGTCCCACTCTGTAAATTGCCCCTTCATAGCAGTAGTTTGCTCCTCAATTTGTTTGAAGATAGTACTGCTTAACGCTTCTTTATCATTTTTCAAATGAGCTAAATGAGGTGAGTGTTGCCAAGATGGCCACACCATTACGTGTCCTCTTACAGGAATGTGATGGTCTTTAAACCATTTTACTCCTTTTTGTGTCTTGGATAAGTTAACCCTAGTCCAATTTTTGGACTTCATTTCGTTTTCAAGGACTACTTTATTAAAGTACCTCAAAAGCGTATCACGGTATTTCTGAGCGTCGGGACTAAGGGTATCCAGAATAATGGCTGAATCAGTAGCTGTACCCCAAGCAAAATCACTTTTTGTTTGGCTAATACTAACTTTTACACGAGGAATAGGTTTGCCTTTTTTGTCTAAAACCTGTACGCTTAAATCGCCCTTTCTGTAGCGCTCGATTCGCTCATTAGCAGCTTTTCGCCATGGAGCATTTGCTTCATCGCCATCATAGTGTACGATAGTTTTTGGCAAGTCTTGTACCTTTACACCTTGTTTATAATTGACTAATGAAATATTTCCGATTTCAAATATTTGCGGAAAATTGCCACACTTTATTACCAAGGCTAATTCTCCTTTAGCAACGTCTTTTCCTGCAACAAAAGGAATTTGCGTAAGTGCCCATTTTGAACCAAATGAAATTCCTCTTTCCAACAATGGTGGCCATGAGTACTTGCCTTCAACCATGCGGTCAAGAGATATTTCTATGAATGATTCACCCGTTTCTTTTTTACTTTGTAGAGAACGCGTATAAAAGGAAAATAAAATAACGTCTCCTTTATGCACTAAAGAATCTATTTTATAACGCAATACAAAGCGTTCATTGCTATTTTGATTAACGGTAGAAATGTGATAAGCCTTATTAAAAGACTGCTCTTTCACTGTTGTCAATTCAAGGATAGCTCCCCCTTTGCTAGTTGGACTAAAAATTAATGTATTATCGTTCGGTAATAACGATACCCCTTGTTTACTTTGTCCATGCGTATTATTTGCGATGATACTCACTAGTACTAATATCAGCAACTTGACTTTATTTAACACGGCGGTTAATATTTTTTTCATGATTATCAATTATTTAATAGATTAGACACAATGCACAGCCAGACAGGATAGCCAAAGAGGTTTAATTGTCTCTTTAGCTATCCATAAGCACTTGAACGGGTTACTAATTACTTACTTCTTTAAGCTTTTTAAGTAGGCTATCGTGATAGGTACTTGAGTAGCATAACTTGGACTTTCGTCTTCAATATAAAAATGTTGAATGCTTGATTTCTGAGCGGCTTTCAGCACTGATGGAATATCAATTTGCCCTGTACCTAGTGCCACATCATTAACTACTGGCGTTCCTCCCGAAAGATTACCAACGATACCTTTTCTTAAATCCTTTAAATGCATCAATTTGAAACGTTTTGGATATTTAGCAATCAACGCTGCTGGGTCTGCTCCTGGAAAGAAAGTCCAAAGAATATCTATCTCAAAGCTTACATATTTAGGGTCTGTTTTTTGGATAATATAATCCATCAAAGTACCATCTTCATATTTTTCAAACTCATAGCCATGATTATGATAGCAAAATGTTAGTCCGAACTCATCATGTAATTGCTTCCCTATTTTATTAAAACTTTCTACCGCTTTTTCAGCATCAGCCAACGTAAAAGGAGGCTTCTGCATAATCCATGCTACTCTGACGAAGCTTGCTCCGAGTGTTTTTGCATTTTGTCCTACCTCAGCAATTTTGTTTTGAGCGTCATTATAGCTCACTCCGAAAGAAGAACATTTTTGTCCACGCTCATCTAGCAATTGGCGAATTTCACTGGCTTTTCTACCAAAAAGATTAGAAAATTCTATATCAGTAATCCCTAAACTTTTCAACGTATCTAAAGTAGCCGCTACATCTTTGGCAAAGCTATTTCTGAAAGTATAAGATACCATTCCTGGTTTTTGAGGAAGTAATGCTTTGCTCTTTTGCCCGAAAAAAACAGCAGTATTCATCAATAAAATGAATACCAATAAATGTTTAATCTTGAACATAATTATTGTGATTTAAATGAGTCTACGGATTAATTTAATGTATGTTTAGTTAAAAGCTAGATGCTTAATTGATACTACTTTTTTAAACTTTTAAGTGAGTCCCAATAATATTGTATCAGGTTACTTTCGTCCATTTCAGTATATACTTTGACAAATCGTTGTGTGTTTTCTGGGGGTGTTAATACTTTTTTAACGGTTACGAACTTTGGCTTCTGATAGGCCAATACTAACGCTACATCCCATAAAGTTCTGATAATACTTTCAGGATTTGTTTCCTCCCATCTTTGTTTTAAGTGATTCAAAACAGGATTTTTATCGGTCAATACTGCATATAAAGCATCTCGTTCAAACCTAAAAGGTTGAGCCGTGCTAATAGGCATAATGATAAGTTCTACGTTGGGATTGTTCAATAAATAGTCGAATGCATTCAGGTCGTTTCGGATGTTAAATTCACTTTTATCCCAATATTTTTTCTGATAATTGTATTTTGCTCCCAATAGATAACATTCAATATGTTTAGCGATAGAACTATCCAAGGCGATGGCTGATGCAATATTGGTCAAAGCCCCTAAACAAATGACATGGAGTTTTTCGTTAGGTTCTAGTTGTTTTACTGTAGCAATAATTTGTGCTGAAGCTTCTGAAGGTCGTGGTTCTTGATTGCCCCAAGCTCTTCCCATCTGCCTATCTGCCCCTATTGGATGAGCAATATTCGTTTTGCCCATCAATTGTAGTATTTCTATGTTTAATTGCTGAGAAATATTTACTGTATTGATTCCTTTGGTTTGATATTGATTCCACTTTTCGAAGGCAATTAAATCTGGATTGTTAAAATGGGCAGCACTTAATCCAACCAAATCAATAGAGTTATCCATAAGCAACTGTACAATAGCATACACATCATCTGTTTCATTACCCGTATCTGCATCTAGCCAAACCTTTTGTTTTTGGCTAAATATATTACTGTCAAAGCTAAGGATGAGCGTAACAATAAGTAGGTATTTGATTTTGAGTATATTCATTATGTTAAAATCTAATTTATTTTCTGTTTGGGCCATAAGGCTAAATCTGCTACGTTTGGTATCTTCTCATTTTGTGCATTTTCAGGAATAAGGAAAACATTTAAGGCATTTTTAGTATTAGGAGAAAGCTTTATTTCAAAGCCAACAATAACAGTATTGGGATTTGAGGCATCGTATGAGGTAGTGGGAACAGTACTCCAAGTGCTAAGTTTTCCAACAACGGACACTTGAATTTTTAACATCATTTTCTTGTTGTTCAAACTTAGCTCGGCTGTGCTATCATCGATAATTTTAACTTTTGCGGGCGTTACCATGCTCCATCGAAAAGTGGTGCTATCTGCCAGTGTTTCTATTTCATCTCTGACTACTACATAGTTTTGATTGACAATAGATACACCTCGTATTAATTGCTTAACACTACTTGCATATACAGGCGTTAAATCTGTAATGGCATTTAGGTTATTAGGTTTTGCACTATGCTGTTTTATGGTAGCATTTCCCTTTACCTCTTGATATTTACCATTAATAGTAATCGTATTATGAGCAAGGTTATTATAACGAAATACCTGCCACCGTTGTGAATTTTGTTGCATATTCCATAAATCAATTCCTTTTGATTCGAGTGATTCATAGTCTTGCATACCAAAGTCCATTGCCCATCTTTCACCGTCGGCATCCATTACAAAAGAGCCTACATCCATGTGTCCGTGACTAGCCGAAGGAGAACCTGCTTTAAATCCTACAAAAATACCTTTTGGATTTGTCCATGATGTACGCAACAAAGCCACTTGATTTACGCCTTTCCCAACCCATACATTTTGTGTAGGAGCTTGTACTTTATTTAAATCAACTCCTTTACTCCAAATAAAAGTGGCTGGTAATAACCTGCTTTTTGGAATATTGCTAGCCGTTAAAAATGATTTTTGTTCCCATAATACTGTGGCATCTTTACTATAATTAGCAAACCAGAAGACAGCAGGACTAAACTGAGCACTATTCACACAATCTCCATAGTTAAATGGTTTTCCCGTAGTACCAGAAAGATGTTCTAAAAATGTGGCTGTTTGCGAAAAACCAGCCTTAGAGGCTAGTCCGAAATCACTTCCAAAAGCCTCTTGTAAAGCACTGATAAACATTACATTGAAAGAGGTGCCGTATTCCCAATACATATAACCTTCTGGATACCCACCGTCTGGTGCGTATTGTTGCATCGGTAAAGCCATTGATGCAATGGCTCTATTAATGATTTGTACACTTAACTCAGGATGGTCTTCGTAAGTAGCGATAGCACCATAAGCAATGCCTGCATTACAAACTTGGTTCCAATTGTTTGTTACTTTTAACCAACCATTATAACGACTATCCAACGAAGGCTCTATACCTTTTTTCAGAATGGCATCTTTGATAATGGTACGTGAGTTTTCGGATAAATCGTTATGTAACCAATCATACCCTATTGCTAAAGCCATGGTCATTTCGCCAACATCCAAGAAATGTGAGGGATTCCAATCGGGGAAAGTGGCGGCGGCTAACATCTCAGCTTCAGCTCTTTTCAAATATTTATCTTCATGTGTAAGTCTGTAGGAATACGACAAATAAAAAACTCTTTGTAAACAAGTCCTAGATTTATCGAGTAATCGTTTGCCTATTTTTATGGGTTGAACTGTTGGTTGATCTATTATTCTATCGCATTCTTTAATGATTGTTTGATGCAATTTTTCCCAAACTACATCTGATTTAATATAAGAAGCTATTCTTTTTTCTTGTCCATTCAAGCACAATAACCTTGGATGATTAGGAAATTTTGTCCTATTATCCAATTGGGTTTGCTGAGCGGTCACCGCAAAACATATCGCTATTAGTATTAAGGTAAATATGTGTTTGCAAATTGTCATAATATTTTTCTGATGATGGTTTTTGGTATCAATAGCGTCTTAATGTTTTTAAGGCTAAGTTTGTGTAATTTTCAATAATTTCTTCACCTTTTTATTATGTACTATGCTTATTTGTCTGATAAGTACTTAATCTGAAGCAAATTCTTCAGGAACGGAATGTGGGACAAGTGTTTGAGCAAAGCTATTAGCTAATAATAAAAAGCTAAGTAGGAAAGAAAGTATCTTTTTCATTAAGGGTTATTTTTTAGTCCTTTTAAGTCGGAATCAACATAAATTTTTCCAGCACCTTGATTCACACTAGCTGAAAAATCTTTTTCAATGGCTATATTTCCAGACGTTTTTAAATATATTTCCTTCCTTGGACTATTATTGTTTATCAACGTTAGATTACCCGCACTTTTGAATACGCAATTAGAGATATTAATATGTGTATCAGGATATTTGTCGTAGTCTTTGGCATGACCAAAATCTATGCTATTGGCTTTTAAAGTACTATTTTTAATCGTTATTATATCACAGGGTGTAGTAATAGAAATAAGAGCCCTTTTATGAGGAGACAATACATTCACGTTGTCAAGTGTTATATCTCCTTGAATGGGAAGCCTAGCTCCTGGATAATACGAATGTGCCCATTTATTACTGTAGCTCATTAACTGAAAAGGAACACGGACACTATGCAGATTAATATCTCTGAATATTACATTGCGCACCACAGCCGTATGAATAGTATCAGTTTGAAACATTAACCAGTTAATGCTATCTAATACCGCCATGCCTTTATCAAAGGTCGGTTGCGTTACAGATTTATAGACTTTATTATCAAGATTGGCCACAACCCGATAAATTTTCCCATTTGATACGACGGCATCTCCATGCTTTACCTCAATATTAGGATGCCAATCTATCCAAGCAGAGGCTACAATTTTAGCGAATCCACCTTCCAGATAATCATCTGGAATATCAGAACAGTTTTCGATGATACCATCTTCTAAATTACCAAATTCTGGATTGGCACTTACCCAGTCGCCTGGCACTAAGGCGATAGCATCATCACCTGTTTGAAAAACACAATTACTAATTTTAAATCGCTTACCCCCACCTAAATGGATGCCGTCTTTTTTACCTTTTATGATACCATCATCAATTAACAAATCCTCAAAAGTACATACATGTACAGCAAACTGCCCGTTGATAAGTCCTGAGATACGGAAGCGTTCTATTTTCAAATCTTTTACATAAAAGAAAGCGACGTGTCCTCTCAAGCCATAAATCATGTCGATTGGTTTATCAACACCATTTACATTTAAGTTAAGTCCTGTAATCGTAATGTTGTAATTATAGGTTCTGGTAAGAGCTCCTTTATTTAGAAAAACGTGTGTAAAACGACCATTTTCATCTGACTTTTCTAAGATTACTCCATTGCCAAATACAAGAGATGTATTATCGCCAATATAAGCAGTACCCGAAACTTTGTATTTCCCTGGTTTGCTTACAATGATTGTTCCGCCCTTATCCAAAGCCGCTTGTAATACCTTTACATTGTTTATTCCTGTTGCTGTTGGCGAAAACCCTAAATCTACCAAGTCTAAAAAACCTTTATTAGATGCTATATTTGGAAGACTATTTTTGTTAGCTTTTGTCTGAGCCAACAAACTATTCGTGCTAACAAACAGCATTATTAAAAAAGAAGAAAGTAAAAGTTTGATATTCATTTTCATTCAGGTTAAACAGTTTATTTATTGGTATTTGAATTATCGACAATTAGTGAACATATCAGTTTAGGATTTTCAATCAATTACTCCGACGTCCTGACTTTTGTCTTTTACCACTATCTTTTTATTGTCCACTAGCTTTTTTTCATTGATGAAAACACTCCTTAATTTTATATTCTCCACATCATCAAGGTAAAAAGCTGGACGAGCATCATTGGAAAGGTAAGTAACAGAAACGTCAGTCATTGTTATACCTCTAGCATGTTTTATGTAAAATGCACTAGCTGGTAGCTTAGTCCCAAACGTAAGTCTGTTTTCAGGATAACCTTTTAAGTCTTCAGTAGGGCTTGTCGGAAAAGTTCTTAGCAAATCGTTTTCAACACCTATCGGGACAGTAATATGTATATTAGATAGCTTGATAACTTCAACAGGACTGTCTTCTAATCCTGCAATAATTGATGGTATCACACTTCTGGTTTCGGCTCTTACATTACTGATACTGATGTTTTTCATGAATGACGGCTTATTTTCAGGATTCATAAATCGCTTGCCTACCCTGATGAAAAAAGGAGAAAGGACATCCGTCATTACGATACTTGAAAAATGGATATTTTCCATCACTCCTCCATCAACAACCAAAATAACAATACCCGTATTGACACTCTGGATATCGGGGTTATGCACAATTTCTGGGGTCATTTTCCAATGCCTATAGCCATTGAACGAGCTCTTTTTAATAACACAATTATTTACAGTGATATTTCTAAAGCCTGTACGAGAACCTGTTCCTAGTTTAAGTCCATTACACAATGAAGCAAGTACGCAATTGCTAACAGTAATATTCTCACAGAATTTATCTAAGTACTCACTTTTAAAACACAGCGCATCATCTTCTGAATCAATAATAACATTATTAACTACTACATCTTTTGCATCAATATCAATACCATCGCAATTCCAGTTTACTAAACTTCTTACATAAATCCCATCCACTAAAACCCTTTCACAACCAGAAATTGAAATAGTTACCTGAGCTGAATTAAGAATGTCAACGTCTTTCAATACCACATCTTTGCAAGAGATAAAAAAGATATTTTTAGGTTTTCCATCTTTGTTTAATCCTAATTGAAAAGCCGCCCCATCTCCTGCTCCTTTTAGGGTTCCTTCTCCTATTATTCCTACATGCTGTGCATTATCGGCTATCACGAGGGCTTTCATCGATTCTACATAAATACCATCATGCGTGATAGTCCCAAACTTTTTAGCAGATAAAATATTATGTGCTGGATAATCTGTAGGATGATAACTTCCCTGTAAGATTGCTCCTGCCGAAAGCTTTAGATATACATTAGATTTCAGAAAAATAGTCCCTGTAATATACTTGCCTGCTGGAACAACTACTTCTCCGCCACCCTGACTATGGCATTTATTTATGGCCGATTGAATCGCTTGAGTATTGAGGAAAGTAGTATCAGTTTTTGCACCAAAATCTAAGATATTATAGTTTTGTGCAAAGCTTGTTCTACTTAGCAATAAAGTGATTAAACAAAAAAACCATTTATACTTATTCATTTTATTTATGATCAATTTTAAATTTCGTAATATTCTTTAATTTTATATAACGGTATATAATATACGCTTACTGTTTAAAAACTATCTTATTCATTCAATACTAGTCTATACGTCTTTAACTGATATTGATTAAAATTCGCTTTCAGCCTTCCGTCGATGGGTGTCAACTGTTGTTCATTGGTTTCTACATGTGTAGTTTGCCACGCAGTACGAATTGGTTTAAAAAGTTTCACCACTGGATTAACAGACTTACTATTGAAATTCCAAAAACGAGTTATCAAGCCATTTTCAATACCCTCTTCAGATGGCTTTAAAGACCAGAGCAATACATTAGGGTCATTAATGGATAGAAGGGAAAATATATTCGCACTTTTTTCAACATCATTTCCTTCAATCTTTCCAGCAACTAATGGGTTTTGGTGTTCCAAAGCAAACTTCATCGCAGTGGTTGGGTTAAAAGCATTTTGATGGGTAGTCAATGCAAAATTATAGTAAAATGATTGCTGACCATTTTGTTTAAAAATACCCATCATCCCTCCATCTTCTCTTTTTTTATCTACTTGTCCGCCTGCTAAGGCATGTAATTCCGAAGAATCTTCCCAAAGCGAGTCAACAGTACTTTCTCCTAATTTAAAAAAACTACAATCTTGATTAGATAATGTGATACCATAATTAGATTCACTCAGGTCAACAAAGTGATTGAAGGTTTGCCAATCTAAACGAGCGTTTTGGGCAGCATAATGTCCACCTCTCGTTTCTTTTTTAGCGGTGATGATGGCTCCTAGTTCTTCGTGACGAGTAGTTTGTTTTTTTAAGTTAAAGGCAAAGTCCCAAGTTTTTACATCACCAAAATTTGCCTGAATACTATCTTCAATTTGTATTCTCGAATTGTTTGCAAAAAGTGTAATGCTTACGGTATGTAGAATAGGTTTTTGAGCAACAGCTTTTAAGGTAACAGAAACAGGACCAGCATTTTCTATGGTTATTGTTCCCTCTTGTGCTGAAATATTATTTCCTAAACTATTTAAATGTTTTCCATCTAAAACAACTTGCTTGCTTTTAGCAACAATATCATACAGTTCAGTAATATCACCCGACGGGCTTACTTTTACCTTATAAAATGCATTACTAATATAATTACCAGAAGTTTTTACTTTGTTTGGAAAGCTTTTACCTTTCTCAGGTCTGATTTCAAATACTTTATAACCTACTGAAGGTACATTATCTGTTTGAATGCGGAGATATTGTTTTCCGTTTTTATGAATCAACTGATTAGCAACCTCTTGATTCGTGGTTAAATCTACCACTTTCACAGGGTATTTGCCATTATATTCAAAGTCGGCTACATCATTTCTTGTCCAGCTCAAAGGATTAAAAACATAATATCTAACGTTGGTCGATTGCTTAATTTGCTTGCCCAGTGCATCAGAAGCTAATTGAAACAATGAATCAACATAACTACTCACGTGAGTTTGTAATTTAGTTTGCCACTCTGCTCGAATATTACGTTTAACTGGGCCATCAGCCGTCCAGTTATGTTCCCAATAAAAACCCAATGCTTCCCAAGCTTGTTTTTTTGCATTCTCTAAAGACATTGCAAAGTGTTTGTCCTTTAAAGAAACAATAGACGCTAATGCTTCGGCAGTACGTAATTTCTCAACCGAGCGACGTACCTTCGCCGTTGTCTCATTCATAGAAGCACAATAAATGTCCCATTCATTCCCATAACTCAGCGATTCTGATGGTAAATTAGGATAGGTTTTGGCTACATCTTCAAAAAAATCAGTTTCATTAGATACCCTTACTTTACGTGTATCTGTAGTTTTATGTTGTGCGGCTTCTATAAAAGGTTGTGAGATAAAATTGGCAAGGTCGTCCCAACCATAGCCAAAAGCGGCTGCAATGCTAAAAGGATAGTGAGGATTATTAGTATACTTATCCAATTTATCAATCACCTGTTCAATCTCGACTGTCTGACTAACAAGTCTTTTATTGGGATACATTCGACATTCAGCATATCCTCCAAAAGGAGCATACTTTTTTTCGTTATAATCATACCATTTTGTCAAAACACTTGTGCCATCCAATCCAGTGTAATGATACAACTGTTTTCTTCTGTTGGCTCGGTATTCGTACGTCATTTGGCTACCGTATCCACCAATGCCTTTATAACTATATTTTACTCCCGACCCTGCCCAAAGGGAACTCAACCCCAGTGGAATAGTATTATTTTCCATGGCTTGTGCCAACGTAAATCGCAGGTTATAAGCTCGTTCTAAACTACCTGCATAGTACATTCCTCTCAGCACAGCTTCGGTTGGTTGGGCACCATAAGTACTTACTAGACTATTATAAGGGCTACTGATATGTCCTGATTTAATAGCATCTATCAAACGATTAAACTGAGCAGGTGAACGAAATTTTTGATAGGCTCTTAACCAATAACTACCATCACAATTGAATCTTGCCTGAAAATCGGGTGCGTTATTTTTAGTAGAATCTACCTGATTTAGGTAAAAATCTAACATTTTCACAAAAGCGGAATCATATTTAGCTTCATCTGCCGTCCACATATAGTCAGTGTGGTCGTCATTGGCAATGTACAATCGCTTGACGGCTGTTTGTGCCTCAATGTTATAAAAAGAGCCAATAATGATAAAAACTAACACTATATATTTCATGTAAGTATCAATAAACATTAAGCTTTATTTTGCAGTCAATTGTCAAAAATGTGTAATTGCTTATTCCAATCTCAACTAATCTATTACTTCCGTAATTTTTCCTCCCACTGCAAAAATCTCCTCAATCCCCAACTTTTGCGATAGATAATATGCCATAAAATTGAAAGGAATAATATTGTGTAAAATCGAAAAATGTTCTTCCACTGCTGGTTCTTCTACCTTAAAGACGATACCACCAGCATTTTCTATTTTTTCGGTTAAAGCTAAGGCTCTATCATAAGATTTTCCTCTGGCTAAAATTTGAATGACAATACTATTTTGAGCCGTTTCTTTAGGGCCATGGTCGTATTGAGCCATTGGTAAACCATGAAAATTTAGCTTGGTACTCTCACTCAAAATCAGTGCTGCTTCTAAAGCCGTGGCTATATTAGGGCCACTGCCTGTGATATATATTCCATGGATTGTATGTTGTTGTAATATCTCAAAAACCTTCTCTGCCAAGCTTTGTCCAAGCTCCTCATACCTTTTCATTTTGCCAAATAGTAATGTCACAGCATCTTTAGGATGATAGCCAAAGCCTTTGAACAAGACCAACAGTGTATTAACAAATGTTTTGGAAGAAGAATAATGCTCTTCTCCAGCTTGCATCAATACTACTTCTGCTACATTTTTTGCATTACTTAATTCGTTTTCGGGATAGTTAGAAATAGCAATGTATTTTTCAAAAAGATGTGTACACCAAATCGCTTCACTACTTTTTCCTGACTGTGAGAGGATTACTGCTAAGGGCTTCTTTGTCTGAGGGGATAAATAATTAAAATACTCTGAAGCAATTTCAGGATAAATATCAATCCCCATATATTTAAAAGCCAGTGGTGCAAAATAAGAAGACCCCATGCCCAAATAAGGTACTTTTAGAGGCAAAGGCTGAGTTGGGCTTGCTAATAATGCTAAAGCTCTTTCAGGAATTTCAAGTATTTCAGCGTACATTTTATTCATACAAGCAAGGTTGAGCCATCAGGGCTATTTTTATTTTCTTGAGATAATGCCAACGCTGCTACAATGGCGATAGCAATACCAATAATTTCTATATAAGAAATACGCTCTGCCAAAAAAGCGATTGCTAAGACAATGGTAAAAACGGGTTGTAAAGCCCCTGCTATCGTAGTTACTTGCGAGGCTTTGCCTTCAGCTTTATAAGCAGCAAAACTGCATAAAACGCCTAGTCCGTTCAACATCCCTGAGAACGACCCTAACAAAAAAGTGTTTCGAGAAAATGTGAAATACACCTTTCCCGAAACAATAAATAATAGTGATAAAATAATACTTGACCATATAAAAGCGGTGTATGCCCATTCAGCAGATATATAATTAGTAGTTAGTTTTTGTGATGCACTAAAAACACCCCAGAAAAAGAGGGCGATTAACGAAAATAATATCCAAGTATTCAATCCTAAATTTTTAAAAAAAGTAGCAGGATCCTCGAAGATTAAGGTTTGTCCAGAAAGCATAATTACCGCAGGAATAGCCAATAGAATACCTATACCATTGATTATGTTCAGTTTTTCTTTGAAAATCAAAAGGGGTATCAGAATCGTAACGAGCGGGTATAAATTAGTGAGGGGTATGACAATAGCTGCTAAACCTCCTTCTGAAAAGGCTTGAAAAACAGCTACATTACCAATTACTGCCAATATTCCCGAGACAAGCCCCCAAATAATGCCTTTGGTATTAGGCTTTTCTTTTCGGATTTTATTCACCACTAAAGGAAGCGTCAAAAGCATACCGGTGGTAAACAACACATGATTTGCAAAAGGATTTACATCTTCTGAAATAAGCTTTGCCACCACACCCCATACTCCCCAAAAAAGAGCTGCTGCCATTGAGTAGTAAATCCAATTTTTGTTTTTCATATTCCGTAAAATAGAGCCGCACTTCCTAGAATTCCCGAATGCTCTTCAAGTTCAGAAATCTGAATATTAGTTTTGTATTTTTTATAAGGTCCTAATAATACTTCGTTTTGCAAAAGTGATAAATAAGGCTTTAGTCCTTTAGCTACGCCACCTCCTAGAATAATGGTATCGGGTGCATACAAGTTGATATAATTTGAAATGCCCGTTTTTAAATGAAAAAGAAAAGCGTCGACTATTTGCTTGGCTTCTACATTATCCCTTTGACTAGCTTTAAAAATACTTTCTACCGTAAAAACAGCATCAGGGTATTTTTGATGCCAATTCAATCGCTTAGCAGTATTAATTATTCCCGTAGCCGACACCAATGATTCCAGACAACCAATTTTGCCACAATAACAAGTTACCTCGTTTTGAATAATACTAATGTGCCCTCCCATGTGGCTATAAGGCAGTTTACCATCCAATTTTCCGTTGATAGTAAATCCTAAACCTAAGCCTGTACCTAAAGTAAGTACCAACACTCTTTCAAAGTCTTTCCCTTTTCCAAATAAAGCTTCTCCTAAAGTTACTAGTCGAGCATCGTTATCTACCTTACAAGGTAAATGATGTCTTTCTTCAATATTGTTTGCTAGTGGATAGTTTTCCATAAAGTCCATAAAACCATAGGTAGAGTCCACTATACCATTATCAAACACAAAACTCGAAACGCCAATACCAATACCAACTAATTGTGCATTCATATCACTTGCTCTTGATTTACACCTATCAATTGCCTCAGCAAGCATTTGTTCAAATCGTCCTGCATCTTTAGTTTCAGTACGGAAAATCGTTTTTTCTATTACCTGCCCTAGTGTCAAATCAACCAAGCCAATTTTAGTTCGAGTACCTCCTACATCTATACCAATAGCGAGTTTATTCATGGCGTTTTAAGCTAAAAAACATTTTGCTATTTATACTTTTCATTAAGTATTGTTTTCAAATCATCTGTACGGCTTTCATAAATTATAGCAACTTTATCCATACTTGTTTTTAGTTTTATTTTGGCTCTTTCATAATCTTGCCAAACTTCTCGCAGGCGGTCGGCAATTTGTTTACCTGTTGTATTATCTATTTCAAAAACCCAATCGTTGAAACCTAAATCGTAATACATTTGACCCTTGATGGTATCTTCGGGCTGACGCAAATAAAAGCATGGTGTTCCGTTGGCAGCAGCTATAATAGGTGAATGACATTCCAAACTCAAAACGCTATGCGCTTTTTCATAAATTGAGGCAGCTTCATCCGGAAGCCAATAACCCCTTTTTACGATAAATGGTTTTACATCTTCGGGTAATGGATTAATGAGCAATTCATCCATCAGTTCTACTGCATAAGTCATTTCAGGACATACAAGCACTTTGTTTCCTGTTTCCCTTACCCAAGCAATCATTGCTTCTCGAAGCTTTGCATGATCAACTTCTTTATATTTTTCGTTGATACTTTCTACTTCTTTTATTTTTTCAGTACTCCAACCGTTGTTGTTGGGGTTAAGTTTATGATAGGGTGTATATCGTAATCGTGGAACGGCACAGATAAACTTTTTAGCTTCTAATCCATTTGCTTTTAAGAAAGTAAAACCCTTTTTATCATCACGAATATTGATAAAGAAAGTAGCATCAGGAGCAAATTGTACGTGATTTCCAGTGATACCAACTTTTTTCAATTGCTCGATTGACTTAGTTTCTCTCGTATAAATGAATGATGCTTTCTGTAAAATACTTTGGTGATATTGGCTCAGATTTTCAAGTGTTGTACCAAATACTCCAAAAGGTTTGGTCGTATTTTTCATCCAACTTGCCAAGTTATCTGCTCCTACTAAAAGTGGCCCCGAACCGTGAATCATTAAATCAGCTTTTTTGAAAGCCTCTATAATTTCAGGATTATCTACACCTTTATCGTTATTTACATCCCCATAGATAATTTTTACTTTCGGAAAGTTCTTGTTGAGCAACTCCTTCACCTGTTCACTATTGCTTCTTTTCCATAAAATAACTGTTGCCTTTGGAATAAAGGTTTCTAAAATATGTAGAAGTCCCGGTGTATGTCCAATGTCTCCAATATTTACATCTTGCCAGCCCGAAACCAATAATATGGTTGGATTAGCCTTTTTTATTACCGTCGAAATAAAAGAGGTAAAGAACAACCCTGTTGAAAATAGCCCCGCTTGCTCGATAAATTTTCTGCGTTTCATAAAAATTATCCTTAAAGCATATTAACAAATTATATGCTTATTTACATTTTGTACTATTGCACTTCATAAGCACCACAATCAACAGTTCCACCTTTTGGACGGCTTACTCCTTTAATATCTTTGGGTGCAAAAATGCTTTGAGTTCCCCCATCAATGGCTGGGCTTCCACTTTTCAAAGAAAAGTTTGCAATACTTGGATTGGTAGAAAGGTTGACAAACATTGGATCCATCACCTTATCGTTAGGTCCTTTTACAGCTACTTTACCTACAAAATATACATTGTAGTCGTAAGTAACATTGGTGTTTTTATTGTTCGAATTGCAGTTTCCGTTGGGCTTTGTATAAATAATATTATTCATAATTTTTACATCATTACAGGTATTTGCATAAATATCAGCATACGTCTCCATAATTTGAGCATTGTTGTAGGCCGTGTTATTGATAATATCAATATGAGCCGCATCAAAAGCATGAATTCCCGAACCACCGTTATTATAGCTTATATTATTTTCAACCAGAGTGCGCCCTTTATAAGGTTTGTCTGTAGCAGTTGAATTATAAGGACGTAGGTTTACGTCGATAATGATACCATTCCCATCGCTTAATCGTTGTTGACTAATCCAAGGAATAGTTGTTCGGTTGTTGTAACAAATATTGTTGCGTATAATGTTTTTATACCCTGTGTTAGCATCGCTGTCAAAAGGCGTTAGAATACTGATACCACTACCTCCATACATCATATACCATGCATTATTATACACAGTATTGCCTTCAAACGTTGTATAATCTGCTTGAATAGAGCTAAGTCCACCCCCCGGAAAATCATGAATTTTGCAGTTGCGTATAATAACATGATGAGGAAATTTAGTATCAGTATTGGGACCTCCTATACTTATTCCATTCGTATTATAGATAGCATATAAATTATTATTAGTACCCCCCGCCAATTTATCATTATACGATGCTAAAGCATCAGCATAAGTAAGGTTTTGATTATTTCCTTGAAGCTCAATTCCTTCTAATACAATATAAGAACCGTTGATGGTAATGGCGTTCCAGATACTCCCAGAAAAGAAAAACTTAGGTTTATGATTAGCATAAGCTTTGTAAGTAATATATTTATCAGCCGTTCCAGATTTATTCAATTGGATAGTAGCAGCAGGAATATAATTACCATTCATGATAAAAACGGTATCGCCAGGAGAAGCTAAATTTTGTCCCGCTCCAATTGTTTTCAACGGAGCAGAAATAGATAAGCCACTGTTAGCATCTGACCCTAATTCATCAGAAACATAATAGCCTTTAAAAGAAGATACTACTGGCCCAGTAGGTTTTACAACTACATCAGTAACCTCTTTTTGATCACAGCCAAAAAGCGAAGTACTGAATAACAACATACTCCATAGCATTAGTTTAAATGTATATTTCATATTTCAATTTTGATATTGTTTATCTTAATCTGACTATGAAACACTGGTGTATATGATTTTTCCCGTTTATTTTTTAACTATATTTCTAAATTAGCTTTACGATAACTTAATCAGGTTTTACCATTCTAATCTTTGTTTATCCTTTAGCAGAACGGCTTTTAGTTTATGATAGGATAACTGTTGAGGAGACGTTTTATCAATGATAGCAAGCACTGCTGCCGTTGCTGCTGATTGACCCAAAATCATAAAAACAGGTTCCATCCTGATTGAACCGTAAGCAATATGGCTACTTGATAAACAAACAGGCACTAATAAATTGTTGCATTCTTGTTCTTTTGGTAAGATAGAACCATAAGCAATAGCGTAAGGCTTGTCGGGATGTACGCCTATGTCTCCTTCGTTTTGTACAAAGCCATCTTTTGTTATATAGCGTTGGGCATTATGAGCATCCAAGGCATACGAGCCCATTCCGATTGGATTAGGCACTTGTGTTTTTCCTAAGGCATCCGCTTCTTTCATCACAAATTCCCCAATCATCCTTCTTGCCTCACGGATATAGAGCTGATGAGGCCAATTGCCATTATCTTTAAATTCATCCTTGGGTAAACCCCATTCTTGCATGCTTTGTCGTACATCAGTAGGTACACTTTCATCATTTTGCAAAAAATACATTAAGCCTTTTTGATATAATTCATGTTCCTTGATTATTTGTCTGCGTCGTTCATAAGTTGCTTCTGGATAATCATAATTTTTGCCGATGTAATCCGTACTAAAAGGTCCATGATTATTAGTATCCGTTTTGCGATTAGGAATCAGGTCAAATTTATCAAAGGTTTCACGCCAACCTGTAGCAAAAACTCTTGCCAATAATTCATATCGTGCAGGGTTATACCCCTCTGGTTTTGTAAAAGGGATTCTATTCTCGGGATTACTGCTCAAACACATTCTGAAACAATAAGCCTGAATCTTACTATCACCAGAACCATATTCCGCTATTGGTTCAGAAGAAATTTCTGGTAAAAGCCCACTATTTGGGTCATTTGCGACTTTATAGGCACTAATCTTCGTTTTAAAATGATGACCGTGCTGAAAAACTTCTGGTTGAACACCATTCCATTTTTCACCGTAAACACTGTTAGCTTCACGACCAATATGATACTTTACTCCTGCCGCAGCCATTAGGTCGCCTTCGTAAGTAGCATCAATAAACATTTTTCCCTGATAAACTTTTCCACTTAGGGTACGAAAAGAACGAATACCTCCAGAGCTTTTTATTATACTTGTTGGTGAACGATTTAACCATTCATTCCGATAAACAATCAGTTTGTTTTCTTTTACTAAATCTTCAAATATTTTCTCGGCAGCATGTGGCTCAAATATCCACATAGTTCGGTTAGCACCATCAATAGCGGGTGTTCCTTGCCCTTTATTGCCATATTCTTCTCTCTTTTGCCATTTCCAAGCACTATTATCTTGATAATGTTGATACAAACGTTGGTAAAATTCACGTGCTAAACCAGCTATTACTTCCTTGTTACCTGTATCTGTAAACCCTAAACCTCCAGACGACAAACCTCCTAAATGTATATCAGGCGACACAACGATAACCGATTTACCCATTTTCTTGACCTGCACCGCAGCAATTATTGCAGCAGAAGTACCTCCATAAATAATTACATCGGCTTGCCTAATTATGGGTGTTCTAGCAA
Source organism: Arcicella sp. GW821-FHT09D11 (assembly GCF_059416265.1). Classification (NCBI taxonomy): domain Bacteria; kingdom Pseudomonadati; phylum Bacteroidota; class Cytophagia; order Cytophagales; family Flectobacillaceae; genus Arcicella; species Arcicella sp. GW821-FHT09D11. The sequence continues at coordinate 35,617 of NZ_JBWKOV010000009.1, read as the reverse complement.
TGAACGTCTTCGGAATGGACATGAGAAGAACCAATGATACAACAAAAAATATGTTTTTTTTCATAGTTTGAATCTGCTTAATATTTATTTTAATATTGTTGGTTTAGCGTAAATAAAGAAGCTATGATTCATTAAAAGACTAAAAGATGGCAATGTGTATGAAGTTTGTATAAGTACATTCTTCAATAATTGTTAAGTGCTACTTCATCAAAGCCTTATAATAAAAATACGCTATCTCTGAAATATTCAAAAATAGCGTATTATATTTTATGGAATAATTACGATTAATGAAATCTTCTATTTCAAGTTAGCTTGAAATAGAAGAACAACTATCTGCTCTTGGGGTAGTTTCTTCTTGAAAACTTAATTTAATTATACCTTTACTTCCCAGCCCTTTTCGTATTCTCTAGCCCAAAGTTTATTAGCATCTTTATCATTCAAAATATGACCATTCGTAGGGTCACAATTGAGTGTTCTGCCTACTCGATAAGCAATATTTCCCAATTGTGGCAACAACGTAGATTTGTGTCCTTCTAAGATTGGAGCATTCAATTGCTCTTTCCCCCGAATAGTTTCGCAGAAATTTTGAAGGTGCAAACCATCTAATAATTCTGTCGGACTGACTGCGTTTTTAGGGTCAAAAGGAGTATCATCTTTTACTTCAGATACTAATTTATTAGCGGCATCAAATATTTTGTAGCTATTACTTCCTGGATAGACGATTGTGCCATTGTCTCCATAAAAAATTACGCCTCTTCCACTGCCTTCAGAATTGTATCCATTAGAGCTACGTCCTTCCCAAGTACAGGCGGTATTATTGCCAAAATTAAAAGTAATTGTTTGAGTATCTGGTGTTTCCCAATCATCTGCAAAATGGAATCTTCCACCACTAGAAATAACTTTGGTTGGATAGTCAACTCCTAAGCCCCAACGAATTACATCTAATTCATGTGTGCCATTATTAAGGGCCTCGCCTGTTCCCCAGTTCCAAAACCAATGCCAGTTATAATGTATTAAATTATCCTTGTATGCTCTACGTGGAGCAGGTCCTTGCCATAAATCATAGTTTAAATGGTCTGGTACTTTTGCCACTACGCCCTTCCCTATTGATTTACGACTATTTACATACCAACCACGAGCAAAATACACCCTACCAATAGCACCTCCATGCAATTTAGCAATCATGTCTTTCACATTACTAAAGGTACGTCTTTGGCTACCCATCTGAACAAATTTTTTATATTTGTTTGTGGCCTCAACCAATAATTCTCCTTCTCTTGGATTATGGCTACATGGCTTTTCAACATAGATATTTTTTCCAGCCTGCAAACCCATGATGGCTGCTGGCGTATGCCAGTGGTCTGGTGCAGCGATTGCCAAGCCGTCAAAGTCTTTTTTCTCAAGCATTTTACGAATATCTGTAAACCCTTGCGGTTTTTTACCAGAGATTTTCTCTATTTCAGCGATTGTTTTTGCTAAAACATTCGCATCTGTATCACAGATATATCCAACTTCAACATTTGGTAAGTTCGCAAACGTTTTAGCTAAGAAAAGCCCACGACTGTTTGTGCCCATCACACCTATTACTACTTTATCATTCGGCTTTCCATGATAAGCAAAAAGGCTTGAAGAAGTAAGTACCCCAGCCGTAGCCAAAGTTGATTGTTTTATAAAGTCTCGTCTGTTTGACATAATAGTGATATTTTAAAATTTGTTGGAAATATTATTTAATAAAAATAGGTGCAGAACGTCAAAAAAATGGGTTTCTATTTTATGAGATACCCGAACAATAAACTATGGGAAATTCATCAATTGTTTAATCGAAGGACTATTTTTTTATCTTTCAAATCATCGGAAATTTTAGATTTTTTAATCATAGATGTCAATCTTTGGTGCCACGCTATATCATTCCACATCCCTTTAAACTGAGGTCCACAGAAATTACTCGTGGCAATTGCGACCCATTGCTGCGTTTCGGCAGCTTTACGTACACCTAATTCACATAGTTCTTTTATCCAATGCCAGTTTAACATTGGATAGTCTTTATAATTCACCAAAGCCCAGCTTTCGGTAGTGATAAGCGGTTGACCCGCAGCCTTGGCATCATCAGCAAGTTGTTTAATACTACTTACCAAAATATCATCCCAGTATGCTTTATCTTGGGTATATATGGCTTCTGCCTTTGCAACTAGCTTTTTATAATCTCCAGTAGAAAAACCATCCCAGTCTATACCCAATTTGTTATTAAACTCTCCATTTTGCAAACTCGCCATCCAGAGATGTTGCTCAATAAAATCAAGATAAGGGATTGGATTATTCTTTAAAATACCTTTCTCATAATGGTCAAATGAAAAAGTAAAAGGCAACTGCGGATAATTTTTGCGCATAATAGATAGTGAAGTTTTCATCCACGCTACAGAGCTAGGAATACTCCAATCATGATTTTTTCGCTCAGCTTTAAAATAGGGTGTCCATATTTTTGCAGGCCATTCGTTGCACATATCCACATAAAGAATAGCATCCAGCAATTTTTCAGCATCAATTATATCCAATACTTTTAACCAGTTTGCAGCCATTTTCTCTGGTGAATCTATTTGCATTCGTGTATTATCCTTATCCTCTCGGTACCATGTAGATAAAGCGACTTTAATATTTCTTTTAGCGCATTTTGCAATAAATTCTATTAATGCGGGTCGTATTTTAACTTTTATCAGCCCCGGACTTCCCCAATCATTTTGATCCCAAACTGGCTTTAATAGCCATTCTTTATCAGGACTAGCCCCAAGAAGATGTGGGTAAGCATCTATCCTAACCGCATTGTATCCTCTTTCAACTAGTTCATCTAATATTTTGTCCCAATCTTCATATCCACCGCCTGCCCATCTTCTTTCGAGCCAACTAAAATCCCACATGGTAATTGCAAGAGGATGAGCAGCTTTAGAAGGAAGAATATCTATTGTAGCGTTAACACCCGAATAAGTTGCAAAAAAAGCAACAGAGGTTAATGAACCTAATTTGATAAATTCTTTTCTGTTCATTTTACACGTTTTCGGTAATATCCAAAATTTATGATCGTAAATACAGGTGATTAAACTAATAGCAATTAAACATCTTTAATCTGATAATTGCTTATTGTCTATTCAGTTTTAAGGTAAAATCTTGAGAGTGAACATCGCACATAAAATACCATAATGCACTATATTTTTGCTTGATTAATAATCCTATTTTATTTCAAAGGCTCCTCTAGTAATACCTTTGCCAATTTTGCGAGTTTTGCCCGTAATATCTTTCGCTTGAATAAGTTCTGTAGTGCCTGATGTTACAGCAGGACTATTCTTAAGAATATTAAAATTTCCTTGGGTTGGGTTCAATTGTACATTAATAAATTTCGGGTCAGCTACAATATCATTCGGACCAGCAATAGCATTTTGTTCTAGCGGATACAAATTATAATCCCAACGTATATTCGTATTTCTGTTATTTGACGTTACTTTACCTGCTGGTCTAGGAACAATAATATTATTAAGAATAACGACATCTTCTGAACGATTAGGAAATAATTCCTGATAGCCCACTGTTTGTCCATTCCAATAGGTGGTATTATTGATAATATCTACATGCTTTGTCCTGAAAGTATGAATCCCCGAACCTCCATTATAGGCACTTAAATTATTCGCAATCAGTGCTCTTCCTTTCCATTCGGGGCGTTTTGGTTTCTCTGGTGTTTTGTTCTCTGTTATCGTATTTTGAGTATTATTCGTTTTAATAACGGCATCAGCATTCGGATTTGTTGCTCCTTGTCCGTCCGACTGATCGGTAACATCTAGCAATATTCCATTTCCATCACTTAGCTTTCCAATTTTCTCCCAAGGCACCATCGTTTTATTATTCCATACATAGTTTCGTTGAATAATGATATGATAACCCGGAGCATCATCATAAGCCCAGTTATTTAAAGTTGTAATGCCCGAACCTCCATATCGCATAAACCATGCATTATCAAATACTTTACAGTCTTCAATAGTAATATAGTCTGCTTCTATCGCAGTAATTCCACCTCCCGGACATTTACTAACCTCTGAATTACGAATGATAACATGGTGTGGTTTTTGGTCTGGGCCATTATTTCTACCATTTACAAAAATGCCGTTCGTATTGAAAGAGGGATTAGGCGTTACTTTCTTAGCATCTTCCTGTGCATGTGCTAATACGATTGAATCATTACTTCCTTTTACCGTGATACCTTCAATAATATGATAAGACCCTGACACTTGGATTCCCGCCCAACCCATAGGACGGATTTCAGGTTTATGTCCTGTTCGGGCTTTCCAAGTAATCCAAGCATTGGGTTTGCCAGATTTTGTGATGGAGAGCACGGCACTTCCATTAGACTTATCAGCATTGGAATAAATACCATTTCCAATCAAAACAACATCGCCTGGTTGGACTAAATTTGCTACTTTTTGTAAAGAACGAAAAGCCGTTTCGGGCGACTTCCCATCATTGGAATCATTCCCATCCCCCGACACATGCCAAACTTGCGCATACATCGTTATACCTACAGAAAGTAGTAATACAATAGTTAATACTAATTTTTTCATCGGCTTACTTCAATACTTTTAATGTTATTTTTATAATTCTCTGATTTTAATGTTTCTAAAAAACTTTCCCAATAAAATAGATAAAATTGCGAGTTTATTAATTTAATAACTCTCGCAATTTTTCTTTATGATAGTGGTAGGGTTATTGCAGGAGGGTTTATTATGATTGCGTTATATTTACCAAAGAGGATTCTGAATCAATTCTTTAGAAATATTCAAGTCGCTTTGAGGAATAGGATACAAATACATTTTTGGAGTAAAAACCCTATCTTCAACCTTTACGGGCGTATATGAAAATGTATTGTCAGCATTACGTTTTACATTCACTCCCATTAATGGTTTACCAAAATACTCAGGTCCTTGTAACCATCTGCGAACATCCCAAAAACGGTGGTCTTCAAAAGCGAATTCCACTCTTTTTTCATTACGAATTTTCTCTCTCATGTCTACTTGTGATAAATTAGCAGGTACTGGAGGCATGGCTACTCCCGTTCTAGTCCGAACGATATCTATATATTTTTTAATGTCAGCATTCCCCGGACTCCATTCATTTAAGGCCTCGGCATAATTCAGGTAAATCTCTGGATAACGGAAAATAATCCAGCTATGTACCCCTGTATTACCATTCAGTAAGTTCAAACTTTCTATCTGATACTTACGTAAATAATACCCTGTTTTAGACGCATTAACAATGGGTTTGGCATCTAGCCCACCTGGCCATAATTGTACGTTTCTACTCGGCGTACCAAAGGCAGTATTGTTTGTCACTATCGAAAAGCCTAAACGTGGGTCACGGTTAGCATATGGATTTGCAGCCATAGCAGGGTCGTTCCAGTTGAATTTAACTGCTGTTGTCGCATTTACTTTTACTTCATAAGCATCCACTAAGTCTTGAGAAGGCGTGTTGCCACTCTGCCCCAAGTTATAACCAATAGGGGAATTATTTTTTTCAAATTGATTCCCTGCCGCCGTACTTCTGGTAAAAATAATTTCCCCATTATTAAATGTATTGAACAGAGACTTATAAGCCCCTAAAGTAGGCAATGAACCTGCATCAATTACAGCTTTGGCAGCATCCGAAGCGGTTTTCCAACGAGCAGCACGGTCGCCAGCAGGGAGTGAAATTAATTCAGGGTTTGGATAACCGCCTGCCCATGAAGGATTATTGAATAAATCGCTGGCTGCATATAATAACACCCTACTCTTTAATGCCAAGGCAGTTAATTTTGTTACTCTTCCCAAATCATTAGCTGCTACATAAGGTAAAGTAGAAGCATTTAAAGGTAATTTAGACGCCGCAGAATCACATTCCGATACAATAAACTGGATACATTCATTTAAACTATTACGCTTTATTTTAGAAAAGTCTGCATCCAAATCAAGGGCATTATTTAAAATAGGTACTCCTCCATAACGCTTTACCAATTCGAAATAAAAATAAGCACGCAAGAATCTAGCTTCATAAGTCCAACGCTTAATAGCCGCAAGATTGGTAGTATAAACAGCCTGAGCAGATGCCGAGGGGTCTAGTTTCCAAGGGTCAAGGTTTATTTTATCGGTTGATAATAAAAACTGATTTACTTTACGAATACCTCTATAATAATTACCCCATACTAAATCTGGGTTATTAATAGCATTCCAGCTACCCGTATTAAAGCTTTGGATGGCATTCGTTTCGCTAGTAAATTCAGATTCATCCGTAGCCGAAGCCATCATTGCTGAACCTCCAATGTATAAAGTACCATCTGGAATATCAGCATAAATGGCATTTAATAGGGATTGGACATTACCAAAAGATTGTTCTATTTCATTTCGTCCGATAGTCGTTACAAATTCACGGTCAAGGTCTTGGCAAGCACTTAAGGCAAGTGCTACACAAACTATTAACGAGTATAAATATTTTTTCATTTTCAGCATTGTATTTTAAAGAATTACAATTGTATTTTAAAACCTAGTGTCAGTGTTCTGGTTACTGGATAACCCGTTAAAGATTCTGGATCGCCATATTGGATTTTATCCCATGAAAAAAGATTTGTACCATTCACAAAAAACCTAGTTTTACTTAACCCAACCTTATTTGATATTTTAGCAGGAAGTACATAGCCAATCTCGGCACTTCTCACTTTTATGAAACTGCCATCGCGTTGCCAGAAAGTAGAAAACTGATAGTTATTAAGGTTATCTTTTGAAGATAATCTCGGATAATCAGCCGTTTCTGCGGTTTCAGGAGTCCATCGATTCAAGGCAATTGGGGCAACTTGTCCGTTAGACTGAAATGCTTGAAAAGTATTACCACCTAGATACACAGTACTGCCCGTAGAGCCTTGAAAAACTATATCAACATCAAAATTTTTGTATTTCAATCCTGTATGCAAACCCGCTGTTAAGTAAGGCAAGCCTGTATTACCAATAGGCAATCTATCATTTCCGTCAATAACGCCATCTGGTTTTCCTTCGGGACCACCTATATCTTGGTATTTAATATCACCAGCCTTGATAACCTCTGTTAATACTCCAGGAACGCTTTTAGGGTCTACTAGCCTTTTAGCAATATCATCTTGGGTATAAAAACCGATAGCTTTTAAGCCTATTGGCTGACCAATTGCTTGTCCTGTACTATATAATTGCGTGTTTAATTGTAGTGCTTCAGCATTGAAAATCACTTTGCTTTTTGAATAAGAGAAGTTCGTTTCTACAAAAAACTGTAAATCTTTCTTGGTGCTATTATGATAGCGCAATGAAAAATCAAAACCTTTGTTGTTGGCTTTACCCTGATTTAGGTTTTGGGTACTTATTCCCAGAAACAGCGGAGTAGTACTGTTTGAAGCTACTAGAATATCATAACGGTCACGGTTAAAAACGTCAAACGAAAGGTCTAAGTTTTTAAATATACTAGCATCTATTCCAATGTTCTGTGTTTTTTCTTTTTCCCAAGTAATGTTTGAATTAGCAATAACGTTTTCGGCATAACCTCCTACTGCAGTATTACCAGTTCCAAAGAAATATCCACCCCCACCAAACGTACCAGTATAAGCATATCTTGTCGATAAACCTTGTCCTGCAATAATATCATTGCCAGATAAACCATAAGATGCACGCAGTTTTAGGTAATTAATATTTGCATTAGTTTTTAAGAATTTCTCATTTGAAAGTACCCAACCAATAGAACCTGCTGGGAAAAACCCATATCTATTTCCTGGAGCAAAAATATCGGTACCCATGTATCCAAATGAAAACTCGGCTATATATCTATTATCAAATGCGTAAGTAAAACGTCCAGCCGCACTATTGTGCTTATAAGCGTCTGTTGAGTTGGCCGTTGGGGTAGATACATCACCTGTTGGTCCAAACAGCGTAATATTGTCAGAATTAAGCATTAACATACTAGCAATATCACTTTTGCCGAATGTTCTTTTATAATTCAAAAATGCTTGAACGACAATACTTCTATACTGATCCAACGTTTCTTCTGCTCCGCTCAAGGTTGTCAATTGACCAATCGCTGGGCTATACAAGGTATCGCCTGCAACGCCTTTTGATATTGAGTACCGAGGATATTGTTTCGTTTTTCTAGACCCCGATTCAAAGTAATTATTAATTGAAGCAGAGGCTGAAATACTAAAACCTTTAGTAATCATATCAAGTTCTTCCGTAAGTTTTAAAGAAGACAAAATAGTACGTGTATTATTTTTGTAAAGACCTGTACTTAGTAAATTAGCCACAGGGTTTGAATACAACGCATTTCCTCCAAATGTTCCATTCGGATTATATACAGGAAAAGCATTAGGTGGTAAAGAATTCAATAAGCTAAAAGTACCACCAGTAGTATAATTATTAGGATTACTGCTTTCTTCAATAGCTCCAGCTATTCTAAATTCAGCAGAGAGTCTATTCGATAATGTAATATCCAAATTAGTTCTGAAATTATATTTTGAATAAGAAGAATTTGAACTCTCCTCGTTCATATCTCCATATTTTTTGAATAACCCTTGGCTGTTAATAGCATTCAGCATTACAAAATACCTAACAAATTTATCACCTCCATTAAATGTTAAATCATAGCTAGAAATTGCGGCGGTAGGTCTTAATACTTCATTATACCAATTTACATTCGGATGGAAATAAGGGTCTGAGCCATTCTGATAGGCTTCTAAATCAGCCGAAGTGTATCTTGGTGCTAAACCGTCGTTTGTTAATGCTTCATTGTACAAAGCTGCATAGTTATATGAATTCAAAAATTTTGGGATATACTGAGCCTGATTAAAGCCCTGTTTGGTGGTAAATGATATTCTCAAAGGACCTTCTTTACCTGTTTTGGTAGTCACTAAAATAACACCATTCGCTCCACGTGCGCCATAAATTGCCGTAGCTGACGCATCTTTTAAAACTGAAATAGATGCGATTTCTTCGGGTAATAATTGCATAAAAGCATTGGCGGTTCCTGTGCCATTGCTGATGTAGCCATCAATTACGTAAAGTGGTGAGTTATTAGCCCCTCCAAGAGTATTTATACCTCTGACATATATATTGGGCGATGCTGCTCCTGGTTCAGCTCCACCTTGCGTAACTGTTAAGCCAGCCAATCTACCATAAAGCGTATTTCCTAAATTAAGCGAGAAGTTTTTCTCTATCTCTTCACCATTTACTGTTGAAATAGCACTCGTGATATGATTGGCTGATTGTTTCCCATAACCAATATTTTTTATGTTTTGTTGGTTAAACACTTTTACGGTATCGGTTGGCAATGCCAGCCCATACTTCCCTTGTTGTGCAAGTAAAAGATTATTTACAAGCAAGCTGAAGAGCAATATGTAATAAAGCTTTTTTGTATTTTGTATTTTCATGATGTTTTGTCAACTGGTTAAATTGTTAATCGAATAAACATTTAACAATTATTCATTGATGATAAAAGATTAATAACCACGATTATTCTTCTACCATCCAGGGTTTTGTATCAGGTTTCCTTTTAACACTTCCGTTTGTGGAAATGGATGCAAATACATCGCTTTCTTAAAGCTTCTTGTTTCAAACGTATACGGCACCCAGCTATATTTGAAATTCGGAGATGTACCCGTTCTATTGATTTGTAAGCCTTCAAACTTCCCGTTCATTACCCCTTCGTCTTCAGCAATCAACCAGCGTTTTACATCCCAAAAACGATGGTCGTCATTAAGCATCTCAATCGCTATTTCATTTCTTACTCTTTGTCTGAATTGTTCTTGCGTAAGTCCTGTTGGTAAATTGGGCATCCCTGAGCGATTTCTGATGGCATTTACGGCATCATAGGCTGCCTGAACAGGACCAGAGGCTTCGTTTAGTGCTTCTGCATAATTTAAGTACAACTCATTTACTCTGAAAATTACATCGTTCATGACAAAGTTGGCACTTGTCGCATTTCTTGGTATATATTTACGCAACCATACTCCTCCTTTGCAGTTAACGTAATCTTTTCCACCATTATAAATTAAAGAGATTGGGTCTCTTGCGGTATAATATGAATTAGTATAAGCTACAGACTGCTTGAAGCGTGGGTCTAACTCACCATATTTAGCGATTAAATCTGTTCCTCCTGTAGCATCCCATGTTTGTGGAGTACCATCAATTTTTTCATATTTCTTTATAAAATTCAACGGCATTGTGATACCACTCCAAAATGAACCGTAACAAGATGCATTCCAGAACGTCAAAGGTGGGTTTCCGATATTTGTAATACCGCCAGCCTGTGTACCCCCTCCCTGATATGTCATTATCAGTTCCTTGTTATTAGTAGTCTCCCACGATACGCGATAATTTCCCAAAGGACCTACTGTACCATTATCTAATTCCTTAGGATTTCTATTAGCAATTTCATCAATCAATCCATAACCATTTTCTAATGCAAAATCTAAAGCAACTTTGGCGGCATCAGCCGCTAATTTCCAACGGTTTGCATCATAATTTCCATAACAAATCAGCTTGTTATCACTAGCGTTAACCATTGGAAGGACGGGTGTCGCAGTATTATATTGTGGACTAGCAGCATATAATAATACTTCCGACTTTAAAGCCAAGGCCGCTACAGATGTTGCTCTTCCTACCTGTGAGGCAGAATAGGATACAGGTAAATCTGGGATGGCTTCTTGCAAATCTTTTAAGATAAATTTGATACAGTCGTCAAAAGAGCTTCTTGGAATATCTACTTTAACACCTGCCTCAAAAACCTTATCTACAATAGGAACACCGCCATATCGCTTCACCATTTCCATGTAGTTTAAGGCTCTTAAAAACTTAACTTCAGCTAGTACTTGCTTTTTGTATGTTTCGTCGGCATCTGGCACTTCTTTACCTCTTTTCAATACAAGGTTAATTTGTCGTAAGGCTATCCAACGAATATAGTACCTGAAGTCCTCAAGATTGACGATATTGCTTGGTAAAACAACCCCTTCATTCCATCTATTTGAGTGAACAAAAGACGCCTCAGAAGCATCTCCTTCATCACTTATGCTTGAGCTAGGATGGATACAGTCTGTATTGTTTACTTGTGAGAAAGGTAAATCTCCTTGAGTTCGGTAGCGAAAGTTTGAGTGCATACTGTACTTATAAACAGTTGCCATAAAAATTTCTAAACTTGCTTTATTAATAAAGGCATTATCTTCTGTTAAATCAACACCAGGTGCTTTGTCTAAAAAGGATTTATCACACGATGAAGAAATTAAACAAAAAACTAACGTAGCTAAGTAATATATTTTTTTCATGTTAGGGTTCCTTAAAAATTAATGTTAAGACCTGCGTTCATTGTTCGAACAAGAGGATAAGGTTCTGTATTGGTATCTCCCGTAGATGTATTTTCAGGGTCAATACCTGGCAATGTTTTTTTCCAAGTAAATAGGTTATTAGCATTTACGTAAATACGACAAGAGCTGATGCCTAATTTTTTGAGAATGCCTTCACTAAATCTATAGCCTATTTCTGCATTTTTAAGACGAACATAACTTGCATCAGCTAACCAAAATGATGACCCTACCTCATTTGGATTACTACTTACTGAGAAACGAGGGAAATTAATGGGTAAACCAGCGTCATATCTCTGTTGCGTCCAGCTTTCGTTCATGTAACTTGCAGAGCCTTCTGGAGGAGCTTGCCCATATCCTGTTCCTCTTTGAAAACGAGTATAGTAATGTGATACATTTCCTACGCCTTGAAACAATATTGAAATATCAAAACCTTTGTAATTAAGACCTAATGAAGCTCCAAATGTTTTTTCTGGTAAGTTAGAATAACCCATTGGCACTGCATCAAAATCGTCAATGATACCGTCTCCGTTAATGTCTATGTACCTAATATCCCCTGGCTGTATTTTGTTTTTTGAATAAGAATATACAGGTCGCTTAGGGTCGTTTACTTCTTCCCAAGTATTATATAATCCATCGGCAATCAATCCGAAATTTTGTCCTAATCGTTGCCCAGTTCTATTTTGATAAGCATATTTATTCGGCACTTCATCTCTGAAAATCACTTTGTTACGGGCAAAGCTGTAGTTAGCTGAAATTCGATACCCTACTTCTCCTACTTTGTTTGTATAAGTAATATCTGCTTCAAAGCCTTTGTTCTCCATTTTACCAAGGTTGGTAGCTGGTTGAGATAATCCTACGATAGCAGAAATGGTTTGTGGAGTAGCCAGAATGTCACTACGTTTCTCATTAAAAACATCTGCTGTAAATTTTATTTTATCTCTCAACATCGACATCTCTAACCCAATATTCTGTTTGATAGCCCTTTCCCAAGTAACATCTGGGTTACCAGTAGCTCCTTCACGAATACCAGTGAAACCAGCAAAAGTACTACCCACATTACCGAAATAATATATACTACCGACCGACGAATAACTAGTTGGTCGGTAAAGGAAACGCGTTCCCCCAATGTTATCATTACCAACTACGCCGTACGAACCTCTTACTTTTAGTAAAGAAACAAATCCATTTTTTGGAAAAAATGCTTCATTTGATGCTACCCAACCCAAAGAACATGCAGGGAAAAATCCGAATCTTTTGCCTGGTGCAAAATTCTCTGTTCCATTATAGCCAACATTCACTTCTGCTAAATAACGTCCATCATAATCATAAGTAGCACGCCCTACAAAACTCTGATACCCTTTTGGCACTAAGAAAGCTAACGATGGGTCATAAGTCTTTTGTTGGTTATACAGTAATAATCCTGTTACATTATGCTTATTGGCAAAGCTTCTTTTATAGTCAATTCCAAACTCTCCTGTAATTCTTCTGTTGTAAGTCCCCGTTTGACTGAATCCAAATTGCGCCTCTGTGGTAGATGGAACGTAATTAATCGTACCGTCTGGAAGTCTTACCGCTAAATACGTAATCAATGTTTTAGTATTTACAATTTGCTGGTCATTATACGTTTGAAGCGCAATATTTGCGTGCGTAGACAACCCTTCTGTTAGAAAACCTAAATCGAAATCAAGGCGTAACGAACCATTCAAATAATTACGATAAGAACGCTTGAGACCTCCTGCTAAATTTGGATATAATAATGAGATATAAGGGTTGTTTTGAGAGCCTGTAAAGATATTTACTACTTTGCCATCTACGATTCCTGGGGTAGATAACGGACTCGCCCTGAACACATCCCCTATTACTCTTTCAGTATTAGAGCCATTATTACCACTTCTTATCTCTGTCTGAGAAGACAAATCTAAGGCCATTTTCAAGCGACTAGTTAATTCAAAATTAAAGTTTGAACGTATATTATATCGATTGAAGACTGATTGTGGCGAGAATGCATTGGTAATATCTTTGGTGTCTTTAAACTGCCCTTCCTGACTGAAATATCCTGCTGACACAAAGTATCTTACCTTATTTTGCCCACCACTAATACTTACATTGTGCTGTGATTGTTTAGAAACCTTTTTAAACATTACATCAGCCCAATTCACGTTAGGGTGAAAAATAGGGTCTTGTCCATTTTTATATAATTCAATGTCCTGATCACTATATTTTGGTACATAAACAGAACCCGTCACATAGGCATCCGCTTGGAGCGCATCATTGAAATGTGTAGCATAATCTGCACTATTCATCTGCTCACGCATACCTGTAAACGTATTGAAACCTTGGTTAAAAGTATAGCTAATTTTGGGCGGTCCTGCCTTTCCTCTTTTCGTAGTAATAATCAATACACCGTTAGCCCCTCTGATACCATAAACCGCTGTTGAAGAGGCATCTTTTAAAATAGTAACAGATTCAATTTCATTTGGGTCTATGTTATTATAGTTGTCTACCTGAATGCCATCTACCAATGCTAGAGGGTCTGTGTTCCCCGAAAAAGTTCCTACACCTCTAATCCTGATTTTTGACCCATCGTTACCAGGCTCACCGCCTGACTGCGTTGCAAAAAGCCCAGGCATTCGCCCAACTAATGAATTACTGATGTTCGCTACTGGTGATTGTACTAGTTCTTTTGTCCCTATTGTCGAAATGGCACCTGTTGCGTTTATTTTTTTCTGCGTACCAAAACCTACTACTACTACTTCATCCAAGGCTTTGTTATCTTGCTTTAACAAAATATTGATTTGCATCCTATTTGCTACGGGAATCTCCTGACTTAAATAGCCCACATAACTAAACAACAATACTGAATTTTTGTCTGGCACAACAATCGAAAAATTACCATTAGGGTCTGTAATTACGCCTGACTGCCTTCCTTTTACCAGAATATTTACTCCCGGTAATGCTTCGCCTGTTTCAGCATCCGTTACTTTACCTTTTATCGTAAAGTCCATTGAAATAACATTTGATAAGCTTGTAGTAATCGGATGTAGGTCTTTTTCTTCTAAGAAACTAACAGCAGCTTTTAATTCAGTAGCTGATTTTTGATAATCATTCTGAGAAGAATTAGTTTTCAAGGGCTTGATAGGCAAGATAGTGTAGCCCCCTCCTTTTAATTTTTTGAATTTAAGATTTAACGGTGGAAGTATACGTTTTAAGATACTTTCTACCCTATCGTTTTCATTAATCGGGATAAGTACTAGCTTGCCTGCTACCAATTCTTGTTGATATACAAAGCTAACTTTGTGAATCAACTCCAATTTATGAAGTAGGGAAATGACACTGTTCGCATTTTCTTGCGAAGTTTTTGGCTGTAAGCTTTCATTATTACTGGAAGCATATATCAGCTGAGAATAAGACTGTTGGGCTCCACAAAATGCAAACAGCGTTATGGTAAAATAAAAGAGAAAAAGTTTTTTCATAGTCAAAACAAGAATTAAGATATCAACGACTCATCTAACTGTTAAACAACCTATTCAAGCTTTTTCCCGTTTTTCTATAATTTTTTTTTGATTTTTTTATCTTTTCTAAATGTTATCTAAAAAAATACCCTTTTTCTGTCTTTTCATATTCAGCATCAAGGATGGTTGCAAAGTTTTGAATAAATTCTTCTGATGACTTTATACTCAATTTCCCGCTCAATTTTTTATTTAAAATAATGGGGTTTTCAAATTGAATACTTATGCCATAATTATCTTCCAATATCTCCAATACTTCAGAAACTGATTTATCATTTAACACAATGATCGATTGTTTCCAATATTCATACTGCTCTGGTTGAACAATTTTTAGTTCTATTGCCTTTCTTCTATCTACTACCGTTGCCATATCGCCCGGCTTCATTACTACTGCTCGAATACTATCGACAGACAATTTTACTTTTCCTTCATGCAAAATAACTTTTGTCTTTTTACGACGCGTATTTACATTAAACTCTGTTCCTAATACTTCTATTTCAGCTTCCGTAGTATGTACAATAAACTTTGCTCCTTTCAGTTTGGCAATATCAAAATATGCCTCTCCATCCAACCACACTTCCCTGACTTGCAGTTCATCAAGATTTTCAGCAACTCTCAGCGACGAATGCGCATTGAGGGTAACTACTGAGCCATCCTCCAAAGATATTTTCTTGATTTGTCCAAAGGCTGTTTCATACATGGTTGGTTGATTATTTCTCCAATATATTCCAACAGATGTTATTACAAAAATTGCAGCGGCGGCTGACCAATAGCGAGGGTTCTTCCACCAATTTATTTTAACGACAGGCTTTTCAATATCACCCCAAATACGGTTTCTCAACCTTGTAAGGTCTTCTTGTTCTACTTCAACTTCTTGAAAATGAAGTGTTTTTATGTATTCTCTAGCAATCTGTATGTCTTTGGATTTACTTGGATTGGCGATTAAGAAAGTATTCCAAAACTGATTCAATTCGTCTGTAGGTGAAATTACCCAGCGAATAAAATCAGCATCTTCACAAAATTCTTGTACATCGAAAACAGAATAGTTCATTTCAATTATTGTTGTTTATTGTTAAACAGTGTATGTGTATATTTTTCCCGTTTTTATGCTCAAAATCAAGCAAATACTATAAAAATACTTGAGATAATAAACAGGAATAATAATAACCCTTCTCTCTTAAAACTTTCTTGTAGATATTTTCTTAATGTAGCCAAAGCCACATTAACACTATTATAAACACTTTTCATAGTTATATCCATCACTTCTGAAGCTTGCTGATAGGTCAGTCCTTTCATATAGACTAAATACAAAATTTCCTTCTGCCGTTTTGGAAGTTTATTTAATTCTGCAATTACAATTTCCCGCTGTCTTTCAACTACTTGTTCCTCAATCAATTGACTTTCATAAGGCTGAATCAAAAACTCAGCTCTATCAAATACATATTCCTCAGAATCTAATTTATTAAGTTTAGAGATGGTATCTGTCAGACGCCTTCTCAAAGCCCTATACAAATAGAACTGAATATTATCAGTTGGTCCTAGCCGACTTCTGTGGCTATGCAAATGCAGGAAAAGTTCGTGTAGGCAATCTTCAACGACTTGTTTATTCCTTACCAAATTGTAACCATATCGATACAAGTCAGCAGCAAACAGTTCGTAAAGACGAGAGAATGCTTCATCGCTCCCACCACGAAAACTATCCCACAAAGTAGCATGCTCAAGAGGCTTCAATTTATCTTTGCTCATTAAATTAACTGGAAAATATTACGAATTTAATTTAAAAAGAAACTAATCCAATATTTTTACTGAAATTCTATCAATTTGATTAAATCATTTCTACTTATTTCCTACGCTAAGCAACCGTTATTTCTATTTGAAATACAACTATTGTTTGTCAATTTCATAAAATACCAAACCCATTATAAAATATTTTAGATGCCTATAAATTACTTTTAAGTTGTTTTTATGCCTACTATTTTTCATTTTTATGGCAAATTTACGGATACTAAAATTTATAAAATGCATATAAAGAGAGAAATAGACAATGTTTTGCTTGATTGGAAGAATCAAAAAAATAGAAAACCCCTGATGCTTCGCGGAGCAAGGCAAGTGGGTAAGTCTACAGCCGTTCAGGAATTATCAAAACATTTTGAATATTACATTGAAATAAATTTTGAAGCTCAGATAGATATACAAACTTTTTTTAGTGGAAACCTTGACCCTAAAACCATTTGTGAAAATTTATCTTTATACTTCAATACGCCAATCATTCCTGATAAAACATTACTGTTCTTTGATGAAATTCAAGGGTGTGTTCCTGCGCTATCATCCCTTCGGTTTTTTTATGAAAAGATGCCTGAACTCCATTTAATCTCTGCGGGTTCTTTGTTAGAATTTGCCTTAGAAGAATTGCCTTCCTTTGGAGTGGGTCGGGTGCGTTCTATTTTTCTGTATCCCCTTTCTTTTGATGAATTTTTAGGGAGCTTAGGAGAGCAAAAACTCATTGATTTGAAAAAGCAAGCAAGCCCAACGAAGCCATTATCCTTACCTTTTCATCAAAAGTTAACAGAATATTTCAAAAAATTTCTTATTGTGGGAGGGATGCCAGAAGCCGTTGCATTATATGCTAATGGGAGTAGTTTATTAGAAGTACAGGCCGTTTTAGATGATTTAATTATTTCCATTAAAGCTGATTTTGCAAAATACAAGAAAAGAGTACCGCCCACGAGAATCTCAGAAGTCTTTGATGCTGTCATTCAACAAACAGGAGGCAAATTTATCTATACAAAAGCGGCTACTCAAACAAGTTTGGTGCAAATTAAAGAAGCTGTTCAATTATTAATGATGGCAGGTTTGGTGATACCTGTCACACATAGTTCTGCAAATGGTATTCCATTAGGGGCAGAAATAGATGAAAAAAAACGAAAGCTTATTTTTTTAGATACAGGGCTTTATCAAAGGGTTTTAGGACTAGATGCAGGGAAATTACTAGCACAAAACGATTTTGATGCGATTAATAAGGGAGCCATTGCTGAAATGTTTGTGGGTTTGGAATATTTAAAATATGGCAATCCTTTCCGACATGAAAACCTTTATTACTGGCACCGAGAAAGTGCTAATAGCAATGCAGAAATAGATTATGTGATTCAACAAGGAGAGCAGATAATACCGTTGGAGATAAAAGCCTCTAACAAAGGAGCGATGCAAAGTATGTTTATGTTTCTAAAAGAAAAAAAACGAGATTTAGGTATTCGTCTTTCTTTGGAAAATTTTGCTACATACCCGCCAATCGAGGTATATCCAATCTATGCTATTTCTACGATTAGAGTAGATTAAAATCAAAAAAGCAGTAAACTATATCCGTTTACTGCTTTAAAAACTAACTGTTATTTTTCGTAATTATTATTTGAATAGAAGGTTTTTTACATTTAATGCTTTACTATTGCCAGTTGGGAATTTCACAAACACATCGTGCTGTCCTGAAACGCCTTTTATTTTCTGGCTAATGTTTTTCCAGCTGTTGGCACCCGTTGGAGAAAAAGGAATAGTTGCTATCAATTTCCCCGTTTTTAAATCATCCAACCAAATTTCTATTTTACCTGTCACACTTGCAGAAATTTGTACTTGTACTTCTTTGGTTTTTTTGTCGCCCAATTCTACCCCAGACAGCATAAACCATCCACCTAAATCTGAATTATTCGTAACGACGTCTTCTGTACCAACCTTTAATTTTTCAACGCCATAGTAATTACTATAACCTACCGCAGGCAGTTCAGTAAAGCCATCTTTACACACGAAGAAATCAAAATCAGCAGGTTTTTTTTCAGTAAATAGCCCTACGCTTGTCCCTACCCATGAATTATAATTTGGTTGGGTTCTATCAAGGTTTTTCAAATTGAGACTCTCCCCTACCTGTTTCCAGTTTTTGCCATCTCCACTACAATACGCTACCAAGTTGTGTAGATTTCTTACAACTTTTAGCCATACGATATTCCCAAAGGTATTTGGAACAGACTGAGTGTGTTTTTCAAAACTAAAAAAGATTTTTTTGCCCTTTTCAAAACCACTATACAAGCGTACAGTCACTTTTTGATTACCACTACTCAGATAAAGTCCTGCTTTGGTTAGAGAATCGGTCGCGTTAAAATCTACTTTTGTAACGGCTGAATAATAGTGGTCTGTTTCCTTTTGAACAACACTAGTTCTGGTACTATCTGAAACAAGATGTAGCCAGCCTTTTCTGCTTGAAAGTGAATATTTATCTGCATATTTTTTGCTCAAAAAATGCCAGTCTAACGCAAGGGTTTCTTTATCAAAATAATCAGTCGCAACACTTCTCCAATGAATATCACCTTTAGGAAGATTGGGGCTTTCGATAGGAGAAGTAGTGGGAGCCATTCCCCAAGGACGGTCGCCTTCCCAAATAACAGGATAAAGTGATGTTTGACGACCCGTACCTGACCAATCATCACCATCATACTTTTCATAACTTTGTCCAATGGTCCACCAGCTTCCATCCGCCAATTGAATAGGGGCTGAAATATGGTTAGGACGACGGAAACCTACTTTGGGGTCAGTAATAGGTTTGAAAAACTCTCCTAATCGCTCCCATTTTGTTGAATCGCCTGTCAAAGCAGTACCTCTCATTACATATTGTCCACCTGATACATCCCCTGCAGGGAAGTAATAATAATAACCATTTCGCTTGCACATAACAGGTCCTTCTGCCCAACTATATTGTAATTTTGCATTTACCCAGTCCATATCAATCACTGATGATGTCAGTTGACCATCCTTGCCTAACTCTTGCAAACGGTTTGTTTTTTGTCCGTTCTTGATAACCATATAAGGTTTGCCATCATCATCTACAAAAATGGCATTGTCATATCCCAATGGACCTGTTTTCGGATTTGATTTTACCTGTACTGGCGTAGACCAAGGTCCTGCTGGAGAATCTGCCTTGCTAAACCATTGTCCGTTAGAAGAGAAATATATCCAATATGAGCCATAAAAATACGTGATAGCACCCTGCCAAATTCCTGCCGATGGATTATCTGATACAAAGCTACCTATAGTTGGCGGTACAACACGGCTGATAACTTTCCAATGTACCATATCTTTTGAGTGATAAATTGGTAAATAAGGAGTGAAATGAAAGCTTGAGCCACAGTGATAAAAATCATCCCCTACTTTTAACATCGTTGGGTCTGGATGGTCGCCTGGCAAAACAGGATTTACGTATGTTTTTACTTCATTGAAAAAATCTTGTGCAATTACAGATACTGAGCTAGTAAAGCATAATAAGCCTATTAATATAATGTATTGATTTATTTTATATTTCATATAAAGTTTTCTTTAGTGAATAATCAAGAGGATATTAGTTAAAATCGGTTCAGAAGTTATTTAATCGTTAATGTACCTGTATCAGGAAGATAGCCAATGGTAGGGTCAACTCTAAACCAGTCAATATCTACATAACCTCTCAATGACTGAGTAGCATGGTTAACCATCACTAATAGGTATCTCCTTTCATTTTTTGGGCAAAGCTTTTACTTACAAATACTATACAAAGAATAGCTAAGAAAAATAAAATTATTTTTCTCATTTCCTAGTTTATGACAACACTGGTAAATCTTATCGGCAACTTGTTTATCTATCTTATTTACCCTTTGTACTTATCACTGAGTAAAAAGCAGGCTTAGGTTGATAGTTACGGTCGAACAATAATGGATAGTTTGTTCTACCACGCACGGGCCATCCATTCAACCAACTTTGTCCATCATGCACTCCCCAAAAAGTTACTCTTGAAATCTTGTCTTTATGTTTCAAAAACAGGTTGAAAAGAGCTTCATAATCCATCGCTAATTGATTTTGAAGGCTATCGGGCAATCCATTTGCATAAGGATTTAATGATGGAGAATTTTGCATGCGTTGATTCACATCCGCTCCTTGAAAATCACGTTTCAGTACCTCAATATCCAGTTCTGTAAAAGCTACTTTAACACCCAATGCAGCATATTGCAAAATACTTTCTTCAATCTGTTTCAGCGGTATTTTACCCAAATGCCAGTGTCCTTGTATGCCTACTCCATCAATTTTCACACCTGCTGCTTGGATTTTTTTAATCAATGCAATACATCCCGCTCTTTTGGCAGGTTGCTCGTTATTATAATCGTTGTAATAAAGTTCTGACTTTGGTGAGGCAAGCTGTGCTAGTCTAAAAGCTTCTGTAACAAAGTTTTCTCCAAGCTTATTCAAAAAAATAGATCTGCGCATTGTTCCATCTTCATTGAGTGCTTCATTGACAACATCCCATGTTTTTACTTTCCCGTCATATCTTTTAGCAACTGTTGTAATATGATTCTCAAAGAAAGTCTTCACAGAATCAGCATCTTTTATCTGACGAACAAAATTTGGTAGTTGGCTATGCCAAATTAACGCATGAGCATTGACTTCAAGATTTAAGTTCTTGCAGTAGGCAATTAACTTATCGGCAGGCTCAAAGTTGTATACATCCCATTTTGGATGTATAATCTGAGCCTTCATAATGTTTTCGGGCGTTGCTGTATTAAATTGCTGAGCAATTAAGCTTGTCGCCTGTGGGTCTTTATCGTCTATTTGATAAATACTTAAGGCGGTGCCAATCACAAAATCTTTTTTAAACACCTTTTTCAGGGAAGGTATTTCTTTAACAGATTTCGTATGTTTTATCGGAGGTTTTGCCGATACTTCTACCATGCCACACAGTAAAAGTGCTAATAATGTTTTGCTATTTATCATTGGATAATGTCTATTTATATAATTTATTGAACTATCTAGTAATCAAACAAATAATACGTTTTTTTGCTATTTATAAGCAGTAATCGTTTGTATAGTTCCATCTGGATTATAGTGCAATTCAGTCACTTTTACATTGCGTAAATGTGTTTTTCCAGAAAGCTGAATATCATGATAAAACAAGTACCATTTTCCTTTGAACTCAACAATTGAGTGGTGGCTTGTCCAACCGTCAACAGGATTTAATATTACGCCTTTGTAGGTAAAAGGACCATAAGGAGTATCGCCAACGGCATAACAAAGATTATGAGTATCACCTGTTGAGTACGAGAAGTAATATTTGCCTTTGTATTTGTGCATCCATGAAGCTTCAAAGAAGCGTTTGTCATTATTATCTTCTAAAAACAGTTTCCCATTTTCATCCAAAATTTTTATTTCTGTTACTTCACCAGCAAATTGCTTCATATCAGCCGTCAACTTTGCCATTCTTGGCAAACGAGCAACTTCGCCTTTCTTTGGATTATCTGTTACTCCTAAGTACGTATTTTTGTCATAACGTTGTAACTGACCGCCCCAAATGCCCCCAAAATACATATAAAAGCTACCGTCAGTATCTTTAAAAACGCAAGGGTCTATGCTATAACTACCTTTGATGGGTTCTTTTTCTGCTTTAAATGGCCCTACTGGACTTTTACTAGTTGCTACGCCCATTCGGAATACGTCTTTTTTATCTTTCACGGGAAAGTACAAATAATATGTGCCGTTTTTGAAGGCTGCATCAGGGGCCCAAAGCTGGCGACCCGCCCAAGGAATATCTTTAATAGAAAGCCCTACACCATTATCTGTCACTTTCCCTCCAATTTTATCCATCGATAAAATGTGAAAGTCTTTCATATCAAAATGTCCTCCTTCATCGTCTTGAGGTACACCAGATTCAATGTCATGCGAAGGATAAACATAGATTTTTCCATTGAAAACATGTGCAGAAGGGTCTGCTGTATAGATGTCCTTTATTAAGGGTTGTGAAATTGGTTGCTTTTTTGAATCTTGCGCTACTACCGATAATGTGATCATTGTCATTGAAACAATCATCAAAAAAATAGACTTGTTTTTCATTGCTTAAAATTAGTTTTGGTCATTTTTGCGACCTACTTGTTTAATATTTACTACAAAAATCATTTGTACACTATTTAATTATCATCATAAACTAATACATCCCTCTATAATGAAGGTTAATAGTTTTTCATGATGCCTAAATCATAGGGAATTATTCCATAGTCAGCATAATTGCCATTTACTACGCCCTGAAATATTACTTGACAATGATTGATATCTTCTATTTCACACATTTCATCTACACCTGAACGTAAAATCTCACCATGTGATACTTGGTCTGTCCAATGCTCATTCGTTTCAATTAAATTAGCGTAATCAGCCCACTTTTCATTGAGTTTTGTCCAAGTGCCATCAAGACTTGATGCTTGCCATATTTCAAAATAGCGTCTTATATCTTCTACCATCATATAGTATTTTCCATCTGCCTTATTTTTATATACATGGGGTGCTTCAAAAGTATCTGTAGCAACTACCACAGGGTTAGACCATTTATAAGGGAAATCTGTAATCAGCGTACTTCGTTTTTTAATGGTAAAAGAGCCATCCTGAGCTGAATAAAAACAATGTATTTTCGTGCCATCTGAGATACACCAGAAATCAATTCCATCGGTAAAACCCATGGCTTTGCCCCCTGACCAACCTTGAGGGTTATTGATATCTGTATTGGTTGAAAAAGTTGCTCCTAAACCACTTTGGTAGATTAAATACCAAGTTTTTTTTGATTTAAGTTGAAAAACCTGTGGCGCACAAAAATAAGATCCTCCATTTAAGGAAGTCATATAATTTCTATCGGCTTTTTTCAAGTCTGTTAGTTCTTTGCCAGCAATATAACCCATGCGCCATTTAGTAGCGTCTCTTCCTGTATAGAATACATGCCATTTTCCGTCAACATTTACAATGGTTGGGTCTTTTACCGAGACGTCGTCAAAAGTTCCAGTAATGCCTTCCAAGAAAATCCTATCTCCAGTTCTCCAAATAGGATTTGATTTCATCGTATAAGGAGGGCTTATTATCGTAGGGGCTACTTCTGTTTTTTTACAACACACAAGCGTTGAAAAAACAAATAACCATAGAACTGTTTTAAGACTGTATTTATTCACTACGCTTATCATTTAAGATTGGATATTTAATTGTTTTGGATATTTAAGTTGATAACCGAAGTCAATAGATTGTCTCCAAATTTTAGACATCGCAAAGTAAAATAATAAGTAAAAAAACATGTAGCACAAATTAATATATCTGTATTCCAAATGTTCAAAGGAAAATATAAAATGATAAAATCAAGTCTTTTTTGTAATAAAATAAGTTTTTAAAAATGATAAATGAAGAATTAATAATAAATAAGCCATAAAGTAATGAGCTTTATGGCTTGGGTAATTGTCTGTATTATCTAATTATTCAATTAGTTTTTTAATTACTAAAATGCATATTTTTGAGATTGAATATTGTGTGTTAGTGATAATATTTTTCGACTGTATGCTGATAAAAATTCGTCACCCTATAAAATTATTTCTAGTTCATATCATTTGAAAAATCTGAAAATTTCAAATGATATAAAATAGAAATGCCGAGACCCTACTATTAGTTTTTTGTGATTGATTTTTATATTTATCCTATATTAAATACTATAAAAATAGACAATATTACTAACCATTAACAATATACGTAACCTAGCTGTTTTGTTATTTTGATTAGCCTTTTACATTTTAAATAACGCTATCCTAATTATTGATTACTATTGTAGTTATACTACTTGGAGCTACGTCTAATTCAACAATACTGCTTGTAACGGTCAAATTTCGCTTTGTTAAATTTTCTTTTTCATTAGTAGTATAAGCAATCGCAGTAGTAGCAGATAATCCATTTAGCTGAACGTTTTTAACTGAAAAACTTTCAGGGTTTAGTATTACCACAACCGTCTGTGTCCCTTTTTTATAGGCTGTTATTTTTAAATAAGTATTCGTACTGAAATCAGTACCAATGCGAACAAACCCTGGGCGAACAAATTTTGAGAAATGCGAAAAGCCATATCCACGCTTAAGTACCTCTCCATTGGTAGTACCTTCTTCTCCATCTCCAATAAATGAATAATAGCGTTGTAAATACCACCAAATATAGGCATTCCAATTATTCGTCATTGCGTCATGCACAGAAGTAAGCATTTTCATGCTTTCAGCCCATTTGGCAGCTTCTGAATAGGTATTCCATTTAGCAGCGCCAGTATTTCCTGTATCCAGATTCAGTAAAAATTCTGTCATCCAGATTTCTTTTTTCTTTTGCTCTGCCAAAGGAAACTTCGCTAAACCACCACCATAAAGGTGACCCGCCACGATGTCAAATTTTTGAGAAGCCTCTTCATTTGATAACAAAGCATTGGTCATGTTCTGGTTGAAATTCAAAGATTCTGGTGCGGCAACTTTAGCTCCAACAATCTCACCTGGTGCCTTCAAGAAATTAATCATGTCGTCGGCAGTCCAATCACATGATTCATAAGTAGCTTTCCAATCAGGTTCATTTTGAATAGAAACCACATCTACAGGAGCGCCGTTTTGAGTCATAAAAACGACAAATTCATTGATATAATCTTTAAATGCTTTGTAGTTTTCAGGTAATAGCCGCCCTCCTATATCGCTTTTATTACTCTTGAGTGCAGCGGGAGGCGACCAAGGACAAGCCAATACTTTTGCTCCATATTTTTTTGCCTCTTTTACAGCTTCCACAATAATAGGCCATTCATTTTTATTAGAAGATAATCTTACCCTGAAAATGCTAAGCCCCAATTGGTTTTCATCCATCCCAAATGCTTTTGTGGCTTCCGTAGGTTTCAACGATTGCGTCCCCCACATTCTGTTTGCTGCACCAAACCCTGTGATTGTCTGATAGGTTGTCTGAGGATTTATATTAATTTTAAAGGGTGTGGGCTTAACCACTACAGGATTGGCATCAACAGCTTTTTCACAAGAGGAACAGCTAACTATTAACGTGAATAAATAGAAAAAAGATTTGAACAAATTTTGCATAGTTATAGTAGGTTTATTTAATATACGACAATAAAGATTCTCACCAAGCCGTCTGAAATCAGCTTGATAATTCTTAAACGCCAAAGAATAATATAACCACTATTCATAAAAAATAGTGGTTACGATTGGGATATATTATTTAGTAACTCGTTCGTATTTTAACAGTTTACTTGCCCAAGGAATAAAAAACTGAAAGTTAGGAGCATCCGTATGACCGCCATTGTGTTGGCGCCAAGCTAATTCACCGTCGAGTAAGCCAGAAAGTACTGGAGGCATATTTTCAGTATTGTAATCATTACTTACCCCTAAATCCCTTGCCCCTAACAACTTAAATACTGTTCCCGCCGCTATGGTAGCTTTATAACTCCCAACTTGGTCGAGCCATTTAGCATCTCCTTTTTCTGGGATACCATAACTCACAAAAGTAGGACGTGGTGCACAAAGTGCCAGAAGCTCGTGCGAATCTACAGGAATATCACAACCTGTTTTACTCCCAAAAGAAGATTCAGCCGTAGCATATTTCAAGTAATTACCAGCCAACCAATGATATCCTCCTGAATTAGCCAGACTTTCAACTGCTTCACCAAAAACTCGTCTTTGTAGTGTTACACCTCCTTTACCCGATGAGCCAATTAATCCTAAGCCGAAACGTTGGTCAAAAGCCATTGCTACTAAAGCTGCTTTCCCATATCTTGAAACACCTTCGATTCCTACTTGTTTGGCATTGACCAAAGGTTCTGTTTCGAGGTAGTCTAGAGCTCTGGATGCACCCCAACCCCATGCTCTTAACGCTCCCCAATCCTCTGGCTTTCTTGGTTGTCCTTTATTTACTAAACCAATAATTCCGCGGGTTAGTCCTGCGCCATTATCAGCTTGTATACTACCCGTTTCTAATGTACAATATCCCCAACCAGCCGCTAATAATTGCTCGGTAGGTGGAGAATCACCCGTGACTGGCGGTGCAAAGAAGCTAGCTGCGGGCAATCTAGTAATAGGCGAATAAGCAGGATATTTATCAAAAATCTGCTTTAAATCTGGGTTGGCCTTTATCATCATTTCCTTAAAAGCCAGATTTATTTTCTCCATATCGCTCGGGATAGGCTGAGCGGGTGCTGGTAAAGTAGGAAAACCAAACATGATAAGTACTGGCACTGGTCCTTTTACATTAGTCGGTAACACCACTACCATATTGATATTTACATCAATCAAAGGATAGTCGGTATTATCTACATGACCAATCAGGTGTTTAGCTACTACGGGAACACGTCCTACAAATTCGTTATCAGTAACTTTTACTGTCCAAGTTACTTTTGGCACATTCTTAGGGATTCGCCCATACATTTCTTTTTCAAAGTCTTCAGCTATTTCTGGGCGACGTTGATTCCACCATTCTGTGGGAGTAGTTATTTTTTTGCCATTTTTGGCAGTAAGAATATCTGGTAACAAAGGGCAAGGGTTGGCCAACTGCTCATCGTAATTAGCATGATTTGGGTCAGCCTCGCTAGCACTTGGCCCTGGTCTTAGTTTTTTAATACCCAATTGCTGCATCATATTAGCTTGGTCTTGCTGTGCAGTAAATGTGGTAAGGGGCGGGTATTTGTTACTATCAATGATAGTCTGTTGCGATAAGCCTAAATAGCTTAGGCTCATAGCTCCAATAAATATTAAGTATTTTTTCATAGTATAGGAATGTTAAACGTAATGATTATTTATCGGTTCTGAATGGAGAGGCTGGCAGACCTTCTTTGTTATATAAATTAGGATTCACAGGATTATCAGCCCATGCGTATCGTACATATAATGGCTTTGTTACTTCGTCACTCCACACAATTACTTTATCTCCTTCAATTGTTGCTTTTGCCCAAACAAATTTTTTATCTTCCCCTGCAATGGCAAAATCTCCCAGTTGTTCGCCATCATTGGTTGTTAAGCCCGTTCCTATATTCGTAAAGCTGATAACAATTTTATTGCCTTCTATTACAGCAGACTCAAACAAAGGCCCTGAGCTAACTAAATTTTCATGATAGCCCAATTTCATGGCTGTTAGAGATAAGCGTTCGCCTACATCTTTTTTATTATCTGGATGAATATCATTCCATTCGCCAAGGTCAATGGCAACGGTCATCGCAGTATTAGGAATTGATAATGCTTTTAGCTGAGACTCCCTCAATAAAGCCCAACTACTTTCTGTAGGCAAATAGCTATATTCCATAAAATTAGGCAGTTGCACATACAAAAATGGTAGGGAATCCTGCATCCATTTAGTACGCCAGTCGTGAATTAAGGCAGGCAATAACTTTTGGTATGCTTGTGGCTGACCCGCATTGCTTTCTCCTTGATACCAACAAAAACCTTTGATAGCATAATTGATAGTTGGCGCAACCATGGCATTAAACAAAGCCGTTGGTTGATTTTGAGCATTGATTCCACCGCCCCAATTACCGCCAGTAGCAGGTTTATAGACTAATCCCACCTTGTATTGCCAATTACCTTTGATATCAACGGTATCTGACCCTGAAAAAATACAATATGGTTTGTCTGGTACAAATCCTCCTTTGCCAGCCGTATTGGTTACACGGATTACAAAAAGATTTTTGCCTGATTTTAATACATCTTTAGAGACTTTATACCTACGTTGTGGATAGAGATAGGAAGTACTGCCTATCCTCTTACCATTAATATACAGCTCGTCGGCATCTACGATTCTGCCTAAAAATACTTGCGCTTGCTTGCCTGTCATAGTAGCAGGAATATCTATTTCTCTTCTATACCATACTACGCCATTAAGGTCTTTTAATCCTTGGTCTTCCCAATATCCAGGAATGTTGATATTTCGCCAATGCTTAGGTGTATAAGTAGGTTCATACCATTTTGAAGAGCCTGATAGCCCTTCGTCCACTACTTGTATTGGTTTATTGATGCTTACAGTTGGTCTTCGGTTCAAACTGTTGACATAGGAAGTATCCTTATTTTTCTCAATAATCCCTTTGATAGCCCCAAAATCTTTAAAGCCTTCTTCACTCATCCATGCTTCTATAGGTGTACCACCTACACTAGCATTGATAATTCCCACGGGCACTTTATATTTTTCATGTATTTTCTTAGCAAAAAAATAGGCAACTCCTGAAAAGGGTCTTACATCTTCACCAACTGCGGATTTCCATTGACCATCTGGAAGGTCATGTTGAGCGCCTTGAAGATTAGTAAGAGTAGGTATCCAAAACTGTCTGATTTGTGGATAGTTGGCTTCAGCAATCTCTTTTGCATAGGTTACATCATGGATATTCAACTGATGAACCATATTACTTTGTCCGCTACAAAACCACACATCTCCAATAAGAATATCTTGTATTTGGATTTGTGTCTGTCCTACAATATCCATCGTAAATGGCCCTCCAGCCTCCATGGCAGGTAAAACAATTTGCCAATTTCCCTTAGTATCAGTGGTAGCTTTGTAATTTTTGTTTTTAAACTTTACGGTAATTTTCTCGTTAGGAGATGCCCATCCCCATATTTTCAGGTTGGTATTTCTTTGAAGTATCATTCCGTTGCTAATTAATTTCGGCAATCGGAGTTGTGCCTGAGCTACCAAGCTCATCACAGCCATTAAACAAAAGAGAATTGTTTTTTTCATAATAAAATTTCGATGCTAGTGTCTAGCATAAAAGGTTCTCAAACTTTTAAATCAGAGAATCTGTAGGTTATTTTTTAGTGTTATTATTTAATGTTTCTTCAGGGCCAAGGTAACTTTGTGCTATACCTCCAAAATCAGCCACTAACTTTTGTAATACTACCCCTGGCGTTACCAACCAGAATTTCAAGGTATGCTTTCCTGCACTAGCGATATTATGCTTACTGGTTTTAATAATAATATTTTCTGATACCCATTTATTCCATATTCCCTTATCACTTGTTTTATCTTCTTTGTTTAAACTAATGATTTGAGGAACCTCGTCATCTACAGAAACTGCGTATTGTAACCCATTCTCATCTCCATTAAAATTTAGACTAGGAGAAAAATAGGCATCTATCGCAAAATCTCCCTTGCTATAAGTATAGATTTCGTATTCCAAACGAGGGGCATTGCCTTCTGGCTTTTGTTCTTTCCCAACCACTGGGAAAGCAGTAATAGCCGACCCTGTTCTGCCGTGGTCAGGAAGAATCGTCCATTTTATGCCATTTGTATTGATTGTTTTTGAATAATGATTAGCATCAATAGACACCCCTCTTTGCTCATCTTGGTAAAAAACATTGCCTTTCAGTCCTGTAGGAATCTGGGCTTTTTTTACGGTTTTAACCCCCAAGTCCTTTTGTTCTGCCACTGAATCCGCTAATACATACTTCACTGTTGGTATTTTCTGTTTAACTGGTTGTTGCCAGTATGTATATCCAATGTGCGTCTGACTCATCATGTGGTTCCACTTACCATTATTCAATTGATGGTATGCTAGCGTAATTAATGAATCATTTGCATACAGTTGCTTTACTTTATCAGCATAAGTATTCGCTATGTTCCATTTGTTGCTAGCTGCTCTTTTGTTCAATGCCACATTATAATACATTTCATTGAGATTGGCACAAGCTTTTATAGGGTGCAATACTAGTTGAAAATAAGCATCATGATATTCAGAAGGCAATTGTTTGTTGATGGTTTCAGCTTTTTTTAGCAAGTCATTATATTCCGTTACAACCTTTTTCCACTCATTATTATTCAGACTATACGTATCAGCATCAAGTAGCTCTGGCTTTCTTCTGCTGTTATACTTGGCATATTGATTCATTAAATAGGCAATTTCTTGCGCTTGTTTTTTTCCAAATTGTGCTTCAGCCCATGTTGAACTATACTTTTGTAGGTCGTTCGCATTAATCTTTTCTGGATTCCACGCATAATCTAAAAAGAACGAAATCGGAAATTCCATAGGTTTTATATCTCCCACATTTACAATCCATATATCCTTTACGTTATGTTCCCAAGCTAAGTGCATCTGTTCCCAAATACGTGGAAGTGGGTTAGTATTCAACCATTTATAATTTCGAGGACCACCTACATAATCAAAATGATAATAAATACCATAGCCTCCTTTTCTAGATTTATCTGCTAATTTTGGTAGTCTACGTATATTACCCCAGTTATCATCACAAAGTAAAAGGGTTACGTCGTCTGGGACGCTCATGCCTTTTTCATAATACTCTTGAACTTCTTTGTATAATGCCCATAGTTGTGGGGTTTCGCTAGCGGGCTTGCCAGTTTCTTCGCTGATGATATTCCTTTGGTCTTTCACTATCCGTTCCAACAAGGCTGTAGCAGTTTCACGAGACATTGGCTCATCGCCATCACCTCTCATGCCGATACTTACTATTTTCTCATTTGATGCCCTTTGTATTCCTTCTCGCCAAAACTGCTGTAGCTTATCTTTATTGGTTTCATAGTTCCAAGCTCCCTTTCCAACTCTTCGCCATTCGTCATGCGCACGCATCAATGGTTCATGATGTGAAGTACCAATAACAATCCCATATTGATCCGCCATTTTTATATTCAGTGAATCATCGGCATAAAAGGCATTGCCCCACATGGCTGGCCATAAGTAGTTTGCTTTTGAACGAAGTAACAATTCAAATACTTTTTCATAAAATGCATGATTAAAGCCTCCAAATTTTTCTTTAGTCCAGCTTGATAAAGCAGGAGCTTCGTCGTTGATAAAAATACCTCTGTATTTTACCTTTGGAGCATCAATAATCCTGATACCTGTTTTGATATAAACATCTTTTTGTTTTTTGACAGGTACGTCTGCCCACCAATACCAAGGCGAAACGCCTATTTGTTTAGATAGTTCAAATACGCCATAAGCCACTCCACGGCGGTCGTTTCCTGCAATAACAAGCATATTGGTCCCTAATGCTGGATGATTGACTGACTGTATTAGTGACGCTTCCCATTGGTTTTTAAGCGCATTAGCGTCTATTTTCCTCTGTAAAATCAGTTCCTTGATAAATGATGATTGCTGTATCGTACCGATTACAATGACATTTTTCTGCATTTTATCAACCGTATTAATAATAGGAATTTTTTTGCCTATTACTAATGCGATGTCTTGTTGCAAAAGTTCTGCTGATTTTTTTACAAGCGCTACTTCAGCATTATCAACATAGATGGCTGCTGTAGAAATGGCAAAAGAAGATTTATCAACAGTAATACTTTGAGATAGTCCTGATATGGAAACAAGGAAAAATAAGGCAATGAATAATTTTATTTTCATTTATCTTTTTGAAATAATTAAATAGAGATTGATTTGTAATTAATAGTAAGACATTCAGATAATTATGGCATTTTTATGATTATTTGTGCACTGGTTAATCCTTCTGATTTAGCAGTAATAATCATTTCACCCGATTGATTTGGTTTTGCTCGAACAATCACTAATGCTAAACCGCTGAATACTTTCCGCTTTGGGGAATTAAACGAAACTAAATCAGCTGGGTCTCCGTTGTCTGTAGCCACTAACTCGCCTGAGCCAGCAACTTCAAACTCAACCAGATTATCAGCATTAGGAATGGGTAAACCGTTCTCATCTAATACACGAAGGGTTATAAATGAAAGGTCTTTTCCGTCCGCCTTTATGATATTCCTATCTGCCACAAGGGCTAGTTTTGATGCCTTTCCTGTGGTTTTTACTGTATCGGTTGCCCACAATTGCCCCTTTTTATAAGTTACTACACGAAGTTCACCAGGTTGATATGCAACACTATCCCAGCGGAAACGATATTCCAATGTTCCTTTCTTTTTTCTACCTAATGATTGATTGTTTAAAAACAATTCTGCTTCATCAGCCGCAGAAAATACATGCACAGGCGTAATTTGTCCTATCCTATTCGGCCAGTTCCAATGGGGTAAGATATGCGCCATTTTGTAATCTGGTCGCCAACGCGATTGATATAAGTAAAAACGGTCTTTCTTGAAACCTGCCAAATCTATAATACCTGAATAAGAGCTTCTGGCAGAATAATAGGGCGTTGGCTCTCCGATATAATCCCAACCCGACCATACAAATTCACCTGCTACATAGGGGTGTTGGTCTTGTGAAGAGAATACCTTATCGGGCGATGCCCCAAATGCTGCGGTATAAAGTTCATAGGCACTTACTTGCTGTAATTTCCCGTTTCCTCCTACTCCTTCACTCACGGGAGCACTGTTACCTTCGAATACAGGAAACAGATAAGTTCCTCGGGTGCTAAGGGCAGAGGAAGTCTCACTACTAACAATTAACTTATTAGGAAATTGTTTTTGAAAGGCTGGATAAAGCGGTGAGGTTCTAATTCCTTTGAGGTGTTGATAGGCCAAGCCATCACGGATACCTTCTCCTTGATAGTTCAGACTAAGTATATCCATTTCTTTAGGGAATGGCATATCTGGTTTCGCATAATTCATTGACGCCGTAATGGGTCTTGAAAAATCTTCATCCTTTGCTATATCATATAATTTTTTGCCAATTTTAGCACCCTCTTCTCCCGTATACTGCTCTCCTACTTCGTTGCCTACACTCCAAGCAATGATAGAAGGGTGGTTTTTATCTCTTCTAATAAAAGCTCGTGTATCAGGCTCAAACCAATCTGGAAAAATCAAGTGGAAATCCAAGGGTGTTTTTTTTCGTTCCCATCCATCAAATATTTCGTCAATAACCAAGAAACCCATGCTGTCTGTCAAATCTAACAACTCAACAGCAGGCGGATTATGGGATAAACGAATAGCATTACAACCAAGCTCACGCAATATTTCGAGTTGCCTTTCTGCGGCTCTAGTATTGAAGGCTGCACCCAAAGCCCCTAAATCATGGTGTTGATTTACACCCTGTATGCGCACTGGAATATTATTCACTAACAGACCTTTAATGGGGTCAAAATTCAGTGAACGTATACCAAACTGCGTTTTATATTCATCAATAACTTTTCCATTCGTATATAAACGAGTAATAGCGATGTATAAATTGGGTTTTTGAGCAGGTACTGGCCCCCAAAGTCTAGGTTTTTGTATGGTGACTGAGCCTTCTATTTTCTGATTACTTTCAGCCCCTACTTGTGCGACAGATTTAGTAAATGTTGCAATTTTAGCAGGAAGTCTTTTGAGCGTACTATCTAGCGCATATATATCTGTAACCACCTCGACACGCTGAGTGGATTTTAATTGATTATCAATTTGTACTACCATATTTACCGTAGCGGATGCTACAGAAACATCTTTGGTGGTAACAAAAGTACCCCATTGTGCTACATGAACTGGCTTTACCTTGGTTAGCCATATATTCCGATAAATGCCCCCTCCTGGATACCAACGGGCAGAATTGGTAGGATTATCTAATCGTATCGCTATCTGATTATCTTGCCCCATTTTTATATAAGGTGTTAAATCTAGTCGGAAAGAATTATACCCATAAGGCCAACCACCCACCAAATTTCCATTAAGCCAAACCATAGCGTATGACATTGCCCCATCGATATCTAGGTATATCATTTTACCTTTATCTACTACAGGAATATTAATTTTTTTACGATACCATGCTACTCCTTGAACAGGTAGTCGCCCCATTCCACCGCCGACTATTGCATTGTCTTCTGTATAAAAAGGACCCTTGATAGCCCAGTCGTGAGGTACATCAATTTTTTCCCATTGCTTATCATCAAAGGTTGTTTGTACAAAAGGAAAATCCTTACCAGGATTACCATCAGGTCTTTTATGATGTTTACTTGGGTCTTTGATAAACGCATTTCCAGTGGGCAAAATCCACTTTTTTAAGACATCATCTGAGGCTTTTACACTTTGCGATTCGGTTGGTTTAGCATCTGCTACGATATTATCATTACGGTCTGTCACCTCGGGGCGAAGATCATAAACAAGTTTATCAGGATTTGAGGTATAGCGCATAAAACGCCAGTCGTTATTAATATTTATTCGCTCACGATTAGGAGCTTCTTGACGAACGCTCTGTGTAGTATTGGCAAAAGACTTTAAAATAGCAATATTCATCAAAATGAAGATGAATACTGTTGTCACCAATAGATGAATATATGATACTCGCCGAGCAGGCATTATACAGTTGTAAAATTGCATGGATTCTATGTTTATCAATCTTTGTTAGATATTCCCAAAATCAATCAATTAAGATGGACGGGCTTCTATTTTAGTAGGTTTAAATATACGCTGATAAGCTATTTTATTGTTATTATTCAAAGTATAAATTTTGAATGCAATCAAATAGGTTAGGGAGAGAAGTGTTCATCTCTCCCTAACCTATTTTGTCAAGTTATCAATAAATTATTGACAATCAATCTTCCATAAAAATTAATTATACCCTGGGTTTTGTTCAAGTACGGCACTTCTATTTCTTTCTATTTCGCTTTGTGGAATGGCCCAAAGATTGAAATTAGGTTTCATATTTACGCCATAAAACGTATTATATTTGGTTACTCTTTCATATAGTTTACCCATACGCATTAAAGTAAGCATACGCTTTTCTTCTACACCAAGCTCACGCAATCTTTCATCAAGAATATAGTCTAGCGTTACATTGCTTGCCAACACAGGAGATGCTTTCGCTCTTGAACGTACCACATTAATATCTGTAGCTGCGGCTGCCTGATTGCCTAAGCCAAGATTAGCTTCTGCTCTAAGCAAATATGTTTCAGCAAGTCTAAACATATACTGGTCTGTATAAGTACCTCCAGCTGATGCTTTCAACTCATATTTCTTGATTGGGTCTGATGAACCTGGATTCACATATAAGCCCGCAGGGTGATTAAACGGGGTTGTTGCTTTTGACTGATAAGCA
>NZ_JBWKOV010000008.1:0-207407 GCF_059416265.1 Arcicella sp. GW821-FHT09D11 | reverse complement strand
CAATCACTCAATCACTCAATCACTCAATCACTCAATCACTCAATCACTCAATCACTCAATCACTCAATCACTCAATATTTAAATAAAAACATGGATTTTCAGCGTTATAATCGTCAGATAATTTTACCAGAAATTGGGTTAGCAGGACAACAACAACTCAATGATGCCAAAGTATTGGTCATTGGTGCTGGAGGATTGGGGTGCCCAATTTTACAATATTTAGTAGCAGCAGGGATAGGAAATATTGGAATTGTTGATGCTGACGTGGTTTCAATGTCTAATCTTCAAAGGCAAATATTGTATACTACTGCCGATATTGACAAAAAGAAAGTAGTAGTAGCCAAAGAACGTTTACTGGCGATTAATCCCAACGTTAATATTCAAATTTTTCCAGTTAACCTCAGTGCAGACAATGCCCTTGAACTCTTTGCTAAGTATGGTATTATTGTAGATGGGTCGGATAATTTTGCCACACGCTATTTAGTCAATGATGCTGCTGTGATATTGAATAAACCATTTGTATCTGGCTCAATCTTTAAGTTTGAAGGTCAGGTATCTGTGTTCAATTTTCAAGATGGGCCTACCTATCGCTGTTTATATGCTGAACCACCCACCGCTGGGAGTGTACCTAATTGTGCTGAAATAGGTGTAATAGGCACATTAGCAGGCATTATCGGAACGATGCAAGCAGCAGAAGTGATTAAAATGATTGCAGGGGCGGGGGAGGTATTGTCAGGGAAATTATTAATGTTTGATATGCTTACGATGCGTTCTCAAATCATTAAATTCAAGGCCATTCCTGAGAATAAACATATCAAAGAGTTGGTCGATTATCAAATTTTATGTGGTGATTTTCCCGTTGAAAATAGTAATGTAATTGATATTCCAACATTAGAAAAATGGATTGAGGAACAACGAGATTTTCAATTGATTGATGTAAGAAACCCATATGAATTTGAAAGGGATAATATTGGTGGGATTAATATTCCCTTAGATGATTTATTAGAAAACATTGATGAAATAAATTTAGAAAAAACAATTATTTTCTGTTGTCAGACAGGTCTAAGAAGTGCCAAAGCCATAGAATTATTAAAATCAGTCAGCATTGAGGGAACATTTTTGAACCTAAGAGGAGGAATCTGATACAATAGAAAAAATTATAATATATTATCATTATTTTTTTCAGAATAATTTGAATACAAGAAATAAATATGCTAAATTTCAACAACGAAATGAGTTATTCTGCGAACAAACAAACATTGACTTATAAATCGATGTTTTAGGTTATAAGAAAAACAAAAAAGTCGAAACTAAAATAGTATCGACTTTAAACATTAACCATTTTTATTTTTTAAATATTCTTAAAATTTCCGAAGAAATTATCTAGTTCTTTATCTTACAAGTTTCAAAAATCTTGTAAAGATACTTATTTTTTAATTACTTATTTTTTCAAGTCTATCATAAACTTCTAAGCAAGCTCGAACATTATGATAGGGACATTTCCAAAAACCAGCTTTGTCTTGATAAGGCATTGGTTTATTTTGTTCACCTGCTACACCCCAATACCATTCCCCTTTCGGCGTAATTAAATACGCTTTTATAAACTCCCAGCTTTTGATAGATTGTTGAAGATATTTCGGATTTTTAGATAATTGAAAGGCATTCAAATAACCAACCATCGCTTCTGCCTGTACCCACCAGTGTTTATTAGTATCATGATGCTCTCCTTCAGACTCATAAGATAAGCCTCCATCTCCTTGTAATCCTTTTCCTACAGCATCAGTAATTTTAAGGGAAATTTTGTGTACTTCATTCAATAAATTTTCGTCACCAAGCACTTCAGTTGCCTCATACAAAAGCCAAGAAGCTTCAATATCATGTCCATAAGAAATGATGTGAGATTTCACCGTCCAGTCATCGTCATGAAATAAATATTGATGACCCGTCTTAGTATCAACGATATACTGGATAAATACTTCAATCAGTGCTTTTAACTGGTTTTTAAGCAAATTATTGTCCCAAACCTTTAATAAATTTGCATAAGCCTCCATAATATGTAAATGAGTATTCATTGATTTTTTCTCATTAGCATCTTTTTGGCTCAATTTTAAATCTTCAATAGGTTGCCAGTCCTGAGCCAAAGCTTCTAAATAACCACCATATATTTTATCAAAACTATGGGTTTCTATGATATTAAATAGTGCTATCGCCCAATCAAGTACTTCTTGATGTTGAGTGACTTTGTAGTATTCACTCAGTCCATAAATTACAAAAGCCTGTCCGTAAATTTGTTTACGTGTATTCAGCGGATTTCCTTTAAAATCTACTGACCAATATACGCCGCCAAAGGTTTTATCGCTAAAATAATGTCTCAAATATTCATAAGCCCTTGTGGCAGTTGATAAATACGCTGGTCGAGGATTATGACGATACGCTGCTGAGAAAGTCCATAAAATACGAGCATTCAATACAGAACCTTTTTCGGTATTGGCTACTACTTCATCATTTTCGTCAATTTGTCCATAAAAACCACCAAATTCATCATCAATAGTATTATTAAGCCAATAATCTAAAATATTTTCTATTTCCTGATTTACTTCCTTTTGGTATGTTTCGTTGTTCATTTGCATGGAATTTCATGTGAATAAAAAATGTCATGAAGAACGAATCCTTCATGACGACTTAATATTGAAGCTGTTTAAACTTTCCCTTTCGGGTTAAACTAAGTCTTTCAGAATAGCTTGTCCCAAAATTTACTCAACGTAGCGATGCTATGCTTCGCAAATTTTGAAAAAATCAATTCAAAAATACAATACTTTCACCTCAGAAACGGAAAGTTTAAACAGCTTCAGAATTATAAATTTTGAGAGTGAATAAAATTATTAGAGTGTTTCAGCAAACTGCTGTGATTGTGCATACGATTTATTTTTTTTAATAATCTCATAAATGCTCTCTACAGACGTAGCCGAACGAAAACCATCTGCTGGCGTATTAACTACATAATCCAATAATTTATCAAGCGTTGAAGTAGCCACGTGCATACGTGTATCTGAAGAAGCATAATAAATAAATACCTGTCCATCATCATCTAAAATCCAACCGTTAGCAAAGATAACATTTGATACATCCCCGACTCTTTCGATGCCTTCGGGAGCAATAAAATAACCAGCAGGTTTATAAATTACTTTAGTAAGATTATTCAAATCTGTCATAAAAACGTATAATACATAGCGTAACCCAGCCGCAGTATTACGAACACCATGAGCCAAATGTAACCAACCCAGAGAGGTTTTAATAGGTGCAGGTCCTTGTCCATTTTTCACTTCGTAAACCGTATGATAATGTTTCTCATCAACGATATATTCTTTTTCGACGATGGCATCTTCCATTGTATCAGCATAGCCAAAGCCAATTCCTCCACCAGTTCCTGCTTCAATAAACCCATCTTGTGGGCGAGTATAGAAAGCATATTTGCCGTTGACAAATTCAGGGTGCAATACTACATTTCTTTGTTGAGGTGAAGGCGTTTTTAAATCAGGAAGACGTTCCCAATTGATTAAATCTTTCGTACGAGCCATGCCAGCTTGAGCTACTGCCGAAGACTCATCGCCAATTTTAGCATCAGGGTCTTTGCGTTCTGTACAAAAAAGACCATAAATCCATCCATCTTCATGCGCCACCAAACGCATATCATACACATTGCCATCAGGTACATCTGTTTCAGGCATATTGATAGGAAACTCCCAAAAACGGAAATTATCAATACCATTTGGACT
Organism: Arcicella sp. GW821-FHT09D11; assembly: GCF_059416265.1. NCBI lineage: Bacteria > Pseudomonadati > Bacteroidota > Cytophagia > Cytophagales > Flectobacillaceae > Arcicella > Arcicella sp. GW821-FHT09D11. The sequence continues at coordinate 203,631 of NZ_JBWKOV010000008.1, read as the reverse complement.
TTCGGCGATGGCAAAGAAAGATTTTCTATCTATTCCTTCCACTCTTACAGCCAATATATATTTATCATTCCATTTAATAGCACCTGCATTAAAGGTAGCATTAATGCCAAAACGCTCCATTAAATAGGGATTCGTAGCAGGATTGAGGTCATAACGCCAAGTAATAGGTGCGTGCTGTGCCGTAAGCACAGGGTTTTGGTAGCGCTCATAAATTCCGTTTCCTAAGTCTACTTGCTGATTAGGCTTGGTCACTAACGATTCATAATGATTATTTAAAGCTTGTAATCTTTTTTCAAATGTATTCATGCTGTTTATAAATGTAAGATTGAAATACTTTTTTAATCATTAGGGAGTTTCTTATACCAAGTTTTCCAAAGTATAAAAGCGCATATTCCTAAAATAAGGGCAGCTATTCCTACATGCATGGGCATTAATAAAACCACATACACAGGTAAGGCTGTAATCGCTGTTTGTGCAATTGTACCAACCAGTACATTAAACATATCTGATTTGAATTCATGATTAGCTTCAAACGTTGGGTCTTCTGCTTTTACTAGCGCATCAATTGGTTCCCAAAAACCCCATGGACGGATATTTTTATAGAAACTTTTGAGTACTTCTGCATCAGTAGCTGGTGTTAATAATGAACCAGCTACCGACCCAATAATTGATAATAATAAGATAATTGGAAAATAGTAAAGCGGTAAGGCATCTGTAAAAATGGTTGGAAGAATCATTGACGAAGCAATGCCTGCAAACATTCCCCAGAAAAAACCATAACTATTAAAACGCCACCAGTGCCATTTCAACACATTGGCAGCGATATAGCCCCCATAAAGGGCTGAAACAATCCATTGAAGAATACTATTGACATCTTTGGCAAAAAAGCCTAGCATAATACTGATGAAAACCACCGTTAAACCAGATAAGTAATTCATCTTTGATACCTGCTTATTAGTGGCATTCGGGTTAATCGATTTTAAATAAATATCATTCACCATGTATGCCTGAGCCGCATTGAATGTCCCTGCGAATGTCCCCATAAATGCCCCCATTAAACCCACTAAGATTAAACCTAATAAGCCCGACGGAATAAAGGTATTCAACGCAGCAGGTAAAATTCTTTCAAAATCGCTGCCTGTTGCGGTTGAAATATTGATGTCTTTGAAGAACAATAAACCTAACACAGTAATGCCAATGATTAATAAATAACGCGTTGGTAACAGCACTACGTTTACAATCATACTCATTAAAGCAGCTTCTCGTGGCGATTTTGTTGAAAGAACTTTCTGCATATCATAGTTTGGTGCTGGGCCTGCCAAACTTGACAAGATTCCTTTCGCTGTCATTAGCGCAAAGAAATACCCGAATGGAGAAAACCCATCGCTAGCAATCTTAGTATTTACTTCATCGATAATTCCCGACCAATCCAAATTCAATTCTTTACCAAAAAATATATCATCCCAACCCTTTGGTACAATCAGCAAGTGAGTGGATAAGGCTTGCATGGCAATAATGGCTACGGCAAAAGACACAAACACCATGATGATATAGTGAATCAAGTCTGCCCAAACAATACTTTTCATACCACCCAATAAAGAGTAAAATACGGTAAATAAGGTAAAAATGATGCCATAAAGATGCGCTACATATTCGGGAGCTATATCAAAAGGAAAGTAGCCTTTTACAACATTCCAAGGAATAAAAATTTCAATGAATTTACCTAACCCAATAAACCCATAAGCCATAAAACCTAAACAGCACAAAAGAGCAAAAGCAATGATAATTTTATGGGAAAGCTGAGCATCTTTATTTGTTCCAAAGCGAGTAAGCATCCATTCGGCACCCGTTGATACATTAGAACGACGCAACCAAATAGACATATAAACCATCATGAAAATCTGGTTGAAAACAGGCCAAAGCCAAGGCAACCAAATACTTTTTACACCATAAATAAACATGATTGCCACCATCCAAGCCGTACCCGAAATATCAAACATTCCGGAAGCATTAGAAACGCCTAACATCCAGTAAGGCATTGATTTACCCCCTAATAAATAATCATTTTTACTACGCTGTGCCTGTTTTTTTAATACAATTCCAATCGCTGAAACTAATATTAAATAGGCGATAATGACGATAATGTCTAATAATTGAATTTTCATTTAAGGTTTTTTTACAAATATTTCAGTAGTAATGGTTATTTATAAAGGTTAGCTTTTTTCTTGAAAATATGTTTTGCTTCGTGTGCGATAGCATAAAAAATGCTTTTATAATTTATAATACAAAATTGACAGTTTTTGTGGTGAAACTGTTAATACTTTTTTATCAATTGCTTATATTAAATCTACTTTTATGCGATTTTTGAAGATATTTTGCAGAAAAATATAAATTAAGTATTACTAAATATTGTATTATTGTTAAATGGAGACTTTGTATTTTTCGTAGAGAAAGGCGTATTATTTTATCATTAAAAAAGAAATCCCTTCTAAGTGGCGAGCTTACTTAAAAGGGATTATTTGATTTATTCAAATTTAGTATTGATTGTCATTCCTGACCAAGTATCTGTCCTAAATGAATTAGCAGGTAAGCCTTCTGAGTTAAACAGATTGGCATCCATTGGTGAATCTGCCCAAGCATATCGTACTGAAATAGGCTTTAAGCCTTTTGGGTGATAAACAATTACTTTGTTGTCTACAACTTCTGCTTTAGCGTAATAAAACACTTTGTCTTCCCCTGCAATTTCAAAGCCTTTTAGGTATCCAAATTTGTCTTGAATGACTAATCCTTTTGCAATGTTTTTGAAAGAAACTATTGCTTTACCATCTTGATAGCTAACAGATTCAAACATAGGAGAGTTGTATTCAATATTTTGCCCGAAATCTTTTTTCAAGGCATTTATTGCCAAACGATGTCCCACATCCTGTTTGTTTGTTGGGTGAATATCATTCGGATTCCCAATATCTGTAATGACAGCCATTCCTGTTTTAGGAAGTGATAATGTCATCGTTTGGGCTTCTCTTAATTCTGCCCAATTGCTACCTTGATTACTATTTTGATAAGGACCATAATTGGCTAACTGAACGAAATAAAAAGAAAAATCATCATTCCATTTTTTACGCCAATCTTCTATCATCAATGGAAAACTCTGGCGGTATTGGTAAGCTCTGCCAGTGTTAGCTTCGCCCTGATACCACAATGAACCACGAATAGCAAAGGGAACAAGAGGGGCTATCATGCCATTATAAATCGTCGTGCCCACATTGTTACTAGAATGCACGTACTCATGTTTTCCCGCAAAAGATGGCATCAATCTCCAGCCTGTTGCAATGCTGATTTTTTGTTTGCCAGCTTCTACATACAAATCAGTAGCAGAACCTATTAGTCCTAGACCCATCCAAGGAAGGCTTTGCATATTCCCGAATTTTATCATTAATTGGTTGGTTCCAGTTTGCCAAGTATTAGCAGGTATAGTAATCTTACGAACACCCTTAATGACACCCTGTGAAACCAATTTACCATTAATATAAATCTCATTATAACTATCGTTTTCTGCTAATGCTAAAGTTGTTTCGGTTGAAACAGCTTCTTCTGGCACTTCAATAGTACGAGCCATGTAACCATCTCCACGATAAGCCCAAATGCCTTTCCAGTCCCATTGTCCCATTGGACTATCCGCATAAAGCCATTTAGAAATATCATAATTCGCTGTTAAATATTTCTTTTCGTCGTCAACGCTTGGGTTGATATTACTGCCTAATAATTGCTTTTGTACTTTCTGGTCATGCGCATAGTCGGCATCTTTCCAGTTGCTAGGCAAGTGTTGAGCATAGCTTTTTAGTTCGTCATTATTTAACATTCCTTCCTTGCTAATCCAGCCTTCCACCTGCGACCCTCCCCACGAAGAATGTAATAAACCAACCGGAATGTTTAATTTTTGATATAACTCACGAGCAAAGAAAAATCCGATTGCCGTAAAGTTTCCAACGGTTTCTGGCGAGGCTACTTTCCATTCACCCGTCTTTAAATCTGCTTGTGGGTCAATCGTCACTTCATGTTCTACATAGAAATGCCTGATTTTTGGATAATCAGCATTTTTCTTTTCTTCATTAAAATTATTAGCTTGAGAAACTCTCCATTCCATGTTCGATTGCCCTGAACATAGCCATACTTCGCCAATTAAAATGTCATTTACACTAACACTCCCAGATTTGGCCGTAGCAGTCATTTTAAAAGGCCCGCCAGCTTCAAGCGGAGTAAATTTTACCATCCATTTTCCAGTAGGATCAGCCTTAGTATTTTGAGATTGCCCAGCCAAAGTAACATTTACTTTTTCATTGGCATTAGCCCAGCCCCATACAGGAATAGGTTTTTGTCGTTGTAATACTACATGGTCAGAGAAAAGTCGTGCTAATTTTACTTGACCAAAACAAGTGACAGAAATAAGTGACAAACAGATAAAAAGTATTTTTTTCATAAAGAGAGTGAATAGTTTTTTGATTTACCGAAATTAAGAGAAAGTAATCGTAAAGTTGTCCTATTTAATCAGGAAAAAAAACAAAGTAATAGGCTTTCAGTTCATTGCTACTTCTTCTATGCCATGGCTAATTGCATTATTTAAGAAAGGCTCGGAAGATAAATGAGTAGATGTGATTATTTCAATTCTTTTTTACCAAGGATAGAGTAAATCAATTTCAACCTCATTTTTACTAATAAATAAGTCTATGAAAATAATACTATTGTGTAGTTTGATGTTTGTTAGTTCCTTCGCTATTGCTCAAGATACTTTTGTAGCCAATATGGATGAAAGTAAAGTGAATACTTTCACCCTTCCGAATCCATTGTTAAAATCGGATGGAACATTGATTAGTACTAAAAAGGATTGGGAGCATTATCGAGGATATTGGCTATCACAATTTCAGAACGTGATGTATGGAAAAATGCCATTGCGTAAAATCAAACAGAGTAGCCAGCTTATTTCTAAACATGAAATCATGGATGGAAAAGCTATTCAGTACGTCTGGAAAGTTACTTTTGAAGGGAAATATAGCGTTACAGTTTTGGGAGTATTACCTAATACAAAAACAAAAGTACCTGTATTTTTAGGACTTAATTTCTGTGGCAATCAAACCACAAGTTTTAATGAGGATATTCCTGTTTTTGAAAAGTATGTTGTGTGTAACGATGAACTCAAATATAGAAACCATGTTGCTCAGCCTGTTTCACGAGGGACGTGGATTTCGCTTTGGCAATTTGAAAAAGTTATCCAAGCGGGTTATGGTAGCATCACGGTAGCTTGTGGAGATTTTGAAGAAGATAATACAGAAGGCTATAAAAATGGTGTAAGAACCTTGCTGGCTAGTGAATTAGGCTTACAGCCAGAAGAATGGTCAGCGAATGGCGCATGGGGTTGGGGACTAAGTAGGGTAGTAGACCTTCTTGAAAATGTACCCGAGGTTGATGCTAAGAAAATTATTTTGCATGGGCATTCTCGTTTGGCAAAGGCCGCGCTTTGGGCAGGAGCAAATGACAGACGATTTGCGGCGATTGTCTCCAATCAATCTGGTGAAGGTGGAGCGGCTTTGACCAGAAGAAACTATGGCGAAAACTTGTGGCGAATCACTAATAAATTTCCTCATTGGTTTTTAGGTTCTTATAAAAACTTTGCTGACAAAGAAAATGATTTGCCGTTTGACCAACACATTCTTTTGGGTTTAATGGCTCCGCGACCATTGTATGTAGCAAGTGCTATGGGCGACCAATGGTCTGACCCGAAAGGTGAATTTTTGAGTGCTGAAGCGACTGAGCCAATCTATCATTTATACAATAAAATTGGATTAGACAATGCTCCTTTTCCTCCTTTAAATACACCAATTGGCAAGCAGGTTCGCTATCATATTAGAGAAGGGAAACATGATATGACAGCCTATGATTGGGAACAATACATTGTTTTCGCTAATGAACTAGTAAAGTAAATGAGCTATGAAATCTTAAATATAATTTTGGATTTTATCAAGATAATTTTAGAGATTATCTTGTCTTAACATTGTTAAATATAACGAATATAGTATTTCAGAAGAAGAAATTTAAACAATGAAAGACGTGATATTCTTTAATAATATAGGATTAAATACAATGAGATAGCTTTTTTTTAATTTTTATTATAAAATTAATGTTATCGTTACAATTGAATATAAAAAATAAAATATATATAGAATATCATAACTTATTTTGTATAATTGTATTTAACTAATAATTGATAACATAGGAATATATTTTTTTGTTTGATAAATAAAGCATAAATCAAACTTATTCCCCAATATTAATAGGTGTTATCATTACTTTCATCTAACCTAATCTATTAAATATTTTATCATTTATGAATCCAACAAAAAAAAACAATGTAAAGGTAATTGGCAACTTAGACGGGCCAACGATGTTATTCGCACACGGATTTGGTACAGACCAAAATGCTTGGTCTAAAGTTTCAGAGGCCTTTATTTCAAAATACAGAATTATTCTTTTCGACAATGTGGGTGCTGGTAAAGCAGACCCCGAAGCTTTTAGCCCAAATAAATACGATACCCTACAGGCTTATGCCAATGACCTTATTGAAATTTGTGAGGAATACGATGTAAAAGATGCCATTATGATAGGGCATTCAGTTAGTGGAATGGTTAGCTTGCTTACTGCCATTAAAAGACCAGAATTTTTCTCAAAATTAGCCTTAGTAGGCGCTTCACCAAGGTATTTGAATGATACTGGCTATTTAGGAGGTTTTGAACAACAAGACCTAGACTCTCTCTTTGATACAATGGCCAATAATTATTTTGCTTGGGTAAGTGGTTTTTCAGCGGCAGCCATGGGCAATCCAGACAACCCTCAACTAGCAGAAGGCTTTGCAGAAACTTTAAAAGCAATCAGACCAGATATTGCACAATCTGTAGCTCGAGTAATATTCCAGTCTGATTATCGTAAAGAATTATCCAAGTTGAATAAACCTACTTTATTGATACAAGCTAAAGAAGATATTGCTGTACCCATAGATGTGGCATATTATCTGAACAATAATATCGTTGATAGTAAGCTTACTATCGTAAATGCTTACGGTCATTTCCCACACATAAGCGCCCCAAATGAAGTTATTAACGCTGTTGAGCAATTTATTTAATTATTTTGGACAAGCAAATTGACTGGACTTATGAAGCTGTTAATTTTTTAACAGGTCTTTATCCAATAAAAAAAGAAAAGAACTTTCAAGTTATTTATGCACAAGCTACCAATCTTATCAAAAAGCATGCTCATGCCGAAGCGGCTGCTTTTGTTAGGATGGAAGATAACCTTACTGTGCGTGCACAGTTTAATACATCCAAGCATTTTTTAAGTAACTTTATCAATGCTGAATTAGTATTAAGGCTTGTAGAAGATAATGAAATTGTTTTTGACATAGACAATTCTTTCTCAAAAGAAGAAGGAGAGGATGTCATATTTATTCCTTTGAATGAATCGGGATTCAGAGGAGGCGTTATCTTATTGGTTAAAGATGACCGTAAGTATGATGATTTGTTCTTAGCATTTTTAAACCATGCTTTGGTGGGTCTTAAAGATACCACTTTTATTATCCAGAATTATTTTCTAATTGAAGAGCTTACAACTCGTTTTAATGCTATTCTAGAAACTATTCCGCAAGGAGTAGTATTTGTAGATGATCTTGGAAAAGGTGGTTGGGTTAATAGTCAAGCCGCGGAGATACTGAAGATTCCAAAGGATGATAACAAGCCAATTGTTATTGCGGAGGCAATGCAAAAATTAAGAGATAGTGCTGCAAACAAAGATGAAATCATCAAAGAGGGAATCAGGTTGTTTAGTTTGCCCGGACAGAAAATCAATTATTGGAAATGGATATTTGGTGACCCTGTAACTTTTGTGCTGAGTGTTTCGTGTGTACCAACGATTTCTCAAAATATCAAAGGTCGTTTATGGGTATTTGCTGATGTTACCTTCCAACATTTGGCTAATGAACAACTGTTAGAGTTAAATACTGAATTAGCAGAAAAAAGAATCATTGCTGAAGAACAAAATAAAGCAAAGTCTGACTTTCTTGCGAATATGAGCCATGAAATACGTACGCCAATGAATGGCGTAATCGGTATGGCAAGCTTATTAGTAAATACTGAATTAAGCGAAGAACAAATTGACTACGTAGAGACTATACGTATCAGTGGCGAGGCACTTATTGCTATCATTAATGATATTCTTGATTTCTCTAAGATTGAATCGGGTAAAATAGAGTTAGAAAGTAAACCATTCTATATTAACAATGTCATTGAAGAAACATACGATTTACTTTCTGTAAATGCCAATGACAAAGGCCTTGATTTGCTTTATTATATTGAGCCTGATGTACCATTAGAAATCAAGGGAGATATTACACGGCTCAGACAAATAATGATTAACCTAGTAAACAATGGTATAAAGTTTACTGCTAAAGGTGAAATTCAAGTGAGTGTTAAAAATATAGGCGTTGATGAGGAAGGTTTTTATAACTTAGAATTTTCAGTAAGAGATACAGGCATCGGTATTCCTCAGGATAAATATTATAAATTGTTTGAGAGTTTTTCACAAGTAGATTCTTCAACTACTCGTAAATATGGTGGTACTGGTCTTGGTTTAGCAATCAGTCAGCGATTGGTATCGCTGATGGGAGGGAGCATACGTGTAGAAAGCGAAGTAGGCAAAGGCTCGTCGTTTATCTTTAATATCAAAGTAGAAGCCAACAGAGACGTTAAAAAATATAAAGCCAATCCAAACGTAGAAATGGTTTCATTGAAAGGTAAACGTATCTTGATATTGGATGATAATAAAACTAATCTAAAGATTCTTAAGACGCAATGTAATATTTGGGGGATGGATGCTACAACCTTCGAGCATTACGAAGATGCATTAGCATCCATAGAAAAAGTTAACTATGATTTAGTAATTATCGATATGCTGATGCCTGGGAAGGATGGTATTGAAGTGACCAAGATTATCAAAGAATTACGGAAAGATTTGCCTGTTATTTTATTTAGTTCTTCAGGAAACCACAATATGCTATCGTTGGATGATAACACAAAACTGTTTGAGTCTATCTTAAATAAACCTACGCGCCATAGCCATATCTTAAAAGCGATTAATGGGGTTTTGAATAACACCGTAAAGTCAACTGTGAAAACTACGGTTAATGCTGACACTACAAATTTGTCGTTGCCTATTAATATACTTATTGCCGAGGATGATTCTATTAATCAAAAATTGTTAACAAGGGTATTAGAAAAGCTCGGATATTCGGCTGATGTGGTAGAAAATGGCATCGAGGTACTCAAAGCCATGGAGAAAAAGAAATATCATCTAATATTTATGGACGTAATGATGCCTGAAATGGATGGTTTTGAAACGACTAGGAATATCGTAAAGCTATATCCTAAAAGTGCTAGACCTCTTATTATTACAGCCACAGCCAATGCTTTATCAGATGATCGTGAAAAAGCGATACTTGCAGGGATGGATGATTATATTAGTAAGCCATTTAAAATGCAAGACGTGCAAGATAAAATAGAAAAATGGAAAGAAATTTTGCTTGCAAAAATATAATTAATAGAGGCTGTCTCAAATAAAAATAAAACCAAAGAATATTTGGAATTTTTCATATTTGAGACAGCCTCTTTAGAATGCCTACTTGGTAATATAATTTATCATCCAATTAATACCAAATTTGTCAGTAAAACTACCAAAATAAGCACCCCAAAACATATCCTGTAATGGCATCGAAATATTTCCTTCTGCTGAAAGTTCCTCAAAAATTCTAGTAGCCTCTTCTCTTGTGTCTGGCTCAATGCTGATATGCATATTGTTCCCTTGTGTGACAGTAAAGCCCATTTCTTTAGGTGCATCCGTTCCCATTAAAATATGATTTCCCGTAATCGGTAATTCAATATGCAATACCATTTTCTTTAAAGTTTCGTCAACTGGTGGATGGTCAGCGTCTTGTGGCAAATCACCGAATCTTTGAATACCGTTGCCTGAAAATTCAGTTTTGAAAACAGATTGATAGAATTTAAAAGCCTCCTCGGTATTCCCTGGGAAGTTTAAATATGTACAAACTCTTGCAGCGTTATTGATTTTGAGTTCATTTCTGAGTTTAAACTGAGCTTCAATGTATTGGTCAAGGTTGCCAAGAGCCATTGTGAAGCCTTCTTTAAAGCCCATTTCAATTATTTTCTCAAGGTCGGCAAGGTCTTCATGCTGAATGGTAATTTCTACTGTTGTGGTATCACCATTTTCAGTAAAAACATTTGTCCAAAGCGAACGAGGAAATTCATTATTGATGTTGCCTTCTTCGTCACAGAAAGCATCAAGTGCTGTATAGCTTTTTAAAGTATCTATTTTCTGATAGTCTGCTCTACACCAATGTGCTAAGTTTTCAGGTGAAAGCATCGCATAAAGCCATGTGCCACCTACCTTAAAATCCATTGATTTTGTTTCAACCCTGTAAGGTTTAGGTGCCCACCAAAGATCAAGCAATGCTGGATTGGTCCAAGCATCCCAAACAAGGTTAAGATTTGCTGCAAACTCTCTTTTTACATGTACGGTCTTGTTTTCCTTGTTGACTGAAAAGTCAAAAAATAAATTCGTTGTCATTGTTCAATATTTTTTAGCGTTGTTAATACGTCATCAAGTTGATTAAATCGGTTTTCCCAAATCATTCTGAATTGATTAAGCCATTTGTCAATTTCTTGCATTTTGTCTACTTGGAGTTGATAGTAAATTTCTCGCCCTTGTTGATTTTGTTTAACAATTTCACATTCTGTCAGAATACGTAAATGCTTTGATATTGCCTGTCGTGAAGTATCAAAGTGTTCAGCTATAGCATTAGGTGTCATTGCCTGCAAAGCAATGAGGGCAATAATTGCACGTCTAGTAGGGTCAGCAATGGCTTGAAAAATGTCTCTTCTCATGTATTTATTTAGTAATGAAACCAATCGGTTGCAAATATATGCGCAACTATTCGGTTTCGCAATGGTTTTTCAAGAAAATTTTATGGAATTGATAAATTACTAGCATTAATTAGTTGACTAGCCGTAGGAAAGCCTACGACCAGTGGTAGACTCCAATATCGACCAACTATTTATTATGTTATAAAGCCCCGTTTTTTACTCTTATCAGTTTACCATTCAATTCATCAGAAAGGATATACAATTTACCCATAGGGCTTTGTACCACTTTCCTTATTCTTAATCGGTCGTTTACAAATAGTTCTTCTGCACTTTTTATCGTTTCGTTTTCAATCGTTAACCGCCATAAACTACCCTTTGATAATCCGCCAACTAGTAAATTATGGTTCCAACTAGCAAATTCCTGACCTGCGTAAAAGTGCAAGCCTGTGGGTGCTACTGTTTGTAACCAAGACCAAGCTGGTTCTGTGTAAATATTCCCGAGAATGGGTTTGGGTGCAAATTCAGCAAAACGATATTTACCTGTTGTTTTCATAGGCCAACCATAATTGCCTCCTGCTTTTAGCACATTTATTTCATCTCCTTGATGTGTACCATGTTCGCTAAACCATATTTTGCCAGTGTTGCTTTCAATTGTTAAGCCTTGTGCCGCTCTTATCCCTATAGCGTATAAGCCAGGCGTTGCTTTATCTCCAAAATAAGGATTATCTTTTGGTATTGTTCCATCAGAATTTATTCGGTAGATTTTCCCTCTTTTATCTTCAATATTTTGAGCGATTGGTATAGTAGGTTCATCTTTTTCAGTAAATAGTCGCTCGCCAATAGTAAAATATAGTTTACCATCATTCCCAAAAAGCATCCCGCCCCCATAGTGTACTCGCTCATAGGTATATGGTTCTGCCACAAAAAGTACCTTAATTTGTTTTAATGACTCGTTTTCGAGTACTGCCCTTATAATTTTGGTAGTTCTTCCTTTTGTTGCAGCTTTGGCAGCATAAGACAGGTAAATAAATTTATTTGTCTTAAAATCAGGGTCAAGCAACACTTCAAATTTGCCAGTGTTATCTCCAAAACCACCAAGACTATCTTCTAAGTCTGTAGGAAAGCCCTGAATTTTGGTTTTTTCTTTATTTAATAAATTTACTTTTACCAAATCACCTTCTTTCTCTGAAATCAAAACTTCATCTTCTGATATAAAAGCAATGCTCCAAGGTCGTTTAAGTCCTTCTAAAATAGTTTCTTTTTCTAACCGAATGGCATTTATATCAAAGGTTTTATGGGGTGTTCGGGTAGATACTTTATCGGCAATAAACCATCCCTCATTAGTTTTCATGAGGTTGAAATAGTCGGTGAACAAATCTCTTGCAGTGCTGATTTCAATTTTTGCACTGCCCATATTATTAGTAATATCTATACTAACTATACGGGTGCTTAAGTTTGCGGGTCGTGCATGAGGTTTGAATAAAGCGAGGTATTGATTTTTTGTAAATTCAATAAACTTTCCATTGCTATAATTTTTCAGATGACACGAAGCATGCATTGCTTTACTCACTTTCGTGGTATCCCCTGTTGCCCACCCATCAAAATATAGTTGTATCGTATTTTCTATCAATTGCCTTTCGGTGGGGCTGTTTTGGGAAAATGCTGAAAAAAAACTGGCAGTTAAACATATCAATAAGACTATTTTTTTCATTTTTAAAAGGATTTTTTGATTAACAAAATGAAACCATTTCATTTCGGTTCTCAAAAATGCCATAGACTTTTAAGATGATGGTATAATAATCTGAATTCAGTAGTACGGTTTTATAAATCTGGAGTATTTGACTGTTGATAAGCACTGGGAGTCATCCCTTTAATTTTTTTGAAAGTAGCAAAAAAAGTTGATTTAGCGTTAAATCCTACTTCATCGCCAATAGCATCTATCGTCAAATTTGTATTTTCCGATAATATCTTACATGCTTCATTGATTCGGTATTCATTCACAAAAAGGGTGAAATTCTTCTCAATATTATCATTTAGAAGTTGAGATAATTGATGACCCGAAACATTGATTTCCTTGGCAAGATCATTAACTTTCAGATTTGGATTTTTAAAGAGTTCTTTCTCTGTCATCACTTTTCTTAAGTTGCGTATTATTAGCTGAGCATCTTCATGATTTAGCTTTTTATCAGCATATTTTTGTGTGGAGAAAGATGATAGGTCGTTTGTTTTTTTGCGGTAAAGCAATATAAATACTACAAAATAAATAATCATTGAAAAATACACAGCCCCATTGATATAACTGCCTTTGGTAATGTTTAAAATTGCCCACACGTAAGATATAAAAAGTATTATTACTGCTGCACAAATGGTCAGTATCCATTTTTCAAAAGGTTTTAAACTTTCTTTACGAGAGATTTTTTTCAGAAGAGGGATTAATAAAAAGACAGAAAGGGCGATGTATATGCACCACTGTGTATAGATAATAGGAATAATGTAGTGTCCCCATAGTTTAGGGAAACCTTGATATGGGTAAATAGAACCTACTACTACAATGATGCAAAACCACGCTATTATTTGCCAAAACCAAGATTTTGGTAAATTTTTAATTTGGCTAATTTCTGATTTTATGAAGAAGTATAAAAATGGTCCTATAAAAAAACAGGCAGTTAATCCAATCTGTAGATATATTTTAGGTAAACTGTAATCAAAGAAATATGCAACCGATTTCCCTATCCTGATGCTCAGTACCATTAACAAAGCACCAAAAAAATAATTAGACGGATTTTTTTTGGATGAAAAAAAGATAAAATAAATACCAATAATGAGTCCGTTAAATGCTCCCAAGGTACTAAAAAAGAATAAAACTTTATCACCAAAGCTCATTATACGATTGTTGTTTTAATAAGGCAAATATTATCTTTCAGCGAGATTCGTCTGCTTTAGCAAAAGCTAAAAGCAAATAAAAGAGTCCGACAACATAAGCCCAATATTAGAGGTAATTGATATAGTATGGTTCGATTGGTTCTGGTAAATCGAACGAAAGATAAAAATGTACGCTGAATGTTCAAACAATTATCTTCTTTCTATTTAAAAAAAGCTTTTACTTGTCTTTTAGAACAAGTAGAAAAGCATTTATCGTAAAATTTTCAAGCATATATCAAGAGCGGGATGGTCTTTTTGCTTTGGGGGCGTAGGAGAGCCGAGCCTACGACCAGTGTCAAAGTGCTAGACGTTTACCTACTTAATTGCTAATTCCCAAGCTTTTCAAGAACTCTGCTCTGTAATTTCCACCGATGGGTATTTCTGTTTTACCAATAAATACCCTGTTTCCTTCAACATGGCTTATTTTGATCTTATTTATCACAAATGACCGATGAAGTCTTAGGAAATTTTGATTGGGCAATAATTCTAAAAAATCACTAAACGTCATGACAGGGAAAATAGTCTGGTTTTCGGAAACAATTAGTACATTATTTCCTTTGGCTTCAGCATAGAGCAAATTGCCAAAATCTACTTTGTGTATTTTTCCATCAGCTTTTATAAAAGTAAAATCTTCTGCGGTTTCTTCTATCGGTTTTATAGAAGGTTGTTTTAATAGCGATAGTTTTTCTTTGACTTTATCAACTGCAATAATAAATCTGTCTAAAGAAAAAGGTTTGAGCAAATAATCTATTGCCGAAAGGTCAAAGGCATCAAGCGCGAATTCCTTGTATGCCGTGGTAAATATGACAGAGGGTGGATTTTTGAGGGTTTTTAAAAATGCTATTCCATCCAAAACAGGCATATTAATATCCAAAAAAAGTAAATCAACCGTTTGACCTTCTAATACTTTCTTAGCCACAAAAACGTTTTCGCAACTCGCCAATAGCTCAATTTCAGGCAAATGGGAACAATATTTTTCTATAATTTGTCGGGCTATAGGTTCATCATCGACAATGAGACATGTTATTTTATTTTCCATTAATCCTAAGTTTTACTTCGTAATTAGTTGCAGTCTGATTGATTTCCAAATCATACTCGCCTTTATATATCAAATCCAACCTTTTTCTTACATTGTCTAGGCCAAACCCACTGTGTTTTTGCTTGTCATTGTACATATTATTATGAGAGTTTACAACCGAAAATAGTATTGAATTTCCCCAAGTTTTTAGGTTTATTTCTATATTTATTTCATTATCCAGACTATTTTTGGAGTGTTTAAAAGCATTTTCTACAAAAACAATCAATAGCATAGGAGCTATTTTAAAAGGTTTTTGAGGGTTTATCTCTTCAAAGTCTGTTTTCAAGTTTAGGCGTTCGCCTAAACGTATTTTTTCAAAATCAATGTAGTTTTTTATATAGTTGATTTCCTCTACCAGTGGCACCATAATATCTTTGGCATCATACACCGAATATCTCAACAAATCTGATAGTTTCAGTAATAAGTTAGGTATTTTTTGATGGTCAGTTAATGACAAACCATACAGGTTATTCAAGGTATTAAACAAAAAATGTGGACTTAGTTGAGACTGAAGAAGCTGTAATTCCGATTGACTATGCAACGCTGTTGTGTTGGCTACGTCTAATTTGTGTTCAGTACGCATGCGTGCGAGCTTTATGAGTAGACCAATCAAGACACTGATAACAAAAAAGATAATCAATGCTATAGCGACAACTAAGAATTCCTGATGAGTGATAAGTGTGTCTATAATGGGCATTAAAGATACTATCAGGGCGAAAGTCAATCCAATCAGCACAATAAATACCAAATTACTGATATGCTTTCTTTGCCACAAACTGGCCAAAAAACGACCTGTAAATACACCTATCAACAACAAAATAGTTGACATTAAGGCTATCTCGTCGTCATTGTTCTTGAAAAAAATATCTGCAAATGCCATAAAGATGGTAAACAAGAGAATTGCAGCTATAAAAGATAGCCCTAGATAATTGCCGATTTTAACGGCTTCTTTTCCAAATATTTTTTCTAAAAAGCTCATTTTGTTTTTTCTACAAAATTGGATACCCTTATGTATAATTAAAATTATTGACTTCAAACGCCATTATTTGACTGACGAAATTGCATTTAAAGCTGTTAAAACCTTTGTCAGTGCTTTTGCTATGTTTGTCACTTCAAAATTGATTTCTGTCAGACTTGTTTTCTGGGCAATCTCAAGAAAATAAACTTTGTCAAAAAAACAATTATGAAAAAACTATTTCTGTTACTAATCCTATCAGGTCAAATATTGGCTCAAAATAAAAGTATAGTCGGGAGTGTCAAAGATACTCAAAATGAATCGGTGATTGGTGCTACTGTCAAACTTATGAACAGTATTGACTCAAGTTTTGTGAAAGGAGGGATTACTGATATAAATGGGGATTTCCTTTTACAAAATTTATCCAGTGGCAGTTATTTTTTAGAAATCACTTCAATGGGATTTTTGAAATATAGAAGTGTAAAAAAAACATTGGACGAACAACAAACCAAGGTGGAATTGCCAGTTATTATCCTTTTGCCTGCCAAGAGTACCACTTTAAACGAAGTAGTAGTTAGTGCTAAAAAACCGCTGATTGAGCAGGAAATCGACAAAACTATTGTAAATGTAGGAACGATGATATCGGCAGCGTCCAGTAATACCCTTGAAGTTTTGGAAAAAACACCAGGCATATCAGTGGATGCTCAGGGAAATATTAACCTCTATGGAAAAAGTGGAGCAATGGTTTTGATTGATGGTCGCAGTACCTACATGAGTGGAACAGATTTGGTAGCTTATCTCAAGTCATTACCAGGCGGTTTGTTAGATAAACTCGAACTGATGGATAATCCTCCAGCAAAATATGATGCTGCAGGGTCTTCTATCATCAATATTATTTTAAAAAAGAACAAAGCAAGAGGTTTAACTGGTAATCTATCTTCTGGCATGTCGATGGGGCAAAAACTGAGAGTCAATAATAGTGTAAATTTTAACCTTAATCGCCAGAAAATCAATTGGTTTTGGGGAATAGACCAGAGTTTAGACCAAGACTATACAGAAGAAACTTCACAAAGGACAATTTTTAATGATGAAAAAATAAGCATTGCCAATATTCAATCAAAAAACTACAGCGATTATAAAGCCAATAGTTTGAGTGGAAGATTTGGGGCAGATTTTACATTGAGTGAAAAAACTATTCTGGGCGTGCAGTTTTTTTTACAAAATAGACCCCGTTCAGATGATGCAAACTACGTAAATACGACAGCGACTCAAGCATTCAAAGGCAATAATAGTGGCACTAATAATTGGAACTCAAAATCCGCTAATGTAAACTTCAATCATAAATTCAATACCAAGGGGCATGAATTATCTGGGGATTTAAACATATTAAACTATCAGTCAGGAGGCTTACGAAATTTTAATAGAGTAACTGAAAATGAGCTTTTTGACAATAAATTATCCAACAATATTAATATCTACAACTTCAAAACAGACTATTCATTACCATTGGGCAAAGGAGCCAATTTAGAAAGTGGACTAAAGTCGAGTTTTGTAAAAAACGACAATGATGCACTTTTTCGGGATGAATTAGCTGCAATCATTTACAGCCGAAGTAACCACTTTATATATCATGAAAACATAAATGCAGGATATGTAAATATCAGAAAGTCAATCAATAAAAAGTTGAGTTTGCAACTTGGCTTAAGAGCAGAAAATACCAATATCTTGGGAGAATTATTAGCAAACGAAAGTATTAAATATCAAAAATTTAATCAAAATTTCACCAATCTCTTTCCCAGTGTATTTTTAAGCTATAACCTAGACAGTTTAAAAAATCATAACCTTAGTTTTAATTTCACAAGAAGAGTAAATCGACCTAATTATCAGCAGTTTAATCCATTTCTTAATTATGTTGATGCCTATAATTACACCCAAGGTAATCCAGCTTTACAGCCTTTTTATTTAAATTTAGTACGATTTAGGTATCAATATAAATCTATTTACACACTTGGCTTTGGCTATGACGGAGCTGATGGAATTCTGGGCGAAGTTACTATCAGAGAAGGCGAAACATTTATCCGAAAGCCATTTAATACGGGCATTGGTAATAGAACATTTATTAATCATAATTTAACACTTCAACCTACCAAATGGCTAAGCTCAACATTCTATTTTCAAGTGGCTCGATTCGACATTAAAAGTAACATAAATGGAGAAACAAATCATACAGTATTTTTTACTGCAAGAGTATCTACTAACCAACAAATTAGTTTTGGGAAGGGGTGGTCAAGTGAACTTTCTTCTCAGTACAAAACCGAAGAAAGAATCTATCCTACCACAGTGTTAGCTAGGGTATCTGTTTACTATTCGATGCAAAAAAAGATATTGAA
Organism: Arcicella sp. GW821-FHT09D11; assembly: GCF_059416265.1. Classification (NCBI taxonomy): domain Bacteria; kingdom Pseudomonadati; phylum Bacteroidota; class Cytophagia; order Cytophagales; family Flectobacillaceae; genus Arcicella; species Arcicella sp. GW821-FHT09D11. Next base: position 185,310 of record NZ_JBWKOV010000008.1, on the reverse strand, counting down.
AGACAAAGGAGCGATAAAATTGAATATCAACGATATTTTTCACTCAGACACCTATCGAGAACGGATAGAAAACTTTCAGAGTATTTACCAAAATAGGGTCAATATAAACGATACTCAGCGAATTGGCTTGGCATTCAGCTATAGATTTGGCAATGAAAAATATGCCCGTAAACGCCGAAATAGAGACAATTCTGCAACAGAAGAGACAGAGAGAGTGCAATAAATTCACGAGCGAGACGCTCTTTTTGGCTTTTTGGTCGTAGGAGAGCCTCAATGTCGTCAACTTAAGAGAACTCGGTCAGATTATTACACAAAGTCCATATCGAGCCAAATAAGAATTTTCCATCGAAACAAGCAAAAACGCTCGGAAACAAACTCTTTATCAAATTGTGAATATGACAATTTGCTTAAATTGACAACATTGAGGAGAGCCTACGACCAGTATTAGATGCAATACGGGATATCAATGAGCATTCTTCTATGATGAAGAGCAAATAATATTTTGAGTTTATACAATTTAATCACATGTAATTCTACATGTACATTCCTTATTTATATAATTAAGTTATTAATAATAAATAACATAAATTCAATTATTCCCATCTGACTGGAATATGAGTAAGACTAAATCTTATATTGCCAACAGCTATATCCAAAAGATAAATCTCGGTTATTGGAGAATCCATATTGATATTATTAAAACTAAATATTCCGTTAATCGGAAGATTAAAAGGAACCCGAATACGCTTATTGGAAGACCCAAATTCCGAATAACTAGGTATATATCTTATTTGGTTAATCATGATAGATTCCGATTGAACACCGATAAGCCTCTCCAATGACTCGATATTTGTTACATCAAACCTAATCTCAATTTCTCTTGATGTCGCATGCCCGATAGCTCTGAGGTTACATACTCTGATATAATGGCGAGTTGTACATGTGTTAGAAGTGGTACCACTACTGACCAGTTCCACAGACATATTATTATTTTCGGACTCGACGGTGATATTAAATGGAATACGGTCTTTCCTGATATACCCATCCTTTTCGACATTGATGTTAAGCCGTGTACCTCCATTTCCTACTGGAATGCGGTTGAATTGGACACGGCCATTATTATCCGTTGTTTGACGACTAAAACCAATTTGTTCAATGATTACAGTTGTGCCGGGGATAGGTGAATGCGTTACAGCATCCATTACATAGATTACAATGGTTTTATATTGGGTTTGAGAAAAGCCTCTCAGTTGAAAAAGTAGAATGCACATTAAGGCATAGCAATAGGTTATAACTCTCATCAAGTTGAACGTAAATTTTAAAGTGATGGTATTATTATGGGGCTCGTAATATGAGTGTCGAGACTATAAGCGTATATTTTGGATTTATCAGGATATATAATGGAAACCTGAATCTGTTGGTTGTCTTCTAACGCGCTTGGATAAACTCGTATTGTGCCTGTTTCATCCAGTGTGAAAGAGTCACCACTAGCATTGAATTTGACCGTTGTCCCTTTAGGAAGGGGAAGATTTTGCTCGTCTACGAAAGTCCAGCTCAAAGGTTGAGAAACCTTTTCGTTTGTTGTAATGCTCGAATATGGCTTGGATGTTGTTGGTTCCTGCCGAGTTTTATTATAATAGTGATAGTTAGTATTTATCTGTGTATCAATAATGTATTGTCTCTCTATCGGTGCATTGTTAATTATAGTCTTAAGAGAGGCTTCTTTAGATGGAGCAGAAAAAAAGAGTAAACGATAGCAGTATATACCACCGCCTATTAGCGCCCCATAAATCACAAGGGTAATTATTATTCCCCCTCCGGGAATGTTTTTCTTAATAAACTTCGCCAATAATCGTATATCATTGATTTCCATAATATTATTATATGAATTTATATTGGAAATTACAAAATTTTCAGATATAAACAATGTGTGACATAGAATATTTTTTGATAATTAATTTAAGTTGCGACGTATTAAATCACTATAATTTTTCGATTGTGTATGCGAATAAAAAGAGTACTAATTTTAGGATAAAGCCCTTAACGGTGACAGTATGAATACTTCAAGGGAATAAATCAGTAATTCCATTAAATGTATGTTCTATGGTTTTTTCTGTAATGTTCTTTTAAAAATGCCCGATATCTTTCATCAGGTCTTTTTGAGTTATTTTTAAGAATTACTTTAAGATAAATATCCTTACATTATCAAAGCTTCCACTTGCCTTTCAGAACAAGTGGAAGAGCATTAATCTTTATTCTTGTTTCTTAAGTCTTACATCTCTACTACAAGTTTTCCTCTAAAACAGCCGTCTTTACATTATCGTCAGAATGCCTATCTATCAGCTTATTAATAGGGTCAATTCCCGCTTTTTTAGGCTTTTCTTTGACGATTATTTTGAAGGTATTGTCTTTCTTAGATACTTTATATTTTTGGATAGAAAGCAATTTGTCTTTACCATCTTTGTCTTCACCATACACACCTACGTCAATCCAATCGTTTAGGGCAATTGGTTTTTCGTTACCCGAACTATCTGCTCTGAATTTCTCTGAAATGGCTTTGATGCTTACTTCATAAGTTTTGTTTGGCAATACTTTGTAGGTTACTTTATCTGTTTTGTTTTCATACAAGGTAATGGTTTCAAACATATCATGAATGATGTATTTTAAAGAGTCTGGTGTTTCGGCTTTAAAATACTTTAACAAATCCTGACTAGTAGGATAGCGTTTGTATTTGCCATCCGAACTTGGATATTTCCAATCTGCTAAGAAATCATGCAATGCTTTGTTTACTTTATCTTCACCGATATAGTCTTGTAAAGCAAACATCACTACTGAACCCTTGTTATAATGAATATACCCCTGACTTTCTACCAAGGCTAACGGTTGCTCTTTTTTACTTTCTCTTGCACGTCCACTAAGGTATTTATCCAATTCATATTTCAAGAACTTTTGCATCAATTCAGGTTTAACAGCATGCTTCATCACCATTAAAGCCGAGTATTGTGCTTGTGTTTCTGAAAGCATCGCATTTCCCTTTACCTTCGCTTCGGCTACCTGATGTCCCCACCATTGATGTCCCAATTCGTGTGCAGTTACATAAAATGGCATATCCAAGTCTTTTTCAGGGTCATTGATTTTCTGGATAAAACCAATTCCTTCTGAAAATGGAACGGTATTGGCAAACGACTGGGCAAAAGTAGCATAGCGTGGAAACTCCATGATTCTCATTTGACGATATTGATAAGGAGCAAAGTTTTTATCAAAATAATCGAATGAGGCTTTCATTGAAGACATCATTTTGTCAAGGTTATATTCATGCCCTTTGTTGTAGTAAATCTCCAAGTCTACATTCTTCCATTTATCATGTTTAATTTGATAGTCAGCAGAGATTATCGAATAGAAATTAACCATCGGCACATCCATTTTATAATGGAAATATTTGCGGTCTTGTTTCTCCCAAGTTTTTTGTAAGTAACCAGGAGCAATAGCCGTTTGGTCTTTACTTGTGCCTATTACCATTTCAAAACGAATATAGTCTGAATCATCACCAAACAAACTTTGTGAAAGTCCGATTGGATTATTCTGTTCCATCATCCGCTCTTTTTCAGGCAATTTGTATTTTTTACGGGTATCGTCATCACCTATTTCAAATCCATCACTATAGCCTAAAGAAGGCAAATATCCATTATTGAAAAAAGTACCATTATAGACAATATCCGTATTAGAGCCTTTGGCTACAAAACCTTTGGTTTCATATTTAGTTTTAAAGCTCATCTTGACAGAATCGCCAGAAGCCAACGGTTTATTTAATTGATAAATAGTAAATCCAAAATCATCATAGGTCTTTTTAGTTTTTGCTCCTCCTTCAAATTTTAAATATTCAATTTTCATGTTATGCTGAATATCATTTTGGATATAAATATCATTGAGCGTTTTAGTTGTTTTGTTTTTTAACCAAAAATAACCTTCGGCAGTAAAATCACGGTTTTCGGGATAAATCTCAACGTTTAAATTAACATCTACAATACGAGGTTGAGGAGCATTGTCAAATGGCTTTTTCAACGTTTTTTCATAATCTGCCTGTATCTTATCTTGATCTTCCTTGGTAAAATACTTATTCAATTTGTTAGTATTATAATAGATATACACACCAGTAGCAATGAAGGTTATCAGTACAGTGATACCAAAAGTAAGAACAGGTTTACTTAAACGAAGCTTGCCAATTTTCAAACGTGTTTGCATCAAAACCTCTGTTCCTCGTACACTTAACAAAACTGATAGGATAAAAAGAATGCCTACAAAAGCCAGCCAGTAGAGTTTCATCCACGAGAAAGATGATACAAAGTGCCCATATTTATTCATATCTGAATAGCTACCTAAACTACCGCTATTAAATGAAAACAGAGGGTGTTCGATACCAGCGCCACTCATGAATAAGTTGATGATAAAGAAAACAAACATCAAGGCAAAGCCAACTAATTTGTTATTGGCAATGGTTTGGATAAAGAAAGATAGTAAGGTAAACGCTGTGAGAAAAATTAGCTCGTCGGTAAATAACGTTTTGAAATAGAGCGATAATTCAAAATTGAAGTACCCATGTGCTACTTGAACACATACTCCGAAGAAAACTAAACAGAACAGTAAACCTATATAGATGATGATTAAGCCTAAGAATTTAGAAAATAGCCCCACCCAATCTGGTACGGGTAATGCATCAATAATTAAATTAATATTTACTGTTCTTTCTCTCCAAATTAATTCACCTGAGTAAAAAACAACGATGATTAAAAAGAACAAATCGAACTCGCCTAAAAAGCCCAGTACATTAGCTGTAATAGGGTAGGAGCTTGTTCCATACATTTCACCGAAATAAAAAGAGTTGATCGTTAAATCTGTAAACCCAACAAAAACAATAGCAATGAATGGAATTTCTTTTACAACCATTTTAGCATAGAAAATAGATTGCTCCCATAGCTGGATAAGATTAGCAGAAAAATTAGTGAATTGATGTACCGCTGGAATCAATACGTTTTCTGGTTTGATAGCCAAGGGTGTTTCTTTCACTACTTTCTTTTTCTTGAGCCATGAAGACGTAACCACATTGAAACTAAAAGCATAATAAGTAATAATCAAGATAAGCACACCTATACTACACCACAGTACACGATTCCAGAGCATCATGCCTTCAAGAGGAATCAGTAGGTTGTTTTTCTGAGCAGGCGTCCAATATTGTGTATAAATCTGGAAAGTCCTTACAGCAAATGGGTCAATTAATGAGGCGAGGTCTTTATTCTCCAAATCTTGAGTAATCGTACCCGTTATTTCATACAATACAAATAGAATAATACCTTGTGTATAAATTACCAACGGCTTTCTGCTCAATGTTCCTGCGGCAAAATAAATGGTAGCTTGAATAAAAAGATTTGTGATACCATAAAAGATAAATGGCTGAAAATAGTGCCAAATATCAAACGGATGCATTACTTTTTCTTTCCAAGATGGGTCCCAAGGTAAGAATTTACCAATTGAAAACCCTAACATAAAGGCCATCCAAATGGATGAATATATCAGCACCATCACAAAGAATGAACCCCAGAACCTACCCATCAAATAATCAAATTTAGACATGGTAGTGGTAAACATCAATGATTCAGTTTTGTGTTCAAAATCACGCAAAACGGCTACACCCATCACCGCCGAACTGATAAAAGTTACGGCGAAAGTCATGATAATTGTCATGAATGATAGAGAGTAAGGCGAATTGGCTTGTAATTGTCCGCCAGCAGAACTGCCAATTGTTACATACTTTGACGTAGCAGCCGCGAAACACAACATGAATAATATAAAAAAATACAAATAAGTAGCCGCTCTATTCTTTCGATAGCTAAATTCAAAACGTAAAATCTCTAAAAACATAGTATTATCGGTTTAGGCATTAGCAAAAATTTTCGTAAAATAAACATCTTCCAAATCTCCTTCAACAGCATCAAAAGTGCCATCAGGATTGCTATCTGCTAAAATGTGTATCACAGGTGACCCTCCAATCAGTTTATCAGAAATCAATGTATAGTTTCTCTTATATTCCTCTAATTCAGTCTTTTGAATACGCTTACGCCATATTTTTCCTTCTATTTCTTTGATGGCATCAAATGGATTTCCTTTATAAAGTACCTGCCCTTTGTTAAACACAGCCATATCCTGACACAGCTCTTTCACATCGTCAACAATATGGGTTGAAAGTATCACAATCGTATTTTCGCCTAATTCTGATAGAAGATTTAAAAAACGGTTACGTTCGGCGGGGTCTAGTCCTGCGGTGGGTTCATCGACAATAATTAGTTTAGGGTTCGCTAATAAAGCCTGAGCAATGCCAAAGCGTTGCTTCATACCGCCTGAGTAACCACCCAAATTCTTTTTGCGAGCATCCCAAAGATTAGTTTTTTGAAGTAATGATTCTACCAATTCTTTGCGTTCTTTGGCATTGGTAATGCCTTTTAAAACGGCTAGATGGTTTAATAGCGTAATGGCATCTACTTTAGGATATACGCCAAATTCTTGTGGTAAATATCCCAAGGTTTTACGTACTTCCTCTTTTTGTTTTAATACGTCTATATCGCCTAATGTTATCGTGCCTGTATCTGCTTCTTGGAGGGTTGCTATGGTTCGCATCAAAGAGGATTTACCCGCCCCATTTGGGCCTAATAAACCAAACATGCCTTGATTGATTGTTAAATTTACGTTTTGGAGCGCTTGAACACCGTTGGAATACGTCTTATTTAGGTTTGTAATCGTTAGTTGCATAAAGTTTGGAGTTTAATTTTATACAAATTAACATTTTACCTCCATTTATTTTTCAGAATGTGATGAAAACATTGATGATTAGATAAATGGCAAAAAAGCAAATATGAATCATCTCGTTTTTTTGCTTTGGAATAATAAGTTTTAGAGCTTTTAGATTTATTACCGTCTAGTCCTTACTTTTCTTTCCTTGATGAAAGAAAAGTAACAAAAGAAAATCAAGAATTCCTAAACTCGCTCCGCTCAAACAGTAGGAATTCAGGGAACATCAATCACAAAAAAGCGGTCTAAAAACTAATTTAGATCGCTTTTTTTATGATTTAAAAATTTGTAATGACTCATGTTTTATGATTGAGGAAAATCGAATTCCTACTGTTTGAGCGGAGCGAGTTTAGGAATTCTTGATTTTTTTGTTACTTTTTGCATCAAGGCAAAAAGTAAGGACGAGTATAACTCCAAAAGTTTTTGAAATCTTCTAAAATTCACTATTTTATTAGAAAATTCGATATCATTCATGTTTATAATTTTAAAATTAGGTAGGACTTATATTTGCTTGATGAGCTTGTATGACTGAAAAACGCTATTTCGCTTTAGGTTGAAAAAAGTACATCCCTAAATACAACAGAAAAGAAAAAGTACAAATCCAAAGTCCACAAGCTTCTCTGGCTAATTCTTGATTAATGGTTTTCATTGATAAGCCACCACCTTCTGAGAAAAAGCCTTCCCATGAAGTCATTTGAAACCAACTATTCAAGCCCGCCACAAAAGACATGATAGCTACCACTACCAGCAATTCAGGATTGCTTTTACCTTGATAGGCTTTTAATGAACAATAAGCAGCCACTAAGTAAATCGGAATCCAAAGTACAGGGTCAGGGTCATTATATTGCCAGCCTGCAAACAATAAGAAAATCATGGTAAAAACTATGCCGAGGTATTTCATTTTTTGAGTTGTGATTTGTGAGTGATGAGTTTTTTGAGTTTCGAGTGCTGAGTGAAGAGTTTTGAGTTAATACATGTGCTTGCATAGTATAGCTTGCCTGCAAGTACTTAAATCTCATTGCTTAATGCTCAAAGCTTATAGCTAAATTATAGCTTACAGCTAAAAACTTATTTACAAAAAGTCTCAATAGCCTGTTTAGCATCTGTATAGCCCAAACGGCTCGCCATTTTAAAACTCAAACAACTGTCATTTGAGTTCCCTCTTTTTTGTTGAACTACGCCCAAACCATAATACGCTTTGGCGAATTTATTATCAGCTTTTACAGCATTGGTAAAATCTTCTAACGATTTGTCTAATTCGCCTAATTGAAAATAGATGTTTCCACGGTTATACAAAGCATTGGTTTCTTTAGGGTCTATCTGAATAGCTTTGTCGAAATCTACAATGGCTTCTTCTGTTTTATGTAAGGCTGCTAAAATAATACCTCTTTTAACGTATAGCTCTGCGGTGTCTGGCTGTATTGCAATGGCTTTAGTACAATCTTCATAAGCTCCATCCCAATCCGATTTTTCCATTTTTACTGAAGCCCTGTTAAAGTATGGTTGGTAATTGTTAGGGTCTAGTTTAATGGCTTGTTCGTAATCTAATAATGCCGCAGTAAAATCTTTCAATTCAAAATTAGCAGCACCACGCATGTTAAAAGCTTTGGCATTGGCAGGGTCTTTGTCGATAGCCTGATTCAGATATTCAATGGCTTCTCTAGGCTTACCTTGTTTCAATTGTTCTTTCGCTTTTTCTAAAAAAGCATCGGCTGAACCCGTACAATTCACTAAAAAAAAGCAAAAAGAGGCTAAAAAGAGAGAAAATGTAATTTTTTTTAAAATATTTTTTAGTGTCATAATGTTAAGTTAATTAACTGTAAATCAAAAGGTCATCCTATTAATCAGTCAAAGTTGACTAGATTTTATCAGAAAAATTTCCTCAAAGTTGCGGTGAAGGTTTTGAAAAAACAACAAAACCTGCCATCTTTGTGACGGCAAATTACCAGCTCCCTCCGAATCCCCCAGGTCTTGACCGAAGCAAGGGTAGGCAGGTTGTAGCGGTGAATTTGCCTTTTTTTGTTTTATGTCCATCCAGTGCTCTTCAACAATCTTCATATTAAATATCTTTGTAACATAGTAAAGCAAAAACAACTGTTCTATACTGTTATAATTTTTATTAAATAATTCTCTGCATTCTCAAATGCTTTTCCTAATTTTGTAACAAGTATTAATGACAGATTGAAGACAGCGTGATTCCATCTGAAATTTCCTTTCGATTTTCATATAGCGTTAAATTAACATAATTCTCAAAAAACATATCAACATGAAATTTTTTATTGACACAGCCAATCTCAAAGAAATCCAAGATGCTCAGGATTTAGGTGTATTAGACGGAGTAACTACTAATCCATCTTTAATGGCAAAAGAAGGAATCAGCGGTAAAAACAACGTTCTTAAACATTATAAAGCAATTTGTGATATTGTTGAAGGTGATGTTTCTGCGGAAGTAATCGCAACTGATTTTGAAGGAATGGTTCGTGAGGGAGAAGAATTAGCAGAATTAGACGAGAAAATAGTAGTGAAAATTCCGATTACTAAAGACGGAGTAAGAGCACTTAAGTATTTCTCAGAAAAAGGAATTAAAACAAACTGTACGTTGATTTTCTCTGCTGGTCAAGCTTTATTGGCAGCTAAAGCAGGAGCTTCTTATGTTTCTCCATTTATTGGTCGTTTAGATGATATTTCATTTGATGGTATCCAATTAATCGAGCAAATCCGTACAATTTATGATAACTATGGTTTTGATACTGAAATCTTAGCAGCATCTGTGCGTAACCCAATCCATATTATCAGATGTGCTGAAATCGGTGCTGATGTAATGACTGGTCCACTTTCTGCGATGTTAGCATTATTAAACCACCCATTAACAGATAGCGGTTTAGCGAAATTCTTAGCTGACCATGCTAAGACTAATGCTTAGTAGCTTTGAGCTTTGAGCAATCAGCTTTGAGCCTTGAGCAATGAGTTTTTTAGCCTTCGGCTATCGGAATTATAAATAACAATAAAAAAGCTCTTCAGACTTTAGTGTTTGAAGAGCTTTTTTTGTTTGGGCTTTCGGATGTCGGTTTTCGGTCATCAATCAGCTTGTGAAAATAAAAATCACCAAAGGCTAAAATCCGAAAGCTAAAAAACAAGCTATCCGATAGCCGATGTCCGAAATCTGAAAGCAAAAAAAGCTCATTGCTCAAATCTTACATCTCAAAGCTAGAAAATAAGGTACCCGATAGCCGATGACCGAAATCTGAAAGCAAAAAAGCTCATTGCTCAAAGCTCACATCTCAAAGCTGAAAAAGCTAATTTATCGGTACTAACACTTTTACACTCATATTTCTACCCATATTATAAACCCCACGATTACCAGTAGTCTGGTTAACATCTAAATATTTCAATCTACTTTGATGGCTTTGATAAGCATTATCCAATAGATTATTAATATTTAGATAAATAGCGAATAAGGCTTTCTTTTTTTGATTGGTAACGGTAGCACCCGTGCCAATATTAATAAGAGAATAAGCAGGTGTTTTTGTTTCAGTATTATAAGCCAACAACGCATTGTTTTGTTGTTGGTTATGCTCTAATTCTACAGAGAAGTAAGCGCCTCTTAAATGTTTCCCCCAATTGTTCTTTGTTAGTTTAATGTTACTCAACCATCTTGGCGGAGGCATAAAAGGAAGGTATTTAGCAGAATCAGTTTTTGCTGAAAGGTTTACCCCATTCACTGAAGAATAGCTTTGTGTAATACTAAACCATCGTGCTGAGGCAGGGTTATAAGTAACCACAGCTTCCATGCCCAATAAACGTGCGTTTCCTTGCTGATAACGGAACATAGGCACACCATTGATAATAGAATCTTTTCCTGTGATATTCTGAACACGCTCTGAAAAAGTATAATGATTAATGCGATTACTGAACAGGTTGACATCGATATAAAGCGAACTATTTTCAAAAGTAAGTCCTAAATCATTTTGCAAGGATACTTCTGATTGTTGGTTGATATTACCGATTTCATAGCGAAAAGTACCTGCGTGTTCGCCATTTGAGGATATTTCAGGTACAGAGGGTGCTCTGAAACCACGAGCAACATTTGTTTTTACGGATAATAAATTATTGATTTTATAAACTGCTCCAAAGCTTCCTGTGGCGTTTTGAAATGTCTTGTTAAAACCTACAAAACGTTCAGTAGTATTAGCAGATGGTTTGGTTTGAAATCTACCTTCTGTATCAATATACAGTTTATGAATATCCAACTGGCGGAGGTCGAATCTAAGTCCACCACTCATGTATAATCGATTGATTTTCTTTTTTGCAAACACAAATATGCCATTATCTAACAAATTGAAATCTGGATACAATGTTTCATTCCCACGATTGTTCATTGTTTGAGCCATCCCATTAGTACCAATCGTAATTTCAAGATTGTTTTTCTCTGCCAAATTAAACCTTGCATCATAATAAAGTGTCTGCAAGAAAAAATATAAATCAGCTTCAAAAGGTTTTAGTACATTTCCATATTCTTGGCGGTGATTCTGAGAATAAGCCAAATTCAAGCTGAAAGTATTTCTACCCAACATTAGATAATTGTTCCAAGATACTTTGTAGTTAGTTAACGACTGCGAATTAGATGGATTGATAGCAGGATTTTTTAATTCCTCCTCCGATACTCTTTCAACGTTTGCTTTTCCGTTAATTAATACCTGTTTGGTAAAGTATCCTTGCTTATCCCTCATGCCGTCAATGATATTAATATCTTGCCCAAACTTTGAAAAATATATCCTCGAAAAGCCCCATTTCTTATTCAATCCAATCATACCAGAATAATCAAGCTCTCTGAATTTAGAACCATAGACCAATCCATCATAAGGGTTCTGATAATTCCCTGCATTTTTATTGCTCAATCTTCCTGTCCAGACCAACCCATTTTTATTTCCCCCCAGATTAACGGAAAATCCGTGTAAGCCATTATTTGTTTGATAGTTGTATAAAACACTTCCATTAATTTTTTCTGATTCTGTTGGGGTGGGTGATATTACGGAAATAACCCCTCCTAAACCATCAGAACCATACATCAGTGATCCCGCCCCACGGATGATTTCATATCGTTCTATCGAAAACTCATCAATATGTAAGCTGTGTTCTTCGCCCCATTGGTTGTCTTCCTGACGGACACCATCATGCACTGTGATTACTCTATTGAAACCCAACCCACGGATAATAGGCTTTGAAAGTGTTGGGCCAGTCATGATTTGTGAAACTCCAGGCAATTTTACAATGGCATCTACCAAGTTGGTTGAAGTACTTTGTAGCCATTGAGCCCTAGAAAGTGCGGCAATGGGTACTGGACTTTCTTTGACCAATGTTTTTATGCCTGCTCCTGTCACTACTACTTCTTCTAAGGATGTAGCAGCACTTTCCATAGCAAAGTTTTGATGAATGGTATCTTGGATTTTTATTTTTTGTGTAATGGTCTTCAAGGAAACATAGCTTACCTGAATCGTAAAATCACCCTTCGGTAAGTTTTTGATGTGGTAAAAGCCATTTACGTCAGAATTTGTCCCTGTTCTTAATTCTGGAATATAAATGTTGGCACCAATGACGGCTTCATTGGTTTCGGTAATCGTTACTTTCCCAGAAATGGCGTGCTGACTATATGCTTTGGTGAAAACAAAACTAGCCATGATTAAATAAAGTATCGGTTTGGAGAAATTTTTCATTTTGTATTTCTAATTAATAATTTAGATTAGTCTAAAAATTATTCAAATATAAAGCATAAAAATTAATTAGCTAGTATAAAATAATAAAAATATTGCTAATTTTTAAAAATTTACAAAGCAACTACCTTGTAAATCAGGTGATTAATGGTTAGGTAAGTTTGTTGTTGATAAATAAGATACTTTTGGGGGCATTTAAAAACGTTATACAGCAAGTTGAAAAATAGCTAATGAATGTTGATTTTACGATGTCAGAAGATGTTTGGGAGAGGGAGATTATCGTAAATAAGGAGACTAACACACAAAAAATAGTTAAGTGTTATCATTTTGTCAGTATATTTGAAAAAATAACATAGCAAGCAAAAAATGTTTACATCAGAACCCGTAGTTGTCATTGAGAGTGCATTTGTATATCAAAACGAACGCGTAGTTTTAAGCGACGTTAACTTTAGTATCAACAAAGGAGAGTTTGTTTTTTTGATAGGAAGAACGGGAAGTGGAAAAAGTTCTTTACTAAAAACATTATACGCTGATCTTTGGCTACAACAAGGTAAAGCCAAAGTGGCAGGGTTTATTATTGAAAAATTAAAGTTAGCCGACCGCCCTTTCCTTAGGCGAAAAATTGGGGTTGTATTTCAGGATTTCCAATTGTTTATGGATAGAAATGTTCAAGAGAACTTAATGTGGGTTTTGGAAGCAACAGGGTGGAGTGATAGTGCAAAAATGAAAGCAAGAGTTGCTGAAGTATTAATGCAAGTGGGTATGTCAACGTCTCGTGATAAAATGCCACACCAACTTTCAGGAGGGGAACAACAGCGAGTAGTAATAGCCAGAGCTTTATTGAACGAACCACAAATACTGTTTGCAGATGAGCCAACGGGAAATCTAGACCCAGAAGTTTCGGGGCAAATCCTAGAGCTTTTTCATGAAATTAACAAAGCTGGTACAGCCATTTTAATGGCAACGCATGACTTTGATATGATACGCAAGTTCCCTGCTAGAATCTTGAAATGTGAAAACGGACAAGTAAAGGAACAATAGTAAAATGCCTGATTGTAAATAGTAATGTTTTACCTTGAAATACCAACTTTAAACACACTTAATAATATCTCGACCTATGAAAACAACATTTTTATGTATCACATTTCTGTATTTCTTCAGTAATACTTTTGCTCAATTTAACAAAAAACATGAGCCTTTCGCTCATACCTTTTCCATTGTTGCTCGCGATAGTAAGACGGGCGAAATGGCCGTTGGCGTACAAAGCCACTGGTTTAGTGTAGGTACTGCCGTTTCGTGGGGACAAGCTGGCGTTGGGGTGATTGCTACACAAAGTTTTGTGAATAAATCATTTGGAATAAGAGGTTTAGCATTGTTGAAAAGTGGGAAAACGGCACAGGAAGCTTTGGATATTCTTTTATCAAATGATGGTGGAAAAGAGGTTCGTCAGGTAGGTATTGTCGATGCAAAGGGTAATGTAGCGGTGCATACTGGTAAAAATTGTGTAGATTTTGCTGGACATATTAAAGGAACTAATTATTCTGTTCAGAGTAATATGATGCTTAATAATAAAGTACCATCTGCCATGTCAAAAGCTTTTCAAGATAATTGGAGATTGCCTTTGGCAGAAAGAGTACTGAAAGCATTAGAAGCGGGACAGGCAGTAGGAGGGGACATCAGAGGAAAACAATCTGCCGCCTTATTGGTTGTAAAAGGTACATCAACTAACAAACCGTGGGATGAAGACCATCTGGTGGATTTAAGAGTAGATGACCACCAGTCTCCGTTAGTAGAGCTTGCCAGACTTTTGAAAGTTCGCAGAGCATACGACCACATGGATGCTGGAGATTTGGCGACAGAAACCAGTAATATGAAAAAAGCCATGGAGGAATATAACGCCGCTATGAAGCTGCTGCCTAATAACATTGAAATGCAATATTGGACAGCCATTACAATGGCGAATAATAAGGGTATCATAAAGGCATCTGAAATGCTTCAGAAAATATATGCCAAAGAGCCTAATTGGCGAGAAATGACAAAACGTTTACCCAAATTGGGTTTATTAAAGGTATCAGACTTGGATTTGAAGGAATTAACTAAATAGTTTATTTAACTAAAATTAACACAAAATACAGCAATAAAAATGCTGTATTTTACATTTTTAAAAGTACAGTACGGGTTGTAGTACTTGAAAACAATCAATTTTATTATGCAATATTCAATTCTATGGGCAGACGACGAAATCGATTTGCTTAAACCATATATTATGTTTTTGACCCAAAAAGGGTATGATGTTACACCTGTTAATTCTGGCGCAGATGCTTTAGAGGAGGTAGAAAAAAAGAAATTTGATGTAGTATTTCTCGACGAAAATATGCCCGGTATGACAGGCCTTGAGGTGCTTCCAAAAATAAAGCAATTGAAGCCTAATTTACCCGTTGTAATGATTACGAAATCAGAAGAGGAGGATATTATGGAAGAGGCAATTGGTTCTAAAATTGCTGATTATCTGATTAAACCATTGAACCCTAACCAAATACTGCTTTCTGTAAAGAAAATTTTAGATAAAAAACGCCTCGAAGAAGAGAAAACCAATTTGTCTTATCAGCAAGAGTTCCGTCAATTAGCGATGCGCTATCAAGACAAAATGGACTACGCTGAATGGGCAGATGTTTATAAGAAATTGCTTTTCTGGGAATTGGAAATCGACAGGACTGAAAACAAATCGATGGCAGAGGTAATGAACATGCAGAAGTCGGAAGCCAATGCTAATTTTTCAAGATTTATTACCGATAACTATGAAAATTGGTTGAATGAACCTAAAGGAAATAATCCTATTCTTTCGCATCAATTGATGAGAAAAAAGGTTTTCCCATTGCTCCGAGAAGATTCTCCTCTTTTCTTTGTATTGATAGATAACTTGCGTTTTGACCAATGGAAAGTATTAGAAGGATTAATTCAGGATTATTTCTCGGTGGAAGAAGAATCGACTTATTATTCTATTTTACCTACTACTACGGCTTATGCTAGAAACGCTATTTTCTCGGGTTTGATGCCTTCTGAAATAGAAAAACAATATCCTAAACATTGGGTACAAGATATTGGGGATAACGAAGATGAAGAAGGGTTCAATCAGCACGAAGAATTTTTCTTTCAAGAACAAATTCGTAAGAGTAGAATGCCTTTTGCAGTAAAGTCATCTTATCACAAAATCATTCATAACAACCAAGGGAAAAGTTTGGTTGAAAATTTCTCAAAGCTACTTCAAAATCATTTGAATGTAGTGGTTTACAACTTTGTGGATATGTTGTCGCATGCGAGAACAGACATGGCAATGATTAAAGAACTTGCCCCAGATGAGTCAGGATATAGAAGTTTGACAGCCAGTTGGTTTACCCACTCGCCTTTGTTTGATTTATTAAAGAAAATCTCTGACAAAAAAGGCAGATTAATCATCACTACTGACCACGGGATGATTAGGGTACAGAATCCAGTGAAGATTGTTGGCGACCGTTCTGTCAATACCAACTTACGTTATAAGCAAGGTAGAAACTTAAACTGGGACGAGGAAAACCATTTATTAGTTTGTAGAAAACCAGAGCGTTTTTTCTTACCAAAAGTAAATGTATCTACAACGTATGTGTTTACTAAAGAAGATTATTTCTTTGCGTATCCAAACAATTACAATCATTATGTAAGTCATTATAGGAACACTTTTCAACACGGAGGAATATCGTTAGAAGAATGTATTATTCCATTTGTGTATCTGACGGCAAAGTAGGTTATTAACTAAAAGAGCTGTGGACGATTACTCCACAGCTCTTTTTATGTTATGAAAATATTTTTCTTTGTGCTTCTTCCAAATCTTCAGGAATATCTATCCCAAAACTATCATAGGGCGTTATGGCAATGGTAATTCTAAAGCCGTTAGCAAGCCATCTCAGTTGTTCCAAAGACTCTACTTTCTCTAAAAGAGCAACAGGTAATTTTGTGATTTTCTTCAATACATCTACTCTGTAAGCATAAATACCGATATGCTTGAAATAATCGTGAGCATTTAGCCATTTATCTTTTTCGATGCCCCTCAGATAGGGAATAGTTTGTCGGGTAAAGTAAATTGCTTCGTTGAAATTATTGAAAATAACTTTAGGCGTGTTAGGGTTAAATAAAGTAGCCTCGTCTTCAATACGCTTTACTAATGTTGCCAACTCGGTTTTGCTGGTCAGGCATTTAACTAAAATATCAATTTGCTTGGGCTGGATAAAAGGCTCGTCGCCTTGAATATTGATTACATAATTATATCTTTGGAATTCTTTGCCCTCTTTTCTTCGATCGGTTTTTGAAACAATTTGTAATGCTTCGAAACAGCGATCAGTTCCGCTTGGATGTTTAGAGGAAGTCATCACTACTTCGCCCCCAAAGCTTTTTACGTGTTCAACAATTCTTTGATCGTCTGTAGCAACTACTACCTTTGAGAGCAGATTAGATTTTGAGGCTTGTTCATAAACACGTTGAATCATGGATTTTCCGTTAATATCTACCAAGGGCTTTCCAGGGAAACGTGTGGAAGCATAGCGAGCAGGAATAATACCTAATATTTTTAACACTGATAAATTGGATTAGGATGAAATTGCAAAAATATATGTTTAAACTTGTAATCGAAGATTCAAATTAAAATGTAAAATAACAATAAAATTTATGCTAAAAAAAATAGAGGAAGCTTTCGGTGGGAAAATTTGGAATACAGCCTTTTTTAATGATAAAATGGTGTTGGAAATAAGGGATGAAACTAGCCGACAAGTAAGCTTTTCTGCATTGGATTTAAAAACGGGCAAAATTTTATGGAAAGACTTTTCTCCTGAAAAATCGTGGTGGTTGGGTTTAGTAGGCATATTTGGAAATCATTTAATCTTACACAAATACTCAGACCAACAAAAACCTGAACCTTTGGGAGTAGTCGTTATCAACATTGATAGTTGTGCAATTAAAGAAAAAATAGAGGATTGGATTTTCTTTAGTTGTGATGGCAATATTTTAGTGCTTTATCAGTTAGATGAAAGTAATATGCCAGTTTACAAGGAAATTATAATAGCATCAGTGCCATTTTATGATTTTGTCCCAGACCAAAATGAGCATTTGGTTAGGCATTATCCCGATTCAAGTCCGTATTTCCCAACGATTTTTAGATTCCTTTACCAATTAATAAATATTGAAGCCCAAAATGGGGTAGATTATCTTGAAGTCAATGACAAAATTATAATTTCTTACTATATTTACAGAGGAAACCAATTCCAAAACTATTTATTAGTAACCAATAAAGAGAAACAAATTCTACTGCATGATTTTATTGCTGAAAGTGAGGGAATAGGAATAGATACCTTTTCAATGAAATCTAGCATTTTATTATATATTAAAAATCAAAATCAACTCATCGGATATGAAATATAACACTAAGTCCGTTGCTAAGATTGTCTCTATCTTTCTTTTGTCAGCAACATATACTTCTGCTTTGGCAAAAGAAATTAGCCTAGATTCAGTTACAGTACGTAAAGAAGATGGAAAAACTTATGTAATTCATAAAGTAGAACCCAGACAAACTCTGTATTCTATTCTGAGGAAATACGGAAGTTCAATGTCTGAATTCAAAGCGGCAAACCCAGGAGTATCGGAGAATATGAATATTGGGCAACAGATAAAAGTGCCTTATAACAAAGCTACTACGTATACTGTTCCTGCAAGGACATCCGCTAATCATAGTACTGCAATATTGACACCAGATCCACCAAAATCTGCCACACATACTGTAGAATATGGACAAGGGTTATACGGTATTGCGAATAAATACAAAATTTCAATTGCTGACATCAGAAGATGGAATAACTTAACCAGCGACCAATTAACGGCTGGACAAGTGCTGATTGTAGATGCAAAAGAATACGAAAAAAGTAAAAGATACGCTGATAATCAAGTTAGAACTGAGGTACCTAGAACAGAAATCTACAAACCAGTTGATGCTCCTGAACACGCTAAAATAACGGCTAAAACAGAAGAACCTTTACCTAATGACGTAAAAACATCATCAGAAGTAGTAAGAACAGCATCAGGTTATAGAAGAACTATTGAGTCGGGATTGGCAGAGTTGATTGATGTAGAAGATAACTCAGGGAAATATTTAGCATTACACCGTTCTGCAGGAGTTGGAACTTTAATTAATGTAAAAAATGTTGCTAATGGGCAAAGTATCTGGGTAAAAGTAGTAGGAAAATTGCCAGATTTAGGAAGCGATAAAGTGATTATTAAACTTTCACCAAGAGCTTTTGAAAAATTGAATCCTACTGAAAAAAGAATCAGAGCAGAGCTTAATTATATGACCCCTTAAAAAATGCGACGCAATAAAAGACAAATTACTTTTGGGCATATCGTGTTTAATGTTCTTTACGCATTAGCATTTCCAGCCATATCAACTTTTGCTTTTTTATATACTGTTTTAGTATGGATTTTTTCTATTCCATCTAAGATTATCGCATTTGTTGCTTCAAGAATTAAATAAACTAGTGGGAATGAATCAGTTGACTCATTCCCACTAGTTTTATATTTCCCCTTCAAAAATGACTAACTACGTCGCAGATTTATTAGAAGAAAAGTATTTAAAGTATAATCAGCCTAATTTTATTCCAAACGATCCAATTTCTATTCCGCATCTTTTTACCAAAAAAGAAGACATCGAAATCATGGGTTTCTGGTCAGCCGTATTGGCGTGGGGTCAAAGAAAAACCATTATCAATAAGTGTAAAGAATTGATAACGTTGATGGATGGTAGCCCTCATGATTTTATCATCAATCATCAAGATTCAGACCTCAAACCGTTTCTATCGTTCAAACATCGTACCTTCAACGATATTGATACCCTTTATTTCATCGCTTGGTTTCGTCATTATTATCAAAAATACGAATCTTTAGAAGAAGGTTTTCTGGTTGAATATACGTCATCAGAGCAAATTAATGTCAAGCAGAACCTTATGTCTTTTCATGAGCTTTTCTTTAGTCTGGAAAACTATCCAGAAAGAACAAGAAAACACATTGCCACACCCCTGAAAAACTCTTCTTGTAAACGCCTGAATATGTTTTTGCGTTGGATGGTCCGTAAAGATAGTCATGGGGTTGATTTTGGTATTTGGCATCGTTTAGATACTTCAAAACTCATTTGTCCTTGTGATGTTCATGTAGAGAGAGTAGCACGTAAATTAGGCTTAGTTGAAAGACCAAAACCAGATTGGCAAATGGCAGTAGAATTAACTGAAAACTTGAAATTGCTCGATGCCAAAGACCCTGTAAAATATGATTTTGCGTTGTTCGGTTTAGGAGTAGAAGGCGAAATGTAAAATACGTAGAAATGAGCATTTAGCTTTGAGCATTGAGTTTTTTAAAATAGTAAACAATAGCGTTAACAATATCTTTCAAGATGAAAATTATCAAAGAGCCATTTGGACGTTTTACAGAGTACATTTTGTCCAATCCTGCAACGGGTGAAGCCGTGAATATTTTGCCAGCATTCGGAGGCACAATCCGTAAAATGATTTTTCAGAAAGAAGGCAAACTTTTCAATGTAATAGCTGGAGCGGATACCGACGAGCAATTGGTAAATGAAATGGCAACTTATCCATCAGCACATTTGTTTCCTTGGGGAAACAGAGTACGAGATGGAAAATATATCTTTGAAAATACTACTTATCAATTACCGATTAATGAAGTAGGACTACATAACGCTATTCATGGATTTGTGGCTTTTGCAAATTTTGAAGTTGTTCAAGAAGAGGTAGATGACACTAAAGTAAGCATTGTCATACAGTTTGAATATAAAGGCAATCATGTTGGTTATCCTTTTCCTTTTGTGTTAACGATAACTAATACACTATCAAATACTGAAGGTTTTAAGATAACGTATACTATCAAGAATACAGGCTCTACAAAAATGCCAATGGTATTAGGGTGGCACCCATATTTTAAAATCGAAGGTGAAAATGCCAACGATTGGCATATCGATTTTCCTGCAGCAGAACAGTCTATTCCTGATCAACAGATGATTTCTATCAGTAAAAAGCCCGTTGATTTTAGCGGAGGTATTGCATTGGACAATCAAATCCTAGATGCTGTTTTTACAGTTAAAAAGGCTGAGAAAATTACGGCTGTGCTTCATTCTCCTAAACAGAATGTTTCTGTGAATGTTTGGCAAGAAGGACTGGATAATCAATTTACTTTTATGGTTGTTTATATTCCACCAACACGCGATTGTGTGGCTATAGAGCCAATGACGGGCAATACTAACGCTTATAATTCTGGAGATGGCTTGTTGACTTTGTCAGCTGAAGAAACCTATCAAGTGAGCTGTGGTGTATTTTTATCGTAAAAGAAATAGAGAAGGACAATTAAATGTTCTTCCCTATTTTTATATCCTTATTTTTTACGATGTTGTATTCTTTCATATACCATCTGAATGATACCATCTTTCAAACCTAAATCGGGTACAAATATTTTTTTAGCCCCTGCACATTCCATTGCTGATAAATAGATTTGTGCGGCGGGAACAATTACATCTGCACGGTCGGCGTTTAATCGTAATTTATTGATTCTCTCTTCGTAAGTAAACGACGCTACATAGTTTTTCAAGCGTACCAATTCTTCATAACTAATAGAAGTAGCATCTTGATGATTAGGGGAAATATTGAATAATTTACTAATGTTTCCACCAGTACCTACAGCGGTAATATTAGCTGTTTTTACATCAATATTGCTTTCAATCCATCTACGCATTTTATCCCAGTCGCCCTCTTTTTCCTTATGTTCTAACAAACGGACAGAGCCAATTTTGAAAGATTTTGAAGCGATTTTCTTTCTTTCCGAGTAAATGTTCAGCTCAGTCGAACCTCCACCTACGTCGATGTGCAAATAATTAGCATCATCCAAGGCTTGTACTACTACGTCGTTGATAAGTTCAGCTTCTTTAGCGCCTTCGATGATGTTGATTTTCATATCCAAAATTTTATGGATACGGGTAATCACAGCTTCGGCATTTCCTGCTTCACGCATGGCAGAAGTAGCACAAATCATATAATCTTTTACTTCGTGTAAGTCTAATAAAAGTTTATAGGCATTTAATAATTTGAATATTCTTACCTCAGACTCAGGGCTGATTTCTCCGTCATTAAATACATCATGTCCCAAACGTAAAGCAAAACGAACGTATTCTACTTTTTTAAAACTTATTTTACCATCGTTTTCCAGCACTCTTGAGATTTGCATTCTGGCGGCATTCGAGCCGATGTCAATTGCGGCAATTTTCATGAATAATAATTTTGAATGATAATATTATAATTTGTTAAAGGTAAAGCCATTTCCTTCCTCCTCAAAATCAAGCTCTATATTTATTAAATACATCAAATGGCGCTTGTCTATTAACACTTTCAAATCGTTGATTTCGTAAAGCTCATCGTGTTCAGTCATTTTGTCAAAGCCAATCAAATAAGTAGCACTACACGCTCCACCACGCAAACCAACTCTTAAAAAATAATTCTCAGGAATGCCTTTTATACCCAAAGCCCTGATTACCTCTGTTTTGGCAGTTTCAGTAATATTGATGGGAATAATTTTAGTATCTGTCATTGATTTTAGCATTAATGAATAAGTAAACAGTGACTGACTTGGAATAATACAGCTAAAAAGCACTTTCCAATTCAATCAATTTACAGCCTTTAATATTGATTCCTTTATTAAAGGGTAATTTCATTGGGCAAAATTACTTATTTTTGAAGGATTATCGTGAATAATAAACCCCAACATCATGGAATTAGTTGCTGATTTAATAAAGGTTTTACTCCCCGCTGTGTTAGTTTTATGGGCTATGTATCTAACAGTCAGTTCTTTCTTGAAAAAAGAATTAGTACAAAAAGAATTAAATATTAAAGCCGACACAGCGAAAACAATCCTCCCAATTCGTTTACAGGCCTACGAACGCATGGCTTTGTTCTTAGAAAGAATTTCGCCGAATAATTTATTAATTCGTTTATCGGGGAGAGTTGACACCGTTGCAGCATTTCAACAATTGATGCTGGCTGAAATCAGAGAAGAGTTTTCGCATAACCTTGCTCAACAAGTATATATGAGTGATGAGGCTTGGTTAAACATCAAAAATGCCATGAACGAAATAGTAGCATTGATTAATTTATCAGCCAAAGATATCGACCCAAATGCCCCTTCGCTCGAATTATCAAAGCGTATTCTTGAAGTAGTAATGTCAAAAAATATTGCTCCTTCAGACGACGCCCTAAAATTCTTAAAACAAGAGATGCGTAATAATTTTATGTAGGATTGGCGCTACATTAATTTCTTTTTCAACCAACGATTCAATTGTTTGTCAATCTTGAAAGTATATAGGTTACTAAGCACAATCAACGCTAGCATAGTGAGTAACGTAAAAATCCAACCAAATGGTGAAAAATAAGCACCAAATGAATAGATTATTAAAACGCCCGTATTTTCATGGATTAAATACAAAAAGTAGGAAGACTCACCAATATCGCTCAATACTTTATTTTCAAAAAAAGCAAGCTTATCTGGGAGATAAATAAATAAGAAAAATAACAAAAACATACCTATATAGATAGCTTTTGTAGTGAAATTAACGCCTGAATAAATAATAAATAACGAGAAAAATAGGAGGTAGATTTTGATATAAAGAGGTGTTACAATGTTGTTATGCTTGTTTTTAAATAAGGAATAAAACAAAACGCCAATAGCGAAGAAAGGCAAATAAGTGATTAAGTTAAAGCCCTCTTGCATCCATTTTGAATAATCCATCAAAAAAGATGGAATTAAAGCAATACGTATTAAGCCTGAAGAGAATAAATTAATATTTAGTTTGAAATCATTCACAACGATGAAATTAACAACAACCAAAATAGTTGAAGTCAGCATGAAATTTTTAAGAAATCTCTCTTTATTAAAATAATAGATGGTACTAGAAAGGAAATAGAATTGTAACTCAGGCCAAAGACTCCAATAAGAATCGTTTAAATAATGGAGTTCTACATTAAATTTACTGAATAGGGTATTCAATAAATTTGGATGAATAAAAGTAATGCTCGGTATAAAATTAACTATCTGATGACTGTTGTAAAATATATTATTAGTATCAAAAAGGTTGAAAATAACGTAGGTAATTATTGAGGCAATAATCATAGAAGGCAATAACCTCATTAATCTTTTCTTCCAAAAGGAAAGAAAATATTGTGTGTTATCAAGCGTGAAAAATATTACAAAGCCACTAATGATAAAAAAGAATTCTACTCCCAAATAGCCCCATCTGAAATAATCGTAGTCATTATTGTAGGGATAGAGTGAAACAGGATATAAAGGCGGTATTCTTCGTGAAAAATAGTGAAAAAGCATTACTGATAATATTGCCAATGCCCTAAAACTATCCAATAACGTAATTCGAGTTTTTATCATATTTTTTGATAGGATTATTTTTTATAGTTTATACAACTTGAAGTGTTTGCAAATTACACTATTCAATCTCAATTCTCCAAGTTTTCATAAATTGTATTTATTTAAGACAGTAGCTAGCTTGAAATGATTTATCGCTAAAACTAATCACTTAATTCAATGAAAAGTATTTATATTTTTAGCGGACTTGGAGCAGATGAAAGGGTTTTTAAAAAGCTAGACTTTTCGGGTTTTGAAATTACTTTTGTGCATTGGATCGCACCTGACAGAAATGAAGCCATAGAGCATTATGCACTTCGGCTAACAGCACAAATTAAAAACAATAGTCCAATTTTGATAGGACTTTCGTTTGGAGGAATGATGGCTACAGAGGTGGCAAAGTTGATTGATGTAGAAAAAATAATAATCATTGCTTCTGCTAAAACATACCAAGAAATTCCTTTCTATTATCGCCTTGTAGGACTGTTAAAACTTCATAAACTTATTCCTTCAGCAGTGCTGAAAACACCAAATCTGTTCAGTAACTGGCTTTTTGGCACAGAGAGTACAGCAGATAAAGATATGTTAGCAAGTATTATGGTGGATACAGACTCAAACTTTTTAGTTTGGGCAATTGATAGAGTTGTTAATTGGAGAAACGAAACTATTCATAAAAACTTAGTACATATTCATGGAACAGCGGATAAAATTTTGCCTTTTTACTTTGTGAAAAGTGATATAAAAGTAAGTGGAGGAGGGCATTTAATGACTTTAAATAAAGCGGAAGAACTGACGAAAGTAATAAGACATTTACTTGAGTAAGCTTCATTATTAGTAAATTCTATGTTAAAATGATAATGAAATGAATGAAGAAGAACTACAAAATATAATTAATAAGTTTGAGGAAACTGAATTGAAGAAACAAGCTATTTGGGGGATTTTCCGATACCGCGGAGATTTCGATGAAAGTTTTATAAAAGCAAATAAAGAGGGCTTAGAATTATTTGCTTTGGAATTGCTAAAGGCTTCTCTTGAGAGCAATAAAATTATAGAAGACAAAAAGGATAAAGTAATACCTCTCGATTATTACGGAGATTGGATTAGTGAAGATGCCGATGCATACCTCAAATATATTCAGCTAATAGATGAGAAACAGCCATTAAAACCCGAAATAGAATATAAAACCACTTTAGCTGACAAACTGATACCCTATTTATTTATAACCTTTTTGATTATTTTAATCGTGGCACTTTTGATAGGATTAGGGAGAATGATTAGTTGGATATTTTAATCTCTTTCTAGCCGTTAGTTCACTTACGACTTAACAGGAAAAGAGCGTCTGCTCATGCTGTATAAAATATTCTCAGAAGGAGTGAATTTAGATTAGTCAACTTTTAAAAAGTTGACTAATCTGTAAAAAGTTAATTAATCGGTAAAACATAATAACAAATCTAAACCTTCAACTTAGTCTCAGCCTTAATTTCAGACATGACAAAAATGCTATGAGTACTGCCGATGTTTTCTAAAGACGCTAATTTGTTCATCAAAAATCCTTGGTATTCACGCATATCGTGCACGATGATTTTTAACATAAAATCGTAATCTCCAGAAATATTATAACATTCCTGTACTTCATCAAGCTGAACAATTTCTTTGACAAATTTTGCCCCTGCTTCCTGAGCATGTTCCTTTAGACGAATGCTACAAAAAACCATTAAATCTTTCTCGATTTTCTCGCGATTTACTAAGGCAACATAGCCTTTTATTACGCCTTCTTTTTCAAGTCTTCTTACACGTTCATAAACGGGAGTAGGCGATAGATTCAGCCTGCCTGATAATTCTTTGGTTGTCAGATGAGCATCTTCTTGCAAATGCTTTAAGATTTCTCTATCAGTTGAGTCTAGTTTCATATTGATGTGTTTTTGTAATTTATCTATTCACTAAGATAATTTATCTACTATTTATTAAATAAAGGTTTGAATTTAATAAATATTGTCCATTTTTTTGTTTTAAAGTAGAAATTGTATCCAATTTTATTTAATAAAGCAAATGAATTATCTTTTTGGGATAACTTTGTGCCTAATTTATGTTATTTGGATGAACACAAGTATTTTTGTATTTTATTATAAACGAAATCATGGATTTATTCAGTGTTTTTACCCGAATATTCATCTAAATGTAAGTCTATAATATTGTGCCACGGAAAGATAAATAAGTAAATAAAGCTCAAAGCTTCTGGCTTATAGCTCATAAAAGATATGAACAATCCTAATATAAGAGAAATCTTGAAAAACAGAATCCTAGTGCTTGATGGTGCTATGGGGTCGTTGATTCAAGAATATAAATTAACTGATGCTGATTACCGTGGTGAAAAGTTTCGCAATTTCCCGCATGAAGTAAAGGGAAACAACGATATGCTTTCTATTACAAAACCAGAAGTAATCAAAGAAATTCACGCTAAGTATTTTGAAGCAGGTGCTGACATTGCCGAAACAAATACCTTTTCAGGTACTTCTATCGCGATGGCTGATTACCACATGGAAGAGTATGTCTATGAATTAAACTATGAATCGGCTAAAATTGCGCGTGAAGTAGCAGATTTATATACAGCCAAGAATCCTAGTAAACCTCGTTTTGTAGCAGGTTCTATTGGTCCAACAAACCGTACACTTTCGCTTTCACCTGATGTAAACGACCCGGGTTATAGAGCAGTTACCTTTGATGAATTAGTAGAAGCCTATTACGAACAAATTCAAGGCTTAGTAGATGGTGGTGCGGATGTGTTATTAGTAGAAACTATCTTCGATACACTGAATGCTAAGGCGGCTTTATATGCGATAGATTTATATCAAAATGATAAAAAGAACGGAACGATTCGTCCTTTAAAAAGCACATCTATTCCCAAACAAAATAATCCTAAAGCAGTACTGGCTAATCCAGATACTAAAATTCCTGTAATGGTTTCTGGAACAATTACGGATGCTTCGGGACGAACGTTATCTGGACAAACTACTGAGGCTTTCTTGGCTTCGGTTTCACATATTGATTTACTTTCAGTGGGGTTAAACTGTGCTTTAGGTGCCGACTTAATGCGTCCTTATGTACAGATTTTGGCTGATAAAGCACCGTTTATGGTGTCTGCCCACCCTAACGCTGGTTTACCCAATGAAATGGGTGAATACGACCAGTCGCCAGAGGAAATGGCAGTCATCGTTGAAGATTTCCTTCAACATGGCTTTATGAATATCATCGGTGGATGTTGTGGAACAACGCCTGCGCATATAAAAGCCATTGCAGAAGTAGCTGCCAAATATCCCCCACGTCAATTACCAGAAGTACACAATCATCAGATTATTTCTGGTTTAGAGCCTTTGATTATCAAGGAAGATACCATGTTCGTAAATATTGGCGAACGTTGTAATGTAACAGGTTCAAAGAAATTTGCTCGTTTGGTTCGGGAAGGAAAATATGATGATGCCATTGCGGTAGCACGTGAACAAGTAGATGGTGGGGCACAGGTAATCGACGTAAACCTGGATGAAGGAATGATTGATGGGGTAGAAGCCATGAAAACATTCTTGAATTTATTAATGGCCGAACCAGACATTGCTAAATTACCGATTATGATTGACTCCTCTAAATGGGAAGTAATCGAAGCGGGTTTGAAATGCGTACAAGGGAAATCTATCGTAAACTCTATTTCACTGAAAGAAGGTGAAACGAAGTTCAAAGAATCGGCTGAGAAAGTAAAACGTTATGGTGCTTCGGCAGTAGTAATGGCTTTTGATGAAGAGGGTCAGGCAGATTCTTATGAAAGACGTATTGAAATTTGTAAAAGAGCTTATGATATTTTGGTGAACGAAGTTGGTTTTCCTCCAGAAGACATCATTTTTGACCCAAATATCCTGACAGTCGCAACTGGTCTGGAAGAACATAATAATTATGCTGTCGACTTTATTAATGCTACCCGTTGGATAAAAGAAAACCTTCCCTTCGCTAAAGTGTCGGGCGGTGTATCTAATATCTCTTTCTCATTCCGTGGGAATGAGCCTGTTCGTGAGGCCATGCACACTGTCTTTTTGTATTATGCTATCAAAGCTGGTATGGATATGGGTATCGTAAATGCAGGTCAGTTGGGTGTTTATGACGACATTCCAAAAGATATGCTGGAGCTTTGTGAAGACGTATTGTTGAACCGCAGAGATGATGCTACTGAACGCTTGGTAACCTTTGCAGAAACGGTAAAATCAAAAGGGAAAGAACAAGTAATAGATAATGCTTGGAGAGATTTGCCAGTATCAAAACGCTTAGAACATGCCTTAATTAAAGGACTTACAGAATTTATTGACATAGATGTAGAAGAAGCTCGCCAGTCAGTAGAGAAGCCATTGCATGTAATTGAAGGGCCATTGATGGACGGCATGAATGTAGTAGGTGATTTGTTTGGAGAAGGAAAAATGTTCTTGCCACAGGTTGTAAAGTCTGCTCGTGTAATGAAAAAAGCCGTAGCCTACTTATTGCCGTTTATTGAAGCAGAAAAGCAAGATGGCGAAAGTTCTTCAGCAGGAAAAATACTCTTAGCTACTGTAAAAGGAGATGTACACGACATCGGTAAAAATATTGTAGGGGTAGTATTGGGTTGTAATAATTACGAAATCATCGATTTGGGGGTAATGGTACCAACTGCCAAAATTTTGGATGAAGCAAGAAAACATAATGTTGACATCATCGGACTTTCGGGTTTGATTACGCCTTCATTGGACGAAATGGTAGGGGTTGCCAAAGAGATGGAGCGTCAAGGCTTTAAAATGCCTTTGTTAATTGGTGGTGCCACTACTTCAAGAATCCATACCGCAGTTAAGATTGACCCCCATTATGCTGGACCAGTGATTCACGTGTTAGATGCCTCTAAAAGTGTACCTGTAGCAGGTAGATTAATGCAGAGTGAGCAGACCAATCAAGAGATTTTTGATGAAATCAAAGGACAGTATGCGCAGATGAGAATTGACCATGCTAGTCGCCAGAAAGACAAAAACTATGTGCCGATTGAAAAAGCTAGGTTAAATAAAGACAAAATTGATTGGACGAATTTCAAAGCTAAGAAACCAACATTTTTGGGTAATCGTTATTTTGATAATTATGATTTAGCTGAAATCGCTAAATACATAGACTGGACTCCTTTCTTCTCAACATGGCAGTTATCAGGAAAATACCCTAAGATTTTTGATAATGAAATAGTAGGAGCGGAGGCACGTAAATTATTCAACGATGCGCAGGAATTATTGAAAGAGATTATCGATAATAAATTATTAACAGCCCGTGCCGTTGTTGGTTTTTATCCAGCTAATTCAAATGAAGATGATATTATTTTGTCAGATTTTGAAGAAGTAATCCGCGAAATTCCTTGTGAAAAGCATGGAATGCATACGCACAAAGAATATCGAGTGGTAAAAAATGACGAAACGCCAACGATTTTGCATAATCTTCGTCAACAAGGACAAAAGGCATCACATTTACCTAATCTTTGTTTAAGTGACTTTATTGCACCCGTAGAAACAGGTGAGCAAGATTATATCGGTGCTTTTGCCGTAACTGCGGGTATTGGTATCGAGCCATTGATTGAAAAGTATGACCGCGACCATGACGATTATAACTCTATCATGGTAAAAGCCCTTGCTGACCGTTTGGCGGAGGCATTTGCTGAATTGATGCACGAACGCACTCGTAAAGAATTCTGGGGATATTCAAACGAAGGAAACTTAAGTACCGAAGACTTGATTTCGGAGAAATATGATGGTATTCGTCCAGCACCAGGATATCCAGCTTGTCCAGACCATACCGAAAAAGCAGCCTTGTTTGATTTATTACAAGCAGAGGAAAAATTAGGAATTATCCTGACAGAAAGTTTTGCGATGTATCCTGCTAGTTCAGTAAGTGGATGGTATTTCTCGCATCCAAGCAGTAAATATTTTGGTTTAGGCAAAATAGCGAAAGACCAAGTGGTAGATTATGCAAACCGTAAAAACATGAGTTTGGAAGATACCGAAAGATGGTTAGCACCAGTGTTGAATTATGATTAACAGTAAATCGAGATTTTATCTTGATATTCGATAATAAAACAATAAATCCTCTCTTAACATTTTGTTGAGAGAGGATTTTTTTGTTATAAACCTTTTCTTAATCTATTCAATAAACCTTTCATAGCATTACTACCATGACCAGACTTAATAGTTTTATAATTAGACTTTTTTCCATCGTAATACTCTTTTACAACTTTATAAGCTAAATCTACTTTTTCAGCAGGGTTCATTAATGACATATTCCTTTGCTTTTTTATGTAAGAACTGTTAAAATATGTGAATTTGAGATTATTGGTTTAATGGATTTTTTAGCTCCGTGGCTGTTCTCCTAACAAGTTCATAAATAGGTTAAAGGTTAACTAATTCTTTCACTTAAATCACCTATAAAATTACTTAATCATACAGTCAGATGTTAAATTTTAGATATTATGGAAGGTTAAACGGATTTTAGTGATAAAGAGGAGATAATCAGTGCTAGTTGAGAGACCAACCACAAAAGAAAACCCGTCAAGTTAAAAAACTGACGGGTTAAATTTATACAGTTACTATTTTTTATAAACTAGCCTTTTTCATAGGCATCACATTGGGGAGCAGTACCGTACCATGGCTTACCACTAAAGAATACAGCCGTTCCTGCATCAAAAGTACGATGTGGTTCAGGTTCGAAAGTCATGTGCTCTCTACAATAGAAGAAAAAAGTGATATTTGAATGCTCTTCTGCGTATTTTTTGGCTGCCTCTACAGTTGTTGAATAAGTAGATATAATATGGTTGTTCCATGGTGCCCCTTCAAATTCTGCAACATTTGGTTTTTTCACCCAGCTAACGGGAGTTATGGCAGCCTTATATTGTTTTGAAGCTTCTTTTATTCCATTAAAATAATCTAAATAACTTTGTTTGATTGGCCCTCGTAGCTCATCACACATTTTATTACATTGGCTAACCACATCTACAATATCAAGAATGTTAAATACTATATCTACCACTGACATCACAACCGCCACAACAGTTACAAACTTTCCAAAAGCATTCATAGCCTCGAAAGCACTAGTATTAACTTCTTCAACAGGGACACCTCTCTCTTTAGCTATATTTTCAATAGTTTTACCTGCTATTTTAAGCTTATGGAACATGATTAGTATAGATGCCCCCATTAAAATGCTTTTAGCAAGTGCAACACCTTGAGGTGGCTGAAAGCCAATAAGAACATTCATGAATTTTTCAACGTCAGCATCAGTTCTGGCACTCATATTTAGTTCATCAAGGGCATCATATACTGCATTGATTTCATCACAATTGAAAAGAAGTCTTGCCGATTCTGCATATCTTCTAAAAGTTGTGGCATCTAATCTTCCGGATTTTCGTTGAACCTCAGCCGTAAATTGCAGTAGATACGCTCGACAAGTTCTTGTATCTAACCCCACTGGAGCTTTGGAAGCAATTAAATTGTTATTTAACTTATATTTCTCTACATAGCGTTTTATATTATCATTGATATTTCCTGAAATATCTTTATCAACAGTTGTTAGCTTATCATTTAACTCTTTTGATTTGCTAGAAATAACGGCTCTCTCTATAGTAGCTGCTGCTTCTAGCGCCGCAAACGCAGCCATCCCTAAACCAAAAGACCAAATGGAGGCTACTGCAGCGATATCGGCAGCCATTTGAGTAGCATCGGCAGCTATTGTCCGATCTCTAACATCACAAGCCAAATCATAAAGAGTATCAAACTCATTATTAACAACATGGTCTGAATCATAATCACCTACTTGCAAGAAAAGATTTTGCTCTGTGATAATATTATCAATATTTCCATCGCTCTCTGAATCCCAAGTAGCCATGTAGTTTAAATACGTCATTAAGTCTGTACTAGCCATAAAATTAGTTTTTAAATACTCCTACTCTTAAGGTTTTTCAGATTTCACCCTTACCGTAAATGCCTCCGTAAGTAAGCTCGTTTTTTAAAGTGGTAGCTGAACTCCACTTTTCAAAAGCTATTGATAACACAAATTTGAGACAAGAAAGAGGACTGTGTAAGAGGAAAAATAACCCTTTTTAAAATCGGATATAAAGCACTGTTTAGAGGATTTTTATAGGTATTTTTATGTGGTATTTATTGACTTTTGCGTCAGTATAACGATACTATGTTACAAAAGTTGAGAGTAAAGACAGGGCAAAAACGGAATTGCACTAAGTACAACTAGAACTTAAGCTAAAGCAGACATCTGAAAAATTATATAAACTTGAAGAAAAATTTAGAAGCATATATGAGGTTTAAACCTAAATTTAAAGCTGAATATGATGAATTATCAATGCAAATCGAAGAAAATAAGCTAGTTGAAACCGATTATAAAAAATATTTGAATTACGGTATAAGCTTATTAAAAAATATTGACTTTTATTATAAAAGAGTGGGAATAGAGAATAAAAAGAAATTATTAACGACAATTTTCCCTGAATCGTTTACTATCGAAAATAATACTTGTCGAACCAATAGAGAAAACCGACAATAGTGGTTTTAAGAGGTTTAAAGGCTAATTTTAGACAAAAAAATAGCGGAATAATAGACTTGAATCTATATATTCCGCTAATGTACCCAGAGCCGAGGTATTTCGAAAACGTTAACTTTCAGATTTTCAAACAATTACAAAAAGAGGTTGAAATTTTGTTGAAATAATGACTGTTTCGCTGATTATTATTGATACTCACTTCATTAAAAATGAAGCTTTTGGTGATGCATCTACTCTTCTAGTCTTTTTCTAATACTGTCCTTTAATTTATTATTATCAACAAAAGGATTTACTTCTCTCATAATTACAGGATTTAAGCGTTCCTCTTCTTCATTATATAAATCAGGAACATTCCTTTCTCTTATCTCTGGTTTCATTCTAATAGCGAATCCTTTTACCTTCTCGCCAATATTTTTTGAAACTTCTACAGGTTTATCAATGGATAGCATAAAGTCAAAGGCTGCATTACCTATTAAAGCATATTTATCAATAATGGCTATAATCTCTCTCTTTGTCTTATTGTCTGGTGAAATAGTCATGTTTTCATCATTACAAAACCTTGAAAGTCTTTCATTTACCGTTTCAGGCGAAATATCTAAAACTTGATTTCTAAAAATATGGAATTGCTTGCATATGTAACCAATATCCACTCTTCCATAGTTGTCTAAATAATTTTCAATGTATCGCTGTTTATTTGATTCTTCAATAGCTTTTTGATGTACTACAAATTTGAATACATTGACCATTTCTATCAAGAAATATGCCTGCTCCATTGTAAGAAGCTCATTAGATTCTACTTTATCTTTCAGGTCTAAAAGCCATGTTCTTAGTACCTTTCCTTTGGCAGTTCTCGAAAGTAATGCAAGCTCTTCAGCAGTACGTTTTGTAAGGAGATATTCAATTCGAGTATCCTCTTCAGAGGTATTCTCAGACAGTTCAATTATTTCTTTATAATCTTTATAAGGGAAAAAACTATCTAATAGGTTATCCTTTATCCATACATTATACTCTGAATAATCTAATCCAATTACATCATATAATTCCGTCACTTTATACGGATATTCACCTCCATAGTTTGTAAGCATAGTATTATTTAAGCGTTAAAAGGGTGATTTTATATTAATGTTTTTCAAAAAATAGTTGGCATTATATGCTTTAATTCCGTTCAATATTTCGTTGATTTTTAATGTAAGTCTTCCTAGTTATTATCCACTTTTAGAAAAAATATTGTTAGTTGTTGCTGTCCAAGTTGAATTATTTTTGAAATGAACCTTCTTTAAAATAACTCGTATTTTTGTTGTATTATCATGACCAAACAAATCCCATAAACAATCTAATGACTCATTTAAATTGATTTCTTCTTGTGATATGCCTTTAAAAACATTTTTGTGATATAGATAATGATTGACTGGCTTATTAAAATTGTCATAACAAAGAATTTCTACGGTAAAAGCATCTATAATTTTATTAGAAATATTGACAACAGATATATTTGCTTCTGGATTACCAATTGAATTAAATGATACACTTGCATTAGTAAGAATCAGGGGACTTCCTAGTTTTTTGAATTTTTGAAGTAGTTCATACCAACGTAACTTTTCTTCTAGATCTTTCTTTTCAGATTCAAGGGCTTCTAATTCTTCAGTTAGTACATTTATTTTCTGCTTTTTTATCTCCTCTTTTTCTTTTTCTGCATTCTCTATTAGCCTTAAAGTATCTATTTGACCCTTTATCTCATCAAAACTTTCAAAGTTGATAAAATAGCTATATCCAACTTTATCTTTATGTTTCACAGATAAGAAATCATTTTTGAAACCTACTACTTTAATGGTATCACCTTCATTAATTTTCCAGACAATATTATCATTTAATAGCACTGGTGTATCCCTAACATCTACACTATACTTTGCAATAATTTCTACTTGCTTAAAAGATAGATTTGATTTTAATATTTTATTTATTTCATCTTCTTTTATCGCTTGATCTATATTACCTAATTGGCTTAACAACGCCTTTTTCTGTGCTTGCAGGCTATCTGTCTTTGTTTGAGATTTTACTTCACTAAATGATAGAATTAAACAAATGATGATTAAGTATTTCATAAAGAGTGATTTTAATATTTAATAGGTGTTATTTCTTTTTCACATAAGTCTTATTTCCATTTGAATTAATATAGTATCGCCCACCACGTGGCCCAGTATAGATAGTTCTATCTGAAGATGAAGTTCTTGTACTTGATGGCGTATAAGAGCTACTTGTACTTGAAGGGGTATAACTACTACTAGTTGATGGTGTAGAAGTACTGCTTGTAGTTGATGGAGTAGTACTGTACGAACTTACATTAGTTGAGCTTTGGCTTGATGTCGATGATGGTGGAGTATAACTAAATGGCTTCCCAGTTTCATTTAGGATAGAGGGGACATAATTATATGGATTTTCCAGGGGTTTTGAAGTTGTAACTATTACTTCATTTGGAAGGGTGTAATGATAATGATTGACTGTGCAAGAGCTTAAAGATAAAGCTGCAATCGCCATTTGTAATAGTTTTTTCATAGACCTATTTATTTTTAAAATGTGTATTAACTGAAATTTTAAATATTATTAAGATGTTCCTAGAAATCCGTATCAGATTTTACCATCATTGCTTTTTTCAAGTTTTGAATTGCGTTTTCCATCGTGTTTGACAATTCATCTAACATTTCTAGATACATTTTTTTATTTGGTGGACTAAATAGGCTTCCTACATTATTTTCAGATATTTCTATAGATCCTAAAGAATTATAACCAGATTCTCCGACTTCAACAAAATCAGTCGCTATATATTTATATCTACCATCTTTGATTAAAATAGTAAATGTGAGATTCCAATAACCTACATCGTAATTCTTTATTTTAGTCTTATACTTATAAGTAATAATTGGCTTTAATACTATTCTACCACTGGCTTTATCACTATAATCAACTACTGCTTTGGTCGAAACAAATGTTTTTGTTGCCCAGCCCATTGCTCTATCAAATAGTTCATCTTTACCTATTTCATCTACACTAAAGACACCTTCATAAGTAACCTTATGTGTAGTATTATCAATTGGGAATTTCTCTAATTGAGAGTAAGAATATTGAAATGAAAACAATAGAATAGTGACTATTTGTAATAGTTTTTTCATAGAATTATTAATTTAATTACTTAGGTAAATATTTATCAAGTTTAATATAGTATGTCTTAGGCGGCTAATGAGTTTCGGGCTAAGCCCTATTGGCTTCACTCAATATTTTAATTTTTTCTTCTTGTAACTCGTTTATTTTTTTTAAGTATTCATTTTCTTTTATTTCCCACTCCCGTTTAGCTTTTTCAAAGTCTAATTGGTCTTTAGTCTTATAGAGCACTTTAGTTTTATAATCTGGATTAGACTCTTGTACTTCTTGGTTTGAAAATCTATATAATTCATCAATTGTAATTTCAAGGGCACCTAAAATTCTATCAATAGTCTCTTTTCTTGGATTCTCTGCTTTGAAATAGTTTCTAACAGCTTGATTTGAAATGCCAATTTTATTGGCTAACCAACTGTCGGTTATTCCTTTATTTCTTAAATATTTATTTAGGGTGTTACCAAAGTGATAATTTAGATTCATTTTAAAATACGGTAAAGTTTGAAAAAATAAACTATAATAGTTGTTTATTTTAAACTATTGTAGTTACATTTGTACAAGTAAATATTACAAGTAATTATTACTTGTAAATGTATAAAAATTATCAAGCTCAAGCGAAAATTTTATGACAAAGAATAGGCAAAACTTACTGAGCGGTAGTAAAGAACTAAAACTTGAATTTCTGGAAATCGCTTCCCGTCTGCCTGAGACATGGATTTCTATATATGTAGATAAGTTCTGTCAGAATATCAGGGGAATGGCATTGATTAATAAGTATAATCGTCTCCAGAACATTAAAAACCTAAAAAGCACTCCAGAGCCATCTGAGATGCGAAACTTATATAAGATTTTGGAGATGGATAAAACAATTACAGATAAGGGTAAAATATTAGAAATAGTTTAAAATCAATCAACCAATAAACAACAAGAACATGTCAGCAATCACACAGCCTCAAGTATTAATTAAGATTAGAATCAATCCAATGGCATCATCACAACCTCTATCAAGAGTTGTTCACCCTTTAATTGTTTCTACAAAAATCGGGCGTTTGCGTAGAGCCATCGGCTATAAACTTGGTATCCTTTGCTCAAGAGAGAAATGGTTAGACCAAACTATCAATTACCTAACTATTTCTCCCTTATATCAACAAGGTGGTATATGGGGTCGCTTTGTAGAGTTTGCAGGGAAATTGGGCATCAATCCTTTATACTTTGCTAAAACGTTAACGTTGGAAGAGCTTCCTATTATCTCCAAGGGCGTTATGATGAACATCTGTCTTCAGGCAGAGGAAATTGCGATGAAGGAAGAAAGAAGTTTTGATTATTTGAATTTCAGAAGAACAAGTTTCAACACGTATGCAATGTTTGATGGTGATGTAGATACGGCTTATACATTGTTTATTGATGGCAACGAGATTGACTAAGCTATGAAACTACTCTTTTCGCTAGGGCTATTACTTTTTGGTATTTGGCTTGCCTTTAAAGTATCACATAAAGATTGAAAAACAGAACAGTATTATAGGATATGCTTTTAGAGATTCCGAAAGCATACCTTGGGTAGGATGGTTTGGCGGCCTACCTACTCGCAAACTACTTAGGCGTATTGATGTAATGGTGGGTAGATTTTTTACCCACTATTCTACCTCTTAATAATTGTTAGACTTATAAAAAAACAATCATGGAACGACTAGAAAATTCATATTTATACCAACGCTTTGAACGGTGGTTTAATACCAAAACGGAAAACTTTCAGATCGGCTTTATTTACCTTATCGTAACGCTATTTGTTTGTAGTATCGGAATGATTAGCGTAGGGCTATTTTTTATCAAATGTTAGGATGATACGTGATAATCAACCCTTTGAAAAACTTACTCAGCAAGATATTCAAGACACCATCTTGTATTATCAACGTGAGGTAAAACGGTGGGAAGTCTTCAAACAACAAACCCACTATTTTCAAAGCTTTGCGGTTGATAATATCAAAAAATACCAGGATAAAATTACCCAATTGAATGCCTTTGCCTCTGCTAGAAAGCAGGAATGATTTAAAGATTTAAGCATTACTATGATTACTCCCCAGATTATTTACAACTGTACCCGAGGTGGGCTTGATATTATACTCAAGTATTTTCCAGAGGCTGCCCAAGGTATAGAGAAACGAAACCACAAATTTAGAATAGTATCGGAGCATGAAGACCCAAATCCTTCTTGTGTATTGTATCACTATAATGGTATTTGGCGAGTAAAAAGCTTTCAGACGGGTGAATTATTAAGCCCGATAGATATTGCCATGATGCAAGAAGGGCTTGATTTTGCAGATACCATCAAGTTTCTGGCGAGTGTTTTTAATATTGAAATTGAAGGC
The DNA here is from genome assembly GCF_059416265.1 of Arcicella sp. GW821-FHT09D11. Lineage (NCBI taxonomy): Bacteria > Pseudomonadati > Bacteroidota > Cytophagia > Cytophagales > Flectobacillaceae > Arcicella > Arcicella sp. GW821-FHT09D11. The sequence goes on along the minus strand of NZ_JBWKOV010000008.1, from coordinate 147,173 downwards.
AAAAAAGTACCTAAAATAGCAGCCGATTATCAGAAAAGAAATGCCAAAGAAGAAAGTGATGACTATTACACCTGGGAGGAAAAAGACTTCACAGTACAAGAATGTCAACGCATTTTTTCGGCTAATGTCTGGCGGTACTTGTGTAACAAAAAGGCTGATAAATTGAAAGAAAATCTATCGGGGGATGATTTAGGGCTTTATAATGCCAAGGCTTTGTTTACAAAATATAACTTTAAAAATTTGTTGTATTACGAGTTTTTGGGGAGGGATAAAGACGACAAGAACAAGAAGGTAATTCACTCTTTTACCGCTACGCCAAGCTATCCAATCTTTATGTTTGATGAAGACTATTGGCAAAAGATTTATAAGCCTTGCGAGCCAAAGTCAGAGTATAGATTTCTATCTTTTGGTGTAAAAACACAGCAGTACACTTTTGGTTTAATGCAGTGTACCTGGGCGTATGAAGCTTTGTTGGAAAGTTCTAAGAAATCAACAAAAAACGATGATTACGACGAAGACAACGATAGCGCCAAAGAATCTAATAAAAACGGATTTGTAAAGCTTCCTGAAATTATTATCTGTACTGGCGGTAGTGATGCGTTGAATTTGGCAGCACTCGGTTATAATGTTGTGTGGTTTAATTCTGAAACTATTAAAAAACACGATGTTCCTTTTGCTAAATTAAAGGGAATGGCACACGTAGTGTATTATGTGGGCGATTTGGACACCACAGGCAAAGACGAAGCTATGAAGCTGGCTTTAGAGTTCTTAGACCTCCATATTATTGATTTGCCTGATACGCTAAAACGCTATCGTGACGATAAGAATGGCAAAGCTTGCAAGGACTTAAAAGACTATTTTAATTTCTATCATCATTCAGACTTTAAGGGTTTATTATCCAGAAGTTACCCATTGAAATTTTGGGAAACAAAGGATAAATTCAACCGTAAAGGTGATCCAATCATGGAGAACGGTATGGTTGTAAAAGAGTACAAACCTGACCCAGAGTTGATTTATCACTTCCTGACTAAACATGGCTTTGGGCGTATTCCTATCATTAATAGAAAAGAACCTATGATGGTGCGAGTAACAGAAAACGTTGTAGAAGAAAGTGATGGTGAGAAAGCTAGAAAGTTCCTAAAGAACTTTTTGCGTGAGCGTTCTTTTGAACGTCGCTTAATCAATACTTTCCACCGTTCGCCCGATGTGTCAGATAGTTCTTTGGAATCTGTCGAAGATATTGCGATTGATTTTACAGCACATGATAAAGTATCTCAATGGCTATTTTTCACGAACAAACATTGGAGAATAACGGCTGAAGCTATTGAAGAATATAGTCCAAAAAAATCTGGAAAGTATGTCTGGGCTGACGAGATTATCAAACATGATATCAAGAAAACAGATGCCCCATTTCGAATTTTCCATGATAAAAATGGTGATTTGGATATTGAAATTCTCAATAATGAATGTGTTTTCCTTCGCTATCTAATCAATACAAGCCGTGTTCACTGGCGTGTAGAACTGGAGGAAAGATTAGATGGTGAATCGTTAGCTTTCCAAGAAGAATATAGAAGGAAATATCAATTTTCCATAGATGGCCCGCTTTTGGATGATGAGCAAATCAGAGAACAAAAAATCCATCTGATTAATAAGATAACGAGTTTAGGATACCTTTTGCATCGATACAAAGAACCTGCCCAATCATACTGTATTTGGGCAATGGATTATGTTCAAATCGTGGGGCAAAGCTATGGGGGTACTGGTAAGTCTATCGCTTATTATGGCTCATTACAGCATTTGATGAAGCATCATTATATTGAAGGTAGGAAAAGCGATGTAACGACCAATCAATTTTTGTTTGGAGCTGTCAATGAACACGTAGATTTAATCTATGTCGATGATGCTCACGAGTACTTAGACTTTTCACGATTTTTTAGTATCGTAACGGGAAGTATGGAGGCAATGAAAAAGGGTTTGGATGCAAACATTATCAGCTTTGACAATACTCCAAAGCTTTGTATTACATCCAATTTTCCACCACGTCAAACGGATTCAGCAACCCAGCGTAGGATGTGGTTTACAACCTTTTCGGATTATTACCATAAAAATCCGAACAATGAATACAGAGAAGAGCGTGATCCTAAGAAAGAATTTGGTAAAAACTTATTCAAAGAATTTACCAAAGAGGAAAATAATAGTTGGCTTAACACGATGGCCTATTGTGTACAGACTTGGCTAAAGGTTGGCAAGGTAGATCCACCAATGAAAAGCGTTATGGAGAATACATACAGAGCGAAGATGGGGCCTTCGTTCCATGCTTGGGCAGATGGTTTCTTTGGAACAGAGGAAAGTCGCTTAAATGCAGATGTTCAGCGTGGTTTTGCTTATAAATCGTATCAGGTAGATTTAGGAGACAACAAATTAACCAGTAATGGTTTTATCGACAAATTGAATTATTGGTGCTTGTATAACGGCTATCAGTTGAATCCAAAGGATCTGCATACGACAAAGGATGGACGTATCAGCCGAAAAGCATACAAATACGAATATCGGAGTGGAAAATTTGAACAGGATATGTCAGAGAAAAAATCATGCGAAATGATTTATATCAGAGCAAAAGATATAGCTCAAAATATTATTCCTGAAGATGAAACAGTAATACCTAAAACAAAAGATTTACCATTTTAAACAACAATAAGTATGGAACAAATTCAAATAATTGGAAATGTCGGGCGAGATTTAGCCCTAGCTGGCACTAACGGTAGTCAGGAAGCATATTTTACCGTCGCTGTTGATAAAAGCTACAAAAAGACAGATGGCACTAAGGTAGAAATGACTAACTGGTATACCATCTGGAAAACCCCTTCAGGTGTAGATAAATTTCTAAAAAAGGGTACAAAAGTCTTTATTCAAGGTCGGTTAAATATGGCTATCGACAATTATAATGGTAAGCAATCAATTAAGCTAAGTATCCAAAATCCAACTATTCAGTTATTGTCAGCTACCGAGAAAAGTGCAGAAGCACAAACTAATAATGCAGTAGCAAGCAGTAATACCGATGCAACGCCATTACCAGCAGACGACCAAGATTTACCTTTTTAATATAGTACTAAGTGTAGGTTTTATAACAAATTCCTTCTCGTCTGCTATTTAAAAAGGGAGTAGTTAATATTGAGAAACGTATATGCTAAAGGGTTTAAATTATGAAAGGACGATTCACCCAACATTCAGATGAGTATTTGAAAGCTGAATTATTAAAGCATTTTGAAAAGCTAAGTATTAAAAAGATTGCGAAAAATATAGGTGTCTGTAATAAAAAACTCGCAGACTTAGCCAGAGCATTAGGTTTAAAAAGGGAACGACGAAGGGTTTGGAATGATGAAATGTTAGCTTATTTGATTGCCACCTATGCCAATTCGAAGAATACTGAAATTGCTAAAGCTTTGAATATTTCTGAGAAATCTATACAGGCAAAAGCTTTTATCCTTCAGCTAAAAAAGTCGCAAGAATTTATGCGATATCATAGTGGTAAAAGTGCTTATAAGCCTGGACAAAAACCTTGGAATGCGGGCATTAAAGGGCTAAAGTTTGCAGGATCTGAAAAGGGACATTTTAAAAAAGGAAACATACCGCACAATGCAAAACGTGCAGATGGCGAAATATCTATCAGGAAAGACAGAGATGGCAAATTCCATGAATTTGTTCGTATTTCACTCGGTAAATGGATACCTAAGAAAATCATAGTTTGGGAGCAACATCATGGCACGATAGAAAAAGGAATGTTGGTTGCTGTGAAAGATGGAGATACAATGAATAGCAGCATCGAAAATCTTGAGCTAATAACCAGGAAGGAAAATAGGTTGAGGAATAGTGGAAGTATTACACTGAGTGATGGATATATAGCAAGACTACTCACAATAAAAAATCCTGAGCTAAAGGAATCTGTATTAGAAAACAAAGAATTAATTAATCTTCAACGTACAATATATCAAGCAAATAGAATATGCAAAACGAACTCGAAACAACAAATGAAAACGCCTTAACCTTAGTTGGCGACTATGTACTTCCTGAAGGAATGATCAACTTCAGTACTCCTGCCCAAATGGTAATGGAGTACATGATTAAAGTTCAGCAAGATCCACAAAATGAAGAGTACAAGATAATTTTGAAAGCACTTACTGAAGGGGCAAAATTGGTGGTTAGTGCAGGTATAGCACAAGTTGAGCAGGGAAGAATGTTAATAGAATTATTGAAGGTAAACGATGATTTACGTTTATGGAAAAGTAAAAAATGAATGATATAACCACACGGCTAGAAGTATTTCAGAAATACTTCAGCCAACTTTCAGACCCAAAATTGCCCCGAAAGTCGTTGCTCCTGTTAATGCTCACACAAGCAGAAGCCATTGTAAGAGCGATTAAAATTGAATTAGGGCAACATCAGTCAGAGCCTGTTTATACGCCTATCAAAAAGGAGCATACCGAAAAATACACGTTCAAATCTAAAGTATGCTGTGGCCGTGAGTTCAATACTCCACAAAAATGGGCAGGACATCAAAATTCTAAAAAGCACAGAGATGGCAAAGCCAAAACCGACAGTTGAACAGTTTAAGCGTAATACTTGGTGGCAAGATACTACAGGGCAACGAAAGTTTATGATGGTTGGGATTGATTACATAGAAACCCGAAAAGAACATTTTGTCGATTTATGGGAAGTAGGGAAAGATAAAAGTAAGTATATAAGTTTCAGCGTATTTGAGGAGCTTATCGAAGCTAGAAGCCTACTACATTTTAGCTTGGAAGAACCTTATAAATCATATCTAGTTGAATAAAATTATGGAAAATACTCAAGCTAAAAACATCTTCAGCAATTGGCTCACTTCAGTTACTGTTGAACAAATAGAAGTGTATATCAATCGTGTTAAAGCTGCTATTGAAAATGGGAAAATAAAAAACCCGAATTATCACATGATACCTGTTTGGGAAAACGGACTTGCTCAGGCTGAAGAGGAAATAGAGAAACGTAAAATAAATAAAACTTATGAGAAATGAAGGTAAATTAATTTTAGATTGTTGCTGTGGGAGTCGAATGTTTTGGTTTGATAAATCTAATCCATCTGTTCTTTTTGCTGATATCAGAGAACTAGAAGATACACTTTGTGATGGGAGAAAATTGGAAATCAAACCCGATATTATTGCAGACTTCAGAAACATGCCTTTTAAAGACAATTCGTTTAAAATGGTAGTATTTGACCCTCCCCACCTAAATAAGCTAGGACAAGGCACATGGATGGCTAAAAAGTATGGAGTATTGCTGCCAACTTGGGAACATGATATTAAAGCAGGATTTGACGAAAGTATGAGAGTGCTGGAACCTTTTGGTACGCTTATTTTCAAATGGAATGAGGTTCAAATAAGCACAAAGAAGATTTTAGACATTATTGGAATAGAGCCATTATTTGGGCATCCAAGTGGCAAACAAGGCAGAACTAAATGGATGGCATTTATGAAAGGTATTTCATAATAAATACTATTAACTTTGAATAAATTATAATAATATACTTATTAAAATACATGAAAAAAACTGCTATAATTTCTGATTGTACCCAATACCGCTACGAACTGACACGGATATGGGACGAAACCAAACCCCTAATAGGGTTTATCATGCTCAATCCTTCTACTGCCGACGATGAAGATGAAGACAAAACGATTAATCGATGTATCGCTTTTGGAGAATCGTGGGGATATGGAGGAATAATTGTCGGAAATTTGTTTGCTTACAGAGATAAAAATCCTAAAAATTTATTGAAAGTTACTGATGCTATCGGGCCAGATAACCAATTACATCTTATAAACATTCATGAAAAATCTGAAAAAATTGTTTGTGCTTGGGGAAGTGAATGGGTTGTTAATAGAATAAGAAAAAAGAATCCCGATTTTAAGCCCTTCAACGATCTTTTTGATACAAAGCTCCATTTCTTAGAATTATCTGTTACTGGTACGCCCAAACATCCTCTTTATCTCAAAGGTAGCTTAGTGCCAATTAAATACTAAAGCAATGAATCATTAACGTTACAAGAATAGTACAATTTCCGTTACACAAAAGCATCGATTCGTCGATGCTTTTTTTATGCCCGCTACAAGCCCTACTATTTCCTTACAATCCTTAGCAAAATAAAGTGTCAAAAAGTTGTAACGACTGTAACGATGACAAGGTTAGATTTTAAATAACTGATAATCAAAGCATTATATAGTTACAATAATTATATCTTTTTGTAACTAAATTAGAAAAGTTACAAAATATTGTAACTACTAAAGTGTTGTTATTCAATGGTTTAACTGGTTACAAATCGTTACAACTAGTTTGTAACCGAGTTACAAATTAAATCAACCTTTCAGATATGCTAAGTGCTTGATAATCAGCGAAAGTTACAGTCGTTACAGCGTTACAGAAAAATATACAGTTTTAGTCTATTCAACTTTAAATAGATTACATACTAAGCGTAGATAACTCCTTGATTTATTGCATATTAATTATATTTTAAGTAAATTGTTGTATTAAAAAAATGCAAAATTTATGAAAGGGACTATCTCAGTTTTTGTACCACCACATATTAAAGAATTTTTATTGAACTGCTTTGGAACAGATAATTATCTTTGTCCAGACCTTAATTCATTCATTGGTCGTTTACTTCAGCTTTCAGCAGAAAAAACTAATACTGTCCGCTTGAGAAATAAGAAAGACGTTATTCCTGTAGATTGGGTTGAGATTGAAATCAAGATTCCAGCCTCTTTAAGAGACTATGATTATTCTGCCTATACACAAAGAAATATGGGTAGGGTATTTGAGGAATTTTATAAAATGGCTATTGGCTTTTTTGTATGGGGAGCTAAGGACTATCAACCAAAGGATCAAACAATTACTACTGAATTTTTAGAGAAGACCCATACCCGTGGATATGTTGATGAAAACACTGCTCGTAAAATGGGCGTGAACATTGTTACTTTTTTGAATGGCAAAAAGCTTCGTCAATCGAAAAAGCGACAAAATTTTTTTAAGAAAAAATCGGATGTAAATCCCTTAAAATAACATTGAGGTAAATTTTATGGCTAGGTATTCCTCTAATCGGTTTTCTTTTCCTTTATTTTTAAGTATAACGTATTGTATTTCAGGCTTTTAATTAAAATTATCTGATAGGTACTTATCCCTTTTATACAATTAGGTTTGCCGTAATTTTGAAATATGGCAAACGATCATCCTAACTTCTTCAGGCGTATTGACTCGGCTTCTCGTTTGGGAAGCTCAGCTCGAATACGCCTTGCCTATTCTTCAGAGGTTTTGACAGATTATCAATCAAATTCAAAAATTGTATCATCATCGGTTTTTCAAAGAGGTGACAACTGGTTACTAGATATTGATAGTTCTTTTTCAGAGAGCGAAGGAAGCTTTGCTAAAAAGCTTGATGTGATTGGTTATCAGGTTCAGAACTCAGTAAAAATATTGATTGATGAAGAAGATTTAAGTCTTGAAGAATTCTCAAGATTATTTTTTGCTTACCTAGAACATAGAAATCTTTATGTAGAAATCATTCTGAATAACGGTAGGATAATCAGGCTTGATAATATTCAGGTAGATTTTAATTATAGCTATGTTAAAAATATTGCTACAGAAAATATCTATGAGATAACACTTCGTCAAGCTAAAGCAATTTCCAAATCAATTGACATTGTAAAATCTATCACATGGAAAGATGTTGTCTATCCGCTGGCTCAGGGTGGAAAGATTGCAGCCTTCAACATTTTTGTAGAAATCTTTGGCGATAAAAATTTATATGAAGTACTGGTTGGAACAGTAGATGATATTGATTTAGCTAAAGTAAAAAGCTCTTTTACATTTATCATTCAAGATGTGGGGGGATACTTCATTTATATAAGGATTAAAAATAGTGTTTACTATCAACGATTTTATTTAGATATCAATAACAATTATACCACAATCACAACCCTATGAAATTATTTAAAAAGCTCTTGCTACTTTATTACTTATTGGGGTTTGTATCCATTTATGGGCAAACAGCAATAAACAATCTTAATGGAACTGTAACATTAAAAGGATTTGGTTCACTAGGAGGTAGTATTGATAAAGTGACCCTTAGGAAATATAATGGTTCATTGACTTCAGCTTATCTTTACAATGCCTACTTTGCAAAAGTTTCAGACAAAAGAGCTGGTATTGGAATAGCCATCAGAAACGATTCAATTAATAGTAGTAATGGCAAAATTGCCATCACGCATATTCTACTTAGGAATGATTCTTTAATAATATATAAAAGAGATTCCCTCAATAAACCTTTAGTTAAAATATTTGGTAAGAAGGGATTAGCACTACCCATCTATGCAGGTGTAGAAGTTAACCGTAATAAACTAAAAGTATTTACTTCCAGATATTCTGATTATAGAAATCCAGTTAAACAATTTGAAAAGGATTCAGTATTTCTAAAATACCGCTATAAAACCCCTAATCTATTATTTCCAATATCAAAAAATGTCATCTCAGTTAATATTTCAAATATTGCTTACAAGAATGTTCAAGCGGATAGTATTGGTAATGGTGGTGGAATAACGCCTCCAGATACAACTCAATTGGTTGCGTCACTTACAAACATAGCGAAACAAATTCCAATTCAGACAGTAAATAATTTTATTCCATTAAACCTCATAGGTACATTCAGTATTCCAACTTATACGAATGCTCAAGGTTATATACGTCCAAAGTGGGGAGTATGGTGGAATTTCTGGGGCCAACCTTTCAAAGATTTCACATCCATTCAGCCATGGCAAGTAGGGTTGATGGGGCAAGCATCACTAAACCCAAGTTTCTACGCTGGTGCTGGCATTCGTGGAGAAAATTTTATCTATCATTATGATCCCAATACAGGACTACCTTGGGAAAATGATATTGATCCAGTTGTTGGGCAATCGTATCATAATTTTATTTCTTCAACACCTTATTATTATCGCTTCAGGGAATCAAGTTTAGATAATGGTCAAACTCTAACTTCTAAAGGGTTAGCAGGCTCATACGATTTTGGTAAAGCGGCTATTAGTTCAGCAGAAATGGGGTTTGGCGATAATATTGGAGGGAAAACACATAGAGGGCTAGAGGCAGTGGATATTGAAGATGGAACGGCTGACTTTGGCTCTCAGTACCATCGAGCGGCCTTGATAGGTATGGCTGAAAATACAACTGCTGATGTTAGCTCTGATTACGGAGTATTGGCAAATACGATTGGCTATATTCACGATCAAACCACAAATCAAAAAATAACTCATTTCTATCCAAATTCATCAGGGAATTACACTGATACGTTAGCTGTTTTTTCTGAAGACTGGCGTAATGATACACCCCTTTTATCTATCCCATCAAAAGGAGTTATTAATAAGAAACCTATCGATTATCCCAACATTATTCCTTCGGGGGAAGTCTCTTTTTATGCACATGAATTTGCAATACAAGGTAGTACCTATGATTTGGGGGCAGGACATTCTATCATAATTAATAAGTACACTGATAATAGAAATACAGAGCATACCTTAGCCAGAGCAGGGACGCTTTTAGAGTGGAACGCTTGGTATGCAAGATATAAGTTGAATAACAGACGTTTTAAGATGCTCACCAAAGTGATTGCAGACAAAGGAGCAATCGGGCTTAATCAATATGTTAAACTGCCAAATGGAAGCTTTGTTGCTGATACAAAAACTGAACACATTGCTATGTTGGCTGGCAGAGAATATGCATTTGATTTAGTTTCACTGACCTATATGAACTCAGTCGATTTGCATGAATGGGATAAAAATTCCTTTAACTCAACAAAATCTCATGATACTTACATAGGCTTTTTTGCAGCCATTAAGATGCTCATGACGAATGGAGGTGCTCAGGCTTATCTTGATTTAGTTCCTCAATATTGGGAAACCGAACAAAGTTATGACGGAATAAATTGGGTAAAACACAAAGCCGTAGATTGGGCTGATTTATCTTCTATACTTCCTTGTAGAACCAAGATAAGTACATCAAAACTAGAAGCTATGTGTTGGCGACCTGAAGGCATAGAGCCGACTGAAGTATGGTTAAGAGCAAATATTGGAGGGACAATGAGGCAAATCCATATCAAATCAGATAGTTGGGAAACTGTTAATCCCATCTATAGCAATACTGCTAAAAACCTTATTCCAACAGCCGATAAGGATTATTTCTATATTTTAAAAAGTTACTAATTTTCTAATCCTTACTAAAATGCAAACTTTCGATTATACTCCAATACCAACGAGATTCAAACTAATGAAAGGTCAAGGTTGGAGATTAGTACTTACTCTTAATCAGGACGACAGTGTTATTGACTTAAATAATGTGTCAATAACAGCCATTATAAGTTCAGATGGTATTATCTATGATAAGCTTACAAAAAATCATGGTATTGATGTAGCTAGTGATGGTACATTATGTATTATAAAGAAAGACTGGATTACTATTTCTACCGATAATGATGGTGTTGTAACATCAATACCATTGATTGAAGAAATTCCCACGGGTATTTTTAATTTACAAGTTCTCTTTACTGATAGCTCAGGTCGAGATATTTCACCTATTTATTTAGACATAGAAATGTCTGATGAGCCGTCAGATTCTTCTATCGAGCGTGCAAATTCCAATGTACAAGTTGATGTTACTTTAAATGGTGGTTTGTTTGTAGGGATGAAAGTGAGTCCTATTAGTGATCGAATTGAATGGCGTACATTTGGTTCTAAAGTTCAAGTTCGCTATATAGGAGAGGAAATATGGCACGACTGGGTGGATTTACAGAATGTACCTTTCCCCGCTCCTTTGGGTGGTTATAATGCTACAACCAATATGCCAGTACTTTCCGTTACACCACCAACAAACGTAACTGAAGGGAGTTATTACGACATAATTACGCCAGGCACATTACCATTTTCAGGGGTTAATTTTGTTGCTGGTATTGTTGTTAATGAAGGTGACGAATTAAAAAAACAAGATACACTCTGGTTATTAATTAGGAGAGGGAGTAAAATCACAAAGAATTTTATAAAAACGAATTCAGATACATATACGGATCTTGAAAATAAAGTTCTGACAGCGATTAGAGTATTAGACTTGACTGTGCCATCTGCACAGAAAGCAAACGACTGGAGGATATCTTTTGTCTCTACTATTCCAAGTACGCCTGGTTTAGTTGCAAACTTTAAGTATAAGGTACAAGTAAAAAATATCACTACTGGAGTAGCTTTCTCAATCGTAGATGAAAATTTAACTTTTGATGCTACAAGTCTAAATGGAGATAAAATTTATAGAGGTAGCTTGACTGTTTCGGGTACTACAATCACTTTTAATGTACAAATAGATTGGGTATATCTGTTAAGTTTAGGAGCAAATTTTGAATTTAATCCTGGTACTTCAAATTTGAAATTAAAGATTGGTATTTTTACCCAAACAGCAGAAATAGTAAAACAATTTACGGATGCTGACACCTCTCTTTTAAGTGAAATTAATAGTACTCGCTACGATTTTTTAGCGAATAAATTAGCTGCTTACACAGCTAACGAAATTAATATTTTAAAAGCTATAAAGCTTTTAGATATAACTGTTCCATCAACCGAAAAAGGCGATGACTGGCGTATTACTTTTGTTACGACTGTGCCGAGCACATCTGGTTTAGTAGCAAATTTTAAATACCGTTTTATGGTTAGGAATATTACAAAGTCGAAAGACTATGCCCTAATCAACGAAAATACAAGTTTTGATGCTTCAACTCTGAATGGCTTTAAAAACTATAATGGTACTATAACTAATGCTGGAACTTCATTTAGCTTTAATCTTTGTATAGATTGGAATGTATTGTTAAGTCTTGGTGCAACATTCGAGCATAATAATTATGGTACTAATCTTGTATTAAGAAAAGGCGTTTTCTCGCAGACTACTGATAATATTAATAGAATAGCAGCTTTAGAAACAAGCAATACCCTACTTGCAGGAACAAAAGTTCCAGCAATTGAGAATATTCTAAGCGACTTTTATATTAATCGTTTATACACAATCATAGATAAATTCTATGTACCCAAAACAGCCGTTGGACAAGTGCCAGCGATTGTTGGGAATGACTATAGGCGTTATGTAAAACTCCCAGTGCTTCCAGGAGATACTTTCTATGTTACATCAACAGTGAACGGTTCTGCATTAGCACTTGCTACATTTGTTGATGTCGATAATAAAGTATTGTCTGTTATTGAACCAGGAGCAGATAATACTGACCATGTTCACGTCAACTATGCTCTTACTCCACCTACTGGATCGGTATATTGCTACATAGATGGAAGTATAACTGTTGATATTATAATCGATCGCATGAGGCCAAATTCTTGGTTTGGGATAGATGGTAGCATTAATCCTAATCCGAGTGGTTACAGAAGATATGCAAAATACCCTATTAATCCAATCACTGACCGAATTAGGGTTACGACTACTGTAAACGGTGCGGGTGTATGGAGTGTGCTATATCTAAATGTAGCAGGTACTGTAATAAATGGAACATACCAAGGACAGGGAGAAAATGGTATTGATAAGACTTGGACAGATTTATTGTTAGTTCCTCCAGCTACTGCAACACATTTTATCCTTAACTCAAATGCTGCAACGCCTTATTATATTTATACTCCACAGTCAATCGTACAAGCGGCTAGTAAAGTGTATGTGGATGGTCTTAATACGGCTAATAAAGCTTATGTAGATAATAAAATATCGGTAGTTAATACACGTATTGATAATTTACAAATTGCATCAAAATGGAAAGATAAAACAATCGTTTGGTTTGATACATCGATTGGAGAATGGGGTTATCCACAGCTTCTTGCAAATAATTTAGGAGCAATAATATATAATGAATCAGTTGGTAGTAGTATGTGTAGACAAGGAAAAATAGCTACTACACCAGGAACAGACCCTTATGGATGGCAGGATTTAGCCTATAAAAATGTATTATTTTCTTGGAGTACCCCTATTTCAGGTAAAAATTACTTAATAAACAATTGGGACACTGTTAGATTGCTTTTGGCAGGTTCTGTTGATGATCCAGTACCAACTACTCTTTCTTCAGAATTACAGGCTAAAATCCTAGATTGTTCTTACGAAAATAAATTGTATAGACATTTAAGTTCAAAGGGTGGTACAAGTCGGGACATGTACGTAATCGGACATGGGCATAATGATAATCTATTTTCCGATTCGGATGCACAATATATTAATGTTCCTGCTAATTCACGAGACAAGCAAACCTATATTGGATCAATTAACTGTATGATTGATGAGATTTTGAAAGATAATCCAAGAGCGAAGATTGTTTTTGCAGGACATTATGAAAATGCTAGAAAAACACGAATTTCTCTTGCACAACAAACCCTTGCCAATTATTGGGGCTTCCCATTATTAAAGATGTGGGAAAAAACAGGATGGTCTCAACAAGTCGTTGCAACAACAGGTTATTGGACTGATCAATATACTTGGGTTAATTCAGGAGGCCCTGTTCAAAACCTCACAATGACGCAAATATGGATGTATGATAATTTACATCCTGCTTCAACTCCAGCTAAAACTCTGTTAGCGAATATTGGTTCTGAATTCATAGATAGAGTAAGATAATGAAAAAGCCCATCAATCGATGGGCTTTTTCATTATCCTTTTTCCTTGAAAATTAAAGGTAAAATTTTGAGCAAATAATTTTTATAATGCTCAACCTGACTGGAAATATCTCAATTCACCAAAGTGTAGAAGCTCAATATTTGATGCTTATTTCTCATCTTATTGAGGGTAAAAGCCCGCAGATAAAACATGAAATATCGAATCCGTATAATATTGAGCGTTCAGGAAATGTAGGTACTACTGATAATGTAAAAAAGATTGCCGTTGTACAGCTTTCTGGCATACTTACTTTAGAGCCAATTTATAATTTTTGGGGTGAAAAAATTGCTAATGGGACAAAGGATATTGCAAGGAGTATTGAAGAAGCCACTCAAAACCCAGATGTGATTGGCTGTATTATTCAAACAAATTCGGGTGGTGGTTATGCGATTGCTTCAGGTGTTGTGATAGCTTCTATTCAAGAGTTTAAAGCAGCAGGGAAAACGATTATTGGAGCGATTGAAGGACTTTGTGGGTCGCTGGCGTATGAAATTCTTAGTTATTGTGATGCCATCATTGCCTTGCATAATTCGTGTATGGTAGGCTGTATTGGTTCACAAGTTACGATTCAGGATGCTTCAAAGTTGTATGAGCGTATTGGAGTGAAAACGGTTACTATTAAGTCATCATTATCGCCCGATAAAAATGCTGAGATAGAACAAGCTCTGAAAGGAAATACAAAGCCCATCTTACAAAACTGGATTGATCCTGGAGCAGTGGATTTTATTGATACTGTAAAATCTAACAGACCAAATGTATCAGATAAGATTCTGAAGGGTTCAACTGTGCTCTCACAAGATGCCTTAAAGCAGGGCTTAATTGATGAAATAATGAATTTTAAAGCCATCACTGAAAAACTTTTCGGAGGAAAGACCTTTGAAAAATCAACCGTAACCAATCAAACCGACGACGATATGAGCTTGTCTTTAGTAAAATTAGGGGTATTAGCTTCAGCCCTACAAATCAGCCTGAAAAATGAAGCAAAACAAGATTTGACGCAAGATGAAATTCTGGATGCAGTACAAGCTAAAGTTAATGATTTAGTACAACAAAATGCTAAAATGCCAACTTTAGAAGCACGAATCACTCAGCTTGAAACTGAGAAAACCGCTGAAACAGATAAACTTTCTGCCTCTCAAAGAGAAGTGCAAGACCTTCAAGCTAAAATTGCCAAAAGTGTTCCTGGTGCAAGAAGTGATGCTCGTCAAGAGGGCAATGATACCCCACCGCCAGCTGGAGCAAGAGAAGAGCCAGATAAAAGTGTAATTCTGGATGGGGAAGAAGAGTTGAAAAACTCATTTGCTTACAGTTATCAATAAACAGATTACCAGTTTAGAAGGACTATTTCTTAAACATTTTACAATCTAACTACAAAAATAATAATGGCATTAGACGCTGGAGAACTAAAAACCAAGTGGGGTAATTATTACAAGGAAGGTAGCCTTGGTGTTCAAGACCTCAAAAGACAGTTAATGTTCAGTGATAAGACTCAAGCATATTTCCCATTACAGAGTACAAATGATACTCAGATAAGAGGTGTAAATATGAAGTTGAGTTCTGTCACTCAACCTTTTTATGCAAAATTTTCGCATTTAGGAACATTAGAATTTAAGCCTCATGAATGGAATCTTGATAGAGTAAAAATAAATGTTAGAATGACTCCAGATGACTTGGCGTCTACTGCAATAGATTTTCTTGCTCCTAAGGGATTGTATAAAAAAGATGCACCAATTGTATCAATTATTGGTGATTATCTTGTACAGAAGCATAAAGAAGATAATGAAGTAGAGATTATCTTCAAAGGTGTTCGTAAAGATGTTTCTACTGAAAACCAAGCAGCTAGAGTAGCAGGATTAACGATTGATTCTCGTACAGGTATTCGTCATAAAATCAGATTATTCAATCAAGCTGGATTGTTTACGGATTTAGCTTCAATGTTTACTTTAGGAGCTGTTCCTACTAATCCTGTTTTGTTTGTAGAATACATGGAAACATTTTATTGGGCAATTCCAGAAAAATACAGACAGTATATTAAAGAGTTTTTCATGTCAACCACGTTTAGGAATCGTTACATTTCTGGTATGAGAACTAAGTACAATTTGTATAATACCTTAGCAACAGACCTTTTAGTAATCATTGATACGGATTGTAAAATTGCTGGGCTTCCTTCACATGATGGATCAGATATGATTTGGTGTACAATTGAAGGTAATAATAGAGGAAAAAATAAAAATCCTGAGAATAAAGGAATTTTTAAGGTAGAAGATTTCGATACATATGATGTTCGTTTATCGACTGATTTTTATCAAGGAGAAGATTTTTATACGCCACAATTAATTTGGAGCAATGGGCGTGATTTAACAATTCCAGCTTAAAAAAAACTAATCATCACAAAAACTACCATTAAGGTAGTTTTTGTTTTAATCTAACACTAAAATGGCACAAGAAACAATTGATTATAGCGGGCTTTCACCTGAAAAAATGATTGAATTATTGCAACAAAAAGACCAAATCATTGATGAATCTATTGCAGTAGTACAGTCTTTATCTTTACAAAAAGATAAGGATGGATTGCCAGTTATTACTTACAATGGAAAAAATTATCAAGCTTTAGTACACTCAACTACTTTAGTTGAAGGAACTGGTATTGAAGTTGAACCAAAAGTAATTGTCGTGAAAGACTTAATAAAGTCAGCTGATGTAGAAGTGATTGAAAACTTAATTCAAAAAGGTTCATTAGTACTTATTAAAGACTAGGTTTTCTCTTTCAATATCAATTTTTAACAATCATTATTCAAGATTCAAAAATGGAATATACAGATATAGTAATTGCTGATAACCAATATGAAGTACAAGATGAGGCAAGAAAAGCAGGTCTTGAAGATATTATTGGCATTATTCAACCAGAGATTGTTGAAGAATGGCCCGAATTTGGAGCTACGGTAGGAGATGGTATTAATGCCTCTGAAGCTCTTGTAACTGCTACTGGTGCATTTACATGGAAAGCTGGTAAAAAGCCTGCAAAACTTCAGTGTATCATCGAAAAGCTTTCTGGAGAAACAAAATTGCTTGGCCGTTCAACGTATGAATCTGACTTTAAAATTACTGTGCAGAATACGTCAGAGAATAGAGGTATTTTTGAAAACCTACGTAAAGTTAGATTTTGTGCCTATCTGAAGGAGTTTGATGGTAATGGGATTCTACTTGGTAAACCAGGGGTATCAACGTCTTACTTAGCACAAGTAAAGGCGGACTCATATAGCGAAAAAACGGGTGAAAAATTCAATGATGATACTAGAATGATTGAATTTGTAATCACTGCAAAACCATACCGACCTTATGCGTACCAGGAAACGTTTAGCTTCGCTCCAGGACAAGCGTAAATCTTTTGAAGTTATAGGCATTAGTATTGGTATTACAGCTTTCAAAGATGAGTTGATTGATTTAGCAACTATCACCAATTCAGATGCCGAAAGACTCATAAAAAAAGGTTTCCCTTACTTAAAAAAAAAGCCCTAAACATTAATAAGGTCATAGCAAAACTATGACCTTTTCTTATGGAAAAAGAATTGATTAACGCATGGTTTGTAAATCAAAATTATCAAATAGGAGTAGAAATATATAAACGGTTTGGCTCTAATAATTTCTTGAAAATACTATTTGCCTCAGGTGAATCTACTTATAACTTAAACAGACTTAAACAGGAATTAAAGCAGCTTAAAAGCTCGTTTGAAGCTGCTCAAGAGTATGTTTTAGAAGAAAAACTTATAGGTAATTATAAGCAACTTAGTGAACATCCTACAAGAGATAAAGCACCTTCAGAGCTTGACAACGCACCAAATAAAATAAAAGCAGCTATTGAAAAGCGAAAGAATTTTTATGCAGAAGCAAGGGTATTAAAAAACGCTTTGGCAGATGAAGATAACCAAGATATAAGAGCAAAATCTTGCTTAAAAATTCTAATGCTCTTTAGGCAAATTAATGAGCTTTGGGAGCTTACAAATTACTTTGATCAATATCAAAAATTACCTCCAGCAATTGAAAGAATTGAGATTGGATTGGAAGATGAAAGTAGTGTAGTACTCAATGCTAAATGGATGAATCATTATAAGTATTTGAAAAAATTTATAGATGATTCTGGAAAGAAAGAAAAGCTTTTACAACGATATCAAGAAGCAAAACAAATTGAAAGGATACTTTTAGAGCGAGATGCTTATCAATATTCAAGACTTGTTATTCCAATACCAATATGAATAAAAAGACACCAAAGCCTATACTGATTACTCAAAAAGCTTCAGAGGAAGAACTATATAATGTACTATTAGATGAGGGTAGGACTTTTGTTTTTACCGATTCAGTCGAGCATGAATTTGAGCTAATAAATCAAGCCAAGGAATTCTTTAAGCAAACTAGTTCTTTGGCTAAAACAATTAATTTGTTAGTAGCAGAATGTAGATTAACACCTATCAACGCTCGAAAAATATTTGAAAAGATGGCTAACCTTTATTCAAATATTAATCGTGCTACATACAGAGAATTGCTAATTGATAAGCTGTTTGAGAATATAGAAGAGACTCGAACATTCGCAAAAAAAGAATTGAATCCCTCAGCAATGGCAAAATGTGACGATAATCTTGCCAATGCTATCAAAGAGTTTTTGGGTTCAAATGATGCTATTGATCAGGATAAATTACACCTACCTGATGTAATTACCTCATTTCGTCCTGAATGGTTTGAAGACATTCCTGCAATTGGTACAAAAGAATATCAAATAACTATTCAAAATTTTAAAATCAGGAAAGATAAAAAAGCTAAAATGGAGGCTCAAGACATAGATTATGAAGAAGTTAATTGATAAAGTAGGGAATACATTTACTGAAGTTCACAGAAACATTCCTCAGTTATTAATGTTTCTGATTGATGCTGCCATCATGGTGGCTTTATTTGCCAGGGGAACAGGAAAAACGCACGGAGTAACAGCCACTTGGATTTATCTAAGAGCCAAATTAATGCCACGCTCGCAAGGTTTTGTATTATCTCAGTCTTATGCTCACCTAATCGATACAATTATTCCGCAAATGCAGGCTGGTTGGTCAGAGCTTGGGCTTGAAGAGGATATTCATTATTGGATCAGAAAAACGCCACCTAAAGAACTTAAAATACCAAAGCCATATCTAACTGTTGATAAGCCAGAATATTTTATTTTTTGGATAAATGGCTCAGTAACAAAGCTTGTTTCATTGGATAGAAAAGCAATGGTTAATAGTAAATCGTTTGATTATGGGGCTATTTGTGAAGGGAGGAAACTTGATGGTAAAGAAATTCAAGATAGTGTAATGCCAACGCTCAGAGGTGGACGACATAACCTTTTGCCAGATGGCAGAAGGTTTGGTGATTTATACCAACACCATTCGCTACTTATCGAAACAGACTTACCACACGATGCCAAAGGTCGTTGGGTGCTAGATTATCAAAAGCAGGTTGATTATCAAACAATCAATGATATTATGAAGCTTCAACGTTTTAAGTATGATAATCAGATAGCTAAAGAGAAAGCAAAAACAAAGCGAGAAAAAGAAGAGTATGATAAACTTATCAGTGAAATAGACGCCAATATAGACGAAATGAGAAGGGATTTAGTATATGTTGGAAAGGCAAGCACACTTGATAATATTCATGCTCTTGGGATTAAAGCATTAAAGAATCTTCGTAGAAATTTAAGTCCACTTGATTGGGATATTTCTGTTTTAAATATTGAGTTAAAAGAGGTTATTAACTGCTTTTACCGCTCAATTGATAGAGATAAGCATGGTTATAGTAATGCTATCGACTATGATTATGTTGATACTTTATCTGGAAAAGTAAAACGAAACTGGCGATGGGATAAAGATTTAGATTATAACCAGCCATTAATTATTGCAATGGATTGTAATAATGCTCATAATTGCAAAGGTGTAATGCAGATACAAGGCAATGTTGCTAAGATTATTAATTACAAGTACCTACTCAGCGAAATTGGAAATACAACAACGCATCAAGACGTTGCTCAATACATTGCTACTTATTACAAAGGTTACCCAAAGAATGAGATTATCTTTGTTTACAACAACACCATGATAGCAGGAGAAAAGGCAGGATTGGCTTCTAAAGCATCTGAAGTTTACGATGTATTTAGAAAGAATGGATTTAGTGTTACTAAGGTATATCTTGGGCAAGCTATGGAGTATGAAGACTTAATATCATACTGGGATAAGTTTTGTAAAGGGGAATTGAAATTAAAGTTTAAGTTTAATAGCCTTAGCTGTGAATTGCTTTATGACTGTTGGAAGATTACAGGGACTAAGATTGTAGAGAATAAAACAGGCCGTAGGGTAAAGAAGGATAAATCTAGGGAACGAAATCCTAATATACCACCACAGGAATCCTCACACGGAACCGAAATGAGTGATCAACTTTTACACTATATTGTTGACTACTATGAACAAGGCAATAAAAAGAAAGGGTGGGGTGCTTTGGCAACAGGATAGTTTAAACATAAGTAGCTATAAAATATTCCTCAAAAGCTTGCTTGTAAGAGTAAGCCTTTTCTATTTACCCCTCATTTCCTTCTCATTGAGATACGTCCATTGCCATCCTCACACCCTCATGCCTGCTTTCGTGACCCCTGCCCCCCATACCCCCCCTAATCGTCACATTTCGGATTTTCGCCTTTGCGTTCGCCAAGTCAAATTAGGGCGTTTGACGTCATGAACCTTTTGTTTAATACGTTTTTACACCTCAAAAGTGATTTTAAGTGTTTGATTTATAGTGTTTTGAGTAAATATTTTTTATAAAATAGGTATTAAAGAACTGTTTTTAAGCTTTTTTTCTAAAAAAATGCTAGTAATTTGAAAATGGAGTACTTAAAAACAAAATACCCCAAACGAAACCGCTTGGGGTATTTAATTAAAAGTTCTACACCTATTATACAAATTTAATATTTTAAGAATATTAATTATCAAATGCAGTGGAAAAAAGATAGTTATTTTGAATAAAGGTATTGTAAAATCAAATATATTTGTACAATGATTAGGGAGTAGTTGTCGCTACTCCCTGATTTTAGCTCAAATATTTCATTTTTATGTACTCCATAAAAATTGGGCTACTTATTAAAATTACTAGGTATTTTAATAAAAATTTGCTGATTTGTATTAAAATTTTTGAAGATTTCTTCATGAATTTTAAAAATCTTTTTTTAGTCATATTATTGTTTTAAACACCTCGCTTACTACGCTCTTACCAGACGTAGAACATTATTAAGATGTTAAGGTGTAATTAGAATTTAGAGAAAAGTGGGTCGAAACACTTTCCTCAGTAAGTTTTAATTTTAATGGCCATTGGGAAACTTCCTGATGGCTTTTCTTTTTGCAAAGATATGTGTTATTTTTTGCACCGATTTTCAAATCAATTAAATGCCACTAATATAGCATTATGCATTTTCTATGTTTTATATTTCAATCATTATCACCTCCTTTCTATTATAAATATGTAAAATTTATTTTTTCACTATCGCTGTATTTGATGCTGTAAATTTACATAAATGAATTAGCACTACTCCCCAATTTTATAACAGAAATCAATTATTTCAGTAAAATAAAACTGTTGCTGTTTTATAGCTTTTTTCGCTTCTTTCTCTATCATATATATCAATAAACTGATAAATCGTACTTCCTGTGATTTATTTGGTGTGTTAGAACATTTCTCTTTCTTCTCTATCAGATTGTTGGTAGTTTTTAACTATTACATTTAAAGTTTCTTCCTCTATTCTTCTTAATATTCCTATTTCATCTTCTTCCTTTTATCCTTTTTATATTTTTTTTTTCGTTCAAAATTCGTTCATGGAAACTATTAAACTTTCAGATGTTCGACAATGTATTGATGCTATTGATCCTTATGGGTTTCCAATAGCATTTTCCATTGAGTTTTGGACTGCCAATGTCCAAAAAGGTACTGGTGGGGATTATATCATATTAAAGTATGCAGTCAAGAACTTCAATCTTGAAAAAGCAAAGAAGAATGGCAATAAATTTAAGATGAAAGCTAATACTCCAGTTTATCAGAAAAGTATGTCAAAACTACAAGAGCATCATGCTGATAATCAGACAACTATTATTGCACTCATGGCAAAGAATGAGTTGACGGGTAATTTAGAGCCTACTGGAGAGCGAAAAACTATTCATTATCGGTTGATTGAAAAATTCAATAATAAAAAAGTATTATGGTAATTAAAGGGAAAGGCATGGGTGTAATGGCATACGTGCCTGCTGTAGAAGCTATCGTATCTATCAAGCCATCAAGTATAAAATTAGAAGTACAGAAAACAGAATCTGTTGACAAAGAAAGTGCTAATAGTTCTGATGATGTAGCTTTATGGGGTGATAATAATACCTTTCCGAACGATTGGGAAGATGAAATTGAGAAAAATGATACGCTTAGAGATGCGATTGAAAAAGAGATTGATCGTATTTACGCAGGTGGAATCAAAATCGGTTTTGAGCAAAATGGCGTATGGGTAGATTATATTACTGAAGAAATTGAAGATTTCATGACGCACCCTCGCACACTTCATGCTTTTGAACAATTAATTACTGATTACGTTAAGCACCGTTTACCAGTACCAGAAATACTTTTAACAAATGATAGAAGTAAAGCTGTAATTGCTGCTTTGCCTGCTTGCCATTTCCGTTTTGCAAAGCAGGGTACTGATGGCTACATTCAGAAAGGATATTTTAACCGTAACTGGAAACTGGGTAGAAATTCAAAATCTGAAGATACTAATACGCTTTGGGTTTATGATCCAATTGTGGACGAATTAGAGTTGATTCGTTTAGAAAAGCCTACTAAATACATTTATAAAGTAGCAATCGCTACTCACCGAACATACTACCCTTTAGCTCCAGCTTATTCGGTAAAATCTTCTGGATGGCTAAATAATTCAAATAAAACTGCCTTATTCTATTCTTATTTACTTGATAACCAGATGTCTCCAAAATTTCATATTGAAGTTGATGAAGAATACTTGGCAGATAAGTACGGGGAACGTTGGGAAAAAGCAGATGCTGACGAAATTAATGAGATTTTCCTTGAAGAATTAAAGCACTTCAATGAAATGATGCATGGTGTAAAAAACACTGGCAATAATTTAATGACACTGAAACGAATTGATAAGATTCTCAACAAAGAGATATCTGCTTGGAATGTAAATACCATTAAAGGTAGTTTGTTTGAACAAGGATATCTATCGCTCGATGATAAAGCTACCTTGCATATACAGCGTGCAGTAGGTATTGATCCTACGCTCCAAGGTAGTAGCAACTCTGGCATGGGTGCGGGTTCTGGCTCTGATAAACGAGAAGCATTTAATATTAGAATGAGTACTGCTACTCGCCATGTAACTGCTATTTTATCAGCCTTCTATTTTGTGTTTAAGTATAATAATTGGCGTGGGCCAAATGGTGAGCGACTATTACTCAATATTATTACGCCTTATCTCCAGACGCTAAATCAAGTAACTGCAAGTCAACGAAATAATTCTTTACCCAATGCAACAAACAATAATTAATAGTGATGGCGACTTGAAAAAATTTATTGCCGTCAACCAGGGATTTACTTTTGCTAATATCAAAGATGATATTGATTCAGCATTCGCCAAATATGTGTTGCCATATATTAGCGAAAACCAGTATAGTACCAGTGTAGTATCTACTGAAGATAAGCATAAAGAATTGATGCGTATAGCAGGCAAAATTATGGCTAATATCGCTATGGCTAGCTATTTGCCGATTGCTAAAGTTCAGATTACAAACGGTGGTATTTCCTATACAGCCGAAAGAAACAAGCAAGCAACGGCTGAAGATAAAGAAGATTTACGCAAAACATTTATCAATAAAGGTTTTGATGGTATCGACGAAATGTTGCGATATCTTGAGCAAAACACTACCACCTTTACTCAATGGAAGGCTTCTTCAGCTTTTACTTTATTCAGCAGCTTACTCATCCGTACAGCAGATGAGTTTAAATTGATTGATGGTAAAAGAACTGTTTTTCTGAAGCTAATACCATACATTGAAGATGCAGAGATAGAAGTTATTGAAAGGATTTTGCCTACCACTCTAATCACAACACTAAAAACTGAAGTAGTAGCAGCTAAAAAATTAGAGTTACTAGTAAAATATGTTCGTCCTATTATTGGTAACAAAGCTTTATATAAAGCACTTTCAGCAATGGCTATCGTATTGAATGAAAATACAGTAAGTATTTTTGATAATTCTACCGCCAATCAATCCAAAGGTTTTAAAGAAGCTTCTCAAGAAAAGTTAGAAGCCTTTAAAGCTGATTTGGAGCGTACTGCCAGCAATAGGCTATTGTTGATGAATGAATTTATTAAGCTTAATGCCTCTGATTTAGGCATTACTTTAAGCACCGTTACGGCTGGAAAAAAGCCATTCAGAAATATTGAAGAAAATAAAACCAAGTTCTTCTGATGATACGAATCAAAATAAACGGTGAGTCAGTAGCTCCCATTCCAGAAAATTTTAATGAGTTTATACCTAAACAACTTTTTGATTACTTCACAATAATTCAAAGGGATATAGACAATTTGGCATCTAACTGGTTGAAGTATTTTTTGACTGATGAACAACTGCTGAAAGTATCATCTGGCAAATTGGCCGATACTGCTTTGGAGGTACAAAGAATCTTGTTGCTAACGGCTAAACCCCTTACACAAAATAAATTCGTAGAGATTCAACTTTCAAAAAAGCTGATTGGCGTAAAAGATTATTTGAGAGATATGAGTTTCGGGCGATTTGTGGAAGCTGACGAACAATTTTGGATATACATCAAAACCAAAAACGTTAGGCATCTACATAAAATGATTGCCATTTTGTACTTATACTCATCAGAACGAGACTACAACAATATTACAGTATTAGAAAGAGCCGAATTAATTGCTAGTGAAATGAGCTTAGAACACCAAGCTATCATTTTTGAGTTTTACAGTGGTTGTCGTGATTTCCTTTCCAAACGTTTTGATTTAGTTTTCCCAAAAGCTTCAGATAATTCTACTAAAGGTGAATTAACCTTAAAATCTATCAAGAAAATGAAAGAAGCCTTCAACACAGTAATGATAGACTTTGCCAAAACACCCGACCGTAAGCCAGATATTTATAATACTAACCTTTATACAGTGCTGGAATTTGTTCAGCGAAATATCCAGAAGAATATTGAACTTAAAGAGCTTTATGCTCAGAAAAAATAGCTATGGCATACATTAAGCAATATGAGGATTATTTTAGAGTAATCGCTACTTCGTATAAACCCATCGGACATACCGAAGAACAGAGCCGTTTTGAAACGATGTCTCAAGATGCGATTATCTCAGGAGCAAGGGGTAGTCTAAACCTAAATGAGTATTGTTTGCTACTACTCAAATTTGAGCCAAAGCTTATTAAGAACAGTACACGCCAGTATCGAATGGAATTTACAGCAGCGTTTGAAGTAGTGAAAGATGTGGCAAGGAATGATTTGGATAAAACCGCTATCCAGGACGAAGCTTTACAAATGTGTGAGGAAATCGTGGCTCATATCCAGAACAGTAATTTTGAGCGAAACTTTAGCCTAGGCGAGCTTCAAGACGATAGCATTGATTTCTATGAAATTGAACAAGTTTTTGATTCCTGTGTGGGTTATGGCTGTGAGTTTAAGTATTTTGTTAACTATAATAGGGCTTTAAAAATTAAAGCTGAAAATTGGAATTGATATGAAAACTCAAATTTTATATATTTGTTATAAATATAAAATTTGAGAATTTATGACTTTTATAGCAAGTGTAATAGCCCGTGACGGAATAGCAATTATTGCAGATTCATTAGTGACTATATCAAGCCACGTGATTGATATTGAAGATTTCTATAACTTAATAAATAGTAAAAATCCACCTGATGGAGAGAATGTAACATTGGGGGTCGAAGAACTTCAAGGACTCTTTCATAATAAAAGTTCACATACTAAAGATTATGAAGAGAAGTTGTTTAAATATGATGAGTTTATAGCAATTACTACTGCTGGGAATGCTTATATAAATAATCTAAGTATACGAGAAATTGTAGATAAAAAAATAAAAGAGAATGATCAAAATCTCGACTATAAATTCCTCAATATAAAACAAAAAATTCAAGACTTTTGTGAGTTTGTAATAATAGAAATCAAAGCACATTTAGAGGTTTATCCTAGAATTGGTTCTACAGTATTTATTTTTAGTTATTTTGATCACAATACAAACCAATCAGAAGTTTACAAAATAGAGACAGTAGAATGTTCAAATGAGGATATTGTAGATGGTTTTGAATTTATAAAGATACCTGAAAATCCTGAAGGCTTTAAGGTTGTTTGTGTAGGACAAAATAGAATTAGTCAAAATATCCTTTATGGAAGTTTAGACAATATGTTTGCAATAATGGGCTTAACTATTAGTAAAATTAAAGAAGATTTTAATCTAACAGATGAACAGATAAATGAAGATTACATTAAAGATTTAGCAGATGAATGTTTTAAGCTAATTGATGATGATGTTAAGATTAATAAGCTACCTGAGTTTAGTTTACAGCAAGCAGTAGATTTAGCATGTTTGTTTATGAAAGTAGAGATAGATTTTCAAAAGTATACTAAAGCTATACCTACTGTTGGTGGAGTGATTAAGATAGCAACTATTAGTAAAGATGGATTTAGATATGTTAGCGGTAATAAAATAATTAAGCCTAGCTTTTCGTAATATATTTATAAATAAACATTACATATATTGATTATATGTAATATCGTTATAAATATATTTATATATTTGTGTACTGTTAAATAACCAACATAGGTTGAACCCAATTAACCGCCAAGCCAATGAAAGCACAACATAGTATAAAACCTCGTTTAAATAATGATACGGTGGCATCTCGACTGATTGAGAAGGTAAGATCTGATTTAGATTTGAAACAACAAAGAGAAACAAGAACAGAAGTTGTTTTAAGAAATTTATTACAGACAGGATTAAAAGGTAGAAAATTAGAATTAAATAATAACAATCAGAAATAGCTAACGGAGTTCAGTTATCACTTCTGTTTAAAAACAAAAAGCCACCGTTATCGGAGGCTTTTTGTTTTTAAATTAATATAAAGTATTTAACTATCATTTACATATAAAAAATGCCTAAAATGGAAGAAATTATAGAGTTCAGCACTGCGATAATACCCTTATTAGAAAAGATTAAATTAAGGAGTCACATTACTTATCGTTTTCAAACCGATGTAATTTATGAACATCAAATTACTATGATACCTCATCCTGTAACATTTGTAGTTGATTTTCCTAATATAGAAGTGTTAACAGAAACAATGATACAGGCTGGAACTACACTTTTTAAAATTAATAAAGATGTAATTGAAGGAGGAATTAAATCAAGATTAGAATTTAGTACAACTGAAGGGGAAGAACATAAAGTAAAGTTTAATGATGCTGAAGTAGAAACGAATGAGCTCCCCTCAGATTTTGTTAAAAAAATTATTATTCAGAGTTTTAGTTACTAAACAGATTCTACAGCCTGAAGGATAATACTAAAGTATTAATTACTATTTAAAGCTCTGCTATGTGGAGCTTTTTTTTTGTAAACTATATCCTAACTTCTAATCAAAAGTATAAATAATTTAGACTGTCTATTTGGTCAGCTTTTCTTTATTTACTAACTTTCTTTATAAGAATAAATAATTCCTGTAAATATGTAAATGCCTTATTATCAGAGATAGAATCTAATTACTAAAACCTATGTTATAAATAAAACAACTTAAATTATCTTAAACACATGGCAGAGAATCAACCCTATACAGACCAAGAAATTATAGATGGATTGAAAAACTTCGATTCAAAAGTAATTCAACATATTTATTTGCTATTTATTGAAGTATCTAAAAGATACTTTAAGGATAAAATAAATTCCTTTTTTGATGAAAAGGAATTTGAAGAATTGATTATGAATACCTTATTAGAATTTCTTGAAAACCCACAACTTTCATCTTTTTCAAGAGGTGAAAAAATTAATGATAAGAATGATGTTATTTATAATTTGCTAAATAGACTTAATACTAAACTTCATCATAGAGAAAGGGGCGAAATTTTTGAAAAAATATATTTAATTCAACAAAAACTTAAAAACTTTCAAATAGAAAAAGATACTCTAATAGAAGAAGATATTCCAACAGAAGAAGAATTATATCGCTCTGCAGAAGATTACTCTGTAGAACAACTAGCTTCGTTAATAAATAGCCTCTCTGAACGACAAAGATATCTTCTCAGTGAAATGATTGAAGGTAAAAAATTTTCTGAAATAGCAGCTGAAATGAATATGTCTGTAGACGCAGTAAAAATGCAAACACGTAGAGCAACTTTAAAGTTAAAGCAAATATTCGAATCTTTGCATAAAGATAAATCTAAGAAAGGGTTTATAAATGAGTAAATTAAAAGAATTATTAGAGGATTCATTAACCAATCGCTCTTCGATTAACAAGGAAGAGGTAGACTCATTAATTTTACAAGCAGAGGGTTTTCTTGCTAATACACCAATCCAAGATGATCAAAAGAAGTTACTTGCTGAATTAAAAATGGAATTGCATTCGCGTGCAAATGAATATATTGAAGAAGAAGTAAAAAAATATCGTAAAAGCTTATATAAAATTGCAAAGGAGATTGCACAAATAGAATCAGAAACTGACATTATTACTAAAGCTCATGCCTCGAAAGCAAGGGAATTAATTTGGAGAAAAAAAACTAAACTTGAATTTTCAGATGGACTCTTAAGCGTTGGAGGTCTTTTTCTGGGTGCAGGCCTGCCTCATATACTTGACTTACAACAAAAAGTGCCACCCCCTGAAGCAAATGCCATATTAATAATGTTAAGTATAATTGGTGCATTGGCACTTGGAATGGGTACAGTCTTTAAAGCAAAAGCGTAATCATTGATTTTGCTATTCTTAAAATATCTTCAGCCTAAAGGTTTATTCCTTTAGGCTTTTTTCGTCCTTTTTCTCCATTCTCTTTCCCTACATCTTCGTAGTATGAACAACTACGAAGAAATAGAAGCCTACCTAAAAGAGTGGGCTACCAGAACTGAAAAAATAGTAGGTGCTGGTCTGGAAAAAGCCAAAGTTATTATTTCAGACACTTCACAAAAAAACATTGTAATAGATGTGATTAAGGGTTCGCTTAACACTATTGGTATTACTATTTCTACCAGAGACGCCCTTCGTTTTGTCGATATGGGTGCGGGGTCTGGTTGGCAAAAAGGCAGGAAAATTACCCAAAGAGAATATCGCAGAAAGCTAACTGATGCAAAGCCTCGTGTAAAAAAACCAATATTTAATCGCCCAATATTTCGCCAAATAGCCCGTCTGGATAGTGTGGTGGTGGCATCAATCACTAATAGAATTTTAGAAGAACTAACCAATATCAGCGATGAGCAAAAATAAGGTTCAAATAGAAATTGATGTAGATACGCTACAAGCCGTACGCCAAATCTCGAAAGTGCAACACCAATTGGCTGAAGCCGTTGGGGAAGCCTCTAACCTAAAAAAAGAAGCGCAAAAAGCTACAAAGGAATTAAACAAGCTCACAGAGGCAGGGCTTGCAAAAGATGACCCCAAAGTAATAGAAGCTCGTGAAAAAGTAGAAGAAATGCGTAGTGCATACAATGAGGCACGTGATGCAGTAAAAAAATATAATGTTACGATAGAAGAACACGTAAAAAAAATAGGACTTGCAGGGCTATCAAACAAAGAACTAAATAATTACCTACGTCAACAAAATAGCCTTTATAATAATGCCAAACGTGGTTCAGACGAATATACATCTGCACTAGAAAAACTAGGAAAAGCTGAAGCAGAATTAGCGCAAAGGCGTCAGGACAAAAAAAATGCAGTATTAGCTTTAAGTGAAGTTGAAGCTCCTAGCGGATTTAACTTAGAGAACGTAGCTGAAGGAGCAGCAATGGCAGCGGGCTTTGCAGTAGTAACATCAGCTTCTGAATTACTATCATCAGCGATAAGTAAAGTATCCGAAAAAATCGTCGAAGTAATTGCTAAATCAGATAAAATCTCTGATATAAAGAATGCTATCAAAAGCACAACCATTGAAGCTGAAAAACTCAATAGTCAAATAACACAATTAGATACCAGACTTGACCAAAATACTCGTAGGGAAATCTTAATAGAAGCAGGTAAGCTAGATGTACCTACTAATGAACTAATTGCCTATACTCAGGCAATGGCTGAGGCTACTATCACAATGCAGGAGGATTTTCCACAAGGTGCTGGTATGATGACTCAGCAGTTTACCAAAATAAAGTCATTGTTTAAGGATACTCGTGACCTTGACTATCCAAGTTCAATTCGTAAAATTGGCTCTGCCTTAAAAGGTTTAGCAGACCAAGGTACAGCAACTGCAAACTGGCAGTCAGAATTCCTTCTTAGGCTTGGTGCTTTAGACGAAAAAGTTCGTCCAACTATTACGGAATTGATGGGGCTTGGAGCAGCCTTGGAAGAATCTGGCCTTACTGATGAGATAGCAGCTTCAGGCGTGCAATCGGTATTGGGTACTGCCTACAAAAACACCGAACTTTTTGCTAAGTTCTTTGGACAATCGAAGAAAGATTTTGAAGCATTTATCAACCTAAATCCCAATCAATTTCTGTTTGATTTTGCTGAAAAATTAAAGCCTTTAACAGCTTCACAAGAAATGCAGACCTTGAAAAATCTCAAGATTGAATCTCAGGAAGCTAGTAAAGTTTTGGGAGTATTAGCAAACAAAACAGATATTGTTGCTGACAAACAAGCACAAGCAAATCAATACTTTCTAGCAGGTACACGACTAACAGAACTCTATAACGAAAAGAATGATAACCTTGCAGGTAAAGTAGAACGTGCTTGGAATAAAATTGGGGCTGTTTTTTTAAACTCTAAGCTTTCTACATTTATAGGTGGTTTAATTAACACGTTGGCCGATGGTACACTACAGTTTTTAGATACCTCTACTAAATTAGATAAACTAAAACAGTCTTTTCAAAGTCAACAACAAGCAGTTACAAGTCTTGAAAAAGGTGTAACTCCATTATTGGATAAGTATGATAAGTTAAATATTAATGCAGCTTCAGCTACCAAAAATCAGGGCGAAATACAAAAAATCATTTCTAGTTTATCAACAATTCTTCCAGCCTCAACTATTCAATGGGATAAATACGGTAAAGCAATAGGAATTAGTACTGATAAAGCTCGTGACTTCATTAAGGTACAACAGGCGATGTTGAAGGCTCAAAATGCCAGTCTTATAAATGAACTCAATAACAAATTGAAATCTGATGAAGACAACCTTGCAAGGCTACAACGCTTAAATAAAGGAGAATGGACGAAATCTAAGGGTGGGATTGAATGGTTCAGACAAACAAATGTAACCTTTGGTGATGCTTTTGGTGAAAAAGCTGGAGCAAAAGGTTTTGGCTTCGAAACTAAATCTTTAATCAATCTAACACAATGGAAAACCCTTCAGGATGAGATTTCAAATACTAAAAAGTTGGTAGATGAAACGACGTTAGCTATTAAAGGACTATCTGGAGAAGTTGAAATACCACAACCTACTAAACCTGAAACGGCTACAGGTACAGAAACGTTTGGCGGTAATGATGATGCTATTAAAAAAGCACAGCACCAAGCCGACCAACGAAAAATTAATCATCAGAAACTTTTGGATGATTTGAATCAGATGGAAGTAAAAGCCATTGCCGATGATTATGAAAGAAAAGTAGCATCTCTTAGTGTAGAATTTAATATTGAAGATAATAAACAAAAAGAGTTAGTTAAAAAGAAAGAATTAAATCAGAAAGACTATGAGAATTGGTATAAAAGAGCATATCAAGGAATGCTTGATGAAGTAAAAAGAGAGGAAGTAGAAAGTAATAAAAAGATTGCAGAAGACCTCAAAGAAAAAAATACTAAAGCACTTCTTCGCAGATTAGAATTACACAAAGATGAATTACAGGCTGAATTAGAAGAAGCAAAATCTTCTGAAGATTTAAAAGCTATTTATACGGCTGAGCTAAATCTTAGTGTAGCAGAAGAAGAAATTGAACTTGCCAAAGCTACAGCTGAAGAAAAAGCACAAATAGAGAAAAACTTTGCCAAAGTACGTAAAGCTATTCACGATAAATTCACGAAAGACCGTGAAACTAAAGATCAAAAGGAGAGAGCCAACGAGTACGATAATAAAATGAGCTTAATAAAGGCTGAAGAGGAAGCCCGAAAAAAGTTATTTGATAAAATCGCTCAATGGCAACAGTCAATCAATCAAGTAGTTTCTGCTTTTTTTGATTTTCAGTCACAGGGCTATCAGAACCAACAAACCCGAGAAGATAATCTTTATAATAAAAAGCTCCAAAATCTTGAGTCTCAAAAAACTAAAGGAATTATCTCTGAAGGGGAATATAATAAAAAGAAAACTGCTTTTGAAAAAGAACACGATGCCAAGAGCCGTACCATTAAACAGAAAGCAGCTGAAGCTGATAAAGTGGCTAGGATTTCTCAGGCAGTAATGACAACCGCACAGGCGGTAATTAATGCATTCGCAGTAGGTAAAGACCCTTTTTCAATTGCAACGTTAGCAGCAACAGCAGGTATCGTAGGAGCTTTGCAAGTAGCCAAAATTGCAGGCACTGAAATTCCACAATATTTTGATGGAGGCTGGACACACCAAAGCTCCAACAAAGGTGTAGATGGGAAAGGTGGACGTGTATCAATTACCCATCCAAACGAATTTTATGTCAATGCACGTGGTACTTCAGCTCCAGCCTTTGCAGCGGTTTTGCCGATTCTGGAAAGCCTAAATGCAGGCAATTCTATCAGTACACAAACAGTAGTCAATAATAGTAATGTATCTAGTACTAGCCAAGCTAATCAAGATAATAGTGCTTTGGTACAAACCCTTGGTAAAATGGTTGAGGTAACTAGTAAGCTTAGTGATAAGTTGGATAATCTTGAGGCTAAGATGGTATGGGATTACTCAACCCATAAAGACTATAACCGTTCTAAAAATAATTACGATAAATCTAATCAAGAATCATATTTACAATGATAGCATCACAGAAATATACACAAAACAGCATCCTGATGGCTGGGAATCCGATTGATATAGATTTTTCAGGTATTAGTCTTACAGAAAGGTTATTGATTACCGTAAAGGATGGGCCAACGGATATTCATAACCAACCGATGATAGCAGATTATAACGGTACTAACTATCAATGCACTGCCAATCGCCCAATATTGGATTATCTTGCTCCGATACCTTTTCCAGACTTTACTCAAAGGGGTTTTGTGGATGTTCCTGAGTTTTCAAAAGCTTTTGATATTGTATATCAAACCAAAACAGATAATACATTCCATGTTATTCAAAGTATGCGAGTAGCCAGGGCGAAAGTAAAGAAAACAGTTTTTGATATTACTAATCAGGAATTCCTTTCTCGTGCTATTGACTGGCATACTCTAAAACCCTTGATGAATCCAGTATATCCCTTGGACAACCTTTTGCATTTTCTCTGTAATCTCAATCCTGTGCCAGCTTCTATCACGGCCAAGGTAAAGATATATCATAGTGCTACTCAAGTAAAGGTTTTTGATTATGCCAGTATAGCACCTACTGAAAATACCTTATATTCTTTAGATATCTCTTTGTCAGAGATATCCAAGGTTTCGGGCATTGAAGCAAATAAAATAAGTTGCTTCGAAATTTTCTTAAAAGATGAAGCCAACGTAAGGCTTACACAAACCAAAGCTTTTTATCCACGTTCAGTTTTACCACCTTCTTTCAGGTGTATCTGGTATCTATCCACTTTGGGCGTTTGGGAAAATCATGTTTTTGCTGGACAACGAACACAAGCCCGTGAAATTGATGCCTTCAGAGATGAATACAATTTTCAACAAACAGAATTTTACACACATTCATTTCAGAAATTCACCCTGAATTCTGGTATACTTTTCCCTGATTATCAAGCTTATTTAGAGTATCAGTTAACACATTCAGAAAAAATCATGATGCTTGAGCCTGATGGAAGCTACCAGCAAATTGTAAAACTTAGCAAGTCTATCAATACCTATGACAGCCTAGAAGTGGATGAATGTTTAACCTTTGAATTTAGATATATCAATACCGAAATATGATAGTATCCATCCTTATTGATGATTTGGTGATAAATATTCCCATGGATCAAATCACTACGATTCAAAACCAAGAATCGTTCCTCTATCGCCAGAGTCGTGGCGAACGCTCTTTCCCATATCGTTTACCTTGGACGCCAGAACTTAGAAAAGTATTTGGTTATCCTGAAACAGTAGCCTTTCAGAAGCTTGATTCTTATAAGACCCAAGCAGTATTAAAGTGTGATGGATATTTGCTTACAGAAGGATTATTGGTAGTAACAGACGCCACTGAAAAATATTGTCAGATAGAATTTAGGATTCCACCAGGCAATATTCCTTCAGCTATTTGGAATAAGAAATTACGGGAATGTGATTGGGGAAATGAGACCGTCCCTAACAGTAGCTTAACGACAATTGAGCTATCAGAACACTATAAAAAGTTTGATGGCAATACCGCCATTCACCATACTACTACCGCTGGTGGGATTGACTACACTCAGCGAACTTTTAGACTACATCTTTGGTATAATCCCAATGGAACTTTAGGGTCAGTTTGTAAGGTGGATATCAAAGGCACACCCGTAAATTTAGGCGGTGGAAATTCAAGAATTGATTTTGAGGTAAGTGATATTTTAGCAGCACTTAGTTTGTTGAATAATGCCATTACTGCCAGACAAACCGATGATGGTTTTCCACCCATTAATGTTACCTACGCTGATGGCGTTCTGGTATATTATAATGAAACAATTGATAACAATTACTCCCTAAAAATCAACATTACTGATTTTTATAACATCACGTTAGATTTCACTAGTCATTCATATCAATCCGTCGGCAATTATTATAATACTTATGCTTATGGCGATATTTCAAACAGAAAGCTTGCTTTGCCACAAATGTATAATGCCGATTTTTATGCTGATGGTGGAGATACTTATATTAATAAGCGAACATCATCTGGAGGAATTGAATTAAATACAGAAGATAATCCCGTGGGTAATGTATTAATGCCTTGTTTGACCTTGCATTTTATCCTGGAGAAAATAATGGCAGAAATTGGCTATACCCTAACGGGCGATTTGGCGGATGATATTTTCTTAAAAAAGGCAGTGGTAGTAACAAATGTTGCCGTAGGGCGATCAGTATTAGGTACAGACTATTTCGATGTATTCGCCACAAGCTTTGGCTATGCCAGTTTAGCTCCTGATTTTAGCATTAAGGAGTTTGTAGATTATCTATTTGATCAGCTTGGAATCGTACCTGAATATGATACTACCAGAAAACTATTGCATACTACTTATGTAGACGCCGTCATTACGAATAGTAATAATATCACTCAGTTAACTAAAACCAAGCAAGACCGCAAAGTACGCCTAACAGAAGCAAAGCCAATAAGGGTAAAATGGAATGATGTGGACGATAGCCTACCACAATACCAGGCGTATCCAGTAGCAGAAATTGCAGATGCAGAATCCATTGACTTGCATTTTCCACCAGTACGGTTTGCAGATGGCTATTATCTAACAGACGAAGCAGGCGTTACCACGATTAAAAATCAAAGTACTAATAAACCTCTGTGCAGGCTCTGTTTTGTAGATGATGCTGGCAATGTTAGGAATAATTATGGTAGTTGGAATATTTCACTCTTTGGTACAGATAATTTATACGATAAAGTTTTTGCTCCACAGATAGAATACCTAAGTTCAGCAGAATATGAATACCAAACTTATCTTACACTATCGGCCCTGCTTAGTATTTCTTCAAACAGTAAGCTAAATATTGAAGGCGTGAACTGTTTCAGGAAAGAACTCATCTACAAAGTTCGCCCAAATTCTAATTTAGTTGAAGCTACTTTTACAGTAGTAGTAGCCTAAACATTATCCTTTTTATAACTCATTTTAGCAGTAATCTTTGGTGTATAATGAAAGATTATTATGCTAAAAGAACAAGATTATCAAAATGCTTCAATCCTTTTAGGCTGTTCAATAGCAGCTATCAAAGCCGTTACCGAAGTGGAAGCTCAGGGAGAAGGGTTTTTGAAAAGTGGTAAACTAAAAATCCTATTTGAAGGGCATAAATTTTTCAAATATGTCCCTAATCCTTCGGAAGTAGCCAAACAAGAACCTACAATTTGTTACCAAAAGTATTCTAATCAGCATTACTTAGGGGGCGAAAGTGAATACAAACGATTCAACAAAGCATTTGAAATTAATGCACGTGCTGCCATGCTCAGTACATCTTGGGGAATGTTTCAGGTAATGGGATTTAATTTCCAAGACGCTGGCTACACTAGCGTAGATGAAATGATTGATGATTTCAAAAAAGGAGAAGATAGACAACTACTAGCCTTCTGTAGGTTTCTGAAAAAGGTTGAGTTAGACAAATGCCTTCAGGGAGATAATCCAGACTTTGAGGCTTTTGCAAAAGGCTATAATGGTGAATTATATAAGATTAATAAATATCATATCAAACTTCCAAAAGCATACCAAAAATACTTATGAAAATTCTAATCATCCTTTTTATGCTTTTGGTATTGATGGGCTGTTCGAGTAACAGACAACTATTAACCGAAATAAGAGATAGGGTAGGGAAGCTACCAACACAAGAGCAATTATTTGCTTTTCAGAAAACATTTAGTGCTTTGGATAGCACCATCCGTTCAACCCAAATAAATGTATTACAGTATGAAATCAATAAGACAAATAGCATATACGATACTTTGCGTACTGATGATGCTATCCTTAAACGGACAAACGAAGTCCTCAACAGGCTACGTAAATCTACCGATAGAAAGCCTTAAAATTCTAACCCAAGCGGCTGACGTTGGCGAACAAATGGCAAGCCAGAATGTACAGTTAAAAGCTAATATTGCGGTAAAAGATGAGCTTATTTTAAAACAACAGTCAATCATTAAGCAAAATATAGAACAAATTAGTAGCATGAAAAAGACTTTGATTTATGTTTCTATTGCGAGTTTTATATTAGCTATTGGACTAATTTATCAATCCAGGAAACAAAAAACCTAACCACATTTTACAATCTTCTCATGAAACAATTATTGAATTTCTGTGACACATTCACAAACAAGATTTCTATTTTAATTACGATGCAACTTGCATTGGTAATAGAGCTAATTAAAAGTATTGCTAATACGTATTTATGGTCTGATTGGCAATATATTGGCTTTGTATGTACGATTATCGTTGTCGATACCATAACGGGGGTAATGGCTTCTAAATTTGGTAGGAAAGAAAACTTCTCAAGTAAAAAGTTAGAGGGTTTCTTTATAAAAATTATTCTTTATGTATGTTACCTTATCTCTGTCCATGTAGCACTACACTTTACCATAGAAGGCGAAAAGTCTTTATTGTTTGATTATTTTAAAACTATCTTCTATATAATGCCTATTATCAGAGAAATAAGGTCGATTATAGAAAACTTTGAAGCCCTAGGGTTTACTATTTTCCCTGCCTGGATAAAAGATAAAATACAGGATTTGACGGAGAAAAAACCTAACCCATAAAAATAGCCTGGCAATTTATTGTCAGGCTATTTTTATGAATTAGGTTGCCCTAAGCAACTTTTTTAAAATTTTCATCATCGAAAAATGTATCCAAAAGTTTGATTTGATTACGCTTATGTTCTTCAGTGACGTGAACGTAAATCATCGTCGTTTCTATTTTAGTATGTCCCATCAATTCTTTTAATACTTCCAATTTGCCTCCTTTTTCTAAGAATTGAGTTGCAAAGCTATGTCTGGCGACATGAGTAGTAATATTTTTATGAATTCCGCATATAATTGCAATCTCTTTTAATATCTCGTTAGATTTTTGATTTGAATAAACAGTAAACAAATTTCCCTTTTTTGTTTCTATCAGATATAGGGCATTTGAACAAAGCGGTACTATTACTATTTTCTGAAGTTCCCTGGTTTTATATGGCTCAAAAACCATGTCATTGTTCTTTTTTATTTGTTTCCAAGTTATTCTTTCTAAATCGGAATGCCTTAGACCTGTAAAACAGGCAAATAGAAAATGTCGGAGAACAATACGGTGAGATTCATTAATCGTATCAGCGTGAAAATATTGCCATAATGCTAATATTTCATGTTTGTCGAGAAAAGTAATCGAGCCTTTAGTTGTAGCTATTTTTATATTTTCGAATGGGTCTTCAAATAATATACCATCAGCTTTTGCTGTCTTCAGATAGAATTTAAAATCAGTCAAGAATTTGGCTATTGTATTTATTTTATATTTAGTGCCTTTGTTCGTTTTCTGTTTTTTTACAAATAGTTTAAACTCTTCGACAGTTTTATTATTTAAATCTTTAAAAGGTAATTGCTCTTTAAATTTTAGAAGCATATTCAAAGAACTATTTACATTTTTATAGGTCTGCTTTGATATAAGTTCATTCTTAAGCTTTTCATCAATTTTAGTTTTCCAATACACCAAAAAGTCTTGTCTAGACTTTGTATTTAATATCTCTTCTTTAAAAACCTCTTTCGTGATTTGTTTGCCCGACAGTCTGTAAAATTTAAAAATTTCATTGATGTCAGCTCTAACTGTTTCAATGATCATCAAATAATCATGAAAATCCTTATCGTTTTTATGTCGTGGAAGTATTGTGTCTTTCTCTGAATCAAAAAAAGCCACTGGCCAACGCAAATTTATCTTTACGGGCACTTTTTCGGAATCTATTATGACTTGAAAATAAAGGGATGAATATCCATCCTTACTAATTTTTTGTTTGTTGTAAACCAATTTAACAGAGAATGATGCCATAGGAATGATGTTGAAAAAGGTTGAAATTGGTTACTCATAACAGTCCTTAACGCGCGCAAACTCCTTAGGTTGAAATAGGTTGAAACCGAAAAACCCCTTTCAGAGCTATCTGAAAGGGGTTTTAACAGTTTACGTACCCAGAGCCGGAGTCGAACCGGCATGCCAATGAAGACACAGGTGTTTGAGACCAGCGCGTCTACCAATTCCGCCATCTGGGCATTTGATTTCTCAAACTTGATGCAAAGATAAGTGATACTTTTTTACTACACAACCTTAACATTTAATTAATCTAAAACTTTTTTGTAAGTGTTCTTGTAAGTTTCTGATTACTAGCTTGATTATTGAATGAATAAATTTGAAAAAAAATTATTCATATCTCAATGATTCTATCGGATCAAGCTTTGAGGCCTTATAAGCTGGGTAAATTCCAGAAAATAATCCTACTACTACACAAACTCCAATCCCGATTGACATCCATAGCCAAGGAATGATAAAGCTTGAAGTTCCACCCATCAATAATTGAGCAAATACGTTACCAATGATAATGGCTAAGAAAATACCGCCCAGACCTCCTAAAATACAAATTACAATGGCTTCAATCAGGAATTGTAAACGAATTAGATAGGGGGTAGCTCCTAATGATTTTCGAATACCTATTTCTTGTGTCCGTTCAGTGACCGAAACTAACATAATATTCATTAAAGCAATGGCAGCACCTAATAAGGTAATAAAACCTACGCCAAAGCCTGCTATTCTAAGAATACCTGTAATACTTTCAGACTGCTTAGCCAAAGAATCCGAACGTTCTATTGAAAATGAATCTGGTTGACCGATTTGATCCTGTCTGATGACCCTCATGACCCCTCTAGCTTCTTCTATTACGTTGTCAATATCTGTAATGTTAGGTACAGATGTAACAATATCATAAGTAAGTGTTTTGCCCTGAGCCATCTTTCTTCCAGTTTCCAAAGGCATAAAGATTACTCTGTCATCACCACCGCCCATCAAACTGCCTTTTTTCTCTAATAAGCCTATTACTTTAAATTTTTGTCCAAGAATATTGATTTCTTTATCAAGAGGGTTAATGTTTTTTCCAAAAAGTTGATCTACAATGTCGACCCCAATAATACAAACATTGACAGCATACTGTAAATCATTGGCTGAGAATGTTCTGCCTTTCAAAATTTTATAGCCTTTTATGTCCATAAAATTATCGTCAGTACCCATTATCCTTGAATTGGGATTGGTTTTTTTCGATTCATATTTTACTTCTACCGAAAAACTAACATTAATTTTTAGACCAATAATGGCTGAATGACCAAATTTTTCTTTGTATAATTTTGCTTCACGATAATCAATTTGGGGATAATTTTTTTCTTTTTCGCCATCTTTTCTGATTTTGAAAATATCTCTGTTTCTAAGGTCGAAGGCATTAGCACCCAAGCCTGCAAAACTGTTATTTACAGAACTTTGAATACCATCAATTACGGTAAGGCTACCAACCAAGGCAGTCACACCAATGGCAATGATTAGGGCTGTGAGGGTGGTTCTAAGCATATTTGCCCTGATAGAGCGTAAGCCCTCACGAATATTTTCTAATAAATTCATAGTTGTGGATATTGAAATGGATTCGATTTGAAACCAACATAAATTATGACGAATATATGTTTAATCCTAATCAGCATTGTGATTAGCACTAATAATATACTAAATTCGTTTATCGTTTATGAATAACAAATTTAGTTCAGAGAACTTAAATAACTTCACCAATGAAAAGGCTATTATTTCCGTTTATCATATTCTTGACCTTTACAAGCCGTTTATGGGCTTCTCAGATCTTGATTCCGATGGATGACACTCAAAAAAATCATTTAAAATCTTACGGAATTGCCTATTGGATTCTCAAAACGCATGATACAGAAGTAGAGTGGCTTTTGAACTATAGAGGAGGGGCTTTTATGTTTCCACAAGCCCAGCAATTCGAGAATGAGTTGATTATTCGAGGGGTAAGTTACGAAGTGATTTCGGAAGGACAGGCTTCACAAATTAGGGCAGAAGTAACTAGTCCTGATGTAAATATGGATGTTGTGAAATTGCAAAAACCACCCAGAGTGGCTGTATATTCCCCTAAAACAGCCCAACCTTGGGATGATGCTGTTACTTTGGCCATGACTTACGCCGAAATACCTTATGATTTGATTTTTGATGATGAAGTAATGAATGGGAAGTTACCTGAATACGATTGGCTACACTTGCATCACGAAGATTTTACAGGACAAATGGGTAAATTTTTGAACCAAAGCGGTCAGCCGTGGTATCAGGCACAATTGAGGGAAGATAAAAAGAATGCTCAAAAATTTGGTTTTGATAAAGTGTCGCAATTGAAACTAGGCGTAGCCAAAAAGATTCAAGAATTTGTGGCAGGCGGAGGATATATGTTTGCTATGTGTACAGCTACAGATACGTATGATATTGCATTGGCGGCCGAAGGAATTGATATTGTAGATGCGTTTTATGATGGTGATGGTTATGATAAAAATGCGAATGGAAAGCTTGACTTTGCGAAAACGTTTGCTTTTCAGAACTTTAATTTAATTTTTCTGCCACAGGTAATAGAATTTTCAAATATTGAAGCCTATTCAAATGAATCGAGACCAGTAGGAGAGGAGAATGATTTTTTCAACCTTTTCCAGTTTTCTGCTAAATGGGACCCTATTCCAACAATGTTGACACAAAATCATGAAACAACGATTCATGGTTTCATGGGGCAGACTACTTCTTATAAAAAAGAATTGATAAAACCTGAAGTAGTAGTATTAGGCGAGAATCGTTCTTTGAATGAAGCTAGGTATATTCACGGTACTTTTCTGAAAGGCTTCTGGACGTTTTATGGCGGACACGACCCTGAGGATTATAGACACTACGTTAATGAAGAACCAACCGATTTGAACTTACATCCCAATTCACCGGGCTATCGATTAATTCTCAATAATGTACTTTTCCCTGCTGCTAAGAAGAAAAAGCAAAAGACTTAATCGGCATAAAATATTGTCTGTCTTGTCCACAAAAAAGGCTCTCAAATTATTG
The DNA here is from genome assembly GCF_059416265.1 of Arcicella sp. GW821-FHT09D11. Lineage (NCBI taxonomy): Bacteria > Pseudomonadati > Bacteroidota > Cytophagia > Cytophagales > Flectobacillaceae > Arcicella > Arcicella sp. GW821-FHT09D11. The sequence goes on along the minus strand of NZ_JBWKOV010000008.1, from coordinate 105,292 downwards.
AGAGCCTTTTTTGCCAAATAACTTTTCTATTTTCCATTTTACATTCGCATAAACTTTCATCAGTCCATTAGGAATAATAAACGTTTGTAAAACATCTTTTAAGTGCTTGCTTGAATTGGGTCTTGATAAATACAAGGAAATGAAAGCAAAATAAATACTTTGAAAATATTGATTTCTTATTTTAAAAACATTCGTCAGCAATAAATAATATTCACCAAGAATAGGTTTAATCAGATGGGTATATTTATAGCCTAATTCTTTATCAACATTTGAATACATAAACATCCTATTCTTAATAAAAACCTCATCAAGGTTACTGTCTGTATAACTCATCCCGCCCAAGTGTCTTCTATAAACGCACATTACTTCTGGTAGATAACCAATATAGCCTTTGCTTGATAGGAGAAGGTAAAGAGGAATATCACCGCTTTTAGATAACAAGAACCAATCTGGAAATTTATCGCCGATTAGATGTCTCCTAAACATTACACTGGCTGTAGCCATAAACCATACTTCCTTTTTAGTCAGTAAGTCTTCAGGATATATTTTGTCTTTTTGGTCAGGCGGATTAATATTCTCATTGGGTCTTCCTGTACCATCCTCGTATGCCATGATGGCATTATGAAAACAAGCTGATGCTTCTGGATTTTGCTCAAGAAAATCATATTCCATTTGAAGTTTATGATTGTTGATTAAATAATCATCTCCTTCAATATGGACGATATACCTGCCTTTGCATTGGTAAAAAGTATTGACAAAATTACCTTTGCCAGGGCATTTCTTTGAGCCCTGATTTACTTCATACAAAAGTGGTACGATAATATCTGGGTATTGATTGGCATATTCAATGAGAATGGCTCTAGAAGTATCAGGGGAACAATCTTCGCCAACAACAATTTCAAATTTGAAATTAGTAACTTGATTTACTAGACTATCTAAGCACTCTCTAAGAAAATGTTCGTGATTATAAACAGTAACAAGAATGCTTACCTCAGGTTTGATTACTTCAGACATTATCAGACGCGTTATATGATTAATTAAATTAAAGTAAGTAGTGTAGAAAACAATAACAATTAAAGCGCAGCTTCAGCATAACCAAAACCACTGGCTCCAAATCCGTTTCCGTTATAAAACATTATTTTTTTATCAAGGTGATTCATCACCAAAGGATATTCTATCATTTCAGCATCCCAACCAGTTTCGGATACATCAATCCCCACTTGGTCGTCTAATCTTGTCCAATCCATACCATTATCTGATTCTGCATAGCCAATTCTGTAGCTTCTTGCTACATTGTTTCTATAATCATCAATGGCTCTGTAAGAATACCACATTTTATAGATACCATCTTCTATTAAAACAGATGGACGCGAAATACCACCTTCTACTGCATCTTTATAATCAATGGCGATTTTCCCTTGGCGAACCCAATTGATACCATCTTCAGATTCCGCATATTTAATATTATAACAAGGTTCTAGCTTTCCATCAGGCGCATTATACCAATGTGTACAATTAAGATACCATACTTTAAAAATGCCTTTGTCAAATAAGACACAGCAACTGCCATTAAAAAGAGGCTCTGTAGCAATGGTATGAATGACAGGTCCTTCAAATAGCTTGGTGAAGTTTAACCCATCAGTACTTTTGGCAATTCCGATTGAATTATGGTATGGAATGGTATTTCTAACTGTCCAACCGATGTAATAGAGCCACTTTTCGCCATTAGGATGATGCAATAACCAAGTTGGCATAATACCACAGTCATCAAATGTACCTGCTGTCCCTAATTCAAGAATGGGCTTATCATGCACATAAATTACTTCTGCTAAGTTTGTAGGATTCAAATCCAGAAAAGATGCAATACACCTTCCTTTTTGGTCGCGTGCAGAATAATAAATTCTTACTTTGTCTTCAAAACTAGTGTCTGCACAAACCACATGAGCATGTGTTTGATTCCAGCCAAATTTGCCATCAGGCTTATATATCAACCCCTTTTTCTCCCAAATCATAGATTAATGTCTTTACTTGAAACTTTTGCTTTTTCTGCTGGATTACCTTTATAAATACTCCATTCATCTGTCTTCTTGCCAGTAAAATTCGTTCCCATCGCTATCAATGTACCTTCTGCTAAATGCACGCCATCTCTAATAGTCGCGTTTACCCCTAAAAAACAATAAGGCTCAACAACACAGCGACCAGAAAGTACGATATGAGAGGTAAAATAAACATGGTCTTTAATCACACTATGATGCCCAATATGGTTGCCCGACCAAAGTACTACGTCGTTGCCAATCGTTACAAAAGGCTGAATGGTGTTATCTTCTAAAATAAAGCAGTTTTCACCGATTTTATCAGTCAATACTGTAGCTTTCGAGCTGATGTATGAAATAAATTCATAGCCTTTATCCTTTGCTTCTTGATATACTTTTGCCCTTACCTGATTCATTTTGCGTTCAGAAAGAGGAGCAAAAAACTTATATTCAGTCGTGGGATAAAGCGTAGTTACCTCCTCAAATGGAACTACTGGAAGTCCACAAAAAGTAGGTTCTTTGATATATGCTTGATTGACTGTAAAAGCAACAATTTCGTGCTCAGAGTCGTGTGTTAAATAATAGTGCGCTAATTCTGCCACTAATTCCGTTCCGAAAACTACTACTTTTGCCATCCTGTAAGGTATTTATTAAGTATGAAAACCATTTCTTTTAATATCATCTACACTAACTCAAAGTTATCTAAGAACTCTTTAATCGTTTCTTTTGAATTAAACATCAACACATCAATGATTGAAAGCCAAGGTACAAACTCATTTTTAAATTGAGGGTAAACACAAGGTTTACTTTTGATAAAAAACAATTCCATCTCTTTTTTGCTAAAAGCAGATTTATCATATAATTCAAGTCCACCAATCGGATTAATATATGTATCAGCTTTTTCTTGCAAGCAGATATCTATAATCCTTTCCTGTGCCTTTAAATAAGTGTTGACGTATATACTTGAGCTTGATACAATTTCAGTAGTAATATTTAGGTATTCAGCAATAATTGTTAGGTTATTCGTAATTACTGCTGAAACATTGGTCTGTTCGGTATTAATCGTTTTTTCAATTAATGGAAGAACATCTGCATAGAAAGGAGCTTTTTTATAGCTTAATTCTATCGTTTTTTGAAACTTATTTTTCCAAGCAACATCCCAATTTATATCAATTGTATTAATCAATTTATTCTGGCTTGCCTCTTTCAATGGAATGGTAAATAAACTATCTTTTCCATTGACTAATATCCTGTTACGATTAATCCAACCCTTGTTGATATAATTAACATCATCATAAATTATAAATTTATCAACAGCATTAATTAATTGAAAATACCCAATGTATGGGAATATATAGGGTTGCATAATGGCAATTTTCATAGTCAGTCATTAAGGATAACTAGCGTAATTTTCGGAGGTAATAATCTTCACCTTTTACGATTACATTAACCATCGTTGTATCTGTCCCCAAGCGAATATCGCCAATTTGGGGTTTAATAACACTTTTAGCAAAAAATAAATAATCAGCTTCTTTAGGAATAGGTCTAAGCCCTTGTTCAAATGGGTTAATAACGATTAACTTTCTAGTTAATTTATCTCCCCAAAGCGGATATTCATAATCATCATTTATCGTTGCCAATGCCACAGTGGCATTTTGTGGAACAAGCTTATTGAAATTCTCATAAGCCTTAGTAATGTCGGGACGGGCTTCTGTTAATATTTCCATTCTCGTCATATCAAAAGCCGACTTTCTACCATACGCACTTATTGGTAAACATCTATAGTTTAAAAATGTTGCTAAAAGCCCTGAAACAATACCAATGGCTACCACAAAACCTACATAGGTTTTTAAGAATACATGATTAGGCTTTTCGATAGAATATTTTCCTGTGAAAAGTAAGGTAAGAAAAGGCACAGCAAAAATTGCTGTACTTATCATGTATCTACCTTTCCAAGGGTCGTAGGCAGCAGTATAGGATAATGCTACGAAATGTAAAACAAATGCAAGACCCAAATAATAATAAACAGCCTTGTTTCTGATAACGCCGATTAATACAAGGATAATCAATGGAATAATTAACGCAAATCCGAAAATGCCCCAATAGGGACTCATATTATAAAACTCGAATCGTTTATCATACGTAAATGGAACAATCGTAAAATTAGTTTCAGCTTCTAAACGAGTTTTGAGCACATTTCTTTCAAACCACATAATTGGTTTTTTCATGGCTCTGTTCAGCTTTTCTCCTTGATCCCAATTTCTAAAACCATCTAAATTGATTAAGTCGATACTATATCTGAGGACATTACGAGACCCCTGTTTAATGAGATTTGCCTTTGTGCCTGCTCTGTCAATAGATTGGTGTTTTAAAGCCGTTGGAGGGCCAATCGGGTGATGATATTCCTGAATATTAGGAATGTAACCAGCTGGAAGTGTAAACAATACAAACCCAAGCACAAAAGCTACAAACAGGTGTTTAAAATGAGCAAATGTTATATGAAGGAAATTGCTTTTTTTGTCGTCTTTGAAAACAGTATAAAGCAATATCAAAAACACAGGAGGAAGCGAAAACACAAACGTTATTTTATGACCTAAAGCTATGCCAAAAGTCAGTCCTGCCAAGTAAATGTATCTTCTTTTCTTCTTTTCATTAAAGCTAAATAGAAAATATACCAGACACCCCAAATAAGAAGCAAGCACTATATCAGACTCAGTTGTAATGGCTTGTTTTAATACATCAGGCAACATCAAAACCACTAAGCCACAAAAAAAGCTTGCTGTAAGGTTTTTGCTGATACTTCGTGCAATACCAAAAACGCTGAATCCTATCATCCAATAAGCAGTATGATGAATGGCTTTGAACCAGTTTTCAACCTTGCCAGACATTAGGTAATTATAGAGTTGGATCGTACAAGCACTTCTAGGGTAAGTATCTATGTTCCAATTAGTTCCACCAAAATGTGCCATCGTTCCATGTTGAAGGTAGTACAACAAACGGTTTAAATGACCAGTCATACTGTCCCATTCATTAGGTGGAGTATAGCAGATTAGGATAAAGTTGGTGATTTCAATAATCGCTAAGGTAATGAAAAGACCACCGAAGATAAATTTTAAGAATAGTGATAAATTGCCAAACCAATTCCAAACGGCTTGGATTCTGCTGCCAATTATTTGAAAAATAGTAAAGTTTTCGTTCCTATCTTTCCCGAAGAAATTGTTGAATTGAATATAGAAAATATAAGCAGGAATAAATACACCAACTGCCCAGAACCTTCTATCATTCATTTTATTGATTTCAGAAAGCGTAAAACCTGTTAGGATAACACTTCCACAGAAAACAACATAAGCAATAATAATGATGTCAATTAATGATTTTTGACAAACTCGTGCCGATACTCTAAATACAAAGCCAATGAAAATGGCAAATATGATAGGATACAAGAAAGTCATATTGTTTATGAAATAGTGTTATTAATTATCGTACTAATTCTTTCAACATCGGTATGTGCTAAATCATAGTAAAGAGGCAATGCTAGAGCTCTAGGAGCAAAGTCATCTGAAATTGGACAATTACTTTGTTCGGTAACAAACTTTAAGGTACTTAAAGAAGGGTAGAAGTATCTTCTAGGAATAATGTTTTCAGCTTCAAGCGCCGCTTTTACTTGTAATAATGCTTCTTCTGATTCCAGAAAAATAGGATAGTAAGCATGGTTACTTACTATAGGTACCTTCACGACAGGTTTGACTAATTTATCCCAATTCAATAGTCTGTCGTATAGTTCAAAAATCTTTTTCCGGGCTTCTACAATTTCAGTAACCTTGGGCAAAACACATAACCCCATTGCTGCATGGAATTCAGAGTTTTTACCATTTATGCCAATGGTATAATAAGTATCACTCTTATGTCCGAAACTTCTATAACTATCAATCAAATAAGCTAAATTATCATCGTTTGTAAAAATTGCACCGCCTTCTGTCGTATGAAAAACTTTAGTAGAGTGAAAACTACAAGTGCTTATATCTCCAAAATTAAATAAAGACGTTCCATCTACTTTTACCCCAAAAGCATGTGCCGCATCATAAATTAATTTGATGTTGTGCTTTTTGGCAATATCTGCCAATTTTTCTACTTCGCAAGGATTACCATATACGTGAGTAGCCAAAATAGCTTGTGTATTTTCAGTAATTAGTGCTTCAATTTTTGAAGGGTCTATACAAAAATCATCAGGAGAAATATCAGCAAAAATAGGCGTACAGTTTTCCCACACGATTGAATGAGAAGTAGCACAATATGAAAAGGGAGTAGTAATTACTTCTTTGGTAACATTCAATACTTTCAGTGCTATTTGTAAGGCAATCGTTCCGTTACTCACATAAAAGCAATGCTTTACACCTAAGTATTCTTTGAGTTTTTTTTCTAATTCCTGAACTAAAGGTCCATTATTAGTTAATTGGTTTCTCTGCCAGATACCTTCTACATATCGCTGGAATTCTTCAATTGGAGGTAAGTATGTTTTTGTAACGTTTATCATTTGTTGATGCTATGCTAGAATAAGTAATAAAAAATAAAATATACTTGGTCCTAAATAACATTTTCTAGTTCAAGTTGAGTAATAGGGAAGTTGATTTTTGGTCGGATATAGCCCGGCCATTTTCCATACCATTCACTACCCTCACGATAATCTTCAATCTCAAAAATCAATACCTCTCCGAAATTATAAATTACACTAGACTTATCTTTGACAGCCATTAATGAAATCGAGTAAGACCCATCATTCATAAAATCAGCAGGAATCTCGCATTCTGCATAGATTACTCCTTTTCTTAAGTTCAAAGATGGCGTACCAATGTTAAAAATACATTCACCCGTCAAAGAATTAAGATGGAGGCTAATATTAGTATCAATATCATCGACCATACTCCAAAATTCAATTTGAATTTTGAAAGAAGTCCTTACATCAATATGTTTTAAATTATCGTGATAATCAGGCGTAAGTTTTACTTTCTTTAATCTAATGCTGTCATTACCAGGGGCTTCGTTAGGATTCGTCCAACTTGATTCTAAGGCTGTTTTTTGTACATGGCTTAGATAAGTTGCCAATACCTGATTGGTTTCGCCCATTTCAAGCAATTTGCCTTTTTGCATATACATTGACTTATTGCAAAGCCCTTGTACAGCCGTAAGGTTATGGCTTACAAAAAGAATAGTTCTACCCGAAGTAGAAGCATCTTTCATTTTGCCTAAACATTTTCGCTGAAACTCAGCATCACCTACCGCTAGTACTTCATCAACGATTAAGATTTCTGGTTCTAAGTGGGCAGAGATAGCAAAACCCAGACGTACGTACATCCCAGATGAATATCGTTTTACAGGAGTATCTAAAAACTTTTCAACACCAGCAAAATCAACAATAGCATCAAAATGCTTTTTGATTTCCTGTCGCTTCATTCCTAAAATAGAACCATTTAAGAAAATATTTTCTCGTCCTGATAATTCTGGATGAAACCCCGTTCCAACTTCTAATAAACTGGCTACCCTTCCTTTTATCTTGATTTTCCCTTGTGAAGGCTCAGTAATCCTACTCAATATTTTAAGCATTGTTGATTTCCCAGCTCCATTAGAGCCAATGATACCAACCCTATCACCTTGATTAATCTGAAAACTAACATCCTTCAAAGCCCAAAATTCTTCATGGCTTATTTGTTCTTCAGTTTTCTTTGAGAATATGTTTTTTAGTTTATCCGTGACTACCTCTCTCAGCGTATCAGCTTTCGCATTACTTTTGATGTGGTCGATAATGTATTTTTTACTTATATTTTCAGCTTCAATTACCGTCATTTTCAAGGGGTTTTTTTACATTATTTTTTCAAGTTAGAATAATGTTAAATGTAATCCACAAAAGAGTTTTCTTTTTTCCGGAAAAAAATAATTGCTAGTGTAGTTGTGATTGTTACAAAAATAATTGTTGGGATAAATGAATTCCATTCAAAATCTTGATAATTTGGAATTAAACACCATCTAAACCCTTCTATGATGCCTGCTAATGGGTTAATCCACTGATAAATGGGATACCAAGGAAAGCTTTTAAGCGAAGCCAGCGGATATGCCACAGGGCAAACAAAAAAGCCGTATTGAACTACTAAAGGAACTATTTGTTGAAAGTCTCTGAATTGTACATTTAACGAAGCGAAAATTACCCCCAAACTAAACGAAGCAAAAAAGGCTAAAAATAAAAAAACTGGTACAAATAAAATATTTATAGTAGGTGGGTATCCTTTATAAATCAGAAAAGGAATCATTACAACAAAGCCAACGATGAAGTCAAGCAAAGGAACAGCTACAGCACTTAACGGCATTAATAACCTAGGGAAATATACTTTAGAAACTAAGTTGGCATTACCAGTAATACTGTTGCTTACTTGTTGGAATGACATCGCAAAGAAGTTCCAAAAAATAACTCCTGTAAAAATAATAATTTGCAAAGGTATTGCAGAATGACTTTCAATTTTAGCTACTTTATCAAAGGCAAAAACGAAAACTAGCACTGTAAGTACGGGTCTGAAAATAGCCCAAGCTACCCCCACAAATGTTTGCTTATACTTTACGGTAATATCTCTAATTGCTAAAATATAAAGTAATTCTCTGAATCTCCATAAGTCTTGCCAATAGTACTTTTCTGACCGTCCTGACTCTATTACTGTTTCGTGCATAATATTTTTAAAATTATTCTTCTGTCTTGTGCGCTATTTTTCCAAATGTTTTTGAAAATACAATATATAAGATTGAGAGAAATAGGCCCAGAACAGTTCCAATAATTGTTCCTTTTGTAATTCTATCTATTTCTTTAGGAAAAGGTAATTCTGCGTCATCAATAATTGTAAATAGCGGAGATTCCTTTACCATCGAAAACTTCATATTGTCTAAGCTTCTTACAGCTTCAAAATACAAACTTTGTAATTGAGAGCTATTGGTAGATAAACGTTGTTGTTGGATTAAGCCTTGCTGAACGATTACTTGTTGATTTTGGTCAGCAAATCTTGCCGCTGCACCTTGCGTATAATATAGTTCCTTTCTTAAAGAGTCTACTCGTCTTTCTACTAAATTAAGTAGATCTTTAGTCTTTTTGGTCTTAGTCTCAATATAAAAATTAGTAATTGTTTTCAAGTAAAGATGAGCCCATTCGTTTGAAAGCGTATCATTCCTAGTGATAACATGCAAGGTCACAAAAGAAGCTTTTTTACTCTCATTTACCATGCTAGTCAAGGGCATCAAGAAGTTCTGAATAGTTCTAAGATAAGCCTTTTCTTTAATCGTACACTTATCAAAAGCATCATGCGTAAACTTGAAAGTTTGAATCACCTCATCATCATACATTTCAATTTCACGAATTCCACTTTTTTTCAAGACATAATTAGCAAAAATTTCATCTTTACCTTTTATTTTCACTCTTGTAAGTAGTGCTCTATTGTAAAGGTTTTTAGTCCTAATCAACTCGTTAAAGTTCTCGCCAGTAAATAAATTAGAAGAAGGAGCTGCGCCAGTATTTACCCCGAAAGCACTTGCTAAATCAGATAACCCGCCTCCACCTGAACTACTACTATTTTCCATATTAAACAATATAGTCGCAGTATAAACAGGTGGTTTTCTAGTGATTAACTCCCATGCTAGTCCACAAGAAGCACCGACGATGGTAGAGATAAGTATTACCTTCCAGTTTTGTACTATCAGTTTTTTTAGCTTTACTACTTTTAAAGCAATGTCTTCCAGAGAAAACTGATCTTCAGGTAATGTGGTATGTTGTTTTGCTGACATTTTAAATCCTAAATTATAATATTACTTGAAAGCTCTGATAAGTGCAAAAACAGTCCCTAGACTTGTTAAACCTATTGATATTGTTTGAATCGTTTGTAATACCTGTTGCGTAGCACCTTGTCTGATATTCAAACTTGGAACGATGATTTCTGAACCCGGATAAACTTTAGGATATATGTTAATTATTCCCAAGAATTTTCTTGTTCTATCAACAGAGCCATTAGCATAGATGATATAAGAACGCTTGCGTGATGATAATTCTGTAAAACCACCTGCTTCAGAGATATAGTGTTTAAATGGCAAGCCATCAATATATCTCGTTGAAGTAGGGTACAATACTTCGCCTTGCATTCTTACAGTTTGTGGCTCTTTAGGAATTTTAATGATGTCGCCATCTTGTAATAACATATTCGCTGGAGAATCTGGCTTGTCTAAGGCCTCTACTAAATCAATGCCTACTGATTCAGAAGTTTCTTCTTTAACAGCTTTTACTTTTACAGAGGCTTCTTGCGTATTGTCTGAAAGTTCGCTAAACTGTTCGCTTTTTCTGTCAGCTTCTTGCTTACTTATTTTAAATTTACGCACTAACGTAGCTCCTTTTGGATACGCTTGAGCATTTAATCCTCCCGCTCTAGCGATTACATCCGAAATACGTTCATTTTTTCTTTCTAGTCCATATACACCTGGAAATGTAATCTGTCCTTCAATAGAAATAAACTGTTGTTTTTCGTAGTTTGGAGACGAACGAACAAACACTTCATCAAATGGCTCTAAGATAAATTTAGAAGCATTTGGATCAAGCGATAAATTATTATTGATAGAAAAATTAAAGCGTTCTCCAATCGTTGAATTGATTTGCGCTGGGTCGTCCTTACCAATATTTTTCTTTCTTCTGATTACTTCAATTCTACCTGTAGCAGCAGATTCTTTTAAACCACCCGCCTTTTCAATTAAATCCTCTACAGTCATATTGTAGATAAATGGAAAAGTACCAATAGGAGAGTCGTTATTAGGGCTTTCGCTTGGTGTTTCTGAAACCCCAGTGGAGCCTTTATCTGTAGCACTCGTTAAAGGTGCTGTGTCTTTCAAATTAATTTCTCCCTGAATTCTGACAGTATATTTTTCCATTAATTCAACTACTGAATAAATAGTCACAATATCTTCACGACGAAGGGCTATATCAGGAATTTTACCTGAGGTAAGGTCGTTGTAATTAATAGAAATATTTTCTTTGGTTAAATCATCACGAAGTCTGGTAATAGTTATTCTTCCAAGAAAAGCATCTTCTCTGAAACCTTCTCCTCGCTTGATTAACTTTGTTAGTGTTGGGCTATCATTAACCGAAAACTTTCCTGGTCTGAACACTGCACCTTCTAACGTTACAGCATTTTCAATTCTGTTCGTTAAAACTTTTTCGACAGTAATAATATCGCCTGGTTTTGGATAAAACGATGAAATTAAATCATTGCTTAAATCGATTAATTTACTTTCCTTTTCAGTAATACGCTGAACTTTCAAGAGACCTTTATAAGCCATCGCTGTAAAGCCACTGCCATATTCATTGATGATTCTTTCTAAGTTTTCGTTTGGTAAAACCTCAAACACAGCTGGCTTTTTTACTTCTCCTATAATCTCAACTCTTGATTTATAAGCACCTACTTGGATAAGGTCTTGGTCTTGTAGACCAACGTTTTGGCGTAAATTTCCTGTTGTCAACAAGTCATATAAATCTACTTGTGCAATTAGTTTTTTATCTCTTATTACTTTAATCTCACGGAATGTACCATTTTCGTTAGGTCCGCCAGCTAAATAAAGTGCATTCATTACCCTTGATAGAGAAGAAATAGAGTAGGTTCCTGGGGCTACTACGTTTCCTAATACCGAAACTCTGATAGTTTTGATGCTACCAAGGGATACTGTGGCAGTAGTATTGGCAGGAGCACCACCATAAGGCTTAAGGCCAATATAAATTTTTGATAATCTATCAACAATTCTTCTCTTAGCTTCTTCGATGGTAATGCCACTTACAAAAACATTCCCCACTTTCGCGATTTTGATATATCCATCTGGCGTAACTGGAAGTGTATAATGCTCTTCAGAATATCCATTAATGTCAATCACTAATTCGTCACCAGCCCCTAATATGTAATTTTTAGGCGTTGGGATATTAAGTGAACTTTCAAAAGTAATGTTTGGATTATTGAAAATATCGATACCAAATATTTTTTTGCGATAGGCAGCACTCGCAGAATCTGCACTTGATAAAGCTTTCTCTGCTGATTTTGCCTTCAAACTATCACTTGATACTTTATTGCTACCTGCTGAGTTTACCTTTCTCGGGTCTGCGTTTGGCAATTTTGTTGCCGATGTTTGAATTTTAGCACCCTGCATAGGTAACGCTAAATTTTGAAGATCTCCGAGGTTAAAGGTTTGACCATTACTACGATTTGATAGAAAGGAGAGACATAGAAAAAGAATAGAAACGATAAATTTACTAATGTGTGAAGAAATAAATCGTACGCCTACCTGATTTGGGCAATCGTTTGCTTGCATGATTTTAAACATATAAATTGTTGCCTGTGGGTTTAAAAGGATTCTTTATGCTATCAATTTAATCTTATTGACAATGTTTGATAATTCTAAACAAAATGCAAAGTAAAACAACTTTTAGTAATTTCTAACGCCCTCCGTCAATATTAATTATGTGTCATAAGATTAAATTACGCTAATTTTATAAATTCTTAATGTTTTTGTAGCTTTGTTTCTCTGATATACGGAATAGTGAAAACGTACAATTTTGTATTGAATCATTTTTGTAGTAATTATTAGTTTTTAATTGTTGTTGGATAGTGTTTATGTTGAAATAAATGCTATAGTAGTACTAAATCCTTGCTTGAATATGTCAACAAACCCTACTTCAGTACAATATACAGAAGATAATATTCGCTCTCTTGACTGGAAAGAGCATATTCGCCTTCGTCCAGGTATGTATATCGGGAAATTAGGAGACGGTTCTTCTATTGATGATGGTATTTATGTCTTAGTGAAAGAAATCATGGATAACTCTATCGATGAGCACATGATGGGAAACGGAAAAACCATTGAGATTAAAATCAGCGACCATCGGGTAGAAGTTCGAGATTACGGTCGTGGTATTCCGCTTGGGAAAGTGATAGATTGTGTCTCTAAGATTAATACAGGAGGTAAATACGATTCTGGTGCATTCCAAAAATCAGTAGGGTTAAATGGTGTTGGTACGAAAGCGACCAATGCACTTTCGTCGTATTTCAAAGTTCAATCTTTCCGTGAGGGTAAAACCAAATGGGCTGAATTTAAACAAGGTGAATTAATCGCTGAATCGCCAGACGGAACAGAATCTAATGCCAGAAATGGTACGTTAGTGATGTTTGAGCCTGATAATACTATTTTCAAAAATTATCATTACATCCCTCAATATTTAGAAAATCTTATTTGGAATTATGCATATTTGAACGCTGGATTGACAATCAATTTCAACGGTCAGAAGTATTATTCACAAAATGGATTATTTGATTTGTTGAGTAAATATTCTGCCGAAGAAGAGCGCAGATACCCAATCATTCATTTGAAAGGCAATGATATTGAAGTAGCACTTACGCATGGAAATCAGTATGGCGAAGAATATTATTCTTTTGTAAACGGACAAAATACTACACAAGGAGGCACGCACTTACAAGCTTTTCGTGAAGCCATCGTTCGGGCGGTTCGTGAGTTCTATAAAAAGGATTATGCTCCTGAGGATATTCGGGCTAGTATTGTTGGCGCTATTGCCATTCGTGTACAAGAACCTGTTTTTGAGTCGCAAACTAAAACGAAGTTAGGTTCAAATAATATGTCGCCTGATGCTAGTTCACAATCTGTAAGAAGCTTTATTGGAGATTTTATCAAAACTAATCTTGATAATTATCTGCATAAAAATCCTACAACTGCTGATGCTATCAAGAAAAGAATTGAGCAGTCGGAACGTGAGCGTAAAGACATGGCAGGCATTAAAAAGCTAGCCAATGAACGTGCTAAAAAGGCCAATTTACATAATAAAAAACTAAGAGATTGTAGAGTACACCTGACAGATGAAAAAGCAGATAACAGATATGAATCGATGCTTTTTATTACCGAAGGGGATTCTGCCAGTGGTTCAATCACTAAATCTAGGAATGTGCAAAGCCAAGCCGTATTTAGTTTGAGGGGTAAGCCTTTGAATTGCTTTGGCTTAACCAAGAAAATAGTGTACGAAAATGAAGAATTTAATTTACTTCAACATGCGCTAAATATTGAAGAAGGATTGGAAGGACTTCGTTATCATAAAATTATTATCGCAACCGATGCCGATGTGGATGGTATGCACATTCGTCTGTTAATGATGACTTTCTTCTTACAATTCTTCCCAGATTTAGTAAGAAACGGGCATTTATATATTTTGGAAACGCCTTTGTTTAGGGTAAGAAATAAGAAAGAAACGATTTACTGTTATTCAGACGAAGAACGTTTGAATGCTATCGAAAAGTTAAGTCCAAAACCAGAGATTACTCGTTTTAAAGGCTTAGGTGAAATTTCACCAGAGGAATTTGGGAAATTCATCAACGATGATATTCGATTGGAACCAGTGATTTTGACAAAAGATACAACGATACCTAAGATTCTGACTTATTTCATGGGCAAAAACACGCCAGACCGTCAGAAGTTTATCATTGAAAATCTAATCATAGAAAAAGACCCTGCCGAATTAGCGGCATAAATTCAGCGAAGTTCGCTCTAATAAAAGTTAAAATGTCTCTCGAAGAATTAAGAAATCAAATTGACTCGCTTGACAACCAAATGCTTGAAATTCTCAACAAGCGGATGGATGTTGTGAAACAAGTCGGTGAGTTAAAAAAACAAACTCAAACAGTTATTTATCGTCCAGAACGAGAAAAGCAAATCGTTGATCGGCTTGCTGCTGCTAATAATGGATTATTGAATAGAGCGGCCATAGAAGCCATTTATTTAGAGATTTTTGCTGTTTCTCGTAATTTAGAATTACCCGAAAGAATTGCCTATTTAGGACCAGAAGGAAGTTTTACACATCAAGCAGCCGAAAGTAGATTCGGCGCCATGAGCGATTATTTAGCTTTGCCCAATATTCGTTCTGTGTTTGAAAGCATTGATACAGGTCGCGCACGCTTTGGGGTAGTACCTATCGAAAATAATTTAGAAGGAATTGTTAAAGAGACGATAGATTTACTCAATGAAACAGACTTGAAAATTGTTTCAGAAGTAATCATTTCAGTACATTTTACCTTTGCGACAAAAGCTGAAAAACTATCAGATATTAAGAGAATCTATTCAAAAGACATCGCTTTTGGTCAATGCGAAAAATTCTTGAATGATTATTTTGGTGGAAAAGAAGATGATTTTTTTGTACAAGTAGATTCGACCTCAAAAGCAGCAAAATTGGCTGCTTCGGAAACAGATTCTGCGGCAATATGCTCGCACATCGCGGCTAAGTTGTTTGATGTCCCAATTCTATTTGATAATATTCAAGATTCAGCCCAGAACCGTACGCGTTTCTTTATCATTGGTAAAGATTTTATCAATCAAAAAAGCGGGAATGACAAAACAACGATTATTGCAAAATTACCAGAAGATGGTAAGCCCGGTACGTTGGTTAGGTTTTTGCAAGAATTTGAAAGTCAGGGAATTAACCTATTGAAAATAGAAAGCCGTCCCGTAAAAGAAGGCGAGCAATTCAATTTCTGGTTTTTGATGGAATTTGATGGTTATTTCTTAGATGAAAGCGTGCAAACGATTATGTCTAAGCATGCTTCCGAAATAAAATGGTTGGGTAGCTATGTTAAAACCCAGTAAAGTAATATAGAACATGAGTCATCGCGAATTTTAAAATCACAAAAAAGCGGTCGAAATTAGTTTTCGACCGCTTTTTGATTTACGGAGACAGATTATAGTTCCGTTAGGAACACTATATCGGTAGAAGAAGCATCGTATTAACTCCTCCAAGCCCCATCGGGACGAAATATTTCGCCCCGATGGGGCTTGGAGGGAATGTTATTTACAATAAGGCTACCTATATTTCGCCTCTATGAGGCTATTTTAATTAGAAATACATAAAAAATAAACACCTGAATAACATAAAATAGAAAGCACTAATGCTAAAGATACTGGATATAATTTTGTGGTCTTGGGGCGTTATGTTATTTTTGAACTTTGGAAATAACAATTAATTCAAAATAAATGGCTTTATTACAAGACAAGGTGGTGTTAGTAACGGGTGCTTCAAGAGGCATCGGCCGTGCAATTGCCTTTAAAATGGCTCAAGAAGGAGCAAGTGTTGCTTTTACTTATCTTTCATCTGTAGAAAAAGGACAGGCTTTAGAAGCAGAATTGTCTGCTTTAGGAATAAAAGCAATTGGCTATCGTTCAGATGCTTCTGACTATAAGCAAGCAGAAGAATTGATGAATTCAGTTGTTGCTGATTTTGGTAAAATAGATGTATTGATCAACAATGCAGGTATTACCAAAGACGGCTTATTAATGAGAATGACTGAAGAACAATGGGATTCGGTTATCCAAGTAAACTTGAAATCTGTTTTTAATTTGACAAAAGCAGCTACCAAGCCAATGATGAAAGCCAAAGCTGGTTCTATCATCAACCTTACCTCTGTAGTAGGTATTCGTGGTAATGCTGGTCAAGCAAATTATGCGGCCTCTAAAGCAGGTATTATTGGCTTTACTAAGTCGGTTGCTTTAGAATTAGGCTCTAGGAATATTCGTTCAAATGCAGTTGCTCCTGGTTTTATCGAAACTGAAATGACAGGAGAATTGAATGCTGCGGCTACCGAAGAATGGAAAAAATCAATTCCATTGAAACGTGGCGGACAGCCAGAAGAAGTAGCAGATGCTTGTGTTTTTCTTGCGTCAGATATGTCTCGTTACATCACTGGTCAAGTATTACAAGTAGATGGCGGAATGTTAACTTAGTGATTAGTAATTGGTGATTGAGTGATTTTAAATAGTTGTGAGTTAGTGAATTGTGAGTTAATGTTATAAAGGAAAATAAACTCAACATTAACTCACAATTCACTAACTCATAACTCACAACTAATTTTTCTACCCTTTTTTGATAAGAGACAACAAACAAAGCCCATGATGAAATTCGATTTTCTCTTTCAATCTTCTCCTTGGTTTATTCCACTCTGTTTTTTATTGGCTGGCGTGTATGCGTTTGTGTTGTATCAAAAAAATACAAATTGGACAAAACGCCAAAATTACATAATGGCAGCTTTCAGATTTTTGGCTGTCAGTATTTTAAGTATGCTTTTGTTGAGTTTTTTAATAAGACAAATAAGCCAGAATATTCAAAAGAAAACAGTGGTTTTTGCTATAGATAATTCACAGTCGATGAATGTGGCAGGGCAAAAAGTATTAGAAGAGCTAAAGAAGAATCTGAATGAAATAAAAGAAAACCTTCTTGAAAAAGACTATGAAGTAGCCTTTGTAAGCTTTAATGAAGAGAATACTCAAGACCTAGAAAAACTTCAATATAACCAAAAAACATCCAACCTTTCAAATTTACTTTCAGGCATCAAAAACACGTTTGAAGACCAAAATTTAACTGATGTCGTCCTAGTGTCAGATGGAATCGTTAACGAAGGTATTTCTCCCGCTTCCGAATCTTTCAAATTTCCTGTACATACCATTGGCTTAGGAGATACCATTCCTAAAAAGGACGTTGCCGTTAAAACGGTTTATGCCAACAAGATAGCATATTTAGGTAACAAGTTTCCTGTACAAACGGATATTACCGCTTTTGGATTTGAAGGAAAAACTGCCAATGTATATTTAAAACAAGGAGGGAAGTTATTAGAAAAACAGACAGTAGTTTTCAATCAAAAAGACGATTTGAAAACATTGACCTTCAATACTACCGCCACTCAGGTAGGGGTACAGCACTTAACAGTTGAGGTAGATTTACTGTCAGGAGAGTTTTCAAATAGAAATAATCGTCAGGAAGTTTATATAGAAGTAATTAATGGGAAAGAAAAAATATTACTCTTGGCATTGGCTCCGCACCCTGATGTAAAGGCATTAAAAAGCATCATTGAGAAAAATGAAAATTATGAGTTAGATGTAAAGATTCTGACAGAAAATGCCAATCCAGAAATTAACAAAACTTACGACTTACTGATTTTACATCAACTGCCAGATGGCTACAATACGTTCTCTAATGTCTTTAAACCCTTATTAGACAAAGGAATACCTGCTTTTTTTGTGTTGGGGAATCAATCAGGGATGAATTATTTAAACCAACTGAATCAGGTAATGCAAATAAATGCTGGTTTAGGAGAAAGTGATAAAGTAACAGGTATTTTTAATAAGAATTTCAAGGTATTGAATTTTGATACAGAACAAATGGATATTATTTCAAAGTTCCCTCAGCTTTCGGTTCCTTTTGGCGATTTTACGTTGCTTCCTAATACAGAAGTATTATTGTATCAAAAAGTTGGTACTGTTCAAACCCAGAAACCACTTTTGGCTATGAATATGGGGGCTAAAAAATCTGCTATTTTTACAGGCGAAGGACTTTGGGCATGGCGATTAGAAGAATTTCAATTGACAGAAAAACATGTAGTCGTTGATGATTTCATCACCAAGGTTTTGCAATATCTTTCTGCCAAAGATGATAAAAGAAAATTAAGAGTTTATCCATTAAAAACACCTTTGTCTTTAGGAGAAAAAGTAGTGTTTGAGACCGAAATATATAACGGTATCTACGAAAAACTATACAATCAGCCAATCAAGCTTACGATAAAAGACGAAAAAGGGTTTACTCGAAACTATACATATTCGACTACAGCCGACAATACTAAGTTTGAAATTAGTGGATTACCCGCAGGTGTGTATCGTTTCAATGCAACTTCCACCATACTTGGTAAAGTTGAACAAGCCACAGGCGAATTTGTCATTCAAGATTTACAAATTGAAAATGTTAACCTTACCGCTGATTTTGATGTGCTAAGGCAATTATCTAATAAAACAGGAGGGAAGTTTTTTAATAAAAATGAATTTGAAAAACTGAAACAGACAATGCTAAGTCACCAAGTGCCAGAGAAAATAGAAGCTACTGAAGATTTAAAAGAAATGATAAACCTTCGCTGGATTTTCTTCTTGATTCTTACACTGCTCACAGCCGAATGGGTGATGAGGAAATATTTGGGAGGATATTAAATTTACTATAAATTCAGTCTATAACAGGCTGAATTTATTTTTTTATGCCATCTTTAAAAACAAATCATCTCAAAACAACTATGAAAAACAATCCTCATCCATTGCTGAAAGTAGCAATATTAATATTATTGGTTTTATTTACTTTTAAGACCAGTTTACAAGCACAACATAATGAATCATATATTTTTGGGGATGCCTTGCCCGACGCACCCGAATTGTCAGTAAGAGGAGAATACAAAGTGGGAGTACGGACACTAGAATTTATTCATAAAGGGCAAATAGATGTACTAAAATCTAAAGATGGGGTAGATGCTGTTTATGACCGTCCTTTGAAAGTAGAAGTTTGGTATCCTGCTAATTTGTCTGATAATGAAAAAGAAATCGTAACTTATGACCAAGTATTTGGGGTGTCAAACGACCCTAAACGCCCTTTGATTCCCTTTCAGTTTTTAGGTAGAGCAGCCCGAGATGCTAAACCTAACACTGGTGTTGGTGCTTTCCCTCTAATTGTAGTTTCGCATGGGTATTTAGGGTCAAGACTGTTAATGACCTATTTAACAGAGAATCTGGCTTCTAAAGGTTATGTAGTCGTAGCCATCGACCATACAGAGTCTACCTATCGTGATGCATCTCCCTTTCCAAGTACTTTATTGAATCGTGCCAAAGATATTTTATTTACTCTCAACCAAATAGCTGAATTGGCTAAATCCAAGAGTAAAAGTTTTTTAGAAGGATTGGCAGATGCTAATAATACTGCATTAATTGGTTATTCAATGGGCGGTTATGGTGTTCTGAATGCAGCAGGTGCTGGTTATAGTCAGCAAGCAGGTACATTATTTACTACCATGACAGGCGGAAGTAAAGCTATTGAAGTACGAACATCAGGTAATGCTGACTTTATTGCTTCGCAAGATAGTCGTATTAAAGCAGTAGTAGCTTTTGCACCTTGGGGAATGCAACGGGGTGTGTGGGATGCCGAAGGATTAAAAGGACTAAAAGTGCCTACTTTTTTTGTAGCAGGTAGTCAAGATGATGTATCGGGTTATGAAGACGGTATCAAAGCCATTTATAAAGGAACAATTAATAGCGACCGTTACTTGCTTACTTATATGAATGCCCGCCATAATGTAGCGCCGAATCCGCCACCAGCCGAATCTTACAAACCTGAACGTGCCAGAGATTATGCGCATTATTCAGAACCTGCTTGGAATGAAAGACATATTAATAATATCAATCAGCATTTTGTAACAGCCTTTTTGGGAATACAACTAAAACATCAGGATTTAGGAAAATACCTATTGCTTCAACCTAATTCAAATGAAAAGAACTGGACAGGCTTTCCGCCACGTTCGTCGGTAGGTTTAGAGTTATTGCATGAAGTGCCAGTAAAATAGCTTAATTTTGTGGAAAATATTAAAAATGACTTGATGATTGCTTTCAAAGTAATTATCAAGTCATTTTTACAAATAGTTATTCAGATGGAATTTTTCACAATTATTAATATCGGCGGAACCATAGCTTTTGCCATTTCTGGTACTTTAGCAGGCATACGTAAACAATTAGATATTTTTGGTTTATTGGTTATCGCTTTTGTTACATCCATTGGCGGAGGAACTATTCGTGATATTTTAATTGGTCATTTGCCTGTAAGATGGCTTTTAGATTCTTCCGTGATTTTATTAATAACCTGTACTTTTATTCTGACAATCCTCTTAAAAAATCATATCGACAAACTAGATAAAACACTCACTTTTTTTGATTCGCTTGGTTTGGGTTTCTTTACGCTAAGAGGCATTCAAGAAGGATTAGCCATCAATTTAGACATTTCTGCTTGTGTTATTTTAGGAACAATCACCGCTTGTTTTGGAGGATTAATTCGAGATATTTTGTTAAACGAAATTCCGTATCTTCTTAGGAAAGAAGTTATTTATGCCACGCCCTGTATTATCGGTGGTTTGTGTTATTTCTTGATGAAACAACTAGCTTTGCCAAATGAGTTGGTAGATTTATTAACCATTCTTATCATTTTTGGAATTCGATTATTAGCTGTAAAAAAGAGTATTACCTTGCCTAAGGTTAGTTAAAGAGACTTCTGTTTGTGATTGGATTTATACAGGTTAATTGGCTTTTCGTGATTTTATTTCAGTTTCTATTTGCTTTAGAACGATAATACTTGGTAAAAGAGTGAGACCACTACCACCAGCAACAGCAAGTAACGCATAATTTTTACTTTTTGTAGCAAGATAAATAAGGGTAATTAAAGCAATTGCCATCACAATGCCGAGTCCTATAACAGCACCTTTTGCCTTTTTTTGTTTTGCCTGTAGCTCTTCTAATGTTAATTCTGTGAGGTTTTTATTCTCTTTCATGTGATTATTTTGTTGAAATTTTATTTGAGTATAAATTTTACGCTTACTGTTGCGCTTATTTTAATCTTTTCAAATTCTATTTTTGGAGCTTCATATTTTGCTTTGTCAACCGTATTATATCCACGAATTTGGACACCTGGAATTCGCCCCTGAAGTTGATTATCAAGGTTTGTTTCATTGTCTGTAATGTAAATTGCGTTTCCAATAGTTTGTGAAATAGGTTTGGTCAATGCAATGGCTTTTTTTTGTGCATTCGCAATTGCTCTGGTTCGGCAAATATTTTTCAAATTTTCAATATCAGAATGGTCAACTTTTTGAATAGAAGAGTTTGATATCCCTAAGTCTTCAAGTTGTATAAATACTTTACTTGCAGTTTCGGCATTGGTAACTTTTAAAATATACTCTTTGGTCTTTAGGATATCTTTTTGTTTTAAGAAATAAAACTTGTAATTACTCACCATATCGCTACTGGTCAGGTCCATTTCTATATTAATACCCATTGCTTTAAATGCTGTAATCATCTTTATTTCTTGTTCTTCAACAGGAACTTTATCTCTACTGTCTTTTTCTGTAATGATGATTTTAATATAGATGAGATTTGGCGTTACTAAGGTATCTTGGTAACCACTAACTTCAATATAAGGCTGGTCAATAAAGTTTTTTTTCTGTCCATATCCCAATGTCAATATTGTGCAATAGAAACAAAATGTTAAAAGAGTTTTTTTCATTTGTGAGTTTTGTATTTAGAGTGTTTTAGCATGATAGTTAAATAGGTATTCTACTTGTTTTGAAAGCCAAGTATAACTTTTGATAAATCGGGTTTTTAATCTAAATATTAATTATTTAAACGTTTGAAGAACATTTTTATCTATAGGATTGCCGTAGAGGAACAATTGGAACAGCTTGAATAAGAGAGCTAGGTAAATGCATTCTCTTTATATCATCTATCTGCCACTTATCTTCGTATTTGCTAAGATTATAGGTGATTTCATTTCCATAGGAAAAATATAATTTTATTGTGGCACTATTATTTGATATAATTTTCGATTTTATTTTGGCTTTTTCTACTATCTCCAAATCATCATTATACTCTTGCCCTAACATTATAAAGTCAAAATCAAAGCCATCAGCTGGTCCGTCGTTAGTTTGAGGATTTTCTTCCAAGTTTTGCTCACACTTTTTGAAATATGCTCGCCATTTGTTTATGTATTTATCAGAGATATAACCTGTACTTTGTAATTTAGATAAATACCTCTCTGTTTCATAAAAATTAATTGAATAATATCCTATTGTATCTTTTGGCAAATTTGGATCAATTTTCAACAGATTTCCTTGCATTCCTGTATTATTACGATACCATTTTAGGAAATCAATTATAGTTTTTACAGGTTGCTGATAAATGGTAAACTTAGGAGACTGTTTTGTTTTTCCTATTTGAGCCTTAGCAATAAGGGTACAAATAGATAAAATAAGTATTAAAAGTATTGTAGTATATCGTTTCATATCTCTATTTTAACACTTATTTATAATCTGTTGTCAGCAATTACCTAACATTTTTAAATAAAATAATAGTCGATTCTTGTGGTTTTTAATTTTATAAATCTTTAATCAAACAAACTATACGTTCCACTTCGGTAAACCCCATCTTCTTATGAAAATCTATGCTTCCAGTATTCATAATCTCTGTATCAGAGGCAAGTTGCTTGTAACCTTTTTGCTTAGCCCAATCTTCTGCAACATTCATTAGTTTTTTCGCAATACCGTGTTTTTGATAAGTTGGTTTTACATAAATACCCTCAACATAAGCTACTGGCAAATCTACGGCTCCTTCCACATAGTCATTTCTAGTGCTTACATGTATAAACGCAATATAATTTTCTTGATTTTTGCATAGATAACAAATTTCATTTTCAGAACCAATTATGTCTTTGTAATTCTCAAATTCTTCCTCAAACTCACAATCTTCCCAAAGTGCTAAAACAAGTTCTATTAGCTGTGTGAGGTTGTCTATTGAAAGCTTTTCTATTTGCATTTTACTATAATTCAATGTATTGTATAAATCAGTTGAGTGATTTATACTTAAAGTTTCATTTGAAAAATTTGGATTCTGCAGTTATTTTATTTTTTCAGAAGAGAGCATTTTCTTTCTTAGATATCCTGCAATAATCGTGACTAAAACAATTAAAATTGTGAGTAAAAAAGGTTTTCCTTTATTGATATGCACAAAAACTACAAATGTCATATAAGAAGCTAAAATTGAAGTACCTATAATTACTGTTTTTTGAAATAAAAATAAAGCAGTGGCAATTAATATAAAAATGCCTACCAAAATAACGGATGTGTTACTTAATCCAAGTTTAGATATTTGATTTGACTGAAATATTTTTTCAATAGCATTTTGGATAAAGAATAAAGCTATTATTATTGAAGGAAGCCATATTAAAGCCGTCTTAACATTTTTTTTAGTTATCATTTTATTTTAGCTGAATATATGTGTTGAATGGCAAAAAATACTGATAATTACAAACTGAAATTTATCAATTGAAATAGCGTCAAGAAGTATCAATAATGTTTTCATATTCTGCTTTTATAATCGCTAATATGCAAAAGGGGTTGTAGTACTTCTTATTTTTTTCCTAAAGTAATAATTTATTCTTAATGCCTAATAACAACCTTATTTTAATTAATCAACAGATTTACCTTTTTCAAGCTTAAAACCAAACTCAACTAATTTTTAATAGTTATTTTTGACGGATAAAATAAAGTCGATTTAATTCTTTATATAGATTTGAATTATTTGGTAATATCAAGAGACTTGACATAAAAACATACCTTATGAAAATAACAGCAGAACACAATGAGCGAATGGCAAAATTGACTTTTGCATCGGTATATCCACATTATGTTGCAAAAGTTGAGAGTAAAGGCAGGACAAAAGCGGAATTACACCAAGTAATAACATGGTTGACTGGCTTTGATGATGAGAAACTACAGCAACTAATTGATGAAAAAGTGACTTTTGAAACATTTTTTCAAAGAGCCTCACTAAATCCAAATGCTTCACTTATTACTGGAGTAATTTGTGGCTATCGCATAGAAGAAATAGAAAATACTTTAACTAAAGAAGTAAGATATTTAGACAAATTAGTAGATGAATTGGCGAAAGGCAAAAAGATGGAGAAAATTTTGCGTGTTGCCAACATATAAATAAGTAATGAATATAATTTAAGCGATGGTTTTTAATAAATAATTGATAATTAGAAATTTATAATTCTACCGCGCCGGCGGACCGTTCACCAATCACTATTTACTACTTAACTCGCAATTCACAACTCCAAACTTTATGATTTCTATTCAATGTTATTGTGGTTCAAATGTAGCCTTTAGTGAATGTTGTGAACCGATTATTTTAGGAAAAAAAGAAGCACCTACTGCAGAGGCATTGATGCGTTCAAGGTATTCAGCTTATGCCTGTGTTGCACCTGATTATTTATTAGCAAGTACGCATTCTTCCGAACGTGCTAAGTTTACCAAACAAGATTTAGCAGATTGGGCAAGCGAAAATCAATGGCAAAAATTAGCAATACTTCATACTAAAAACGGTCTGCCAAATGATATAAATGGTGAAGTAACTTTTAAAGCCTATTTCAAAAACGCTAATGGGCAAACGTCAATTCATCATGAGCAATCTACTTTTGTGAAAGAAAATGGTAAATGGGTTTATGTAAAAGGAATTATTTATCCTAAAAATATTACTTCAGAAGGCCTAATTAACAGAAATGACCCTTGTATTTGTGGAAGCGGAAAGAAATATAAAAAATGTTGTGGCGTTTAAATAGCTGTAAGCTTTGAGATGTGAGCGGTGTTTTAAGGTTAAATTTTATACATAACAGATTACAAATAACCGATAACCGCTTGCAAAGTCCTAAATTGCGGACAAATTAACAATTAAGAAAATGAATATAGGAGATAGAGTAAGACTATTACGTGGAAAAGAAGAAGGAATCGTCACCAAGATATTGTCGAATAATATTATTGAAATAGAAATTGAAGACGGTTTTACGATACCCGTAAAGCGTTCTGATGCTGTAATTATAGATGAATTAGAACAAAAAACATTTAAGCCTGTTGCCCCTTCTCGTTCTTTTGAACCACAAGGAAGTATTGAGCGTCGCCAACCAACAACACCTGAAATTTTGGCAAACAAAGGTGTTTATATGGCTTTTGTACCAGTGAACGACCGTGAACTTTCGCAACACCTTATCAACAATACCGATTGGGAATTGCCATTTATGCTTTCTGTAGGTGCAGACCCACACCATAAAGGTTTGGCATCTGGAACGTTGAAGCCAAAATCATCTATCAAAGTTCAAAATGTATTGGTGAAAGACTTTGAAGAATGGGGAACCTTTGTATTCCAAGCATTTTTCTACCGTTTGGCATTTATGAAATTGCCAGAACCATTGATAAGACGACTAAAATTCAGGGTAAATACTTTTTTCAAGAGCAAGCAAAAAGCACCAATTTTGAATCAGGATGCACATTTGTTTCAGTTAGATGCTGAGGATTCTGTTAATCCTGTTCCTACAAAAATTGATACGGAGAAATTGAAGGAGCAAATGTTTGAAAAACAAGCTCCTGCACCTGTGGCAACTTTGCCAACTAAACCAGCTCTTGAAGTTGATTTACATATCGAAAAGCTATCTGCTGATGCTTGGGCGATGTCAAACAGAGAAATGTTGGCGTTACAATTAGCAACTTTCGACAAACAATTTGAAGCGGCAATTGCCAATGGAATGGACGAAATTACGTTTATTCATGGTGTTGGCAATGGGGTATTGAGAGATGCTATACATAAAAAACTTTCGGGGCATAAAAATGTAAAATACTTTGAAGATGCTCAGAAAGAGAAATTTGGTTATGGGGCAACGAATGTGAAGATTAAGTAGTTGTCGGCTATGAGCTATGAGCTATAAGCCTTGAATAGGAGAAAAGTCGAAATTGTTACAATATTACTAGCGAGGGACTTAAGTCCCTCACTAGTGATAAGTGTAAGATTATCAAATACTTATATGATTGTTGGTAATCAGTAGAAACTAAGTCGCCTGCTAGAAATAAAGATTAGAGAAATTATATTCTTGATATTAACCCAATTAATTTTTAATAAAATATTCCCTTATAAAAAGTCATCATTTTAACAATTGTTTTAACCAAAAATGAAAAAAATACTTATTGCCTTAATAGCTGCAAGCTTATTTCAAGGCTGTTCAAGTTCAAAGAATACTAATACTACTGCTAATCCAGAAGCTCCAAAAGAATCTTACATGTATAATGGAAAACAAGTAGAAAAAAGTCTTTCCACTATTGGCATTCCTTTTGAAATTACCATGGGGGATGTTGAAAGACAAATAAATGCTAATATCAAAGATTTGATTTATGAGGACGCCAGCATGGAAGACAACAATTTTGATAACTTCATGTGTAAAGTTAACAAAAGAGACAACATCACCGTAACGACCAAAGATGAAGCCTTTTTGTTTAGTGTGCCTCTGAAAGTCTGGGTAAAAGCTGGTTATAAAGTAATGGGTATTTCAATTCCTCCACAAGAACTATCTTTTGATTTTAACCTGAAATTTGGTACAAAGTTCTCAATTGCTCCCAACTGGACGGCTACTGTACAGAGTTTCCCATTAGGTTATGAATGGATTAAAAAACCAACTTTACGCTTAGGTGGATATGAAATTCCAGTTACATCACTAGTAGAAAGAGCTTTAAATTCGCAACAAGCTACTTTGTTGAAATCGGTTGATGATGCTGTAAAGAAAAATGTAGATATTAAAAAATATATCGTTCAGGCTTGGAATACAGCTATGCAACCATATTTACTTTCTGAAAAATATCGTACATGGTTAAAAGTAACGCCTATAGGATTACAGATGTCGCCCCTTACTACAGTCAATAATAAAGTAAAAGCGATGATTGGTATTCAGGCTTATACAGAAACGATTACAGGAGCTAAACCAAGTTTTCAAGCTGTCAATACTGTACCTGATTTGAAATTGGTTAACGATATTGCTGATAACTTTAAAGTAGGCATTATTGCTGAAATACCTTTGAGTGAAGCCGCTAAATTGACCGCTGATACCTTGATTGGTCAAAATTTTTCTTTTAAAGACGGGAAGTATAACGTAGGGGTGACAGAAGTTGATATTTATGGAGACCAAGAAAAAATGGTTATCAAAGCAGGTTTAAAAGGCAGTATTAATGGTAACATTTATTACAAGGGAGTGCCAGCCTATAACCCAGCTACAAAATCTGTTTATTTAGAAAACTTTGATTACGACTTAAAAACCAAGAATTTGTTGATTAGTACGGCCAACTGGTTTTTCCAAGGGAAATTTGCTAAAAACATGAAAGACGCTTTAACTTTTAAAATTGGTGGGCAAATTGATGAAATGAAAAAGCAAATGCAAGCTAACTTAACCAATAATAAAGTCGCAAAAGGAGTTACTTTGAATGGAAGCATTAGTGAACTAACGCCTGATAAAGTATATCTAACGCCTAATTCAATTATCGCTGTAATAAATGCCAGTGGAAAGTTAGATATAAAAGTAGATGGTTTGTAAAAACTAAAAGTTAACTTTGTAGCAGAAAGCATTCGTCTTATCGCCTTTGTGAAAGCAGGGGAGGAAAGTCTGGACAACACAGAGCATCATGCTTCCTAACGGGAAGGTACGTTTTTGGAGACGAAACCGTAACAGCAAGTGCCACAGAAAATAACCGCCTGCAAGGGTAAGGGTGAAAAGGTAGCGTAAGAGACTACCGCTCGGTTGGTGACAAACGAGGCATCGGTAAACCTCATGAGTTGAAAGACCAAATAGGCTGGCAAGCGGCGTTGGTAACAACAAAGTAAAGGACGGCTCGTTCGTGTCAGTGGGTAGGTTGATAGAGGTAGTAGGCGACTACTATTCGAGATAAATGATAAGACTTTTGGAGATTTCTGCAAAGAAAAATTCAATCGACAGAATCCGGCTTATAGAATGTTTACTAAAAAAAATCCCTACAGTATTTTAAACACTGTAGGGATTTTTTTTTGACTTTGGGAGTTGTGGACTTTAAGACTTGATTACTTTAGGTATGATACTATTTAAAATCTTTTAGTCCTCCAGTCCTGCAATCCTCCTAAACTACCGTTTAATAAAAATTGAATTATTTTTTGAAACAATATGGAGAAAATATGTAAGTTTAATCATCGTTTTAAAATTAATATATATTCATGCGTTTTACACTACATCTAACTCCCCAAACTAAGCATCCAAAATTGATGTGGAACTATCATTATCCTTTGGCATCATGGCTTTATGGTATTATTGCCAAGGCTGATGCCGAGTATGCAACTTTTTTGCATCAAAAAGGATATGTATCTACTAATGGAAAATCATTTAAGCATTTTACTTTTTCAGACTTGCGCTTTAAGATGGGGAAGAAGTTAACGAATGGTTTTGAAATTGCTTCTCCTAAAGTACAATGGACAGTATCGTTCTTAATAGACAAAACAGCAGAACATTTTATTATAGGACTTTTCCAAAACCAAGAAATTCAACTTTTTAACAAAGAATTTGACACAACGTTTATTGTAGAACGTGTAGAGACCTTCCCTGAACCAGTTATTAGTACTATTACCCAACTTTGGGCATCTTCGGCAATGGTGGTTGCTGAAAAAATAAATGGTAAAGACCAATACTTAGAACCCACAGATGAGCTATTTGGAAAATATTTGATTGATGGATTAATTGATAAATATATCAGCATGAGGTTAGAAAGAGGTGAAGTAATAGATCCAACGTTGAATAATCAGCACATTACATTCAAATTGTTGGATACCTCAAAAATGAAATCCAGAAAAGTAACCATTAAAGAAGGAGGAGGAGCTGCTACTGAAATAAAGGGTTATCGTAATTTTTCTTTTGAACTAACTGCCCCACCAGAGATTATAAAAGTTGGCCTTTATGGCGGGTTGGGGAAGTATGGAGCTACTGGGTTTGGGTTTTGTGAAAGGGTTATTTAGTGAATTTCTATAAGGGAAAGTAAATAGGGGTATTCAATTGGTACGATTAAAATAAACAACTTGTTTATATATTTCAATTCCTCAAAGAATATCCCCTGCTTTGAAGTTAATTAATTTTTAGAAGTTTAACACAAATTAAAGAGATATTTTCTTATCAAAAATCTAATTTTTAAAATATTTTTATTTACATCTTGTATATATTGGATGATATATTATATATTTGTTTAAATCTTTTAAAAAGAGAAATATGACAAATAATGATATATTGATTAATAGGCCTTTTTATAGACAAAAATGTCTAAAATGTTGCAGAATTATAGATGCGATAGTAGATGATTGCCAAGACTGTAATAATCTATATTTTATAGTTGGAACAAATAGCTTAGAATATTAAGTATATATACAAAATATGTAATTGGAAATGAAAGAAATACAAGAAAGTTTTACAAAACCTACTGGAGACCCTTTTATAGATGTTGGAGGGTACGTCATACAATGTTTAGGTGAAAGGTTTCCTCAAAAAACAATTTTTGAGTTAGTAGAGTATGCGACAACCATTTATGTAAAACAATGGAACAGTAAGTTACATACCTACTTTTTAAATTCATCTATCACTCAACCTGCATTTAATGCAGAGAAGAAAGTTGCTGAAACCTTGAAGTATTATAAAGGGCTTCTCGAAGAAACCAACCCAGATATTAAATATGGTTTTTGTAGAGTTTTAGGAGAAGAAACAAAATTATATGTAGCAGGGAGAAGTAACCACATGATGTCTGCATCGGGCGCTTTTATAAATTTTCATAGTGCTTACGAAAGTGGATTATATTTATCTAAGGAAGCTTTGATACGTATATTCTTTGTTCCTTTAGGTGTTTGTTTTGTGGGAGATAAAGTTGCTTTGTTGCAAAGTAATCATGTTCAAGTATCAAGCTTTCTAATACAGAAGAACGTTGAAGAAAACCTAAAAAATGTTTCATCAGGTTTATCTGAAGGAACATTGAAATCTGAATATGGTATTGTAGCTAATGCCTTATTTAGCTATGCTGATTTCTGTATTGGTAATCTAAGAATTGCTATTCTAGACGAAGAAGACCCTCTTGCTTTAAAAGATGTTCAATTGAATATGTATCATTTTACCAATTTTGGAGCAAGTCCAGACATTGTACTGTACACATTTTCTAATATACTATTTTCATTTTATGCTTACTGTAAAAAAAACTATTCAAAAGAATGGAATGGATTTATAAATCAGCATTTCAAATATTCAAAATTCAAAGATGCTCATTTTGATGTATCAAAACAGGAATGGTATAATACCAAAGAGCGATTAGGTTTTGATAGTTACAAAATTTGGAATAACCCTATTCTCAACAAGTTATTGAAAAATGAATCTATTATTGGGCATTTATGTAAATGGAGTCGTAAAAATCAGTTTAGTTTTAACATTGTAGAAATTTATTGTATTAATTTATTGAAAATGGACAAATATACAATTCAGAAAATCAAGGAGTTATCGGATTTTATTTTAACTAATAAGTCTGATGATCAAATTACAAAAGCGATAGTGAAACTTAATGGTTTAAAAGGTAGTGCAGACTTTAGGCTTTTTCTAATAAAGCTTATTAAGGAAAACTATGAAGCAAAAAATCCTGCGCCACTAATTACTTTAGAGGACTATGTTTTATATCTTTTCCCAGATGGTTCATTTTGGAAAAATACAAGGGATTTATTGCTCATTTCTATTTATCAAAAATTGCATGAATTAAACTTAAGATTAAATGACTTGCCTGATATAGAAGATATTGAAGAAAACGAAGAATAATTTAAAATTTAAGCCAATTAAATAAACTAAGAAAATGGAATTATTAAAAACCCAAGGTTTTGTACTTATTGACGTAGATGTTGTTGCATTAAACAATGCAGGTGCAAGTACTACTACAAATTTTGACAATGGTGTAGCTACTAAGACAATTACAAAAAATGGAAAAAAATATGCTTACGTATCTGGACAAGCATGGCGTTATTGGTGGAGAGATACATTAAAGAAGGATTTTGGCTGGGATTTGTCACCTATAACAAGAGAAAGTAAGATAGCTTTTACAGATGCCAATCCTTTAAAATATTCAGATGATGATGTATTTGGTTATATGAAGGCAGCTAAGGATATAATTCTTAAAGAAGATGGTTCTCCAGAATTAGATTCCAAAGGTAAAGAGAAAAAAGAAGATGTTACAGTAACTCGTGTTTCACCATTGAAAAACTCTGTACTTGTATCAGTAGCAAGTATAAAATCAGAAGAACACTGGTCTAGTATGGCACGTCATGAAGGTGATTCTGTTCCTTATAGCAAAGAAGAGTATAGTGCTATTATGAAAGGAATGTTTTCTTTAGATTTAGCTCAAGTAGGTACTTTCGCAACCTATAATAAAACGGGGTTCAAAAACCTTACCACCAAACTACAAGAGGAGGGTTTGACTAATGGCTGTACTTTAGTAAGCGATTCATTTGTTAAAGATGCGAAAGGTAATCCCAAACAATTAGTACAATTACCATTATCAACCAGATTAAAAAGGGTAGCTGATACATTGAAAGCATTAAAAACTATTTCAGGTGGAGCTATGCAAACTAATAATTTAGCTGATGTTACTCCCAAATTTATTGTTTTAGCTACCACTAAAAGTGGAAATCATCCTTTTTCTCATATTGCTTCAGGAGAAGGTTTATACAATAATATTGCTGTTTTAAATATCTCAGCCTTAAAAGAAGTATTAGAAGATTATAAGGAACAAATAATCGGTACAGTATTTATTGGCAAAAGGTCTGGATTTATGGATGAATGCAATGGCGATTTAGCAACACTTAACTCAGAGTTTGTTCAAGTAACTACTATCAATCAAGCAATTGATGGCTATTGCGAACAGCTAAAAAAACAATTGAATTAATTATGAAATTCCATAAAATTGATATTTCAGGTTGGACAGCCAGTTTTAGATACCCTAATCTATTAAGTGGTTTTCAGCCCACATTGGAAGTACCACCATTGAGTACAGTGTTAGGACTAATTAATGCAGCTGCAGGAAAATTTATTACTTATGAAAATGAAAAATTAGGGTATTATTTTGAATATGATTCAAAAGCTGTTGATTTGGAAACTATTTATCAAATGGATGGAAATGGTAAAAGTACATCGAATAATAATGCAAAATCAAATGTTATTCGAAGAGAGTTTTTATTTAACCCACACCTTATAATTTACACTAGTAATAATGAAATTGCTCAATATTTTAAAGAGCCTGTATATCCTTTGCTACTTGGTAGGATGAATGACCTAGCTAGTGTTGATAATATTGCAGAGGTTGATTTATCTATAAACGATAATGTTAGTGAACTTAAAGGGCAGATTGTTCCTGTGTTCCCCTATAAATTGTCAGGGATGATACAAGCTTTGCCACAATACTTTACGAACACTTTCCCTAGGAAGAATTTAGGAACAAAACCCTATTCTATTGTTTCATGTAAGAGTGCTGTAGGTACATCTAATATTGAAACCTTCAGAGACGAAACTATTGGCTTGAATGTATTTTTACATCAACTAAATTATAGTTATGAACAACTTGTTAGCTAAATCTGAGCCTCAGATAACATTATTAGGTCATATAAATGATTGTTTATCTATCCATTCACTTTTAGAACGCCAATTTGCTAATATTATCCAAATGCCAAACATCCCAAAAGATTTTTGGCATTTGGTAAAAATAGCGATGATTTTTCATGATTTAGGGAAAGGTCATATTGAGTTTCAGAAAATGTTGAGAAAAGAAAAAGATAATTGGAAAAGACAAAGACATGAACTCTTTTCATTACCTTTTTTTCTAGCTTTTGATGAAATTCAAGAGAGTAACATTAATCACTTAATATTTTTAGCAATAGCGGGTCATCATAAGGATTTTGGTCAACTCTTTTCAAAGTATATTTCTAATTTCTATGAATCAGATAAGAATGACCCTTACAACCTTGATTTAGGCTCAATAGATAAAATTACATTTGAGTTAGAATTTAGTAAAGTTAAAGTAAAAGAGATTAGAGAACTTCTTAAGGATGAGTTCAATATTACGTTAAAGGATAACCCCAAAAAATATTTAAATGCCATTCAAAATGAAATCCCCAAATATTTAAAAAATGGAATAAATATTAAAAATAAAGATTATTGGTTTTTAGTGTTGTTATTTGGTGCTATTAAAAATTGTGACCATTTAGGTTCAGCAGGGGTAAAGCACATTCCAGCGACAACTTTGAAGGATTTTGGATTTTTAAACAAGTACCAACTTGACCTAAAGACAAAAGGTTATGATTTTTATCAGCATCAAAAAGATTGTGCTGAAACACTAGGGAATGTTATACTTACTGCTCCAACAGGCTCAGGAAAAACTGAGAGTGCTTTTCTATGGTTAAGAAGACACTTTGAAGAAAGCCAAACTGGTAGAATTTTTTATATTCTTCCTTTCACGGCATCTATTAATGCTATGTTTGAAAGACTTAGAAAGGTAATTGATGATGAAAAAGTAGGAATGCTACATGGAAAATTGAGTGCATATCTCAATAATTATTTTGAAGAACACCAATATAGTCAAAGTAATAAAATAGAAGCAATTAAAGAGTTAAAGCAGAAATTTAAATATGTAACCACCCCAATAAAAGTATGTACACCCTTTCAATTGCTAAAAAATCTTTTCGGTTTAAAAGGATTTGAGCAAGGTTTTTTTGAATGGGTTAATGGATATTTTATTTTTGATGAAATTCATGCGTATGACCCTAAAACATTTGCTCAAATAAAAGTATTATTAGAGCTTGCTACAAAACATCTTAATGTTAAAGTTATGATTATGACAGCAACATTGCCTCGGTTTTTAAGAAATGAACTTGTAATGGCAATTGGTGAATATAAGCCTGTTTTTGCTAACAATGCTCTTTTTGATACTTTTAAAAGACATAAAATTATCTTAGAGAATGGTTTATTAGAGGAAAACTTATCTATTATACAACAAGATTTAAGAAAAGGTAATAAAGTTTTAGTTGTTTGTAATACTGTGGCAAAATCACAAGAAATATACAATATCTTAAAGAAAGAAAATGTTAAGTCTGTGCTTCTTCATGGAGGTTTTAATGGAGTGGATAGAAATAGTCATGAACAAACACTTTTACAGTCAGAATTAAACAAAGATATAGATGATGTAATGTTGCTAGTAGGTACCCAAGCTATTGAGGTTAGTCTTGATATTGATTTTAATATAATTTATACAGAACCTGCCCCTATTGATGCTTTGCTTCAACGATTTGGAAGGGTAAATAGAAAAAGAGAGAAAGGGATTGCGCCATGTATCGTATTTCGTGAAAATAATGAATCTGATTTTCATATTTATGATAAAACAGTGATAGAAAGAACTATTGAAATATTTTCTAAAAATGAGAATGAAGGCATAATAGATGAAGCAATTTTACAGAAGTATATAGACTTTGTTTATCCTGAATGGTCGATAGAACAGTTAAATGATTTTCAAACGACTTATGAAACAATGAAAGCTACTATTGATTTGTTGATTCCTTTAGTTCATTCCAAAAAGACAGAAGATGATTTTTATTCTAAATTTGATGGAGCAAAAATATTACCACAGATGTACAAAGAACAATTTGAGAAGTATTTGGTTTCATTTGATTTTATTAGTGCTGAGAACCTTAAAGTTTCAGTAAGTAAAAGACGTTTTGCGAGTTGGATTAATAAAGATACTATTAGAAAAGAATCATTTGCATTTGAAAAAAATAAGAAAGGTGATTTAATGAAGATAGATTATTTTTTAACAAATAAAATTTATAACACTGAATTGGGGCTTTTTACCGATAAAGAAAATCCTTGGGTTGATGACAATTTATGGTAGACAAAACCATACAAAACTTAAAATAAATATAATTCAATTATTAATTAAAAAAAGGATTTGTTACATATCAAGATAATTTGTATTTCAACGCCTATAAATTGAGGTCTTTTGTACAATCATATATTAATAATCACATAAATGTAAACAAGATAAAATTTTACACACTATGAATATCACCGCTACACATTTAAACTACTTACATGTATGTCATCGAAAGGTATGGCTGTTTTCCAATAATATTACAATGGAGCATACTTCAGATTTAGTAACTGAGGGAAAGCAAATTGGGGAGGAGAGTTACCCGCAAAGAGCTGAACGAAATCAAGAAGTAGCTATTTCTACTGAGATTAATGGGATAACCTGTAATGCAAAAATAGATTTTTATGATGCCAAGACTGGAGTAGTTCATGAAATAAAGAAGTCTAGTGCTAAAGAGATGGCCCATGTTGCTCAGGTACAATTTTATTTGTATTTGTTGCGTAAAAATGGAATATCAGCTAATTATGGATTGATTGAATACCCCAAGTTAAGGCAAACTGAAAAAGTTGAATTGTTGGAGGATGACATTCAGAATGTAGAACGTTGGGTGGAAAAAGTGAATGAGATTATCAACCAAGAAATGTGTCCGCCTCCATTACCAAAAAGTAAATGTAAAAATTGCTCTTATTTCGAATTTTGTTGGAGTGGAGAAGAATAAAGATGTACTATTAAAATATATAGCTTACCGTTAGTAAATCTACAATGATGAAAAAGCCCTATTATTTATTTAACCCTGGAAGATTATCTCGACAAGATAATACATTGAAATTTCAACCTATTGATGAACATGGCAATGAAGGTCAGCCCCGATTTATCCCTATCGAAACAGTAGATAATCTTTATTGTTTTGGCTCTTTAGATGCCAATTCAGCCATGTATAATTTTTTGGGAAAGAATCAAGTAGCTGTTCATTTCTTTGATTATTATGAGCACTACACAGGTTCATTTATGCCCAAAGAGTATTTACTGGCGGGTAAAATGCAGGTAGAACAAACAAAATATTACCTAACCAATAAAAAGCGAATTATACTTGCCCAAAAGTTCGTATTAGGAGGAGCTACGAATATGTTGAAGAATTTAAGCTATTATAATAATCGACAAAAGGACGTAGCAAGACAAGTAAAAGCAATAGAAGGATATATAGAAAAGATTGCTCTGACTACTCAAATAGATGAATTAATGGGTTTAGAAGGAAACGTTAGACAGACTTATTATGAAGCCTTTGATGTAATAATTAATGATTTTCAGATGGGAAATCGAACTAAACAGCCTCCTAATAATGAAATAAATACCTTAATTTCTTTCGGAAATATGATGTGTTATACCCTTTGTTTAGGACAAATTTATCATACTCAGTTAAATCCTACGATAAGTTTTTTGCATGAACCAGGCTATAGGAGGTATTCTTTAGCGTTAGATTTAGCTGAAATATTTAAACCCATATTAGTGGATAGAACTATTTTTAGCTTGCTCAATAAGAAACAAATTCAATCAAACGATTTTAGACAGGAATTGAACCGTTGTGTGATGAAAGAATCTGCCAGAAAGATATTTATGGCAGCCTTTGACGAAAAACTAAAAGAGACTTTTAAACACAGAAACCTTGGGCGGTCAGTAAGTTATAAACACCTTGTAAAACTGGAATGCTATAAATTGAGTAAACATATTTTGGGAATAGAAGAGTATAAACCTTTTAAGATGAATTGGTAAAGGGTAGCAAAGTGTCTAATAGTTTTTATGTAACATTTGTACATATAAATTATTAGACATTAGTCTTTTAATATACCAGCAACATTTTTAATTAACAGATAGATTATAAAATTATGTATGTAATATTAGTATACGATATTGGTGAAAGACGAGTAGGCAAAATGTTGAAACACTGCCGAAAATATTTAAATTGGATTCAGAATTCTGTTTTTGAAGGAGAGATTACAGAAGTGAAGCTTAAAGAGCTAGTGATAGGAGCGAAAAAAATAATGAATGAAGAATTTGATAGTTTAATTTTGTTTAAAAGTAGAGACCAAAAATGGCTAGATAAACAGATAGTAGGTAAGGAATTAAGTAACATTGATAATTTTTTATAAATATAAATGTCGTCGAAGAAGAAAAACCCCAATATTTTTTAAGCATAATTAACTTGAAAAATATCTCAAAATAAGCTAAGTGATTGATTATCAATTGTCGTCGATATCCCATTAAAATCATATCATTATAGGTTGACGATTTTTAGTTGTTTTTTATAACAAAAAAAGTGTTAAATTGAGGCAAATAAGCCGTTTTTGCAACGGCTTTTAATCGTACCAAGTGGAATTGAAATTTAGAACCTGATCAGTATGTATATAGTAACATCAGCTTTTAATCGTACCAAGTGGAATTGAAATATTGTAGGCCTTGATTTACAATACGACGACGATAAGCTTTTAATCGTACCAAGTGGAATTGAAATGATGGTGATTA
Organism: Arcicella sp. GW821-FHT09D11; assembly: GCF_059416265.1. NCBI lineage: Bacteria > Pseudomonadati > Bacteroidota > Cytophagia > Cytophagales > Flectobacillaceae > Arcicella > Arcicella sp. GW821-FHT09D11. The sequence continues at coordinate 67,314 of NZ_JBWKOV010000008.1, read as the reverse complement.
TGAGTATGTCTCACTATACATTAACTTTTAATCGTACCAAGTGGAATTGAAATATACATTTGTAACAAGTGGAGCGAAATATATTACTGCCTTTTAATCGTACCAAGTGGAATTGAAATTTAATAGTTTTGTCGCTTTGTCTTTTTCAGGATTGCTCTTTTAATCGTACCAAGTGGAATTGAAATATGGTTTTTACATGAAAACGTTTTGGGAGTTCCTGATACTTTTAATCGTACCAAGTGGAATTGAAATTAAAATAATTTCTCTATCTACAAGTTCCTCAATGACTTTTAATCGTACCAAGTGGAATTGAAATGCAAAGGTCACTATCCTAAACGATATAGACCCAGCCTTTTAATCGTACCAAGTGGAATTGAAATTTTGAAAAGTGGTTTAGTTCATCCATTAACAAAAACTTTTAATCGTACCAAGTGGAATTGAAATTTTAATATGGTTCTAGGTATCAACAGTATTACACTAGACTTTTAATCGTACCAAGTGGAATTGAAATGTAACTTGCACGTTGTGCATATTCATCCGCTTTCTTCTTTTAATCGTACCAAGTGGAATTGAAATAGTTCTAATACTTCAACCTCTTCGTGTATTTTGTGTACTTTTAATCGTACCAAGTGGAATTGAAATTTTGACAATATTTCGTCGCTAGGTGTTCTTATATCTTTTAATCGTACCAAGTGGAATTGAAATCTCATGCCACGTGTCTAAGTCAATTAATTCCTTTTTCTTTTAATCGTACCAAGTGGAATTGAAATAGTGCATCTTTTGAGAATGCAATTCTACCTTTGAAGCTTTTAATCGTACCAAGTGGAATTGAAATCAAAATGAAAAAGGGGCTACTCTAATGAAGACGCTAGACTTTTAATCGTACCAAGTGGAATTGAAATATTCCAGAACTTTTTTATTAATTCCTTTTCCTCTTTCTTTTAATCGTACCAAGTGGAATTGAAATTGAATTTTTATATAATCAACCGCTCTAGGGTCGCTTATTCTTTTAATCGTACCAAGTGGAATTGAAATAGTAATTGTGTAATCGTTGGGCGTAAAGCTTCATCCTTTTAATCGTACCAAGTGGAATTGAAATGAAGGAACAGCATAGGCATTCCCTAAAATTGGAAACTTTTAATCGTACCAAGTGGAATTGAAATTTTGATGTAATGCGATTAATGCAAAATGTTTGAACCCTTTTAATCGTACCAAGTGGAATTGAAATAATTGAGCAAAAGAGAATTGGTAATTGTAAAAGGTACTTTTAATCGTACCAAGTGGAATTGAAATGAAAAAGAAGACCTTGATAAAGAACTTAAAGAGAAAACTTTTAATCGTACCAAGTGGAATTGAAATGAAAATAAGTACTTCTCTTGATGGCACAACAGTGCTCTTTTAATCGTACCAAGTGGAATTGAAATATACTTAAACTATTCAAATCCACAACAACGCTTTTAGCTTTTAATCGTACCAAGTGGAATTGAAATTCACCTGTTATTTGTGCAGAAACATAAACCTTATCAGTCTTTTAATCGTACCAAGTGGAATTGAAATAAGCCTAGTAGCGTTAGATTCCTATACCTTAACTCATCCTTTTAATCGTACCAAGTGGAATTGAAATCCTTTTGATATTCCTAAGCATACGAACGGAAAATACTTTTAATCGTACCAAGTGGAATTGAAATACCAGTTGGAAAATTCTGAGTAAAATCCGAACAGAAACTTTTAATCGTACCAAGTGGAATTGAAATAGATTTGGCGGACATTGATTTTCATCAAAATGCGGGCTTTTAATCGTACCAAGTGGAATTGAAATAGCTTCCAATTTCTTTGCTTGATTATAATATTGTGGCTTTTAATCGTACCAAGTGGAATTGAAATTACTTTTTTGATTCTGCTTAGTTTGCTGAAGTACTTCCTTTTAATCGTACCAAGTGGAATTGAAATGACAAAACTCTTGTAGTCAAGTTTATTTTTGCATCCCTTTTAATCGTACCAAGTGGAATTGAAATAAATCTGATAATACAGGTAGAAAAGGTAGAATTGTTCTTTTAATCGTACCAAGTGGAATTGAAATTTGAAATTTCTGTAGGGGACGAGACTAGAATCTTTCGCTTTTAATCGTACCAAGTGGAATTGAAATGCTAAAAGGCCTTTTACAAATTCTTGTGAGTCAATTCTTTTAATCGTACCAAGTGGAATTGAAATAGTGAAGTGCCAACTTTTACCCACATTTCATCACTACTTTTAATCGTACCAAGTGGAATTGAAATATTATCGCTATTGTAGGAGTTATTAAAGTTCTGGACTTTTAATCGTACCAAGTGGAATTGAAATATACAAACCTCAGTCTCAGCCCTAAAATTCAAATAACTTTTAATCGTACCAAGTGGAATTGAAATTAGGCTTATAATTTTTAACAATTCAATATCATCATGCCCTTTTAATCGTACCAAGTGGAATTGAAATTGTTCATATTTTAGGAAATAAAGTTTCGCTAATAATACTTTTAATCGTACCAAGTGGAATTGAAATATAATTGTGAATGATAATGCAACGCATTATCATGTCTTTTAATCGTACCAAGTGGAATTGAAATGTGCAACCCAAGCCGCCGCCGAAGCCCAAAAAGCCGCCTTTTAATCGTACCAAGTGGAATTGAAATTCGTATGTTTGATAAGCTGAACCTGAAATATTCCCCTTTTAATCGTACCAAGTGGAATTGAAATGCATCAACGCTTGAAGGGTCTGCGACTTTGTTCAAACTTTTAATCGTACCAAGTGGAATTGAAATTTTGAGGTGGGGGTACGCTTAATAAACCTTTTAAGCTTTTAATCGTACCAAGTGGAATTGAAATATGATGGGCGGTTTGTTCTGAATTTTGAAACCATGCTTTTAATCGTACCAAGTGGAATTGAAATTCACCTATTGTGCTTTTTCCTGAGCCGTTTTTGCCCTTTTAATCGTACCAAGTGGAATTGAAATGCTACGGATAATAGCACTTATGGAATTGATGGGATTAGCCTTTTAATCGTACCAAGTGGAATTGAAATTACTTCGTCAGGATTTTGAATAATATCGTTTATCTTGCTTTTAATCGTACCAAGTGGAATTGAAATTTTTGTTCCATCAATCCCGTTTTTGCCAGTAAATAACTTTTAATCGTACCAAGTGGAATTGAAATGCGAGTGAACGGAGGTTTGCAGATGCGTTGCGAAACTTTTAATCGTACCAAGTGGAATTGAAATATAATAAAAACCAACCCCAAAACCTATGTAACGGCAGACTTTTAATCGTACCAAGTGGAATTGAAATAAAAATGGTAGAGACGAGGGAAGTTAAAAGAATACGACCCTTTTAATCGTACCAAGTGGAATTGAAATCTGCGATTGAGTTGTAATTTCCCTGTGCCTTCCCCTGCTTTTAATCGTACCAAGTGGAATTGAAATTTGTTTTATATTTATTTTCTTTCAAATTTATATTTACTTTTAATCGTACCAAGTGGAATTGAAATTTCCTTCTCAGATGGCAACAGCAAAGAAAGCTGAAATCTTTTAATCGTACCAAGTGGAATTGAAATTTAATGACTGTAATAGGATTAGATGAAATTGTAGGAGCTTTTAATCGTACCAAGTGGAATTGAAATTGAAATGAGCAAAGAATCATTGATTTACCGCCTTCTTTTAATCGTACCAAGTGGAATTGAAATTGATACAATCAACGAAATGTTGAAAACAATAGGTTTTGAACTTTTAATCGTACCAAGTGGAATTGAAATTCTGCTGAGAAAACTGATGATTGGAGAATCACATTTGCTTTTAATCGTACCAAGTGGAATTGAAATTAAATTGACGCTGTGGCATTTTGATGGTATGGGCTTCTTTTAATCGTACCAAGTGGAATTGAAATGATGGTAAAATAACTCATGAAGAAATATCATCATTCTTTTAATCGTACCAAGTGGAATTGAAATACTGTTGATGTGCTTTATGGTACGAATGACGAACACTTTTAATCGTACCAAGTGGAATTGAAATATTATTTGCATTGGGTATGTCAGTGCATTAGATGTCTTTTAATCGTACCAAGTGGAATTGAAATGAAATTGAAAGAGAGAGGTATATAAAAAAATACAAAGCTTTTAATCGTACCAAGTGGAATTGAAATTTTGGAGAGGGGGAGTAAACTAAAAATAAAGATGAACTTTTAATCGTACCAAGTGGAATTGAAATTTAAATCTTTTTTTGCTTCACTAACCTGCTTTTGCTTTTAATCGTACCAAGTGGAATTGAAATTGGATAGTGTACGAGCCTGAACCTGAATCGGTTTTCTTTTAATCGTACCAAGTGGAATTGAAATAAAAGGACAAATACGATAGAATAGAATCCATGTCGCTTTTAATCGTACCAAGTGGAATTGAAATTCTTGTCCCTTCTGTATTGATTGTGTGCTACTTGAACTTTTAATCGTACCAAGTGGAATTGAAATTTATAGTCTGCATTTATATTTTGAATTACAAAAATCTTTTAATCGTACCAAGTGGAATTGAAATTAGTTATTTTGTCTCCGTTTTCATCAATAGCTTTTTCACTTTTAATCGTACCAAGTGGAATTGAAATACAAAATACAAAATACAATTGTTGATATAAAGGGGGCAAAAACCTTTTAATCGTACCAAGTGGAATTGAAATGACAAATCTAGAAAAGCTTCGTCAATACTGTAAACTCTTTTAATCGTACCAAGTGGAATTGAAATTGAACGACCTACAGCATCGAACCTCAATTTACATTTCTTTTAATCGTACCAAGTGGAATTGAAATGCTACTAATATCTTGGTACTTAATCATTTTTGTAAACTTTTAATCGTACCAAGTGGAATTGAAATTATAGTGAGTCACTATCGTTACCTTGGTTACTGATTCTTTTAATCGTACCAAGTGGAATTGAAATGCAGCATTATCAGGGAGGCCTTTTAAGCCTTCGATATTCTTTTAATCGTACCAAGTGGAATTGAAATAACGAAAATCGTTTGGGCTATTTTTTGTATTTATTTTTCCTTTTAATCGTACCAAGTGGAATTGAAATTTTGGTACGGAATGGCAGCGTGTTATGATGCGTCATCTTTTAATCGTACCAAGTGGAATTGAAATATCTTAATCATCAGCATGCTTTAGCTACTGAAAGTAACTTTTAATCGTACCAAGTGGAATTGAAATTTGGAAAATGATAAGGCTTTGTCCAAGCACTAGTACTTTTAATCGTACCAAGTGGAATTGAAATAGTTCTCTTTGGAGTTTGCAAAGCATCTAATTTGGTGCTTTTAATCGTACCAAGTGGAATTGAAATTCAGTTTTAAAACAGGAATATTTTTCGCAAGCTCACTTTTAATCGTACCAAGTGGAATTGAAATATGATGAAATGTGGACAGATTTGATTGATGTTAACTTTTAATCGTACCAAGTGGAATTGAAATCAAAACATAAATCCTACATTTTTAGATAACATTGATACTTTTAATCGTACCAAGTGGAATTGAAATAATGGTTGGAATTGCAGATGTTACGTGATACCTCGTCTTTTAATCGTACCAAGTGGAATTGAAATTTTACTATTTCGTTGCGAAATAATACAATTGAAGTTCTTTTAATCGTACCAAGTGGAATTGAAATTTTTCAAACTTTATTTGCTTCGGATTCCCTACACTAACTTTTAATCGTACCAAGTGGAATTGAAATTTCATCATTGGGATAATGACTTTCCAAACCAATAAAACTTTTAATCGTACCAAGTGGAATTGAAATCACATACCACCCAACAAAATAGACATAGCCAGATGTTCTTTTAATCGTACCAAGTGGAATTGAAATAGTTTGGTTCACAATGGGGGCTTTTACCTTACGCAGAACTTTTAATCGTACCAAGTGGAATTGAAATCACGGTTTATGGCGTGTGCCAATTGCTTTTTATAGGCTTTTAATCGTACCAAGTGGAATTGAAATGTAAAGTAGATCTCTATTAGTGTCATGGTAGTATTCATCTTTTAATCGTACCAAGTGGAATTGAAATAAATAGGGGATTTAATCAAAAACACGGCAGTTTTTCTTTTAATCGTACCAAGTGGAATTGAAATCATGATATTTTTATAGAAACACACGCAGGGTTAGCACTTTTAATCGTACCAAGTGGAATTGAAATATTCTCTTTGGCTCAAAGATATAGCCGAAAAGGATTCTTTTAATCGTACCAAGTGGAATTGAAATTTACTGTTGTGGCTTTGTATGTTTTCTGTGGCAATAATCTTTTAATCGTACCAAGTGGAATTGAAATAAAATGTACATGATAAGGTTTCGTTTACTCAAGTCGAGCTTTTAATCGTACCAAGTGGAATTGAAATATTGTGACAAATAAAGGCACGCTAGGTAAATATTTAGCTTTTAATCGTACCAAGTGGAATTGAAATATTTTATTGTTTTTGAACACGGTCGTAATGATTCACTTTTAATCGTACCAAGTGGAATTGAAATTTGATTTAGCTTTAGAAATACCATCTTCACTTAATAACTTTTAATCGTACCAAGTGGAATTGAAATTAAATAAGGGCGTTTCCATAACAGCGAATTGTATAGCTTTTAATCGTACCAAGTGGAATTGAAATTCAAATCTTAGAAGTGCATTTCAAACCGAAGTGATTCTTTTAATCGTACCAAGTGGAATTGAAATGTACAGCAGTTTCGGATGACGCTAAAGAAACTACTCTTTTAATCGTACCAAGTGGAATTGAAATCGATAATTGTATTGGTGGCATAGTACTCTATAAAATTCTTTTAATCGTACCAAGTGGAATTGAAATCAGTTCCCACACCAGCCACAGCAGCAGTCGCAGACACTTTTAATCGTACCAAGTGGAATTGAAATAAGATAACTCAATGTAATCAGTAGCAGGCGAAGGACTTTTAATCGTACCAAGTGGAATTGAAATATTGGCATCCTCATTGTATTGAGAATCAAAACTATTCTTTTAATCGTACCAAGTGGAATTGAAATTTTACGTCAAGATTTTCACCTAAGTTTTGATTTTCAGCTTTTAATCGTACCAAGTGGAATTGAAATGACAAACGACCCTGATGCTGATTATGAGCAATATTCTTTTAATCGTACCAAGTGGAATTGAAATGATAAATGGTTTTACCGTACCAGACTAAAAAACCCTAACTTTTAATCGTACCAAGTGGAATTGAAATATTCTTCTTGAGCTTTCCGCTCTAGTTGAATTGTCTTTTAATCGTACCAAGTGGAATTGAAATTTAGTCGGGGACGCCTCTGAAAAAATTCTTTACTTCTTTTAATCGTACCAAGTGGAATTGAAATGTATTTCCTCGAATTTTGACATTTATTTAATTGTTTCTTTTAATCGTACCAAGTGGAATTGAAATTAAATGTTGATTATAAGGCACAGCATAAGTCTATAATTCTTTTAATCGTACCAAGTGGCATTGAAATCAAGGAAATATTTTAAAAAAGGTAGAAAAGCAAAATCTTTTAATCGTACCAAGTGGAATTGAAATAAATGTAAGCCGATAGATTGGAATATGGTTTTGCCACTTTTAATCGTACCAAGTGGAATTGAAATTTTGATAAGTCAACCTTAGCAGGAATCTTTGCAAGCTTTTAATCGTACCAAGTGGAATTGAAATCAAACTAATCTTACACCGCTTTATTGCCGTCTTACTCTTTTAATCGTACCAAGTGGAATTGAAATAAATGTAAGCCGATAGATTGGAATATGGTTTTGCCACTTTTAATCGTACCAAGTGGAATTGAAATTTTGATAAGTCAACCTTAGCAGGAATCTTTGCAAGCTTTTAATCGTACCAAGTGGAATTGAAATCAAACTAATCTTACACCGCTTTATTGCCGTCTTACTCTTTTAATCGTACCAAGTGGAATTGAAATACTATTGATGTGCTTTATGGTACGAATGACGAACAGGCCTTTTAATCGTACCAAGTGGAATTGAAATCTGGCAACCCAAATGGGTTTACAATTTCGTTAACCGACCTTTTAATCGTACCAAGTGGAATTGAAATTTGTTAGTATTGGATGACGTCGTCCTAAACAAAGTATACTTTTAATCGTACCAAGTGGAATTGAAATGTAGATTTAGGATATTGGGGTTCTTTTCTTATATTTCTTTTAATCGTACCAAGTGGAATTGAAATTCAGCTGAAAAGGATGCTGAGATTGAAAAATTAAAGCTTTTAATCGTACCAAGTGGAATTGAAATTTTCTTCAAGTAATTTTCTTAATTCAAAAACTTTGCCTTTTAATCGTACCAAGTGGAATTGAAATTGGTAATACTAATAGTTTGCTCCTCATAAGAACTCCTTTTAATCGTACCAAGTGGAATTGAAATTTGTAAATACACTATTTCAGCTTCATTTTGAAAAGGCTTTTAATCGTACCAAGTGGAATTGAAATATCCTCAAAGAATCTTCTTGTGATTTAAAAGATTCAATCTTTTAATCGTACCAAGTGGAATTGAAATAGATTTTATAATGTTTTAAAGATGGATATACACAAACTTTTAATCGTACCAAGTGGAATTGAAATTTGCTCTGAGGCGTGGACGTGTTGGGTACATGGACGCACTTTTAATCGTACCAAGTGGAATTGAAATAGATTCCCGTCCTCAAATGCGATACTAACATTAGGTAACTTTTAATCGTACCAAGTGGAATTGAAATAAGTTTCTTGAGATTGCACCGACAACTTTGTCATCACTTTTAATCGTACCAAGTGGAATTGAAATGTGCTCATGTCAATGACAATCGCAATATTGGATTTCTTTTAATCGTACCAAGTGGAATTGAAATCATTGGGTATCTATATTGTTTTCCCAAGGAAGTCCTGTACTTTTAATCGTACCAAGTGGAATTGAAATGCACTTGTTTTATGTAGTACCTGAACTTTCCCACCCTTTCTTTTAATCGTACCAAGTGGAATTGAAATAAAGAGCTACATCTTTTTATTCAGCAGTCCGAAACTCTTTTAATCGTACCAAGTGGAATTGAAATTTGCTATCGAGCCATCCACTTTGTTTACATATTCTAGGCTTTTAATCGTACCAAGTGGAATTGAAATCCTTTTGGTATGCTATTACTCTATCAATCAAAAGAGTCTTTTAATCGTACCAAGTGGAATTGAAATTTTGTTAGCAAGTACATCAAAATCCCATTGACCATTACTTTTAATCGTACCAAGTGGAATTGAAATTATTAGGTTCGATTGATATTCCAGATTCAATATACTCTTTTAATCGTACCAAGTGGAATTGAAATCATGTATTTGGTACATATTCTACACTAAAACTTGGCACTTTTAATCGTACCAAGTGGAATTGAAATACGTTATAATGATATAAGGCTTCTTAGTGTCTGGTAAACTTTTAATCGTACCAAGTGGAATTGAAATATGTTTCGGTTGCTAATTCTTTCAAATTAGATAATTCTTTTAATCGTACCAAGTGGAATTGAAATTGCTGTGATGGTTTAATGGTAAAAGCTTTTACTTGTCTTTTAATCGTACCAAGTGGAATTGAAATTTGTTACAGGCATTGTCGAGACAAACGTAATCCTCCACTTTTAATCGTACCAAGTGGAATTGAAATTGCTGTGATGGTTTAATGGTAAAAGCTTTTACTTGTCTTTTAATCGTACCAAGTGGAATTGAAATATATTTTTCAAGTAGGCATTGATGATTACAATCATCCCTTTTAATCGTACCAAGTGGAATTGAAATAACGTACAAAATTCTCATCAATGGAGTTTTCAATCACTTTTAATCGTACCAAGTGGAATTGAAATGAACTTTTTTTATTTATGTGAAAATCGTTGATATACTCTTTTAATCGTACCAAGTGGAATTGAAATTACGATAATGTCCGATAATGGAATAATAGCAACCCCTTTTAATCGTACCAAGTGGAATTGAAATGAAAGATATGGAACGAGAAATTTTTAAAGTAAATAACTTTTAATCGTACCAAGTGGAATTGAAATTTCAAATAATATCTTTTTGATTAAAGACAAACAGCTCCTTTTAATCGTACCAAGTGGAATTGAAATTTTACAGTCCTTCCTATTTTATAAAGCTCATCCTGCTTTTAATCGTACCAAGTGGAATTGAAATATTAGAAATATTTACAAAGCATAACCATGAATTACACTTTTAATCGTACCAAGTGGAATTGAAATAGATTATCTAAAGATGAGCTTGCAATTATAGCCAAACTTTTAATCGTACCAAGTGGAATTGAAATATAATCATTGCTATCAACTTCAAATTCATGCTTTTTCTTTTAATCGTACCAAGTGGAATTGAAATCTTTTCAAACTCTTTCTCTTCACGATGTTTCTTTATACTTTTAATCGTACCAAGTGGAATTGAAATTAGTAGTAAAACTATTAGCACGCTACAGTTACTCACTTTTAATCGTACCAAGTGGAATTGAAATAATTTTTAGGGCAAGCAAGCAACGACGCGTTACTAGGCTTTTAATCGTACCAAGTGGAATTGAAATTTTGTTAAGGGGTGATAGTACTCGCGAGCTATGTACTCTTTTAATCGTACCAAGTGGAATTGAAATAGTCTAAAATTTCCAAAGGTTCCACTCCGTTTAGTTTTCTTTTAATCGTACCAAGTGGAATTGAAATATCGAACAAATAAGCTCGTTTTCGTATGCATGGTATCTTTTAATCGTACCAAGTGGAATTGAAATTTATAAACAATTAGGTTTCCTTTTATATTTGTTACCTCTTTTAATCGTACCAAGTGGAATTGAAATAGCAAATACCTGTTGAAAGCCCTTGAAGGAAAATATCTTTTAATCGTACCAAGTGGAATTGAAATTTCGTTTAGTCTTCTTTCAATGCTTAGAGAACCAAAAGCTTTTAATCGTACCAAGTGGAATTGAAATGTACTAAGCAAAGCATTAGTTGCATCGTAAATAGGGCTCTTTTAATCGTACCAAGTGGAATTGAAATGAGATTTATAAATTCATCATTCAAAATGAATTTACCTTTTAATCGTACCAAGTGGAATTGAAATTTGTTTCAGAAAAGCCTACTCTACCACCATGAGGCAGCTTTTAATCGTACCAAGTGGAATTGAAATAAGGATTTAACAAGTCAAAATATGCAGATACTTAGCGCTTTTAATCGTACCAAGTGGAATTGAAATTTGCGCGAACTCGTCCGCTTTGTCTTGCGAGTAGTCTTTTAATCGTACCAAGTGGAATTGAAATTCCTAAATCTGATAGGTCTTTTGCTTCAACTTCTATCTTTTAATCGTACCAAGTGGAATTGAAATATTCCTCTTAATAACCAATCGAGCGTACATTTAAACTTTTAATCGTACCAAGTGGAATTGAAATTTGTTGGAAGTCGTCAATGTTGTTAGATACATCAAATCTTTTAATCGTACCAAGTGGAATTGAAATTTTTGAAACCTAAGTCCAACTTGTACACATTTTGTCTTTTAATCGTACCAAGTGGAATTGAAATTAAGGAATATCAGTTATTGCAATATCAAAGAACCCGCTTTTAATCGTACCAAGTGGAATTGAAATTTGATGCAAATCAACGGAATTCATGTAGGTAAGCGTACTTTTAATCGTACCAAGTGGAATTGAAATTAATTTTTTCTATGGCTTCGTTTAGCCTTTTTCTTCTCTTTTAATCGTACCAAGTGGAATTGAAATAACGGCTTAACACGCAAATACTTCAACTTAATTTTCTTTTAATCGTACCAAGTGGAATTGAAATGTGTCGATATTTCAGCCTGTTTTTACTCGACATGTTCTTTTAATCGTACCAAGTGGAATTGAAATATCTTACTTGGCGAAGTGGGAAACTAGAATAGGAACACTTTTAATCGTACCAAGTGGAATTGAAATATACCGAAAATGTTTTCTTGAAAACAAAAGTCAGGGTGCTTTTAATCGTACCAAGTGGAATTGAAATTTTTAATTTGCAAAAGAAAAAATCCTTTTGCAAATTCTTTTAATCGTACCAAGTGGAATTGAAATAGGAGAAAAAAGCGTCCAAAGAAGATAAAGAACAGCACCTTTTAATCGTACTAAGTGGAATTGAAATTGAACTTTAGTAATGATGATATTCTTTCGTTATTTGATCTTTTAATCATACCAAGTGGAATTGAAATGCAGGTTGTACACATATCTCTTTCCAAATCTATGCTTTTAATCGTACCAAGTGGAATTGAAATCCTGAAGGAATTCCTCGTTCATTACAGATTATTACCACTTTTAATCGTACCAAGTGGAATTGAAATGACACAGACAAGCTCTTAACTTTTAGAAATTATTTCTTTTAATCGTACCAAGTGGAATTGAAATGACTATGAGGATGTAGTCAGAACGAAGGTAGATAACTTTTAATCGTACCAAGTGGAATTGAAATTATTTTGAGCATTAATCAATAGTCGTTTCATTAAACTTTTAATCGTACCAAGTGGAATTGAAATTTGAAAATCTTCTTAATAAGTACTCCTTTGCCATCCTTTTAATCGTACCAAGTGGAATTGAAATTGGGTACTAATAATTGACCCACCACTATTTTTGTAACCTTTTAATCGTACCAAGTGGAATTGAAATATACGGTATATGATAAAATTGTTTGCTCGTCAATACTTTTAATCGTACCAAGTGGAATTGAAATGTAGCATTCATTCTTTGATTTTTGCTTTCAATCGGAACTTTTAATCGTACCAAGTGGAATTGAAATTACACTAGGGCGTTGTTGTAGTGGTGCTTTTAGCCCTTTTAATCGTACCAAGTGGAATTGAAATGAAATTCGGGCAATTCGTGATAGTGTGTACATGAAACTTTTAATCGTACCAAGTGGAATTGAAATTAGCATAAGACTTTTGCATAAAATTTTTAATTGAACTTTTAATCGTACGAAGTGGAATTGAAATATGATAGCAATACGGGCATATGGGTTATACTGATAACTTTTAATCGTACCAAGTGGAATTGAAATGAAATAAACCGATATACATTTTATTACATGCAATTCTTTTAATCGTACCAAGTGGAATTGAAATTAATATGCCCGTCATTAATCTTGTGCTTCTTGTGACTTTTAATCGTACCAAGTGGACTTGAAATTGGAAGTGATTGGAACAACAAAAATACAAGGCACTCCTTTTAATCGTACCAAGTGGAATTGAAATCATAAACCCTACTAGCCGCTTGTACAATTGGCTGAGGCTTTTAATCGTACCAAGTGGAATTGAAATGATGTAATAGCTGCTTTCCATCCCGAATGGTTTCCTGACTTTTAATCGTACCAAGTGGAATTGAAATAAATGGGACCTTCGTTCCATGCCTGGGCAGATGGTTTCCTTTTAATCGTACCAAGTGGAATTGAAATATGAAGATAATGAGTTAGACTTCGCACCCGATACTCTTTTAATCGTACCAAGTGGAATTGAAATCAAACCGAGAGCAAAATGTATATCAAAGAATTGGAGCTTTTAATCGTACCAAGTGGAATTGAAATAGGCTAATGATTTAGCAAAACTCAAAATGAAGTTTGCTTTTAATCGTACCAAGTGGAATTGAAATTTAATCGTGTCAAAATTTAACAAAAAGCCTACGAAGCTTTTAATCGTACCAAGTGGAATTGAAATATGCTACCAAGCGAAGATCGACATGATTAGCCATATCGCTTTTAATCGTACCAAGTGGAATTGAAATACGATATCACCTAAGCCCTTTGCAGGTTGTCTGCGATTCTTTTAATCGTACCAAGTGGAATTGAAATGTAATTGATATTCTAGTTCAGCATCATACTTTGGGACCTTTTAATCGTACCAAGTGGAATTGAAATAGGGTTTGTATGCAGTGGTTAATAAACCATGCTTCGGCCTTTTAATCGTACCAAGTGGAATTGAAATTGTGAAAATAAACATTTACTGGAAACGCTTAGTGGCCTTTTAATCGTACCAAGTGGAATTGAAATGATTAAAGCTGAAACAGTCGATGCCAATGTCGAGGTCCTTTTAATCGTACCAAGTGGAATTGAAATCTCATTTCATCATCCAAAATCATAAATTTCTCACTCCTTTTAATCGTACCAAGTGGAATTGAAATAATAAACCAAATTCACAAAAAAAGCTACTAAATATTCTTTTAATCGTACCAAGTGGAATTGAAATCTCATTTCATCATCCAAAATCATAAATTTCTCACTCCTTTTAATCGTACCAAGTGGAATTGAAATAATAAACCAAATTCACAAAAAAAGCTGCTAAATATTCTTTTAATCGTACCAAGTGGAATTGAAATAACATTTTTGTTAAATGTTGTTTTAAATCTTGGGCTGCTTTTAATCGTACCAAGTGGAATTGAATTTTTTTTAAGCCTAATAGAACTTTGTTCATTTTTTCTTTTATCGTACCAAGTGGAATTGAAATAATTTCTCTATCTACAAGTTCCTCAATGAGACTTTTAATCGTACCAAGTGGAATTGAAATATTTATTCAGGTTATGAAACAGATTGTAATTTCTCAACTTTTAATCGTACCAAGTGGGATTGAAAGTTGACCGTAATTTTGTTACAGGCATCAACCTTTAGTTGCTTTTAATCGTACCAAGTGGAATTGAAATCTACCATCTGTATAGTAAATATCTGATGCTGACGTAGCCTTTTAATCGTACCAAGTGGAATTGAAATGACTTTGATATTGATTTCAGTTGGGATGAAAGAGATGCTTTTAATCGCACCAAAAGGAATTAAAATAAGTAATTAAACCTAATCGTTATATGGCTGAAATTTAATTCTAATTGTATTAAGGATAGTTAAAAGCATTTTATATGATATAATTTTGCCTCAAAATTTCACCAAAACTTGCATGTTTTACTTTTCTGTGCCTTCTTGCGTGAAATCACAAAATTCCCCATAAAATGAAAACTAAGTTGTTATTTTTTTTTATCTCTCTAACTTTTTGTTTTACTACTTTAGCCCAAAAGAAAAAACCTGCTAAAAAAACTCCTCCTGTTAAAGTTTCAAAAATTGATTCTACTGAGCTACTTAATAAAAATCCTCTAAAGGTGGGTGCTCAACAAGCAAATGATGTTGTCGAAGCTAGCCTCACTGGTAAGGATTTAACGGCTAATCAAAATGGAGAAAAACGTTTTTATGATTCTTATAAATTATTGCTTCATGCGGGTGAAGAGCTTTTTTTAGAACATTCTTCTTCAAATTTTAGAGTGATGCTTAGCTTGAAAACACCTGCTAAGGATAAACAGGATCTTAGCTACGATTCTCAACCTTTTAAAGGAAATAGTACAAATAAATTCCATTATGTTGTGCCAGTTACGGGTACTTATACTTTATTGGCTACGTCAATGGACGCTGGACAAACTGGAAAGTATAAAATTACTAAAACGATAACAACGTCTTCGGTAATAGAAGCTGGACTTGACCAAAATTTTGCTAATCAATTTAAAGCTCTTGAGAAATCAAAGAAGGTGAACTTTAAAAATATTACTGGCGATAAAATTAAAAAGGATAAAAAAGAGGAGAAGAAAGATAAAAGTGCTGGATTAGAGAGCTTTAAAACATCTTTTGAGTTAGTGACTGGAAAGTCTGCTTTTATTTTTCAAGATAATGGGGGACAAACGGCTAATTATAAAAGTATTTTGCTAGAAAGTGAGAATGAAGCTGATGCAAAGGCTTATTTTGAAACATTAAAAAAACAATTGCAAGTGCTTACTAGAAATTGGATAGAGCAAAGTAATACCGAAGCTAACTATAGTTCTTCAACAGATGCTGATTTTATTACCTTGAAAATTAATACGATTCCTCCTCTAAAGAAAAAACAAAAGCAACTTTATCAAGTAGAGTTCGTTTATAATTAAGGAGGGTTAATATTATCTTCAAAGAAATTAAAACAGATGGCATGGCTCACTAAGTCATGCCATCTGTTTTAAAAATGATTGCTCGTTTAATTTATAACCTTTATAACAAAAATGATTATGCAAATAGCTTTGATTACAGGTGCAAATTCTGGTATTGGATTGGCTACAGCAAAGGCTTTGGCTATTGAAAAATTTGAATTGATCTTGCTAGTTAGAAGTCATGAGAAAGCAATGGCTACTGAATCTGAGATTTTAAAGGTTGCGCCTACCACTAAAATGAATTTCATTATTGCTGATTTAATGGATTTGGCTTCTGTTAAAAAAGCTACGGATGAGATTAAAACAAAATATACTACAATCGACCGCTTAATTAATAATGCTGGATATTCACCTGTAGGAATTTCTTTTACAAAAGATGGTTACGAAAAATCTTTTGTAGCAAATCATTTAGGGCATTTTGTATTGACGATGAATTTGATTGATTTATTGAAGAAATCAAAAGAAAGTAGAGTAATTAATCTTTCTTCTGCAGCGCATGCTTTGGGAAAAGTAACGCGTCTTTTCGAGAAAAATAATACAAAATTATCGGATATGGGTGCTTATGGTGATGGTAAACTAGCCAACATTTTGTTTACCAAAGGTCTAGCTAAGTATTATAGAGATTCTTCAATTACTGCTTATAGTGTACATCCAGGCGTAGTAAAGTCAAATTTTGGAAGTGATATGAATGGGTTACTAAAAATAGGTTTTGCAATAGCCCGTCCATTTATGATTTCTGTGGAAAAAGGGGCTGCTACTTCCATCTACTTAGCCACTACAGATATTCAGGATTTAAGATTCAGAAATGGGTACTATTTTACAAAATCAAAACCAGCTTCGACCTTCAACAGTGGCATTACTCCAGAAAGTATTGAATGGTGTTGGGAAAAAAGTTTAGAAGCTACAGAAGAGTTTGTTAAGCTATAATGAGCTATAAGCTTTGAGCATTGAGCCTTGAGATTTTTTTTAACTCATGGCTCAATGCTCATAGCTCCTAGCTAAGCAGGCATTGTAGGACGAACCTCTATTTTACTAGGTAACGTTCTTGCAGGCATTTTGATTAAATCTGCTACAATCTGCCCAATATCTTCTGGTTGAATCTTCCAAGCATCTTTTTCTGAAGGAGAATGTCCGTTAAAATGAGTCGCAACCGAGCCTGGCATTACGGTTGTAACCTTAATACCATCTTTTCTTAAATCCATCATAATGGCTTGTGAAAAACCTACTACGCCAAATTTACTAGCATTATATGCGCCACCATTTGCGAAAAAGTTGGTACCTGCCAAACTAGAAATAGTAATAAAGTATCCTTGAGTCTCTTTCAATGCAGTGTAAGAAGCCTTGATACTATTAAAAGTTCCCGTTAAATTAATGTCAATTGTTTCTTGCCATTGTTCAGCCGTAAGGTCTTGAATAGGAGCGAAGTGACCCACCCCTGCATTGGCAATAACATAATCAAGCCTACCCCAAGTAGCGATAATGGTATCAACAGCACTTTGTTGTGAAGCAAGGTTTCTTACGTCTGACTCAATACCAATTGCAAAACCTTCTTTGATTTTATTTAATTCATTCGCTGCTTCGTCGGCACTGCTTTGTGTACGACTTGTGATTGCTACTTTAATGCCATCTTTAATAAGGGCTTCAGCAACGCCATAGCCTATTCCTTTTGAACCTCCTGTGATAAGAGCTGTTTTGATAATGTTTGTCATTGATTTATAAATAAGTTTGTTCCAGTAATTATGAAAAAGAATTGCCTTGTTCTTCATCTTGACATGAAACGAACAAGGCAATTCGCATTAGAGTAACATTAAGAGGTAACTTGAAGTTCGACTAAACTTTTTTCTTTTTCCACAAATAAAAAACTGGAATACCCAACGCTACAATCCCCACACCTGCCCAAGATGGTACAGGTTTGTAAATCAGAAGATTGACACAAAGTGCTGTAGCAAATAGAAGATAAATTGCTGGAATTACTGGATACCCAAAAGCCTTGTATGGTCTTGGTACATTTGGTTGTTTTTTACGAAGAATAAATACACCTACAATGGTAAGAATATAGAATACTAGAATAGCAAAAACGGTATAGTCTAATAAGTCACCATAAGTCCCTGTTAAACAAAGTAAGCAAGCCCATCCACATTGAATTAATAATGAAAAGGCAGGAACACCTTTACTATTTAATTCACCTGCTTTTTTGAAAAAAAGTCCATCTTTTGCCATGGCATAATATACTCTGGCTCCTGATAAAATGATGCCATTATTACAACCAAAAGTAGAAATCATGATAAAAACTGCCATAATGATAGTCGCAGGATTGCCAAAAATCATTTCAGCAGCAGCCGTTCCCACGCGGTCATTTGTGGCAAACATAATTCCTCTAGAAAGTGTATCTACACCATTTGGATGTCCCTGTACGGGCAAAAGCATCAAATAAGCAACATTGGCTAAAATATACAAAGCACTTACCGTCAAGGTTCCATATAGTAAACTTAGTGGGATATCACGTTTGGGGTTTTTCATTTCTCCTGCGGTATAAGTAACATTGTTCCAAGCCGATGATGAAAACAAAGGACCAATCAAGGCTAAACCCATTGCTGACCATAATCCTATACCCGACAAATATTCATAGTCCATGATTTTTCCATTTTCCCAAATGATTTTCACGGGACTCCAGAAGTCAATTGAATTAATTGCCCACATCCCTTTTTTAGGGTCAGCACCTACAATGATTCCTACAACTGCTAAACCCAACAATGCCCCAATTTTGGTAACGGTAAAGATTAATTGTACCAATTTGGCATTTTTTACACCTTGAATATTAATGAAAGTGAGTAGAAGAATGAGGGCAATGGCAAGGAGCTGTTGAGTATCAAAAAATAAAAATTTATGTTCTGTGCCGATGTATTGTGGCAATAGTACACCTGTGTATTTGGCAAAAGCCACAGCTACGGCTGCAATGGTTCCAGTTTCGATGACTAAAAAGGTTGTCCAGCCAAACAAGAAACCCGTTAAGGAATTATAGGCTTCTCTTAAATAAACATATTGACCGCCAGCGTTGGGCATCATACCTGCCAATTCACCATAAGAGAGCGCTGAGATTAAGGTAATGATACCTGTGATAATCCAAGCTAATAATAAATAACCAGGGGAGCCAAGATTTCGGGTAACGTCTGCTGAAACAATAAAAATACCAGAACCAATCATTGAGCCAATCACAATCATGGTGGCATCAATTAGGCTGAGTTCTTTTTTAAGTTCTTGTGATGAAGTAGGGGAAGTGTTTTTTTCCATTGAAGGACTTTGGGTTAGTTTGGTTGATAAACAAACTTAACGAAATGAAGCCTGATTTCAAAATTAATCAATACAGATGGCATGACTTCAAGTCATGCCATCTGTATAAAGTCATATTTTAAACAGAGATTACACTGATTAGACAACTTTCTAAAAAGTTGTCTAATCTAAACAAGACTATAAACGACAAAGCCCAATTATTCTTTTTGAATGATTGGGCTTTGAAAAAAATTAAGTAGACATTATCTGCTACACAGATTAGACAACTTTCTAAAAGTTGTCTAATCTAAGGTATTATCCCTCAAACTTAATTTTATGATAAATATCTGATACCAAAATACTATTTCCTTCTACAGTTATTGAATCTTCTAGAGAATAAAAGTCTTGATTTATCCAAGTATTTGGATTATCAGAACGAATAAAAGTAGAAACACTTACTTTCTCAGGATTGATGTAAATCACTTGTTGAAGACTGCTCAATAATTTATATTCAGATAGTTTTTCTGATAAATCAAAGGCTTTGGTGGCTGGAGAAAGTACTTCAACAATGATATAAGGATTAGTGATGATTGCTCGAGAGTTGGCTTTAAATGTAGGATTTCCTTTCACCACCATCACATCAGGCATATAATATCCACCTTCAAATTTTGGAATTTGTACACCAGAATTACTTCCTAAAACAAGAATATCTTCGTTTTTGAAAAAGAGTATATTGAATATTCTACCCAAATTCATAATAATGGCTTCATGCCATAAAGATGCTAATCCCATTGTAATAATCTCATTTTCATGATATTCTATTTTAAAAGGCAAATCGGCTACAACAGAGAAGAATTCTTCCTCTGAGGCAGGAATTCGAACCAATTGCTGAGCGTTAAGCTCAGATAGTATGGCTTCTTTGATATTTTTAGCAACTACCATAACCTTTATTTTTAATCAAATATAATGAAAATTATTATTCGTATTACTGCTGACATCAATCGGACAATAGATTAGTCAACTTTCCAAAAGTTGACTAATCTGCTTATAAGTCTTCTTAAAATTCATCTTCACAACCAATCGGTGCACCTGGAGGTAACTCTTTGTGAACAGCTATTTTGGCAGCCGATGGACTTTTCATACGTTCTAACACATAATCTAAATGTGCTAAATATCCTGAATCTTTTGCCGTCTTTTTACTTTCTTCTATATAAGCCTTTAAGTCTTTTAGATTTTTAGCAATCAATGCCTTCACCTGATAGCTAGCTTTTTCATTTACACTCAAAGCTAATAAATGTGTCAACAAAATTTGCTCTGTTTGATACTGTACTTCAAGAGCTAAACCTTTCTGACGTGGGACTTTAAATGTTCCTTCTATTAATTGGCTAGTTAAATCATCTAAAGTTAAACCTTCACCACGAGAAGCATATTCTACCATTCTTGAAGCGCGTTCTGGATGTAATAAGAACTGCAAAGGAAAATCTGCGGCCGATTCTGCCGCTGCTAAAGCATCAAATGCTAAACCTGTTCTCTTTTTAAACAATTCTCTTGATGCATTATATCCCGCAGGGCGAGGAGGAATCAATTTGATAATGCTTTCGGAAAGTGTCAATACTTCTGGACTTAAACATTTAATCGCCGCTGTCAATGCTTTTTGTTGTGTTTCTTTTGAAACTAAAATAGTCGGTGTTTGTCCGTCACCACGTAAAGCATAACGATAATCAACTCCACCTACGATTTTAGCAACGGCTTCTATTTGATAACGATGTAAATTGTAAACTGGTACTAATGCATCTTCTAAAAAGGCCATAGGCACTCCTTCACGAATGGTCTTTTCGCCAAAATTACTTAATGCTTTTTCTCTTACTTTCAATAGTGTTGTCAACCCTTCAATAGGGTCTTTGCCTTCGTCCCATAAATGAGCATTCGGACTTACTGCACCTGCTGGACGAGCATCTTGATCCGTTAAAAACAATAAACCTTTATTTCTAGCTTCTTGCAGAATCTTGTTTAACCCCGCTTTTTCATCAGTTCCTTTAGGGAAATCTTGATAACCGAAAGCAATAGATGCTTTGTCCCATGCTCCAATACCCACAGCATAAGCATCAGACATATCGATATCTCCTTTCGCGTTCAAGGTTACTCGCGGATGCGGATAGTCCATCACCGAAGCACGTTCATTCGTACTTGCTGAATAATTGTGCATAATGCCCAACGTATGACCTACTTCATGAGCCGCTAATTGTCTGAGACGAGCCAAAGCCATTTTCAGCATCGGGTCTTTTTCAGGGTCTAATTTTTTGCCATTTTCAAAAGGAGAAAGTAAGCCTTGGGCTATGAGGTAATCCTGACGAACACGTAAAGAGCCCAAAGTAACATGTCCTTTCAGAATTTCGCCAGTACGTGGGTCAATCACTGAAGCACCATACGACCAACCACGCGTAGAGCGATGTACCCAGTTGATTACATTATAACGAACATCCATTGGGTCGGCATCATCAGGTAATAATTTTACTTGAAAAGCATTTTTATAACCAGCGGCTTCAAAAGCCTGATTCCACCAAGACGTACCTTCCATCAAAGCCGAACGAATAGGCTCAGGGGTACCATTGTCTAAATAATAAATAATGGGTTTTACCGCTTCAGATACCTTAGCATTAGGATCTTTTTTCTTTAGGCGATGTCTTACAGTATAGTATTTTTCAACAGGTTCGCTTACAGGAGTTGAATAGTCGAAATACGAAATAGCATTGAAGCTTGAACGTGGGTCGAATTCTCTTTTCTCAAACTGATTATCTGGTAATTGTACAAAACCGTGATGCATTCTTAACGTAATAGCATCAGACGAAGGTGTAACTGATCTGACAAATCTTCCTGCATCACTTCCGCCAGTAAATGTCAGACTTACTTCAAATTCAGAGTTTTGAGGAAAGTTTTTAGTACGTTCAAAATACATGGCTGAACGAGACTTATCTAATGAATAAGAACCTTCGCCCATGCCTTTAATACGGTCTGTTACACCCATGGCATCCTGCATTAGCAAGTCGGTGATGTCAACTAAGTATTTGCCATTTTCCTCCGCTTCAACGGTAAAACCTGCAATAGTAGACTGTGCGAAAGATTGCATAACAGCACGTTTCTCATTGGCATCGTTTGTTATAGCACGATACTTTAAATTAGGCTGAATTAATAAAATCTTTCTACCTACTTTGTTGAAAAATACCACTTTTTCATCGCCTAGAAGTCCACGGTCTAGTCCAATGTCATTTGAACCCAAACCCGCAGGAAGTGAAGTAATGTATAGAAACTCTTGATTGAGATTAGCGACTTCAAGCCAAATTTTGCCATTGTCTTCATCCCACCAATAATTCATAAAACCTTCATATTTTTTGAAGGAAGCCGTTTTTTCAGCAATCGTGGGCAATTTCTGCGCATAACTTTGAAAGAAAATTAACAATAAAGTGAGGGAAAATAGTTTTTTCATTGAATTGTAATAAGTTGATGAAAATTAAATTAAGTGAGTAAATAATATAAAAGCTTTTATTTATCTAAAGGCATTTCTACTGCCTCTTTCCAGATGTATTTATTAAACCAAATCCAGTTGTGCCACATCGCCGCCAGGCGTTCTTTGGGTTTAGTAATTCCGTGTCCGAAACCTTTGTAAACAATCAGTTTTGAAGGAATACCTCTATCTTGAAGACCCTGTAATAACTCATAAGCATTGGAGATGGGTACTCTTCTATCTAATTCTCCATGCTGAATAAGCGTAGGAGTAGAGGCATTATTGATGTTGGTCATCGGAGAGGTCTTTGAATAAACGTCTTTATCGCTCCATGGCGTTGATTGTAGGTATTGTCTGGTAAAAGGATGGATGTCTGTACTGACATAATACGTTACCCAGTTCGATATACCAGCACCTACCGAAATGGCTTTGAAAACATTGGTATTAGTTGTTAAAAATGCCGAGATATATCCACCTTGGCTCCAACCCATTGAGCCCATCCGAGTAGTATCAACAATGCCTTTGCTTTTTAAATAATCAACACCTGACATTACATCCCACATATCGCCAACGCCCAAATTTCTAACATTCAGCGAACGAAAAGCTTCTCCATACCCAGCAGAACCTCGATAGTTAGGACGAAGTACTAACGCCCCTTTTTCCAGAAATTGTAAAATAGGATAAACACTTCCACCTGGTGTTGGCGTTGGTACATCTATACCTGTTGGACCACCATGAATCAATACTAATAATGGATATTTTTTGGTAGGGTCATAATTTTTGGGTTTATGCAAAATGCCTTCAATCTCTGCACCATCCTTGCTTTTCCATTTTATTACTTCACTACTAGCGGTTTGCCAACCAGCAATTTGGGCATTCATATTGGTCAAGGCAGTAAATTTTAAGTCTGATACTTCACCAATTTGTATATCAAAAAGGCTATCATAATTTCTGCCTAAAAAGGCAACTTGTTTAGCATCTTTTGAAAAACTTGGACTAGCTATCAAATCAAATTTAGCCTGAATTTCTTTTACTTTTCCTGTGATATTATCCGCCAAAAACAATTTCATTTTAGTTCTTTGCGAAGCTGTAAAATACACGCCCTCATTCGTCCACTCTAATATATTAATGTCTTCATCAAAATCACTCACCCACTGTTTCGTCTTTTTTGAACCTAAATAGATGCTGAAAGTTTTAGGATTTTTATAATAATTTGAAGTTGTATCATTCAGCGAAGTAGTATATAAAATACTTTTTGAAGCTTGGTCACAAGATTCAAAAAAATCACCCCCTGTATTGTTAACTAATAGTGTACTCTTCTTAGATAAAACGTCTAAATATGAAACATCAGAATAAGCACTTGATTGAATGAGCGGATTAGGTTGATGAACAAACGCAATCTTAGTCCCATCAGGCGACCATTTGAAATAAGTAACCGTAAAATCACCTTGGGTCAGCCTACGAGGTTTAGGTAAGGTAATACAGGTTTTAGTAGAGTCTTTTGAATCATAGCAAGGTTTTTCGTTGGGTGACGGAAACAAATCTGTTGAAAAATCTACCAACCATAAGTGCGAAAGCTTAAATTCTTCATCATCTACCTCAAAGCCTCCATAACGTTCTTTCTTGGATTTTAGGCTTTTTGAATCTTTTTCGGTGATAGAAATCGCTAAAGTTTTACCATCTGGCGACCAACTAAAGCTATTAATTCCTTCGTCTTCTTTGGTTATTTGTTGTGCTTCTCCACCGTCAGCTCTGATGACATAAATTTGATTTTTATCCCCTCTATCTGCTAAAAAAGCAATCCATTTACTATCTGGTGACCAACTAGCAGCTACACTATTCCCTTTTACTGTTCTGGTTAATTGAAAGGGCGTTTGTTTGTTTTTAGATAACCATAACTCTGTATCATAATTATTCTCTTTCCAGTCTGCTGTCGTAACCGAAAAAACAACATTTTTTCCATCCGGTGAAATAACAGGATTTGCTACATTTCGTAAAGACAGGTAATCTTCAAACGTTAAACTACTATTTTTTTGAGCAAATGTACTCAGAGAGAGTAAAAGTAAAATAATGACATTCTTTTTCATGGAGGTTGATTGATGAATAGTTTGTTTTTACAGTTTAAATATCGTAAAAAAACGCCAATTTTGTGTCATGAATAATCAAAATCAACGACTTAAAATTTGGGCAGGACTAATTACGCTTTACTTAGTTTGGGGTTCTACTTATCTAGCATTGCGGTTTGTTGTAGAAACCGTTCCATCGATGATGGCCTCTGGTTTTAGAAATCTAATTGCTGGTACTATACTTTTTCTTTTTTCTATCGTTAGTAAAAAGTATCAGAAACCCTCTCGTAAAATGTTGGTCACTTGCTTATTTACTGGCTTTTTGATGCTATGCTTTGGTAATGGATTATTCACTATTGCCGCCAAATGGATGCCTTCAAGCTATTCAGCCTTGTTTTCAGCCTTAGGGCCTGTTATGCTGGTTTCTTTGCTTTGGATATTCAATCATGAAAAACCTAAACCTAAAGTAATTGCTGGGGCATTGTTGGGTATTGTTGGTGTAGGAATCCTGATGAGCTTGAAAACATTAGCCCTAAAAGGCTTTGAACAATATTATATGTTAGGCGTTTTATTCCTATTTCTAGCTACTTTAGCATGGAACCTTGGCGTAGTAATCGTTAAAAAAGCAAAGATATTTGATTATCACGCTTCTCAGATTTCAGGCATGCAGATGATGACTGGCGGTATTATTTCCTTGATTATTAGCTTAGGACTAGGAGAATTTAGTCATTTTGATATTGCCAATATCCAACCAAAAGCATATTTATCTTTTATTTATTTAGTAGTTTTTGGGTCTAGTTTGGCTTTTCTAATTTTTAACTGGTTATCAAAAGTTACTTCTCCAACCTTAGTTGCTACGTATACATATGTCAATCCATTAGTAGCCATGGTTTTGGGAGCATTGTTTGCAGGCGAAAATCTACATCCATTAATGCTTTTGGCTGGAGGGGTAATTATTACCGCTGTAATTTTAATCACAACGGCCAAAAAATAAAGATTTTACAAAAAATACATAACATCATTATCAAATTTTTACCTTTCAAAACCAATCGTATGAAAAAAATTATTTTAACATTTTCTTTTTTATGTTGCATGAAGTACGCACAAGCACAACAAGAAATGCCATTGTATCCAGATGGTGTTCCCAATGCGAAACAAGTCCCGAATACCCAAAAATCTGTTACTGATAAAAACGGTGTACTTAGAATATCAGAAGTAACAGTTCCTACACTAACCGTCTATCCAGCCGATGCAGACAAAGCAAATGGTACTGCCGTAATTATATGTCCAGGAGGAGGCTATGGTATTTTGGCTGCTAGCCACGAAGGGTCAGATGTGGCGAGTGTATTTAATAAAATGGGTGTAACAGCTTTTGTATTAAAATATAGATTGCCTAATAGTGATGCTCAGGTTGATAAATCAATTGCTCCCTTACAAGATGCACAACAAGCACTAAGAACCGTTCGTAAAGATGCCGCAAAGTATGGCATTAACCCTAGCAAAATAGGCATAATGGGTTTTTCGGCGGGCGGACACTTGGCTTCAACCGCAGGAACACATTTTAATAAACAAGTAGGAGAGGTGACAAGTGAAGTTTCTGTTCGTCCTGATTTTATGATTTTAGGATACCCAGTAATTACTTTTAAAGACTTTGGACATGCAGGTTCAAGAATCAATTTAATTGGTAAAACGCCTGACCAAGCTTTGATTGATGAATATTCAAATGAATTACATGTTACCGCTGAAACACCTCCTACTTTTTTAGTACATGCTGGTGATGATACAGCAGTACCTGTTAGAAACTCGTTAGAGTTTTATCAAGGCTTACAAAAAAATGGGGTACTGGCTGAATTAGTAATTTATCCTAAAGGTGGTCACGGATTTGGTTTGAACAATAAAACCACCAAAGAAAAATGGATGGATAATGTGAAAAACTGGATGGATTCGTTGGGTTTACTTAGCAAATAGCTTTTAGTAATCAGCCGCGAGTTTCAAGATTATTCTTTTTAGTTCACGGCTGAAAATATCATTTAAATTAAGCCTAGCGAAATATTAAATCAATATTATCGCTGGGCTTAATTTTATAAAAACCTTTGATTTTGAAGAGAGTTTTCCAGAAAAACTTTAGAAAGACCAATGTTTTTAAAGCAAAGATTTTCTGACTTCTCAATTCGAAAAATGGATTCCTAAGCTTAGAAATATTCACAGATATTTTCCAAACATAAAAGAAAATAGCCAGACTTACATAATGGAAAATAAGAAATAAATAAAAACCTACACCATACTCTTTCCGAATCCATAATAAATTAGAAACTTGCATTTGCGTACCAAATCTGTTGATGGGCGAAATATTAGTTCTTCTAAAAGGAGAATCTTTTTCGAGGTGAATGAATTTGATATCTTCCGAACAACAGATTTTTCCTACTTTCCTTAGCCTACCAGCCCACTCGAAATCTTCGGCATACATAAAGAAATCTTCATCCATTTTGCCTACCTTTTCTACTGTTTTGCGAGCAATCAGCATAAAAGCTCCACAACATAATTCTGATTGATTAGGGTCTTGAAATTGAGGTTCGGGAAATAATTTTTCTAAGTATTTATGAAAGGAATTTGGAGCAATAATCAAGAATTTTAAAAACTCATTCCTATTTCTGAAATAAGGCATTTTGACTAAATCAGCCGTAACTTGAATACCTCCAATGACAGAAACTTCTGGTTGAGATTTAAGCAACTGCCACGCTTTAAAGATAGCGTTATCGAATAAGAGTGTATCTGCATTTAATAATAAAAAATAATCACCTTGGGCAACGGACATTCCTTGGTTATTCCCTCTTGAAAAGCCCGAATTATATTTACTAGCAACCCAAACAATTTCTGGATGAACAGACTTAATAATACTTTCTGAAGCGTCCTGAGAATCATTATCTACCACCACTACTTCATAACTAATATCCTGAGTAAATTTTTTAATAGAGCTTATGCAATTGACTGTTAATTCTGCTGACTTGTAATTAATAATGATAATCGAAACATCCATGTGATACTGGGTTGTTGAAAATTTTCATAAAATTATTTTTGATTAATGGGATTAGATAATTGTTAATCTTATCAATCAAAAGTGCTTGCTTATGGGCTAGATTCAAAAAAATGAATACAAATATAATGTTTCCATTCCACTTGATAAGATTAAAGGAATGAAATAAGTATTAATAGAGACGTTGAAACCCAATGGGCACAAAAAAGCCCGATGCCACAGACATCAGGCTTTCTAAATATAATCCTTACTTTATTTAATGTTATTGTCTTTGTTTTTCTATTTTAATTGCTTCACCCTCTCGTTTTTCTCTTCGTTACAAAAATAATAAAAAATCCAAATAAATAAACATATAATACAATTATTTGTAAGAAATATTTATTTTTTTTGATTTTAGCCTCTCTTTTCATCATTTAGACAAAAACTAGCACTAAAACCGCTCGTATTTTGTGCTATAAACCACTTTTTGCGTACAAATCTGGTCTTCTAGTCTTAGTTCGTTCAATAGATTGGTCGAATCTCCATTCATTTATTTTCGCTTCATGCCCAGATAAAAGGACAGGAGGAACGCCGACGCCTTCAAATTCAGCAGGGCGAGTATATACTGGTGGTGCCAAAAGATTATCTTGAAAGGAATCAGTCAAGGCTGAAGTTTCATCATTCAATACTCCTGGAATCAATCGGATAATAGCATCTGCACAAACCGCCGCCGCTAATTCGCCTCCAGAAAGTACATAATCACCAATAGAAATTTCTTTGGTGATAAACATATCTCTAACCCTTTGATCAACTCCTTTATAGTGCCCGCAAAGAAACAATAGGTTACCTTGAAGAGAAAGTTGATTGGCCGTTTGTTGATTGAACGTTTCACCATCAGGCGTCATGTAAATCACTTCATCGTAATGTCTTTCGCTTTGCAAATGTCTGATACAACGCGCAATCGGCTCGACGCTCATTACCATGCCAGCACCGCCACCAAAAGCATAATCATCTACTTGACGTTGTTTTGAAAGAGAATAATCTCTTAAATCATGTAAAACAACTTCTACATGACCAGCCTCTTGTCCACGTTTTAAAATTGAATGAGCAAAAAAGCTTTCCATCAATTTTGGTACTACAGAAATAATATCTATTCGCATGGTAGGTTTTTTGAAATTAATCTTCCAGATACACTTCTAACAAACCTTCTGGTAAATTTACATGAAGGATTTTTTGCTCTTTTTCCGCTTGCAATATAATTTCATCAATGACTGGAATCAATACTTCTTTGCCTTTGTAATCCATCACCAACAAGTCTTGTGCTTGCATTGAATGTACGGTTTGTACTGTGCCTAAATTTCCTAAATTTTTATCAACTATCTGAAATCCAATGATTTCATGATAGTAAAATTGGTCGCTGTCTAGTTCTGGGAGTTCTTCTAACGGCAAAAATGCCTGTAGGTTAATCATTAATTCTGCTTTTTCGAAAGAGTCTACATCTTCAAAATGCACAATAGCACGATTACCTGATAGTCGGTATGATTCTATAAAATAAGGAACTAATTCTCCTTTTACTTCCAAGAAAAGGCTTTCTAAATCTTCATAATCTTCAGGGAAATCTACATCCAGCCAAAGGATTACTTCACCTTTTAGTCCGTGAGTTTTTGTGATTTTTCCTAGTTCAAAACAATCTTCTTTAGTCATTAGTATATATTCAGCATCAACTTTATGGCTTGACACTTGATTTTGCTTTGATAAAATGGACAAATGTGTTAAAATAAAAAATGATACAAAACAGCTTATCAAAAGAGTTTTGTATCATTTTTAATGAAATTTCTTTGGGAAAATTACTCAGCAGATTCTGTAGTAGCTTCTCCTTCAGCCGCTGGAGCTTCAGTTTCTTCTGCAACAACTTCTTCTTCTACAGTATTTTTCTTTGCAATTGCAGCAGCACGAGCAGCATTAATTTCAGTTTCTCTTGCCATACGAGCAGCTTTATCAGCAGCTTTAGTAGCTTCAAGACCGTCAGTTTTACCAGTGATTTTTAAATCTTTGCTAGTTTTCCAGTCGTTGAATTTAGAGTCAGCAATTTCTTGAGAAATAGCACCTTTGTTAACACCCACTTGCAAGTGTTTTTTCAACAATATACCTTTATATGACAAAATTGCACGAGTAGTATCTGTTGGTTGAGCACCGTTTAAAACCCATTTCAAAGCGCTATCTTCGTTCAAATTGATTGAAGCAGGGTTTGTGTTTGGATTGTACGTTCCGATTTTCTCAATGAATTTACCGTCACGTGGAGCTCTTGCGTCAGCAATAACGATGTCATACATCGCTAATTTTTTACGTCCACGACGTGCTAATCTAATTTTAACAGCCATTTTTTATTTACGTTTTAGTGAAGGAACCCGTCCTTCGGTTATGGTATTTGTAAATTGGAGTGCAAAGATAGTTAAAATTAAAGATTTAACAATGATTTGATTGACAAAATATTTTAGAATACCTAAAAAGAATGCAATTGGCTTAAGAATCGATTTTATTAAAAATAAATAATTGTATTTTTAATATATTTATTTTTAATTTACTTTGATTTGAATGTTTCAGCATAATATTTATCACTGCACTGATTTACATGGTGGCTGATAAGTAGTTTAGCAAATAATAATGCAATTTTTTGCAATATAAATGTAATTTTACGTTCAATACTGAATTATAAACAAAACTTAAATTAATATACATGAAAAGAAGAGACGCAATTGCCAAAATGGCTCTGGCGATGGGAGGAATCCTTTCGGCAAGTACTTTGGCAACAGTTTTGGAAGGCTGTAAATCAAGCAGCTCGACAGAAGCAACAGCCCTAAGTTTTTCGCCTGAGGAAAGTGCAATGATATCTGAAATTGCTGAGATTATTTTACCCCGTACACAAACACCAGGAGCAATTGATGCTAAAGTACCAGAGTTTATCCAGATGATGGTGAAAGACTGTTATAAAGAAGAGCAACAAAAAGCTTTTTTTGCAGGCTTAACTAAATTGGATGAAGATTCTAAAAAAGCAAATGGTACTGAATTTTCAAAAGCAACACCAGCCCAAAAATTAGCGTTGATTAAAGCAGAAGATTCAGCAAAAGAGCGCTCTGAGTTTTGGAAAACAATGAAGGATTTGACGATTTTGGGATACTTTACTTCTGAGCCAGGTGCGACAAAAGCACTAGCCTATTTGGAAGTTCCGGGTAAATATGAGCCCATTAAATTAGAAAAAGGACAAAAAGCTTGGGCAATGAGCTAGTTGTTTTTTTAGAAAAGATGTCACAAATAATTCATTAATTTCAAATCAATATCACAGTGGAAATTACAGGAACAGGAAATAAAGCAAATACTTACGATGCCATCGTAGTTGGCTCAGGAATATCTGGCGGTTGGGCTGCCAAAGAATTGTGTGAAAAAGGCTTAAAAGTAATCATGCTTGAAAGAGGGCGTGATATTAAACATATTCAAGACTATCCGAATGCGACTAAAGCGCCATGGGAATTTGAACACCGTGGTAGAGTAGATAATAAATCTGCGGAAGAGCATTTCATAGGCGTTCGTACGGGTTATACCGTAAATGAGCCTTGGAGAGATATGTTTGAAAATGATAAAGAAAACCCAATTGTTGAGAAAAAACCAATCGACTGGATTCGTGGATACCATGTTGGTGGTCGCTCTCTGATGTGGGGTCGTCAATCATATCGTTTGAATGAAAAGGATTTTGAAGCAAATGCTAAAGAAGGTATTGGTACCGATTGGCCAATTCGTTACAAAGATTTAGCTCCTTGGTACGACCACGTAGAGAAATTTGCAGGGATTAGTGGTAATAAGGATGGTATTGATGTGTTACCACATGGTGACCATTATTTGCCAGCCATGAACATGAATGCTTTAGAGAAAGAACTAAAGAAAAGAATTGAAAAGGAATTCTCTTCTCGTCACTTTATCATGGGGCGTACTGCACACTTAACGGGAGAATCTAAAATTGCTTATGATTTAGGACGTTCGCAATGTCAGTTTCGTAACCGTTGTATGATGGGTTGTCCTTACGGAGGATATTTCTCTACACAGTCATCAACGCTTCCAGCAGCGGTAAAAACGGGCAATCTAACACTTCGTCCAGATGCTATCGTTCAAGAGGTTATTTATGATGATAAATTAGGCAAAGCAATAGGGGTAAGAATTGTAGATCAAAACACTTTACAATCAATTGAATATTTTGCAAAAATTATTTTCTTGAATGCTTCTGCGTTTGGTAGTACAGGCATTATGTTGAATTCAAAATCGCAACGTCATGCTAATGGATTAGGAAATGAGTCAGATCAGCTAGGTCGTAACATCATGGACCATCATTTGGCAGTTGGTGCAAGAGGCGAATTTGAAGGCTTAGAAGATGACTATTACTATGGTCGTCGTGCTAATGGTATATATATACCAAGATACCGCAACTGGGGAACAGACAAACGTGATTACTTACGTGGTTTTGGTTACCAAGGCGGAGCTTCTCGTGAAGATTGGGGTCGTGGTGCTGGTCAAGAAGGATTAGGTGCAGACTTTAAAGATGCATTGAGTTACCCAGGGAAATGGACATTCAATATCGGTGGTTTTGGTGAAGTAATACCAAATCCTGAAAACAGAATGACATTAGACCCTAGCCAAAAAGATAAATGGGGAATGCCATTATTAGTATTCGATGCAGCTTATGGCGACAACGAACTAAAAATGCGTGTCGATATGAAAAACGATGCAGCAGAAATGTTAGAAAAAGCAGGTTTGAAAAACGTTACTCCTTATGATGACCAAACTAAGCACTTGGGAATCGGTATCCATGAAATGGGAACTGCTAGAATGGGAACAGATGCTAAGAACTCTGTATTAAATAAAAACAACCAAGTTTGGGGTGCAGAAAACGTATTTGTAACTGACGGTGCAGCTATGACTTCGGCTTCATGTGTAAACCCATCGCTTACTTACATGGCTTTAACAGCAAGAGCAGCCGCTTATGCCGTTGATGCTTTGAAAAAAGGTGAGTTGAAATAATGATGAGCTATCGGCTTTGTAAATCGAAGTTTTAGTTTTCAGAAAATAATTAAAAGTCCTCAGTTTTAAGTAACTGGGGACTTTTTGTTTTGAATATTCTTAATTTATCAACTACTTTAAATCTATCCCTTAATTACTAATATCCCCTCCGAAAGCTGAAACCTGACAGCCGATAGCTATCTTTAAATATATCTCTTAATGACTAATCTACTTAATAAACAGACGATTATGTGCTATTAATTTATCTTTCAGAAAGATAAAAGCTACCTTTGTAGTAATAATCAATTTATAGTCATGACTTTCGAAGAATTAAATCTTAATAAACAATTACTTAACGCCCTTGAGGATTTGGGCTTTACTTCACCAACAGCTATCCAAGAAAAAGTTTTTTCTGTAGTAATGTCAGGGAAAGATGTTTGTGGAATAGCGCAAACAGGAACAGGAAAAACGTATGCCTATTTATTGCCATGCCTTCGTCAGTTAAAGTTTTCAAAAGAAAAAGACCCACAATTAGTAATCATTGTGCCAACTCGCGAGTTGGTAGTACAAATTGTAGAAGAAGCTCAGAAGTTATTGACCTACATGAGCTTTAAGGTATTGGGCGTTTATGGCGGTGTAAATACAAAATTGCAAGTAGCAGAATTATTAGAAGGAGCAGATATATTAGTGGCAACGCCGGGAAGATTAGTAGATTTAATATCAGTGGGTGCCTTTTCAGGTAAAGCAGTCAAGAAATTAGTGATTGATGAATTTGACGAAATGTTGAATTTAGGTTTTAGAGCACAGTTAAAGATTGTTTTTGGTAAATTGCCCCAAAGAAGACAAAATTTACTTTTTTCAGCTACCCTTAATGAAGAAGTAGAACAGTTGATAGAAGACTATTTCAATAGTCCAGTAAGGGTAGAAGCTACTCCTGTAGGTACGCCTCTTGAAAATATTAGCCAATCTTATTACGAAGTACCCAACTTTTACTCAAAAGTGAATTTCTTGAATTTGTTATTAGCCAAAGATGAAACAATGACAAAAGTATTAGTCTTTGTTTCAACCAAACACTTAGCTGATGTATTATTTGAAGAGGTTAGCCCAGTATATGGAGAAGCAGTAGGAGTAATTCACTCTAATAAAGCCCAAAAGCACCGTTTTGATAGTGTAGATAAATTTCAATCTGGAGCGTGTAGAGTTTTAATTGCTACAGATATTATAGCCAGAGGGTTAGACGTAGCAGAAGTAACCCATGTAATAAATTTTGATTTACCAGAAACGCCACAAAACTACATACACCGCATAGGCAGAACTGGGCGAAAAGAGCGTAAAGGAATAGCGGTATCGTTTGTGGTTGAGAAAGAGAAAGAATATCTTTCGGAGATAGAAAATCTGATGAATTATTTGATTCCTCAACAAGAATTACCAGAGGAATTGGTATTATCAACGAAAATTTTGCCTGCGGAGACTGAGAGAGTAACCATGAAAACCATTCAAGTGAAAGCTCCAAAAAAAGAAGAAGGTGGTGCGGCATTTCATGAAAAATCAGAGAAAAACAGCAAAGTAAACGTAAGAAGAAACCATGCCGCGGAAATGAAAAAGAAATATGGCAGGGCTTATAAGAAGAGAGAGTAATTTGGTGAATTAATCATCAAAAGGTTTATATAGAAAATATGTAAGATAAAGAGCGTTTTAAATAAATGGCGATAATCGTCGATTATAGAAATGATATATTTATTTTACATATTTTTTTATTTTAAGGGTAGTTTTTTTGATAAAAAGTGCTAAATTAAGGTAGTATAGCCATTTTTTAAATAAATTTTAATCGCACCAAGTGGAATTGAAACTCATTTATAAGAATATCAAGACCGTAACCTTGTCTGCTTTTAATCGTACCAAGTGGAATTGAAATTATTGAACAAGCACCCTCAATAATTGCCGAAACCGCCTTTTAATCGTACCAAGTGGAATTGAAATTTTGTTGCGGTATCATCATAGTTTTTGAAACCATTCTTTTAATCGTACCAAGTGGAATTGAAATTAATTTATGTTTAGAAGCCCTACTTGTTTTTCATACCTTTTAATCGTACCAAGTGGAATTGAAATTGCACTAGACTTTGTAATTCTGGTGTTCGATTGTTGCTTTTAATCGTACCAAGTGGAATTGAAATCAAATTCTTTTACTACTTCTGCATTATTCACCTTCTTTTAATCGTACCAAGTGGAATTGAAATAGGCAGGAGTATGATGCCCAGCTGTGGGTTGGTTCATCTTTTAATCGTACCAAGTGGAATTGAAATGATTGTTTCCTGTTTGAATTCTATTGTTTTAGGTTCAACTTTTAATCGTACCAAGTGGAATTGAAATTCTATAATATCAAGTATTTTAATCTTTCCATATTCACTTTTAATCGTACCAAGTGGAATTGAAATATTGCTGAAGCGAAGTTAGCGGTGACGTTTTGATACTTTTAATCGTACCAAGTGGAATTGAAATATATATCCTTTAGGTATTTCTAAGCTTATTCCGAGCCTTTTAATCGTACCAAGTGGAATTGAAATTTCTAATACTTCGTGGTTTTTTCATCATTTTTTTTCTTTTAATCGTACCAAGTGGAATTGAAATTCTAAGATGTCTTCACGAACTTGTTTAAGAGCTGTCTGCTTTTAATCGTACCAAGTCGAATTGAAATTCATCTTCGCCTAAATCTTGGCTTATGAACGTCTTCTTTTAATCGTACCAAGTGGAATTGAAATATAAGCAGCACAAACCCCCGTATGTTTCCATGAGTACACTTTTAATCGTACCAAGTGGAATTGAAATACTAGCTACAATGCAACTATGGGAGGTGATTATCAACTTTTAATCGTACCAAGTGGAATTGAAATGGAACTGCCCTAAACGAATAGCATCTAAATCACTCATACTTTTAATCGTACCAAGTGGAATTGAAATTTTAAAGCGTTTAGAAGCAATCAGCACTAGTTATTCCTTTTAATCGTACCAAGTGGAATTGAAATGCAACTGTTGCCAGAGCCGCCATGATTGCACCCAATGCTTTTAATCGTACCAAGTGGAATTGAAATTGGAGAGCAGGGCGCCGTGATATATCAAATGTGGTTCTTTTAATCGTACCAAGTGGAATTGAAATTTAATGCGGAGGTCTTTATACAAAATGGCGTCTCTTACTTTTAATCGTACCAAGTGGAATTGAAATTCTCTATGATATTTAGAATTACGATGCCCTGCCCATCTTTTAATCGTACCAAGTGGAATTGAAATTTGAATGCACCACTCGAATATTGTCCGTCAGTTCTGCTTTTAATCGTACCAAGTGGAATTGAAATAGTGCATATCCTGTAATACTGTTCTGTTTTTCATCTTACTTTTAATCGTACCAAGTGGAATTGAAATTTATTTTCGTCCTCAACAACAATTATATTACTATCACTTTTAATCGTACCAAGTGGAATTGAAATTCAGGTAAAAATACCACAAAGGCAATACCCAAAGACCTTTTAATCGTACCAAGTGGAATTGAAATTTCGTGATGGCAAACGGCAAAAGAGTATGGTTTTATACTTTTAATCGTACCAAGTGGAATTAAAATAGATTTTTTATATACTACTTAGTTTATTGGGTTTAACTTTTAAGCACACCAAGCAGAATTGAAAAATATAAGTTTAAAGCAATAAGCTTTACTGAGGAGGAAAAGGAAAGAGGAGAAAATATTCTAAATGTAGAAAACAAATGGAATAGAGTATAACTAAACTACTCCATTTGTTATAGAAAAGGAAGATTACTTCTTCCCAGCATGATGCGGATAATTAAAGAAATAAGACGTTAGTAAAGGCACGCCAAAAATTCCTACTGTAATCAACGAGATATAAGCATCTGCTTCTTCGCTTTCCAAGAATTTAGCAATCGGATTTTCTGGTAAGAAATGCGTTAATAACGATAAGGTTAATTTTAAACCAAGTACGCCAATCACTAAAAACGCTGCTGTTTCTAGGAAAGGGTATTTTTCCATCAACTTCACAAAAGCTTGGGCTACAAAACGCATCGCCAAAATACCAATAAATACTCCTATACAGATTAGATATAGGTTATCTGTAAAGGCTACGGCTGCAAAAACATTGTCGATAGAGAATGCTAAGTCCATTACTTCTACCAAAAAAACAGTAGCCCAAAAAGGCCCTAATGCTCCTAAGGTCATACGATAAAACCAATTACTTTTTTTGTCTAGCAAGTCATCGCTTTCTGCTGGAGTAGTTTCTTTTTTGAAATAATCATACGTAAGATACAATAGATATAAACCGCCTATAGGCTTTAGCCACCAAACTTTTACCAAAAAAGAGGCGAATAAAAGACAAATACCTCTGAAAAAATACGCACCAATAATACCATATTTAAGGGCTTTTTTCCGTTTCTCTGGCGATAAATCCATTACCATTGTTGCCAGTACCGCTGCATTATCCACCGAAAGAAGACTTTCTATCAATATTAAATTACCAACTATTAAGGCTGCTGCCCCTAAATCATTCCCAAAAATTTGATGCAAAAAATCCATAAAAACTGTTTAGTGTCCAAAAGATTGCCAAAGTTACAAACTTTGACGCCTAAAAGATAAGGCTGATAAGAATATTAATTTGGTTGGTTATATAGGATTAAGAATGGTAAATGAATAAGGGCAGATTTAACTAAATAAAAGAAGAATTGTTTAGAAACATTGATAGGCAATTGTTAGGAGATGGTTTTTATAAATTATCTCTCTTTTCTAGCTATAATTACTTATATGCTGATAAAAGAGTACTTATTTTTACAAGTGTTATCTTTTTTATCAATAAATAAGTAAGTTCATATTTTGTTTCAAATGAAAATTTGAACAAATTAGATAATACAATTCATTCAACTAAACTATCTTAATATCAATAACATGAAAAAAAACACTTACTTTTTATCTTACCTTCTTTTGTTGTGTTTGGTCAGCCAATTTCCTCTATTTGCTCAGTCGAAAAAAGTAGCAACTAAGTTGGAAACAACATTGATTGATGCCAAAAAAATAGAAAAATTACAGAAAGAGATTATAGAGGAAATTGACAAGAAACAGGTGTTTTCTCAACAGATGGTCGATATGATTTTCAGTTTTGGCGAGCTTGGCTTCCAAGAATATGAAACTTCAAATTATATAACAAGCATTCTTGAAAAAGAAGGATTTACTATCGAAAAAGGTGTTTCGGGGATTCCAACGGCATGGATTGCTAAATGGGGGAGTGGCAAGCCTGTGATTGCGTTAGGCTCTGATATTGACTGTATTCCGAAGGCCTCTCAAAAACCTGGCGTAGCTTATCATGACCCAATTATTGAAGGTGCTCCTGGTCATGGCGAAGGACATAATTCTGGTCAGGCGCTTAATATCACTGCTGCATTAGTTATTAAAAAAATTATGGAGCGTGAGAAAATAGCAGGTACATTAGTGCTATGGCCTGGGGTGGCAGAAGAATTAGTAGGAACGAAAGCTATTTTTGTACGTGATGGTCATTTCAAAGATATTGATGCTTGTATATTTACGCACGTGGCTAATAATTTAGGCGTACAATGGGGTGATGCGGGTAATAATGGATTGGTTTCTGTAAAGTTCAGTTTTGAAGGTGAGGCTGCTCATGCGGCAGGTGCACCATGGAGAGGTAAAAGTGCTTTGGATGCCGTTGAACTAATGAATATTGGTTGGAATTTCAAAAGGGAACATTTGTATCCTTCTCAACGCTCACATTATGTCATTGTTGACGGAGGTGACCAACCAAACGTAGTGCCTTCCAAAGCGGCTGTATGGTATTACTTCCGTGAAAGAACATATCCGAAAATTAAGGAGTTGTATGAAGCAGGGGTAGCAATTGCCAAAGGGGCAACGATGATGACAGGGACTACGATGAGTTACGAAGTATTGGGTAGTGCTTGGCCCGGACACTTTAATAAACCTATCGCAGAAAATGTTTATGAACATATCAAAAAAATAGGTTTGCCTAAATGGAGTGAAGAAGACCAACTATTGGCTAAATCATTACAAATTGAATTGAAATCTCCTGAGAAAAAAGGTTTAGCGATGAAAGTGGATACTACCATCGAGCCTGTCTTGGTAAGTATGGGTGGAGGCTCGGATGATATTGCTGATATTTCATGGAATTTACCGACGGTTGTACTGCGTTACCCTTCTAATATTCCTGGATTACCGGGGCATCATTGGGCAAATGCTATTAGTATGGCTACGCCGATTGCACACAAGGGTGTAACGGCAGGAGCAAAAGTAGAAGCCCTTACTTTATTAGATATGTTAGTAAAGCCTGATTTGTTAACCAAAGCATGGGATTATTATAAAAATGAGCAAACGAAGGATGTAAAATATGAACCGTTGATTTCACCAAACGATAAACCTGCTATTAATCTCAACCAGCAGATAATGGCTAAGTTTAGACCAGAAATGAAGAAATTATATTACGACCCATCGAAATATAAAAGCTACATGGAACAATTAGGCATTACCTATCCAACTATCAGAAAAACGCCAACTGAAGAGAATAAGAGTAATGTAAAGAGTGGAGGAAATTAAAATGAAGAAAATATTGAATAATTTTAACCTGTTTGATACAATTTGATTTATCAATTTGGGTTTTAACATAGATAGACGGCTATTTCTGCCGTCTATTTTTATTTTATGAATAATATTTTTAAAAATTTAGGGTATGATTCCGTAATAAACTACTTATATATCCTGATTACTTTTTTCATACAAAGGACTAAACAATCAAGAAAAAAATCAGAACAATGTTTTCATTAATTAACAAGTCAGTCGTAATAACAGGTGGAGGGTCAGGAATTGGTCGGGCAATCTCATTATTATTTGCTAAACAAGGAGCAGAAGTAAATATTTTAGAACTCAATGAAACAGCTGCGCAAGAGACGGTTGACGAAATTCGTGCAGAAGGAGGCAAAGCCAATGCTTATGCTTGTAATGTAACTAATCAAGAGGCTGTTAAAACTGTTTTTGCTAGCATCGGTCGCGTTGATATTTTGATAAACAACGCTGGAATAGCGCATGTAGGTAACCTTGAAAAAACTTCGGAAGAAGATTTCGATAGAATTTATAATGTAAATGTAAAAGGAGCTTACAATTGTTTGTACGTTGCCGTTCCGATGATGAAGGAAAACAAAGGAGGGGTAATATTAAACATGGCCTCTGTAGCCTCATCCGTAGGCATTAACGATCGTTTTGCTTATTCAATGTCGAAAGGTGCTATCCTCACGATGACATTGTCTATAGCCAAAGATTACATCAAAGAGAATATACGTTGTAACTGCATTTCTCCTGCCCGTGTGCATACTCCTTTTGTAGATGGCTTTTTAGCAAAGAACTATCCGAATAATATTGAAGAGATGTTTGAAAAACTTTCGGCTACCCAGCCCATAGGAAGAATGGCCAAACCATCAGAAATTGCTTTTCTTGCACTATATTTATGTTCGGATGAAGCTGGCTTTGTTACGGGCTCTGATTACCCAATTGATGGTGGATTTATTAGATTAAACAACTAAATTTTAAACAATACTTATGAAAAAAATAGTCCTGTTTTCTGTATTATTCTGGACGATGACCTCATTTATTCAGGAGGGAAAACCTAAAAAAATTATTTTCTTCGGCGACTCTATCACCCAAGCTGGCGTACAACCCAAAGGATATATCTCGCAATTGCAGGAAATGATTGATAAGAAAGGCGATAAAGCTAAATATGAATTGATTGGTGCTGGCATTGGAGGGAATAAAGTTTATGATTTATACTTACGCTTAGAAGATGACGTATTGAGCAAAAAACCTGACTTGGTAGTGATTTATGTTGGTGTAAACGACGTTTGGCACAAAGCGACCTCAGGTACTGGTACTGACCCTGATAAATTCATTAGATTCTATCAAGCTTTAATCAACAAGATTCAAGCAAGTGGTGCAAAATTGATTTTGTGTACACCTGCTACTATCGGAGAAAAAACCGATTTCAGTAATCAACAGGATGGTGATATGAATCAATACAGTACTTTTATCAGAAATTTGGCGACAAAGAATAATATTCCTTTGTGTGATTTAAGAAAAGAATTCTTAGCGCATAATCTGAATAATAATCCTGAAAATAAAGATAAAGGCATACTTACTACCGATAGAGTTCATTTAAATGAGCTTGGAAATCAGTTTGTTGCCGATAAATTATTCCCTTTAATTACAAAATAAATTGTTATGAAATTATTTAGATTTGGCGAAGTAGGTAATGAAAAACCTGGTGTAATCTTAGAAGAAAAATGGCTAGATGTTTCGGCCTATATTCAAGATTATAACGAATCTTTTTTTGAGAATGATGGCTTAGATAAACTAAGTTTATTATTGGTTGAAAAACAAAATGATTTACAAGAGATTCCTACAGATGTGCGTATTGCTTCATGTGTGGCTCGTCCTTCTAAAATTGTTTGTATTGGGTTGAACTTTGCCGATCACGCTCGTGAAACAGGTGCAGCTATTCCACCAGAACCTATTATTTTCTTTAAGTCAACTACGGCACTTTCTGGACCAAACGATGATATTATTATTCCTAGAAATTCAGTGAAAACTGACTGGGAAGTAGAGTTAGCATTTGTCATTGGGAAGAAAGCACAGTATGTAGATGAAGCAGATGCCCTAAATTATGTAGCAGGTTATTGCTTACACAATGATGTTTCAGAAAGAGAATTCCAAATTGAAAGAGGAGGAAACTGGAGTAAGGGAAAAGGTTGTGATTCATTTGCACCACTTGGACCATTTTTAGCGACTACGGAAGAGATTGAAGATGAGAATGATTTAAAAATGTGGCTTTCTGTCAATGGAAAGACTGTACAAAATAGTAATACCGACCAATTGATTTTTAAAATACCTACTTTGGTTTCTTATTTAAGTCAATTCATGACATTATTACCGGGTGACGTAATCTCTACGGGTACTCCTCCAGGTGTTGGTCTAGGCTTTAATCCTCCAGTTTTCTTGAAAGAAGGAGATGTAGTTGAATTAGGTATCGAAGGTCTGGGTACTCAAAAACAAACTGCTAGAAACTGGAAAGCATAATTTTTTATTTAAAAATGAGTTATGTAGTTTGGAAATTTGAAAATGAAGAAGATACTATCAGTTTTTGCCAACTGTGTCTTATCTTTAGGTAATTTAATACTTACCTCTTTTCAAATTTTCAAACTATTTTCAATTTTTAAAGAAAAACAAACCTTATGACCATAGATGCACATCAACATTTTTGGCAGTACGACGCACAACGACATGATTGGATTTCAGATGAAATGAAGGTAATTCAGCGAGATTTCTTGCCTGAACATCTTGCTCCAATTTTAGCAAAAAATAATATTTCGGGTTGTGTAGCCGTTCAAGCTGATCAAACTTTAGCAGAAACAGATTTTTTGATTGAATTAGCCAACAAAAATGCTTTTATTAAAGCTGTAGTTGGTTGGGTAGATTTACGCGCAGACGATGTTGATGATATTTTAGAACATTATGCAGAATTGCCTATCGTAAAAGGTTTTAGGCACGTAGTGCAAGGAGAAGCGGATACTGAATTTATGCTTAGACCAAAATTCAAAGCTGGAATTACAGCCTTAGGAGCATTTGATTTCACCTATGATATTTTGATTTATCATTATCAGCTAGATCAGGCTATCCAACTAGCAAAGTTGTTCCCAGACCAAAAGTTTGTCTTAGACCATATCGCTAAGCCCGATATAAAATCTGGCGAATATACCCAATGGCAAACCAATATCAAGAAATTAGCCTTACACCAAAATGTGTATTGCAAATTATCAGGAATGGTTACCGAAGGCGAATGGAACGATTGGAAAGTAGCTGATTTTAAAATATACTTGGATACTGTAGTAAAAGCATTTGGTACCGAACGCCTTATGTACGGTTCTGATTGGCCAGTTTGTTTAGTGGCTGCTGAATATGAAGAACAATTAGGGATTGTCAATGAGTATTTTTCTACTTTTTCGACCTTAGAAAAGAAAAAGATAATGGGAGGGAACGCTCTCAAATTTTATAATATTTAAACCTTACCTCAGCTATATGCAATTATTGCTTTGGGTAAAAATTTAATATGAACTTAGGACTCAAAGAAAAAGTAATCATCGTTTCGGGCGGTGCAAAAGGAATTGGTGAAGGTATTTCGGGCGTATTGGCTACTGAAGGAGCGTATGTTGCTATCGTAGGTAGAAATGATGCTGATAATCAGAAAGCAATTGAGAAAATTCAGGCAGCAGGCGGACAAGCATGGTCGTTTGTAGCTGAATTATCAAAGCCAGAAGAATGTAAAAAAGCTGTTGACGAAGTGGTAGCTAAATTTGGACGAATCGATGGACTAGTAAACAATGCGGGTGTAAACGATGGTGTGGGACTAGAAAGCGGTAACTACGAACGCTTTGTGGCTTCGTTACATAGCAATTTAATTCACTATTATTTGTTAGCGCAACACGCTTTACCATACTTGAAAGAATCAAAAGGAGCAATCGTAAATATCGGTTCAAAAACGGCTGAGACAGGGCAAGGTGGTACTTCGGCTTATGCAGCATCAAACGGAGGTAGAAATGCCCTCACACGTGAATGGGCGGTTGAATTGTTGCCTTATGGTATTCGGGTGAATGCAGTGATTGTTGCAGAGTGTTATACCCCTTTGTATGACCGTTGGATTAAGACATTGCCTAATCCAGAGGAAACATTAGCAAAAATTACGGATAAAATACCTTTAGGTAAGCGTATGACTACTGCCGAGGAAATTGCAAACATGGTAGCATTTTTAATGTCAAAACGTTCAAGCCATACAACAGGTCAATTAATTTATGTAGATGGTGGCTATACGCATTTAGATAGAGCTTTGTTGTAGAAAAACATTGAGTAGATTCGTGAAAACTCTCTTTAAATCAAAATCCTTTCTTCCTAATAGGAAGAAAGGATTTTGAAAATTATATTATCAATACTATTCCCCCGCTGATTCTTGATATTTAGCTCTTTCAAGGATATATACGTCAAGTATAGCTTTTGGACGTGCTAAGTATTCTCTTAGATAAGTTTTATAGCCAGACTGTACATCTTGTGCCGCAAAGGCCACAGCATCAACTCCTAGGTGATTGGCTAAAAATAATGCCCTCGCATTATGGGTAGGCTGAGATATAATCGTGAATTTACGTTGACTGAATACGTCTTTGCAACGAATGATAGAATCGTAAGTGCGATAACCTGCATAATCAAGTATCAACACATTTTCTGGGACACCCAAACGCATTAAAGACTTTTTCATGTCGTT
The DNA here is from genome assembly GCF_059416265.1 of Arcicella sp. GW821-FHT09D11. Taxonomy (NCBI): domain Bacteria; kingdom Pseudomonadati; phylum Bacteroidota; class Cytophagia; order Cytophagales; family Flectobacillaceae; genus Arcicella; species Arcicella sp. GW821-FHT09D11. The sequence continues at coordinate 23,061 of NZ_JBWKOV010000008.1, read as the reverse complement.
TGGCTCATTGTAGAAAATTGAATCGTGATTCCCACTCAAAATCAAAAACTTTACTTTTCCTTCTTTATACAAACGGGCTGCTGCTTCCATTCTATATTTATAAAATAAATTTGCTTTGCCTCCTTGTACAGCTTTGCTGGTACCCAAAACCAATCCTATATCATTTGAGGGAAGTTTGTCGAGACTGTAAAAATTTCTATCTTCAGTTGAATAGACAATCCAAATATTACACACTAAAATACCAATCAACGCAAAGAAAATCAATGCGATGATTCCTTTAAAGAACCATTTTACTGATGTAGTGAAATCGAATGGCTCTGTCAATGATATTTCATAGGTATTTTTCAGCAGTAATAATCATTTATAGTGGAAGTTACTGATTATAAATATATTAACTAATTCGTAGATTTGAAAATAAGTAGTTCGTTAAAATCACTTTTAACATAATAAATTATTCAAAAACTATTTTTAATGTATTTATAATCAGTAATTATTGTATTTTTTATGGAAAAATGAAATTTTAGGATTTTTTCAAATGTTAAAATAATCCTAATTGCTCACCTGTTGAGCCATCACCAGATTCTGGAAAATCAATTTCTTCTGGCGCTATCAACTTCGGTGGTTGTGTACTAGCATCTTTATTAGCCGAAGGTTCATCCAATTGCTTCACAGACGTTTCTACAATTTTGGGTGCCAAAGGTGTAATATGCTGAACTTTGAAAGTAGATAATTTACTTCCCATCGCTTTCCAACCTCTTACTTCTGCTATTTCATCGAGATTAACTTCTTCTTTAATAATTCCAGATTGATTATCTTTTTTATACGACATTGCGATGCGTGGATATACGTCAACACTAGCAAAAGTCAACTTAGAACCTTTTTCGTCCGAAATAAACAAGAATTTTTTATCAATCGTGGTTGTCTCTATCCTGAAACGTTTTACATAATACAATTTAGAGCCACCGTCATAGTATAAAGCCGTAATAATACCATCTGGAATAAATTTGGTCAACGAAACAATGTCTTTTGACTCATAACGGTTTGTTAGCTCAAAATTTGTCAATTCATATTGCCCATCTTTATAAATAACCAAGATATTATCTTTGGCATCAAAATTACCCAAATATTTACCGTGTTCATCTCGATTGAGTCGCCCTACGTTCTCATCATAATAGATATCTACGCCTCCTAAAGTAGAAAGTCCAGCAGATTTCAAGGTAATTTTTCTGATAGGGTATTTCGTCAATAAATTACCCATAGAATCACGCCCTTTGATAAGCAACTCTTTGAAATCATATTCAAATTGCTTGACTCTGGCAGTGCTCGAAGCCGTTAAATTTATTTGAATGGTTTCTGCCTCTCCATTTTCATTAGCTGTGAAGTACAGAATTTTTGATTTAGGATTACCTGCCGTTAAGTCATATTCACGGTCACGTGTAACAGCGGTAACCTTGAAGCGTTTTACATACGAAATCCCTGTTTTACCATCAAAATAGACTAAATTATATACTTTTCTATCATCATTCTTTTTGAAAACAGATACATAAATAATGTCTTTCCCAACAAATACCTTTTCTTGTACTTTCGTCACCATGCAGCGTCCATCTTGTCTAAAAACGATGATATCATCAATATCCGAGCAATCCATTACATACTCCTCTTTCTTTAAACCATAACCGATAAAGCCACCCACACGGTCGACATATAGTTTTTGGTTAGCCGCTGCCACAACAGCCGCCGAAATAGTATTAAAGTTTCTGATTTCAGTTTTACGCTCACGACCTTTACCGTGTTTTTTCAGGATATTTTTGAAATAATCAATCGAATAACGAATGATATTCGCAAGGTTATCCAATACCTCCGCCAATTCTTCTTCTAAGCGTTTCATGGCTTCATCCGCCTTGAAACCATCATATTTAGAAATACGTTTGATACGGATTTCTAATAATCTTAAAATATCCTCTTCAACGATTTCTCTGTAAAATTCGGGCTTATAAGGGTCTAAAGCTTTATCAACTGTAGCAATTACATCTTCAAATGTCTCGCATTCTTCAATTTGGCGATAAATACGATTTTCAATAAAGATTTTCTCAAGAGAACTAAATAATAATTTCTCCATCAATTCATCTCTGCGTATTTCTAACTCACGTTCTAACAGTTTTACAGTTTGTTGGGTACAAACTTTTAACACTTCAGAAACACCCACAAAGTGAGGTTTATCGGCAATGATTACACAGGCATTCGGAGAAATTGAAATTTCACAATCTGTAAAGGCATATAATGCATCAATCGTGACATCTGGTGAAACTCCTGGTGCAAGCTGTACTTGTATTTCTACCTCTTTGGCAGTGTTATCAATTACTTTTTTGATTTTTATTTTTCCCGCATCATTCGCTTTGATGATAGACTCAATCAAATTAGTAGTAGTGGTAGAGAACGGAATATCCTTAATCACTAAGGTTTTCTTATCGAATTCTTCAATTTTGGCTCTTACTCTAATTTTTCCACCACGATGACCATCCTGATAATTGGAAACATCTATTGACCCACCAGTCAAAAAGTCTGGATATATTTCAAAAGGTTTGTTTTTTAGAATTGCTATGGAGGCTTCAATCAATTCAACAAAATTATGAGGCATAATTTTGGTTGAAAGCCCTACGGCAATACCTTCAACGCCATGTGCTAAAAGTAAAGGGAACTTTACGGGAAGAGCAACAGGCTCACGCTTACGGCCATCATATGAAAGTTGCCAGTCGGTAGTCTGAGGGTTAAAAATTACATCAAGGGCAAATTTTGAGAGCCTTACTTCGATATAACGAGCTGCGGCAGCACCATCGCCAGTGCGGTAGTCTCCCCAGTTTCCTTGGCAATCAAATACTAAATCTTTCTGACCTAAATTAACCATTGCTTCATTAATTGAAGCATCACCATGAGGGTGATATTGCATAGTTTGGCCAATTACGTTCGCAACCTTATTAAAACGACCATCGTCCATTTCTTTTAGTGCGTGTAATATACGGCGCTGAACGGGTTTCAATCCGTCCTCAATTGCAGGTACAGCTCTTTCTAAAATTACATAAGAAGCATATTCCAAAAACCAGTTTTCATACAATCCTGCTACAGCGACTTGCTGATGAAGGGCATCGTCTTGGGGATTATCGTTTGTGTTCTCTTCTAAATTTTCAGGCAGACTTTCGTTTTCCATTGACACTTATTTTACTTCTCTACGTTTTTGGTGGTATTTCAAAACCCTAATTTACATAAAAAAAGCTAAGAAAAAGCATCTAATACTGATAACATCTATGAATTAATATAAGTGAAACACTATAACAGATAATAAATATTACAGCCTAATTGTGCTGAAATAAGCTAAGAAACCTCCATCTATTTAGTAAAATTACTGAACACTAATAGATTGCGGAGTGAAATGACAAATCAGTTGATTATTTATTTGTTGAATAATACCTATTTGATAAGTATTTTTTTCAAAGGAATCGAGCAAGACAGAAGTGCTGAATCCTTTTGTAAAGTAAGGCTCCAATTGCATGAATCTTCGTCTGCCAGACTTTTGATGCAAGACAGGATAAATATAAGTGTTTTTGGAAGATTTGAATACTACAAAAGCCTGACCGTCATAGGGTAAGGTAGTATTTTTTAACATTACCCTAGGTAAGTAATGCGATTCTTTAGCATCTAACATCAATAACGAATCTTTTGATATCACAAGGTTATATTGACTTGAAGAATCTGGTATTTGGTTAGCAGCTTTGAAAATGCTTGGTTGTAAAAAGTTGTCGGGAAAAACACTTACACCATTTTGGAAAGATTGTGCCAAAACATCTCTGATATTTCTATTAAATGATGCCGCGTTTTCTACCGTGATTTTATCCTGTTGATAATTGAATGCTTCAGCTTGATTTAAATACTTTATATAGATTATTCGGTCGAAATTTTGATACCAAGAAAAAGCATTAAATACTATCCCTATTATTAAAAAACTACCAACAATTGATCTTTTAAAGGCAGGTAAGTAATACAATAATGTACAGTAGAATAACACAAAAAGAATAAATGAGTTGTGTAAATACCTGTTAGCGAAACTTGATTCCAATCCCGACCACGACCTGCTCAAGGTAACCAAAAGAGCTGTAATGGTAAAGAATATAAAATATGCTAACAAAAAATGACCATTAACTGATGATTCCTTTGCTTGAATAGTTGAATATTTTTTGCTGAATAAAGTTAATGCTTCCTGATAGGTTAATCTTAGGTTAAAAAATAATAAGGTGATAAATACGATAAAGCCAAGTGCTATTGCTTGATAATACGTTTCTAAGCTATGTGAAATAATAGAAACAAAACTTCCCCAAAAACCACCAAAGCATAAGGCTAACCTCGTTGGGTCGCTTAAACTACCTGCTAGGTTTGAGTTTTGTCCGTTCTGATAACCCCAAAAGTAAATTACAGCAACAAAAATCATCAGGCATATCCAAATGATTAATTGCTTAAATCTCTTTTGAAAAAGAAGTACTAAAGCAACCACGGGAAAACTAAACAAGCCATTACCATGCGTAAAGGTCAAGACTAAGACTAATATTATTGAAACCCAAAAGTATTTTGGCGAGAAAAAGCAAATACTATAAAACAAAAGCATTGCCCAGAAAATATTCCCGACTTGTTGTAATGTCGAAATCGTCCAAAGGTAATTATCCGTAGAAGCAGGCTGAAATATAATAAAAGCAATGGGAACGGCATAAATAATGCTGAGTTTTAACCTTTTTATAAATAAGCTAAATATAATAAAAATGCCCAAATAGTATAAAGTAGCTACAGTATTTAATACTTTCCAGTCGATATGACCTTGTAAATAGCAATCTATCAGTACAAAAAGCCTTGGAAAAACAATGCGGTGTTCGTTATGCAAGCTCCAAAGTGCTTGTAGTTTTTCATGGAAGCTCAATAAAGGATTATAAGCAGTATTTACGAAACTGAGGAGGTGATAATCATCCTGAAAAAAGAAATTGTAGGAATAGGAATAACAAACAGTGTAATAAATACCAACAATTAAAATAATTGAAAGGTATGCTATTGTATTAACAAAAACATTGGGCTTTTTTAGTATCATAGGTACTTAGGAATAGTTTACATAAAGTTAATGATAGTAAGGCAATCCATTGTGATAGAGGTATTATTTTACTTAAATAGATTCAACCACATCTATTAATTCAGCAATCATCATGGCTGTGGCTCCCCATACAGTATGTTCTTGGATATTATAAAAGGGAGCATCTACTTCAATACCTCTTACATTAATGATAGTTCTGCCAATAATACTAGGGTTTAGCATCTCTTCTAAGGATACTTCCACTACCTTATCCACTTCACGAGCATCAGGATAAAACTCAGGCTTGTGAGGGATAAATCCTATGACTGGCTGTACATAGAAATTAGAAGCAGGAATAAAAAGCTTTGTGAGTGTGCCTAATACTTTTACATCAGTCAGGCGCACCCCAATTTCTTCTTGGGCTTCCCTCATGGCTGTTCGTACAAGACTTTCGTCTTCTTTTTCTGCTCTACCTCCCGGAAAAGCCATTTGTCCTCCATGTACACCATCATATTGTGGACGAAGTATCAAGGGAATGTATATATTGTTATTGTGAGGATAAAATAAAATTAAAACTGCGCTTTCTCTTGTTCGTTCGCTCGGTGAAGGCATCTTCAATTTTAACCTTGAATCAGAAAGCATTTTTTCATGAGCAATTCTTCCGGGTAAAGGTTCTTGAAGCCGTTTTTTTATTTTTTCAGTAAAGGGTACAAAACCTATCATAGGCATTTGTATTTTAAAGGTTAGACTACCGTTGACAAATTGTATAATCTTTCCGTTAAATTAAGGATGATATTTAATTAGTAAATTAACATTAAATTTATCATACAAATTAATTTTTAGCATAATTTTCAATCAATTTTTCGGCACAACGCTCTCCATCCATTGCTGCCGACATGATTCCTCCTGCATAACCAGCACCTTCGCCACAAGGATACAACCTTTTTATTTCAAGGTGTTCTAAATTTTCTTTGTCTCTGGGTATACGAACGGGCGAGGATGTTCTACTTTCAATACCAATAATTTGCCCTTGATTAGAAGCATAATTCCTCATTTTTTTACCAAATTGTTGTAGCCCATCCTGTAAGGGTTTTCCGATAAAATCTGGAAGTACTTCAAGCATATCCATTGATTGTAAACCCGGCTGATAAGATGTTTCCAATAGGTTTTTGGATGTATGTTGCTTGATAAAATCATGTACGAGTTGTGCAGGTGCCGTTTGACCGCCGCCTGTCATTTTACAAGCTTTTTGTTCAAGTTCTCGTTGTAATTGCAAGCCCGCCAAGGCTCCGTATTCTTTATAAGGCAAAACGTCTATTTCATTAATAGCTACTACCATCCCTGAATTAGCGAAATGAGAATCACGACGAGAAGGCGACATCCCGTTTACGACCAGTTCGCCAGGGGCTGTAGCTGCTGGCACAATAAATCCACCCGGACACATGCAAAACGAAAATACACCTCTTTGAATACCTTTATGAAAGGTTTGAGCTACCAAACTATAGGAAGCCGCAGGCAAATATTCTCCGCGGTCTTTACAATTATATTGCAATGAATCTATCAAAGACTGTTGATGCTCAATTCTTACGCCCATTGCATAAGGTTTGGATTCAATCAATACATCTCTTTTCTGGCATAATTCAAAAATATCTCTGGCTGAATGACCTGTTGCTAGCACCACACCAATGCCTGAAATCTCTCTGCCATCCTCTAAAACAACGCCTCGAATTTCCTTTTGTTGAATGATAAAATCAACTACTTTCGTATTGAAATGTACTTCTCCACCAGCCTTTAGTATACTTTCTCTGAGGTCAGCTACTAATTGCGGTAATTTGTTCGTACCAATATGTGGATGGGCATCTACTAGTATTTCTTCTGTAGCACCATGTGCCACGAAAATTTCTAATACCCTACGAATATCCCCTCTTTTTTTGCTTCTGGTATAAAGTTTTCCGTCAGAATAGGTACCTGCACCACCTTCACCAAAGCAATAGTTTGATTCTGGATTTACAATGTGTTCCTTATTGATAGCCGCTAAGTCTCTTCTTCTAGTCCTAACGTCTTTGCCACGTTCTAATAGAATTGGTTTTACTCCCAGCTCAATCATTCTTAGTGCTGCAAATAAGCCCGCAGGGCCAGCGCCAACGATGATAGCTTGTTGAGCCTTAGAAACATCTTGATAATTTTTCTGAAATGCTATTCTTGAAGGAGGTGTTTCATCCAAGAATACTTCTGCTTCGATATTTACCTTTACTTGTCGACCACGGGCATCAATAGACCTCTTCAGTGGGCGAATGATGGCATTAGCATCAGCAGGAAAATGTAGTAATTGGCTTAAATGATTTTTGAAGTTTTCTTGGTCTAAAGCTATTTGGGGCTCTAAAACTAATGATATATGTTTTCTCATGATTGTAAGGTATTTATCCTTAAATGAATAATAAATTCTGTATAATAATGTTAATTGAGGGATGTCTTGAGAAAAGACAATAAAAAATCCCGTAAGGTTTTTGCATAGAAAAATACTTACGGGATAGAAAAAATCTTATTTAAAAGGAATGAATTCCATATTAATTGCTACTGTTACTCCTGCATAAACAATATTATTTCTTAAAATCATTTTTTGCTTAGTAAGTGAAACAACATCAAAAGTGCCATCTAACCCTTGGATATTGATTTTTAGCTTTGTATCACTCTGGATTAATTCCCAAGTTCCATAAGCCTGTGCTTGTTTAGAAATTTTGTCATATGAACGCACAGTATAGGTTTTATCAAAAACATACGTAAGTTCTCCAATTAGTTTTGAATTCCCTCCAAACAATGTAGGGTCAACCACAGCACCATCAGTAGTAGTAAAACGGTCAATTTGCCATTCAGATGACTGGATAACAGTAACTTTGGATTCAGTAGGGTTTACATTATTATCAGAGCAAGCAAAAGTAACAAATGCAAAAAGGCTTAATAAGAGGAAATTCTTTAGTTTCATGTTGTTGGGAGTTTAAAAATTCAAGAATCGAATTTTTCTTTAGCAAAGTTAAAGGTTTTCTTCCGAAATTGCCAGAAGTTATACTTTGAACACTATTAAAATACATTAAACAAACGTGCAAAAAAGGGATTTTATTACATTATTCTGTTTACTGTTTGGTCGATTAGCTTTTGCTCAATCCGACTGCCAACCTAGTTTTCAGTATACGCCATCTACTCAGAATGGTGTAATTAATTGGGGACAGTTTCCCGAGTTTTCATTGCCATTTAAAATTGTGTATAATGGACCTAGATTCAAAGATGCCAATCGCCTTCCTTTGAAACACGGCTTTACACATTTGGCTAATTTTACGGCAGCAGATGTTAATTTACCACAACAAAATAGGGCAATTCTGTGGGGTGGCGTAGCCAGTTTGGCAGGTCAGCCTTGGTATGAAATAGAAAGTCCTTGGGCAAACGATTTAACCAAATACAAGCAAAAATGGACTGACGATATGAAGGGAATGGCAGGGCTTTTTACTGATACCCAAGGAAAAGCAATGCCCAATTTAGATATTCTGATGTTGGATATAGAAAGGGAGATTCCTACTGATGCAGGCATCCGTAGCTTAAAAACTAACCAAAGTGTTCCTGCTCAATACCGTGCTTTATCTGATATCGATTTTACTGAACGCTATAAACGCGATTTGTCAAAGCTTTATGCTGAGCCAATAACTTACCTTCAGCAAAATAGCATTCCTTCCACAACGAATTTTGCTTCTTACTCAGATGCTCCGATAAAAAACACAGAATTTCCCCTAAATTATACTTGGCAAGAATGGCTGACGAGTGACAAGGTGTTGAATTATTATATGAAAGATACAATTATCAGCCAGACGGGAGGGAAGTTCTATCAGCAAAATACCTTTTTAGCACCGTCGGCTTATTTTTGTTATGAATATAGCTCATTGCCTTATCCAAACATCGCTTATCAATTATTTCAAATTGAAGCCAACGTCGCTCGAAGTAGTAAAGACGTAATGTTGTTTCAATGGCTTACTTATAACAAATGTCAGCCAAGCTCTACGTATGGTTTTAATGTCAGTATCAAGAAATATTTAGCAGAGGCACAAGGGATTTTTCCCTTTTTTTCAGGAGCTAAAGGGCTTTGGCTTTGGGAAGGGCCGTCTACGCCCGATAATGTCAATTACTCAATTTATGAATCTTACATTTATGGATTATACAGACTATCTCAATTCAAAGACTTTTTTACGGGTAACTACCGTTTAGTAATTCCTAAAACGGCTTATGACCATTTTAAAGACCAAGATGCCGTTTGGAGGGGAGTGGTAAAAGGGAATGAAATTTTGATTGCTGCCATTAACGAATTTGCAAGTGATGGAGCTACCACAGAGTTTAATGTCCATTATGGAGATTGGTCGCAAAAAATCACATTAAAAGGCAAAGAAACATTTCTGTGCAAGTTTACCTTGCCAGATTTACAAAACAACTATGTGCTTTATCCAAACCCAAGCAATGGTAAATATACCTTTGAATATTATGGAGAAGGTTATCTAAAAGGCGATTTTAAAATTTTCGATGCCTTGGGAAGGGAAGTGTATTCAGAGAACTATACTCCAGCCTCAAGTTATATTTCAAGGAAAAAGGAATTTGACTTAAAGCAACCTTCGGGGACTTATATATTGAAATATGTAGAAGGAGAGAAAAGTATTATCAAAAAAATTATTATTAATCAATGAACAGGTTAGCAAAAGAAACATCGCCATATCTATTACAACACGCTCAGAACCCTGTGGATTGGTTTCCTTGGGGAAAAGAAGCACTTGATAAGGCGAAAGCAGAAAATAAGCCTATTTTGGTAAGTATTGGCTATTCTGCTTGCCATTGGTGCCATGTGATGGAGCATGAATGTTTTGAAAAAGAAGAAGTAGCGGAGGTAATGAACCGCTATTTCGTCAATATAAAAGTAGATAGAGAAGAGCGTCCTGATGTTGATGCGGTGTATATGGATGCCGTACAGGCAATGGGCGTACATGGAGGTTGGCCATTGAATGTCTTTTTAATGCCAGATGGCAAACCTTTTTATGGAGGAACCTACTTTCCTAAGCCCAATTGGTTGAAATTGTTGCAAGCAGTAGATACGGGTTTTAAAAATAGCCAAGACGAATTGCAAAAGTCGGCAGAAGGTTTTACTCAGAATATGTTATTCAAAGATTCTGAAAAATATGGATTGATGCCCGAGAGTGAGATATTTACTAAAGATGATTTAAAAGTAATGGCAGAAAAACTGTCGAATACTTTTGATGATATGTGGGGTGGGTTTGAAAGAAGTCCCAAATTTCCAATGCCCTCTATTTGGGCTTTTTTATTGAGGTATGTGCATGAAACTAATGACCAAGCTATCCTAAATCATGTTCAACTTACCCTTAATAGAATGGCTATGGGGGGAATTTATGATCAATTAGGAGGCGGGTTTGCTCGGTATTCTGTAGATGGTGAATGGTTTTGTCCTCATTTTGAAAAGATGTTGTATGATAATGGGCAATTAGTGAGTTTATATTCAGAAGCTTACTCTTTGACAGGAACAGCTTTGTATAAAGAAGTTGTCTATGAAACCATCGAATGGTTAACTCGTGAAATGACCAATGAAGAAGGCGGGTTTTATTCAGCGTTAGATGCCGATTCGGAAGGAGTAGAGGGGAAATATTATGTATGGACTAAACCAGCAATTGAGGAAGTTTTAGGGAAAGAAGCTGAGGCTTTTTGCCAACAATACCAAGTGACGCAGGCAGGGAACTGGGAGCATGGCGTGAATATTTTGTGGAAAGACCAGCCTAGTTTAAATGGAGATTTTAAAGAACAGATAGCAAAGCTTAATGCCGTAAGAAATACTCGTATTCGCCCCGGATTGGATGATAAAATACTTTGTTCATGGAATAGTTTAATGTTAAAAGGATTAATCGATGCCTACAGGGCGTTTGGTGACGAGAGCTTTTTAACGCTAGCGATTCAAAATGCTAATTTTATCAAAGATAAATTTATTGTTGGCGAACAATTGATGCATAGCTACAAAAACGGAGAAACCAAGATTATGGGTTTCTTGGAAGATTATGCTACGTTGATTGATGCTTATTTGAATTTATATCAGGCTACTTTTGAAGAAAACTGGTTGCATTATGCTGAGAAACTGACGCTGTATGCCTATGAAAATTTCTGGGATGAGGAGGATGAATTGTTTTTCTTTACAGATAAAAATGCAGAAGAGTTGATAGCACGCAAAAAAGAAATTTTTGATAATGTAGTACCAAGTTCCAATTCAATAATGGCAAGAAATCTATATACTTTAGGACTGATTCTGGAAAGAGAAGACTTCGGGTTATTATCAAAATTGATGCTCTCCAAAATGAAAAATCTGTTATTGAAAAATGTAGATTATTTGACTAATTGGGCTTGTTTTTCTACGCAAATGGTGTCTAAAACACCAGAAATAGCCATTGTAGGAGATGATTTTCTGACTTTTAGAAAACAAATAGACCAACAATTTTTCCCTAATAAGGTATTATCAGGAACTGCTACAGAAAGTCAGTTACCTTTATTACAACATAGAACAACAAAGGAGGGAGAAACGCTAATCTTTGTTTGTTATGACAAAACTTGTCAATTACCAGTAAAGACAGTTGAAGAGGCTTGGGAACAGATTGTTTAATAATGAAAAATAAAAAACACTTAAAGAGTTTAATGTGCTGTAAATGAGGTTATTAAATTTTATTTTTTCCTATTAGGGGGTGACTTAAGTCACCCCCTAATAGGAAAAAATATGTTCTATGCTATTTTCAGTGCCTGATAAACCGTTACTGGTTGTTCTAATAATTCATCAAATTGAGCCACAAAACTCGCAATATATGGTTGCTGATTATGATTATCCAATCCGCTAATGCTTTCCCATATTTCATGAAAAGTAAAAATGTTTGAAGCCGCAATAGACTGGTGCAAATCGTATTGAATGCACGCTGGTTCTTTGCGAGATTCAACTACTAATGCTTCTAAAATGGCTTTTACTTTTTCAACATGTTCTGGTTTACTGTTGACAATGGCCGTGAGATAAATATTCATCAGAGAAAAATGTTAGTTTAAGAAAATTTTACGGAGATGGTCTTGATAAAGACTCATATCTCTTACAATATTACTATTTTTCTCCACATCGTGAAAATGAATACTATCAAGGGGAGTCATTCCTGTAAAAGCATTCATTCTATGAAAGCCAAACAGTGGTCCATCATCTACACTTCTTTCCATGAAAAATTCATTAGGCAGTGTAAATGCTTCTTTTGGTGCATTCCATGACGTCGTTAACATATATTTTCTTCCATGAAGTGTACCGCCTGTTCCGTAATTGATGGTTGGATTAGCAGACGAACGCCCATCACTGCGATAAATTCCTTTGTTATAACCTTCCGTAAAAACCACATCAATATATTTTTTCAAATCATGCGGTAATTGAAACCACCAGATTGGCGTGTGATAAATAACTACATCTGCCCAAACATACTTTTCTACCTCCTCAGAAGGGTTGTATTCTTCGTTAATATTAGTAGTTTTGATTTCAAAATCAGGATGTTGTTTGAAAAAACTGATACTCTCTTGGAAAATAGTTTCATTGAATCTTCCCCCAGAATGACCGAACTTTTGTCCGCCATTTATTATAAAAACTTTTGTTGTCATCTTTTCTTTTATTATTAATGGAACAAAAGTATAGCGAGTAATTGTATTATAAAAATAACATGATTTATAGTAATCTATCATAATTATAATAGTAAAATGGTTAATTTAGAATGGTATCGAACTTTTAAAGTAGTGTATCAAACAGGGACGCTTACAAAAGCAGCCGAGCAATTATTTATTTCTCAGCCAGGAGTAAGTTTGCATTTGAGTTCACTGGAGACCTATGTGGGCTATAAGCTTTTTGACAGAACAGGCAGAAAGATGATTCCGACTGAAAGGGGGAAAGTACTTTATAATTTTACAGTTCAAGCCCTGAGTAAACTAGAAGAGGCAGAGAAAAACTTTCAAAGAAGTACTGAAAAACATACACCAACCATTAGTTTGGGAATGTGTTTTGAAACTTTTCAGGCTTCTTTAGAAGAATTTATACCAAGTTTTCCTTTTAACATCATTTTACAATTTGGTGAATACCCTTTGATGATAGAAAACCTAGAAAAGGGAATTATCGATTTGATTGTTACCCCACAAGTGTTAGAAAAAGAAGGCATTGAATATTATCCATTTTCTTCTGAAAATATAGTGATGGTAGGAGGCAATGGAATTGATGTAGAGGAGTTCCAAGAAATACTCTCTACGAATGACTGTGAAGTATTAGAAGCATGGCTTAAAACCCAGAAATGGTATGGCACTACAGGCGATATGGAACATTTAAGGCATTTCTGGCAATTGAATTTTAATAAGTATCCCGATTTCCGCCCTAATTATATTGTTCCGAATTTAAACTCTATCGTTCGCTGTTTAGCGCAGGGACAAGGCTTGGCTATTATTCCTAGTTTTCTTTGTCAAAAGGAACTTGATAAAGGCAATATCAAGCTAATTTGGGAAGGCAAATCAAAGCTAATTAATACACTATATTTTGCCCATCGTAAAAAAACAGTGTATGAAAAAGAAATAGCATTGATTAAGAAAAGTATAGCAAGCAAAATGTGATATTGACTAATTTGCCCTGTAACTGAAAGAGGTATCACAACCAATGATTGTATTATGTTAAAGTGTATGTTAAAAATAGCTTATTCACCCATCTATCAACACCCGCTTCCCGAAGGACATCGTTTTCCGATGTTGAAATATGAACTTATTCCTGAGCAATTATTATATGAAGGTACTTGTGATAAAGATAATTTTTTTGAACCAATACCTGTAGATGAACAATGGATTGTTCGCACACACTCCAAACAATATTGGGAAGATTTAAAGTATCTTCGGCTTGACCCTAAAATGATACGTAAAATAGGTTTTCCGTTATCAGAAGAACTTGTATGCAGGGAAACCATCATTACACAAGGAACAATAGACTGTTGCCATTTTGCTTTAGCAAATGGTATTGCCATGAACGTAGCAGGAGGGACGCATCATGCCTATTCTGATAAAGGCGAGGGCTTTTGTTTATTAAATGATGTGGCTGTAGCTTCCAATTATTTAATAGATAAGGGGCTGGCTACAAAAATATTAATCATTGATTTAGACGTTCATCAAGGCAATGGAACAGCCGAAATTTTTCATGAGCAAACAAATGTTTTTACATTTTCGATGCATGGACAAGAAAATTATCCCTTGCATAAAGAAAAATCTGATTTAGACATTGGTCTTGAAACTTATACAAAAGATGAACAATATTTAAGTGTTTTGTATCAAACTTTACCAGCGTTAATTAAGCATCAAAAGCCAGATTTCCTGTTTTATATTTCAGGCGTTGATATATTAGCAACCGATAAGTTGGGTAAACTGAGTATAACGAAAGAGGGCTGTTATCGTAGGGATGAATTTGTGTTTGAACAAGCTATCAACAATCAATTACCCATTGTTGTATCGATGGGCGGAGGATATTCTCCTAAAATTATTGATATCGTCGATGCACATTGTAATACCTTTAGACTTGCTCAAAAGATGTTTTTTGAAGGTGTATAATAGAGCATATAATGAAAAATCCGCCCCAATAGAGCGGATTTATATTATATAAAAATAGCTAAGTAACAGGTCAAAATTAAACCAAATTATCTCAAAGGATAGTTTTTGGATGTCTTAATCACTAAGTCACACATTCACTAAATCACTCAATACTTATACTTAGTAAACAACAAATCATAGTTATACCTAGTTTGTCTATAAAAATATCTTACTAATTGTATCACAGGATTTTCGCTAGTGGTCCAGCTTCCCCTTGACATCGTTGTTGGTTCATCAGCAGAATTCACTTGGTCAAAAAGTGATTTATATTCATTAAAGAATAGAGCTTTCCCTTTGTTTTGGATAAAGGCCAAACACATTCTATATTCCGTACGGTCTCCTTTTATACCTTCTGCATATCGTCCAAATTTTTCAAAATAATTACTTCTTCTCAAATGTGGATGGTCGCTATAATAATATATCTTATGATAATCTGTGTACCAAGGCTTATAAAGCATTTCTGAATAACCTTTATCGAAGTATTTAAGATAAGGATATTGTATATAAGCATAAAAACGAACCATGTCTAAACTCTTGTCCTCATTCATAAATCTGAGTGCATCCTCAAAATGAGTAGGGAAAATAGCTGTCGGCACAAAATCCTCTTGAACATACAAAGTATAGGGTGTTACTACCGCATCCTGTCCTTTGTTAAGGTTATTCCCTAGCCCTTTGTTTTTGGGTGTTGTAATAAGCCTAAAAGAATATTCAGGTTGTATTTTTCTTAAATATGCTTGATGTTCTTCTTTACTGCCATCATCAGAAACCACAATGTCTTCAAAAACACAATCTAAATCCTGAAAGCTTTTCAAAAGGCGTTCTAATGAACTGCTTCTATTATAATGGGTAACTAATAATGTTACTCCGTCAAATTTTCTCATTAGGTAAATGATTTAAAATATTCAAAGTAAGTATCCAATTATAATCTTAGCAAAGCTTTTTTTACTTTGTTAACCAGCTTTCTAAACATTCTCCACTTGCCACTAAGCGGTTTGAAGTTTTTCCAAGGGGTCATCGCTAGATACCTGAAAAACTCTTGTTTATAAACTTCTTTAAAGTGATAATTAGAGAAAATTGGTTTAATCTCAACAAAGTGAACTAAGTGAGGTTTTTCATCTTCATATAAAGCAAACCAATTCCATTTTGGGTCAAGTTCCATCCATTTGTTTGCCAATACCACGTTTAATCCATACTGGTCACCCATCTGAACATGCTCTTTATAATCTACCAAAGCACTAATTACTTTGTTCGTTAATTTTTCTTCACGCCATTTTTTTGGGTTCATTAACAAAACACCTGCATTGAAATATTTTGTGTCGGGTGCCAGTCCTAATTCTTTATAGTTCGGAATCCCTGCCCATTGGCAATCGACAGTTTTAGAATAATCTTGAACAGCACCAACTGTATAGTCGCCTAAAGAAATATTCCAGAATTTTGAAATATCATCTTGTAAAATAATATCTACATCTAAATAAATCAATTTATCTAGTTCAGGGTCAATAATATAAGGGGCGAAAATACGTAAGAAGGTAGTGAGGGGCATAGACGTAGTATCTACAGGTATTACTATGTCTGCTGGAATGATTTCTTTGCTCTTAAACCATTTCAGTGTAATTCTTGAAGGATCAGCTATGGTTTCAAGTCTGCTTTTTGCTTTAGCAGAAATACCGTCATCAATGATATAGAAATCAATATGCTCGTCAGTTTTGTGATTTAGATCTATCGACTTTAGCAAAGCTG
Organism: Arcicella sp. GW821-FHT09D11; assembly: GCF_059416265.1. NCBI lineage: Bacteria > Pseudomonadati > Bacteroidota > Cytophagia > Cytophagales > Flectobacillaceae > Arcicella > Arcicella sp. GW821-FHT09D11. Next base: position 6,506 of record NZ_JBWKOV010000008.1, on the reverse strand, counting down.
CAATCAAAATGGCAAAATGATTATCACTTGCCACCACAATGGTTATTGGTTTCTTTTCAATAGAATTTGACATAATATTATAAATATTTTGGTTTTTGTAAGCTGTGTTATATATACAATGATGCTAATTTTAAAATTAAATATTTAAGCTATTAGAATTAAAAAGGTATTGAACCAATAGACTAATCCCTCTAAAGATAATTAAAAATTCAGGTCTTTTATTGTATAGCATATTTTATACCATACTTTCATACAATCTAAAAAAAAAATACACATAATACAATTTACTTTGATACAATTATAAAAACTTTCTTTATCCGTTCTTTAATGAATAATTTAAAAAATAAAAACGGTAACTTTTGAGAATTGCCGTTTTTCTAATGTTAATGGAGAAAAAAATACTTATACAATAAACTATTGAAGTTAATTATAGTTTTAACATTTTTTTCATTCTTATATAAATTTAAGCACAATCTTTTTGAGTTTATTCTGTACTTTTCTTAGTAATCTCCAATTGCCACTGATGGGCTTGAAATTCTTCCAAGGAGTCAGCGATAAATACCTGTAAAACTCATCTTTGAAGGTTGGATTAAATTTGTAATTCAAAAAAATAGGTTTTATTTCAACAAAATGAATGAGTGAAGGAGCTTCATCTTTGTAAAGAGCGAACCAATTCCATTTGGCATCTAATTCTAGCCATTTATTGGCAAACACAACATTCAAACCATATTGGTCAGCCATTCTTACGTATTTCTTGTATTTGATTAATATGGCAATTACTTTATTGGTAATGTCTTCCTCTCTCCACTTTTTGGGATTAATCAATAATACGCCTGAATTAAAATACTTGGTATCAGGGGTTAAACCTAGTTCTGCGTAGTTAGGTATGCCCGCCCATTCGCAGTCAACAGTTTTAGAATAATCCTGTACGGCACCAATAGTGTGTTCATTCAAAGGAATATTCCATAATGTAGAAATATCATCTTGAACGATAATATCTACATCTAAATAAATTAATTTTTCAAGCGTTTCATCAATGATATATGGAGCAAACAAACGAAAGAAAATACTGATGGGAAAGCTGGAGCTATCGACAGGAAAAAACACATTATGAGGAACAATTTCTCTACTTTTAACCCATTTAATGGATAATCTTTCTGGATTGACTATTTTTTCAAGTTGACTTTTGGATTCAGCAGAAATGTTGTCTTCAATAATATAAAAATTTATATGTTCGTCCGTTTTATGGTTTAAGTCAATAGATTTCAATAAAGCAGCAATCAATACAGCAAAATGATTATCGCTTGCCACTACTATTGTTATAGGCTTGTTTTGTTTCATACTGTCAAAAATTATATTTAGTTGTAGGGTTTAGGTTTTTAATAAACGTTTGTTTTTGGTTATATTAATTACTTTTAAAACAAAAGGTTGATTAAAACCTTTAATCAACCTTTTGTTTTAAAAAATAGAAATATCGTCTTTGAAAGGGCCGTTTTTTTTCTCTTTTTTTACCTTTTCAAAGGTCACCTTTTTCGTCTTGCATTCAGCTTTCAGTCCCTTTTGAATTTGCAAATTATGTTCAAAAAACTCGATTGCACGCTGTACTTTCTTCTTATTAATGGTTAAGAAATAAGGCTGACGCCCATTTTTTTGTATCAGTCGAGCATCCAATTTATAGATTGTACCTTCAGGAAAATCTGAAATTATTTTTGTAGGGCAACCAATTTTTAGGTCGCAAGGAATGGCTTGTCCATCAATGGTTTTTAACCTCGGTCGGTTACGGCGAGTATCAAAATACACCTTAGCATAAATGTCCAAGAAGATTTTCTTCTCCAATTCGGGCATTTCAGAAATTAGCGAAAGTTGCATTGATTGTTAATGGATTTTAATGGTTTTGATAAAATTATAAACAATTATTGAAATTTTCAATAGTATGGCGATTTTTACTTAGAAGTAAAAAACCATTTTGAAATAATTTACTTTTTACCATTAAAAAAGTTAAATGTTCCTAGCGCATAATCCTGCAAAGTAGAACCATGAGTACCACCTGCTTTGGTTATCAATGTCACATTGCCACCTTTTGCTTTCATGGCAGCATAAGCTGTAGTAGCATTCAGATAGAATACTTGCTGGTCGGCATCGCCATGATAAAGCTGAGTTTCTGTTTTAGGAGCCCAATCAAAAACATCATTATCTTTTACCGCATTCAAGAACTGAGTATCCGTTCCATCATTCACATTTTTCTTGAAGGCATCTGCAAAAGTCAAATTGAAGCTAACAGATACATTCGCATTGTTGCCATTATTCTGAATATCTGTCGCATAAGGCTCTTTGAAATAGGTATTCATAGCCCTATTCAATCCGTAGATACGGTTATACGTTTGAACTACCCAAATATAAAGCTGATTGTATGTCGAAATACCATGAGTGGTTTCGTTAATTAAATACTTCATAAAGGCTGTTTTGTTGTATGCCCCAGCCCCACAAGAAGATGCTACTAGATTAAATTCTGTAGGATATTGCTCTTCTATTTTCTTTTGTAAAGACATCGTCGCAAAACCACCTTGAGAATATCCTGTAATCATTAATTTCTTACTCCAATTTAATTTTTCATTGGTAATAAATTCTTTTGAAGCACGAATCATGTCTAAGCTAGCTTGTGCTAAGCTTTCACGATGCTCGTATGGATGGGTAATGCTTTTAGAGGTTCCATAGCCAATATAATCAGGACAAGCTATGATATAGCCGTTTGAAGCAAACAAAGAGGCGATAGAATATGATTCACTACTTGTACCATAATTAGAAGGAGCGTCGTTATCTGAACGAATAGTGCCGTGTTGTTGGCTAATTAAAGGAATGGCTTCGGTAGTCTGGGGAACAATCAGTGCACCCGACGCCTGAATTTCGGTTCCATCTGTATTCTTTGTTTTATAAACAATTTTATAAGCCTTAATATCATATTTCAATAAACCATTGATGAAAATCGCAACGATTGGGTCGTTCACACCACCAGTTAATACTTCTGTTCTGGTTTTTAACACATCTTTTGAATAAGAACCAATAAGCGTACTACCAACTAAATACTGATTGCTCGGAGTAGGGTCTGGCGTAGGAGTATCATCACTTTTACAGCTTGAAATCCAAATATTAAAGCAAAAAAACAGGAAGTATAATACTATCTTATTGTGTTGAGGTTTTTTCATTGTTCTTTTTTATGGTTTATAACGAAGAAAATAAAATATTATTTAAGCAACAAAGATTAGTTTAGGCAATTTATTTGGTGAAACTAAAAAAAATAAAATTTATGATTAAACCATTACCATTTACGCTAATCTAAGCGTTTTATATGAATTATCTAAGGTTAACATGAACTATGGAAATCAAAGTTACCACAAAAGAAATTAATTCCAGATAAGTCGCACAATTATTCGTGCTTGTCTCAAAACTGATTGCTTAGATAACGGTTTTTCTAATTTGTGTTAAAATAAAAATCAAATTTTTGCTATGAAAAAAATAATTATTCTCTTAGCCCTAGTCCTATTTTGTTCAAAACTCTCTGCTCAGACGACCATCAACGGTGAAATCAGAGAGATGGCGACACAGAAAATACTTAAAAGTGCTTATGTCTCGCTTGTTAACCTTGCAGATTCTACCAAAAAAAGAACAGTGCCTACGGATGAAGCTGGTAAGTTTCAATTCACACAGGTGGGAACAGGGAACTACTCTGTTCGAGTAAGTTTTCTAGGATATAAAGAATACAGACAAGCCGTTACGGTTGCCGATGAAGCGACCATTCCATTAGCAACCATGTTTTTGATTGAAGATAGCCAAACCTTGAATGAAGTACAGGTAGTGGGACAGGTAGCTGCTGTCATTCAGAAAAAAGATACGTTACAATTTAATGCTAGAGCCTATAAGGTAAACCCAGATGCCAATGCCGACGAATTGATTGAAAAACTTCCGGGGGCTGTTGTTGAAAATGGCAAGATGCAAATTCAAGGGGAAGAAGTAAAGCAGGTAATGATTGATGGAAAGCTTTTCTTTGGAAAAGATGCTACAGCAGCCATGAAAAATATTCCGGCTGAAGTAATTGATAAAATTCAGGTATTTGATCAATTGAGCGAGCAGTCACAATTGACAGGTTTGGATGATGGTAATACTACAAAAACAGTTAATATCACTACGCGTCCCGACATGAGAAATGGTGTTTTTGGACGTAATGCGGCGGGTGTCGGAACGAATGATACCTATAGAGTAACATCAAGTATCAATAGATTCAAAGGAAATAGTCGTCTGACGCTTTTATTTCAATCAAACAATATTAATCAACAAAACTTTTCTTCTGAAGACCTTATTGGAGTAGCGAGTGGAAGCGCACAATCGCGTAGAGGCGGTGGTGGTGGCGGAGGTGGAAACCGTGGTGGCGGTGGAGGTGCTGGCGGCGGCGGTGATAATTCTGGTAATTTCTTAGTCAATAATCAGCCCGGTTATAATTCAACAAATGCCTTTGGTCTGAATTATTCTAACGAATGGGGAACCAAACTAAAGTTGCAAGGAAGTTATTTCTTAAATCAAGCGAGTAATTCAATTGTTGAGAAAACCTACCAACAGTATATTCAAAGTTCAAATACAGGACAAACCTACAGCGAAAACAGTAGTTCAAGTTCAAACAGTTTGAACCATCGTGCCTATTTTAGATTAGAATATAAAATAGATGATAACAATTCATTGGTGATGACTCCCAACCTAAGTTTTCAGACTACTGATGCTAACTCTGGGTATGATGGGGTAACCAATTTTAATACTACTAAATTGAATGATGTTACTAATAAAAATGCTAGTAATAATCATGCTATCAATTTCTCAAATAACATTTTATTTAGACACCGATTTGCCAAAATGGGTCGTTCTTTGACTTTCAATGTTACTACTACGTATAATGATAGAAACGCTGACGGTTCATTGAGATCAGTTAATAATTTTTATGGTACTAATCCATCAGCCAGAATTCTAAATCAGCGTTCTCATACTGATGCTAATGGTTTTGGATTATCGTCAAGTTTGTATTATTCAGAACCTATCAGTAAACAAAGTGCTGTTTTCTTGAGTACAAGTTTTGGATATAACGAAAACCAATCTGAAAAATATGCTTACAATTTCTCGGATGCAGAGCAAACGTATAGTCGTTTAGATACACTTTTGAGTAACGTTTTCAATAGTGACTATTACAATTATAAAATTGGAACAGGGTTTCGTCAGTTTTCAAGAACGATGAATATTTCAGCAGAAGTACGTTATCAAAATGCCCATTTAATGAATGAGCAAATATTCCCTAAAGTGTATAACCTAGATAAAAGCTTTAATAATATTTTGCCTTCATTCTCGATGCGTTATAATATTAGTGGCAATGCTAAATCTATCCGTTTTAATTACCAGACACAAACGCAACAGCCAAGTATTAGCCAATTGCAAGAGGTAGTAAATAATAACAACCCATTGAAATTGTCAACAGGTAATTCAGCCCTTACGCAGGAATATCAACACCAACTTTCATTGCGTTATACAGCAACTAGCCCAACTACTTTCTCAAACTTTGTTACTTTGATGAGTGCTAATTTTGTGATGGGAAATATTACTAACAGTAGCTTTATTGCAGCCAGAGATACCGTAATCAGTAGAGACATTATATTGAAAGCAGGTTCTCAATTATCACGACCAGTCAATTTAGATGGTCAGTATTCTTTAAGAGGGTTTATGTCTTATGGTTTCCCAGTGAAGGCTATTAAATTAAACATTAATACCAACCTTACCGCTAGTTTATCGCGTACACCGGGTTTAATCAATAATGTTTTAAATTATAGCGATTCTCAGCGATATGCCTTCGGCTTGGTAGTGAGTAGTAATATTAGTCCAAATGTTGACTTTACGATTTCGTCAAATTCAAATATTAGCTATGTTCAGAATACAGTTTCTTCAAGTTTGAATAATAATTATTTTAATCAAAACTTGAAAGTACGTTTGAATGTTATTTTCTGGAAAGGTCTTGTATTTAATACAGATGCTACTTATTATTCAAACTCTGGACTTTCTTCATCGTTTAATCAGTCTTATACCCTCTGGAACATGGCTGTAGCGAAGAAATTATTCGAAAAGCAACAAGGCGAAATTCGCTTGTCTGTATTTGATTTATTGAAATTGAACACAAGTATCCAAAGAAATATTACAACGACGTATATTGAAGATGCACAATCGAATGTTCTGCAACAATTCTTTATGCTTACGTTTAGCTATAATTTGAAGAAATACTGGAAGAGTTAGGTGTTTAATTGTGAGTTAGTGAGTTAGCGATTGAGTGATTAAATTTTTTTAGGTTTTTTCGAAAAATATGAATTTTTAAGGAACTATCTATACAAGATTCTAATTTTCCTTAACTCACAACTCACAACTCACAACTCACAACTCACAACTCACAACTCACAACTCACAACTCACAACTCACAACTCAC